>NZ_QPJT01000010.1 GCF_003337415.1 Anaerobacterium chartisolvens | reverse complement strand
TAAGCGTAAACAAGTGCAAATTTAAGTAAGGCAAGACGAAAGGCCCGGAGGTTATTCGGGCCTTTTACTTACGTACAACATGATGATGTTATTGAAATAACGCTGATAGATGTTATGGGAAATGAATCGGAGTCGGTCATTGAGGAAGTGGAGCTTAAAATGCAGGTAAAGCGTCTGTATAACAAAATGCGTGCGGTACTGAAAAGGCGTGAAAAGACTGTGCTTGAGCTGAGGTACGGACTGCTGAACGGCAGCAGCAAAACACAGAGGGAAATAGCGAAAATGCTTGGAATATCAAGATCGTATGTATCAAGAATAGAGAAGAAAGCAATCAAAAAATTAAGTAAGGAATTAAAGCCTGAAAGCTGTCAGTGAATGGCAGCTTTTTTTATTATATAAAACAAAGGCAAATTTACCTGTCTTTAATATTGCATTAAAAACCCTGTTATATGATTATACAGTGGGTTTTGGGGTAATTATTTATTGTTCTTATATAAATAACAAAATTATACTGAAAAAGTGAAGGGGGAATCGAGGAATGATCCGGCTATTTAAAAGAAAGCCTTGTCATGAAAGTGAGTGCATTGTTAAATATGTAGAGGGTGTTATGGACGGGAAGGAAGATTCAGAGCCACAGGTGAATTATCCCATACATAAAGCTCTTCTGGCAAATTTCAAAAGATTTTTTTCCAATGAAGCAAAAATGGCAAAGTCTGCAAGAGAATTGCTTGATATTACTGCCGATCTCAGCAATTTTGACGTGAATATGTCTCATATCTCGTATCAATTAATTGACTTTTCAAAGGAGATGGCGGCGTTAAGCGAGTCCAATCTGGCTATTGTTGAGCAAACAACTGCCGGAATGAGCCAGGTAAATGACACCATAGCAGATGCTTCTGAAACACTGAAGCAATTGTCTGCCGCTTCCGAAGATCTTGTACGAAGCAATAATGAAAGTCTGACGGAGCTTAAGGATATAAATGAGCTTAAGGAAAACGTAATGGAGGATGCAAGGGTTATGGGACTTCAGATTGATCAGCTTGTTGAAATGGCGGGCAAGGTCAGCGATATTGTAGAGGGAGTGGGGGATATTGCCGAGCAGACAAACCTGCTTGCGCTTAACGCATCCATAGAAGCGGCAAGGGCGGGAGAGAACGGGAGGGGCTTTGGTGTTGTAGCTCAGGAGATACGAAAGCTCGCCGATGATACAAAAAAGAGCCTCGAGGGCATGAGGACATTCGTAAGCAATATCCAGAACGCATCCGCAAGCGGCAAGCAGAGCATGGATAATACCATAACGTCAACGGAAAAAATGAGCAATAAAATAGACATTATAACCGATACTATGAATAAGAATGTTGACATGCTTAAAGCCACAATCAGGGATGTACACTTTATAAATGACTCTATTGTGGGGATAAGGACATCGGCAGATGAAATAAACCAAGCAATGGATTCATCAAGCAGAGATGCTGAAGAGCTTAGCCGCATGACTCAGGTTATTCACCAGGACGCATTAACAAGCTCGGAATATGCGCGCCAGATAGCGCGGGTTGATGACGTGCTCTCGGCAATTGTAAGGGACTTCATGCAGGCACTGAGCTGCGGCAAGAATTCTATGACTAATCAGGAATTTTTGGATAATATAGTAAAGGCTGAAAAGTCCCATAGGGAATGGATGGCAACATTAAAAAGAATAGTGGATGAAAAGAGGGTATATCCTCTGCAAATCAACGGAAGCAAGTGTGCGTTCGGGCATTTTTATCACGCGGTAAGAGTAAAGCATCCCTCTATTGCACAAAACTGGTCGGCCATAGATAAAGTTCATCGAGAGCTTCATGAAGCTGGAGAAATGGCGATTAAGGCGGTAAAGGATAAGCAGCAGGAAAGAGCCAAAGAATATTTCAATGCGGCGCATAAGCTTTCAACGGAAATATTCGGCTATCTTGAGGCTGTTGCCGCAGAGGTTGCTGCTAAGAATAAGGAAGGCACAAATCTTTTTAGCAATTTTAAAGAATGCTGCGACTAGGAAATACCCCATGCACAAATGTTTGCAAAGAAATAAGGCAGTATGGTATCATATTTATATTAAGCAAAGGGTTTTTTTTGCTTACTTTTTCAAAGGGGGTGAAAATATGTCTGAGCTGCAGATAGTTGTGTTCAGTCTTAATAATGACCTGTGTGGAGCCGATACCTTGCAGATTAAACAGATTATAAAGTACCAGGAAGTCACAAAAATGCCTCAAATGCCGGAGTTTGTGGATGGAGTGGTAAATTTAAGAGGAAATGTGGTGCCTATTATTAACCTTAATAAAAGATTTAGCTTAGGTGACACTGAGATTACAAAAAAAACCAAGGTGCTAATCTCCGAGGTTGACGGGCAGTTTATAGGATATATTGTAAACGACGTATATGAGCTGATGAAGCTTGAGGAGGAAGAAATAGAGGTATTGCCGGATATATTGAGACAGGCGGGAAACAAATACCTTAAGAGTGTGGGAAAAAAAGGAGAAAAGATAATTTCCATACTGGATTTAAGCAGTATTTTGGATCGCAATGAGCTTCAGACCTTAAAAAGCTGACAAAATTTATAGCTCCGGGCTTATTGAGCTTTATTGCAGAGCCCTCGTGCTTCAATATCATAAAACACTCAAAAGGAATTTATAATATTGAAGCACGGTGCCTAAAAGGTGATATAAGAACCTCTATACATTAAATCTGAATAAGGTTACATCTCCGTCCTGCATGATATATTCCTTGCCCTCCGACCGTACCAAGCCCTTTTCTCTTGCGGCAGAATAGGCTCCGCACTGCATCAGATCACTATACGCAACAATTTCAGCACGTATAAATCCTCTTTCAAAGTCACTGTGGATCTTTCCGGCAGCCTGAGGGGCTTTTGTACCCTTTGTAATGGTCCACGCCCTTACCTCTTGTGGTCCGGCAGTGAGGTAGCTTATCAGGCCCAAAAGCTTATAGCTTGACTTTATAAGCCTGTCAAGTCCCGATTCGGACAGCCCCAGCTCCGACAGGAAATCCTGCTTTTCAGACTCCTCAAGCTGTGCAATTTCCTCCTCTATCTTGGCACAAATCACCATTACCTCAGAGCCTTCCTTTTCTGCGAGGGCTTTGAGCTCGGCAACAAAAGAATTATTCCCGCCCGACTGAAGATCATCCTCCGAAACATTAGCGGCGTACAGGACAGGCTTGGATGTAAGTAAAAACAACTGCTCAACGGCTGCCTGCTCCTCCGCGGTCAAATTCATGGATCTGACCGGGCTGCCATTTTCAAGGGTTTGCCTTATGCTCTCATAAAACTCCAGCTCCAACTGATATTTTTTGTCGCCTGATTTAAGCATTTTCCTGGTTTTATCGATCCTTTTTTCTATTGCGTCCAAATCCGCAAAAACAAGCTCAAGATTAATTGTTTCTATGTCTCTGGCAGGGCCTATCGAGCCGTCTACATGGACTATGTTTCCATCCTCGAAGCAGCGCACAACATGCACAATTGCGTCAACCTCACGTATATGGGATAAAAACTTGTTGCCCAGACCCTCACCCTTGCTTGCGCCCCTCACAAGCCCTGCAATGTCTACAAATTCTACGGTGGTGGGGGTTGTTTTTTCAGGGCTGTACATCTTAGTCAGCATGTCAAGCCTCTCATCAGGAACCGCAACTATGCCGACATTTGGCTCTATAGTACAGAAGGGATAATTTGCACATTCGGCTCCGGCCTTTGTAATGGCATTGAACAGCGTACTTTTACCTACGTTCGGAAGTCCTACAATACCTAATCTCATCTATGTCATCTTTCCTTTCATCTTACATTACATCAAGCAGTCTTATTTTTAACAATTCAAAATTATATATTATATGAATTGGCAATGCAATAAAAATAATTATAGACTGCGGTTTATGGTTAAGAAGGATTTAGGAGCGGGATATAGAATATACTTTTATTGCTATTAAAAGTAAAGTTATATTTTTAACCCAAGCTGAAAAGGAGGTTAATTTATGCCAATATTGGACTTGCCTTTGGAGGAACTGAAGAAATATGAGGGAATAAACCCATGCCCGGAGGATATCGATAAATTTTGGGACTCGGCGCTGGCTGAGATGAGGTCTGTGGAGCCATCGGTCGAGCTTATACCGGCTGCATTTCAAGTCCCGTTTGCAGAATGCTATCACCTCTATTTTACAGGTGTTAGAGGGGCAAGAATACATGCCAAATATTTAAGGCCTAAGAATAATTCCGGCCCGCACCCCGCAGTAGTCCAGTTTCATGGCTACTCAGTCAGCTCAGGGGACTGGGCGGACAAGCTCGGCTATGTTGCCGCAGGGTTTTCGGTAGCCGCTATGGACTGCCGCGGACAGGGGGGGCTTTCACAGGATGTCGGCGGTGTTAAGGGAAACACCCTGCATGGACATATTATAAGAGGTCTTAATGATTGCCCGAAAAATATGCTTTTCAGGCATGTTTTTCTGGATGCCGCCCAACTGGCATCCATTGTTATGGATATGCCGGAGGTCGATGAAGAAAGAGTAGGAGCTATGGGTGGTTCACAGGGGGGAGGGCTTACCCTTGCCTGTGCTGCTTTAGAGCCTCGCATTAAAAGGCTTGCGCCCATATACCCTTTCCTGTGTGATTACCAAAGGGTGTGGGAAATGGATCTTGCGGCTGATGCATATGCGGAGCTGAGGGACTATTTCAGGCTTTTTGATCCTGTCCACAAAACTGAAAATGAGGTATTTACAAAATTGGGGTATATAGATAACCAGCATATTGCAAAGCGCATAAAAGGAGAGGTTGTTATGGCAGTAGGGCTTATGGACAGAATATGTCCTCCGTCCACCCAATTTGCGGCATACAATAAGATTACCGCTCCCAAGAGTATGATTATTTACCCTGATTTCGGGCATGAGTGGATTCCGGGATTCGGGGACAGCACTTATGAATTTATGCTGGGTCTGTAATTCTACAGGCTCAAGGCAGCTTAAAGCCCTGAAGCAGAATAAAAATCCCCCCTTGCAGCCTTAATGCTGTAAGGGGGAAGGTATCAAAAATACTACAAAGATTCATCTCTCATCAACTGTTTTATTGCATATTCCTCATGCTCAATTTCATAAGGCGAATGATGAAGCAGGGAATTTCCAAAATTAAGCCTTAGATATTCATCCAGCTCAATTATTTCCTGATGGGACAGGTCTATAAAATGTATGGCATAAAAATAGCTGTTATGATGCTTTTGTCTTCGTAATATTTTCCCTTTAACCTGCTTTGAAAATGACGAAACAGTTCCGTGTATATGAATATCCATTAAAATAACAGAATTCGCATCAAGCTTTACGGCTGTGAACAGCTTAATACCTGAAGCAGAGATATTCTTAATTGTGAAGTCTGTCCCATGCGTATTGCTGTGTTTTACAGTACCCTTTCCCGTGGCTTCATACCTTTGATAGTGTCGTATTCTTCTCATCTGAAAATCCCTCCATTCATTGCAAAATTTATTATATAAAAATTTATTATATAAAGGACTAAAGGCACCAAATTGTCTGTAATAAAATTTACTCACTAAACCATTAGAAACAATCTTTGTTATGTTACACCAGCATACCATGAGTGTAGAGCCCTTGTCAATATATCGTGGTGGCTAAAACCACGAGTTTACACTTTGTTAATAATTAGCTTTTGCATATAAATTATGAATTATGATAAATATATTCCCAAAATAAAAAGGCTAAAAACCAGTTAAAATTATTCTATAATAAGCCTAAATACATTATTTTGAAAAAAAATCTTACAAGAAGTTTACGTAAAGTACTCATCTTTAATAATTATTTTAAAATACAATTTAATATGCTGCATATTTTGTGATTATAGCGAATCTCTAATGGGGGTGTTTTAAGTTCAATTACTATGCAGTGTTTTCAAAAACTAAAATATACATAAGGTCGGAGGAGGCTTGGATTAAAGTGAAAGCAGTTAAAAAACACGTATTGAAATCATTATCCGTACTATTAATTATTATGCAGTGCATTGGATTTGCATCTCCGGTGGCACAGGCATTGGGGAATCTGGATTTCAGTTCTTCAATGATGACAGGGCTTATAAATGACAGCACGCTGCCTGTGGCACCGGGAGTTCAGGAGAGAAGGATTACTCTGCTGAACAGCATCGGAAAAAGAGTGGAAAATTTTATTATTGAGGTTGATCTCAAAAACAGTCCAAATACGTCTATAGTAACAGGTTCATACAAGGATGGAACAGAATACGGAATGTCTACGGTAAGGGAGCAGGCAAGCTATGCCATAGCCAACGGTAAACAGGTAGTGGCAGGCGTTAACGCCGATTTTTATAATATGGCTACAGGTGAGCCACTGGGATGCTTTGTAAAAAATGGTTCGGAGATAAAAGCTCTTCCCTCAAACTGGAGCTTTTTCGGCATAAAAAAAGACGGCACTCCTGTTATTGGAGATTATGATGAATATCAGGCCAATAGGGAGGAGCTCCAGGAAGCACTTGGGGGTCAGCGCAAGCTGGTTGACAACGGAAATGTAATTGAGGCTCTTGCAGCCAATCCTGAAATACACCCAAGGAGTGCAGTAGGTATTAAAGAAAATGGGGCTGTAATATTTATAATATCTGACGGCAGGCAGGAGCCTTATTCTGCTGGATATACATATACGGAGCTGGCGCAGCTTATGAAGGATTTGGGGTGTGTAGAGGCACTAAATCTTGATGGCGGAGGCTCTGCCACTTTTGTTGCAAGGGAGCAGGGGACAGACGGGCTGGTTTATAAGAATAGGCCTTCGGATGGAATTGAAAGGGTGGTTGCAAACTCTTTTCTGGTTGTGTCTGATACTCCTGCTAATCATCAATTTGCTTCAGCAGTTATTGAGCCTTTTGATAGGACCTATACACCAAACTCAACGATAAGCTTTAGCGCAAAGGGTATGGATTCATCGGGAGCCTCCGCTGTTCTCCCCGAGAGCGGCTTAAGCTGGAGACTGTCGGATGACAGCTTTGGCACACTCAATTCCGAGACGGGAGAATTTATTTCCAACGGAAAGGAGGGACAGGTAGAGGTTCAATTGGTCTATGAAGAAGCGGGAGCCGGCTCTGCTAATATGATGACAGAGGGCGATGCAGGGGAAGAGACAAATGATAAGGACGGAGTGAATGCAGAGGTGCCCGAGGGAACGGATGAAGCAGACGGAGCGAATGCAGAGGTACCCGAGGGAACGGATGAAGCAGACGGAGCGAATGCAGAGGTACCCGAGGGAACGGATGAAGCAGACGGAGCGAATGCAGAGTCACCCGAGGGAACGGATGAAGCAGACGGAGTGAATATAGAGTCACCCGAGGGAACGGATGAAGCAGACGGAGTGAATTCAGAGTCACCTGAGGGAACGGATGAAGCAGACGGAGCGAATGCAGAGTCACCCGAGGGAACGGATGAAGCAGATGGAGTGAATTCAGAGGTACCCGAGGGAACGGATGAAGCAGACGGAGTGAAGGAAGAGTCACCCGAGGGAACAAATGAAGCAGATATAGACGATACGGGTACACCTGAAGAAACGGGTGACGGACATACGGAGGATATCTTTATTCCGCAAGACGGCGATACCTCCGCGCAGAACATGGATATAAGCAACTCAGGGCTTGCGGCAGGAGGGGAGGTTGTAGGCTCCACCTTTGTTGAAATTGCTGTCCCGGACGATATTTACTTCGTACAGACGGAGCTTAGTCTGGAGTTTGATATTTCCAGTGATCTTGGATTTATGGCAAGGTACAAGGGAAGAGATGTTGTGCTTAAGGATGGAGATATTGTATGGAATATACCGGATGGAATGGGTGTTATGGATTCCAATAATATATTCCATACCTCTTTGGATGGAAGCGTTTCGGGAATAATAACCGCATCGCTTGCAGCAACGGGCATTACAGCCCAATTGGATGTCAAGGTAGGACAGCTTCCTGTAATATTATATGACTTTGAGGATGGTGTGAGCGATTGGAAGCCAGGATCAGCGGGAAGAGGCGAGAAGGTCTCTATTGAAGCTGTTGACTATGCAAGCGGCGAGCCTGTTCGCTTTGGGGACAAGTCTCTTAAGATTAACTTTGATTTGACTACAGCCCAGACGGGTACAACGCTGGGAGCTTACGCAGGACCTGGCACAAGCAAGGATATCCCGGGGGCGCCGACAGCAATAGGAGCATGGATTTATGCTACTGAGGAGGCGAGGGGATACTGGCTCAGGATGTACCTGTATGATGCCGGAGGACAGTATAAGCCCATAGACTTTACCGCAAACGTTCCGGGCATTGACTGGACGGGATGGAAGTATGTACAGGCAAATATTCCTTCAACATATCAGGGTCCATTTAAGACATACCCCAATCAGATGATCAGGATGATGTCTACTAAATCCGGAACAGTAGGGCCAATGACAAAGGGTGAGGTTTACATAGATAATGTGCGTATGGTATACGGTGCAAGTGTTGACGATATGTTCAATCCCATAATCAACGATATAAATGTTGACGGAAAGACTTACACTACAAGCGCTGTAAATATCAGCACCACCTTTACTGAGGATCTGTCGGATAAATATGCCACCGGCATGAACTATGACAGGATTAACATGTATGTTGACGGAAAGGACTATACTCATGCAGAGGGAATATACGCGCTTAATAAGGGTCTAAATACCGTTTCGATATCCGGCTTCAGTCTTCCCGACGGTCTGCATAGAGCAGATGTTGTTGTACAGGACAACTTCGGGAATGAAACTAAGAAAACCGCTTATTTTACTATAAATACAGGAACAGGCACAACTGTTTCAATGGATTCTCCAAACACGGAGGGCGCACCTCTGGGAGGGATATATAAAATAAATATAAAAACAAATAATCCCGCGGACATAAAAGAGGTTATTGCCAAAATTAAAATCGGAAAGGATTTTCCGGTGCAAAGTGTGGATTTCGGTCCCGGAGATTCCGGCAGCACAAGCCAGTACGATAATAAAAAAGGAATACTTACATTAAACATCAGCAACAGCTCTGTGAATACCTCTGAGGAGATACTGGCAACTGCCAACATAAGCGTTCCTGCTGCTACCCTTCCGTCACAGAAGCTGAACTACAGTCTGGAGTACAGTGATATAAAATACAATTCGGATAAGGGAAGCTATGGGGCATCCTTCGGTGCAATGCCTGAAAGCGTGGACATTACGGCTGATTATACCGTGGAAATAAAGGATGCATTAGTAGGAAGAGAAGGCAGGGTGCTGGTAAAAGACAGAAGCGGGAATCCTGTAGAGGGAGCGGCAGTGAAAGTGAGAACGGGAGGCACTGTGCTTGATCTTGGGGTAACCGGCCCGGATGGAATTGCAGCCGGTACGGCAATGACAGACGCTGTAAAGGGAATAGAGGTATATGCGGAGAAGGACGGACTGATTTCCTTCACTGTAAGCACTCAGTCTTTTAAGCCTTTTAAGGATAACATCCCCAGCAATATTCTTGCGGTTGCCGTTGAAAATTCCTCAACCAGTAAGAATATAACATGGATGTCCAATCCTTTGACCTCCCAGAATGCCGCAATTATGCAGATAGCTCTGAAGTCTGACTATGAAGCTCAGGGAGAGGCTGCATTTGCAAATGTCACCGGTAAATTTAATGAAGCAAGCTTTGCCGGAGAAAGCGATATAAACAGCAATGGTATTGTAAGGCTTAACAGTGCCGTTGCAAAAGGACTGACTGCAGGCGCGGTGTATTCGTTCAGGGTGGGTGACGGGGTAAGCTGGTCTGATGTAAGAGAGTTCAGCACAGCTCAGGATGGAGCCGATACAAACTTCTTTGTGCTTGGTGACACCCAGACATCCGATACTGCCAATCTGCTTTCTGTACTTGACGCACTTGAGAATACAGGGATAAATTACGATTTTTCAATGCATGTGGGAGACATTATAGACGATGCCAGCAGATTTAACCAGTTGGATGCAGTGTCCGGCGCACTTGAGTCCTATGCCGGTTCCTCCGATGCCGATTTAATAGCGGTATTGGGAAATCATGAGTATATGGGAGATGAGGACGGATTTATTGCAAGAACATACTATAATACTCCATTAAACGGTCCTGCAGAAAACCTTGGAGCTTGCTATTCGACGGAGTATGGGAATGTATATGCCGCCGTTATAAGCTTTACTACGGATCGGGACTTGCTGGAGGCTCAACTGGAATGGCTGAGGGCAGACATTGCAAAGACAGACAAGAAGTGGAAGATGCTTGTAACCCACCAGCCTGTATACTACTCAAACCCTGAAGGCGGAAACGGACTCTTCAAGGAAGTGCTGCCTGCTGTTATGGACGAGCTTGGAATTGACTTGGTATTCTCAGGACATGACCATTCGTACGGGAGAACCCTGCAGCTAAAGGGCGGCAAAGAAAGCCGTCCGGGAACTACTTACATTATTGCGGGCTCTACAGGGATAAAGTACTATAAGGGAGTAAATGACGGCACCTTTGCAGTGTTTGCAAATGAAGAAAAACCTATCTATATAACGGGAAGTGCAGGTAAAGACTCAATCACTATTAAAGCGTTAAGACCTGACGGAACAGAGGTGGATTCATTTACAATCGAAAAAGGTATAACGGTAGAGGCAGGCCATGCTACTGCATCTTCAGGAGGAAGCGTGGAGGTGGGAGTTAAGCTTACGGATCTTGAAGATTTCGGGGGTGCTAGAATTAAGCTGGGCTATGATTCTTCAAAGCTGACCTATAAAAAAATAGAATTTTCAGAAGAGATGGAGGTCAGCGCTGTAAATGCCGATATACCCGGAGAGATATATTTTGCTGTTTTAAGCTCTGAGGGCATTACAAAGCAGCAATTGGAAGCAGCCAGAATAACCTTTGATGTAAATAGCGATATAGATACCCAGATGGAATTGCCTATAAGCATATTAAGTGCCGAGGCTTGCAACACCGATAAAGAGGATCTGGCTGTATTTAGGCAGGACGGAAGTGTGCTGGTAATTCCCGGAGAAGCCTCAATACCGGAAGCTCTTGATGTTTCCTTTACGGGAGAAGCTGTTGTCGGACAAACCTTGACGGCAAAATATACCTATAGAGACGCAAAATCTGTTCCTGAGGAAGGAACCTCGTTCAGGTGGCTTATTTCAGAGACTGGAAAGAACTCTTTTGAGCCTATCGAAAATGAGACGGGAAATACATTGCTTGTCAAGCCTGAGTATGCAGGAAAAGATATCAGAGTTGAGGTGACAGTCAGAAATGCAAAAGCCTCAGGGCAGCCTGTACAGGGAGATAACTCAAGAAATACCGTTATTGTTCGGGGTGATGTCCTGATGGACGGTAAGGTTGACTACAAGGATGCGCTGCACATACTCCAGAGCACTGTGGAAAAGGTTGTGCTGAACCGGCAGCAGACTGCTGCGGCAGATATTAACAGCGATGGCCAGGTAAATGTTCAGGATGTAATTTATATGCTTAAGGCTGTTTTAAGTGTGTCTCAAGATTAAATAATAAAGAATTAATATATGTGACGGGTGAGGAACTGTATTATAAAGCCCTCGCCCGCGCACTTTTTAG
Source organism: Anaerobacterium chartisolvens (assembly GCF_003337415.1). GTDB lineage: Bacteria > Bacillota > Clostridia > Acetivibrionales > DSM-27016 > Anaerobacterium > Anaerobacterium chartisolvens. Next base: position 164,200 of record NZ_QPJT01000010.1, on the reverse strand, counting down.
TTGAGGTGGGTCAATGACTGAGCGTAAAAGAATTATTAACAGAATAATACTAACGGTTTTATTAGCATTTCCGGTAATTAATGTGTGCAGCCCTGCTTTAGCAGTATACGCACAGCAGGAGTTCCGGGGCATGTGGGTAGCAACGGTTTATGCTATTGATTACCCCTCATCCGGCTATACGGCAGATGACCAAGCTTTAAGAGCTGATGCATTAAAGCTGCTGGACGATGCTAAGGATATGGGTTTTAATGCTGTGTTTCTTCAGGTAAGACCAAGCGGGGATGCTTTTTACAAATCTAAAATTTTCCCTTGGTCGAAGTACCTTACAGGGGTACAGGGCAAGTCGCCGGATAACGGCTTTGACCCTCTTGCTTTTTTTGTGGATGAGGCGCATAAGAGAGGTATTGAGCTTCATGCATGGGTAAATCCCTATAGAGTGACGGCATCGCCTGCAGATAACAGTCTTCTGCATAAAAGCAGCCCTGCATTATTGCAGCCCGGACTAACTGTTACACACACCGACGGGAGGATATATTTCAATCCGGGCGAGTCTGAAGCCAGACAATTAATAATTGATGGGATAAAAGAAATTATTGATAATTATGATGTAGATGGTATACATATGGATGATTACTTTTACCCCGAAGGGGATTTTAATGATGAGGATGCCTTTGCGAAGTATGGCAGCGGATTTACAGATATAGGCGATTGGAGAAGAAACAACAATGACTTATTGATTAGCGGGATTTACGGAAAGGTTCATGAAAAAGACAAGGGACTGAGCTTCGGTGTAAGCCCCGGAGGGATTTGGGCAAATAAGTCTTCAAATTCTCTGGGAAGCGATACAAACGGAAGCCAGACCTATTACAAGGGGTATGCGGATACCAGAGGCTGGGTAAAAAAAGGATATCTGGATTATATTTTGCCTCAGATATACTGGAATATAGGCTATGTGGCGGCAGACTATGCAAAGCTGGTGGACTGGTGGGCCGATGTGGCACAGGGTACAAATGTAAAGCTTTATATAGGACAGGCAGCATACAAGGCAGGCAATACAGACATTACAAGCCCTTGGTACGGGGTTTCCGAAATTGAGAGGCAGGTAAATATCAATAGAAATACAAATAATGTAAGCGGCTACAGCATGTATACATACAACTACTTGAGGGATAATCATGAACTGAATTCTCTGGTAAGGCTGCTGAACGGAACATACGGAATACCTTCGGTTTCGGGTGCCGCCTTTTCGGGAGAAGCTGTGGAGGGACATCTGCTGACAGCTTCATACATCTATTCCGACCCTTTGAACAGGCCTGAAGAGAACACGGTATTTGAGTGGTATATAGCTGATAAAAAAAGTGCTGACTATAAGCTGCTTCAAGGAGAACAGTCAAGAACACTGCTGGTAAAAAAAGAGTACTTAGGTAAAGACATAAGAGTTAAAATAACTCCTAAAAATAAGGAAGCCCAAGGGATAGGCGTATTTGGGGATAATGGATGCAATACGGCTATAGCAGCAGGGGATGTAACAAGAGATGGGGCTTTAGACCACAAGGATGCACTGCTGCTGCTTCAATATACTGCGGGATTGGTTAAATTGGACTTCCAGCAAAAGTCTGCGGGGGACTATAATAATTCAAACGGGATTAATACTGCGGACGTAAAATTAATTTTAGATTATTCTATAGATATTAAGCATTAGGGATTAAGCATTGAGAGATCAGCAAATCATTATGTTTTTCAAGGAGATAAATTATGTATAGCTTAATTAAAAATAAAAAAATATTACTTGGGATGCTCTTATTTGCAGCAATATTATGCAGTGGAATTTTGGCGTCCGCGCAGGAAAGCAGGGTTGTTACACTGACGGGGGGCAGCTCGTATCCCGGAGATTCGATTACGGTAAATGTAATTTTAGACAACCCTGAGGGAATTGCGGGAATACAGTGCACTATAGCGTATGACAGCAAAATCCTTGACATAGAAAATAAGGACATAACCATAGGAGAGGCTTTAAACAAATTCACATATGACAGTAATGTAATTAAAGAAAAATCCTATTTGAAATTTTCGGCTGCCGCATCAAAAGGGATCGAAGCAAAGGGCGGAATAACTTTATTCTCCATGAGGTTTAAGGTTAAGGATGCCGCGGCCATAGGACAGACTGTAGTTAAGGCGGACTATGTTTTTGCATGCAATGATGCTTTGGAACAGATACCGACAGATTCCCGGAATTCAATTATAAATATTGTGAAGAAGGGCAGCACACAAGGGCAAACCCCAAGCGGCGGGAAACCGGAAACTCCGGCTGCCGGCACTCCTGCTCCTGAAAGGGATGGCAGTATGGAAATTATTATTGACGGAGAGAGTCAAGAGAGCTTTGCCGTAATGTCAACAAGAGAAGACGGGGGGAAAACAGTTGCAACAGTCACTCTCGAGTCTGAAAAGCTTAAGGAAAAGCTTCAAAATGTCAAAAGCAAGGCTGTAATAGCTATTCCCGTCAGAACAGGCTCAGGTACAGTTATTACGGAATTTTATGGAGACATGGCAAAGCTTATGGAGCTCAGAGAGACAATATTGAAAATAGACACAGGAGATGCCGTATATAACCTGCCGGTTTCGGAAATCAATATTGATGAGCTGGCAAACGCAATAGGCAATAATAAAAGAATGCAGGAGATTAAAGTTCATATAGAAATATCAAAGGATTTAGAACAGGGAGGCAGGCTTCTTAAGGATTCCGCAAAAAAGGACGGACTTACAGTTACCGTTCCGCCTATAAGCTTTATAGTTAAGGCAACATTCGAGGATAAAACTGTGGTGACAGAGAGGTTTAATACATATGTAGAAAGGCTGCTTGCAATACCTGAGGGTACTGACCCCCATAAAATAACAACCGGCGTTGTGGTTGGCGCCAATGGTACTATAAGGCATGTTCCGACAAAGGTTGTCTTTATTGACGGAAGGTACTATGCCAAAATTTCAAGCCTTACGAACAGCATATATTCAGCGGTTTGGAACCCTTATGAGTTTAAGGATGTAAAGAACCATTGGGCAAAGAGCGCTGTGAACAATATGGGAGCAAGACTTATAATGGTTGAAAATGAGAACGGAATATTTAACCCCTCAGATAGCATTACCAGAGCTGAATTTGCGGCAGTTATGATAAGAGCGTTGGGGCTTGAGCCCAAGCAGGGAGAAAATATCTTCAATGACGTAAAGGAAACCCAGTGGTATGCCGGCTATATTAATACGGCATGTGAATACGGTATAATCGGGGGCTATGGGAATGGGAAATTCGGTCCCGAGGATAAAATAACCAGAGGGCAGGCTATGATTATTTTATCCAGAGCTATGAGTATTACAGGCCTAAGTGCGGATCTGAAAGCAGGAGAGGCTGAAGATTTGCTTAATGAGTATAAGGATATGGAGGACACGGCGGCGTGGGCCAGAGAATCTATAGCGGCGTGCATAAAGACGGGTATTATAAACGGTAAAATCGGAAAGCTTATTGCGCCGGAAGACAAAATAACACGTTGTGAGGTAGCGATAATTGTTGAAAGGCTTTTAAAGAAGTCTGACCTTATATAGCGGTTCGTTCAGGAATATTACAGGAAAACATCGGTAATCGCTGTTTTCCTGTAAATACCGCCTTAAAACAGGTTTATATTTAAATTTTGAGGTAAATATAAGCATTATATCCTTACACTATATTCATTTAACACTTCACTTGACATTAGTGCGGGCAATATAGTAAATTATAATCAAAAGTCTGTGGGGGTGGGAAGCAAAATGGAGGACAATCCTGAGGATACAGGTGACAGTATATTGTCCCTGTTACTGCTTAGAGCAAAAAGCATTTTTGTTGCAAGCTTTTATAGAAGACTGTAAAACCGTATCCTGTGGTTTTTCCATGTCTTTTTTTATTTGCTTTGAGCTTTAAATATAAGGGAGGATTAAAAGGATTTGTTTACTGAAGTTTTGGTTTTGATAATACTCATAATAATTAATGCCTTTTTTGCGGCTTCCGAGATCGCGCTTATATCACTGAATGATAATAAAATAAAAATGATGGCTGAGGAGGGCAACAAAAAGGCTGTGCTGCTTAAAAAGCTTTTAAGCGAGCCTAGCCGGTTTCTTGCAACCATTCAGATAGGAATTACTCTTGCCGGATTTTTGGCAAGCGCTTTTGCTGCGGACAGCTTCGCAGACCCTATTGTAAGACTGATATTGATGACGGGAATATCTGTTCCTGAGGCATGGCTGAAAACTGCCTCGGTGTTTATTGTAACTGTCATATTGTCATATTTCACCCTTGTTTTAGGGGAGCTGGTGCCTAAAAGAGTTGCTATGAAAAAAGCTGAATCCATATCAATGTTTGTCGCAGGACCTTTGAGTATGCTTCTTAAGGTATCGTCGCCGTTTGTGAAGCTTTTAACACTGTCTACAAACTTCTTTGTAAGGCTTTTCGGAGTTGACCCCAATGCTGACGAACAAGAGGTTACGGAGGAGGAAATAAGGATGATGGTTGATGTCGGCGAGGAAAGAGGAGCTATAGACGAAAGCGAAAAGGAGATGATTAACAATGTATTTGAGTTTGACAACAAAATTGTCTCCGATATTATGACTCACAGAACACACATTGCGGCAGTGGACGTAGAAGCAACCCTTAATGATGTTGTAAGCCTTGTTAAGAATGAAAAATACACAAGAATACCTGTGTACGAGGGCAATATAGACAACATCATAGGAACAATGCATGTAAAGGATTTGATACAGCTTTTAGAGAATCAAGAAAGAGATTTTGTTATAAGGGATATTATACGCAAGCCGTATTTTATTCCTGCCTCCAAGAGAATAGATGATTTATTTCAGGACCTTCAAAGAACCAAAACGCATATGGCTATAGCAATAGACGAATACGGAGGAACTGCGGGAATAGTTACTATTGATGATTTGATTGAGGAAATAGTGGGAAATATTTTTGACGAATATGACGAGGAGGAGAAGGACATTGAAAAGCTTGATGAAAATACATTTATGATAAACGGATCTGCCAGCCTCGACACAGTACGGGATTTCCTTAAGGTTGATTTGCCTGTCGATGACTATGATACTTTAAGCGGCTTTGTAATAGGCCAGCTAGGGAGAATACCCCAAAAAGGAGAAAGTCCAGATATTGAATTTAACGGGCTGGTATTCAGAGTAGATGAAATTGAAGAGAAGAAAATAGCCAGAGTAAAGGTGTGCAGAGCGGTATAAAATATATGAAGAGGGGAATTTAAGTGATAGTAAAAGATGCAAGGTTTGAAATAACGGCTGTAAGTCCTGCGCAATATCCTCAGAGCAATTTGCCCGAAATTGCCTTTGTTGGGAGATCCAACGTGGGAAAATCCTCAATAATCAATTCTCTTTTAAACAGGAAAAAGCTTGCAAGAATCAGCGGTACACCCGGAAAAACCAGAGAGATTAACTTTTACAACGTTAATGAAAAGCTGTTTTTTGTGGATTTGCCCGGGTATGGATATGCCAGCGTTTCCAAACAGAAAAAATCCTCGTGGGGGAATATAATAGAAACCTATCTTTTGACGCGTCACCAGCTCAAGGTGATAATTCTGCTTGTCGATGTAAGGCATGAGCCGTCGGCGGATGATAAGCAGATGTACGACTGGCTTGTTGCAAACAATGTGCCGCATATGGTGGTGGCTACCAAGATCGATAAGATAACACGTTCAGCGGTTAATCCGAGGCTTTCTGACATCAGAAAGGCTTTAAATGCAGCAGAGGGCATAAAGGTATTTCCTTATTCCTCCGAGACAAGGCAGGGCAGGGAGGCACTATGGGAGGCAATTGACGAATATGTGGAGGAAGAATAATAAGCTTGAAAAGCCTGATGAATATATGTTATTATATTCTAATTGAAAAGCCGTACAAAATAATGCCGGGCATACGGCAACGTCAGGCTGTGTGAAAACTATTTTGAATGAAATTGTAAAGCTTTGTCCTTGCAGAAAAACAGCGGAGGAATCTTGGGGACGGATTCTTATGCTTCCGTAGCGCAGCGTAGGACTGAAAGGAAAGCAGAAGAACCGTACCCCATGATGCCGCAGCGGTGGCAAGCTGCAATTTTCCAAACAATTTTAGGGTTTTCACACAGTCTGACGGCCCCGGCTTTAAAAATAGAGTTAAGAAGGTTAAAAGGAGTGCTTTTATGCTGAACATAAAAACTGTAATTGCAGAGGGTCTGAGTTCTTTAATTGAGTCTATGGATATGGAGCAAATATACAATATGCTGGAGATTCCTCCTAATGACGATATGGGAGATGTGGCTCTGCCGTGCTTTAAGCTCAGCAAGACGCTGAAGAAGGCTCCTGCCGCAATAGCAGAGGAGCTGTCGGGAAAATTCATTAAGTCGCAGTATATAGACAAGGTAGAGTCTTTGTCGGGATACCTGAATTTTTTCGTTAACAAGAAAGAATTTATCTGCAGCGTTGTCGAAGATGTTCTTGCGGCAAACGACAGGTATGGCTCAAGCAGCTCGGGGGACGGAAAAACAGTGGTCATTGACTTTTCTGCTCCTAATATAGCAAAGCCGTTTCATGTGGGACACCTTCGTTCAACGGTAATAGGCAATTCATTATATAAGATTTTCAGCTTCAGCGGGTATAAATGTGTGGGTGTAAATCATCTTGGAGACTGGGGTACGCAGTTCGGAAAGCTTATTGTTGCATATAAAAGGTGGGGGGATCAAGAGAGGGTTAAACAGGGGCAGATAAAGGAGCTTATGTCGTTGTATGTTAAATTCCATGAGGAGGCTGAACTGAACCCTGAGCTTGACGATGAGGCGCGGGAATGGTTTGTAAAAATGGAGCGGGGAGACAGTGAGGCGCTGAGACTGTGGCAATGGTTTAAGGACATAAGCATGGAGGAGTTTCAACGGGTTTATGATGTGCTGGGGGTCAGCTTTGATTCATACGCAGGCGAAAGCTTTTACAATGATAAAATGCAGGCCGTCATTGATGAGCTTGAGACAAAGGAACTGCTGAAGGAGAGTCAGGGCGCCCGGATTATTGAGCTTGAGCAGTACGGTATGCCGCCCTGCATCATTCTTAAAAAGGATGGAAGCACGTTATATGCTACGAGGGATATAACTGCTGCCATTTACAGAAAAAACACCTATGCTTTTGAAAAATGCATATATGTTACAGGTGCCGCTCAAAGCCTGCATTTCCAGCAGTGGTTTAAGGTTATGGAGCTTATGGGCTATTCATGGAGCGGCAATCTTACGCATGTGCCTTTTGGTATTGTAAGCCTTGGAGGAGAAAAGCTTTCCACAAGGAAGGGAAAGGTTGTTCTGCTTGAGGAAATACTGTCGGAGGCAATAAAAAAGACTACCGAGGTTATTGAGGCAAAAAATCCGGGACTTAAGGATAAGGAAAAGGTTGCGCGCCAGATTGGGGTTGGTGCGGTTATATTCAGTGACTTAAGCAGCAACCGCATAAAGGATGTTTCCTTCTCATGGGAAGAGGTATTGAATTTTGACGGAGAAACGGGTCCATACGTTCAATATACCCATGCAAGAACGTGCAGCCTTATAAAAAAATCCGGTATGGAGCTTACGGGGAGCTTTAACGCGGGACTGCTTACTGCAAAGGAAGAATACAGGCTGGTAAAAACGCTCTACAGCTTTCCCGGCATAGTTTCCCAGGCTATGGAGGAGCTGGAGCCTTCTATTGTTACAAGGTACCTCGTGGATCTTGCACAGGATTTCAACCGCTTCTACCATGAGCTTCCGGTGCTTGTGGAGGACCATGAGCTTCAGGCTGCAAGGCTTGCTCTTGTGGCGGCTTCAGGAATTACTCTTGCAAACGGGTTAAGACTGATAGGCATTGATGCGCCTGAAAGGGTATAGCGACAAGATGAGAAGGGCTTTAAAATGGAAATAGAAAATGGACGGACATATACTGATGAAAATTTTAATGAAATAAATTTGTATGGAAAGGAATTGACGGGCTGTAGGTTTGAAGGATGCTCATTCCTGAGTGCCAATATGGAAAGCAGCATGACCAGGCATTGCTGCTTTTCGGGCTGTAATTTCAGAGCGGGACGCTTTAATGCATCCTTGCATGAAAATTCTGCCTTTACAAACTGCCAGTTTGAGTATGCAAATTTATTCAGTGCCGCATTTAACCAGTGCAAAATGCAGGGCTCTAGCTTTACAGAGGCCAATATGCTTGGTATAACTGTTACAGAAGGTGATTGGTCATATACCAGCCTCAGGCTGAACAGCCTGAAGGGGGTTAACTTCGGCAGGGTGAAGCTTATTAAGGCGGATCTGTATAAATGCAATCTTCAAAAGGCTGTTTTCCGGGGGGCTGATTTGAGCGGTGCCGTTTTGGCATACTCAAATATGCAGGGAGCTGATTTGCGGGACGCTATAATTAACGGTATAGATTTCAGGAATATAGAGTTAAAGGGAGTGCGGCTTGATGTTATGCAGGCGGCAATCATAGTATGCTCGTATGGCGCGGTAATTGAATAAAGAGCTTGAGATAAAAAAGCAAATGAAAAAATCCTCTTCTAAGAAATAGCAGGAGGTTTTTTTTATTACGCAAAAAAAGTTGGGGTAATTGTTAAGAGCAATAAGAGGATTAAGGGCCTTCAATAACGAATATATAATTTCAGGAGGATGCTTTATACAGGGGATAAAAGGCTGCTTTGGCAGCGGCGGAGGATAAATGTATTCACTAAATATAGAAAACAGCATAGTATATTTTAAGGACATAAATATACGGGATCTGAAAGAAATTCTTAAATGGTACAATAATGTGGAGGAATTTAAGTTTGCAACGGGCATTGACACACCCATGACGCTTCAGGCACTGGTCGGAAAATATGCCGAGGTTGCTGTTTGCGGCAATGAGTTCTTTGTGGGAATATTCAGCAAGGAGCACGACAGAATGATTGGAATAATGAAGGGCAGAGTTCAGTACAAGGACAGACCTGCTGTGTGGATAAGCTCGATTGTTATAGACCGGCGGTTCCAGAGGAGGGGTTATGGCAGTATTGCATTGGAATTGCTCTTAAAGCACCTTAAAGAGGAAAAAAATATACGCCGTGCATATCTTGCGGTTATCGAAGAAAACTTAAGCGGGATAACATTTTGGGAAAAGCAGAAATTCAAGCCCTTAAGAAAAATTGAAAACCATATACGGCTGAATAACAAAAGCCATAATGCAGTCGTGATGTACAAAAGCATTCAATAAGATACATTAATATATAGCTTGGAAACAAGGCAATGAGGACGTATGAGTTCAACACGAGGTATTATATGGTATTCCAATATTGGGTTTGACAAACCAGTTTTGGAAGGGTATAATATCGGTGTGCATAAAAAACCAATTCAATAGGCTGAATCTTCTTCCAAATAAGGAAGGGGTACGGAGGAACCGAATAAGTGGGGTTAATCTGTGCGGATTAACGGTGATCGAATTATATGAGAGATTAAAGCTTAAGCATTTCTTTCTGTGCTTGGATACTGTTTTCCGTATGGTAGGGGTGGGTCCTATTACCCGAACCCGGCAGCTAACTTCGGAAGCCAAAAATAGGAGGAGGACATGTTTAATCTCAAGAAACTGTTGATGGGTTGTTTTGCGGTTGTGGTTGTACTTGCTTTGTGTACAGGCCTTACGTATGCGGCAGAGTACAAGACGGGTGTTATTACCGGTAACAGGGTGAACATACGCGAGACTGCAAGCACCGATGCAAAGGTTTTGGCAACACTTGAGAAGGGCGAGAAGGTTTCTGTTATATCTTCGTCCGGGGACTGGAGCAAGGTTAAGCACAGCAGCACCACGGGATGGATTTTTACAGGGCTTATGTCGGTAGACGGGGCTTCATCAACCGCCTCAAGTAAGGGGACAACCAGTACAGGTACCGTCACGGCCGAAACTCTTAATGTAAGGGCGGAGGCAAGCTTGTCAGCAGATGTGCTGTGTAAGCTAAGCAAGGGAGAAAAGGTAACTATATCGAGTACTTCCGGTGACTGGTCTAAAATTAAAACCTCTAACGGTACCGAAGGGTGGGTAAGCAGCGAATATGTTTCTAAAGGCACGGCTTCTACGTCGAGAGGCGGAGCGGTGCAGAGAACTCAGGAGGCTGTATCCCAAAAGGGCGCAACTAAGGCACAGCAGATTGTTTCTACCGCCAAAAAGTATATAGGGGTTAAGTATGTGTACGGAGGAAGTTCTCCAAAGCAAGGTTTTGATTGTTCTGGGTTTGTAAAATATGTTTATTCGCAGAATGGTATCAGTTTAACTAGATCATCCTCAGAACAGGCGGCACAGGGAAAGAAGATCAGCAAATCCAATTTAAAGACGGGTGATCTTGTATTCTTCGATACCAATGGAAGACGTAACAGTATAAACCATGTAGGAATATATATCGGCGACGGCAAGTTTATTCACGCATCATCTCCCAAATATGATGTTACAATAACGTCTCTGTCGGATGCCTACTATGCAAAATCATATATTACTGCAAGAAGAATAATTAATTAAAATTTTCACAGGGCTGTTGCAAAACAAATTGCAGCAGCCTTTTTGTCTATATGGAGACCGTTATGAAAAGACCCTTGCCATGGTTTTTTGCAGCTCTTATGTCGGGGATTGCCGCCGCCTCTCTTACGGCATCACTTTTACCAACAGTAATTTTTGCTTTAATTGTGTTTGCGGCAGGAGCGCTGCTGTCTCTTAAAATGCCTGACATTACCGGCATAGTATCATGTGTTGTGCTGTTTTATTGTATAGGTTCATTTCAATACATTATCTTAGACGACATAAATTCAAAAAGGTTCCAGAATTATATTGGAAAGGATATTACTGTTGAAGGTTTTATAGCCTCCGAGCCCGATGTGTCGGAATGGACGATCAGTTATTTTATAAAAGCCCGGTCAATTATTCATGATGACGAGGATATAAGCACGGGAGGAAAGATTCTTTTAAGAGTGTTAAAAAGTGAGAGCAGCGCTGCTTTGTCCTATGGGCAGAAAATACAGGTAAGGGGACAAATGGAGGAGGCCAGCTCAAGGAGGAATCCGGGAGGCTTTAACTATCGCAGATTTTTACTGAATTCGGGCACATCGGCAACAATGTTTGCAAGGGAGCATAATATAAGCATTTTAAATACAAGGCATGAAAATTTTGTTGTCAGTGCTGGAATGGCTGTAAGGAACAGAATAATTGATATGGTTGAAAAAACTCTTCCCCGGCAGCAGGCAGGTCTTTTGGCGGGAATACTGATAGGCTATAGGGAAGGTCTTTCAGAGGACGTAGAAAGAGCCTTCAGTGATGCCGGACTCACTCACATTATGGCAGTTTCAGGCGCTAACATTGTATTCATAATAATACCTCTCGCCTTCATTTTCAAGAAATTAAGAATAAAAAGCACTATCGCAAATATTATAATAATTATTGCTCTTGTTTTTTTCGTGTTTATTACAGGCTTTTCGCCTTCGGTTGTAAGGGCTGTAATTATGGCTGTCATCTTTTTAGCCGGCAGGATTGCTATGAGGGAGTCCGATGCTGCCGCAAGCATATCGCTTGCGGGTATTCTGATGCTTTTGTTTAATCCCTATACCCTGTTTGATGTGGGGTTTCAGCTTTCGTTCGGAGCGACCCTTTCTCTGATGCTTTTCCATAAAAGTATTAAAAAATGGGTTGATTCAAAGTATATACCGGAATTTTTAAAGGAGGTATTTGCAGGGACTCTTGCCGCTCAGGCAGGGGTATTGCCTATAACTGCTTTTTATTTCAACAAGGTATCTGTTATCTCAATCATATCAAATATATTGGTTGTGCCACTTACAGGAATAATAACGGTGGTGGGCTTTATAACGGTTTTATTGGGGCAGATAAGCCTTGCGCTTGCCGAGCTTTTGGGGTATTTTAATTGTGCACTGCTTACGTTTATACTGTATGTCACAAAAATATCGGCAGTCACTCCATTTGCCGTGCTGAGAGTTGTTACCCCCCATGCGGTAATTATTACCGTATACTATATAGCGGCGGTTTATTTTTTATGGTATAAGCCTTTACGCAATATAAGTCTTAAGATTAAGCCGGCACATTACGCTGCCGTTCTGGGTGCTTTGGGGCTTGTTGCTTTTGTATGCGGAATTATGCCTGGAAGGCTTGATGTGGTGTTTTTGGATGTGGGACAGGGAGACTGTGCATTTATAAAAACATATTCGGGAAAGGCAATACTTGTTGACGGAGGGGGAGGAAGTGCAGGCAGATCTTCTTCAAACGTAGGGGAGACAGTAGTGATCCCATTTTTGATGGATTATGGAGTTCCAAGGCTGGACATGGTTATTGCCACGCATGGACATGATGACCACGTGCAAGGGCTTTTGCCTGTGCTGGAGGAGCTGGCTGTGGGAAGGCTGGTTATACCCGACAGCGGAAATGAAGGGGAGTTTAAAGGGCTGCTGAAAATAGCAGGAGAGGAAAATATACCTGTCGAGGCCTGCGCCAAGGGGGATGTGATAACGCTGGACAGGCATACCTATATGAACATTCTGCATCCCTCAAGGCAAACGAGGATTGATAAGTCTGCTTTAAATAACGGTTCGCTGGTTTTTAAGCTGAAATATAAAAACGTCAGCCTTCTGATGACGGGGGATATTGAGGCAGAGGCTGAAAAGCTTCTTGCAGACAGCGGGGCGGATATACGTACCGATATTCTTAAAATTGCGCACCATGGCTCGGAATACTCTACCTCACAGCAGTTTTTAGACTTTGCCTCTCCAAAGGCTGCAATCATAAGCGTGGGAAGAAACAACAGCTTCGGGCATCCCTCCGGGGAGGTGCTGGACAGGCTTAGGGAAAATAACGTTAAGGTGTTCAGGACGGATGAAAGCGGGGCTGTACTGGTGAAGTCCGACGGAAGCAGCATAAGAATCGAAACCATGCTGGAAGCAGCAGCGCGATGAGGGGACGGAGCAATGTCAGTTAAGCTTTATGACATTGCTCCGTCCCTTTGATTAAGTTTATATAAATTAGGATATAAACTATCTAAAAAGAATGTAAAATAATATCCGGAATAATAATTTCCCCGGAATGCGTGACCGGGATATGATTTCAGCTAACTAAAATCACAAGCGCCTTCTACAGGGATACATGCTTTATAGTTAGAGTAGAAATTATTCTGGAGGATATTATTTTACATCCTCTGTTATCCGATATGCAAAAGCCTAAACAATATAGTTTAATGCATAAAGTAGATGAATAAAAGCAATATACTTCCTGCTGCAATTGGGTAAATATAGAGTTTCCTTTTTAATAAAAATTTAATTACCAGACCTAATACAATACTTGTTACCCCTACACTAATACAGAAGTCAGTAATACTTTTTGAAAATAAAAGAACAAGTACATTTATAAGAACATAAATAGTTATAATGATATAACTTCTTTTTATTTTCATAGATTTCATCCTTAAATATAAATTACAGCATAATGATAATATATCTTTTTGCATGTAAATATTTGTAACATACTACACCGTTATAATACCTTATATGGGATTGTATGTCAATGGTATTTTTGAGAAATGTCCCCGTTGCGGCATGAGGACATAAGTGGTAAGCTATAAGAGTACCCTTTGAGGTGCGGCGGCTACAATGCGGGATATTTAGGAGACCTTAGCTTATGAGTATTGATATATTGAAGGAAGATATAAAAAGCGGTATGATAAGGAGCCTCTATTTATTTTACGGTCAGGAGGAATATCTTAAGAGGTATTATGTAGACTGTATAGAAAAGCAAATTATTGCAAAGGAAACAAGAGCATTGAACAGGCTTGTTATGGATGGGGGTATAGACATACGGAAGCTGTCTGAGGCCTGTGAGACTATGCCTGTTTTTTCCGACAGAAAGCTTGTTGTTGTAAAAAATTCAGAGGTCTTCAAGGCAAAGAAGAAGCCGGGGGGTGCTAAAGGCAAGTCTAAAGGCAGCTCCGGAGATGAGCTTTTGGAATACCTTCAAAATATACCTCCATATACCTGCCTGATATTTTATGAGGATTCTATTGACAAAAGGATTAAGGCGGTAGATTCGATAAAGAAAAACGGACTGATAGTTGAGTGCGCGTTTCAAAAGCCTGCAGAGCTTGTAAAATGGGCAATTAAGGTTTTTAAATCTTATGGAAAGGACATTGACCGTCTTACGGCTTCTAAGCTGGTGGACAGCAGCGAGCAGGGCATGACGGAAATATTGAATGAGATTGACAAGGTGGCGCTTTATATAGGTGACAGGACTGCTGTGACGGGTGAGGATATAAGCAGGGTATGCACACCGTCTATTAAAAGCAGGGTATTTGATCTTACAGATGCAATTGCGGAGAAGAATGCAGGAAGGGCTTTTAAGCTCCTTAATGACATGGCTGCCTTAAAAGAGCCCATGCCTAAAATATTGTTTATGATAGCCAGACAATTCAGACAGGTTCTTGAGCTTAAGCTTTTAACAGAGGAGGGATTGGACCTCGGACAAGCCGCCTCTAAAATGGGAATAACTCCTTATGCGGCGGGCAAACTGATCAAGCAGGCCAGACACTTTACTCAGGAAACGCTTAAGCAGGCTATGGAGGAAAGCCTTAAAATGGATGTTGCCATAAAAACTGGAAAAATCAAGGACAGAATTGCGGCAGAGATGCTGATAGCAAGGTTTGCACAGGATTAGTGCGGGATAAAATAAAAAAAACGTACATTGTACGTCTTTTTTTATTTTACAGCGGCTAACGCTTTTGTCAATCTTGATTTTTTTCTCGCAGCGGCGTTCTTATGTAGCAAATTCTTTGCTGCTGCTTTGTCAAGAGCTTTAATAGCCTCAGTTAATGCTTCAGCGGCGGTAGGCTCTTTTTTAGCGATACCCTCCTTGCATTTTCTGATAGCAGTCTTTAAAGCGGACTTTCTGGCAGTGTTATTCAGCGTCTTAGTCTGAGATACCTTTACCCTTTTAATAGCTGACTTAATATTTGGCAAACTTTTCACCTCCTGCGATATTAATAACATCAAATATTCTACCATGAAAAATTTTAAAATGCAAGCTAGTATTTAAAATAATTAATTTGGAAAAATAAATATCAAATGTGTGAAAATATAATAAGCATATGACAACTTAAATATCTGAAAGGACAGGAATTATGGCGAATAATAAAAATACCAGAACGGATCTTGTACTTGAGGCTAACGAGCTTTTTAAGCAGCAGGCCATGAAGGAGAGGCTTGAACGGAGTGGAGAGCCTGAGGGGGTGGAGGTGGAAAATGCAGGTACTAATGATATCCGGATAACAAGAGTGAGGGTTACGTCTCAGGCGGGAGAGCAATCAATAGGAAAGCCCATGGGAAACTATGTTACGCTGGAGATTCCCGGGCTCAGGGAAAATAACCAGCAGTTGTTTGAAGACACCTGCAAGGAAACGGCCAAGGAGATTGAAAGGTTAATAAGCCTTGGAGAAAAGGATACTGTTCTTATAGTGGGTCTGGGGAATTGGAATGTAACTCCTGACGCACTGGGGCCAAAGGTGGTTTCCAGTGTAATGGTCACAAGGCATCTTCTTGAGTATGTGCCGGATCAGGTGGATGAAGGGGTGCGACCTGTCTGTGCTATTTCACCGGGAGTTTTGGGTATAACGGGAATTGAAACGGGAGAAATTATAAAGGGAATAGTAGACAGGGTAAGTCCTGAGCTGATAATAGCGATTGATGCTTTAGCGTCAAGGAAGATGGAAAGGGTAAATACTACAATTCAGATAGCCGATACAGGTATAGCTCCCGGCTCGGGGGTGGGTAATAAAAGAATGGAGCTTTCAGAGAAAACTATGGGAGTGCCTGTCATTGCAATAGGAGTTCCTACAGTTGTGGACGCGGCGACGATGGCAAACGACACAATAGATCTCATGCTTGACAGCATGATTAAGCAGGCAAGTCAGGGCACGGAGTTTTACAGTATGCTCAATGATATTGATAAGAATGAGAAATACCAGTTAATACAGGAGATTTTAAATCCATATATAGGCAATCTTATTGTAACGCCCAAGGAAATTGATGATATTATAGAAAGAATTTCTAAAATTATTGCTAATGGGTTAAATATAGCTTTGCATAAAGGAATTACTTTGCAGGATGTCAACAGGTATGTGCACTAGCTGCCTTTTTATTGAAGTAAAAATCCTGCAATAAGGCTTGACTAAAGGCATTGGAAGATATTATTATAAAGATGGACAACTTTTTGTAAACGACAGCATGTGATATATTCATTTTATTTTGAGAGGTCAATTTTGAGGAAATTATTTAGAACGAAAAGAACTTTAATTCTTTTTGCAGCACTGGTATTCGCCGTTTTGTCGGTTGTTTTTGCGGTGGCCTCCTCAATAATGGATCACTCCGAGGGGGATTCCTCAAAGAGAGGACTTGTGGCCGGCAGTACCGTCAAGGATAATGAGAGGCAATATGGCAGCAGGGGAATGGACAGCGGCAAAAGCCGTGCGTATGAAGAGAGAGAGGAAGTTGCTGATCGGAGTGAGGGGAATTTTCTTGTCGTCATAGACCCCGGTCATGGAGGCAATGACTATGGCACAGGGGCTGAGGGCATCGATGAAAAGGATGTTGTGCTTGAGATTTCTCTTAAGCTGGGTAAGCTGCTTGAGGATTCGGGAGTTAAGGTGTTGTACACAAGAAGTACTGATGAATATATAACACTTGGCAAAAGAGCTCAAATTGCAAATAACGCCGGGGCTGATCTTTTTATAAGCGTTCATATTAATGCCCTTGAGGATGATACTCTCTGCAGCGGAAGTGAAACATTGTTCTGCGGCAAGGACAGCAATTCAGAGGGAAAAATGGACTCGGAGAGATTTGCCCAAATGGTGCAGAGCGAAATTGTGGAGGCGTTGGGTACTAAGGATAACGGTATAATAGAGCGTCCGAGACTAGCTGTCTTGAGACAGACAAATATGCCTGCGGTTATTGCTGAGCTGGGATATATAACTAATGCCTCGGACAGAGAAAAGCTTAAAAGTGACAAATATAAGGAGCTTGCGGCAGAGGCGCTTTTCACTGCTTCCTTAAAAGCCCTTGACGAGATGCAAAGATAATGCGCAAGGAATGAAATACGGCATGTATTCAAAAAAGAAAGGTCAAGCCTTTCTTTTTTGATGAACAGCCTTAACCAAAATGCAATGCTTATATAATTCTAATCTTTTAGGAAATGCTTTTAATTATAGCTGTAATAAAGTAATATTGATCCGGGGGCTTTATATCATGAAAAATGTGGGAAGATATTTGTTAATACTGATTGGTGCCATTGTGCTTTGGAATACCTTTATAATGAAGCCTTTAAGGATCTTTACGGTATTTTTGCACGAGCTGGGGCATACCGCTATGGCATTTGCTTTCGGATATGGAATAAAGGAATTTAAAGTTAATTTCAATGAAAGCGGATATACCATTGTCCAGTCCAAGGGCTGGTTTTCTTCCTTTATGATAGCCAACGGAGGATATTTGGGAAGTGTTTTATTTGCATTGCTCATTTTGCTTCTTAAGGATACCTTCTTTAAGAAGTATATACTTGGAACCATAGCCATTGGATTTCTTGTTGTAACCATACGATTTTCAGGTCTTTCCTTTGCATTGATATATGCTGTGATTTTTGCCGTTGCTGTGCTGGTGATTTATATGGCCCAAAACGACAAGCTTAATGACTGGATAATAGATATAATAGGGATAGCCTCGGTTGCTTATGCTGTATATGATACGTTTGTAGACACAATACTGCTGCAAATAAACCTTCAATTCAATCTGATTAACGGATGGAGGAGCGGGGGGCATGTCACTGATGCCATGCAGCTTTCAAAAATGACGGGAATACCGGCTATAGTATGGGGAATAATATGGCTCGCAATTGCCCTGGCAGCGGTTTATGCGCTTTTACGGAGAAAGTCGAAGGTATACGGGGGGAGGAGACGGTAAATGGAGTTAGAAACAGGGGATAAAATGCAAAGCAGGATAAATGAGCTGAGAAAGATACTTGATTATCACAGCCACAGGTATTATGTGGAGGATAGTCCTGAAATAAGCGATTTTGAGTATGACCGGCTGTACAGGGAGCTTGAGGATTTGGAGGAGCAAAGGCCGGAGCTTGTTACGCCCGATTCCCCTACTCAGCGTGTGGGGGGCAAGCCTCTTGAAGGCTTTGAAAAGGTTCAGCATGTGGTAAGGATGGAGAGCCTTGCGGATGTTTTCTCGGAGCAGGAGCTTTTTTCGTTTGATCAGAGAGTAAGAGATGCTCTGGGTGATGAGGTTGAGTATGTTGTAGAGAGAAAGATTGATGGGCTTTCAGTGTCTTTGGAATATGAGAACGGAAGCTTTATAAGAGGCTCTACCCGGGGAGACGGCTTTGTCGGGGAGGATGTAACTCAAAATCTCAGGACGATAAAATCAATTCCATTAAAGCTTAAGCACAAGCTTCCATTTATTGAGGTGAGGGGAGAGGTATTCATATCAAAGGGGGATTTCATTAAACTGAATGAACAGCAGGAGGCTATGGAGCAGCAGGTGTTTGCAAATCCGAGAAATGCTGCCGCGGGTTCCTTAAGACAGCTTGACCCTAAAATAACGTCAGGGCGAAAGCTGAATATATATGTGTTTAATATACAGAGAATAGAGGGGATGAGCTTCAAATCCCACTCTGAGAGCCTTGATTATATGAGAGAGCTTGGCTTTAACGTTAATCACGGCTTCAAGGTATGTCAAAATATACGGCAGGTTATGGATGAGATAAACAGAATAGGCGAGGGAAGAGGAGAGCTGTCCTTTGAAATCGACGGAGCCGTTGTTAAGGTAAATTCACTTGCCAAGAGGGATATACTGGGAAGTACCTCCAAGACCCCCAGATGGGCTGTTGCGTATAAGTACCCTGCAGAGAGGAAACAGACTGTAATTAAGTCCATATGGGCAAATGTAGGGAGAACGGGAGTGCTGACTCCCAATGCCGTGCTTGAGCCGGTGAGGCTGGCGGGAACTGTTGTAAGCCGCGCTACCCTCCACAATATGGACTATATTAAGGAAAAGGACATACGTATAGGGGATACCGTGTGGGTTCAAAAGGCGGGAGATATAATTCCGGAGGTTGTCGAGGTTGTTTTTGACAAGCGTACAGGGGATGAAACGGAGTATATAATGCCGGAAAAATGCCCTGTCTGCGGCTCTGATGTAGTGCGTGAGGAGGGAGAGGCGGCCAGCAGATGCACCGGCATTGAGTGCCCCGCACAGCTTTTCAGGAGCATAGTGCATTTTGCTTCAAGGGATGCCATGAATATTGACGGATTGGGTCCCGCTATTATAGAGGCGCTGCTGAATAAGGGCTTTATAACAGGAATTGCCGATTTGTACTATCTTCACGAGAGGAAGGCGGAGCTTGAAAAGATAGAGAGAATGGGCAAAAAATCCACTGAAAACCTTTTGAGGTCGATAGATAACTCCAGAAGCAACAACATTGACAGGCTTATTTTCGGATTCGGAATAAGACATGTGGGCTTAAGAGCCGCACAGCTTCTGGCGGAAAATTTTGAGTCTGTGGACGATATTATAAATGCCTCTGCCGAGGATATTGTTAATATTCAGGAGTTTGGAGAAAAAACGGCTATGAGCCTTGTGTCCTTTTTTAAGCAGGCTCACGCTGCCGATACCCTAAGCAAGCTTGCAGCCGCCGGAGTAAACTTAAAGAGCGCAGGCAAAAGGGAGCTTAAGGATAAACGCTTTGAGGGCTTAACCTTTGTGCTGACGGGTACGCTTCCCCAATACGGCAGAAGTGAGGCAAGTCGGATTATAGAAGGCTTTGGAGGCAAAACCTCAGGGAGTGTGTCAAAAAAAACCTCCTATGTGCTGGCGGGAGAGGATGCCGGCAGTAAGCTTGAGAAGGCGGTACAGCTTGGGATAAGGGTCATTGACGAGGAAGAGTTTAAAAGAATGATAGAATAAAAAATATGCCTGTGTTTTTTATAATGCAGGCATATTTTTACAAATAAATCTTTTTATTTACACAGCACTGTATATATGCTAATGTTAACGCATAGGATATTATTAAAAGCCTGCTTATGATAAGCTCATTTGAGGAATATCTAAAAAATAAAAAATCACGATTCCTTTCAATTTACCGAATATCTGAATTTTTATTTTTTAAAATTAAACATAAGCTCATTGCTTGCGTATATTATAATTGAAATTGTTGGCGGCATTGCGGCAGCATATATATGTTTTCGGGAGGAGTGGAATATAATGTCATTAAAGGAATTATATACTATAAGGCAGATTAGAGATCTAAAGGATATGCTGGCTCAAAGCTGCAGGTTGTTTTATGATAAAAGCGCTTTTATCATAAGGGACGGCAAAAATAAGCTCGGCTGTATCAGCTACGGGCAATTTGGAAGTGATGTTGAGTCGTTTGGGACGGCGTTAATGGAGCTTGAGCACGGCAGCCCGTTTATAGCCATTTTAGGAGAGAACAGGTACGAGTGGTGTGTGGCGTATATGTCTACCGTCAACGGGGCGGGAGTAGCAGTTCCTCTTGATAAGGAGCTTCCTGAAAATGAAATAGCCAATTTATTAAACAGGTGCGGAGCTTCGGCAATTGTTTTTTCGGGGAAGCATAGGGAGCAGATAAAAAAGCTTCGGGGAGGTGTTCCTGGGCTTAAATATTGTATTGATATGGACGCGGACAGGGAAGAGGACGGTATAATGTCCTTTGCACAATTACTTACGAGGGGAAGAGAGCTTATCAGGGGAGGCAGCGATGATTTTCGCCGTGCAGAGATAGACCCGCGCAGCATGAGAATATTGCTCTACACTTCAGGTACGACGGATCTGGCAAAGGGTGTTATGCTTTCGCATGAAAATATTTGTACAAACATCATGTCTGTCTGTTCTACCGTACGCATAAACAGTGATGATTTGGCTTTGTCGATACTGCCCATACATCATACCTATGAGTGTACCCTTGGGTTTTTATGTCTTATTTATAACGGAGGAGCTATTTTCTTTAACGAAGGACTAAAGCATATACCTAAAAACCTTAAGGAAATCAAGCCGTCTGTTCTTGTAACAGTACCTCTTCTGCTTGAAAACATGCATAAAAAGATATGGAATCAGGCACAAAACAGCAAGCTTACCAAGCTTAAGCTCAAGCTGGCAATATTTTTCACAAGCGTGCTGTATAACACCTTAAGGGTGGATATCCGCAAGAATGTTTTCAAAGCGGTTCATGAAGGCGTAGGGGGCAGAATGAGGCTGATTATAACGGGAGCGGCTGCTATAAGGCCGGAGGTATCCAAATGCTTCAGAAACTTTGGCATACATGTTCTTCAAGGGTATGGGCTGACAGAATGCGCGCCTCTTGTAGCGGGGAACAGGGATTACGATTTTGTGGACGGCGCGGCGGGGCTGCCTATTCCGGGAGTTGAGGTCAGGATCGTTAACCCTGACGAAAAGGGAATAGGGGAAATCGCGGTAAAAGGAAGCAACGTTATGCTGGGCTATTACAAGAATGAAGAGGCCACAAAAAAGGTCCTCCGTGATGGGTGGTTTTATACCGGGGATTTAGGATATATAGATAACAAGGGGTTTGTTTATATATCGGGACGGCTTAAAAACGTTATTGTTACTAAAAACGGTAAAAATATATTTCCCGAAGAAGTGGAGACTTATATAAACCGCAACCCTCTTGTGCAGGATGCGCTTGTGTGGGGGAAGTATGACAAGGAGTCGGGTGAAACATTAATTTGTGCGCAGATACTTCCCAATTTAGAGGCCATAAGGGAAAAGCTTAAAATGATTAGTATCTCCAGAGAAGAGATTATGAAGGTGCTTGGAGATGTCGTCAAAAATGCAAACAGGGAAATGCCCCTTTATAAGCATATACGGGAGTTTACAGTCAGAGAAAAGGAGTTCGTGAAAACTACCACGCAAAAGATAAAACGGTATATGGAAAATTCTGTTGGGGGAGAAATGGCATAGGGAAGTTTGTGCCTTCAAAATATCGTACAAACTGTGTTTATAAAAGTAAGAAGCGGCAAAAAGAGAAGGGGCTTTTGCCGCTTCTTACTTTATATTGCTTTGCAGAGGTATTAACCTCATGCTTTTTGTGGTAATATACATATTGATATAGTAAAAATATATTCTTTGTTAAGGATGGGACATACATGTCAAAAATGCATTTAATAGCTACCTCCGCATTCGGTATAGAGTCGGTTGTAGGAAGGGAGCTTCAAAGGCTGGGCTACGGCGACCAGCACATTGAGAACGGAAAGGTTACATTTTCAGGGGATGAGTCCGCCATATGCAGAACTAACCTGTGGCTCAGGTCCTCCGACCGTGTATTGGTGAAGATGGGCGAGTTTAAGGCGTTGTCCTTCGAGGAGCTTTTTGAGCAGACAAAGGCGCTTCCCTGGGATGAGTGGATTCCTGAAAACGCAGAGTTTCCTGTTGACGGGAAATCGGTATCCTCAAAGCTCTCAAGTGTTCCCGACTGTCAGGCTATAGTTAAGAAGGCCATTGTGGAAAAGCTTAAGCAGAGGTATAAAAGAGAGTGGTTTGAAGAGACAGGGCCGCTATACAGAATAGAGGTTGCTCTTCTTAAGGATATGGCCACTCTAACCTTGGATACCACGGGACCGGGGCTTCATAAAAGGGGCTATAGGAGGCTTGCGGGCAATGCTCCCCTTAAAGAGACAATGGCTTGTGCCATGCTGATGATAAGCAGGTGGAACGGGGACAGAATATTAATTGATCCTTTTTGCGGATCGGGCACTATACCTATTGAGGCGGCGATGATAGCGAAAAATATTGCACCTGGAATGAAAAGGAGCTTTTCTGCGGAGGGATGGAGAACTGTACCGAAAGAGCTATGGAAAAAGGCTAGGGATGAGGCTCAGGACTTGATAAGGCATGGCTGTGAGCTTAGAATTCATGGCTCGGATATAAGCGAAGAGGCAATAAGCCTTGCGCGGTATCATGCAAAGCAGGCCGGAGTGGATTCCGACATTCACCTGCAAAGGATGGATATGGCGGATATAAGCTCAAGATATAAATACGGCTTTATAATATGCAACCCCCCATACGGGGAGAGGCTGGGAGAAGTCCGGCAGGCGGAAGGCCTGTACAGGGATATGGCAAGGACCTTTAAAGAGCTTGACACCTGGTCGTATTATATACTTGCATCCCACCCTGAATTTGAAAAGATTTTTGGCCGCAGGGCGGATAAGAAGAGAAAGCTTTATAACGGAAGGATTTTGTGCAACTACTATCAATTCTATGGGCCTCCGCCCCCTAAAAGGGAGCCGGGTACCGATATGCTAAAAAAGGTTTGACTTATATTTTATGCTATATTATTATATTGTATAAATTGTTAAACTATATAGGGTGCGATAAAGATTTTACAAATATAGAGGATATAATTGCTTACAGCAAGTTATATCCTCCATGTAAAATCTTTATCGCTACAAAATATATGTTTAATAAATTTGCAGCATGGCAGAAAGGGTTTTAAAAATGTATTTAAAGGTTATGAAATCCGAGACCGGAGGAATAGTACACATACCGGGCTCCAAATCCCATACCATAAGGGCTTTGTTTATTGCAGGCCTTGCAGGAGGCGTATCCGAAATTTTAAATCCCCTTATTTCAAGTGACGCACTGTCCGCTGTCGAGGTATGCAAGGCACTGGGAGCGGAAATACAGGCATTTGACGGTAAATTTACAGTTAAGGGCTTCAACGGTGTTCCCAATACTCCTTCAGACGTAATAAATACAGGGAATTCAGGCACGACGATTAATTTTGCCGCCTCTGCCGCCGCGCTGGGAGAAGGCTGCACGGTGTTTACAGGCGACGGGCAGATAAGAAGCAGGCCCATGGGGCCATTACTTGAGGCTTTGAATAATCTTGGGGCACAGGCCTTTTCTACAAGAGGCACCGGAGTACCGCCAATTGTTATAAAGGGCAGGCTTAAAGGCGGATATACCGGCCTTGACGGCATTACCTCACAGTATCTTTCTTCGCTTCTGCTAAGCCTTCCCATGTGCCTTAAGGACAGTGAAATAGCCTTAACCAGACTGTATGAGGTTCCATATGCCGAGATAACGCTGTGGTGGCTGGACAAGCAAGGCATAAAATACCAAAATAACGGCTTTAAAACAATTTCAATACAGGGAGGCCAAAGCTATAAGCCTTTTAAAACCTCCATCCCGGGGGATTTTTCCTCAGCCACGTTTTTTATGGTGCTGGCGGCCATATCGGGAGGGGAGTTTGTTCTTAAAAACCTTGATATGACCGATCCCCAAGGGGACAAGCTTGTTTTGTCGATACTCCGCGATATGGGCGCAAGGGTTGATATAGCGAGCGATTACATAGTCATTAAAGGAAACGGGCTTAAGGGAAGAGAGATTGACATGAATTCCATCCCCGATGCTTTGCCTGCAATGGCTGTGGCCGCGTGCTTTGCACAAGGGGAGACACGACTTGTAAATGTGCCGCAGGCAAGGCTTAAGGAAACAGACAGAATTCACGTAATGTGTACCGAGCTTTCAAAAATGGGAGCGGATATAACAGAGCTTGCCGACGGGCTTGTAGTAAGGGAGAGCAGGCTTAAGGGGTGCAGGGTGTCGGGGCATTGCGATCACAGGGTTGTTATGGCTCTTTCCGTCGCGGGATTAAATATTGAGGGTGAAACTGTCATTGACACGGCGGAGGCTGTTAATGTAACATTCCCGGAATTTATAAAGTATATGAATACCTGCAAGGCAAGCATGAGGCTTATGGAAGACTGATTTTTAAGGTGAGTGATTTAATATATGAAAAATATAGTGCTTATAGGTATGCCCAGCTCAGGCAAAAGTACCGTCGGAAAGCTTTTGTCGGATAAAATGAGTATGGCGTTTGCCGATACCGACGCTTTAATATTTAAAAGAGAAAACAGGGCGTTAAGGGATATTGTAAATAATGATGGGCTGGACGCCTTTCTTAAGATACAGCAGGAGGTTATATTAAAAATTAATTTAACCGACTCTATAATATCAACAGGAGGAAGCGTAGTCTACAGTGAGGCTTCAATGCTTCATTTGAAACAGAACGGAGTAGTTGTATACCTTGAGGAGGAGTATAGTGAAATAGAGGGCAGGGTGGAAGCGGGGAGAAGGTTTGCCAGAAATGGAGACCAAACGCTTTTAGATTTATATAATGAGAGAACGCCGTTATATTTAAGGTATGCCGACATTACAATAAAATGTTCGCATAAGTCGGCAAATGAAGTGGCCCAAGAGGTCAAAAGCATTATTGAGGCGTTAAACGCGGGAGGTTAGGCTTATATGATGGGAAATACGTTTGGAAGGATGTTCAGAATAACTACATCAGGTGAATCCTATTCGGGAGGCTTTCGTAAATACCCCGGCGTTCCGTGTGAGCTCTATGGAGGACTACTGACTATAGTTGACGGTGTCCCGCCGGGTATAAAAATCACATCGGACGTGATTCAGCAGGAGCTGGACAAAAGAAGACCGGGACAGTCCGAGCTGGATACTCCCAGAAAGGAAAAGGATCGGGTATATATTTTTTCAGGAGTAATGGAGAATGACATTACTACCGGAGCTCCGGTAGGCTTGATTATTCCCAACAGGGATATTGAGGACAATCAAATAGAAAACCACAGAAGCTACAGAGATTTTGTCAGACCGGGTCAGGCGGCATATACCTTTTATAAAAAGTACGGGCAGAATGCCGATGTTTTTGGGGCGGGCCGTGCGTCCGGAAGGGAAACCGCTGCCAGAGTTGCGGGAGGAGCGGTTGCAAAGGCCGTACTGGACAAAATGGGGGTAGATGTAATAGGGTTTGTTTCGGGAATACACGGAATAAATGCCGAGGGCATAACCTATGAGACGGCAAAGGCCAATTACAGGAAGAATGAGCTGAATTGTCCCGATGAGGAAAAGGCAGGGCAAATGATAGCGGAGCTGTTAAAAATAAAAGCCGAGGGAGATTCCTGCGGGGGAATAGTAGAGGTTATTGCAAGGGGAGTGCCGGCAGGCTTGGGAGAGCCTGTATTTGATAAGCTTTCTGCTATAATTGCCCATGCGGTTATGTCAATAGGCGCCGTTAAAGGCATTGAATTCGGCGAAGGCTTTGCCCATGCCGCTCTAAAGGGCTCGGAGTCGAATGATACGCCGTACATTGACCCGCAATCGGGAAGGGTGCGCTTTAGAACCAATAGGGCGGGAGGCCTTTTGGGAGGCATTTCAAACGGAGAGGATATCAGGATAAGAATAGCGGTTAAGCCCACGCCCACCATTTCACTGCCTCAATCAACAGTTGACATGAATAAGGAGGAGGATATAAATATAGCGTTTAAATCCAGAAATGATCCTTCAATATGCCCCAGAATATACCCTGTATGTGAAGCAATGGTGCGTATAGCTATACTGGACGCAATTTATATGGCAAGGGGATATGCGTCTGTCGCAGATGTTGGCGATAAATGGGACAGACTGTAAATTTATATGCAAAAATAATTGAATATTGAAGGAATTTGTAAATTTCTATAGAATAGTTATATATACATATATATATATATTAAATAAGATTTTAATTGAATATTTGCTGCTTTGTATTTATTAATAAAATCTTTTTACATGGGAGATGTATATTTTAAATGGGAAATGGGATTTCCGTTTTGATTGCTGATGATAATATAGAATTCGGTGATCTGTTAAATGCTCACATGAACAGTGAGAGAGATTTAAATGTTGTGGGAGTTGCAAGAGACGGAAAACAGGCTATTGACATGATTACTGATTTGTTGCCGGATATAGTTGTGCTGGATATAATAATGCCTGAAATTGACGGTATAGGAGTTCTGGAAACCTTAAAAAGCTCCGGGCGGGCAGGAAAAACAATGTTTGTAATACTTTCGGCAATAGGACAGGATGTATTTATACAGAGGGCAATGGCATTAGGCGCTGAGTATTATATGGTAAAGCCTTTTGATGTTGACGTATTTATTTCAAGGATACGGCAGATTTATGAAAACAAGGACAGCTCGCCGTTCAGTGTCATCAGGAAGATACCTGCGGCAGGCTTTGAACAAAAAGAGGAGTCTGTTTTTGATGTGGAGCTTGAAGTTTCGAAGCTTATGATAAATATAGGAATACTTCCGTATATGAGGGGGTATAAGTTTGTAAAAGAGGCTGTAATTCAGGCTGTTAATGACGAAAAGGCGTCAATGTCCATAACAAAGGTGCTGTACCCTTCTATAGCACAAAAATTTAATTCCACACCTCAGAAGGTAGAGAGGTCTATAAGAAAAATTATTAATGAAATATGGACAAAGGGTGAAGAAAGCCCTATTGAATCTGTTTTTGGGCATAAGCTAAGCTTCAGCAAAGGCAAGCCCACAAATTCGGAGTTTATAGCTATAATGAGGGATAAGATAAAAACAGAGAAGAGGTTGAAATAGATAAAAGGCCCCCGGATATTAGAATAACTGAGAGCCTTTTACATATTTAGCTGTTTACTTTATCTTTTAGCCCCTTACCGGCCTTGAATACTGGAGCATTTGAAGCGGGAATGGTAATTTCCTTTTTAGTTTGAGGATTTCTGCCCTTTCTGGCAGCTCTTTTTCTTACTTCAAAAGTACCAAATCCCACAAGAACAACCTTGTCCCCTTTTTTCAGAGAATCTTCTACCGACGCTATAAAAGCGTTGAGAGCGGCTTCACTATTTTTCTTGTTTAAGCCTGAAGCGGAAGCAATTGAGTTTATCAGATCTGTCTTGTTCATTTATATAACCTCCTAAATTTGGAATTCGACATTATTTTATAATGAAAGCGGCACCAAGTCAAGCTTTTCAGAATAAATTAGTATTTAAGCCCTAATTTTTTATGCAAAAAAATTGGGGCTTTGGGGGCAGGACTTTACAAAGCATAAAAGAATTGATTTAAATGAACCCAAATTATGGTTAAAAGCAATAAACTAGCGCCTTGAATTAGATATTACACGGATATGAACATTTTGCAGCAAACTTTCCAGCTCCTGAGCAAAGTTATTTTCTTTGTGATCATTGGGAGACTCACCTATAATTATGTAGCTAATAGCATTTTCCTTTATAAAATTTATAATGCTTTCTATGATGTTGTCAGATTTCAGCACAGTAAGGTTGGCACCTACCGACTTGGATATTCCAAACAGATATTCCAGCGCCTCACCTTCCTTTGCGTTATCCAAAAAATTCCACCCGTTTTTAGCTACATGCAGTACAAAAAGCTCTCCCTCCATTTCCACGTTCATTTCGGCTGCTCTTCTTATCAGCCTTTCACAGGTTTTTTGCTGGGTTACACACACAAGAATGTTATGTGCCATATTTAAGAAAAACTCCTTCCGTTTTCAGCTTAAAGCTAAAATTACTGTAAAATAAATATATAAATTCTGCTGAAACACTTTGTGTAAAGTATTTCAAATGATGGTATTAGTTTCTAGTCAAAGGTTCTAAACTCTCTAAATATATTATACTAGAGAATAATGATAAAGTCTTTTATTGCAAAGCTAAATTTAGGTAATAAAAATGCTTTAGCGTGCTGTTTCTATTTTTTGCGTGTTCTTATGAGATTGTTGCTTTGCCGGGAATACAAAGAACAGCTTTGCTTTATGCATAATAGCTTTTCCTTGCTTTTTATTTTTTGGTATATTAAAATTATTTCATGATATCATGCAAATACAGGAAATATTTTTACAAGCAAATATATGTTGCTCGGAGGTAGCTTATGAGAAGTGTAAGTGTTGGACAAATAATCGACACTGTGGAAAGATTATGTATAGACGCAAACTATTATTTAAATAGAGACATCATGTGTGCTTTAAATTCAGGGCTTGAAAAGGAAAAGTCGGACACAGGCAAAATTATTATGGGCCAGATTATAGAGAACGCGGAAATAGCGAGTACAAATAAAATGGCTATATGTCAGGATACCGGAATGGCGGTTGTATTTATAGATATGGGACAGGATGTGCATGTAGAGGGAGGAAGCATAGTACAGGCGGTCAATGAGGGAGTAAGGAGGGGGTATAAAAACGGATACCTGCGCAAGTCTGTAGTAGAGGACCCTATTCATAGAATAAATACAGGTGACAATACTCCTGCGGTGATACACTTTGAAATGGTTGAAGGGGACAGCATAAAAATAACTGTGGCACCAAAGGGCTTTGGAAGTGAAAATATGAGTGCTCTGAAGATGCTAAAGCCGTCGGATGGTCTGGAGGGAGTAAAGAGCTTTATACTGAAGACAGTCGATAACGCAGGCCCAAATCCTTGCCCGCCTATGGTTATAGGAGTGGGGATAGGAGGAACAATGGAAAAGGCGGCGATATTGGCTAAAAAAGCCCTTTTAAGGCCTATTGATATGCCAAGCGGCATTCAGTATGTTAAGGAACTTGAGGAGGAAATGCTTGAGGCAATTAATATGCTGGGCATAGGTCCGGGAGGCTTAGGAGGAAGAAACACTGCACTTGGTGTAAAAATAGAGACATTTCCTACTCATATTGCCGGACTCCCTGTTGCGGTAAATATAAGCTGTCATGCCACAAGACATGCTGAAGCGGTGGTGTAATGTAATGGGACACACCGAAATAGGTAATGGGACACACCTCTCCTTCGTCGAGGAATTTCCCATGGAGATGATGTCCCATGGGAAATATTCATTGAAGCATTTCCCGTCTGGAAATATTGATTAAGGAATGCCACCTTGAGGAGCAAGCTTGTACGGAACACCCCCTGTGGTGTTCGGCTTCGGGGGAGCGAATTGCTGTTTTGTTTTAAGGAATGTCCCCAAATAAATAGGAGGTTATGGTTTGCATGGTATATACAATTGAAGCGCCGCTGACAGCGGAAAGGGTAAGATTGCTTAAGGCCGGAGACAGTGTAGAGATAAACGGCACCATATATACGGCAAGAGATGCGGCGCATAGGAGAATGGCGGCAATGATTCAGGAAGGTAAGGCTCTTCCGTTCGATGTGAAAGATCAGATAATTTATTATGTTGGGCCATGCCCCGCGAGGGAAGGGGAGGTAATAGGCTCGGCAGGGCCTACCACTAGCAGCAGAATGGACGCGTATGCCCCGGCTCTGATTGAAATGGGGCTTACGGGAATGATAGGGAAGGGCTTGAGAAGCAGTGCGGTTATAGAGGCTATGATAAAGCATGGTTCGGTATACTTCGGCGCCACAGGAGGTGCAGGTGCTCTTATATCCAGAGCCATTACGGCTGAGGAGGTGATAGCTTTTCCCGAGCTTGGGCCTGAAGCGGTAAGAAAGCTTACCGTTAAGGGATTTCCGGCAACGGTTATAATAGATTCATATGGAAACAACCTGTATGAACAGGGCAAAGAGCGGTACAGAGTGATATAGTCTTTTTTGAGAATATATTTAATAATTATTTTATTTTAAGGCATTTTAATGCAGTATGGCACTGCAATAGAGGCCCTTTTAGTCTAGGAGGAAATGAACGTGAATAAATATGGTACAGTAATCTTTCAACTTACAGCTATAATTGTGTCGGCAGCTTTTTTGCTAATTCATCCTTTGGGACATGTATCGGTAAATATTTTGGTATATCTCTTTATCGCAGCGGGAACTACGATTGTTGCAGCAAGGATAAATAAAAGGTCTGTAGAGGAGTATACCCGGCAAATCAATTCTCTTAAAAAAGAAATAGGCAGGTTTAATTTTGAGGTGCAGGTATCCTCAAGCCAGATATCATCTGTTTCTCAGCAATTAGCGATCACGCTTGACGAGAATAATGCATTCGCTCAGCAGCTATATGCCGAAACAAAGGAAATGGCAAGTCTTAATTCCGAAGCCAATGCAAATATAAACAGCACCATTTCAGGAGTGAAAAACATAATAGAGCTCTTAGAGGATGCGGGGGAAACCATTTCGGATATGGAAGATACCAGCGAGGACTCAAACAGTGTTATAAAAAGCAGCCTCAACGAGATAATGGAAATCGTAAACACCATTAACGAGATACAGAAATCTTCAAACGGTACAATGGAGTACATGGATAAGCTCAACACAACTTCGGGCGAAATAATTCATATACTGGAAACAGTAAGCAATATATCAAAGCAAACACAGATGCTGGCTTTAAATGCTTCCATAGAGTCTGCCAGGGCGGGAGAGTCGGGAAAGGGCTTTGCCGTTGTGGCAGGAGAGATAGGAAAGCTGGCCACTGATACCAGCGAGGCTGTGAAGGATGTGAATAAATTAATAAAAAGCATTCAGGAAGAAATAAGCAGCGTTTTCAAGGTGGTAAGAGAAAATTCGTCGAAGGTCGATACCGGTGTGAGGGTGTCGTGCAATATAGAGAAAAATTTAAGTAAAATAGATATGTCGTTTGGCAGAGTTATTGATATGGTTGCTAAAATAAACGAGCTTTTTCATCAGGAGGTGCTGCTGACAAAAGACATTGAGGACAGAATAGGCGAAGTAGAAAAAATAATGAATGTCGCTGAAAAAAGTGTTGAGGATGTTAAGCAGTCGGTGCGCAAGCAGAAGAACAGCATAGAGGACATAGCCGAAATGGGAATCAGGCTTAATGAGTCTTCCCGGAACCTTGAGGAGCTTTTTAGCCTTTCGGAAGGCGAAGCAAGCATGTCGGCGGACGAAAATAAAATAAATGAGGCTGTGCAGTCTTTCAGGCTTATATGCAGAGAACTGGCAAGCGGAGGGCTTTCAGACAGCATGGATAAGTCTTTACATAGAGCGTTGCTTGAGAAAATTATTGAGAATAATTCATTTATAGAAGCGGCCTGGACTAATGAAAGCAGAGGCAAATTCATATGCTCAATTCCTGAAGCAGGTATAGCCAATGCAGGGGTCAGGGAGTGGTTTAAGCGTGGGATAGCCGGAGAAGAGTATGTGTCCCCGGTTTATATATCAGCTATAACTAAAAATCCTTGTATTACTCTTTCAGCGCCGCTAAAGGACAGTGGCGGTAAGATAACAGGAGTAATAGGAATTGACGTTAAGCTCAAGCAAGCTTAATGGGCAATATTATACCGGGAGGGGTTTTAAGCTATGAGAGCTGAGTTGAAAGATAGAGTGGACATAGAGAAAATAATTAAAAATGAACATATAACTATGTACTTTCAGCCTATTATCTCAATCAGAAAAAACTCTATGGCTGCTTTTGAGGCCTTATGCAGGGGTATTGACGGAGAAAAAATAATTCCCCCCAATATTTTGTTCGATTGTGCAAGGGACAAGGATCTTACACTTGAGCTGGATAGGCTGTGCAGGAAAAAGGCATTGGAGGGGTTTGCGTCTATGACAAAATCCTCCCAGGATATGCTGCTGTTTTTAAATTTTGATGCTTCGGTTATAGATCGTGGAGTAGTGGGCTCAGGCAATTTACATGATGCGGTATCATGCTTAAACCTCAATCCAAGCAATATAGTGATAGAGATAAATGAAACAAAGACTAACAATACCCCGGCATTAAAAGACTTTATAGATACCTATAAGAATTATGGGTTTATAGTGGCGCTTGATGATATAGGATCAGGTTATTCAAACTTAAACAGGCTCGCCGTGGTTAAGCCTGATATACTGAAGATTGACATGGCGTTGATAAGCGATATAGACAAGGAGTTTTACAAACAGGAAGTTGTTAAATCCATGGTGGAGCTTGCCAGAAAGATAGGGGCTCTTGTAGTTGCAGAAGGAGTTGAAACACAGCAAGAGGCAATAAATTCCCTTGATTTAGGCGTGGATATGCTTCAGGGATATTACTTTGCCAGACCTCAAAATATAAGAAGCCTTGATTTTGAGGAGCTGCGGCAGAAGAGAAGCGAATTGGCCGGGGTTTTTAAGCAATACATATTAACCAAGCTAAAGACCCAAAGGGAAAAGAAAGACTGTTTTGCATGTACGGCGTCTCAGGTTGCAAAAGAGCTTTCCAAAGTATGCTCATGCGGCTTTGATGAGATTCTAACGCGTATAGCTCATTCCTGTTGTCACGTAGAGTGTATTTATGTTTTATGCAAAACGGGCATACAATTCAGCGAAACGGTATGCAGCTTTACAAGCTTTTCATCACGGAAGAAGTCTATTTTTTATCCTGCTGCC
This sequence comes from Anaerobacterium chartisolvens, assembly GCF_003337415.1. Lineage (GTDB taxonomy): Bacteria > Bacillota > Clostridia > Acetivibrionales > DSM-27016 > Anaerobacterium > Anaerobacterium chartisolvens. The sequence goes on along the minus strand of NZ_QPJT01000010.1, from coordinate 130,982 downwards.
AAAGGAACTGACCATTCCCTTAAGGATTACTACTATCTTGCGGTGGGAAACGGGCAAGGAAGATTTGTCACGGAGCCTTACGTTTCAATCGCAACGGGCAGCTTATGTGTAACCATTTCCGAGACTTTTACAAATGTTGAGGGAGAAGAATTTGTTCTGTGTATAGATAATGTTATAAATGATACATAGTGCTGTGAGCTGGAATTTATCTTAGGAAATTAAATTTTTGTATATTTTTAAGAATACATAGTGTATAATATTTTTAAGACAGGAGGTATTGATTTATGGCGAAAATTACGCGAGATATGATAATTTCGGATGTTTTAAAGCTTGATAAGGGCACTATACCTATATTTTTAAATAACGGAATGCATTGTCTGGGATGTCCTTCTTCATCGGGTGAGAGCATTGAAGAGGCGTGTGCTATTCATGAGATAGACGCAGATGTGCTGGTGAGGCAGTTAAATGAATACTTAGAAGGCAAGTAATTTTTAATGTGCATAAAAATGGGATGAACCATTGGATTTTTCATAGCCGTTGTTAAACGTCTTATTTTTTTGCAAAGGCGTGTATTTTTGTTTGTATGAAAAAGAAGAGTATTGTATTAAAGGACTATAGCATATAATGACTGATATTGATTAAAGCAAAATGCACTGAAAATTATATGCTTTATTGACGGGGGGATTTTGGTAATGGCTACAAGAGTTGTTATTGGTACTCAATGGGGAGATGAGGGTAAGGGAAAATATATTGACATGCTTGCTTCGGGGTCTGATTTTGTTGTGCGCTTTTCAGGCGGAAACAACGCGGGGCATACTATAGTTGCCGGTGGTGTAAAATATGCCCTGCACTTAATCCCTTCAGGGATACTTCATAAGGGAAAGACGTGCATAATAGGCAATGGAGTGGTTGTTGACCCTGAAGTGCTTATAAGGGAGATCACAGAGCTTAATGAAAAGGGAATTGATACGGATAAATTATTCATAAGTGACAGAGCTCATGTTATAATGCCGTACCACAAGGAATTGGATGAGCTGCAGGAGCGGGCAAGGGGAGAGGACTCTATTGGAACCACTAAAAGAGGAATTGGTCCGGCGTATGCAGACAAGACTGAGAGATGTGGAATACGCGTATGTGATTTTATAGACGAGAGGCTTTTTGCGGAAAAAGTAAGAAAAAATCTTAAAATAAAAAATCAGATAATCGAAAAGGTATATGGCGGACGCGCACTTGATGCAGAGGAGATCATAAAGGCATATTGCGGGTATGCTAAGATTCTTAAAAAGCATGTTGCCGACACCAACGCAATGCTTTTTGACGCTATGGATTCAGGAAAAAACATACTGTTTGAAGGGGCTCAGGCCACATTCCTGGACTTGGACTTCGGAACCTTCCCATTTGTAACCTCCTCCAATCCTGTTGCAGGAGGAGTATGTACGGGGGCGGGGATTGGGCCTGTGTACATTGACGAGGTGTATGGCGTGCTAAAGGCATATACATCAAGAGTAGGGGCGGGGCCCTTCCCGACCGAGCAGGACAATGAAACGGGAGATACTATAAGGGAGCTGGGATGGGAATACGGCACCACCACGGGAAGGCCAAGACGCTGCGGATGGCTTGACGCGGTTATGATAAAGTACGCCGCCAGAGTAAACGGGCTTACGGCTCTTGCCATAAACCATGTGGACACCATAGGCAAGCTGGACAAAATAAAGCTGTGCAAGGCATATTTAAAGGACGGAAAGGAAATAAACCATTTCCCGGCAAGCCTTGAGGAGCTGGCGAAATGCCAGCCTATCTATGAGGAGTTTGACGGATGGAATGAGGATATTTCGAACATTAAGAAGTATGATCAGCTTCCTGAGAACGCGAAAAAATATCTTTCAAGGATTGAGGAATTAGTGGGAGTGAAGATAGGGCTTATAGGAGTTGGGAAGGAAAGAGAGCAGACTATAGTGGTATAGATATAAATATTTAAAATATATTTTTTAAAAAACGGTTGACAAAAATGGAATGAATGCTGTATTATATATACTTGTTGCGGCTCAAGACAAAACGCTTGAGCCGTAATTTAAGGGCCATTAGCTCAGTTGGCAGAGCACTTGACTTTTAATCAAGGTGTCCCGCGTTCGAGTCGCGGATGGCTCACCAGACAAAACCGCTTAAGCGGTTTTTTTGTTTTTCGGGGGAAGGGAATGCCAGGCTGTGTGAAAACGCTGAACCTTCGAGAAAAATTGCAGCCCGCAACCGCTGCGGCATCATGGGGTACGGTTCCTCCGCTTTCCCTTCGGTCCTTCGCTACGCTTTAGGAAGCGGACGAATCCGTCCCCAAGATTCCTCCGCTACATTTTTTGCAAGAATTATTGAATTTCAAGAAGACATCTTATACAAACTTTAGTATCAGGAAGAAGTTACAAGAAGGACTCAAAGACAGGAAAAGGTATGCCCAAAATGTAATTATAAATATGATGGTGAATGTTACATTGTTAATGAACTGAAGGGGGAACTATCAAGCAATGATAAAAACAATTGGTAAGGCTATGATATGGATTTTTATTTTCTCAATATTGTTGGTTGGGTGCAGTAGAAATAATATCAGTAGAGAAGAAAAGCTAATGGGCTTAAGTCATGATATTGAAATTGAAGGTATGATCTATAGCATAGGGGCAGGTGAAATTATTGATAATCAAACTATTACTTACAATATTTCTCTTTTTAATTGGGATATAAAAGAGAAATATATTAAATGGGTTGAGCCTGTTTTGACATCTAAATTTTCAGATAAAGTTAGGGATATGGAAGATAAAGTTATTATTGAAAAAACAATAAAACCAAACACTTCATTAGACATTAATTTTCAGATAAATTTTGATGCAAAAGGACTATCTAAAGAGGATATTGTTAACCTTGAGCCTTATATTACAGATATAAAAGTAGTTACTGAAGACAAATTAGGACTAAAATATGGAGCAAAACCATTTAAAGAGGATGAAGCCAATTTGACAGAATCAAAAACATATAGTAACACAGATTATCATGTTTCCTTAAAATATCCTTCAGATTGGGAATTAAATCCTAAATATACTGTAAGGTACGAGGATAAAGATGGATTTTTTCAAATTTCTGCAATTAATGGTGAAGGTCTATCCATTGACAAAGTAACTGAATTAGATACATTGCACAAATTACAGCCTTATGGTTCTAATCCACAAATAAAGGAATTAACAATTCAGGGGCAAGAAGCAAGATTAATTTTACCTTCAACTGACCAACCTAAAGAAATGCAAAATCAGGCTGGATTAATAGTTAAATATCCAACAGCAGTTAAAATAGACAATACCACTTATTTTTATTTTGTTTTATGGGCAGATAAGGCTCACATAGAGCAGATTAGCAAAACTATTTCTTTTGCTTACTAATTTGTAATAGGTGCGGGGAGGTGCGGGGACACTCCTCAACAATACCGCAGAATTGTGCTTCATTTTTGAGGAATGTCCCCCCATAATTATAATAAGTATTATTAATGGAGGAGTAGAAGTGGACTATATAAATAATAATAAGTCAGCATGGGAAGAAGCGTTTGAACACAGACAACCTAGCTGGGGAGATGATAACTATAAAATCCTAATGAATGAGAAGCTTCCCTTTTTAAATGCTGATGTTGTTAGTGAGATTGAAAAAATCGGTTTAAAGGGAAAAACAATTGGTCAATTCTGTTGCAATAATGGCCGTGAATTATTATCCATGATGCAGCTAAATCCAAGCTATGGGGTTGGTTTTGATATCGCTGAAAACATTATTGAGCAAGCAAAGGAGACTGCGAGAAAAGCAAACATAACTAACTGTGATTTTGTGACAGCTAACATTATGGACATTGATGAAAACTACTATAACAAGTTTGACTTTATTTTCTTTACAATTGGGGCTATTACTTGGTTTAAAGATTTAAGTTTATTATTGGTAAAAGCATCAAAATGTTTGAAGTCAAACGGACTACTGCTTATTAATGACTCTCATCCATTCATGAATATGCTCCCTCTACCGCATGAAGATGGTTTTGATGGGGAAAATTTAAACCAAATAACATATTCATATTATAGAAAAGAACCTTGGGTTGAAAACAGCGGCATGGGGTATATGACACCACAGTATGAGTCAAAAACATTTACAAGCTTTTCACACACTTTATCTGATATTGTTAATTCGGTAATTACTGCTGGAATAGCAATAAAAAAACTGAATGAATATGATTATGATGTGGGATTGACAAATGTATATGATAAAAAAGGATATCCATTATCTTTTATATTGCTTGCTCAGAAATAATAGGTATTGGGACACTCCTCAAAAATAACGCAGGGGCTTCATTTTTGAGGAGTGTCCCCAATAATCTGCAGAAAAACAGCGGAGGAATTTTGGGGACGGATTCTTATGCTTCCGTAGCGCAGCGTAGGACTGAAAGGAAAGCAGAAGAACCGTACCCCATGATTCCGCAGCGGTGGCAAGCTGCAATTTTTCAAACAATTTTAGGGTTTTCACACAGTCTGAACGCCCCCTGTGGCGCTCCCTACCTGTTACTTTTATTATCTGATCGGTTTAATTCATTCATATAGCCTGCAGTAATGATGCCGGTGGGCAATGCGACTATTGCAATACCCATAAACGAAGAAACCATTCCAAATATACGGCCTAAATTACTTACAGGGTATATGTCTCCATACCCGACGGTAGTTAAAGTTACTACAGCCCAATAAATTGCATCGAAAAAGGAATTAAAACTGTCCGGCTCTACTGAGAACATTATCAGAGCCGATAAGGATATGTATCCGCCGGCTAAATAGCAAACTGCTAATAAGGCTTGTTTCTCTTTCATTATTACATTAAGGATAAGATCAAAGCTTTTAGAATATCTTAGAATTTTCAACACTTTAAAAACTTTGTTCAATCTTAACAATCTAAACAGCTTGAACCCCATGTTCAAAGCTGTTAATGACGGCAGAATTGAAAGCAAATCTATGATTGCAAAAGGAGTAAATGGGTATAGTAGGAATGATTTAGCCCCTTTATCCTTAAATTTGAAATCAGCAGTAACCCAACGAAATATATAATCAAGAATAAAGGCTAAGACAGTAATTCTATCAATCCAAATAAATAATACATTACTTGTTTTAAAGCATACTGGAACAATACTTGCCACAATTATTAGTAACATCGTATAATCGTAGATCGAACTGGATTTATCGGTCTTCTTTGCTATATCTACTATTTCATAAATTCTTTTTCGCATACTTATTATCCCCTTTACAATAACCATCTCTATCTAAACTCTTAGAACATTCTATCAAATAAATTCCAAAAATTCAATTTAATTAAGTACGGGGACACTCCTGAGGAGTAATAACCTTGTTAGATGATATGACGAAAATGATAAGATGTACAATGAATTACTGACAAGTAATTACTAATACAGAATGCTCCTAGCCTGATGGATGGAGGCTTATTTGTGATTACTACAAAGCATATCAATATTAGTAAAATAATGTATTTATATAAAAATATAGGAATAATATGAAATAAAGAGTATTTTGGATTAAAATTACAGCAAATAAATATATCCGTTAAATACATATTTGTAATAAAATGTATTTAACTTATAATTAATTATAGGAAAGTGCACGTTCCTATAATTAAATAATAAAAAAAATGGAGGTATATGTTATGAAACTAAAAAGGACAATATCTATCTTAGCCGCAACCGTATTAAGCATATCTATGGTATTAACTACCACCGGTTTTGCGGCTTCCGAAGATTTAGTATTGGGGGAAAATGTAATTGAAATTACCGTTGAGTCTTCGGACGGAGGGACTGAAACTACCATAATCGATCTTAATAAAACTGGCTGCTACCAAGTTGATGCAAATGGAGATTCCATTTTCCAGATTTTTGGAAGTTTCTCAGAACACACGATTAATTCGGGTAGTACAATGTACTACACAGGTAGCGGTAATGGATATACACTTGATCGAGGCCAAAAAGTAACAGTAAAAGCGAGTTTTGATAAAAGCATCAGTTGGGAATGTGGTTATTCCAGCAGCCAATACACAGCACCTATAGGTACCGGTAGCAGTAGTTCAATTAACAAATCGGTTAATATGCCGGCTGACGGAACTTATAAGTTCTATATTAAAAACAAATCCTCTAGCACTGTTACTGTTAAGAGCGGCTCTATTACTTACTAATGTTTTTGCTGAAATTATTATTTTATAGGTATAAGATTATATTTTGTTACATTTCCATATGTTTAGACCACTAATGTTAGTTGTTTGTTAATTGCTAATAATTTTATCCGTTTGTAAAAGGGGCTATAGTAATTTCCCATTTTGCTATAGCCCCTAAATTATGCCCTGAAACCACTTGTCGTAAGGGAAAATAGACGACAAATTCCTTAATGTAAGCGTAAACATGTGGTGCGGGGACACTCCTCAACAATAACGCAGAATTGTGCTTCATTTTTGAGGAATGTCCCCGCACCTTCGTGCAATCACTTGAAGTTTATAATCAGCTTGCCGTCCTCAAAAACAATGAATTTACCGCTCTTACTGCCTTTGGGCTTATCATGTGCCGCAATGAGATTATTTCTTCTCCATACCGATAAAATAACACCCACCAGTGCCATGTCTATGACATAGTCCGTGCCGCCGTATGAAATAAATGGAAGGCTCATACCCATTAGTGGAAACAGATTGAAATTCATTAATATGCTTATAATAAACTGCAGTGATAGAACAGTGCATGAGGCAAGGGCAAGGTAATGCCCGTAACTGGTTTTTACCCTCCTTGCAGTCATAAGCATTCTGATAATAAACAGGGCCGCCAGAATTATAAGAGCTATACCTGCCGCCCAGCCCAGCGTGGCTATCAAGTTAATGAGGACATAGTCTGTGGTGACGGAAGGCATTGCCATATCTATACCGTAACCGCTTATCGTTTCCGTTGTCCTTCCAAACAGCTTTGAGACCGACAGCCAGTTGTCGGCCATTACTTGCTGCCACCCGCTTCCAAAGGAATCACTTCTTCCTCTTGTAATAAATACTGCTATTCTATGCAGTCTATGGGGCTCGGAGGCGACAACGGCTGCCAAAGCAAGTACACCTGCGGCAGCTATACCGCCTAGGGAAAACATCTGAAGCCTTCTGCTGCCGCCGAAGTGCCTCCGCATGACTGCCGAAAACATCAAAACAGCATATCCCGCAAGCAATACCAGTGCTTGTGAAAGGCTTGGCAGCAGTACAATGGGAAGAAGTGATACCCCGCCTATTCCTATTAAGTACACAATGGCGATTCCGCCCTTGTTTTTAAGCTTCTCCATAAACCCTGCAAATGCAATTAAAAGCAATAGTGTGGCGTAATTTGACGAAACTGAAAGGCCGATGAATGAAATGTATTTTCTTCCTGCTATTACATTTCCGGTGCAAACAGTAAATATGAGGGCGGCAAGGGCTATAAGATAAATTGGAAGCGCAAGCCTTTTTAGTTTGGTATAATCAAAAAAATAAAGTGCCGCCATTACGGCAATCCCAATAAAAGCGAAAAATAAATACCTCTCAAAGCTGACAGCCTGGAGTGATTCAAATTTGCTGCTTATAAACATGATTACTCCGCCTACAAGTGCGATAATTGCAGTAAGTATTATTATAGACCACTCTGTCTGGGGCTTATGCTGCCTGTTCAGCCTGTTGCCGATTTCGTCGCAATCCCCCATTGAGGCAATTGCCATGTCAAGAGCTTCCGCCTCTGTACTGCCCTTGCGCAGATATTCATCTCGCAGCTCTGTAATATGGCTTGTAAGCTCCTCCCGAATATCCTTATGTACCGATTTGCAATTGATATGTATACACACATTGTCTAAAAACGAAGATATTCTATTATCCACAGCAAGCCCCTCCAATCACGGCATTAACTGCCTTTGTATAAGTTTGCCATTCGTCTTTTTTGTGCTTAAGAAGCTTTTTGCCCTCACTGGTAAGCCTGTAATACTTCCTGCGTTTTCCGTTATCAGCGTCGAGCCAGTACGCCTCAATGGCTTTTTCATTCTCAAGCCAGTGAAGCATGGGGTATAAAGTGCCCTCCTTCATTTCAAAAACATTCTCAGACCTTTTCCTGAGCTGCTGTGTAATCTGATAGCCGTACATATCCTCCGTTTCGAGAAGTGACAATATAAGGATAGATGTACTGCCCTTCATAAGCTCCTTATTGATTTTCATGCTCTACCTCCATACATAAAGAATCTATATATATAGAATTTCTATGTATACAATATCACAATAAAATTAAATTTGTCAACGCTCCTTTCTTGCGTCACCGCTTTCCCATAGTGCTTTTATAGCCCTTCTGGCCTGAGATATGGTAAGAGCGTTTTCCGAGAAGCGGAAGCCATCCTTTTTGCTTAATATTTCCATAAGATGACCTATTCTGGGCAGCCTCAAATTCACTTTTCTCAGCTCCTCCTTTTGGGAAAATACATTATGGGGAGTTCCTTCCGCAACCAGACTGCCCTGATCCATTACGTAGGTGTAGTCGCAATAGAGGGGTACAATGTCAATATCATGTGTTGCAATTACAACAGATATTCCAAGGTCCCTTTGAGCCTCCTTAAGGAGCTTCATTATTTCACTGACTCCGCTTGGGTCAAGCCCTGCGGTGGGTTCATCAAGCACCAGCACCTGCGGGCTCATGGCGAGAACACCTGCTATGGCGGCACGCTTTTTCTGCCCGAAGCTCAAGGAATGAGTAGGCTTGTCTTTAAGGTGAAGTATGCCTGTTCTTTCCATAGCCGTTTTAACCCTTGCCGCCACCTCTTCCTGCGGCAGCTTCATATTTAACGGCCCGAAGGAAATATCCTGATATACGCTTGCGGAAAACAACTGGCTGTCAGGGTCCTGAAAAACTATTCCCACATGGCTTCTCAGCTCCTTCATTCCCTTACGCGAATAGTCTATGGGGCTTTTATCAAACAGGATGCTTCCCGTCCGGGGTTTAAGTATTCCGTTGAAGCAAAGAAACAACGTGGATTTTCCTGCGCCGTTGCCTCCAAGCACAGCAGTTGTTTTTCCCTTTTCTATTGCCATTGTTATTCCATTCAAAGCGTGTGTACCATCGGAATATATATAATTTACGTCTCGGGCTTCCAGAATGCTTTGCCCCATAGAATCACGTCTCCTTTACAAATGCCTCAAGGCCAGAGCAGTACATATAAGCAGTATATTTAATACTGCGGTGCAAATATAGCCGGCCCGGCTTTTATTATAGCTTCGGGGAAGTACCCTCAGCTCTCCTTCATATCCTCGCGCCTCAAGAGAGGTATACAGTTCGTCCGACCTTCTGTATGCGTCTATAAAAAGCGTGGAGGCAAGAGCAGCGAGCGAGCGGTAGCCTGTCGAAAGCGTTGAGTATCCTAGGCGTGAGCTTTGGGCCGTAAACATGGTGCCGGATCTTTCAAGCAGCACAAAGATGAACCTATAAATGAGTCCCATAAGCTCAGTAAAAAGCCTTGGCACTTTTAAACGCCGCATAGCGTCCAGCAGGTCGGTTATAGGTGTGGTAAGGGACAAAAAGTACAGACAGGAGACTGAGCCTATAGCCTTTATAAACAGGTTAAAGGCATTTATTGCTCCTGATGAGGTAATTCCTATTGCTGTTCCTGCCACCTGTACTGATATTAAAAAGAATTCAGCACTGCTAGATGCATTTATTGCAATAGAAAGAACCCCTATAACAAGGAATACCATAGGAATCAACAGCATTTTTGCAAAAATTCTTATGGGTATTCCTCCCTTAATGACAGCAGCCCCTACCGCTATGAAAATTACCAGCAAGGATATCACCCAGTCATTGGCCCAAAGACAGACACCAAGTGTAATAAAGGTAAAAAAAAGCTTTTGCATGGGGTCTATACCCGCAAGCTTTGAGCTGTACGCATATTTGTCAATTGAAAGCATGGCTACTTCACATCCTGATTTTTTGCTCGTCCTCTAAGCCACCCAAGCCCATACCCTATAATTCCCGCGCCTATGGCCGCCTGCAGCGCAAACAGCAGGCTTTCAACCTCGCCGCTTTTGGGCTCAACTAAAGGAGAGAACCACGGCTGGTATTCTGCATTTATTTCGGTAATAGCTTCCTCGGCTTTACCGTCGGCACCTCCGAATTCTCCATCCTTTACAATAAATAATGGCAAAACTGCCAGCGCAACTACTATAACAATCATAGCTATATTAGCTGCCATTTTGCTTCCGTTTTTCTGCGTAAGTGTTTCACTTTGCATGGTTCGCACCTCCCGGGGAAAATAATTTTAACGCCTTAAGCTCATCCTTTCCATATGCTGCAATGGCATTAAATATAAGTACGGTGAGTATACCCTCACTTATGGCAAGCGGGATCTGGGTTACCGCAAATATGCCCGTAAACTTTGCGAGGGACGCCCCGAAGCCTCCTATTTCGGCAGGGAACGCAAGCGCAAGCTGTACAGAGGTTGTAACATATGTAAGAAGATCCCCTAGTGCAGCCCCCAGGAACACGGCGAGCCATTGGGGCCCTCCGGCTTTTTTAACCAGCCTGAAGATAAAATATGCTGCCAGAGGCCCGACTACCGCCATGGAAAATGTGTTTGCGCCTAAGGTTGTAAGTCCGCCGTGGGCAAGCAGCAGGGCTTGAAATAAAAGTACGATAAGGCCCAGCACCGACATGGCGGAGGGCCCGAAGAGAATTGCTCCAAGTCCTACACCTGTAGGATGTGAGCAGCTTCCCGTCACTGAAGGTATTTTTAATGCCGAAAGCACAAACGCAAATGCTCCCGCCATTGCAATAAGGATTTTTAACCGGGGATTTTCCCGGACGGTTTTATTTATCGAAAACAGACCCATAACTATAAACGGTATTGTAAGCGCCCCCCATGAGATACACCATACGGGAGGCAGAAATCCCTCCATTATATGCATGGCCGAGGCTGAGACAGGAATAAGGATCAGCATAAGTGCCAGGCCAATAGCCAATTGAAATCTCTTTGACAATATAATCACTCCTTCTGTAATTTTTATTGATTTCTAAAAAAATTCCAAAAGCCCCTTAAACCGCGAACAAAACGGTTAAGGGGCTTAAAAAGCAAAGGGTATCTTATGGATATTCATGCAGAATACACCCCCTATCACTCGTAGAGTTTATGGTGTTACACTAACAGGCAGGTATTCTGGCTTAAGCATCATCATCCCTTCGGCCTTCCCATTTCTGCTCCGCCCCTTTATGTTAGAAAGGGGGGCTTTTAAAACAGTGGCACTTGTTGAAAGGATTCTTCTTTTACAGCGGCGGGACCGCGCAGGATTTACACCTGACTTCCCTTTTAACCCGCGGAAGCGGCGGCAAAGCTTTTAAAATTCATTTCAGAATTTAGAAATATGCCTGCCGCCCGACAACGGGCACCTGTTTTTCATATTAACTTATCTCAATTTATTATAAGCCTTTAATTTGCCATATTCAACAAAAATTTCGTATCACGTACCATGCCGGCTCACAAAGCTGTTTCCTCCATTCCTATGGTTTTAAGGCCGAAGTCGTGATTTACTCATTCCGTATAGCAACATACTTGTCGGTAGAAGAATTAGAGAAATGTCCCCCCTAGAGAACATACTGCATATATTATTATAGGGCAATATATTTGTTGAAGAAAGAGGTGTAATTTATGGCAGATGAAAGAGGCGGTTTTGGATTCTTCGGCGGTGGCTGTGAATGGATATGGATTATTATAATTATAATAATCCTGTGCTGCTGCTGCGGTGGCTTCGGAGGATATGGCTGCGGATGTAAGGACTAAAAATTACTGTTTTATAACAAACACGGGCTAACACCTTGATGGCACTGTCTATCAAGGTGTTTTGCCTTTTGTCTGCAATTTTCAAATAACATGCAGATTTTTATTATAAATGTTATCGCAAAATTATAGGTTGAAAGGCTTTAATAATTAGAGTAGAATGAAAGAAAAAATTTGTTTGTAAGGGCTTTAAATATTGTACTAAAATAACTACTGTATTAAGCAATAGATATATTTATGGAGGTAGATTATGAAAGCACTGTTCATCGGAGGTACGGGTACAATCAGCTCTGCTGTTTCAAGGCTGCTGGATGAAAAGGGATGGGAGCTGTATCTTATTAACAGGGGTACAAGAAATAATGCTCTGCCCGACAGCGTGAAGGTCATCAGAGCTGATATAAATGATGAGGAGAGCGTGGCACGGCTTATTGACAAAATGGAGTTTGATGTGGTGGCCGACTTTATAGGCTTTGTACCCGAACACTTGGAGAGGGACTACAGGCTGTTTAAGGGTAAAACCCGCCAGTTCATTTTTATAAGCTCTGCCTCTGCATACCAGAAGCCTTTATCACACTACGGCATTACCGAAGGAACTCCTTTGTCCAATCCGTACTGGGAGTATTCGAGAAATAAAATTTCATGCGAGGAATATTTAATGCGGATGTACAGGGAGGAAGGATTTCCTGTCACAATTGTAAGGCCAAGCCATACTTACGGAGAGCGTTCCATTCCCCTTGGAGTACACGGAGGCAAGGGGAGCTGGCAGGTTGCTTTGCGTATGCTGCAGGGAAAGCCGGTTATTATTCACGGGGATGGAACCTCTTTGTGGACAATGACGCATAACAGCGATTTTGCAAAGGGCTTTGTCGGACTGATGGGAAATATTCATGCTATCGGAGAGTCGGTGCATATTACTTCGGACGAGACGCTTACATGGAATCAGATATACCAGTGCATAGCAGACGCATTGGGGGTAAGGCTTAATGCTGTACACGTCTCGTCTCGGTTTTTAGCGTTGTGCAGCAAGGACGATTATATGGGATCTCTGATAGGGGACAAGGCTAATTCGGTGGTGTTTGACAATACAAAGCTCAAAAGACTTGTTCCGGAATTTACTGCAACTATCAGGTTCGATCACGGCATCAGGCAGACTGTCAATTATATACTGGAACACCCTGAATGCCAGATTGAGGACATAGAGTTCGACCAATGGTGCGACAAAGTGGTAAATGCATTGGAAGCTGCATTGAAGTCAATAAACAACTGACATATATCACAGTTGCTGTTGACTGATAAGGATTGAGGGTATATAATTATGTTATAAATGAACATTGAACGTTAATATGTAACATGATTATACCTATTAGTATGTGACTAACGAACATATTAATAGAGAAATACATAGGGCATTTTAAGTAAAATATGATTGTGAGGAGATAATGAATGAATTTTGAATTATTACATCCCGCTGATCAGCTTGTTATGATCATGGAAAGGATTTACCAATATGGAATGACTACCACCTCGGGAGGCAACCTGTCCATATTGGATGATGACGGTGATATATGGATAACACCGGGAGGAATAGACAAGGGAACGCTGACAAGGAAGGACATAATATGTGTAAGGCCTGACGGCACTATGATAGGGATTCATAAGCCTTCAATGGAGCTGCCCTTTCATGCGTCGGTGTACAGGAAAAGGCCCGATGTAAGAGCTATTATACATGCACATCCTCCGGCTCTGGTGGCCTTTAGCATTGTCAGGAAAATACCAAACACAAGGATTGTGCCCGACGCCCATGTGGTGTGCGGAGAGGTGGGAATGGCTGAATACGACCTGCCAGGAAGCATCAAGCTGGGTGACAAGATAGCTGCCGTGTTTGAGAAGGGTGTTAACACCGTTATGATGGAGAATCACGGCGTTGTAGTGGCACACAAGGATTTGTTCAACGCATTCAAGTCCTTTGAAACGCTTGAATTTTGCGCAAGGCTTGAGATCGAGGCCAGCAAGCTTGGAAATATTGTGGCTCTGTCCGATAAGCATGTCGAAATGGCAAGAAACAAGCAGCAAGTGAAGATGGACGAGTTTGTGCCCAATCTCCGCACCAGCAAGGAGAAGGAAGCCAGAAGGCAAATGTGCGATCTCATACACCGCGCATATGACCAGACTCTTTTTACAAGCACTCAGGGAACTTTCTCACAGAGGCTTGAAGGAGATTCATTCCTAATAACCCCATATATGAAGGATAGGAAATATATGGAGATAGAGGATGTGGTGAGGATAGACAGGGGAATGTGCGAGTTGGGCAAAACACCGAGCAGATCTGTTATGCTTCATAAGATTATTTATGAGCAGCATCCTGAAATAAACTCTGTAATAATTGCTCATCCTCCCAATATTATGGCTTTTGCCGTTACAGGGGAGGAGTTTGATTCCCGGACCATTCCTGAGAGCTACCTGCTTCTTAGGTACGTGAAGAAGATAGCCTTCGGCTCAAGCTTCATGCAGCCCCAGATGGTGTCTCAGGTGATAAATGACAGGACTCCCGTGATTCTGGTGGAAAACGATTCTGTTATTGCCACCGGGACCAGCCTGTTAAATGCCTTTGACAGGCTGGAGGTTGCGGAGTACAGCGCAAAGGCGCTTATTGCCTCTAAGAGCATAGGCAGTATAGTTGCCATAAACGACAAGCAGGTGAAGGAAATAGACACTGCATTTAATCTTAAATGAAAAAGGAGGGTGGGGATACTTAAGGAGTGTCCCCGCTCTCCTTTTTTTGCTTATATTCTGCAAACGACATTCCGGAAATTTTCTTAAAGCACTTTACGAAGTAATTTGGGTCGGGTATGCCGGTAAGCTGTGCAAGCTGGTAGGCTTTATAGTCCTGCTCCTCCAGAAGCTTCATTGCGTTTTCTATGCGTACCTTTATAAGGTATTCGGAAAAGGAAATGCCGGTATCTTTTTTAAAAATTCTGCTTAAATAGCTTGAATTTACGAAAAATTTATCCGCTACTGACTTTAAGCTAAGGCTGCAATCGCTGAAATTTTCGTCAATATAGCTTGTGACCTGGGCGACGACAGAGCTGCTTTTAGTGCTGAGGGCTTCGTATATCAAGCCGCACGCCTTTTCTATAAGGCCGGTTACGGTGTTTTCCACATCTGAATACCTTGGCAGACTGAAAACCTCAAGCAGCATTTCTCCCGGCAGTGATAAATTGCCGACAGGGGCTATTTTCATTTCCGAAAGCAAATCCTTGACATATATAAATATATTGAGGGCAAGAATCTTGATCCCGTTTAAATCATTAATGTTTTCTCTGGCATAGGCATTTAGTATTTTAGATGCAATATCGACAGCCTGAACGGCAGAGCCCGATTTTATAGCGAGCTTTAAATTGTCGTCCAGCATATGCTGCTGCGGCCCGCTTTGCTGTGCTTCGGATATATGAGAGTCGGCAAAGGTTATTTCTTCGCCTGTGATATAGCATAGCTTGAGTGCGTTCAGGGCTTGCCGGTACGATAGAAACACGTTTCCTATGCCATTCACAGGCATACCTATTCCACAGGACACGGGGGCGGCAAGCTGTTCCTTGAAATACCTTACCACGTGCTCCGAAATATCGTTTAAGTATATTGAGGGATCATTGCTTAAAAGCACTATGTTGTTGTATATATCTGTAAACACAAAGGCGCTGGACGATAAAAGCCAGCAATCCTTTATATAGCCGCAGCAGTTCTGCAAAAGCATCTGACTCTCCAGAGCGGTGTATTTGCCCCTGTCAATTGCCGTATTTATAAGCGAAACCTGATAGGTGTCATAAGACGCATCAAGGTTTATATCTAAAAGGTTTAATTCCTCGGGTTGGAAGGAGAATTCCGGGCTGTTTGATATCAGGTCGTTGAGCACCTTGCCCTGAAGTACGTCGAGGCTGTTTTTGATATACTGGTGGGAAAGCTCAAGCCGGCTTAAGCGCAGTCTGTTTGAAATTATGCTTTGACTCAGCTTGGACATGGTTTCAAAGAGCACATCCCTGTCAATGGGCTTGAGAATAAAATCCGATACGCCTATTGAAACTGCACTCTGAGCGTATGCAAATTCATCATGGGCCGTTAAAATGACAATGGCAATGTCGCGGTGCTTTGCCTTAATAATTTTGCTAAGCTCCAGCCCATCCATATACGGCATTTGGATATCGGTGATAATTATATCGGGCATGAGTGACTCGGCCATATCAATAGCCTCCAGCCCGCTTGAGGCATCACCCGCGATTTCCATATTAAGGCTTTGCCAGTCTATGCACAGCCTTAAAAGGTTTTTTATATTGCTTTCATCATCAACCAGCATGACTCTAAGCGGCCTTTCGTTCATTTCGTTAACCTCCCTGCAAAGGAATCTTGAGTGTGATTTTTGTACCGGCATATTTTTCACTTTCAACTGTGTATATATCGTCCGTACCATAATGAATGCTGAGGCGCCGGATTGTGCCTCTTAAGCCGAAGCTGGCCTGATTCTGCTCCAGCTTGCCGCTTGCTATGCTCTGTATTTCGGAGGAGTCCATGCCTATTCCGTCATCCTCTACCGAAATGAAAAGGTACTCCGGCGTTGTGTATGCCGAAATTTTAATAACTCCTGCCTCACCGCCAGGTCTGATTCCGTGATAAATGGAGTTTTCAACCAACGGCTGCAATATGTTTCTCAATATCTTTATTTGCATAGCATTACCTTCAATATTGTATTCATCCGTAATGATTTCGCCGTACCTTAGCTTTTGCAGCGTCAGGTAGTTTTTCACAAGCTTTACCTCATCGGAAAGGCTTATTGTTTCGGAGCCTTTGCTGAGGCTCATCCTGTAGAAGCCCGCTAGGGCATTCAGAGATTCATAAACGCCGGTGTTATTATCCGACAGGGCGAGGAAGGCAATGCTGTCTAAGGTGTTATATAGAAAATGTGGCTTTATCTGTTCATTCAGCATACCCAGCTCAAGCTTCATCTTTTGCTTTTCCTCGTCAACCAGCTTTATAATAAGGTTGTTAATTTCTATAATCATCAGGTTGTAATTGTTTTTCAGCTCTCCTATTTCGTCGTTCCCCGTGTTATAGCTCACCCTTTTAAAAACGCCGCGGGTAACTCCCTGCATGGAGTTTATAAGCTTTTTTATGGGCGAGGTTATGAGATTTGCGGTAAACACCGAGCCAAGTATAAACAGCAGAATGGTTATTCCAATAAACACGACATACACTATATTCAGAGTTCTTGTGCCATAGGACAGGTGTGAAAGGCTTGAGCAGATTATTATTTTCCAGCCCATTTCGGCAACGTCCAGCTTATATATGAAATACCTTTCGTTATTGATGCTTACAATGCGTTCGGTATCTCCGGACTCAGGGAAGTAAGGGCTATAGATCTCATAGGAAGCGGAATTCTTTATAACTGAATTATTGTCGGCGTCTAAAATTACAAAGGAGGAGGAGGGATTTGCTCCCGCTTCCTGAAGAATATCCGAAAGGCTGCTTTCGGATATGTTTACAATCAGCACGCCTATGGGCATAAGGCTGTCTATGTCGTTTATCACCCTTGCCACAGAGATGAGGTTTTCTCCCGAGGTTGAAAACAGGGTTTTTTCGGCGTTAATGCTGATTTTGTACCCTCCCCTTAAGTCAAGAAGCTCCTTGTACATGGGGGAATGAGTAATATCCTCCACAGTAGAGAAGGTTAAGAATTTTGTGGATCTCAGACAGGAGCCATAGAGGTTATAAAGGTATATAGAGTCAATATTTGCAAAGGTTATATGAGTATTGGACAATATCTCATTAACACTGCCCGACAGCTCGATAGAGGGCTTCGGGTCTGAAAGGTATTTCCTCACTGTAGAATTTATTGTAAAAATCCTTGAGATATTGCTTGCGCTTTGCACGAGGGCGTTTATATTTGAGCGTATCAGCTCGGTTGTCTTGTGAGAGTGCTGACTTATCTGGCTGGTGGTTTCTCTGCTTAGGATATTGATATATATTACTGAGCTGATGCAAATGTAAAAAAGCATAAAGGCGGTGAATACAATGAGCATTTTATGCTTTATTGAGGAATTTAAAAACAATGCTTTTATACTGTTGACAGCCTTGTTAAAGTACGTCATTTGATGCGTCACTCCGTTATATTTTCTACGACAATTTCAGCTCACAATATACAGCGCAACATTTATTATACCACAGTTATAGTCAACGCACTCAAAAACCGCGAACAATTCCGTCGCCGTTTTTTCGTCTTTGCCAGACTAAAAATCTTTTGCAAAGGAGATAACAATAGCTTAGGGTAAAAATATTGCATGATTTTAAGTAATCATTTTGCGTGTACTTTCCTTTGAATTGAAAGTATCATATGGCTATAATCATATTAATTTAAGGGAGGAAACAATATGTGGAAAGGCTCAGTATTTAAAAGAGGACTGGCACTGGGGGTCGCAGGGGTTATAGCTCTCAGCCTGGCGGCGTGCGGGCAGAGTACACCCGGCAGCAACGGAACGGGAAATAAAGGGCAGATTGAACTGAAATTCAGCCATATATGGGGCTCGGACACAGATCCCTTTACTGCCTCTGCTAAAAAGGTAATAGAGGATTACCAAAAGGAAAATCAGAATGTAAAAATTATTGTTGATACAAACGAAAATGAAGCGTACAAGACGAAAATTAAAGCAATGGCTGCGGCCGACGAGCTGCCCGACCTCTTTTCAACATGGGGAGCAGGCTTTTCAAAGCCGTTTATAGACGCAAATAGGGTTTTGGCAATTGACGAATACCTCACAGAGGATGTTAAAAGCAAAATTGTAAACGGAGGCTTGGTTAATGTCCAGTATGGCGGAAAAACCTACGGACTGCCGTTTTTGCTTTCAGTCGGAGGGCTGTTTGTAAACGAGGAAATGTTTGAAAGCAATAATATAAAAATCCCTTCCACCTATGATGAGCTTTTGACAGCCATAAAGGAGTTTAAAGCAAAGGGAATTACTCCTATGGCGGTATCAGGCAAGGACAAGTGGACGATAGCCATGTATTTTGATGTTATGGCACTTAGGGCCGCAGGGTCTGAGAAAATTACAAAAACCTTGAGCAAGCAGGGCTCCTTCAAGGATGCTGAGTTCCTTAACGCAGCACAGAGGTTTAAAGAGCTTATAGATGCCGGCGCGTTTTCAACCGGAGCCTCCGGAATATCCAACGACGAGGCCGAGGTTCCCTTCTTTGAGGGTAAAATACCCATGATGTTCAAGGGGAGCTGGACGGCAGGAAAGGCCGAGGGAGAAAGCTCCAAGGTGTCCGGAAAGATTATACCCATTGCCTTCCCAGAGCTTCCCGGGGGAGCGGGAAATATAAAGGAGTATACCGGCGGAGCGGTTGATGCCGTGATGGTCAGCGCAAATACTAAAAATAAGGAAGAGGCTGTTAAGTTCCAGATGTACTTCGCCGAGAACATGGCAAGGGAGTCGTATCAGGCCGGGGCATCAATGCCGGCGTGGAAGGTGGAGGTTGACGAGAGCAAGATAAACAAGTGCCTGGTTGATGTGGTT
Source organism: Anaerobacterium chartisolvens (assembly GCF_003337415.1). Taxonomy (GTDB): domain Bacteria; phylum Bacillota; class Clostridia; order Acetivibrionales; family DSM-27016; genus Anaerobacterium; species Anaerobacterium chartisolvens. The sequence continues at coordinate 111,562 of NZ_QPJT01000010.1, read as the reverse complement.
AAGCTCACAAGCGATGCTGAGTCATATACAATCTGGTGGGATACAATGCTTGAGGGCAAGGACACAGAAACATACCTTAACGCTCTGCAGGAGCTGTTTATAGGTACTGCAACCCCTCAGCAGTTTGTAGACAAGCTTCAGACAATATATAAATAGCCGTCATCTGCCATACAGGGACATTCCTCGGTAAAGTGAGGGGTGTCCCGCTACATTAGAGGGGAAGTGAATTATTTTGGATAAGGTTATGAATGATAAAAAAGCTATAATATTGTTTCTGCTTCCGGCACTTATTATGTTTATACTGGTTATCTGCGTACCTATAGCCATGTCTTCCTACTATAGCCTGCAGGATTGGAGCGGGTTCGGGAAGGGGGATTTTATAGGCCTGAAAAATTTTACAGACCTTTTTTCCGACGGCATATTTCTTAAATCAGTGGCTAATTCCTTGGTTTTGGCTGTAGCCTCGGTGCTGATCCAGCTTCCCATATCACTTCTGCTTGCAATGGTTTTGGCCAAGGGCGTGAAATTTGAAAGAGCGTTTATTACCATTTATTTTATACCGGTTATAATTTCAACGGTTGTTATAGGCCAGTTGTGGATGAGGATATTTAACCCTGAATACGGACTTTTGAATATTTTATTGCGCTCGATAGGCTTGGAGGTCCTGACAAACGAATGGCTCGGCAATCCTGAAACCGCTTTATTCGCTACGTTTGTACCTATTATATGGCAGTATATAGGCTACCACATGCTACTGATGTATGCGGGAATCAAATCTATTTCGACTGATATATATGAAGCGGCAGTAATAGACGGGTCATCCTGGTGGAATACCTCGGTTAAAATAACAATACCCATGTTAAAGCCTGTGCTTAAGGTATGTGTCATATTCGCAGTAACAGGGTCCTTGAAGGTGTTTGATCTTGTATATGTCCTCACGGGAGGGGGGCCTGCCCATGCCAGTGAGGTAACCAGCACGCTTATGGTAAGTACAATTTTTAAAGGAAATCAGTATGGATATGGAAGTGCTATGGCAGTGTTTGTTATAATTGAATGCTTTGTGCTTTCAATGGTTGTTGAAAGAATATTCAGAAGGAAGGGAGAGGGTTAAATGACAGGAGCATTAAAGCCCCTGCAGGGGAAAAAAATTAAAAAAGTGCGGCTTCCGGGCATTTCGCAAATTCTGCTTTATGCAATGCTGTTTGCAATAGCTGTTATTCAGCTTTTTCCTCTTTACTGGATGATTACGTTTTCATTAAAAAGCAATTCCGAAATATTCGGAGGAAATCCTGTAGGCCTGCCCGGTGAATGGCTGTGGTCAAATTACAGCAAGGCGTTTATAGGTGGAAATGTGGGTCAGTACTTCTTAAACAGCGTAATTGTAACCGGCGTAACCATAGTATTGACGGCAGCTATATCGCTTATGGCGTCATATGCCTTGACAAGGATGGTGTTTAAGCTTAAGGGACGCTTAAATGCTCTTTTTATACTGGGGCTTACCGTTCCCATACACTCCGCGCTGCTTCCCATATTTATTATGTTAAGAAGCTTTAAGCTTATTAACTCCTATGCTGCGCTGATTATTCCATATACGGCGTTTGCAATACCGATGGCAATATTGATTTTCTCAGGGTTTATGGCATCCGTACCCAGAGAGCTTGAGGAGGCCGCATGTATTGACGGCTGCAGTGTTTACAGAATATTTTACAGCATTATATTTCCTCTTATGAAGCCGGCAATAGCCACAATAGCGATATTTACCTTCCTGCAGGCGTGGAATGAGCTGATGTTTGCAGTTGTTTTTATAAATGATGCAAAATATAAAACTCTTACAGTGGGAATACAGTCTCTGGCGGGACAGTATACTGTAGAATGGGGGCCAATGGGAGCGGGCCTGACGGTGGCGACTATACCTACATTGATTATATATGCATTAATGAGCAAAAAAGTTCAGGACAGCCTTGTAGTCGGAGCAGTAAAAGGGTAATATAAATATGTTATGGAATAAACTAGGGAGGATTGTTTATGGAAGCTACTCACAGATATTTAGACAAGAATCTATCCTTTAAAGATAGGGCCGTCGATCTTGTATCGAGAATGACAACAGAGGAAAAGGCCTCGCAGTTAAGATATGACGCTCCCGCAGTGCAAAGGCTGGGAATACCGAGGTATAACTGGTGGAATGAAGCTCTGCATGGTGTTGCCCGTGCGGGTGTTGCCACGGTGTTTCCACAGGCAATAGGCCTTGCGGCAATTTTTGACGACAGTTATCTTGAGAAAATAGCTGCAATCATTGCCGATGAAGGAAGAGCCAAATACAATGAAAGTGTAAAAAAGGATGACAGGGAGATATATAAGGGAATAACCTTCTGGTCCCCTAACGTAAACATTTTTAGAGACCCCAGATGGGGAAGAGGCCATGAGACTTACGGAGAGGATACCTACCTGACCTCCAGACTTGGGGTGGCATTTGTAAAAGGGCTTCAGGGGAATGGCAGGCACTTGAAAACCGCCGCTTGTGCCAAGCATTTTGCAGTACACAGCGGTCCCGAAAACGACAGGCACCATTTTAACGCCGTAGTATCTCAAAAGGATCTTTATGAGACATACCTTCCGGCATTTGAGGCTCTGGTGAAGGAGGCGGGTGTTGAGTCTGTTATGGGAGCGTATAACCGCACAAACGGAGAGCCATGCTGTGGAAGTAAAACGCTGCTTGGCGACATACTGAGGGGAAAATGGGGCTTTGACGGACATGTGGTGTCCGACTGCTGGGCAATAAAGGATTTCCATGAAAACCACCATGTGACATCAACAGCTCCGGAATCGGCTGCAATGGCTCTTAAAAACGGCTGTGATCTAAACTGTGGAAACACATACCTGCATATCCTTACTGCGCTCAATGAGGGGCTTGTTTCCGAGGAGGATATAGACCGTGCGGCTGTAAGGCTTATGACAACCAGAATGAAGCTCGGGATGTTTGATGATGACTGTGAGTTTAATAGTATTCCCTATGAAATAAATGACAGCGAGGAGCATAATAAGGTTTCGCTTGAAGCCGCCAGAAAATCCATGGTTCTGCTCAAGAATACAGCGGTATTGCCTCTGGATCCGGCAAAAATAAAAAATATTGCCGTTATAGGGCCCGACGCAGACAGTGAGATTGTCCTGAAGGCCAACTATAGCGGTACGGCCTCACATAACATTACTCTTTTAGAGGGCATACGCAAAAGGGTATCACACAATACACGGGTATGGTATGCTCCGGGCTGTCATCTTTACATGAACAGAGTGGAGGACTTGGCGCAGCAGGATGACAGGATAGCGGAGGCGGTTTCGGTATCGGAGAGGAGCGATGCCGTTGTTCTCTGTATTGGACTGGATGCTTCCATTGAGGGAGAGCAAAACGATCAGGGCACCGTAATCCTTGACGCAGGCGGAGACAAGGCAGACCTTAATTTGCCCGAGTCCCAGCAAAGGCTGCTGAAGGCGGTGCTTAAAGCAGGCAAGCCCACCATAATCGCACTGTGCTCCGGAAGCTCGCTGGCAATAGGGGAGGTTCCCGATAACGCCGCCGTCATACAGTGCTGGTATCCCGGATCGAAAGGCGGGCAGGCTCTTGCCGAGCTTATATTCGGGGATTATTCACCGTCGGGAAGGCTGCCTGTCACATTCTATAGATCGACAGAGGAGCTACCTCCGTTTGAGGATTATTCAATGGACAACAGAACGTATAAATTTATGAATAATGAGGCACTCTACCCCTTTGGATTTGGGCTGTCATATACCAGCTTTCAGTATTCAGGCATTAAATGCTCCCATAACACTATAAAAAACGGGCAAGGCATATGTGTGAGCGTTGATGTGCAGAATACCGGCAGCACAGCTTCCGATGAGGTGGTGCAGCTATATATCAAGGACATGGAGGCATCGGTAAGGGTTCCTAAATACAGCCTGTGCGGCTTTAAGCGCATTTCTTTAAGCCCGGGGCAAAAGGAAACGGTCGGCTTTGAAATTTCCCCTGATGCAATGACGATAGTTGACGAGGAAGGCAGGCGTTATATAGAAAACGGACAATTTACCATATATGCAGGGGGGGCCCAGCCCGATGCGAGAAGTGTTGAGCTGTTGGGCAGAGCACCTCTTGAAGCGATATTTACTGTAGAATAAAAATACTTAAACAGCAAGCTCACACGACACAAGGAGGAGAGGAAAATGCCGGAAAAAATGAAAGCAGCAGTGATGCACGGGATACGTGATGTACGGCTTGAAGAGATAGATAAGCCGGTATGCGGGGACAATCAGATACTCGTAAAGGTTCATACGGTGGGAGTGTGCGGATCGGATCTTCACTACTACACCGAAGGCGCCATAGGGGATTTTGTTGTTAAGCCCCCCTTTATACTGGGGCATGAGAGTGCGGGAGTTGTATGTGAGGTTGGAAAGAGCGTATCGGGATTCAAGGTGGGAGACAGGGTGAGCTTAGAGCCGGGGGTGCCTTGCGGCAAGTGTGGCTTTTGCAAGGAGGGAAGGTATAATCTATGCTCCCATGTGATTTTCTTTGCCACTCCGCCGGTTGACGGAGTATTTGCGGAATATGTGGCATACCCGCCCGAGTGGGCCTTCAAGCTGCCCGATAATATGAGCTTTGTGGAGGGGGCATTAATAGAGCCTCTTTCGGTTGGAATACATGCCGCAAATCAGGGAGGAGCGGACTTAGGTAAATCTGCTCTGATTTTCGGCTGCGGCTGCATTGGGCTTGTAACGCTTATGGCGTTGAAAAGCAAGGGGGTATCGGATATTTATATGTGCGATATGGTTGGTCTCAGAATGGAAAAGGCCAAGGAGCTTGGAGCGTCGGCGGTCTTTGATGTCTCAAAATGTGATGTAATCGACGAGGTAATGAAATTGACCGACGGGCAGGGCGTGGATATGGTATATGAAATGACAGGTGCGGAGAAGGCCATACAAAGCTGCGGCAAAGCGGTAAAAAGAGGGGGTACTGTCGTACTGGTAGGTATGGGCAGTAAGACCAGCATTATGTTTGACTTCGGGGATATACTGTTTAAAGAGGCCGAGATAAAAACGGTTTTCAGGTACCGCAATATATACGGCGGGGCCATACAGGCAGTGAAGGGCGGCAGCATACCCTTAAAGAAAATAGTCTCTCACAGCTATAAGCTTAACAATATTTCAGAAGCTCTTGAGTACCACGTACAAAACAAAAGTGATATTATAAAGATGGTCATAGAGATGTAAGCGGCAAAGGGATATCCCCTGAAAGGCAAGGGGGGTGTCCCTTTAAAATTATGTTTTGTGTAAACTCCTGTCCCGCCTTTTTAAACTCTGGATTTGAGTACCCCAGAACATACTGATCCGTTGCATGAGCTTCAATTTGAAGCATCCTTCTCAAAAGGGGATTGCATGAATTTTTAAAACCGGCTGCTTTTACAATCACGGGAAGAGTGGCTTTTTTGTTGATTTGGGAAAGCAAAAGCCTGCCTGTGCCGTTGAAGCCCAGAACCCTTATATATTGGGGGCCCGAGTATGCGCTGAAGTTCTCCAGCTCTTCTCCCGTTACACCTGTCAGTATGCTGAAAAGTATTCTTTGTATGCGGGTTTTAGGATATCTTTTGGTGCTGATTCTGTCAATCAATTCATTTAAGCTTCCTGCTTCTGCCGCCGCCGACTTAAGCCTGTTTTCCATGCCCTCGGATACGTATGGAAGCTTCCTTAAGGCACTGGCAGGTGCACTGCGTATACTGCTTATAATAATGCTTTCGTAGCGCGAGGAGCAAATGGGTCCCCTTCCCGCATTAAACTCCTTATCCAGAATGGAGGTGACATAAGAGGGAAGAGCTTTTTCTGCCTGTGATGAATAAACGGCGTCGCCCGGGCTGCTGAAAATATTTTTCCTTATAGAGGTGGCACTGGAAATACTGCCGGTCATTTCTATAGAATTATACTCGTTGTGTATGCGCTTTATTGTAAACGGCAGCATGTTGCTGTTTAGTCTCTTAAGAGCCTTTAAATACTCTATTCCGAGTATATTGTTTGACGAGTTCAAAATTGCTTCTATGCCTGAGGAAGCCGGAAAATAGCTTTGCAGAGCCTTTTCACGCGAGGAGGCATATGACAGCCCCCGGGCAAGATTTTCTTTCAGCAGCCGTTTATAAGAGGCAGGCTCGTCGGCCAGTACGCTTGCCAGTGTGTCCAGCTCTTGAATGCTCTCGCTTTCGCTGCCGAAGCAAATACTGTCCACAACGCCGGTGCTGTCCAGCAGCCTGACTGCTCCATACGCAAAAAACTCTGCGCTTGACATTGAATAAACGACAGGAAGCTCAAGCACAAGGTCAATTCCTGAGGCTAAAGCCATTTCAGTTCTCGCCCATTTGTTTACAATGGAGGGCTCGCCTCTCTGTATGAAGTTTCCGCTCATCACACATACAGTGCAATTTGCCCCGCTTATTTGCTTTGACTGCCGCAGGTGATGCAGGTGTCCGTTATGAAAGGGATTGTACTCTACAATTAAGCCTGTCGCCTTCAAATTCATTTACAGCAAAGCCTTTCTAAAAAAATTTGTTCCCTAAAATTATAGCCCAAAAGCTAATGGCTTACAAGTATTCGCACAAAATTACCGATTGGCTGCTTTTACTGAGATGAGCCCTGCCCGGCTTCAGAATTAGCCTTTTTGTTGACGGCCTTTTCGAGTGCTTCAACATTTGAGAGAGCAATTTTTCCTTTTATGCTTATAAGCGCTCCGCTCTTTTCCTGTATCACCTTGTCGAGCTCAGATATGGAAAAGTCAAGCATGTTTGAATCAGACTGCTGCTCCTTATCAAGTGTGTTCTTGTACAGTGCCCAGGACGATTTTAAGCTGGCCATATCCTTTTGAACGGTTTGCCAGTCCGAGCTTATTGAGCAAAGCATTGCGTTTCTTATATAGTACCTTATCCTCTTTATTTCGGGGGACACGCTTGTTTTATACAAAGAGTATAGGTCAGGCACATGACGGTATAACGAGTTTGCAGCCAGCAGGGTTTTTGCGGAGTTATTTTCCAGTGCGGTGCCTGTGAGGTTGTTAAGGGCTTTGCTGAAATTGTCTACAAGTACGTTGTTTGCCCCTTTTTTCACCGCCATAGGCATATACCCGTTCCACTGATAGTGAAGGTTGTTTATTGTAGGGAAAATAGAGTCAAGGGGTTGCTTATCCTGTCCGCCTTCCTTTTTTTCGCCCTCCTTTTTTTGTCCATTGTCTTTTTTGGTATCCTCCTCCCCCGTCTTGCTTTTATCCGAGTCTTCGCTTTCCTCATCAGACGAACTTTTAGTATCGGAGGCTTCCCCAGAGCTGCCGCTTTCGCCGGAGGAGCTTTCCGTATCAGAGCCCTTCTCCTCCTTTTTTCCGCCTTCATCGCCTTTCTCCTGCTGTGTTTCTACGGCAGGACCGTTTAAATCCTTAATTATTTTTTCAATGCTTGCTTCAAGCTTTATTAATTGCTCAGGTATTTTATCGCCTTGCTCTGTACCCTCCATTTTCTGAGCCTTAGGATCGGAGCCTTCCGATTTCTGTCCGCAGCCTGTAAGGAGCAGGCTTAATACTGTCACAAATAAAGCAATCTTAAATGTATGGTGTTTTATCATAATCATAATTAATTATTACAGTTCTATACTGTCCTTTCTTCCGGTGCTATTAATTTTATACATGAATTTTATTATTATTATTATTTCATTAACTTCACATTATAATACCGGCGGGTGCCTTTATATAAAGTTGAAGTGTCTGACATAGCATGAAATAATTACATAAAGGAATTTAAAAAGCTTTGTCAAATTATAAACTAAAGAGGTTATACGCTTTTTTGGGTATATCCTTTAAATATTTTGTAGCTCGCTGTGCTATGTGAATTGAGGAGGCAGATGGATGTCTATTGCTGTTAGTTTATGCTCTGAGCAAAGAGGGGAAATAAGGAAATTCCTGGAAAGATATTATGATAAGCAAATTACTTTGGATGAGGATGTGGAACATTGGATATACGTATATCACAAGCCTGTCGATGCCATTGATATTATAAGCATTGCTGTCGACAACAGAGATAAGTACGACATTTCGGTTTGTGTGCAGATTGATGCGGAAGACCTTTATCCAGTAACCTTTGAAAATCATAATGACGTTATAAAGGGAATACTGTACTTGTATTACGAAGAATATAATAAAGTTATAGAGCCCGCATATTAAACAGACTGTATTAATTTGTGATATAATACTATTTTGGGGAGGCATTTTTCGATTTGTGAAGAATGTCTTCTAAATATATTGAAATACACAGGTGAAAAAATGAGAAGGACACACTTTATTTTGCTTGTAATAACGGTAATGATGGCTCTGCTTTCAGCCTACTCGCTTGGGGCAATAAATCAGGTGTATGGCATAGATTTTGAATGGTATTCGGAATATGAGGGCAGATTTGGCAGCATTAAAAGAGATACTGCTTATGACAAATGGACGCTGGATAACTATCCTGATGGAATGAAAATGGGAATTATTGCAAATGCAGGAGCCTATAAAGGCTTGGAAGAGCAGCTTGAGGAGGATTTAGCGGTCAGGCTTAAGGATAAAGTCTTAAGCACCGATTTCAATAAATACATATTGATGTATTGCACATTGGGAGAGGTTTATTTACCTGAATACAGAATAAAAATACTTGATATAGCCCAGAGGGGAAGCGTCATTGAAGTAAAGGTCAGTATGAACAGCCCGGATAAAAACGGAGATAGTTCTCCGGGCATAAAAAGGTATGTGCCGTATGACATAGTTTTGATAGAAAAATCATCATTTTTGTCCCGGGGCGGGCTTCATTTTATTTTCAAGACTCAAACAGGCAGGCAGCTTGCGGAAAAATATTGTGAAATCAGTTAAAGCCGCAGATTATGTGAAATATGTTAAGTAAAGCTTTATAAGCTGATTTTGTTGGTGTTTTGAAAGCACATAAAAACTTTTGTTATGGGGGCAAAGAATGAGAGGAAATTATTCCATATATCTTTTTTATTTGGGTATTCTTGTTGTTGTCTTTATTTTTATTGGGCTGCTGCTAAGGCTGAAAAAAAAATCATATGAAAAAAATAATGCTAATTTTTCTTCAAACCCTGAAAATTTTGGAAATGTAAGCGTGTTTTTTGACAGGCACAACAATGTTACGGTAATATCTTATGTTAAGGACATGTGCGGTATGGGGAGAGCAACAGGGAGTCCTATGTTCCTGAATATGCCGTATAATTCCTGCATTTTGGGGCAGTCAGTAAGAGCTGCCATGAGAAAATGTGAGGGAGGGGTGCCTTGCTCTGACACCAAGCTTATGGCGAATCTGGGCTTTAAGGGCTGGAGGGAGTTTTCTGACGGGAAGCGCAGCATATCGGTGAAGTATTGCAAAAGTACGGGTATAGTGCTAAATGCTACAAGGCGGAGTGAGGATGGAACATACCAGATGAATTATGCTGTCCCCGGCAGGGTTATTCCGGGCATCTGCACAGACGGGGAATTGGGAGAAGCCATTAAAAAGCTTATTGAGAAATGCACGGCATAATAGGCATTTGCTTTAAGTAGTTTTAATATATAGTTAAAAAATAGTAAAATATATAATAGTGATGTATATTTTTTACAAGCAGGTGTTGACATATCCGAATTATTCTTTTATAATTCATTTTGTACACTTAAACTTTTTAACATACTTTTACCTCCTTTATAGGGGAAGCGACTTATACAAAGGTCGCTTTTTTTTTGTTGTAATAGTTAACTTAAAAGGTGTATTATTATATTAAATGTAATTTATTAAAAATAAAATAGCTATTGACAAATTTCCATATTAATATATGATAGTATTGCTGATGTATTAAAATAAATACAAAAAAAGACAGGTCGCTTCAGTAAAGGTCTGTTAAAAAGAGACAGTGTACAGGGAAAATCCTCCTTAAAGAGTGCGTTAAGGAGGATTTTCCCATGCTTATATCGTATATCATAATATCAGGCGTTTTGATAGCGATTATTGGCAATAATATTTTTGTGTATATAGTTTAGATGCCATAATCATTGACGAGGTGTGTGTCATTTTATATAATATTTCTAATAAGTGGGAGGGAACTTTATGAAAATAACAAAAGAAACCATTGAACATGTTGCAAATCTTGCAAGGCTTAACCTTTCCGAGCAGGAAAAAGAAAAGCTTACTTTAGAAATGGCAAGCATTATTTCTTATGTTGATAAGTTAAATGAGCTTGATACTGAAGGTATTCAGCCTACCTCACACGTTCTGCCGGTGCAGAACGTTTTTAGAGAGGATATATGCAGCCAGTCGTTTGACAGGGATACGATCTTAAGTAATGCCCCGTCGAGTGAGGATGGCTGCTTTAAAGTGCCTAAGGTGGTTGAGTAGGCCTTTTTAAAGGGCTTCAATTTAGAAATAAAATTTATGATGTGCCTATAATGATTGGAGGAGATAGAGTGGAGTTATACCAACTTACAGCGCATGAGCTTGGACGGCTTATTAAAGACAGAAAAGCAAGTGCAGTGGAAATAACGGGATCGCTGCTGGACAGAATTGAAAAGCTTGATTCCAGTCTGGAGAGCTATATAACGGTTTGCAAGGAAGAATCATTGAAAAGGGCGCAGAGTGTTCAGGACAAGATTGACAGGGATGGGCCTGTCTCGCCCCTTGCCGGAATACCTATGGCTTTAAAGGATAATATATGCACTATGGGCATAAAGACTACCTGTGCGTCAAAAATGCTTGAGAATTTTGTACCCCCATACGATGCCACTGTTGTTAAAAAGCTTTATAATTCCGATGCAATACTTTTAGGCAAGCTTAACATGGACGAGTTTGCTATGGGCGGATCTACCGAGAATTCGTTTTTCAAGCAGACCAAAAACCCGTGGGATTTAGAAAGGGTGCCGGGAGGCTCCAGCGGAGGAGCTGCGGCATCGGTGGCGGCTCATGAGTCAATATTTTCTTTAGGCTCGGACACAGGGGGATCTATAAGGCAGCCTGCCTCGTTTTGCGGCACAGTGGGATTAAAGCCCACCTATGGAGCCGTTTCACGCTTTGGGCTGGTGGCGTTTGCGTCCTCTCTGGACCAGATAGGACCTTTGACAAAGGATATAACCGACTGCGCCTTGGTGCTTAATGCAATATGCGGTTATGACAGCATGGATTCCACTTCTGTCAAAACAGATTATCCCGATTACACAAAGGCTTTGGTGAATGATGTCAAGGGGATGAAAATAGGCATACCCAGAGATTATCTGGGGGAGGGCTTAAATCCCGATGTAAAAAGAGCTGTGCTTGATGCCGCTGAAACGTTCAGGAGGCTTGGAGCCGAGGTGGAGGAATTTCCCCTGCCCATAACCGAGTATGCAATTCCCGCGTATTACTTAATAGCCTGTGCCGAAGCCAGCTCTAATCTGGCAAGGTATGACGGAATAAAATACGGGTACAGGGCTGAAAAGTTCACCGATTTGCTTGACCTCTACAGGCAGACCAGAAGCGAAGGCTTTGGAAATGAGGTAAAAAGAAGGATAATGCTTGGCACGTATGCCTTGAGCTCAGGCTATTATGATGCGTACTACAAAAAGGCTCTTCAGGTTAAGACATTGATTAAAAAGGGCTTTGATGAGGCGTTTGAGAAATACGACATGGTTATTGGGCCCACATCTCCCACAACTGCTTTTAAAATAGGAGAAAAGGCTGAGAATCCTCTTGAGATGTACCTTGTGGATATATATACCGTATCGGTAAACATTGCGGGTCTGCCGGGGCTTGTAGTACCCTGCGGAAAGGACGCGAACGGTTTGCCCATAGGGCTTCAGATGATTGGCAAGCCATTTTCGGAGAGTACCCTGCTAAGAGCGGGATACACATTTGAACAAAACACTGAGTTTCATAAAAATAAAGCGGAGATTTGAGGTGAAACAGATGGAGTATGAAATAGTTATAGGGCTGGAGGTACATTCCGAGCTTGCTACCAAATCAAAAATATACTGCTCATGCACAACCGAGTTCGGAGGCGCCCCCAATACGCATTGCTGTCCCATATGCACGGGTATGCCGGGAGTGCTGCCGGTGCTTAACAAAAATGTCGTTGAATATGCCGTAAAGGCAGGGCTGGCAACCAATTGCACCATAGCCGGCTACAGCAAGCAGGACAGGAAAAATTACTTTTACCCTGACCTTCCCAAAGCATATCAGACGTCGCAGTACGATCTCCCTCTGTGCAAAGAGGGGCATATAGATATAAATGTTGACGGCAAAAGCAAAAGGATAGGAATAACAAGGATACACATAGAAGAGGATGCAGGAAAGCTGATACATGACGAATGGGAGACAGGTACTCTTGTGGATTATAACAGGTGCGGAGTGCCGTTAATTGAAATAGTAAGCGAGCCCGATATGAGATCCGCCGAGGAAGCCAGAGCTTTTTTGGAAAGCCTGAAGGCAATTTTGGAGTATACCGAGGTATCTGATTGCAAGATGCAGGAGGGCTCTTTAAGGGCCGATGTAAACCTTTCGGTAAGGCCTAAGGGGCAGAAGGAGTTTGGAACAAGGACTGAGATGAAGAACTTAAATTCCTTCAGGGCCATTATAAGAGCCATTGAAGCTGAATCCCAAAGGCAGATTGAAGAGATAGAATCTGGAGGCACTATAGTTCAGGAGACGAGAAGATGGGATGATACCAAGGGCATGAGCTACACTATGAGAAGCAAGGAGGAGGCTCACGACTATAGGTATTTCCCCGAGCCCGACCTTGTGCCTATAGTTTTGGAGGAGGAGTGGGTGCAAAAGGTGAAGGAATCCCTGCCCGAGCTTCCCGAGGCCAGAAAAAACAGGTATATTTCCCAATATGCGCTTCCTGAATATGATGCAGCCATAATAACCTCATCAAAGGTGCTTGCCGATTTTTTTGAAGCGGCGGTGAGCGAAAGCAGCAATTCAAAGGCTGTGAGCAACTGGATTATGGGAGATCTAATGAGGATTCTGAAGGACAAGGATATGGAGGTGCAGGATATTCCGTTCCCGGGACAGTATCTGGCTGCCATGATAGACATGATTGACAAGGGAAGCATAAGCGGCACCATAGCCAAAAAGGTTTTTGAAAAGATGTTCCAGACGGGAAAGGACCCCGAAAGCATCGTAAAGGAAGAGGGGCTTCAGGTAGTAAGCGACGAGGGTGCCTTAGTTTCCGTTGTCAGGAAAGTGCTTGAGGCAAATCCGCAGTCGGTATCCGACTATAGAAGCGGAAAGGAAAAAGCAATGGGCTTTCTTGTGGGACAGGCCATGAAGGAGACAAAGGGGAAGGCAAATCCTCAGATTATAAACAAGATACTGAGGGACGAGCTTAAGTAGGTGTGAAATAAAAAAGGAATTCTTAGGGCGAAGCTGCCTTAAGAATTCCTTTTTTGAAGCTTAATTTTTACCATCCGGTATTTGCACTGTAATTCCTGCCACCCGAATTCCTGCCAACGCCAAATCCAGAACTGTTAGACCTTCTCTGCTGCTTTTTTGCTTTTCTGCAGTCTCTGCATCTCTGTGGCTCGTTTTCAAATCCTTTTTCCTGATAGAAAGCTTGTTCTCCCTCTGTAAAGATAAATTCCGCTCCACAGTCTTTGCATACCAGAGTTTTGTCCGCCATATTAAATACCCTCCTTAAAAATTGGATTTAACTGATTTCTGGACTTTGACTCTCCAAACATGTTTAAGGAGGGCAAGTGTCTGAAAAACAAATTAAATCATTATAATATTATATATCATTAACTGATATGGAATTGATTATAACATAACATGTAAATAAATTCAAGAATTATTGGGGTTATTGCCCAATATAAATACATAATTTTACTTATTACATGCATAATTGTTCAAGCTATTCTGTCTTTATAGCCTCAAGCGCACTCAGCTTCATAGCCCTTCTTGCGGGATAAAATCCCGAGACTAAGCCTATAAGGACTGCAAAGCCCACCGAAGACAGTATAAGCCACAGCGGAATAACGGATATTTTTTCGGAAGGATCTCCCATATATATTCCCCCTGCCTCCATAAAGCCTCCCCCCACATAATTAAGAAGAGCAGACGCACCTACACTAAACGCTATTCCGGCAATTCCCCCCATAAGACCTATCATTCCCGCTTCAAAAAGGAACAAACGCCTTATGTCTCCGAGCATACAGCCCAACACCTTCATTACTCCAATTTCCCGCGTTCTCTCATATATTGACATAATCATGGTGTTGGTTATTCCCAGTGCCGCTATGAGAAGAGAAATTGCACCTATTCCTCCCAGCACCATTTGTATGGTTCTTGCCTGCTCCTGCATGGACTTTCTTATATCTGAAAGGCTGAAGGTTCCAAACCCCATTTGCTTTATTTTTTCCTGTACCGCGTCAACATCCTTTATCTCCTTAACCTTTACAAGAACTCTGTTATAGCTCTCCTGCTGCTGATGCGTATTCCTGCGCCTTTCCTGAGGGCTCCGGCTCCGCTCATATTCCTTCATCATCTTTTTAAGCTGGTTTATGTCCATATAAATGTTGTAATCCTTTTCATCATTGGATTGAGCCAGCAGTCCGGCAACTTTAATTTTGTAAAGCTTGGCAGGCTTGTTTTGAGAATTGTCGCCTGTTCCTCCCGGTGGCCTTTTTTCTCCATAGCTCATGTCAAAGGTAAGCTCCAGCTTATCATTCATAATGTCGACAGGAGGCTTTTCTTCACCTGAGCCTCCCATATAAAATCCTCTGAAGCTGTTCCCCGATTTGGGGTTGTAAAAATTGTAAGGGATGTTTACCCCAGCAACTATGGCATTGGCTTCTCCCTCCTGAAGAAGCCTTCCCTCCGACACCTTATAATCAAATGCGCTCATAACCCTTGTATCAATGCCTATAAGCTGGGTATAGGCAACGTATTTTCCCGACACCAGCTTAAGGTATGTTTCAAGCATAGGAGTGGCGGCCTCAACCCCCTCCATATTGGAAAACTGTGACACCGCCTTATCGTCTAACACAGAGGACTGGCTTGATCTCCCGCTTTCATTGTACATTCCATAGTTATTTACTTCAATTATATTAAGGCTTCCCATGCTTCTTATTTGCTTTTCAGAACGTTCATTCATGCCTATTCCAAGGGACAGCATAACTACTATTGCGGCCGTACCTATGACAACTCCAAGCACCGTGAGCAGCGTTCGGGCTTTCCTTCTATAAAGGTTTCTTAAACCCATACTGATTAGATCGAGGCTATTCATCCAGCATCAAATCCTTCCTTGCCTTGATTTTTCTGCGTATAATTACCGTTGCAATAATTATTCCCGCTAACAGAACAAGCCCTCCTGCGGCAAACAATATAAGCTTTAAGCGTCCGCCGTTAGCATCTTCAGGCTTCATGTTTTCAGGATTCATGCCTTCCATATCCGGCGGCGGGGGCATGTCCATTACATTCATTGTAAAATCCTTTCTTATTTCCATTGGCTTTCCTGAGGCATCCTCGAATGAGAAAATAATATTTCCCTTAGCCTCTCCGGCTGATGCAGCAACAACGGTTACATCGAACATATCGCTTTTTCCAGGCTCAAAGTTTCCTACAAAATAGGATGAGCCCTGTACCTGAAAGTCTCCCTCTGCTTTTATAATAAGGTTGTATAAAATAGATTTGCCCATATTGAAAAACTCTGCGGATATAGGCACAGGCTGATTTGCAAAGACTTCAGGGTATATGGAAATTTCCCCTGTAACCAAGCGGGGGGTTTGAATAACAGGTATGCTGATTATGTCCTTGGAGGTGTAAGGATTACCCTTGTCATCCTCATACTCATAATTGACGCTCAATACATATTGCTTTGATTCGGCATCGGATTTAGGTCGGAGAACAACATCTCTTTTAATTGTGCCTTTAGGAGATATGCTGTCTGCGAAAAAGGTATTGCTTGAATCAACGGGTGAAAATATACCGTCGTCGGAGGATATGGAAATTTTAACGTTTCCTATCGGGGTTTGCTTGCTTGTATTCATAAAGGACATGTCAAGCGTGAAATTTTCTCCTGCTATAATCTGTGACGGCTCAAAGCTGTATTTGTCTACAATTATTCTGGGCACCGATTTACCCTGCCCGTTATCGACATACACGCCGACATACTGCGAGACCGACTGCTTTACCTTTGTACCCGCCTGATCTATTTCATATTCCACATTGACTGCAACCGGATAGTTTTTTGTAACGGCATCCTGTGAGGCAAACATGGTAAAAACGAGCTTCTGTGACTCACCCTTTTTTAAGGAGGGCAAAATTTTTGTATCGGCGGATTTAGGAACTATATCCTTGTCTCCTGCCACGCTTACCTTGACATTCACTGCATCGGTGGTTCCCGAATTTAGTAAGTCAAAGGCTATTTGGAAGTCCTCCGAGGGCTTCACACTTCCCTCGGGGGAAGTAATGCCGCTTATTTCAACGTTTGCCCGCTCAGTACTGCCAAGAGAGTTTATGAAAAACTGGCTTTCCTCAGTATGTTCTGTATTGGACTCATCCTTATATTCAATTTTGGCTGTAAGGCCGTTGCTGCCGCCTTCCAGCTTTGGAGAGCATGAGAGGGAATAGGTGAGGACGGCCTCCTTTCCTCCGTTTATTCCGTCAATGTACCTTTTGTCGGTAGAACCTATAATGCTTATTCCGTCGTTTTTAAGCCCTGTAAGAGATACTCTTACATCCTTTGCAGGCGTATTCCCCTGATTGCGAAGGGTTATGTCAAGCTTGAAGGGGTTTCCCGGCTGAATGGAGGATGGATCGGTCACAACCGAATTCACAACAATTCTTGGGGATTTAAGAGCATTTCCTATTCTTACATATATAATTTGCTCTGAGGTGAAGGTATTTCCATAGGCATTTGCATACTGAAAGCTGAACTTTAAAGGGTAAACCTTTGCAACGGCATTGGGAGAAATATCAAAGCTGAAGGGGAATTCCCTCACCTCATTTGCCTTCATAGCTTCGGCATTGACCGAAAGGTTCATCTTATCCAGAGAAAGCAGCCCACCGCTGATGTCGTCTATAACGGGGGAAATCACTATGTTCTTTGCGGCATAGCTGCTGTTGTTTCTTACAGGAAGTGAAAAAGAAAGCTTTCCTCCCGCCCATCCCGTAGGAATGAGAGAATCGCCCGCAACAATAAGCTGAGGAGCGTATTTGGTTGTGTCGGAGGGATATGAGGGAGACGGCGAGGACGAGCCGCCGGATGATGCACCGCTTATAGCAATGAAATCACTCTGCTCGTACACTGTTGTGCCATCACCCCGGGTGTATTTAATAGTCAGAGGCAGCTTGGTATTGCTTCCTCCATCGTATTGTAAATAGAAAATCACCTCATCGGAGCTTCCCGGAGCCAGATCCTTTGACAGGAACTTTACAGAGCCGGAATCCACAGGTGAAAATGATGAACTGCTGTTAATTGCCACGGATATGTTCTTTAAGGTCTCTGTCGAATTTTTGTTGTTCAGCTTAAATGTCAGTCTGAATTTATCTCCCTCTCCTATATCATTAGAGGACGAGCTGCGCCCGGATATCTCAATGCCGGATATTGTGATATCCGGAGAAGTAATGCTTAAAGGATCATCCGCAAACACTACCTGTGAAGCTGTAATTTGAAATAAAATCGCAAAAATCATTAAAAAATTCAATATTCCTCTTTTCATAATTAACCCCTTTCAACCCCTGTAGGTGTAGTTATTTCTGTTTTTTCAATATTGCCGTCAAGTATATGTATAATCTTGTCGGCATATGCCGCTATGCTTATGTCGTGCGTGACAATTATAAGCGTCTGGCTGTTTTGCCGGGCCATTGCGGTAATAAGACCCATTACATCCTTGGTTGTTTTTGAATCTAAATTACCTGTCGGCTCATCTGCAAAAACAATCTCGGGCCTGCTCACAAAGGCCCTCGCTATTCCCACTCTTTGCTGCTGCCCTCCGCTCATCTGCGACGGCTTGCGCTTGAAATGAGAGCCCAGTCCGACTGCTTCCAGCATAGCTTTTGCCTTTTTATCCCTTATTGATCTCGGAACACCCTTGAAAGCTAAAGGCAGGCTGACATTTTCCAGTGCGGTCAGTGTGGGTAAGAGGTTATAGGATTGAAATACAAAGCCTATATAATTTTGTCTGAAGACGGCAAGCTTTTTTTCATTCAACTTCTCTACATATGTATCCTTTATCTGTATCTGGCCGCGGGTAGGCTTTTCAAGCCCTGCCATAAGGTTTAAAAGAGTGGACTTGCCTGAGCCGGACGTACCCAGAAGACAACACAGCTCTCCCTTTTCTATGGAAAGATCGACATTGTCCAGAGCTACAACCTTTTCATTTCCCACCCTGTATACCTTTCTTATTCCGCTAAGCTCAATTATGGCCTCCAAATTTATTACCCCCCGTTAATCATTTGTACAAATATAAATTGCTACCATTTAAAGACGAAAATAAACCTAAAAAGTTTCATTAAGGGAAATAAAAAAAAATACAGCGAACCTAAACGGCATATTTGTCAATATCGGCAAAAAAGACAGCCATAGAGGGTTCCTCAAATGGCTGCCGCTGCTTTTGATTTTTTATCCTGCATATATTGACAACTTACTGCTACAGCTTCTCTACATCAGCATAATCTATACCGAAGGTGTCAACAGTCACCCTTTTCATTTTCTGATCCTGCCGGGGCTTATCCCTGAAATCGGTATCTGCCGCAACAATTTTGTCTGCAAATTCAATGCCCTCTATTACCTTTCCGAATGCAGCGTACTGTCCGTTTAAATGAGGTGCGCTTTCAACCATTATAAAGAACTGTGAACCGGCTGAGTTTGGAGCCGCGGATCTCGCCATTGAAATTACGCCTTTTTCATGGAGCAGGTTGTTTTCAAAGTTATTGGCTGAAAATTCTCCCTTTATGCTGTAGCCGGGGCCGCCTGTACCGCTTCCGTTAGGGTCTCCTCCCTGAATCATGAAGCCGGGTATTACTCTGTGAAATATAAGACCGTCATAGAAGCCCTCTTTTATAAGGGAAATAAAATTATTTACGGTATTAGGAGCAATATCGGGATACAGCTCAACCTTTATAATATCTCCGTTTTCCATTTCAATTGATGCTATAGGATTTTGACTCAAAATAATCTTCCTTTCTTTAATTAATATGCTTTATACATATCTTTTTATTTTTTTGGTTGTGGTTTTTGCAAATTCCTCATGCCTTAAGGTTATATGCTTTACATGCTTATAGGACACCAGCCCTTTGTTGACTGCTTTTATATCACTTTGTATCATATTATATATATCCTCGTGAGACAAGGGATTTCCTTCAAAAGCCTCATTAATTTTATCCATGTCGGGAACCACAATGGCGGCTACTGTTAAATCTGCGGAATCGGAATCGTTTTTGCCGTAGACAATGGATTCCTTCACCAGAGGTATCCTGTTTATCAATGTCTCTATTTCCTCGGGGTATATGTTCTTACCGTTTTTGGTGACAATTACGTTTTTCTTACGCCCGGTAATATATAAAAAGCTTTCTTCGTCCATATAGCCGAGGTCTCCCGTATGAAACCACCCGTCGATTATGCCTTTGGGTGAGCCTGTCTGCTCGGTATCGTCAAAATACCCAAGCATCACACTGGGCCCCTTAACAACTATCTCTCCTACACCATCCTGTCCCTTGTTATCTATTCTTATCTGAAGATTGGGGAGAGGTATTCCGGCGGCGCTGTCATTAAAATCAACATCGCGGTTAAGTGCCGCTATAGGAGAGCATTCGGTAAGGCCATAGCCCTGTACAAACTGTATTCCCAATTCACGAAAGCCTTTTGCCACAATAGGGTCTATTGCCGCAGCTCCGCTTATAAATATCCTTACATTCCCTCCCAAGCTCATATGCACCTGCCTGAATAGCTTTTTAGTAATGTCGATACCAACCCTGCGGAGCAGGTTGCTTACTCTTATAGCAGCCTTGAGCTTTTTAACCAGCCCTTTGGTTTTTGATGCCTGATCCCATATGCGCTTGTATATCGCTTCAAAAATAAGGGGTACTCCAAGCATTACCGTTGCCTTTGACTCCTTGAGGTTTTTCGGTATGTGTCTGAGGCCCTCGCAAAAGGCTACGGTGGCGCCTCTGTACAATGGGCACAGAAAGCCGCAGGTGCATTCATAGGTATGGTGAATGGGCAGGACAGAAAGGAATATATCCTCCTGACCTATATAAAGCATAGAACACATTGCGGTAAGGTTTGAGGCTATATTTGAGTGCGACAGCATAACCGCCTTTGAAATATCTGTTGTGCCGGATGTAAACAGCAATATGTCGGGTGCCCCATTGTCAATTTCGGAGGAGGTAAAGCATGTGTCTCCCGAAGCAATAAGCTCGCAGCCCTTCTCAAGCAGCTTGGAAAGAGAGAGGAAGTTTTTGTTGTCCTCTGCCGCATCCATATCAATATAGTATTGACAGGCATAATTCATTTCCTCTATTTGCTTTCGGTAATTTCCCGAGAATATAATGGCACTGGACTTTGACCTTGAAATAAGGTTCTCTATTTCGTTAGACGGCAGCTCCTTGTCAAGAGGAACTATTGTGCCGGTTCCATTGATTGAGGCAAGGTATGAAACACACCATTCATAGCGGTTTTCACCTATCAGGGCTATTCTTTTCCCTTTGAGGCCCAGCTTTACAAGCATTGTCCCCAGGGCATCGACATCCTTCTTGAACTGAAGATAGCTTATGGGCTTATAATGCTCTTCCGCCTTGCTTTTTACCAGAAATGCAGGCTTGCTTCCGAAGGCTTTTGCGCTTCCTTCCAGCATTTCCTTGAGATTGGCTATTTGTCTTACATCATACAATGGAATATTTTTCATTTAAATATACTCCTCTTATGTTAATTAATACCATGTAACAGAATCCGCATCCGCATAAAAGATATTATATACAAAATTTGCTGTTATTAAAAGAGCGTAATATAAAACTTTCTTTGGCTGGAAACTGAACCTATGCAAAGCGGCTGAATATAATAGAATAAAATGCCTTTTAGGAGTTGAGAATATTGATTATACATATTGTACAATCCGGGGATACCGTTTGGCTTTTATCCCGGAAATACGGGGTGTCTGCAGAAAGAATCACCGCTATAAACGGTTTGCAGCAGCTTCCCAATCTGGTAGTGGGTCAGGCTTTGGTAATGCCGACTACAGAAAGACCATACACTGTTGCGGTCGGAGATTCTCTGTGGTCAATAGGCAGAAGGTTTAATATTCCGTACGGCAGCATTATAGAATTAAACAGGCTTGTGTACCCATATGTCATATATCCCGGAATGGTTCTTAGAATACCACAGCCTTACAAAAATTATGGGTATATAGAGGTTAACGCGTATATTGAGCCTACAACGGATGAGGCCGGGGCAAGGCGTGTAAATGAGGTGGGAAGGCATCTTACATATTTAAGCCCGTTCAGCTATCAGGTCAGCATGGACGGCACCTTAAACAGCATTAATGACAACGCTGCCATACAGGCTGCAAGGCAGTACAGAGTGGCCCCTTTAATGGTAATCACCAATTTCAGAGACGGAAATTTTGACAGTGACATTGCCCGCGCAATACTTAGAAGTGAAAGCATACAGGATTCCTTGATAAGGAATGTAACCGAGGTTATGAGGAATAAGGGCTATTACGGCATCAATATAGATTTTGAAAGGATACCGCCTGAGGACAGGGAGCTTTATAACAGCTTTTTAAGAAGGGTAACAAATGCACTTCATGCGCAAAACTTCTACGTTTCCACGGCACTTGCTCCCAAGACCTCCGACTACCAGACGGGTGTGTGGCATGGAGCACATGACTATAAGGCCCATGGAGAGATCGTCGATTTTGTAATTATAATGACGTATGAATGGGGGTGGTCGGGTGGGCCGCCGTATGCCGTTGCGCCTATAGACAAGGTGAGAGAGGTACTGGAATATGCTGTTTCCGTCATGCCGAGCAATAAAATCATGATGGGCATCCCTCTGTACGGCTATGACTGGAAGCTGCCGTATGTAGAGGGAGGGCCGTGGGCCAGGAGCATAAGCCCGGTATACGCCGTAGAGCTGGCGGCGAGATACAATCAAAGCATTCTGTATGACGTAAAAACCCAAGCTCCTCATTTTAACTATACCGATAATGACGGCACGAGGCATGAGGTATGGTTTGAGGATGCCAGAAGCATTGAGGCCAAGTTCAGACTTGCAAGCGAATTGGGCTTAAGAGGGGTGAGCTACTGGGTGCTTGGTATGGATTTCCCGCAAAATTGGTATGTCTTAGACAACATGTTTAATATAGTAAAATTAATAAGATGAATAAATTTGCGCAGTATAGGAATTTTATTTCATATAGTCCCTTGTACATCTAAATTACGAGTTAAATGGAATGAAAAATAAAATGGAACTGTGGCTGCCTTTGTGGTAAACTTAAAAATAACTTCTACTAAAACGGGTGATTTTATGGACTATGGGTTTATAAGGGTGGCTGCCGCAGTGCCGGGCCTTAGGGTGGCAGACTGCGCATATAATGCAGAAAAGATAATTGAACTTATTGCAAGGGCATATGAAAAGGAATCACAAATTGTTGTTTTTCCCGAGCTGTGCATATCGGCGTATACATGCGGGGATCTTTTTCATCAGGAAATGCTTTTAGAAGAGTGCCTTACGCAGTTGGAGCGTATAATTTCCGAGACGCGGGATAAAAATATCGTATCAATAGTTGGCTTGCCCATTCGTGCAGACAGCCAGATTTTTAACTGTGCTGCGGTAATCTTAAAGGGCGAAATTCTGGGAATAGTGCCTAAGGCTTATATACCGGGCTACAGCGAGTTTTATGAGGAAAGGTGGTTTGCGCCGGGTAGTAAGGCTTTGACCAGCAGCATAAGGCTTTTAGGGAGGCAAGCAGCCTTCGGCACCGATCTTTTGTTCCGGGACGAAAATGACGGGGGTATTTGCTTTGGAATAGAGATATGCGAGGATTTGTGGGTGCCGGTGCCGCCAAGCTCATATCAGGCTGTCTGCGGCGCGTCCATTTTATTTAATTTGTCTGCAAGCAATGAGGTTATAGGCAAGTATGAATACAGGAGACAGTTGGTAAGGCAGCAGTCTGCAAGGTGCTTTGCGGGGTATGTATACACTTCGGCGGGAATTTATGAATCCACCACAGACGTGGTTTTCGGAGGACACGCGTTGATATCCGAATATGGAACGATACTGTCGGAGTCGGAAAGATTTTGCGATGAGGACCAGCTTATTTGTGCTGAAATAGACGTTCAAAGGCTTTTAAATGACAGGTGCAAAAACACAAGCTTTATGGAGCTGCAGCAAAAGCCCGATTACAGGTTTATAGACTTTAAGCTGAGAGATTTGGATTTAGAGCGGCTTGAGCGGGCGGTAGATGCGCTCCCCTTTGTGCCCTCCAGCCCTGAAAAGAGGGATGAGAGGTGCAGCGAAATATTTTCCATACAGACCTCGGGGCTGGCGAAAAGATACAGGCATACGGCAGCCCAATATGCCGTTATAGGTATTTCGGGAGGACTGGACTCCACGCTTGCGCTGCTGGTAACGGTAAAAACCTTTGACATGCTGGGGCTTCCGAGGAAAAACATTATTGCCGTAACCATGCCGGGCTTTGGGACAACAAATGCCACATACAACAATTCGATAGAGCTTATGGACACAATGGGGGTCGGCATAAGAGAGGTTGATATAAGACCTGCTTGCCTGCAGCATTTTAAGGACATAGGGCATGATGCCGAAATTCTTGACATAACCTATGAAAATGTTCAGGCGCGTGAGAGAACGCAGATACTTATGGATATGGCAAACAAAATTGGGGGGCTGGTCATAGGCACGGGAGATTTATCCGAGCTTGCGCTTGGGTGGTGTACCTACAACGGAGATCACATGTCAATGTATGCCGTTAACTGCAGCATTCCAAAAACGCTTGTAAAGTTTCTGGTGCTGTGGGCCGCTGAAAATGTAGTGGATGAGAGAACCTCAAATGTGCTGCGCAAGGTGCTGGACACTCCCATAAGCCCGGAGCTTCTCCCGCCGGACAAGTCGGGAGAAATAAAACAAAAAACGGAGGACATAGTGGGGCCTTATGAGCTACATGATTTTTTCCTCTATCATATGATGAGGTACGGTGCTCCTCCGCTTAAGATACTGTTCCTTGCGGAGCAGGCCTTCGGCAATTCATATAGGCCGGAGGTGATTAAAAAATGGCTTAAGGTATTTTATAAAAGGTTCTTTAGCCAGCAGTTTAAGCGGTCATGCCTTCCTGACGGCCCCAAGGTGGGCACAATCAGCCTTTCGCCGAGGGGGGATTGGCGTATGCCAAGCGACGCATGTGCCGAGGTATGGCTTAGACAGTTGGATTAGGATTTTGCAGAAGCGGAAATGACATATAGAAAATTATGGGAAATATTTATTTAAAGAATTTCCTTGACAAATTGATATATCTGTCTTAAAATATCTAATGTGTCTTGACGGGATGTAGCAAATAATGCCGTAAGCGCATATGCTGTATGTATTGCGGTGGGTATAGCTCAGTTGGTTAGAGCGCCAGATTGTGGCTCTGGAGGCCGTGGGTTCAACTCCCACTATTCACCCCACTTTAGAGGTGAGGAGTTGAGATATGAATCCGACTTTTCATTTCTTCTTAAATTATTGGGATGTAGCCGAGTCGACGAAAGTTGACTTTGGCTTACATGGCCCAGTAAGATATGGTACATGTATTCAAGCATTGGGATGTAGCCAAGCCGGTAAGGCACCAGACTTTGACTCTGGCATTTCGTTGGTTCGAGTCCAGCCATCCCAGCCAATTTAGAGATGGAGAGAGCAGGGGATTAACTAAGACGGCTGTCTCATCTCTTAAATATGGGCCATTAGCTCAGTTGGCAGAGCACTTGACTTTTAATCAAGGTGTCCCGCGTTCGAGTCGCGGATGGCTCACCAGATAAAACCGCTTAAGCGGTTTTTTTGTTTTTAACTTGTACGGAACGTCCCCTGTGGCGTTCCCCCCTATGGCGTTCTGGAGGGGGGATAACTGTTGAAAATAGAATAATTAAGAAAGGCGGGTATATGTATGAAGCAGTCAAAATATGTACAGAAAAGTATATTATTTTTTTATGTCCTTTTGGTAATCACAGCTGGATTAATGGGGTGTGAGCGGGTGGAGCAAGAGAAACAAAGCTTTAACATTGATTCATTTTTAAATTTACAGGAAAGCATTATTGAAAATGACTTTGCCATTGAGAAAAAGCACGATATTAAGGAATTAAATGTTGATGGCAAGTATGACCTTAATACAGATGGAGAAACAGAGACAATTGAGATTAGGCTTTTAGGGAGACAGGATTCTTCATTACGGATCAACAACTGTGAAATATCAATAGACTGTGAAAACCCGTTTGATTTTTATTTGGTCGATCTTATTTCCGATGATAAGTTTATTGAATTAGCCATTTATGATGATGGTCCAAGCGGGGATCCAAAGACTACTTTTTACAGATATGATGGTATAAAGATTTATGAATTAGGTTCTTTTCACACTGATATTAACATAAGCCACTCAATATCCACATATTATGGGAATGTCCTGACTGACGGCAAAGGAAATTTTATACCTCCTGACAGCATTGTGAAATTTGTCTCTCCAAATATTATGAAAGGCTATTATTCAATAGAAAATAATAAATTTATATATAATTCTATCGATTATACTAAATATCTTTTGGATGAATATATCGTTGCAAGTGATTTTGAGGCGTTTTTCATCAAACAAAGCATTAGCAATAAATTAAACAAACAGGACATTAAATTTACATGGGATATTGAAAAAGCAGTAGAATTTAAAAAAGGCGAGAAAATAAAAATAATTATTATGGATGATTTTTGGTATGGAATTGAGCGTCAAGACGGAACCACAGGAATATTATATTTTTGGATGGGGGACTAGGGGACGCTCCTGCTCTTAGAACATTTGTTCTTGACAAACATTGCCTTGAAAGGTTATAATATCAATAACAAATATTGAGGTGAGTGCTATGCCAAGAGCGGCCAGAAAAAAATCGGCGGATGCGATGTATCATATTATGTCCAGAAGCATAAGTGAAATAGACCTTTACCAGTGTGAAGAGGATAAAGCATATTATTTGGAATTGCTGAAGCGTTATATAGAGAAGTATCACTGTAAAATTTATGCTTACTGCCTTATGGACAACCATGTCCATTTTTATATAAATACCTGTGGCTTTGACATTTCAATCTTTATGCGCTGTATAAATACCGCTTATGCGGCTTACTACAATAAGCGCTACAGCAGACATGGGCACCTGTTTCAGGGGCGTTTCGGCAGCAAGATAGTAGACAACGATACATACAGCCTGACCTTGTCTGCGTATATACATAATAACGCAAAGGATATTGCCGGTTATGACGGAAACGAGGATTCTTATATATATTCTTCCTATGGCATTTATACAGGAAGGAGGAAGAATACGGAGGGTATTGTTGACGATGATTTTTTGCTGGAGCTTTTTAGCCGTGATAAAACAAAAGCACGTCAAAAGTATAAAGGCTTTGCAGAATCAATGAGAGACACAGGTATAATGAAAGAGGTGCATGAAGGTATTATGCGTGAATACACTGAGAATGCGTATAGCAGCGGTAAAAAGCACATTATGAGGCATGAGACGCCTAAAGAGCTGATAGAAAGGATAGAGATAATTTTAGGTGAAAGGCTTCCTGAAATGCTTAGAGCAAAATTCAGCAGGGAAGCAAGCCGGGTGAGAGCCTTTACAGCCTACGTCATGCGTGCCTTATGCGGGTATACATATACCGATATATGCAAATATATAGGGAATATGTCCGTTTCCGGGGTGTCAAGGCTGTCAAATGAGGGCTTTAGGCTGCTGGGCAGGGATATGCA
The DNA here is from genome assembly GCF_003337415.1 of Anaerobacterium chartisolvens. GTDB lineage: Bacteria > Bacillota > Clostridia > Acetivibrionales > DSM-27016 > Anaerobacterium > Anaerobacterium chartisolvens. Next base: position 84,564 of record NZ_QPJT01000010.1, on the reverse strand, counting down.
GTACTGCAGTGTATTTAGAACATTGATTTACTCGGATTAAAACGAGGCATATTTTACCCTTAAAGTACAGTGGCATATTATGTAAAATATTATTTCCTCCATATTATTAGGAGGGGCTTTCTTTAAGCGTGCACGGATTTATCATAAAAACCATTACCAAGAGTAATACTGATATTCTTATCTCCAAAACAATTCTTTTGGGATATATTCTAAGCTTATGTTCTTGTTTCAAGCAAACATTTTTTATTATAATGTATAGCATATAATGAGCAAATGCATATAAAGTTTAATTTTAGGGGTACTTTTAAAAGCAAAAAAAAAAGAAGCGTCCCCCAAAACTTTTTGCGATTTCATGTGTATATATAATCAAAGACAAATATAAAGAGGGCGGTAAAAAGCTTTGGAGGTCTCAGACATTAATATAGTTAAAAAATACAGGGGTAATGCGCACCAAGGTCTGGAGCTTCTTTATAATAAATACAAGAAGTATGTATATGCTATTGCATATCGCTATACCGGTACTAAAGAGGATGCGCTTGATTTAACTCAGGAGGTGTTTATATCCCTTTTTAAATCCATGGGCAGCCTTAAGGAGGATTTCTCGGTCCTGCCCTGGGTCAGGAGGGTGACGGTAAACAGGTGCCTTAATTTTGTAAGAGATAAAAAGGATACCGTCTCGCTGAATCAGACAACTGAGGATGGGAGCGAAATGCAGGAATTTATACCCTCTGATGAAAGCACCGAGAACCGGGTTGTGTGCAGAGATATAAAAGAGTGTATGGAGAGGGCAATAAATGAGCTTCCCGATAGGGAACGTATGGCGGTGCTTTTAAGACATATGAAGGGTATGAAATATGAGGAAGTATCCAAAACGATGAATTTGCCTCTGGGTACTGTAAAAACACTCCTGCACAAGGGAAGAAAAATCATTAAGGAGCATCTGGCAAGGGAAGGAGTCTGGGAGGTATGAGCGTGAACTGTAATCTTGATAAAAGCCTGCTGCAGGATTTACTTGAGGGCATTATTGATCCGATTGAAAAAATAGTTGTTGAGGAGCATTTAAAGTGCTGCAGTGAATGCAGGAGAGAGCTGAGCGAATTGAAGCTGCTGTTGTGGGATTTGAATAATAAAGATAATTATGAGGTTGAGTTTCCTGATGAATTGGATGATATAAAAGAAGCAATACTGGGCAAGGTTGTTAGTAATGGCGGAAAAAGTGCCGCGGGTGCTGTTGTGGAGGCCCAGAAAAGAACCCTTGCCTCATCTGTGGCGTTTGTTAAATATATACCAGGTGCCAAGGGCGGTGGAAGGCTTATAAAAAAAGGGGGAAGGGCAGCCTCCGCTGTTGTTTGGAAAGCTTCAAAGAGTTTTGTCAAGGGTGTGGGGAAGATTATTGCAAAATAGCTTTCCCGGCAATTTAAATATTAAGGTTGGAGGCTGTGATGTTTTTAGTATCAATTCTGGGGTATGCTTTGCTTGGCATTGCCGTGCTTGTTGCTTGTATAATATTTATACCTTATAAATATTATATTTCAGGGAAAAAGCTTGACGAAAGCTATGTTAAGGGCTCAGTTTGCTGGCTCTTCGGAGCTGTTAAAATAAATTTTTTTAAGGGTGAAGGGAAAGACAGCGAGACCACGGTTAAGGCCTTTGGGATTGAAAGAAGGCTGAAGCCGGGCAAAAGCAAGGAACATGCAAAAAAAGACAGTAAGCAAAAGACAAATAGCGCAAAGAAGTATATGAAGCCTGAAGTAATAAAAAAGGCGGTGGATGCGGCGTTTAAAATATTTAAGCACTGCATGCCGGCGAGATTTTATGTAAATGCAAGAGCGGGATTTGAGGACCCGGCATTGACGGGGATGCTATGCGCTGTAAATGCTATGGCATGGGGTGAGTTCAAAGGGGTTAGAGTAAGAATTAATGCTGTTTTTGATGATGAAGTGATAGAAGGAAGATTTTTAATTGGCGGAAGGATATGGGTGGCTTATTTAATACTAGTTGCAATAGGCACCATTATCACCAGGCCATTTAGAGATATATGGATGAATGATTTTAAAACGAAAATAAAAGGAGGAGTATAATATGGCAAGCACCTTTAGCGTAAGCGAAAACATAAACATTATCTTTGAAAAAATTGAGAATTTTTTAAAAACCAAGACGGTGGTGGGTGAGCCAATGAAGATAGGCGAAACAACTATAGTGCCGTTTATTAATGTATCCTTTGGAATGGGCTCAGGAGGAGGAGACGGCATAGACGAAAAAGGTGTCGGAGGCGGAGGCGGAGGAGCAGGAATGGGAGCACGGGTTTCCCCCACTGCAGTGCTGATAATACAGGGCGACAGAACAGAGCTTATTCCGATAAAGAAGAGCGGGGGATTGGAAAAGCTGCTTGAAATGGTTCCCGACATAGTAGAAAAAATAAATGACAAAAAATGCTGTGAATAACAAAACAGCACAAAAAAAGCACAAAACAACCCTAAACACGGGCTGTTTTGTGCTTTTAGCCTTTTATCTCAGCCATTTTTTGAGCATATACCCCCAAAACACGCCTTTGGCAAAAACAAGGGCAGCTATCCCTGCGGCTGCAGTGACACTGAAGGAAATGCATTCATCCTCCTGCTCTTTAGAATTTTTCTTTTTATATATCCTCGGATACTGTCTGTACCTGACACCGTCCATTAATATCCCTCCCAGCTTGTGCATATATCTTTAAAGAAACAGTCTTTTTTCAATCTATATTATTTTCAAATGACACGGCTATTATTTATTAAGGAAATTATTAATACCGTGATATTTTACTTCAAACATTTATTTTCCCAAAATATTGAATACTTCAGTGTTTTTTTATTATACTAATACTATGAAAATCGCAATAATACCGATTTAACGAAAGGAAGGGTTTGATGAGCAATATGTTGCCTAATGAGCAGGTGAAAAAGATTTACTCAATGAATGGCATAGAGATATATAATATCCGGGCCACTAAATTTAAAACAAATACTATAAACATTTTTTTTCATGACAGCCTGAGCAGGGAAAACGCCGCGAAAAATGCTTTACTGCCTGCGGTGTTAAGGAGAGGCAGCGAGGCTTATCCTACCTTCGGGGATATAGCTCTTTATATGGAGAGCTTATACGGGGCAGCCTTTGACTGTGGTGTGGCAAAAAAAGGAGAGAGACAGATAATACAATTTTATATGGACTTTGTATCCGACAGCTATGCGGGAGAAGGCCAGCGTCTGTTTGAAAAGGCATTTGAATTTTTAGAGGGCTTAATTACAAAGCCTGCTCTGCAAAACGGAGTGTTTAACGGAGAATATGTAAGGCAGGAGAAGGAAAATCTTAAAAGGCTCATTGAAAGCAGGGTAAACGACAAGATGCAGTACGGAGTGGAAAGATGCCTGGAGGAAATGTGCAGGGAGGAGCCTTTTGGAATATACGAATATGGGAGCGTTTCCGATCTTGATTCAATAGACGGAAAAACCCTTTATGAGCATTACATCAGCTTTTTAAAAAGCCTTCCCGTAAGCATTTATATAACGGGAGATATGGATGCGGAGTACATAAAAAAGGTTACCTCAAAATTCACCGCGATACAAAGGCAGAATGTCAAAACAATCGATCCCCCCGTTATTTCCGTAGACTCAAGAGAACAAAAGAATATAACGGAAAAAATGGATGTCAATCAGGGCAAGCTGTCCTTAGGCTTCAGGACCAATATTTGCGCAAGCAGCCCGGATTATCATTCCTTAATGGTTTATAACGGAATATTGGGAGGGGGGCTTCATTCAAAGCTGTTTCAGAATGTAAGAGAAAAGGCGGGGCTGGCTTATTACGCTTTTTCCAGACTGGAAAAATTCAAAGGGCTTATGGTCATAAGCAGCGGCATTGAGATATCCAACAGGGATAAGGCCGAGGAGATTATTTTAAAGCAGTTGGAGGAGGTTAAAAAGGGAAATGTTTCGGAATATGAGTATAAATCATCTATTAAGAGCCTTGAGACAGCGGTTAAGTCGTTAGGGGACAGCCAGCTCGGCATAGTGGATTTTTATCTCGGACAGTCGGTGGCGGGCACAAATGACACATTTGATACAATGCTTGAAAAGATAAGGAATGTATCGATACAGAATGCCATTGCGGTGTCGCAAAATATAGTGCCGGATACGGTGTATTTTTTAACCTCAAATAATTAAAGGCAGTTTTGAAATCATGAAGGGAGAGAAGGAATGGATATTAAAACAATAGAATATAAAAATATAAACGAATTGATATATATGTATACCCACCAAAGCGGACTCAAGGCTTTTGTCATACCTAAAAAAGGGTATTCAAAAAAACATGCCACCTTTGCAACCCATTACGGCTCAATAAACAATGAATTTGTAATTCCGGGTGACAGCACAGCCTCACAGGTGCCTGACGGAATAGCACATTTTCTGGAGCATAAGCTTTTTGAGCAGAAGGACGGAAGCGTAATGGACAAATTCTCAGCTCTGGGCTCAAGCCCTAATGCGTATACCGGCTTTAGCCAGACGGTATATTTGTTTTCATGCACCGACAAGTTTGATGAAAACTTCGGGCTGTTGCTGGATTTTGTGCAGAATCCGTATATTACGGAGGAAAGTGTTGAAAAGGAAAAGGGGATTATAGGGCAGGAGATCAGGATGTATGAGGACGATGCCAATTGGAGGGCGTTTTTTAATCTGCTTAAGGCATTTTACAGCAATAATCCTGTGAGAATTGACATAGCCGGAACTATTGACAGCATATCAAAAATAGACAGGGAGACTCTTTACAAGTGCTACAACACCTTCTACCATCCCTCAAACATGATAATTCTTGTTGTGGGAGATGTCGAGCCTCAGGATGTTTTCCGCCAGATTGAGAGCGGCATGGTGAACAAGGGGGAAAAGAGGGAAATAAAGAGGATTTTCCCTGAGGAGGCCGGTGCGTTGAATGAGGCATACACTGAACAGACGCTGGCTGTTTCCATGCCCCTGTTTCAGATGGGCTTTAAGGATAACACAAACAATATCAGGGGCTATGACTGCTTAAAACGTGAGGTTGCCGTCAAGCTTTTGCTTGAGATGATTATGGGAAAGAGCTCTAAGCTTTACGATGAGCTTTATGGAGAGGGTCTGATTAATAATACCTTTGAGTTCGATTATACTATAGAGGAGAATTATGCCTTCTCAATGATGGGAGGGGAGTCGGCAGACCCTGCAGCGGTTAAAGATAAAATAAGCCAGGCAATAGCCTCCATGAATAAAGCAGGGCTCGACAGAGACAGCTTTGAAAGAATCAGAAGGGCTATGAAGGGCCGGTTTATAAAGCAGCTCAATTCTGTAGAACGGATATCCCACTCATTTATTTCTGTCTATTTTAAAGGTGTTTATTTGTTTGATTATTTGGATGTTTATGATAAAATATCATTTGAGTATGTAAATGAGGTTTTTAAGGAGCATTTTGACCTCGGAAATATGGCTTTGTCGGTAATAAGGCCGTCTTCGTCAAAATAGCTGTAAATATCTTAAAAAAACGAGGGGGATAAGAGATGATTGAATTTCCGCGTCTGGGGCTGGAATTTGAAATAAGCAGAGAGGCTTTCAAAATTTTTACGTTGCCCATTTACTGGTATGGAATTATTATAGCGTTTGCATTTATTCTGGCTGTAATTCTTGGTATGAGGAGCAGCAAGAAATTTGGGATAGAGCCTGAAAGCATAGTCGATCTCGTGTTGTTTGCCGCTCCTGTGGCAATTGTATTTGCAAGGCTTTACTATGTTGTATTCAATTGGGGAGAGTTTAAGGACGATTTGCTTTCGGTCTTTAATACGAGGCAGGGCGGTCTGGCTATATATGGGGGAGTAATAGGCGCCGTAATAGTTGCGTATTTCTTTGCAAGGCACAAAAAAATAGGGGTGCTTAAGCTGATAGATTTTGGTGTGCCGTATTTAGTGCTTGCCCAGGGGATAGGGCGTTGGGGAAATTTTGTCAATCAGGAGGCCTTCGGGGTAAATACCCGGCTGCCATGGGGAATGACGGGGGATTCCATAAGGGAGCAGCTTGCATTTCTTCAAATGAAGGGAATGGCAGTAACGCCTGATCTTCCCGTCCATCCTACTTTTTTATACGAGTCCTTAATGGACATAGGAATATTTCTGTTTTTAATATGGTACAGGAAAAGGAAGAAGCTAGAGGGTGAGGTATTCTTTTTGTATATGATACTTTACGGCATAGGCAGGGCATTTATTGAGGGCTTGCGTACAGACAGCCTCATGCTTGGAAGCTTAAGAGTTTCTCAATTGCTTGGTTTCCTGTTTGCTATTTCTTTTGTTATTGCATTTGTTTTAAGAAGAAGGAAATTCAACCTGTCGTTGGAGGAAGCAGAACAGGCCGGCTCAAGCAGGTACGGGGAAATACTAAGGGAGCTTGAGGAGAACGAGAAGGAGCAGGACGAAGAGGGAATTTGCGCCGACGACCCGGACTGTCAGGACATTATTGAGGATGAAGAGGATGCCGGGGAAGATTTTATGCATGAGGAGGATGCGTCTTTTAAGGAAGAAAACAAGGACAAGTAGCTTTAGGATTTTTTAAATTTTACTGTAAAAAAAGGTGGCTCCAATGTATTCTGTGGAAAAAACAAAGGGCATAAGCTTTATAAAAAGCTTTGATTATATCCTGTTTATAACTGTGCTGACACTGTCCGCTATTGGGCTGGTGGTGCTCTATAGCGCCACCTTGTCCTTTGAGAATGGTGATAGTATGGTTTTGAAACAGGGCTTGGCACTTGCAATAGGCATAGTTATGGCTCTGGTCATAAGCTTGGTGGATTATAAGGATTTTAAAATAATAGGAATTGTTTTTTATGTTATAAGTGTGGTTTTGCTTGTATACGTTAAATTCAGGGGGGTGGGAGCCGAGACATGGGGGAGCAACAGTTGGATGCAAATTCCTGTTTTCGGAAGCTTTCAGCCTTCGGAAATAGCAAAAATCACTTTTATTGTAGTGATTTCCACCTTTCTTGAAAGAATTAAGGAAGGTCAGGGAGGTAAAAATATAGCAAAATTCCTTATTTACTCTGCAATTCCCATAGGGCTTGTTATTTTGCAAAATGATTTCGGCATGTCAATGGTGTTTATATTTGTTTTTTTTGTTATGCTTTTTATTTGCGGCTTGCCCTATAAATATATGCTGGGAGCATTCATAGCGGCAATCCCGTGCGGAGTTTTCACATGGATTTTTTTGCTTAATGACAAAAGAAGGGACAGAATAAGGTTTTTCTTTAATCCAGAGGATGACCAGTCAAATGCGGGGTTTCAGGTGCTGCGCTCGATAAGGGCCATAGGCTCGGGGCAGATATTCGGTAAAAAGCTTTTTCAAGGGATACAGACCCAGAGGGGAACCGTACCTGTAAAGGAGTCGGATTTTATTTTTACTGTTATAGGTGAGGAGCTGGGGTTTATTGGTTCTGCAATAGTCGTTATTATCATATTTTTTCTGCTTTTGAGGTGCGTTTATATTGCAAAAAACTCCAGAGACTTGTACGGGTCTTTTCTGGTGACGGGATTAACAGCAATGATGGGATTTAACTTTGTGGAGAATATAGGAATGAACATAGGAATATTTCCCATAACAGGTCTGCCTCTGCCATTTGTCAGTCAGGGAGGAAGCGCGATGATAACAAATTATATTGCCATAGGAATAATACTTAGTGTGTCAATACGCCGCAAACGAAGCATTTTCAACAGCTCACAGTAGGGGCCAGTTTAAACAAAAAAGATAGGACTTATGTCCTATCTTTTTTGTTTGCCTTTAAAAACCATAAAATTTGCTTGATTATTTATTATTTTTAAAATAAAATAAGTACATAAGTGGTGGAAAGTGGTGGAAAGTGGTGTGAAAGGACAGAGAAGCAGGGGTGAGATAATTGTTCTATGGAGAATACCAGCATACCGTGGATTCAAAAGGACGGGCAATTATCCCGGCTAAGTACAGGGAGGGCTTAGGAGAGAAATTTATTTTAACCAAGGGCCTTGACAACTGCTTATTTGCATACTCCTCAGAGGAGTGGTGCAATCTGGAATCAAAGCTTAAATCCCTTCCCTTTACCGACAAGGATGTCAGAGCTTTTGTAAGATTCTTTTTCTCAGGCGCCGCTGAATGTGAGGCGGATAAGCAGGGAAGAATATTAATCCCGCAGAATCTCAGGGAATATGCCGCTTTAGATAAGGACATATATATTATAGGTGTTTCAACAAGAGTAGAGATATGGGACAAGCATAAATGGGAAAGCTATAGCGGGGATGATAATATAAGTGCCGACAAGATAGCCGAAAAGATGGCCATGCTTGGTATATAAATTGGGAGTGAAGTTTAAGTTAAATGGAATTTAATCATAAGCCTGTTTTGCTTAAGGAGTGCATTGAGGGACTTGAAATAAAGCCCTTTGGAACATACATAGACGGTACTATGGGCGGAGCGGGGCATTCCCGCGAAATTTACAGACGGCTTGACAGCCGGGGTATGCTTATAGGAATAGATCAGGACGCCTTTGCCATACAGTCGTCTAAGGCGGTGCTGGAAAAGGCCGGAGGAGAGGCAAAATTAATTTTTGCCAATGTGAATTTTAAGGATATAAAGGATGTCTGCCGGGAGAACAACGTGTGTTGTGTTGACGGTATATTGCTGGATCTTGGTGTCTCATCCCACCAGCTTGACGAAGGAGAAAGGGGTTTCAGCTACCGCATTGATGCTCCTCTCGATATGAGGATGGACAGAAGAGGCAGTGTGACTGCCGAATTTATCATAAATGAGTATGAGGAAAACAGGATAAGGGATATTATAAGGGATTACGGTGAGGAAAGATGGGCGGCCAGAATAGCGGCGTTCATTGTTCAGGCCAGAAAAAAAAAGGCTGTGACAACTACAGGAGAACTGGTGGATATAATAAAGGCGGCTGTACCCAGCTCGGCCAGACGGGAAGGCCCTCATCCTGCAAAGAGAACCTTTCAGGCAATAAGAATTGAAGTGAATAATGAGCTGGGAATATTGGGGGCTGCCATAAGGGACGCTGTTTCGGTGCTTTCACCGGGGGGAAGGCTTTGTATAATAACCTTTCATTCATTAGAGGACAGGATTGTTAAAACGGAGTATCAAAAAATGGTTAAGCCTTGCACATGCCCTCCCGAATTTCCGATATGTGTTTGCGGCAAGGAGGCTGTGGCAAGGCATATATCAAAAAAGCCAATATTGCCTTCAGAGGCTGAAATAGAGGACAATCCCCGGGCAAGAAGTGCAAAATTACGGATTATACAAAGGATTTAATATAAATACACTCTAAGAAAAGTGGGTTTAAGAAATACAAAAGAGGATTGACAGGTGTTTTAAGGCTTACAAAGGAAAAGATAAATATAAAAAACAAAAGCATAAAATTCAGGAAATAAGCTCTTGCCGGGGATTGACAGGTAAAGTCAATCTCCCGGCTTACTGTCTCTTGGCCTGTTGTATATGCTAAGTAAGGTTTAGAGGTGATTAAAAGTATGGAATCCGGAAAAAATTATATTCATGGGTCTGCTGCTCCTAAGATTGAGTATGACGTATACGAAGAGAATAAGGTTTTAAAAGCTAAAAAGACGCAGAGGAGCAATAACAAGGCGAAATTAAAGATGGTGTTTGCAATATTCCTTGTCTTTATAGCGGGCTCTGCCGTTATGCTCAGGTACACAATGATTACGCAGATTAATTATTCTATTGACAGCCGGAATAAGGAGTACGCGAGAATTTCCAATGAGAATGCCAAGCTGGAAATTGCCATACAGCAGGAGATGGATCTTGTAAAGGTAAAGGAGATTGCAGAGAGCAAGCTTGGTATGCATAAGCCTGATAAATACCAGATAGTGTACGTGAATATTCCCAGAGAGAATTTGTCTATAGTATCGGAAAAATATAAGGAGAAAAGCAGCGGAGAGGAAGTGCTGAAGTCGGTGCTTAATAAGCTTGAAGAGCTTGTGGCGCTGCTGTACTGATTGTTTATTTAAGGTATATGGGAGCAAGCGCGTGCCCCCCTCTTTTGAAAAGAGAGGGGACAAAGGTTACATGTAAAATCTTTATCGCTACATATATAGCTGGATAATGGGCTGTAGATGGTATAAAATATATTTTTATGCGGTCTGTAGTCTTTTTGCTTTATATCATAGAAATAATATTGGGGTTTAGGGAATAAACTAAAAAAGGCAGTGATTTTTTAAAAGGGTGCAAAAGGCTTTTTTGGGGGGGTACAAATTGGCAGGGCTTGGGTTGACGATGAAAAAAAGACTGATTTTTTTGCTGGTCACGTTTTCTGTATTAATAGCTGCTTTAGTAGTCCGGGTTGGATGGATACAGATAGTACAGGGTGATTTCTATCAGAAGAAGGCATTTTCCCAGCAGACCAGAGGGCGCGATATAAGCCCTAAGAGAGGGACTATTTTTGATAGGAACGGAAAGCCTCTTGCTGTAAGTGCTTCGGTAGAAAAAATAACCATTAACCCTCAGGAGGTAAGGGAATCTAAGCTTGATCAGGAAACTATTGCCGATAATTTGGGAGAAATTCTTGGCATGAACCCCGAGGGTATATTGAAAAAAATAAAGAAAAAAAGCATGTATGAAATAATAAAAAGAAAAATAGATGATGAAGTAGGCAATAATATAAGGAAATGGGCAAAGGAACACGATGTGGGAGGAATATACATAGACGAGGACAGCAAGAGGTATTACCCTAACAGAAATCTTGCGGCTCATATTCTTGGGTTTACGGGTGATGACAATCAGGGGCTGGACGGAATTGAAGCGGTGATGGATAAGTATCTTAAGGGAGTTCCGGGAAAAATCCTAAGTGAAACAGATGCAAGGGGCAGAGGACTTCCGCTTAATGAGGAAAAACACATAGGGGTTCAGGACGGCGCCAATATAGTTCTGACGATAGATGAAACGATACAGTATTTTGCACAGAGAGCTCTTGAAAAAGCGGTGACCGACAATATGGTTCTGAACGGAGCCACTGCTATTGTAACAGATCCAAGAAACGGAGATATTCTGGCTATGGTTTCCAAGCCTGATTTTGATCCCAACGACCCCTTCGGCTGTCCTACTGATACAGATAAGGCAGAATGGGAGGGCATGTCCTCTGAAGAAAAGAAAGCTATGTTTTCCGTTGTGTGGAGGAATAAGGCGGTGGTTGACACCTATGAGCCGGGGTCTACCTTTAAAGCCATTACCGCCGCGGCGGGCCTTGAGGAGGGAATTGTAACCCCTCAGACCCGCGTCAATGACTTTCCCGTTATTGTTCAGGGAAATACCATTAAATGCTGGAGAGGCTACAGGCCTCATGGGGAGGAAAGCTTCGCAGAGGGTGTGTACAACTCCTGCAACCCTGTGTTTGTACGCTTAGCTCAGGTGATGGGGGTAAGCAAATTTTACAAGTATATGAAGGCCTTCGGCTTCTATGACAGAACGGGGATAGAGCTGCCCGGAGAGGCACAGAGCCAAATCCATGCACAGCCTAAGGAAATAGATATGGCGGTTGCTGCCTTTGGCCAGAGATTTCAGATATCGCCTATTCAGCTGATATCCTCTTACGGTGCTATTGCCAACGGAGGAACGCTTATGAAGCCGAGAGTTATTAAGGAAATAACCGATTCGGATGGAAATATTATTGAGAGGTTTGAGCCCCAGCCGGTGAGGAATGTTATTTCCAAGCAAACCTCAGACACCCTGTGTGAAATACTGGAGGGGGTCGTTTCGGTTGATACTGCGACGGGAGGTAATGCATATGTGCCGGGGTACAGAGTGGCAGGCAAGACGGGTACGTCCGAGACGACTGAGACTAAGAGCAAGGGAAGGTATATAGCTTCCTTTTCCGCATTTGCACCCGCCGACAACCCTGTTATATGTGTCCTTGTGGTTCTTGATTATCCCGATCCCAGCTCGCCCTTCGGACATGGAGGGGGCAAGATAGCTGCTCCGGTAGTCAGGGATATTATTGAAAACAGTCTTGAATACCTTGGTGTGGAAAGAAGATACACTGAGAAGGATAAGGAAGAGCTTGAGGATCAGGTTACTGTCCCCGATGTAAGAGGCAAGAGTACTGCCGAGGCCAGACAGATATTGTCCGCCACGGGCGTTAATCTTAAGTACAGCATAGAGGGAGAAGGCTACGACAATAATACAATAGTAGTTGAGCAGTCTCCTAAGCCCGGAATAAGCTTGACTAAAAAATCTGTTGTTATATTATATACCTATAAGCCACAGCAGGGCATTAAGGTGAAAATGCCAGACATTAAAAACAAAACTATTGATGAGGCTGTGGAAACTCTCAGCAAGGTAGGCCTGAATGTAAAAGGCAAGGGAATAGGGGTAGTGGTTGAGCAGCAATTTGAGCCCGGGACAGAGCTTGAGAAGGGTACAGTTGTAGAGGTGGAATTGAGATTTTTGGATACTGAATAAATTGCCGGTACAGGGTTGAATTTTAATTATAAGGGCAGACTGACATATGGAGGTTTATATGCTGTTAAAAGACTTAGTTGATAATTTGAAGGTAATAAGCATTTGGGGGAGCACAGAACTGGAAATATCGGGTATTGCATATGATTCCAGAAGGGTTAGAGGCGGGTTTGTGTTTGTGTGCATTGAAGGCTTTAAGACCGATGGGCACAATTACATAGCATCAGCGGCGGAAAACGGGGCGAGTGCGATTTTAATCCAGAGGGATGTGGATGTACCGAGGGGAATTACCGCTATCAGGGTTGGAGACACCAGAGAAGCCCTTGCGGAAGTATCGGCGGCATTTTACCGTCATCCCTCAAGGCGGTTTTCCCTTATGGGAATAACGGGAACTAAGGGTAAGACCACCACCTCGTTTATGGTTAAATCCATTTTGGAGGCTGCGGGGCAGAAGGTAGGGCTGGTAGGCACTTTAGGCAGCAGAATAGGCGGAGAGGTGCTTGTTACAGAGCGTACAACACCCGAGTCTCATGACCTTCAGGCACTGTTTTCCGAAATGCTTGAGAAGAAGGTTGACAGTGTTGTGATGGAGGTTTCATCCCAAGGGCTGGAGCTTCACAGGGTATCTCAATGTGACTATGACATAGGTGTTTTCACCAACATATCTCAAGATCACATAGGCCCTAATGAGCATCCTGACTTTGAGCATTATTTGAGAGCTAAAGCCAAGCTCTTTACAATGTGCAAAAAGGCTCTGGTGAACATAGACAGCAAATATTCGGGATATATAATACAGGCAGCGAAATGCGATGTCTTAACATATGGAATAGACGGCAAAGCGGACATCAGGGCGGCAGACATTGCAGAGCACCCCGGAGGTGTGGATTTTTATGCGGTGACACCGTGGTTCGAGGGCGAAATAAGGGTTAACGTTCCCGGAAGGTTCAGTGTGTACAACGCACTTGCCGCCATAGGTGTATGCGGAATTGCAGGCATAGGGTATGATGCGGTGAAAAAAGGGCTTGAAGCAATAAGTGTGCCAGGCCGTGCGGAAATAGTTGACACTGGAAGGGACTTTACCGTAATGATTGATTATGCCCACACGCCTGACAGCCTTGAGAACATATTAAGCACCGTTAAGGCATATGCTCCGGGGAGATTGATTTGTGTCTTCGGGTGCGGAGGAGACAGGGATCGGGGCAAAAGGCCGGTAATGGGAGAGGTAGCGGGAAGGATAGCCGACTACACCGTTATCACCTCGGATAATCCCAGAACGGAAGAGCCCGAGGCCATACTTAAGGAAATAGAGGAGGGCATTAAAGGGACGGGAGCGGAATATGTAACAATCGCAGACAGACGAAGCGCCATAAAATATTCCATGCAAAACGCGGCGCAGGGAGATATAATAGTGCTTGCGGGAAAAGGACATGAAACGTATCAGATATTCAAGGACAAAACAGTTCATTTTGATGAGAGAGAAGTTGTGGCGGAAATTCTTGGAGAATTGGACAGCACCAGCTTGAGAATGAGTATATAGGGAGTATTTAAATGGAGAATTTAAAATGCAGAGAAATATTAGAGGCTACGGGAGGCACATTGGCCTTTGGGGATGCGGAGCTTGATATTTGCAGTATTTCAACCGATTCAAGAAGAGTCGGAAAGGGAGCTCTGTTTGTACCTATTGCGGGAGAGCGGTTTGACGGACATGATTTTATAACAAGCTCTTTAGAGGCGGGAGCAGCCGCTTCACTTACTCAAAGCAGTCTTACTCCCGAAGTGCCGGGAAAGGCCATAATCAGGGTTTGCGATACTGTTGAGGCTCTTGGGAAAATTGCAAAATATTATAGAAAAAGGTTTGCTATTCCTTTTGTCGGCATTACCGGAAGCGTTGGCAAAACAAGCACCAAGGATATGGTTGCGGAGGTATTGGCCGGAAGCTTTAACGTGCTGAAGACAGAGGGGAACTTTAATAATGAAATAGGACTTCCGCTGACCATTTTTAATATTGACGGCAGACATGAGGCCGCTGTTATTGAAATGGGGATGAGCGGCTTTGGTGAAATAAGCCGCCTTACGTCGATTGTCAGGCCAAGTATTGCAATAATTACAAACATAGGTCTTTCTCATATTGAAAAGCTGGGCTCAAGGCAAAATATACTGAAGGCCAAGCTGGAGATATTGGAGGGGCTTCACAATCACGGAACTGTTATTTTGAACGGAGACGACAAGCTTTTGTATGGTATTAAGGATCTGGTGAGCTTTAAGACTGTATTCTATGGTATGGAGGAGGGTCTTGACTATCAGGCATTTAATATTAAGACTGAAGGAGAAAAAGGAACAGGCTTTGAATTGACGGTAAACGGAAGGGATTATAAGATACACGTGCCGGTACCGGGGCTTCATAATGTTTATAACGCTCTGGCGGCAGTTGCGGCAGGCATTGAGCTGAGAATGGATATGGACTCCATTATAAAGGGAATTGCCCGGTTTATTCCGTCTAAAATGCGAATGGATATAATAAAGCATAAGGGAGCGACTGTTATAAACGATACATATAATGCAAGCCCCCAGTCTATGGAAGCGGCTATAAATGTGCTTAAAGAGCTGGCGGGAAATAACCGTACAATAGCAGTGCTGGGAGATATGCTGCAGATGGGGGAATGGGCTCTTAATGCCCATGTGGATGTGGGAATATTTGCAGTCTCCAAAGGAGTGGACTATATTTTAACAGTGGGGGCAAGCGGGAAAAATATTGCTGCGGGTGCGGTTGAAGCAGGGGCCGAAAAATGCAGGGTACATAGCTTTGAGAGAAATGAGGACGCGGCGGATTTTTTAAAGGAGCTGTTTAAAGAGGGAGACGTAATCCTTGTGAAGGGCTCGAGAGGAATGAAAATGGAAGAAATAGTAGAGCGGTTTACGGCTTAAGGCTTAGAAGCAATTAATTTACAACGTGAGGTGAAAAAATTTGGATATACAATTTTATAGCTCCATACAGGTAGTGGTCTTTGTCGCAACCTTTTTTCTTGCGCTTATTGCGGCCCCCATTTTTATTCCAATGCTGGCAAGGCTGAAATTCGGTCAGACGGTGAGAGACGACGGGCCGTCCACGCATTTGAAAAAGACGGGGACACCTACTATGGGAGGAGTGATTTTTTTAATACCGCTGCTTGTGATAGGCATATTTTTTGCCAGGTATGACGCTAAAATTTTGCCGCTTGTGCTTGTTACCATAGGCTTTGGCGCAATAGGATTCATAGATGACTTTATTAAGGTTGTAAAAAAGCGTAAGGATGGGCTTTATGCAAGGCAGAAAATGCTGGGGCTTTTGCTTATATCCACCGCCTTTGTCCTTTATTTGGCTCTTGGAACGAATGTTGATACCGACATATCAATACCCCTTTTTGGCAAGGTAAATTCCATTTGGTTTTTTGTGCTGTTTAATGTTTTTGTACTTATTGCGACTACAAACGCAGTAAATATTTCAGATGGCTTAGATGGTCTTGCCACAGGGATGACGCTTATAGTAATGGTGTTTTTTACTGTTGTGGCAATGACGAGACCCGAATGGGATTATATAAAAATCTTTTCCGCCTCATTGGCAGGAGGATGTCTGGGCTTTCTTACATTTAATATACATCCCGCAAAGGTATTTATGGGAGACACCGGTTCGCTTGCCTTGGGAGGTGCGGTGGCTTCTACGGCAATTATGCTTAAAATGCCGTTTATAATACTTGTGGTGGGTGCCGTTTATGTTATTGAGCTGTTGTCTGTCATAATTCAGGTTGCATCCTTTAAGCTGAGAGGGAAAAGGGTATTTAAAATGGCTCCCTTGCATCATCACTTTGAGCTTTGCGGGTGGAAGGAGACAAAGGTTGTAGCTGTTTTTTGGGTGGCGACGCTTTCCTGCTGTATTGCGGGCTTGGTAGTGCTTGGATTCAGCTTTTTTTAGTATAATAACGCATGGTCTGTTTTGGAGGTAATTGATGAAATCGAAAAAGCCTTTTGATTTCTGGATATTTATGACGGTGTTGATTTTGCTGGCATTGGGGACTATAATGGTATTTAGTGCCAGTGCGCCTTGGGCATATAATAATAATGACGGGGACGCTTATTTTTACCTTAAAAAACAGCTAACAGTTCTTCCTGTTGGCTTTGCGGGCATGATTGTGGCGATGAATTTCAACTATAAGAAGCTGGGAAAGCTGTCTCCGATTCTTTTGGTTATAAGCATAGTTTTGCTGATAGTTGTTGCCATACCCGGAATAGGGGTTGAGGCCAACGGAGCCAGAAGATGGATAAATATAGGGCCTGGCTTTCAGCCGTCGGAGTTTGCAAAAATGGCCGTAATAATTTTCTTTTCTTACAGCCTTTCAAAGAGAAAGGATCAGCTAAGCTCCTTTGCAAAGGGGCTGCTTCCATATCTTGTGATTATTGGCGTGGTAGCGCTGCCTCTGGTGCTTCTTCAGAAGCACTTAAGCGCCACGCTTGTTATTGTTTCCGTTTCATGCGTAATTTTATTTTGTGCCGGAGCAAAAATGAGGCACTTTTTACTTATGGTAATTCCGGCTGTGGCGGGCCTTGCGGCAGCTATTATAATAGAGCCGTTCAGGATGAGGAGGATATATGCGTTTTTAGATCCCTTAAGCGATCCTCAGGGAAGCGGATGGCAGATTAAAAACTCCCTTTATGCAATTGGTTCGGGGGGGCTTTTCGGAAAAGGACTGGGAAAGAGCATGCAAAAATTCCTGTACCTGCCTGAGCCGCACAATGATTTCATACTTTCTATTCTAGCTGAGGAGCTGGGCTTCATAGGTGTGTTTGTTGTATTAATGCTTTTCCTTATACTGATCTGGAGGGGAATAAAGGTATCCATAAACGCTCCCGATACTTTCGGAAGCCTGATGGCGATAGGCATTACCTCCCTTATTGCAATACAGGTTATAATAAATGTCGCTGTAGTGACCTCTTCAATGCCTACAACAGGTATGCCTCTTCCCTTTTTCAGCTATGGAGGGACATCGCTTCTTTTCCTTATGGCGGAAGTGGGAATCCTTTTGAATATATCCAGATATGCAAACTATGATAGACTATAGCCGTATGGCATAAATTTAGTAAATGAGGTGAGCTTTTGAAGGTATTAATAGCCGGCGGGGGCACTGCCGGGCATATAAATCCCGGTATATCCATAGCAAAGCATATTAAAAATAAAAGCCCCGATGCTAAGATAGTGTTTGCGGGGACAAAAAGGGGCCTTGAAACTTCGCTCGTCCCCCGTGAGGGATTTGAGCTCCGGCTTATAACGGTAAGAGGCTTTAAGAGAAAGCTGTCGGCAGACACGTTTATAGCCGTAAAGGAGCTTTTTCAGGGAATAATAGAAGCACGCGGCATTATTAAGGAACTTAAGCCCGATGTGGTTATAGGCACAGGGGGATATGTCTGCGGCCCTGTGCTGTTTATCGCCTCAAGAATGAAAATTCCCACGCTTATACATGAGCAAAATGCGTTTCCGGGGGTTACCAACAGAATACTTTCCCGCTTTGTTAATGCCGTGGCGATAAGCTTTAAGGAGTCAAGGGGCTATTTTAAGTCTGCAAAGGAGCTTTGCTTTACGGGTAATCCAGTTAGGCAGGAAATGGCGTTGGCAAGCAGGACGGAAGCCAGAAAAAATCTCGGTCTGCCTTTGGAACAGCGCATAGTGGTAGTTATGGGAGGAAGCAGGGGAGCTGAAAAAATCAATGATACTGTGGCGGATATGGTTTTGAAAAATCTTAAGCGCAGTGACTTAAGGCTTATATTTGCCACCGGAGAGGGGCAGTTTGAAAGGATAAACGACAGGCTTAAGGACGCAGATCCTCAATATGTACAGGTTTTGCCGTATATTTATGACACTGCAAACGTTATGGCCTCGGCAGACATTGTAATATGCCGTGCGGGGGCCATAACCACAAGCGAGCTGACCGTTATGGGTGTGCCTTCAATATTGATTCCCTCGCCCTATGTAACCGCAAACCACCAGGAGTATAATGCAAGGGCTTTAGAAAAGAACGGCGCAGCCGTTGTAATCCTTGAAAAGGATTTGAGCTGCGATATATTGTACAATCAGATGACAGAGCTGCTAAAGGATAGGGAGCAGCTTTGCAAAATGTCCAGAAACGCAAAAAAAATGGGAATATCAAACGCCTGTGAAAAGATATATGAAATCATCACACAAATCATCGGTCCGCGGGGAGTAAAATAGATTACATAAAGCCTGCCATCCATGCCCCCCCTGCCACCACGCCACCCCACGGGACATTCCTCGACATCGGAGAGGTGTGTCCCGTTTCCCTTTCTCTGTAACAATTTTATATGCCATGCATAGAATAATAGTGTGCATAAATGCGAATATAAATGTTTTTTGTTGCCATATGCCGTATTTCACCGCGTTTTATGGAGGTGTATTTTTGTGAGCAGAATAGAGGTGACCGGTGGGCAGAAACTAAAAGGGGAAATAACTGTTGAGGGTTCCAAGAATGCTGTTTTACCTGTTTTAGCTGCAACTGTTCTAAATGGAGGCATTAATATAATAAAAAATTGCCCTAAATTAAAAGATGTAGAAATAATGTTTGAAATATTAAAAAATATAGGATGCAAGGTTGTGGTGGAGGGCAATATGGTAATTATAGACTCTTCAACCATAAGCAGTACGGAGATATCCCAGGAGCTTGCCACTGAAATGAGATCCTCGGTTATATTCATAGGCCCTATGCTGGCGCGGTGCGGAAAAGTGAGTATATGCTACCCGGGTGGGTGTGTATACACTGTGTATAATATTGTCTTAAAAACATATCTACTGTTGGCTTACGTTGACAAGTATTTCATATTATGTTAGTATGTATACATAAATAGTATAATTTATACAGAGAGGGTATTTAAAGCATACCAGCCTCAAATAAACAATTAAGGTGTATAAGGTCAGATACTGTATTGCAGAAGGTTAATCGGGGCTATTTTCGAGGCTTGCCGACAGATAAATATATAGAATAATTTGTTTTATTACATTTACATAAAATTATATTTAACAATGGAGCATTAAGGGGGATGGAGAAATGGAGGATACAAGCATGGAGGGTGTTCTGGAAGGCATAGCCGTCATAGGAGTTTCGGGGCGTTTTCCGGGGGCCAAAAATACGGCGGAATTTTGGGACAGGCTAAAAAGCGGACAGGAATGCATAACCTACTTTTCAAAAGAAGAGGCAAGAGCGTGCGGTATAGATGAGGAAAGCATAAACGACCCCAACTACGTTTTTGCGGGAGGTATATTGGAGGATATTGAACTGTTTGACGCCGATTTTTTCAGCCTCAATCCCAGAGAGGCAGAGAATCTTGATCCTCAGCAAAGGCTTTTTTTGGAATGCTGCTATGAAACACTGGAGGATGCCGGGTATTCATGCAATGACTACAATTATCCCATAGGTGTATATGCCGGAAGCAACATGAGCTACTATTTTCTTTATCACCTTTTTAATAAGCTTGGTGTCAAGGACGACCTTGCAATAGCGGTGGGAAATGACAAGGATTATGTGGCGACGAGGGCATCCTATGAATTTAACCTCAAAGGCCCCAGCGTTAATATACAGACTGCCTGCTCCACCTCCATGACTGCAATTGCCATGGCGTATGAGGGGCTGCTTAATTACCATTGTGATATGGCGCTGGCAGGAGGTGCGGGAATAAAGCTTCCGCAAAAATCCGGCTATATGTTTCAGACTGGCTTTATAGGATCTCCCGACGGGCATACGCGCCCATTTGACGCCGATGCTTACGGAACTGTTTTTACGAGCGCGGTAGGGGTTATTCTTTTAAAGCGTGTGGAGGATGCCATAAGAGACGGGGATCACATATACGGAGTAATTAAGGGGATGTCGGTAAACAATGACGGCTCCACCAAGGTGGGGTTTACGGCACCCAGCAGAGAGGGAGAGGCTGAGGTGATTGCGGCTGCACAGGGCTTAGCGGGAGTAAATGCCGAGGATATAAGCTACATAGAGGCTCACGGCACGGGAACCTCCTTAGGAGATCCTATAGAGGTGTCGGCGCTGACTATGGTATTTGAGAGGCAAACCGACAAGAAGGGCTTTTGCGCGATAGGATCCGTAAAAAGCAATATAGGTCATGCAATTTCGGGCGCCGGTGTTTCGGGAATGATAAAAACGCTTCTCGCGCTTAAGCATAAGCAAATACCTCCAAGCATAAACTTTAGAAATCCCAACCCCAAGATTGATTTTGAGAATAGTCCTTTCTATGTAAATACAGAGCTTATTGACTGGCAAACAAACGGAAAGCCCAGAATAGCGGGAGTAAGCTCCTTTGGCTTTGGGGGGACAAACGTACATGCGGTGGTTGAGGAAGCGCCGCCGTCACAGCAGCACCCTTCTACAAGGCGCTATCACATGATAACGCTGTCGGCAAAGAGTCTTAATGCATTGGACTGCATGTGCGTCAATCTTGCGCGGCATTTTGAGGAAAACCCCGGGATTAATCTGGCGGATGCCGCATACACTCTTCACGTGGGGAGAAAAGAGTTTGAATACAGGCGCGCAATAGTTTGCGACAGTGTAAGCGGTGCAATCGGCATGTTGAGAGCGGGCAGGGGAGAGGGGATTTTTTCAGGACAGGCAAAGAATATGAGCTGTTCCGATGAGGGTGCATGTTCGGTTATGGGCAAGGACCTAGGACAAAGAGAGGTTCTGGAATCATTGGCAGTGCTATGGATGGAAGGCGCGCCCATAGACTGGCTTTCCTTTCATGAGGATGAAAAAAGGCTTAAGCTGCCTCTGCCTACATACCCATTTCAAAGAAAAAGGTATTGGGCGGAGCAATACAATATGTCGGAGCTGACAAGGAAAAGCAATTTTCCGTCCCATGCAGGCGATGATTTAAGCAATTGGTTCTATTCTCCCCTGTGGAAGAGGGCGCAAAGGCTTCCTTTTGACGGGGAAAGGCTGGATAAGGAGGGCATATGGCTTATATTTGAGGATGAAATGGGGTTGGCTGCACAAATAAAGAGCCGTCTGCAAGAGGAAGGGATTGAGACAGTAACGGTTTCAACGGCCAACGGGTATTGCAGAACAGGCAGCTCGGAATATACAATCAATCCCGAGAGCAAAGAAGACCATTTGCGGTTGATAAGGGAGGTATTCCATGACAAAAAACCGGGTCCCATCCTTCATCTCTGGAGCGTTACGGGAGACAAGCCTTTTAATTCAAGGAGAGAGCTTTTCGGCCGGTGCGAAAGGTCGGGCTTCGGCAGCCTGCTTTTTCTTGCACAGGCACTTGGAGAGTGTGTTATAGATGATAACATAAGGCTGGCGGTGGTATCGACGGGTATTCATGCAATATCTGAGGAAAGGGACGTCCAGCCCGAAAAGGCGGTTGTTATAGGTCCGTGCAAGGTAATACCCATGGAGTACACCAATATTTTCTGCCAGTCTATAGATGTGGACTTGCCTGACAGCAATGCACCGCGCGACAGGCTTGTGGCGATGATTTTAGCGGAGCTTACTGCCGGAAAGCCTGAGACGGCAGTGGCGCTCAGGGGTTGTCACAGGTGGGTTCAATCGGTTGAAAATGTAGAAATTGAAGGCTGCGGTGATGGCTGCTGGGTAAAGGACGGAGGCACATACCTGATTACCGGGGGGCTTGGGGGTATTGGCCTTGCTGTTGCCCTGCATATGGCGCAATTTGCAAAGGTCAAGTTGATATTAACAAGGTATTCGGAATTCCCTTCAAGGGAAAGGTGGCAGGAGTGGATTGATACGCATGACAGCGAGGATAAGACGAGCGGTATTATTAGCCAGCTCCTGCAAATAGAGGAGCTTGGGTGTCGGGTTATGGCTGCCGGTGTTGACACTTCAAGCCTTGAGCATATGAGTGAGCTGATACAGAGTGCTAAAGCGCGGTTTGGCCCTATAAACGGAGTTATACATGCGGCGGGAATTTCAAGAAACGGACTGATTCAGGAAAAGGACATCCGGCTTGCCGCACAGGTGCTTGCCCCAAAGGTTTCGGGAATTCTTGTTATAGACGAGCTTATCGGCAGGGATGAGCCGGATTTTATAGTATTATTTTCATCCAGCAGTTCTATTTTGGGAGAGGCGGGATTTATTGATTACTGTTCGGCCAATTCCTTTTTGGATGCATACGCTCACTATAGGAACACAATATCAAGCACCTTTACCGTATCGGTGAACTGGGATGAATGGGGCCAGGTAGGTATGGCGGTCAATACCGGAGCCCGGAGCACAAGAAGAAAAATTACCGTTGCAGAGGGGATGGAGCTGCTTGACCGTATTATATCGGCGCGGTCGTTTGAGCAGGTAGCTGTGGTTCCGGGAGACTTTTTAGGGAGGCTTGAAGAGATTAACAGCTTCAGGCTTTCATCGGGACAAGAGCACAAGCAGAGCGCAAATAGAGCTGCAGCGCAGGATAACCGCCCCAAGCTGGGGACGGAATATATACCCCCTGAAAGTGAGACGGAGAAAGCAATTGCCGACATATGGCAGGAACAGCTTGGTGTTTACCCCGTTGGCATAAATGATGACTTTTTTGAGCTGGGAGGGCATTCGCTGCTTGCTACCTCAATGATTTCAATCCTGCGAAAGAAATTTCATAAAAACATAAATCTGCAAAGCTTTTTTGAAAGGTCTACGGTTGCTCAGCTGGCGGAAATATTGGGCGATTATGGCGAGGATATGGAAGGAGAATACGAAGAGGGCGAGCTTTAAAAGAACTAAGGTACTCTGACTGCCCGCAAAGGGAAATGCCTGATTTAAGGATATCATTGATACTTATTTATTTGCACTTTAATTCTGTGCAGGATATAATATTTCAGTACAGAGGTGATGTGCATGTTCAAGATAGGTGAGTTTTCCAAGTTAACGCAAGTATCAATCCGAATGTTAAGATATTATGATGAGACGGGATTGCTAAAGCCCGCCAAGACAGATAAATTTACAAATTACAGGCTGTATTCCGCGGAACAAATTGATGTTCTGAATAAAATAGTATTCCTACGTGATTTAGGCTTTAATGTTGCTGAAATTGCCGCCGCCATGAAGCACTGGGACGACGGGTTTATAACTGATCGGCTTGAAAATAAACGACTGGAGATTGAAGGTGAAATTAAGGCCGCGCAGGATAAGCTGTTTAAAATCGAGCTGGCAAAAAGGGATATCCGGCAGCAAAGAATAGCGACGCATTACAATGTTTCTATTAAATCCATACCAAGCTGTCAGGTGCTTTCTTTAAGGAGGATTGTATGCGATTATTATGCCGAGGGCGAGCTGTGGGAGGAAATGTCGGCTTTTGCAGACAAAAACGGCATTCCCATTTCAAACAGCACATTTACCATTTACCATGACACGGATTACAGGGAAACGGATGTGGATATAGAAATATGCGCTCCCGTGTCACGTACAGAAAAGGACATGTGCGGCTTTACATACCGCACAATACCGAGCCTGTGCCGATTATGGCATGTACCATGGTGTACGGACCTTTTAAAAACATTTCGGGCGCATACCTTGCCTTCGCAAGCTGGCTGCAAGCTCACAGCCAGTATAAAATGAGCGGGCAGAGCAGGCAAATTGTCCACCGCGGGCCTTGGAACGAGGAAAGCCCCGATAAGTACCTTACCGAAATTCAAATACCTTTGGAAAAGATATAAAAAGTGAATCTAATAATCAAAAAGTATCGACAAATAACAAATCATGCAATTTACAAATGTGGTTTTTTGGTGTATCATTATATATAATTGCTTTGCACAAACGATAAAAGCTTTTGGAAAGACTTTCAATAAGAGTTTTCAACATTGTCAGAATCATACCTGATGGATTAATAGCAAAATTTTAGTAAATATCGTTAATGATAGCCTTGTTAGTACTTTAACATATCAATACAGCATTTAAAATTGAACAGTGATTGTGTTATGTGCTAAAGACATTGGCAGCGATAAATTCTAATTTATATTTACACTATATCCGGAGGATAAATCAATGATACCTGAAAGCCAAGATTGGATAAACATCCCTGAAATTAAGAAATTTAAAATGGATAGTCTCATGGAAGATCTGAGTGATGGTTTGCTGACAAGTTTATTGACACTTGTGCAGGATGGCATTTGCTTTTTGGATAAGGATTTAAACATTATATACATCAACCCGACAATTTTGTGTTGGTATCCTGACTATGTACCAACGAAAGGGCGAAAGTGTTATGCGGTATATCATCATCGCTCAGAGCCGTGCGACGAATGTCCTGTTTTGAAGGCGATTAAGGATAAAAATCCAACTACGGGTATAGTTCCGTTTGAAAATAGCAAGGCTGCTTTTGGATGGCAACAAATTTATTGCACCCCTATACTTGATAATGACAACGAAGTCATTCTTGCCATTGAATATATTCGAGATATCAGCAAATTCAAACATTTAGAGCTCTCTTCCGAGCTGATAGAAAGTCAAAATAAACTTTTGATGGGCTTTCTTGAAGAAAAACGAAAAGAAAAAGAAATAATGGAACGTAATTTTGCGGTCAATATTGATCGCATTATTCAGCCGGTTTTGCGGTATTTAGAAAATGTATTAGATGCAGAAGCCATGAACATTGTTAAACGCCAATTGGATTTATCGACACATACAATTACCGAGAAGAAAGAATATTTGTTTGAACGATTATCACCGAAGGAAATCCAGATAGCAAAATTAATCGTTGAAAACAAGCTGAGTAAGGAGATTGCTGATCAATTACAGATAACAAAAAAGGCAGTGGACTTTCACCGCACCAATATCCGTAAAAAACTGAATCTTAGTCCAGAGGTCAATTTGCAGCGATATATTGAAATGAATATGTAAATGAAAATGTATTAAAAACAATGCCGAGAAAGATTAAATTTAAAAATAAAATAGTTTTATAATAGCGTTCAACTTCGATTTGGACGCTATTTTTTTGACTTTTTTTAGCTTTAGCGGAAGTCACGCTGTCTTTTATGTATACATATAAAAAAACAAGTTTGTTATATGTCTGGAAAATAACATTCAGGTATATTTTCAGATACTAAAGTTTACTGGTATTAACCTATTACATTGTTGGGATGGCTAAATTGTGCATATTGCATAATAATATTATACATAGTCAGTTTAAATTTAAGCAAAAACAATAAAACACATCCAGTCATTATCAAATATTTGAATGCAATCCTTCATATATGATGTAAAGTTGTATCGATGTTAAAGTATATATTTGAAAATTTTACATATTAGTCAGGGGGAGGCGTAAGTGACAATGCAAAGCGAAACGATACTGGAGATGGACGGTATTTCAAAGTCATTCCCGGGTGTAAAGGTTTTTGATAACCTGTGTTTTGATGTGCGGAAAGGGGAAGTGCATTGTATTTGTGGTGAAAATGGTGCCGGAAAATCCACTTTAATCAAAATACTTTCCGGAGCACATATGCCAGATAGTGGGACAATACGTATAGATGGCAGGGTTGTTGAAAATAATACGCCCCATTTAGCAATGGGACTGGGTGTACAAACCATCTATCAGGAGCATAATCTGTTTCCGCTATTGAGCGTATATGAAAATCTATTTGCAGGAAATGAATATACGAAAGGCGGATTGCTCAGGAAGTCCGAAATGGTACAGAAGACTTCGGAGATATTAGCGTTTTTGAATTCTGATATTTCGCCATTTGATATTGTTGGACAGCTTGGAAGCGGTGAGCAAAAAACAGTTGAGGTTGCAAGAGCATTTATAAAAGAATCAAAAGTGATTATTCTGGATGAACCAACAGCCTCTTTCAGTCAAGCAGAAATCAAAAATCTTCTGCATATTGTCAAGAAGCTTTCTAGCGAAGGAATCAGTATTATTTATATCTCTCATCATCTTGAAGAAGTTTTTGAAATTGCTGATCGCGTCACAGTCATTCGTGACGGTATGAAAATCAATACTTACAATATCAAGGATTTAGATGAATGCACCTTAATCAATGACATGGTAGGACGTGATGTATGTTCCTTTTTTAACCGTGAAAAGGTGGATATTGGAGGCATCAAATTCGAAGCGACCGATTTCTCGGGAAACGGTGTCAGTAATGTCTCTTTTGTTGTTCGTGAAGGTGAATTGGTCGGTTTCTCGGGTATGGTTGGAGCGGGCAGATCTGAACTGGCAGAGCTTTTGTTCGGTGTCAAAAAGGCTGACACCGGCAGCATTAAAATAGACGGGAAAGATGTCCGAATTGATTCTCCCATAGATGCTATATTAAATGGTATGTGTTTTATTACGGAAGACAGACAATCAACCGGTTTATCACTGCAGCATTCTATTCTCAGTAATTCCAATATCGCCATGTATTCAAAAGACAACAAACGATTTGTAAAGCCTTCAGATGATTTGAGGGTTGCACAAAAATATTGCAAGAGCATGAATGTTGTTTCGCCAACTGTTCATCAGAAGGTAAGTCTGCTATCTGGCGGAAACCAGCAAAAGGTAGTTCTTGCAAAATGGTTTGCAACCAACGGCAGCATCTACATTTTTGACGAGCCTACCCGAGGAATAGATATTGGTGCCAAAGAAGAGATATATAAAATCATGACACAACTGCTTAAGGAAGGAAAAAGTATCATAATGATTTCTTCTGATATGCCTGAATTAATTGCAATGAGTGATCGTGTACTGGTTATGCGCAAGGGGAGACTGGTTGCTGATATTCCCAAAGATGAAATGACAGAAGAAAATATTTTAAAATTTTCAATAGGCGGTGGTAGTGATGATTAAAAAGGACTTAGTCAATGAAAAAAAGTGGGAAAATGCACTTACAAAAAAACTAATGCATCATGAAAATTCATCCATTTTATTTGTATTGCTGCTTGTAATTGCATTGGTAGTTCTTGCCGAATTCTTTTTAGCAAGAGGGATGGTATTCAAGGATCTTGCTTTTCTGTCATCAAGAAATATTTCAAGTGTTTTGCAGCAGGTATCAATCACAGGCATTCTCGCAATTGGGATGACGCTTGTCATGCTGATGGGTGGAATTGACCTTTCGGTCGGCCAGTTGATGGGCTTTATCGGTGTTCTGATGGCTTCGCTGATAAAAGCGGGCAACCTGCCAATGTGGTCTATTGTACTGATAGGCATGTCCACGGCTATTGTTTGTGAGCTGCTGATGGGCTTGATTATATCCCGTACTAAACTGGAATCATTTATTGTGTCATTAGGCTTTATGAGCATATACCAAGGTTTTATCTATCTGATTACAAATGGCCGGGAGATTAGCATCGGAGATAAATTTGAATTTATAGGCAAAACCTCAATTAATATAACTAGCAACTTTAAAATATTTTCATCCGTTATCTTGTATGTATTACTGACGGTTATCGTATGGTTAGCCATTAAATATACTAAGTTCGGCCGTCGGCTTTACTTTGTGGGAGGAAATGAAAATTCTGCATTCTTGGCAGGCATCGGCGTAAAAAATTTCAAATTATGGGTTTATGGATTGAATGGTTTTTTTGTTTCCATTGCATCAATGATTATGATTTCCAGATTGAGTACGGGTGGCCCAAATATGGGACAAGGAAAAGAAATTGATGTAATAGCTTCAGTTGTTGTGGGTGGAACTGCAATGTCCGGCGGGAAGGGAAATGTCTGGGGAGCTTTGATAGGGGTCATCTTACTTGGATGTATCTCAAACGCGCTGAACATTTTGGGAGTCAATCCTTATTATCAATATGTTATGAAGGGAGGCTTAATTGTTTTATCTGTTTTCATTGGATATTATAGCGGATTGAGAAAAAAGTCAAAAACAAGACTGAACCAGAGAAGTATAGCCTAAAAATAACTTGTTTACGATGAAGGAGGAAACAATGAAGAAACTTGCAACAATATTTATGGTTTTTGTAGTAGCATTGTCCATGGGTGCATGTTCATCCAATGCTCCAGCACCTGTAACAACATCTGACGGAACGGATACAACAGTTCTGACTCCGGGGACAAACGCAGATACTGCCGTAGATCTGAAGAACAAAAAATTAGCCTTTATAAATGCCGGACCGGATGACTATTATGCTGCTTTCGGTAACGCATTTACAGCAGTAGCAAAATCTTATGGCATGAATGTGGCCGAACTAAACTCTGCTTATAGTGCAGAAAAAGAGCTGGCCAATGTTCAGGATATGATATCTGCAGGCGTTGATGCGATCGCAGTTATAAGTGCAAATACCGCAGGCAGCTCTGCTGCTATTGCAGCTGCAAACAGTGCCGGTGTTCCAATCTTTTATGTTGGTGGCAAGCCTGAATTGCAAGCAGGATCTGAAATTCAGGGACATGTAACAGACAGCTTTGTAATGATGGGTTATATGGCAGGACAATGGGTTAGCGAAAAATATCCCCAGGCCAAATGCGTCACAATACCTGGTCAGCTTGGCCAGAGAATGGCCGAGGGCGAAGTGGTTGGTTTTGCAATGGCTCTTGATGAAGCCGGCATGACACCGTTGAAGGTTCTGGCAAGTGGCGAGTGGCAGAAAGAAAAAACCGTTCCGATTATGGAAGCATTAATTGATTCTGGAGAAAAATTTGATGTGGTCTTTGCTGCAAATGACGAAACTGCATTTGGCGTCATTCAGGTTCTTAAAGAACGCGATATACCAATTAAGCAATATCCGGACGACGGGAAAGATGGTATTGTCGTTGTTTCAAACAATGGTAAAGACTCTGGCTGGGATGCGATGAAAGATGGAGGACTTGCAATTTCTGTTCCAAATCCCCCTTCACTAAGTGCTGACCTATGTGTACAGCAAATTGTAAAGTATTTCTCAAAAGAGCCATACAAAAAGCAAATTCAAATTACACCGTCTATTATTCTTGATGCAAAGAATACAGACAAGGGGATATCCTGGGTACTTGACACCTACATGAAGCAACGTGCCAATAATGTTTTTGAATGGAATCTATCTTATTACGAAGAAAGCTATGATAAGAACATGGTAAAATATGAGAAATTTGACAAAGCAGTAGATGATTATATGGCAAAGCATTAATAAAAATAATCCATGGAGGAAATGACATGAGCGAATCATTATTTACATCACTAAAAATTGGAAAGAAGGTAGCGCCAAATCGTATTGTTATCAATGCGATGGAATGTTGCGATGCACTGCCAAATGGTGACCCAAGCCCATTAACCTACAAACGTTATGAAGACTACTTCAAAGGCAAAGCCGGCGTAGTTGTTTTAGAGGCTATTACACCCCAGTATGATTACATTGCACGTAAAAATCAGCTTTCTATTAAGGAACACAATCTGCCGGCATTGAAGAAATTTGTCAGTCACCTCAAGGCGATTAACCCGGAGACCATTTTCTTATTCCAAATCACGCATTCAGGTGAAATAAGCAATAACGTGTATTCACAAAGAATCCGCGTTACTGAAGAACCACTTGCGGGATATGAGGATGCAAAACTTGTCAGAGAGGCTGAAATCGAACAGGTTATCAAGGATTACGTACTTGGATCTAGATATGCGTATGAAGTTGGAGCGGATGGTGTTGACCTGAAACTTTGCCATGGGTATCTTGGCACACAGATCTTACGCCCATTCAACAAAGATAACTGGAAATATGGCGGAGCCTGGGAAAACAGAAGACAGTTTGCTATTGACATTTATGATCGGGTACGTCTTGCTGTGAACGATGATAACTTCATACTTGGATCCAAAATTTCAATGTATGAAGGTTTTCCGGGCGGTGTAGGTACAATGAGCCCAGACAGTGCTTGCATGGATTTGACAGAATCAATTGATCTCATCAAAACCTTGGAAGCACATGGAGCACATTACATTTTACAATCTGCCGGTTCACCATCCCATACATTGGATCTTGCGCATCCTGACAGGCGCACACCTGACTATGCTTATCTGCACTTCTACTTCCAGAAGATATGCAGAGATAATTTGAAGCCAGAAACCGTTGTAATGGGTTCTGCATATTCCATCTTCCGAGATGGCAAACAACCATTCTGCGCTGTAAAGCCAGAAAACAATACACTTCGCTTCTGGGGAAACAAAAATATCAAGGAAGGTGTCGTGGATGCAGTAGCCATCGGCCGGCAGGCATTTGCTGATCCCTATCTGCCTGCGAAGATGATGGAAGACAAGGATAAGGAAGTACACTGGTGTACCCTTTGCGACCATTGCGTAGAGTTGCTCATTCGTCAGCACAATTGTGGCTGCGCTACCTATGACAAGCACTACACAACTGTGTATGTGGATATGATCAAAGCTGAAGGAAAACTGAAGGCAAAACACACTTGAACGGCAGATGTAATAAAAAACAACCGTTATAAGATATCTTGAATATTGAGGAGGAAATAGATTATGGCTAGAGTTATAGATGATGATTGCATTAACTGTGGTATTTGCGTGAAATTCTGCCCTGTTGGAGCTATTTCAGAGGGCGAAAAGCACATGGAAATTGACAGGGAAAAATGCTTTGATTGCTATGCATGTGAAATTGAATGTCCCAAAAATGCAGCGTATATGGGATAACTTAGGACTTTTATTGGAAAAGGTGTTTTGATTTTTAATCAAAGCGCCTTTTCCTTCAAAATGCAATTGACGAATCATTTGGCAGCATATGGCGGAATGTTTGTCACCCAACAAAAATTAATAGAGCAGGAGGATAGAACTATGGGAAGATTGTTGACTCTTATGACCTGCCAATGGGCAGATCTTGAAATGGAAACAATGTGCCGGAAAGCTAAAGCGATGGGATATGACGGACTTGAACTTGCCTGCTGGGGTAACCATCTGAATTTGAAAAGAGCTGTTGATGATGACCGGTATATTGAGGATATCAAAAAACTGCTCAATAAGTATGGGCTTAAGGTATATGCTCTGGCAACACATATTATCGGACAATGTGTAGGTGATTATAATGATCCTCGCTTGAATAATTTTGCACCTGCTGAGCTTGCAGATAACCCTGAGGCAATTCGCAAATGGGCGGTTACCAATATGAAATATGCCGCTATTGCAGCGAAGAAGCTTGGATGCAAAGTCGTCACCGGATTTACAGGTTCACCGATTTGGAAATACATGTATAGCTTTCCTCAGACAACGGAAGCAGTTATAGAAGCCGGCTACCAGGAAATTTATGACCTTTGGTCGCCAATACTTGATGTTTTCAAGGAATCCGGTATTCAATTTGCTTTGGAAGTGCATCCTGCCGAGATTGCATTTGATTACTATTCCACAAAAAGGTTGCTGGAGAAGTTTGCTGACAGACCTGAATTCGGATTGAATTTCGATCCAAGCCATCTGATCTGGCAAGGTCTCAAACCAGAGCTGTTTTTGATGGACTTTGCAGACCGTGTTTATCATGTCCACATGAAAGATGCAGCAGTGACGCTTGATGGCAGAAACGGTTTGCTGGGCTCCCATGTTGATTTTGGAGAATTAAACAGGGGATGGAACTTTCGGTCTTTGGGACACGGTGATGTGGATTTCGAAAGCATTATACGTGTGTTGAACAAAGTCGGATATAAGGGGCCTTTGTCTGTGGAATGGGAAGATTCCGGAATGGAAAGAGAATATGGTGCAGCTGAGGCAGCGGCATTTGTTAGGAAAATTGATTTTGAAGCATCAAATATAAAGTTCGATGAAGCAATAGCGAATTAGGAGGTTTGTATGATAAAGCGATTGAATTATGGTATGGTCGGCGGAGATTTAAATGCTTTTATCGGCGGAGTTCATAGGGTAGCCGCTTCCTTCGACGGAAGAACTCAATTGGCAGCGGGATGTTTTAATCCTAATGCTGAACCCAATAAAGAGTGCGGTGAATTCCTTGGACTCGATTCAGATCGAGTGTACAAGGACTATGTAGAAATGGCAGCAAAAGAAAGCGCAAGAGAGGATGGCATCAATTTTGTGACAATTGCCGCACCAAACAATATGCACTATCTAGTCGCAAAGACATTCCTTTTACACGGCATCAATGTTCTGTGTGAAAAACCGCTCTCTTTTGAGGTCAGCGAAGGCGAGGAGCTAAAAAAAATTGCAAATGAAAAAGGACTTTTATTTGCTGTTAACTACGCTTATTCAGGCAACAATATGGTCAAAGAAGCAAGAGAGCTTGTTGAGCAAGGCGTTATTGGCGACATCATCAATGTCAATGCTGAATACTTGCAGGAATGGTTAATTGATGATATTGGCGCCGGTGACAATACTATGAACAAGCTATCCGTCTGGCGGAAGGATCCGAAATTATCAGGCAGCTCCAACTGTGTCGGTGATATAGGCACGCATATTGAACATACCGTTTCTTATATCACAGGGTTGAAAGTGAAAAGATTAGCTGCAAAAATGGACTATTTCGGGCAGCCTCTTGATTTGAATGCCAATATCCTTGTAGAGTTTGATAATGGATCACATGGAGTGTTTTCTTCATCCCAAGTTTGCGTTGGACATATGAACGGACTTGTCGTGCGCATCTTTGGAACAAAAGGCTCAATTGAATGGGTACAAGAGAACCCCAATATTCTTTCAGTGACACTTAAAGGAAAGCCGACTCAGATATATAACCGGGGCATGTCATACGTGTCGAAAAGATCAGCACAAATGAGCCGCATTCCGTCCGGCCATCCGGAAGGATTATATGAAGCATTCGCCAATATCTACAAAGTATGGGTTAATGCAAACTTAAAAAAACTCAATGGCGACGAATTCAGCAAATATGATGATGATTTTCCATCCATTGATGATGGTATTGCGGGCGTAAAATTCGTCCATGCTTGTCTGGCCAGCAATAAAAACGGTGGAAATTGGGTGGATGTTGACTGAGGGGAAGAGTTTAATTTTTAATGTCCTGTATGGTCGGTAATAGATTACTTTATAATAGCCTTCCAATGGCGGTGCTGCCGTTGGAAGGCTATTGTCTGTTTTTATATGCTGGAGCAGAGTATTTATGAATTAATATGTATGCCTTATTTGCCAAAATTATCTTGAAGAAAGGAAGGATATAGTAATAAAATATAGAAATATAAAATAATATTACTTGTAATAAAATCGAATTTTGTGCAGCTTGCAATTTTTGGGAGAGAAGAAAATGGAGCCGATTATTTTTTTTGATATAGAGGGTGAGCCTAATAGTAAAAAGATTCTTGACGTTGGAGGCGTTAAGAGTGACGGCAGTTTATTCCATTCCAATTCTGTTGCCGGATTTATCAAATTTATAAAGGGCTTGCGGTATCTCTGTGGACATAATATTTTAAATCATGATTTAAGGTATATTAAAGCTTCTGTTGATGCCACGGAAATAGACGATTTGTATTTTATAGATACGCTCTATCTCTCTCCTCTTATGTTTCCCACCAGACCCTATCATGCGCTGCTCAAAGATGATAAGCTGCAAACGGAGGATGCCAACAACCCGCTGAACGATTCTATGAAAGCGAGGGATCTATTTTTTGATGAGGTTGCGGCTTTTCAACGGATGGATAATAAACTAAAGAGGATTCTCTATTTTCTTTTAAAGGATAAAATGGAGTTCAGTTCATTTTTTCTTTTTTTAGGCTATACTGAAGCTCATATAAATATTGAAAAGGAGATTCAGGAAAAATTTAAATCATGGATATGTGAACAGGCAAATCTTGGCGATATAATAACACAATATTCTGTTGAGCTGGCTTATTGTTTAGCTTTGATAAATGCCAACAGCAAATATTCAATCACTCCTCCGTGGGTTTTGAGAAATTTTCCGGCGGTTGAGCATGTTATGTTTTTGTTAAGGAGAAATCCGTGTATTAAGGGGTGTGCTTATTGCAATAAAGCTTTTGATATTCACATGGGCCTAAAGCAGTTTTTCGGGTTTGACTCTTATAGGACGTATGCCGGAGAAGCTTTACAGGAGAAGGCGGCGAGGGCGGCAATTGAGAACAAATCACTTTTAGCTGTGTTCCCCACAGGGGGAGGCAAATCAATTACCTTTCAAGTACCGGCTTTAATGAGCGGGATAAATTCAAAGGGACTTACTGTTGTTATTTCACCTTTGCAATCACTGATGAAGGATCAGGTAGACAATCTCGAAAAGGCTGGTATACCGTATGGTGTTACTATTAACGGTCTGCTCGATCCTATTGAAAGAGCAAAGTCCTTTGAGCGGGTTGAAAACGGATCTGCGTATATGCTTTACCTATCACCTGAGGCTTTGCGCTCAAAGACTATCGAGCGTCTGCTCTTAGGAAGGAATATCGTCCGCTTTGTAATTGACGAGGCACACTGCTTTTCGTCCTGGGGACAGGACTTTAGGGTTGACTATTTGTATATTGGCGATTTTATAAAGTCAATCCAGCAAAAGAAGAACCTTCAGGACGGAATTCCAGTTTCCTGCTTTACTGCTACTGCCAAGCGAAGGGTTGTTGAAGATATCCGCAGTTATTTTAAGGAAAAGCTGTCTATTGAAATGGAGGTTTTCAGGTCGGGAGCATCAAGGAGCAACCTGAGCTATAAGGTGCTTCAAAGAGCAAGTAAGGAAGAAAAATACAATACCTTAAGAGACTTGCTTGAACAAAAGAGCTGTCCTGTAATTATTTATGTCTCACGTACAGGCAAAGCAAACTCTTTAGCGCAGCGATTGATGCAGGATGGCTATACAGCCAGGCCATATCACGGAAAAATGGACAGCCGGAAAAAAATTGAGAATCAGGACTCTTTTATAAGGGGAGAGGTTCGTATCATGGTTGCAACCTCGGCTTTTGGAATGGGAGTGGATAAGAAGGACGTGGGAATGGTCATTCACTACGACATTTCCGATTCTCTCGAAAATTATGTTCAGGAAGCTGGAAGGGCAGGAAGAGATGAAAATATATCTGCAGATTGCTTTGTTCTATTTGATGATGAGGATCTGAACAAGCATTTTATGCTTCTGAATCAAAACAAGCTTAGTATTCAGGAAATTCAGCAGATATGGAAGGCAATTAAGGACATTACAAGATTCCGTTTGAAGGCATCACAGTCTGCACTGGAAATTGCCAGAAGAGCCGGATGGGATGACAGCATTGCAGAGATAGAAACAAAGGTTAAGACAGCAATTGCAGCGTTAGAGGATGCAGGATATCTCAAACGTGGCTATAATATGCCAAGAATATTTGCAAGCAGCATTCTAGCGAGAAATGCAGAGGAGGCTATTGGAAAAATTAACGCATCGGACAGGTTTGATGCAAAGCAAAAGGTAAAAGCAGTGAGGATCATAAAAGGGCTTTTTTCCAGCAGGAGCAGGAAGCATCTAGGAGATGAGGAGGCGGAATCAAGAGTTGATTACATATCTGATCGTCTGGGAATCGTAAAAGAGGAAGTAATTAAGATTGTAAATCTTCTTAGAGAAGAAAGGATTTTGGCAGATACAAAGGATTTGACTGCGTTTATAAAAAAGAGAGAGAATGTAAACCGTTCATTGGATATATTGAAGTCCTTCCGCCAAATTGAAAGATTTTTTTTAAGCTGTCTGGATGGTGAGGAAAAGACATTTCATATAAAGGAGCTTAATGAGAGGGCAGAAGAAAATGGGTGTGAGGATGTCAACCCTGATAAGATAAAAACAATCGTTAATTTCTGGGCAATTAAGGGATGGATAAGGCGCCAAATCTCAGAATACTCGAAAAACCATATTACCGTTATTTGTATGCAGGATACAAAAGAGTTGGAGGAAAGGCTTGCCAAAAGGCATGAGCTTGCGCACTTTATTTTGGAGTACCTCTATAGTAAAGTCAATAAAGAAGAATCAAAGGATGAGGAGACTAAAGAGGAGGCTCTGGTTGAGTTTTCGGTTTTGGAATTGAAGGAGGAGTTTGAGGGCAGGTTAACTCTCCTTGATTCAAAAGCCTCTGTGGACGATATTGAGGACAGCCTTTTTTATCTGTCAAGAATACAGGCGTTAAAAATAGAGGGTGGGTTCATGGTTGTTTATAATGCTCTGACTATTGAGCGCATTGAAAAGGATACTAAAAAGCGTTACAAAATGGAGAATTACCAAAAGCTCAGCCAGTTTTACCATAATAAGATGCAGCAAATTCATATTGTGGGTGAGTATGCCAGAACAATGCTCAGCAATTATAAGGCAGCATTGCAATTTGTGGACGATTATTTTCAGCTGAACTATTCCTCCTTTCTGAATAAGTATTTTAAGGGTAGCAGGCAGGATGAAATTAAAAGAAATATTACCCCTGCCAAATTTCGGCAGCTTTTCGGAGAGTTATCTCCCACCCAATTGAAAATTATCACCGACAATGAATCAAAGTACATTGTTGTAGCAGCCGGCCCTGGCAGCGGAAAAACCCGTATTTTGGTTCACAAGCTGGCTTCATTACTTTTAATGGAGGATGTAAAGCATGAGCAATTGCTGATGCTAACTTTTTCAAGGGCGGCAGCTACGGAATTTAAAAAGCGATTGCTTAAGCTGATAGGAAACGCTGCAAATTTTGTGGAGATAAAAACCTTCCACTCCTATTGTTTTGATTTATTAGGTAAGGTTGGTAATGTTGAAAAGTCAGATGAGGTAATTTCAGAGACTATAAAGAGAATTAAAGGGGGAGAGGTTGAGGCAGGCAGAATTACTAAAACGGTTTTGGTTATAGATGAAGCTCAGGATATGGATGCAAACGAGTTTAATTTAATCTCAGCATTGATGGAGCACAATGAGGATATGCGTGTTATTGCGGTGGGAGACGATGACCAGAATATTTTTGAATTCAGAGGCGCAAGCTCAAAGCACTTGGAGAGTTTGGCTTATAAGGAAGAGGCGGTTATGTATGAGCTTGTAGAGAACTACAGGAGTAAAAGCAATCTTGTAGACTTTGCAAATCAGTACGCAAGCAGAATCCCGCACAGGCTGAAGAAGGCTCCAATTATTGCGGCTCAGAGTGATATCGGAAAAATAGAGTTGGTGAGATACACCAGTGGTAACCTTGTTATACCGCTGGTAAAGGATATCCTATCAGAAGGTCTTGCTGGAACATCCTGTATTTTGACTAAAACAAATGAGGAAGCACTGCAGATTTCGGGAATGCTTATTGAAAGAGGGTTAAAGGCAAGGCTTATTCAATCAAACGACGGGTTTAATTTTAACAATCTTATGGAAATAAGGTTTTTCCAAAATGCTCTGAATTTAGCTGATGATATTTATATTATAGATGACGATATTTGGGGAGAGGCCAAAAAGAAGCTTGAAAATAAATTCAAAGGTAGTTTGAATTTGGATGTATGCACTAATATGTTCAAAGACTTTGAGACTGCAAATCCCAAAAATAAATACAGATCCGATTTTGAGACTTTTATAAGGGAGTCAAGATTTGAGGATTTTTGCGGTGGCGATGTGGAAACAGTATTTGTTTCAACAATTCATAAGTCAAAGGGGCGGGAGTTTGACAATGTATTTTTAATGCTTGACGGATTCAATGCCGCAAAGGAAGAAGCGATGAGACAATTGTATGTTGCAGTGACCAGAGCAAAGCAAAAGCTTAGTATACACTGCAACGGAAATTATTTTGATTTTATAAAGACAGATGGACTTAAAACGGTTATGGATTCTAAGACCTACCTGCAGCCGGACAAATTAGCTGCCCAGCTGACCTTTAAAGATGTATGGCTGGACTTTTTTCAGTATTGCCAAAAGCCTGTTTCACATCTAATGAGCGGAGACAGACTTGGTATTTGCGAGGATGGCTGCCGTGACGTAAACGGTCGGCAGGTATTAAAGTTTTCAAAGAATTTTATTCGGCAGACAGATGCCATGAAGAAAAACAACTATGCTCCTGTAGAAGCAAAAATCAGGTTTATAGTGTATTGGAAGAAGGAAAATTCGGAAAACGAGATTAAAGTTATTTTGCCGGAGATTTACTTTAGTAAAACAAAGGATAATCATGGATAATTTAAATGCCGTGCTTAAAAACTTATATGCAAAAAGAATAAAAAGGGCTTTAAATCTCTCTTGACAGCCTGGTTATTTATGCTGTATACTTTTTGTAAGAACGTTATTACAAAACAACGAGGATGATGTGATGTGAGAACAAATCTAAAGCGCGTTGCAGAGCATCTCGGGATTTCTGTTTCTACTGTTTCCCGTGTTGTGAACGGGAAGGACAGGGTTAGCCCCGAGACAAGAGCGGCTGTGCTGGCAGCTTTGGAAAGCCTGAATTATCAGCCCAACGAGATTGCCAGAAGCTTAAAGGCCCAAACATCAAAGGCAATAGGTATTATTGTTCCCGATATTACAAATACCTTTTTTGCCAGCGTTATAAAGGGCGTTGAAAGTACTACAAGGAAAAATAATTATTCCGCCGTTATTTGCAACTCCGATGGTGATGCAAAAAGAGAAGAGGAATATTTAAAGCTTTTGCTAAAGAAGCAGATTACGGCACTGGTTATAGCCACTGTGAGCGAGGACGTAAGTATTTTCAAGACCTATAAGGACTTTGGAATACCAGTGGTCTTTATCGATAATCTCCCTAAGATGAAAACAAAATTTGATTTTGTCACAATTGATAATGTGGAAGCAAGCTACAGGCTTACCAAGCATATTATTTCACTTGGACATAAAAGCATAGCCGCCATTTCCGGGCCTGTGTCGGAATCTACAGGGTCGGAACGTTTGCAGGGCTTTAAGAAGGCAATGCAAGAGAGTGGACTTGAGATAAAGCCGGAATATTTCCGGCAGGGAAGCTTCCAGCTGGAAACAGGCTATGGCATTGCCAAAAAAATGTTCCAGCAGCAAGAGAGCCCAACAGCGCTGTTTGTTGCAAATAACATGCAGGCGTACGGCGCACTTCATGCACTTAGAGAATGCGGGCTCAGAGTTCCCGAGGATGTGGCTCTGGTTTGCTTTGACGCTGTCGATAAGACAGGCCTGATGGTGCCTGAAATGACTACTATGGTACAGCCTGCAGAAAAAATAGGAGAGCTTGCGGGTGAAATTATCAGCAGAAAGCTTAGTAAAACTGATTTACAGATATACGAGAATATTATTTTGGAGGCGGAGCTCAAAATAGGGGACTCCTGCGGATGCAAGACGAATCAGAGGTGATGGTACACACCGGCAGTGTACCGTTGGTGAGAGATGGGTTTCATTTGATTCTGAAAAAGGTGGTTTTGCTTGAAGGAGCAGCATATAAGAAAGGAGGAATTTTTTTTGCAGGTAATGCAAACGTTATTACAAAATTTATCTGCTCTTTCGGAAAATACTATAAATCACAATTACTTATATAATTGGGATGATGCAAATACTAAAAAAATGACAGGAGGAATTTTTATGAAAAAATTAGCAGCATTGATTCTTGC
The DNA here is from genome assembly GCF_003337415.1 of Anaerobacterium chartisolvens. Lineage (GTDB taxonomy): Bacteria > Bacillota > Clostridia > Acetivibrionales > DSM-27016 > Anaerobacterium > Anaerobacterium chartisolvens. The sequence continues at coordinate 44,721 of NZ_QPJT01000010.1, read as the reverse complement.
GGTTTCTATGGTTTCGATGGTATTATTCTCCGGCTGCGGTTCTTCTTCAGGAGCAGACTCAAATGGGAATAACGGTACTCAGGCATCCTCTGCCGGCACTCAGGCATCTAAGACTGACGATAAAGCCGAGGGCAAGAAATATGTCGTTGGCGGGGTAATTATGAACATGGCGTGGCCGTGGTTTTTAGGCACGCAGGTAGGAATGGAGCAGTACGCACGGGAAAAAGGACTGAATGTCGAGTTCCAGTTCGAGGACAGCCAGAATGATATTCAGACACAGATTAAGCAGCTTGAAAATATGGCTCAAAAGGGAGTTGACGGTATTGTAATATTCCCCGTTGACAGTAAGGCAATTATACCTACCATGGTTGATTTGCATAAAAATAAGCAAATTAAATTTGTAGTAGGCGACTATGCACAGAACCCCGATTCAAAAGATGACATAGTGTGGGAAACCTTTGTTGGGCATGACTTTAAAGCAATGGGGACTGTTGCGGGACAGATTGCCGTTAAAGAAATGAAGGCACAGGGAAAGACAAACCCAACCTGCGTTTACTTGTCGCTTCCAAAGTCGGGCGAGGCTTCGGTAAAGCGCTTTGAAGGGTTTAAGGAGGCTGTTTTGGCAGAGCTTCCTGATGCAAAGATAATCGAGGAGGGAGATTCAACCGGCGACCGCAGTTCTTCACAAACGCTGTTTGAAAACGTGCTTCAAAGATCCTCTGACATAGATATTGTTTGCGGGCATAATGACGCTCTTGTAGTGGGTGCGTACAATGCGGCGGTAGGTGCTAATGCTGCCGATAAAATGAAATTTATAGGCATGGCGGGGGACAAGGAGGTTATACAGTACCTTGCCGACGGAAACAAGTCATGGATTGGAGAGGTGCTTCAGGACCCCGTTGTACTCGGATATACAGCTATGGAGGCTCTTGTAAATGCTCTGGATGGAAAGAAGCTGCCGGATAATTTTGATCTGCCTGCACCGGAGGCCCTGACACCTGAAAATATTGGGCAGAAGGATTGGAAGAGCTGGACTTGGCTTGGGAACTAGAAGATATGCATTTTAAGTATAAGCTGCCGTCCCCTTTAAGGGGGTGGGCGGCAGCTTATATGAAATGCTCCTTTAATCATAATGCAGGGGCGTTTCTGAAAGGTGTATCTTAGGCACGAGGGATGATTTTTCAAAAACGCCCTTTCTATATAGTTTAGGCTTTTGCATATAGGATAACGGGGGATGTAAAATAATATCCTCCATAATAATTTCTACTCTAACTATAAAAGCATGTATACCTGTAGAAGGCGCTTGTGATTTTAGTTAGCTTAAATTATATTCCGGTCACGCATTCCGGGGAAATTATTATTCCGGAAATTATTTTACATCCTTTTTAGATAGTCTGTATCCTAATTTATATAAACAAAAATATACGAGGAGGAGTTGCGATGAATTATACTTTGCCCAGAGTGAAGGTGTATAACAAAAAAGAGGGTGCTACACCATGCTTTAAAAATTTTGATTTAGAAGGCAGTATGTTAAATGAAGAGTATGGAGATATCGCCGAGCTGTTTCGGTACAAGTTGTGGAATTACAGTGAAATAGCTCTTTCGCCGGAGAATTCTGTTGCCGTAAGGCTGGTTTATGGGCTTCCTCCGCAGGAGCTTGCAGATAATGACGAGCTGTACAAAAAACAGGGCTACTGTATTGACGTTAACGAAGATGGCATTACAATCAAGTCTTTATGCCGCGACGGGCTGATAAATGCAATTTCTACTCTGAAGCAGCTTTTAACCAAAAAGGATGACGGATATACTGTTGGTTTTTGTGAAATTGCCGACTGGCCATCAATAGAAATAAGGTCGGTTTCCAATACGTTTGCATGGTATGCCGGGTATGGGCGGCTTGGCTTTGATATGCAGTTGTGGGGCTTTGAGGAGTGGAAGGAATATCTTAATATCTGTTCCGATTTCAAAATCAATCAGTTCAATATGTGCATGTACGGCTACTGGCCGTTTGAGTTTGACGAATACCCCGAGACTGTGCTTCGCAATTACCCCGTTAAGGTGTGGAACGAGGAAAGCAAGAATTGGGTTGAGGTAAGATACAGCCATCCCAATTTATCGCAGGAGTTTTTAAGCAAATTATTCGATTACGGTCATAAGCTGGGCTTTAAATTTTTTGCATATATAGGACTGAACAGCTACAGCGGCGGGTACCCCAGTATTTATAAGGAAAAACGGATGAAGCTGCCGGAGAACAGCAGGTTTGTAAATGATTTTGACACTCTTTGCTTAAGCCAGCCGGATACTATTGAGTACCTGAAGTCCGCCATGAGGCGTATTGCCTCTCTTGGCTACGACGGAATTGATTTTGAGGAAAGCGAGGAATCCTTCTGGTTTTGCAACTGCGAAAAATGCAGTGAAAAATACCTCGATAAGTATGGTACTCCCGCCGAGGCAAAGCACCACGCCAATTATGAGCTTCTTAAAATACTGTATGAAGCGGTGAGGGATGTAAACCCCGATATTGTTATAGGAGCAAGGATGTGGCGTGAGCCGCCGCTTGAAAAGCCGCAGGAGTATTTAAGGGAGATGGTGGCTTCTGTGCCGCCCGATATGGTGCTGTTCTGGGCTCCGGGGCTTTACTGCGGCGAGAATGAATTCGAAAAATGGGCGAAGGCCTTCGGAAAGGACAGAATATGGGCAAGAGACACTGAATCAAACGCCGTTTCAGCATGTATGGGACGCCTTATAAGAACCTTCCGCTCCAACGGCCTGCGCTGTGACGAGGAAACCAACCACCAGTATATTGAAGAGGATATACGGCAGCACATAGGCTCTGTTAAATTGGGGGTAAAGGGCATCAACGGCTATATGTTTGAATGGTACGGTTTTTTCCTTCACCTGTTTGCACACGCCAATTATGGATGGGGAAGCATTATGGAGCCGGAGGAGTTCTACGATTATGCCGTAACGGCGGTGTTTGGAGCAGGCTTAAAGGATGATATTCTTTATGTTCTCAAAAACATGTTTACAATACACGAAAGCCAGATGAAGATATTCCCCACCGAGTTCCCGTTTGCGAGGAACAAGGTTGAAAAGCGTGACATTCCCGCCATACAGGCCGCTATTGCCGATCATGACAATATAATGCTGAGGCTGAACAGAGTCAAGGCTGCCGTGGACGCAGACTCAAGGCTTAAGGTCTATTCCCCGCACTTTGAAAAGCTTATTGTGGCAAACCTAAGAAATAGAGTGATATATGACTTGGCACTGGCATCCATAAGCTATGACAATGCGCCCACAGAAGAGGAAAAAATTAAGTACTTAAAGGAAATGTCGCTGCACAATGAAAGGAATTTTGAAATAGTCAGGAGCAATTATTTTGATGTTAACCCTGTATCGGAGACAGGCACCAAGTCATGCATGATACCGTACCACGAGCTCCGGCGCGTCATCAACAACGCGCTGGACCCGGCCAATGCGGATAATGTGCCTGTCTATCTTGGAGTGGAAGCACTGGGATGGTTATGGCTGTAGGAGGCGTGAGAGCATATGGCAAAAGATATTTCGGTACTGATAGGAGTAGATGTAGAAACGGATGTCGGGAGCTTTACCCCTTTTTACGAGGGCGTTAAAAAGGGTGTCCCCATCCTTCTTGAGATGTTTGACAGGCACGGCATCAAGGGCACCTTTTATTTTACGGGAGAGTCGGCAAGAGAGAACCCGGAGCAGGCCAAAATAGTCGCTGCCGGTACCAGCGAGGTGGGGTGCCATTCGCTGTACCATGAAACCGTCGGGGACGAGCTTTTTCCTCTACCGGGAGTAAATCCGTTGCTGCCTCATGAGGTGTTCCCTCGCCTGGAAATGGCTACCGAATGGGTAAGGGAGGCTTCGGGCGTGGCTCCGAAGGCCTTCCGCTGCCCCAGACTGTGGGGCTCAACTGCCGTTGTGAATGCCTTAGAGAGGCTGGGCTATACCTCCGACGCAACCTATCCCATGTATTTTTACAGGGATAAGTTTGCACCGTATCATCCGTCGAGAGAGGACTGGACAAAGGAGGGCGACATGCGCTTGGTTGAAATCCCCAATTTTGCAGATATGACTATGGTCAGCAACGACAGCCCGTTGGAGCGGGACAGGGATCAGTGGCCGCTTTTCAGAACGAAGGGAGCCGAATACCTTATGAAGCGCTCTATGGACTTTGCCGCCTTTGCGGAAGGAAAGGGGCTTCCGGTGGTGCTGTGCTACTATATACATCCGTGGGAGTTTATACCCTGCAAAAAAAGCTATAACTTTGGTGAGGCCACTGTTATACCTGATGAGTTTATTGTCTCAGGCTGCGGTGACATTGCAATAAGAGAGTTTGAAAGGCTTATCGTGCTGCTGAAGGAGCAGGGAGCATCATTTAAAACTGCCGCTGAAATTGCCGGGGAGCTTAAATAGCGCAAGGGAATTTTCTGCCGCTTTATATTCTAAGAGGGGAGTTGAGTTTTTTGTCCGATAGAGCTAAGCAAAGGCCGTTAATAGATATTAAGGGCTGTTCGGTAACATTTCCCAATGTGAAAGCTTTAGACGATGTGTCCTTCACACTGTATCCGGGAGAATGCCTGGCTTTGGCAGGAGAAAACGGCGCGGGAAAATCCACGCTTGCCAAAATCATTATAGGTGCGTACAAAGGAGACATTAAAAGCTTTGAGGTTGACGGGCAGGATGTGCTTAACAAAAACTACAATGTTAAGATGTCGCAGCAAATGGGCATAGCGGTGGTTCATCAGGAGCTGCAGCTTATCCCTGAGCTTAACGGCATTGAAAACATTTTTATAGGAAATTACACCAAAAAGGGTATGTTTGTGGACTGGAAGGCCTTAAAGCGCAAGGCTCAGGAGATACTTGAGTTCCTGCAATGCGATATACCGCTGGAGGTTCCGGTAAAAAAGCTGAGAATGGCGGAGCAGCAGATTATACAGCTTGCAAAGGCAATTGTTGTTAAGGCAAAGGTTGTTATTCTGGATGAGCTGACGGCGGTGCTTCAGGAAAGCGATATAGAAAACATATTCCGTCTGGTGCGCCTGCTTAAAGCTCAGGGGATAGGAATCATATATATTTCGCACCGCTTGGACGAGATTTTTGAGGTGTGCGACAGGTTCAGCGTAATGTGTGACGGAAAGCTGACTCATAGCGGAAACGTGGCTGATATAGATAAGGACAAGCTTATAACCATGATGATAGGCCGTGAGCTGAAGCAGGTATTTCCTAAGGTAAACACAAAGCTTGGAGAGACTGTTCTTGAGCTTAAGAATTTTACCTCCGAAAAGGCCTTTAAGAATATTGACATGACACTTAAAAAGGGGGAGGTAGTGGGTATTGCCGGTCTGGTAGGAGCAGGCAAAACGGAGCTTATAAACTCAATCTTCGGGTCATACCCCCTAAAGTGCGGAAATCTTTTCCTGAACGGAAGAAAGGTAAAAATCAAATCACCCATTGATGCCGTTAAGAATAAAATTGCCCTTGTGCCGGATGAAAGAAAGCGTCTTGGACTGATTCTCGGTGCCGATATAAAGACTAATACATCGCTGGTTTCACTGCGCCGCTATAAAAGATTGCGCGGGCTGTTTTTAGATCATAAGAGGGAAGCGAAGGAAGCCTTTTTGATGTGCGAGAAGATGAAGCTCAACTACTCCTCAATCAACCAGAAGGCGGGCAAGCTGTCGGGAGGAAACCAGCAAAAGATTGTTATAGGCAAATGGCTGCTGGAAGAGGCTGAAATTATAATTTTTGACGAGCCGACAAGGGGAATCGACGTGGGAGCCAAATCGGAGATTTATAAGCTGGTTAACCAGCTTACTCAGGAGGGCAAATCAGTAATTATAGTCTCTCCCGAGCTGGAGGAGCTGATAGGCCTCAGCAACCGTGTTTATATTATGTTTGAGGGCCGGTTCAAGGGCTGTGTTGAGGGAGATGCAATAACACAGGAAAATATTATTAATAAGATGCTGGGGGTATAAAAATATGAGCTCTGTAACTGCTGAGTTGGAAATGAAAAATAAAAGGTCGGCTAGGCTGTTCATGCAGGAATGGATAGTATTGTTCATCCTCTTAGGACTTGTAGTGGTATGTTCAATTTTTGTTCCCAATTTCTTTGACAGTAAAAACTTTTTAAATATTGCGCGGCAGGTCTCGTTTATCGCCATTATTGCCATAGGCGAGTTCTTTGTAATTTTAGTCGGCAATATGGACATGTCGATAGGCTCGGTAATAGGCTTTGTGTCGGTATTGATGGCTACCCTTGTAAAGAGCGGGACAAGCGTGGGAACTGCTATTGTGCTTGTTTTAACGGCCAGCGTCGCCATAGGCCTTATTAACGCGGCAGTGTCTGTCTACGGAAAGGTTCCGTCCTTTATAGCGACACTGGCGACAATGCTGGGAATAAAGGGTATAAACTACCTCATGTCAAGCGGCATTCCCATTTCCGGGCTGCCAAAGTCCTTTAATGTAATCGGAATGGGGTATATAGGAGGCTTTCTTCCCGTTCCTGTAATGCTGATGCTCGTTGTGGCGCTGATATGCTGGGTGTTTACAAACCATACACAGACAGGAAGGAATGTTTTTTCTGTGGGGGGCAATGAGGAAGCGAGTACGCTTTCGGGAATAAACACAAAAAGGATTAAGACTCTGGCGTTTGTGCTGTCTTCGGTACTGGCGGCTGTAGGAGCCATTGCGCTTACCTCCAAAACAATGGCAGGCCTGCCCGCGGTGGGTGACAACATGCTGTTTGATGTCATGACGATATGTGTGCTTGGAGGAACCTCTCTTACAGGCGGGCGCGGAAAGGTGTGGGGGGTGGTTATAGCCTCTCTGATTCTGGGCGTTATGGACAATGCAATGGTTCTGCTTTCAATAAACACTTATTGGCAGTGGATTGTAAAGGGAGTCATCCTTGCTTCGGTTGTGCTTATTGATATGAATTCAAAAAAAGATTGATAAAAAAGAGGTGCGGAAATGGAAAAGGAGTACGGGAAAACAGTGTGGTTTTTCCCCGACGGGGAGCTTCCCCCTCCCGGTGAAGGGGAAATGAAGGGACATGAATCAATTGTGATTTTAAATCCCAATTCAAGGGATGCCAATGTTAAAATTACATTGTATTTTACCGACTTGGAGCCTGTTGAAAATATCACCGCGACTGTCAGGGCAAAGAGGGTAAGATGCATAAGAACTAATAACCCTGAGCATTTGTGCGGCTTTGTTTTACCGCTGGAGACTCAGTATGCAATTAAGCTCTCCAGCGATGTCCCCATCATTGCGCAATATGGAAGACTGGATAACCGCCAGCCCAACATGGCGTTTTACACAACAATGGGAATATGCGAATAATTAAGGGATCAGAATTATCTTAAAACTAATAGAGTGAAAAAGGAGACTGTTACCATGGCAAACCGTATATGTATACCTGATTACGAATATAAAGAGAGGGCGCAAAGGGTTGCAAGGCTTATTGAAAAAAACAATCTGGATGTTTTAATTGTTAACTCAAATGAAGCGGATTATGCAAATGTAAGATATTTCAGCGGCTTCTGGCCTCTTTTTGAGAGGGCCGGGCTTGCGATAACGCCACAGGGCAAAACCGCGCTTATGGTGGGACCTGAAAGCAGGGTGTATGCTTCAGATTTTTCCAGAGTTCAGGATATTTTCATGCTTATGGAGTACAGGGAGTCAGCCGACCCCAGCTATCCCGAGGTGAAGGCCGAAAGATTTCAGGATGTGTTCAGCTTTCTGGGGGTAAACGGTTCCAATTTAAGAATAGGTGTGGCAAGCCTTTTGGACACCAGTGTTGTAACTATGCAGGGGATAAGGGACAGCTTCCCCAAGGCGGAGATTGTTGACGCAAACCATATCATGATTGAGATGCGTAAAATCAAGTCTGAAAATGAAATTGCATGTATGAGAGAGGGCTTCAGGATTACAGAAATTGCTACCCGTGAGGTGATAAAGGCCATTCGGCCGGGGGTGACCGAGTGCCAGATGGTAGGGGTGGCGCAAAAGGCCATTTATGAGAATGGGGCGGAGTATGAGGGGCTTCCCATGTACGTTTTCAGTGAGGCCTCCACACGCCATGCAATTTCACGTTCCTCCCACAGAGAGATAAAGAAGGGTGATATAGTTCAGCTCAACCTTTCTGCAAAGGTTGACGGGTATTCTCCTTCGGTGGGGCTTCCCATAAGCATGGGCAAGCTGTCGCCTGAGCGCAGGGCGTATATAGATTTCTGCTGGGAGGCGCACCAGTGGACTGAAAAGCAGCTTAAGGCAGGAGTTTTAGCAAGCGATGTTGCAAAGGGCTTTTATAAATTTTACAAGGACAGTGGACATGAGAGCAATTACCTCTACGGCCCATGCCACGGAACGGGAATGATCGAGGTTGAGGCGCCGTGGATGGAAACCATTTCGGACTATGTTCTTGAACCCAATATGACGTTTCAGATTGACACATTTATTACAACGGATACCTTTGGTGCAAGGTGGGAAAAGGGAATTGTCATAAAGGAGGACGGTATTGAAAACCTGTGTGAAGCGATAGGAACGCTTCATGAGCTGGATTTCTAAAGGCAATGGAATAGATAAGGGGCTGCGCATGGCTTACCCATCGCGCGGCTCCGATAAAAACAAGGGGGGAGTCACTTTTGCGGTACGGGCAATTCATAAAGGAGCACGGAGACAAGAAGTTGACGTTGAAATTCAGCATTCTTCAGTTTACCTTCTGGTCTACCTGGTGTTCTTTTTTCTCGTTTGCCGGAATGTATTTTATTCATAGCGGATACAGCTATTCCTTTGTCGGTGCCGCAATGTCAGTGGCTATCTGCTGTGGAATCGCGGGCCAGGTGTTCTGGGGGTTTTTATGTGATAAGCTGCAATCCATTAAAAAAGTGTTTATTCTGGCAAACATATTACTGCTTGCGGCAATACTGGCGCTTGCCGATCCTAGGTCACCATACAGCGTGCTTATTTTTATAGGCTTTCTGGGCTTTTGCCAGACACCCCAGCCCGCTGTTTTAGATAGCTGGATTCTGAAGAAAAATGTAAATACACCACTTAACTACGGCTTTATACGCATGTGGGCATCTATAGGCTTTTCCTGCTTCGGATGGATTATAGGCATAAGCATTGAGGGGGCGGGCTACGGGGTAATGTTTGTGTTTGCCGCGGCCTTTGTGGCGGTTACGCTGGCGGTTTCACTGCTTGTGTCTGACTGCGGTGGGGGAGGCGAGGGAATAAGGCTGGGCGATTTGCGGCTGAGCTACGGGCGGCTTATTAAAAACAGAAGATACCTGCTGTTTCTGGCGGCGTGCTTTTTAATCGGATTTGGAAATCAGGCGACGGACAACCTGCTTTCACTGGTTGTATCGGAGGTAGGCGGAGGCTCGGGGGATCTGGGGATGATTATATTTCTTTCTGCCATAACGGAGCTGCCGTTTTTTTTCTATTCCGCAAGGATATTTTCCCGGTTCAGCCCCAGGCAGTGCTTCTGGTTCAGCTGCTGTGCCTATGTGCTGGAGTATACAATAATTGCGCTTGCGCATTCCACCACAATGGTTGCTGTTGGGGTGCTTTTTCAGGGCATAGGGTTTTCGGTGCTGCTGCCCAACCTGCGCACCTTTGCGCATGACAATTCTCCTGAGCAGATGCGTACATCGGCGCAGACGCTTACTGACGCTGTATTTGCGGGGCTTGCCGGAATGGCGTCTTCAGCTTTTGGCGCGGTAATTATAGAGCGGGCGGGAGTAGGCGTTATGTTCGGGCTGTGCGCGGGTGCTGCCATACTGGCAATGGCACTGTTTTTAAAGGTTACAAAGGCAGGCGCAGTCAGCCATTAAGCTGCTGTGCCTGCCTTTGTACTTTACTCACATGGTATATAGATGCTGCTTAAACTTTTCTTTTTTAAGTAATAGTTATAATCAGGCTTATCCTCTGATACGCATGTAAGCAATATGTTTTTTTCATCAGCAAGAATATGCTGAATCAAGTACCCGTTCCCTATTTGAAGGATACATGTCTATTTTAAAGCCGTCTGAACAGGATTAAAGGATTAAAAAGATTTACAGGATGAGTGCTTTTGTTATTAATCTTATCCATCCTTTAATCCTTTAATCTTGTTCAGACGTTTTTATCCCCATGTCTTTCGGTAATTTTAAAAACATACGGGAAATATATTGTTCATATTATCTTAGTATGATGTTTAAATTAAGGGAGGGGGTGGCTGTATATGGTCGTTCAGCCGGGAAATACACACGGCGTAAGCGATGCGGTGCTTGTATGGCTGTCCGAGGGCGACGCGGAGGATTGCGTTATTCAGGATATACTGGCAGCAATAAAACAGAGGCACAGGGTTTGCGTGTACCGCTCGGGGCAGGCGCCGGGCGAGGAGGTGTACAGAAGGGTTATTCTTGACAACGCTGCGGAAGGATGCCTGCCATGAGGTGGCTATATGTTGAAAGCAATTGCATATGTTAGGCTGTCGAGGGATGAGGACAGAAAGAACTATGCCTCACTGATGAATCAAAGGGCTGTCATTAATACCTATGCACAAAAAAATTCAATAAAAATTCTGAGGGTTTATGAGGATGACAATGTAAGCGGCTACACCTTTGACAGGCCGGGACTAAATGAACTTAAGAGCTGCTTGGCAAGCAGTGATATTGATATTATTATTGCCAAGGATCTTTCAAGGATAGGGCGGCATAATGCTCTGACCCTTCTGTTTCTGGAGGATGTAAGGGCTGCGGGAAAGAGAATTGTGCTGACTGACGAAATGTCGGGAGGCTATGACAGCTCAAAGGACGATGACGATATAATAGGCATTAAAACATGGTATAATGAAAGATATGTAAAGGACATATCAAGAAAAATAATAAGCACGCTAAGAGAGAAGCAGCAAAGAGGGGAGCTTCTGATAAGGCCCCAGTTCGGCTATAGCATTGACAGAGCCCGCAATTGCCTTGTGCCCGATGAGGAAAAGGCCCGCATAGTACGGGAGATTTTTGTCTTGTATACCGAGGGCAACGGATACAGAAGAATTGCGGAATGCTTAAATGAAAAAGGATGTATTACTCCCTCGGAGGCTATAGCAGAGAGCTGCGGCAGCAGGGGAAGGGAATATAAAAATATTATTTCCCATGCATGGTCTCCTACACATGTATCAAGAATTCTCAAGGACGATGTGTATATAGGCAGCTTAAGACAGGGAAAGACAAAGAAGCCCTTGATAAAGGCGAGATCCGTCAGAGTCAGCGCAAATGAACACATGCTTTTTGAGAACAGGCATGAACCAATAATTACAAAAGAAGATTTTTATTTTGTTCAGGATATGATGAAGCGGAGGGACAAGGTCAAATACAGGGGTACAGGGAAGGCGGGAGCGCGTGAAGGCAATATTTTCTCAGGACTGCTTTTTTGTGCCGAATGCGGGGCATATATGGTTGCACATACCCTTAAAACGGGTGAGAAAAGCTATGTCTGCGGAACATACCACAGACGGGGGGCAAAGCACTGCTCCAGCCACCGCATTAAGGAGCGGCAACTGATTAATTATATTAAGGGACACCTTATATTCATAAGGAGCCGCATGAAAGGTTTTATAAGCTCACTTGATGCGGAAATAGAGGTCAGGCTGCGAAAGGAGAAGCAATGTGGCAATGCTGCCGGAAGCCTTGAAAAGCAGCTTGAAGCCTTGAAGGCGGAATATAGGGGGTTGCTTTCGCAGAAACTTAAGGATATTATGGTGAATGAGGATATGAAGCAAACGGTGGAGGAGGCGTACGGCGAGCTTGAGCGTCAAAAGCTCCAAAGCATAGCTTCCGTTGAAAGGCATTTGGAGAGTATTGCCCAAAGGGCCTTGTGCATAAGCTCCTTTGAAGGGGGCGCGCGGAATGCTGTTAGCGTCTTAAACGGTATCATTGGGGCGGAAAAGCCGCGCAGACACAATGTTGAGCTTATAGTCAAAAGAATACTTATAGGCTGTGGCGGCAGTGTTGAAATAGAGCTGGCCGAGAACATTGACAGCTTGTGCAGAATATTCCCCGAAGCCGGAATTGAGAGCCTGCGGCAATAGACGCAGGGCCTGAGTGCTTACACGGTGTACAGCTATCCGGGTGGGTATGTAATGGTATTGGCAAATAGCTTGCCGGAATTTTGTTATATTAAAAAGTTCCGGTTATAAGGGGGAGTAAGGAACTTGAAGGAATGCAGAGCAGGGTGCGGGGCGTGCTGCATAGCACCCTCGATATCCTCGTACATACCCGGAATGCCTGATGGCAAGCCGGCAGGGATAAGATGCGTGCAGCTGACAGAGGATAACAGGTGCAGGCTGTTCGGAAAGCCGGAGAGGCCGCTTGTGTGCCTGTCCTTGAAGCCCTCGGAGGAGATGTGCTTAAGCAGCCCTGAGGAGGCGGAAAGGTCTTTGGCACATCTCGAAAGTACTACATGCCCGGACGGGGGAGACGGTAAATGAAAATAAAAAAGCGGGCCGAAATTTTTAAAGTGGCCCGCCTCTTTTATCCTAGCGACGGTGTCCTATCAGGTCGATTGAACCAAGCACTATATGTGCCAGCCCAAAGCCCGCTATTCCCCATGACAAATACGGCGCGGTGCGCTTAAGACCCAGACCCGTTGCCGTAACTGCTGTCCCAAGAACTGTTGGGATTAAGCCCTCTCGAATTTTCATAGAAGCTCCCTCCCTTTGCTTTAAATACTCTATAAATTTTTTATAACGTCTCCGCTTTCCAAATAAAAATTCTGCTTGAGCTTTAGAAGGCTTTGACTATAGATAGTCTGGGCACTTTTAAAAAAAATATTAAAGAATATATTGGAGCTTTATCCTGCCCGATATTTACCGTGAATTAAGCAGTATTTGTTCATAAAATATTAACATTTCTAACACTGCTCCGTCACAATTATGGGATATTATTAAACTGATTATTTATATCAAATTGTTGGAATTTTGGGTGGCTAAAAGGAATTTGAGGAAATTCCGGCATAAAGCTTTTCAAAATAACACCTATTTTAAGGAGGTATACATGTGCGGCTACAAGCGGTAAAAAAGGTTTCGGGATTTTTTAATAAAAGTGTTTTAAAGAAGGCTGCCATAGGGGCTGTGGCATTGGTGGCTGTGGGAGTAATTGTTGTTGTGCTGGTATCTAAATTGGGTTCGTCAGGTAATAACTCAGCGATCCAGCAGAGAACGGCAATAGCTTCCAAAGGAGATATAGGTGTCAGCGTCAGCGGATCGGGCCCTATAGTTTCGTCCAACGAATCCAAGATAACCTCGGCGGTGGCAGGGAAGGTTACAAATGTGCTGTTTAAAGAGGGCGATTCCGTTAAAGTGGGAGATTTGCTGATGGAAATTGATGATTCTGAGGCAAAGCTTAACGTGGAGAAAATTAAAAACAGCATTGCACAGGCACAGCTCACTGCAAACAGTGATTCAAAGAGCTTGCAGGGACTTGATGTGAAGGCTCCGTTCAGCGGCAGGGTAAGCAATATAACCGCCCTGAAGGTGGGTGACGAGCTGGGTAAGAACGCCAATATACTTACCATTACCGACACCTCAAGGCTAACGGCAAACGTCACATTCAGCGAAGCCGTCATAAGCGATATAAAGGTGGGGCAAAAGGCTGTTGTAAATATTCAGGATATGATGCAGTCGGTAGACGCTACCGTTTCGTATGTAGGGAGCTCTCCCTTTGCCTCAGGCTCGGGAGGAAGGGTCTACAACGTTGAGGTGACGCTTGACAATCCGGGAAGTATAACCGACGGGATGAGCGTAAGCGTTGAAATAGATACCAAAAGCGGTTCGCAGATGAGTGCCGGAACAGGAATGCTTGAGTATGTAAGCACTCAGGTTGTTAAAAGTGTTTCGGGGGGTACCGTCAGAGGCATAAATGTAAAGGAAAATCAGCATGTTGAGTCAGGGGAGACCTTGATTCAGATTGAAAATGATGACCTGCATGTATCGGCTCAGACCACATCCCTAAAAATGGAGGACTTGAATTCGCAGTTGGAATCCGCCCAAAAGCAGCTTTCAGAGTTTAAAATCTACTCTCCTATAGACGGTGTCATTGTATCTCAGACTATAACGGTGGGAACAACAGTGAAAAACGCCGATATGCTTTGTGTCGTTTCAAATACTCAGGCTATGGAGTTTGAAATAGACATTGATGAGCTGGATATTGCAAAGATTGCCGAGGGACAGAAGGCCAATATAACAATTGACGCCTTGCCTCAAACCACTTCATCTCCTATATCAGGAGAAGTATCAAAAATTTCCATTCAGGGCAACCCTTCAAATGGCGTAACTACATATCCCGTTACTGTAAAGATAAGCAATACCGACAGCCTTAAAATAGGCATGAACGCCAATGCCGAGATAATAGTAAATGAGAAAAAGGATGTTGTTATGGTTCCTATTGACGCTGTGCAGACGGTTCAGGGCAAAAGCTTTGTCAGGCTGAAAAGCAGCGGAGGGAGCCGGACCGGAAGTTTTCCCGCAAGGGATAGTGAAGGCAAGAGGTCTTCAGAGGGTGCGGTGGGTAATGCTTCCGCAGGGCGAAGGGATTCTAATGCCTCCGCACCCGGCCCGGGTGAGACGGCGGGTGGCAACAGGCAGCAGCGAGGCCAAGCGGACTTTAGTGTAAGGCAGGGAACGGAACCAGCAAATTCAGAGTTTGTTATAACATTTGTTGAAGTAGGTATAAACAACGATGAATATATAGAAATTATAAGCGGACTTCAGGAGGGGGATGAGGTTATTGTCACCTCTGTTACAGCATCAACCGGCCAGGGCGGTGCTAATATGCAATTCTCGGGAGGTATGGGAGGTATGGGGGGAATTGGAGGAACAACCCGCACCTTCCAGATAAGCGGCAATTCGCAGAGAAGCAGGCCTTAAGAAGGATCTGGCGACGGTGTTCGGGGAGGAAAATATGATTCAAATAACAAATATGTACAAAAGGTATAAGATGGGAGACAATGTAATAAATGCGCTGAATGATGTTTCACTGCATATAAAAAGGCATGAATTTGTAGCCATAATAGGACCGTCAGGGTCAGGGAAATCCACTCTCATGAATATGCTGGGATGTCTTGATACGCCTACTGAGGGAACTTACATATTAGATGGTGATGAGGTCAGCAGACTAAAGGATGACAGACTCGCGGAAATAAGGAATAAAAAAATAGGCTTTATATTTCAGGGCTTTAATCTGCTGCAAAAGCTGACTGCAATAGAAAATGTCGAGCTCCCCCTGATTTATCAGGGAGTGGGTACAAAGGAAAGATACAGAAGGTGCAGCGAGGCCCTCGAAAATGTCGGATTGGGAGACAGAATAAATCACAGGCCAAATGAGCTTTCGGGAGGGCAGCAGCAGAGAGTGGCAATTGCCAGGGCGCTTGCAAGCCAGCCTCCCATATTGCTGGCGGATGAGCCGACGGGAAATCTTGACTCAAAATCGGGAGTGGAGATTATGCGCATTATGAAGGAGCTTCACGCAGGCGGAAATACAATAGTGCTTATTACTCATGACAACAATGTGGCAATGCAGGCAAAAAGGGTGGTGCGAATTCAGGACGGGCAGATTATTGAGGACAGGGAGGTGGAATAGTGGGCTTTTTTCAGGCATATAAAATGGCTATAAAGAGCATTTTAAGCAACAAGGTTCGCTCCTTTCTGACTATGCTGGGGGTAATTATAGGGGTGGCCTCGGTTATTGCGGCAGTTGCCTTTGCACAGGGCAGCACAAAGAGCATAACAAGCTCCATAGAAGAGCTGGGGACAAATTTGATACAGGTTACAATTATGGGAAGGAACAGCAACAGGAGCGTAAGCTATGAGGATTTGCAGAGGTTTGGGGCGGAAAACAGCTCCGAAATAGCCATGATTGCCCCTCAGGTAAGCACCGGTGCTACGGTAAAGGTGGGCACAAAAACAGGTGACACTTCATTAATAGGCACCAGCTCGGAATATGAGGTTATAAAAAGCACCGGCGTTCAGGAGGGAAGGTTTTTACTTTCCTTCGACAATGACTATATGCAAAAGGTTGCTATTGTGGGCACCGCTGTGGTTAATGACGTGTTTGACGGGCAGAACCCTGTGGGCCGGAGCATGAAAATAAACGGACACATATTCAAGGTGGTAGGTGTGCTGACAGAAAAGAACGGAGGGCAGAAGCAGTCGGATGACGACCAGATAATAATTCCCTTTAAGGTGGCTCAGAGAATGGGCAGGCAGATGATGATTGCAAACTATCTGGTTCAGGCCGCAACTCCCGATACTGTGGATGCTGCCATGAAAAAGCTGGAGGACTATTTCACAAAAATATATCACGATGAGAATGCCTTCCGTGTGTTCAATCAGGCCCAGATGATTTCCACATTAAACAGCGTAACGGGCTCAATGATGGTTGTGCTTGGAGGCATAGCTGCCATTTCGCTTATAGTCGGGGGCATAGGGATTATGAACATAATGATGGTTTCCGTTACTGAAAGAACTCGTGAAATAGGCATAAGAAAGGCCATTGGAGCAAAGAAAAAAAGCATTTTAATACAATTTCTTATTGAGGCTGTTATGGTAACAGGGATTGGGGGCTTACTGGGTGTTTTGTTCGGCGTATCCATAATATATTTTATCATAGGAGGCTTCAACATAACGACTCCTGTATATTCTCCCCTGTGGATGAGTCTTTCCTTTGGGATTTCACTTATAATAGGAGTTGTGTTCGGCATGTTTCCGGCGTATAAGGCGGCCAGGCTTAATCCCATTGATGCGCTTAGATTTGAATAATAATACGGAGGTACTAAAAAAATGAGAAGGGTTATTTCTGTAATTTTGATTTTCACGTTAATATGTGCTTCATCTGTTATACAGGCAGGAGCGGCAGGCGCACCGGATAAGGCATATTATACCGACTCTGCGGTAAGGCTTGCTTCTCTGGGAGTAATAGAGCCGGTATCCGACTCTTCATTTACGCCCGAAGCACTTGTTACAAGAGGGCAATTTGCCGTAATGATGGTTACGGCAGCCAATCTTAAAAGTGATGCGGATGCATTAAAGGGCTCTACAATGTTTTCGGATGTAGACCCCAAAAGCTCAGTATCGGGATATATTGCAGCCGCGGTAAACAATGGATATATCTTGGGAATGACCGACGGCAAATTCAACCCGGGGGGCAGCATTACATATGCTCAAATATGTACCTCCGCTGTAAAGGCACTGGGGTATACCGATGCGGATGTTCCGGGAATATGGCCTAAAAACTATATTGATAAGGCGTCAAGCCTTAAGCTTACTGAAGGCATAAGCTTTAAAAGCAGCGACAGCGTCCCGCTATGGGCAGCCGCTTTGATTATAGACAGGCTTTTGGACACCAATGTAAAGAAGGCTTCGGCATCTGATTCCGATAAAAGCTTTGCAGATGCGTCAGGGCTTTTTTCGCAATGCATAATACTTGCCGATTCTGTTACCTCGGATAAGCTGGGAGACAATGAGGTGCTGACAGACAAGGGAATATTGTATGTCAAGGACAAAGCAATTAAGCTCGATTTAGGCAATACATACCGTTTACTCGTAGAAAAGGATACCATAAAGGCATCTTACGGGAGACTTAAATATACCGACGGAATTTCGGTGGACGGTATTGCCGACACAAAGATTTCATACACTGATGAGGACGGCAAGACGCAGTATAAAATTCTTCCTGAGAAAACTGCATATTACTATAACGGGGTTAAGCAAAGCTATGACAGTCTGAAGGAAGTAGTGCAGACGAGAAGCTCAATTGTTTTTGCATATAACAGCGACAGGACGGGGTATGAATATGCCGTGGTTTTTGACCCTGTATACAGCAGCCCGGAGGTGGCAAACAGCTACCGCACTATTTCAAATAAGATTGGCTCCATTGATTTGTCGGGCCTCAGTGTCATAAAGGATGGGGCATTAGCCCAAATTCAGGATATCGAAGAAAATGACGTAATATATCAGGTGTCGGATATATGGGGTAAATATAAGTACATACTTGTTACTTCAAATAAGGTGGGGGGCAAAATAACCGCCATACTTCCCAACAAGCTTTCTCCCAAGACTCTTAAAATAGACGGAACTGACTACAGCTTCAGCAAGAACATGGACTTTTCACAGCTGGGCGACCTGTCCTCAAGTCTGGATGTGGACGACAATATAATTGCCATCTTAGGCTACGACGGGAAAATCGTAAGCGTAAAATATTCGGGAAGCCAGGACAATTCGCAGTATGCGGTGGTTTTGAACCAGAGCAGTAAGGTTGTCGGAAACGAAACCTTTTACTCGGTGAAGCTTTTGACCTCGGACGGGGCTATCGGAGAATATAGCTGCGCGTGGAATACAGAAGAATTCAAGGGCAAGCTGGTAAAAGTAAAAAAGCTCGGCAGCGGTGAGGCAGATCTTGAAACGGTAGTATATAACTATCCTACAGGTGTGTATACCAATAAGAATGAAAGGCTGCTGAACTCAAATTATGTAACTAAAAATGTAAAAATATTCAATGTAATATCAAATAACAGCGGTGAGGACGCTGTTGCAGGAATATTGAACTGGAGCGACATGCCGGAGGGCAGGATAACCGACGGAGAGATACATTTTACAGGCATTACGGGAGATTTTGAGGATGTAAGCGTAATTCTTGCCAACGACATTCTCAAGGAAAAATACAAGCCTGCCATTATAAAGGATATAACCGCCCAAACCACAGACAGCGGTGTGTCCAGATACTCTTACACCATGACTGTTAACGGGCAGGATTACCAATACAGCAGTAATGCTGCCGGAAAAATAGGACAGATAGGCTCGGTATTTAAGCTGAAATTGTCCAAAGGCTCGATTGACGGAGATTCAATAATAAATTATGGTGCAGAAAAAAGCGGGACTGTGATACAGGCGTTCGATTCTCAGAGAATAAAAATTGATGGAAGGGTTTACTGGTTTAAGAATAATTTGTCTGTATATCAGGTGGACGCTTCGGGAAATGTTACCTTTAAGACTATAGCGGATTTAAAATCGAATGTTGCGTATGGGAAAATTTCCCTATACCTCGATAAGCCCTCCGCCTCAGGGGGAAAGGTTGAGGTTATAGTTCTAAGATAACAAGAGGAAATGAAAAGCCTGACTTAAAATTTAAAAATTGTTCACAAATTCCCACACTATTAACACGCAAAATAGATCATACTAAGTGTTGGAGGAGGTGATACAATGAAGCTTATGAGGATTGCTGCTACCGCTGCTATTGTTGTCGGAATTATGTCTTCTGCGGCATTTGCGGCTGTTGAACCGTCATCAGGGCCTGCAACCGAGGTTAGGAAAAACAGTCCTGTAGAAAACAAAGAGAACAAAGCCAATAAAGAGAATAAAGACAACAAAGAGAACAAAGAGAACAAAGACAAGAAAGAAAGCAAAGACAAGAAAGACAGCAAAGACAACAAAGAGAACAAAGACAAGAAAGAAAGCAAAAACGACAAAGACAACAAGGACAACAAAGACAGCAAAGACAGCAAAGACAGCAAAGACAGCAAAGACAGCAAAGACAGCAATAAGTGTAAGGACAAGTGCAGAAGTCTTGAGGAAAAGGACCCCGTAAAGAGGCTGGAAGCAAAAAAGGGAAAAATACAGGCAATGGTGAGGGACGGGGAAATTACTCAGGAGAAGGCCGATGCAATAATTAAGAAAATAGACATCAGAATAAAAGGAATTAAAGAGTTTGACAGCTTAAATCCCCAGCAGAAAAAAGAGAGGCTTTTAGCCGACTTTAAGGCACAGCTTGACAGGAAGGTAAAAGAGGGGAAGCTTGAAAAGGATAAGGCAGAGCAGTTGGTAAAAGAGTTTTCGGAGAAGATAGAAAAGTGGGATGGAAAAGGATACCCCGATTTTCATAGCAAGGGATCTGGAAGCCATAAAAGAAGTGAAGAAAAAAATAGCATATAGCTTGTTTTAAAGTAAAATCCGGATTAAAAGGGCCTAATCTTCATAAGGATTAGGCCCTTTTAACCTATATAAAACAGTTATATAATTATAATTAAAAGAGTGCTTTTTGTGAGGGGGATATGTTTTTTGGACAGGGTTAAAATATTGATTGCAGATGATGAGCTGCCCATGCTGAAGCTTGTGTCCGATTTTCTTAAAAGAGAGGGCTACAGTGTGCATGAGGCCAGAGATGGAAGGCAGGCTCTTGAGCTGTTCCATAAAGAGAAAAGGTTCGATTTGGTGATTTTGGATGTCATGATGCCTGAAATTGACGGCTGGTCGGTATGCAGGGAAATACGGCAGCAATGCTCGGCTCCAATTATTATGCTCACGGCAAAAAGTGAGGAAAGCGATGAACTCTATGGGTTTAATTTAGGAGCTGATGAATATATAACAAAGCCCTTTAGCCCTCTTATACTGGTTGCAAGAGTTCAGGCGCTTTTAAGAAGGGCGGGAAGGGATAAAAAATCACTCAAGGAATATAACGGCTTAAAAATAGATGAGGTGGGGCATGTGGTATATCTTGATGAAAAGGCTGTTGATTTAAGCCCTAAGGAGTTTGAGCTGCTGGTGTACCTCACTGATAATGACGGGATTGCGCTGTCGCGGGAGCAAATATTAAATACAATATGGAATTACGATTATTTCGGAGATGTAAGAACTGTAGACACTCACATAAAAAACCTGAGGCTTAAGTTAGGTGGTAAAGGGGATTATATCCAGACAATAAGGGGACTTGGATATAAATTTGAGGTGAAAAATGAAACTTACAATAAGACTTAAGCTTTTTGCTGTAACAGCGGGGTTGATACTCTTCTTTGTGTCGCTCTCATGGCTGCTGAACATCTTTTTTCTGGACAAGTACTATTTGTACAGCAAAAAAAATACGCTTATGGATGCTTATAGCCAGATAAACAGAATATACCGGGGAGATCCCGACGACATATCCTTAGAGCTTGAGAAATTGGAGAGCATTAAGGGTATGCGTATAACTATACTTAATAAGAAGCTTGAAGTAAAATACAATGAAAGGGTCAGAGAGCTTGTACCTGTCCCAAGACTTTTCAGACGCAGTGATGCTCAGGAATATGGCGAAATAAGCGGTGCTATGGGAAGGCGGTTTTCTCAGGATTTTATTAAGAATGGAGTAATAATTGAAACCAGCAGGGATGACAGGCTGAATGCCAGCTTTATAAGGCTGTTTTCTCCTCTTGACAATGGAGACTATATATTTTTGAGCATGTCTGTATCCGCCATACAGGACAGTGCGGATATAGCAAATAAGTTTTTCCTGTTTACAGGCATAATAACGCTTCTGGCGGGAACCGTTATTGTTTTTTTCATGACGGGAAAATTTACAAGGCCCATACTGGAGTTGAACAAAATTACAAAGGGAATGACAACTCTGGATTTCAGCAGGAGATATCCTGTTAAAAGCCAGGATGAGATAGGGCAGCTTGGAGAAAGCATAAACTCTCTTTCCGAGCAGCTTGAGAGCTCAATATTTGAGCTTAAGGAGGCAAACCAAAGGCTTACAAAGGATATTGAAAGAGAGCGCAAGATAGATGAAATGAGAAAGGAGTTTGTATCCAATGTTTCTCATGAGCTTAAAACGCCTATTGCGATAGTTCAGGGCTATGCCGAGGGGCTGAAGGTGAATGTCAACAAGGATGAGGAAAACAAGAACTTCTACTGCAACATGATAATAGATGAGGCCTTTAAAATGAATAAGCTGGTTAAGCAGCTTTTGGAGCTTTCCAAAATAGAATCGGGTATGCTGGCTCCCGAGAGGGTGGATTTCAGCATTTTTGAGCTTATAGACCTTGTGCTTGTAAAAAGCTCTCTTATAATAAAGGACAAGGGAATAGAGCTGATCTTCGACAGGCAAGAGGAGCTGCGTGTAAACGCTGACTTTGACAGGTGTGAGCAGATACTGCTGAACTATATAAACAATGCGGTGGATCATGTCGACGAGAAAAAAGTGATCAGGGTCACAACTCAGGTAAAAAACAGAAAGGTGAGGGTATGTGTTTTTAACTCAGGGAGACATATTCCTGACGAATGCATCGACAAAATATGGATGAGCTTCTATAAGGTAGACAAGGCAAGGACAAGACTATACGGGGGCACGGGTTTGGGTCTTTCGATTGTCAGGGCAATACAGGAATCGCACGGCAACGAGTATGGTGTAAAAAACCTCGAAGGAGGAGTGGAATTCTGGTTTGAGCTGGATATATCTGACGAACATAAAAAATATATTTAAAAACCTCAAAAAAGAATGTATAATATGAATGAAAAGGATGATGGAAACGAGCTGTCATCCTTTCAGCATTACATAAGAGAAAAGGTTTCAGGCATTGAACAATGCCGTTTCTCTCCAGAGAGGACAGGTTAGGCGTATGAATGAGGGGTTGCTCCTTGAGAAGGCCAAAAAAGGAGACGTTGAGGCATTTGAACAATTGATTGCGGGCTATCAGAAGAGGGTATTTAATATTGCGTTAAAAATGATAGGGAATCCTGAGGATGCAAGTGAGCTTGCTCAGGAGACCTTTATAAGAGTATTTAAATCCATTGGTAAGTTTAAGGAGGAATCCTTGTTTTCCACATGGATATACAGAATAGCCACAAATATTTGCCTTGATGAATTGAGGAAAAGGAAGGGAAAAAAAGAGATATCCTTAGATGAGGATATTAAGCTTGAGAACGGAGAGGTAAGCCGGCAGATAGAGGATACCGGCCCTTCTCCCGAAGCTGTTGCGGAAAGAAATGAGCTGAGGAGAAAGGTAAACGATGCTATTGGGCTTCTTACCGAGGAGCACAGGCTTGTTATAATAATGAGAGATATTCAGGGCTTTAGCTATGAGGAAATTGCCAAAATAACAGGGTGCCCTGAAGGGACGGTTAAATCGAGAATAAACAGGGCAAGGCAAAGCTTAAAACAATTACTTAAAGACAGGGTGGAACTTTTAAATGAGGAGTACGTCAAATAATGTATTGCAGAAGGGAGGGATGGACGTGGATAAATGTAATGCTGTAAGGGATATGATTGTTCCGTATATTGAAAATGAGCTGGATCAAGACTTGCGTAACCAAGTAGAAGAGCATATCGAACAATGTGAGCTTTGCCGGACTGAGCTTTACGATATAAAGCAGGTGATGGAGCTGTGTGCCGGTATGCCTCAGGAGGAGCTGCCTGAAGATTTTCACAGTCAGCTTCATGAAAAGCTGGTTGGCATAAGCGCAGGACAAAATGCTTCGGCCTCTTTAAAAAAGAGCAGACTCGCATTTATAAACAGCAGATATTTAAAAATCTGTTCGTCAATAGCGGCTGCGCTGATACTGGCGGTGCTGCTTAGAGGACTTTTCCCTTACACAAAAACACACGACCAATCCGAACCCTTAAATATGAGACAATTCAGCTCTTCAGGCTCTGTAGGCTCAGAGGCGGATCTGGAAAACGATGCCGGTATGGCTATGCTGCCTGATTCGTCGTTATATGGCGCAGAGAATGGAGAGATCATTATAAGCGAAAAGCAGGAAAAGGAGTCCGGCAGCGGTGATACAGGCTCATATAAGCAGGATAAGCCTGTGCAGGCGCCTGCAAAGAAGAAGGAAAATCAAAGCTCCATAGATAAGCATACCCCCAAAAGTACCGTGGAGCATGAAAAAACACAGAGAAGCTTAAAAGAGGACAGGGGTGCGGGTCAGGAAGACAAAAAGGAAGCCTGTCTTCAGGGTGTGGACTTAATTTTGAAGGTAGATGACCCCGAGAGCGGAAGAGAAGAAGCAAGGACATATATCGCAGACTTCGGAGGGAAGCTTACGGAGGCTGAGGCTTCGGGGGAGCAGGATATGAGCGGCTTTGCTGAACCTGCTGAAGCAGGAGGCCCTGCCGAAGTCATCGGATCAGGCAAGCTGGCCTTTGAAATGCCGAAGGTTCAATACAGCGGCTTTATAGAGAAATTGGGAAATGCCTTTGGGCAGGATTCCCTTGTGGTGGGAGAGAGTAAGTCGGTAGATGTTAAAGACCGGCTAGACTCCTTGCAAGACCAGCTTTCAGGCTTGAACGAAAAGAAAGCTTCGGCTCATGAAGAAATGGTGCCTGAAGAAGCTGTTAAAACAGAGGAGGAAATAGGCTATGTGCAATGGGAGTTGGATAATCTAAAGCACAGCCTTGAAAATATCAGCGTTGTTCTTTCCGTCGAAAAGAAGGGTGCCGCAGGAGATGCTTCCGGCGATAAGGAGATCCAAGCTCCGGATTCTCCCTGAGGCTTTGGCGCCTTATGATTGTTCCACTGCTTACATTTTTTACAGGGTCGGTATTACCTTTCTGTTGGTATAACTATTTTGAAACAAGTACTTTGATCATTACTAAATAGTTCTATGCGACCATTATATTTTTGCAGAAGTTTTTGTACGCTATACAGTCCTATGCCTGCCCCATTTTTCTTAGTTGTATATCCCAAAGAGAATATCTTTTCTTTCAGATCAAAGCCTATAGGGGAGTAATAATTTATTACTTCAAAAATGTATTTATCAGCTTCATAGGAGATTATTATATCTATTTGCTTTTTTTCATAAGGTGTCCCTAAACAAGCATCAATAGCATTGTCTATTAGATTTCCAAGTATTATATTTATATCTCTTACCTCAATGTTAAGTGATTTAAGACTTGACAATGTAGTTATATTAAAACTTATATTTTTACCTTCTGCAATGTTTTTTTTTAAAAAAAGCAAAGCAGCTAGTGGCAAGTTATCCATTTTTACAAATTCTGTAGAGAGGCATAATTCTGAAATGCTTTTCTTTATATACTTTTTTGCTTCTTCAAATTCAGCTACTTCTATCAACCCATATACTACTTGAAAATCATGGCAGAGATCATGACGTTGAATTCTTAACGAGATTAATAATTCTTCAACGGCTTTAAGAGATTGAATTTGATCTTTATACTTTGCCTCATCATGAAGAATCTTGGTAAGATTATTTAATACTAAAACAATAGCCAAAGGAATAAAAATTGTAGCAATGATTGCTGTTAGAAAGTCGTGAGGCACTAACAAGGCAGTATTTTCTGAAAATCGACAGCTAAATAAACAAATTAAAAGACACTGAAATAAGAAAATGCTCGTAAGTAAAAAGAATTTTCCTTCCAAAAGATTTTTTACACTTAGATTATCTGTGATAGAACCGAAAATGTAAAAATGAGGCCTACGTTTTTTAATAACCAAATAAATCATAATAATCGAAGTTTCTATAATAAAACTCAAAATATGAGCATATATTATACTTTGTAATTGTATACTACCAAAAGGTAAAATGGCCCAAGCAACTATTAAACCTACTGTAATATGTATAATTGTGCCTGATAGTACGATAACTGAGGCTGTTTTATATGACAGCGGCATAAAAAATTTTAGAAGAAGAAATAAAAAAATGACATGTAACAATGTATGCTTTTCAGCATTTAGGTTGGTATAGGGCAGATGTTGTGCTAAAAAAGCATACAAGCAAGATACAATAAGTATTTTTCTAATGTATATCTTGGTATTTGCTAATATAAGACCTAGTAGCATAACTAGAGTCGCTTGAGTAAAAATTATTAAATAATTAGTTAAAAAGTTAATTATACCCATTGGCATACAAGAACCTCAACTCCTGCGCTAATACAAGCAAAAATATCAATTTATGTCAAAATTTTTCCAAACCCATATAATTAATTATATGTATAAAAATATATACTGTCAATCATAATTAGCTGAATCACAAAAACCTTGGCACTATCAAACGCCATAATTTGTAAGATTCAGAAAGTCTTTGCCCTAAAAAATACTTATTAAAAGTGTAAGAAACCATATTTGAGTATATCCATATAATATTTCCAGAATAAAAAATGATGAAAAATATTTTGACTTTTTAAGCATAAAAAGTGCCTTTTTAGACATTAATACTTTTTAAAAGTAGTTTTATGGTAATATTATTAAAGGTAGTAATTGAGGGAGTAATATATTTGAATTTTTTGTATTGCTGATTGCTGATTGGGGTTTGGGTATGATATTTTCAACAACCTGTACATGCCGAAGTTTTTATTATAGAAGGCATAGTTATAAAAATAAAGATGAATAAGCTGCAAAGGTTCCTTGAAAACTGAATTATGTATTGAACTGGATAAAAAAAGGAATAGCAAAGCTAACCTTAATGTGAAAGGTAGAAATTTAAAACTCAAGCTACTTTAGTACCAACCTCAGAAGGAAGATTGTTTATTAAAAAGTTTTTGTGCTTAATCCAAGGATCTAAATGGGTGTTAACGACGGCAAAGGTTGCCCTGAAAAATCTGTGTTTTGAGCTTCTACATCTGCTAGCTTCAATGTTGTAGTCAACAAGAATATTTTTGTTAGAGCGTTCTACAGACGTCCTGCGCTTAAACATTTTTTTGAAAGCTTCAGAATTTCGGGAAACTGGAGGAAACAAGCGCAAATCATAGGCTTAATGTAGATAGTCCTACTATAGTTGCTATCAGAGTAAGACGAAGGCTTTTTAATACCGTAATAATCAAACCAGTACCTGTATTTGATGCATTTTGGGAATGTGAAACCGCAGTGCTTGTAAGGAATTCCGCCCATGTAAATTAAGACAGTTAGAAAGGATATTGAAGCGATACTTAAACTTGACTCATACGTTACTGATACATTGGAAGTTATTTTCTGCTATTCAGGATATTATCAAATGTAAGTCGAACCTTTACAGGCATAGACATACATCTTGAAGCTCAGATTGGTGAAGGTATCTTTATTGAGTATGGTATGGGAGCCATGATAGGTGAAACTGCAGTGATAGGAAATAATGTAACCATATACCAAGGTGTTACTTTAGCTGGGATGGGAAAAGATACACAACAATTTACGATAATGTTGTTATTATATAGGATGCAATAAAGATTTTACAAACATGGAGGATATAATTGCTTACAGAAATTTTTAATAGCAACGAAAAGACGCCTTGCGGGGAAATGTCTCACGGGTATGTCATCAGGCGCTTTTCTTAGATGTATTCCTTACGGGTCAAAAAAATTTCTTTCATCAAATTATATCCTCCATGTAAAAGCTTTATTGCTAAATATATAGCTTAGGTGCAAAAATATTGGGACCGTTTACAGTTGGGGAAAATTCTAACATAGGGCTGTAGCTGTAGTATTAAAAGAAGCCTCACCAAATTGTATGGTAGTAGGGGTATCTGGAAGAATTGTGAAAAAAGATAACCAGAGAATAAGATATCTAAAGGGAAATGATGAAGTTGACTTGGATTAAGTACATCTATCTGACCCTGTTCAAGACCAGATTAATTATTTAATGAGAAGAATAATGGCATTGGAGAATGAATTGTTGGAAAAAGCAATGTAGAAGGGGCTATTATTCAAATTTTTTAAATGTTTTTTGCAGGAGGTAATTTATGATGGAAATACAAACTAGCCAAGCTACATATGAAGGGCAGAAAAAATATTACTGGTCACCTGCTGTGAGGTGGGAAAAGACCAATATGGAAGTTCGGATAGAAATGTTTTCGTATAAGGATTTTTTTATAGACATGTTTCCCCAGTTTTATTTTTTGACACAAAAGGGTATCAGTCTGAGTGATATAATGGCAGAGTTTTCTGAATTTGATGCAAAGAAGCTGTTTCTGTTTTTACAGGATTTAATCAAAAAGAGGATACTTGTTAGTTCCATCCTATCTCCAGCAGAGGTTTTCTATCTTCAGAACCATCTATTTAAAAATGAATACAGCGAGAAAATAAAGTATAATGCCGAGGAACTCAATAAGTTCAAAAAGAAGCACTTGAACAGAGCTTATGAGGTTTACACGGGGCCTAAAATAGAACTTAATAAAGATGAAGTTTTGCAACTTATCAGCAGGAGAAGAACCTGTAGGGTGTTTGATACTCAAAACAAGCTACCCTATAGTATCTTTTCTAAAATGCTATCGCTTTTGAGGCAGGAGAAAACTGAAGGGAGTATTCGATATAACTATGCTAGTGCAGGAGGACTTTATCCGATTGATATTTATGTATATGTGAAAGAAGCCCGGGTAGAAAATGTCAATAAGGGGCTGTATTACTATAGTCCGTCGGAAAATAGTTTGACCTTAATCGACGATACTTGTGAAGTGTCAAAAGATACACACTATTTCACTAATCAGTCCATATTCGGAAACTCAGCTTTTTCATTATTCCTTGTTTATAATGCAGAGGTTACTATGCCCAAATACGGCGGAATGGCATATTTGTTTGCAGCTATTGACTCTGGCATTATCGTAGGAACTTTGACCTTGGTTGCAGAGCAGAATAATGTAGGATTATGTTCTATTGGAGATCTAAATTTTAAGAAAATAGAAGAGTATTTTAAACTTAATGAGAATCAGGTGCTCCTTCATACATTGGAAATTGGACTAAAATCGTTAGAGTCTTATGATGAGGTAGAGTCGGTTTTCTAAGCATTCTAATTTAATTTTGAAACAAGCTAACTAAGAGTTTACCAGATAGTGTTAACTAAGCCATAAAAAACTAAAGCAAAAAAACGAACAGGTGTACCTTGAAAAGTGAAAAATATACCTAAAGAATTAAGACCTTGGAACTTTGTCCCAAACTCTGTCCTCGCTGGAAGGCAGGCGGTCTGTTATACGGACCACCGCAACAAGAGAATTTGGATGCAGTGTGGATATCAAGGGTCTACGGCTACACCTCCTATGAACGAGCAAAAAGCACTCGCCCTTGACATCGTCAGGCTTTCGCGGCACAAGGATGGTTCTGTTTAACAATAATAAGTTTTTGGGAAAGTTCGATAAGTATCTGACATTTGGCAGGCATGGTTGATAGTTTCTCAAGTTCAGGTACTTCATTAAGAGGTCTCCAGTAGTTATACGGATGAGGTCTAAAGAAGTTGTAATAGGCTACAAACAAGGCTACATAGGTATTTGACACTTCATTACTGCCATAGACATTTGTAACTTGGTATGAGAACTTAAAGGTACGATTTAGGCGTTCGATGATTGCTTAAGCCAGAGAAGTTCTTAAAGCTCATAGAAAACAGCTTATCAGGAATCGAGGATAAATCAATTTTGAAGAAATCCATTATAAATTTCCTGTAAATGCAATGGAGTTTGAATTTTGATTTTTCTTTTTATACTCTGCTAAGTCTACTGGTGAAATGTTTTTGAGGTTTTGGACATAAAAAGAGCACATTTTATTGACACACTTATGGATATTAAAATGCTTGCAATTCTTTTTAAGACCGAGGATATGACAGCAGTAAAGGCAGATAAAAACAATAGGCTTGAATTTGGTTTTCTGTCTTCTAAAACGGAAATCACAAATTTTGCACAGAAGCTGACCTCTACCACCTGTGTTGTCGTAAAGGAAAGTGTAAGGAGCTCCACAGCGAGAGCAGGTAAAGGACTCGGGGACAGGGTTTTTACCACGGGATTTAACAAGTTTAAGTTCCTTACCATGAGATAACATGTGCTCTGAAAGAAGCGGTTTGTAATCTAAACGCTCAAAATGCTTGATAATAGGTGATTTGTCGATGTTGTACTTGTTGTATTTGGGACTTTTGGAGTCATATTTAGAAGAGCTTAGAGGTATGTTTTTTGCAATAAAAACGAGTAATTTATTAATTTGTAAAAGTAGCATTTAATTATATGCTATCAAAAGGATTATAATTGAGTTCACAATGACACTTTCCTTTCTGGATTTTTGGTGTCTGAGAACTTCAATTATACAGGAAAAGAGGGGTCATTGTTTTTTTATTCAAAAAAATCTTGAAACCCTTTATATATAGGTAATTTAAAAAATCAAAAGTGTAACGGAGTTTACACTAACGTTTGCTATAAGGGGGTTGAATAATGAAAGCTCATATTATTGCGAAAGAACTTAATATACAGAATATGTCGAGGGATTTGGTATCAGTGCTTTTGAAGGCGGAGGAAATATCAAAAAACAGATTGAAGGGCATCTATTTTATTGAAGGAGACGGCAATGAAAGATTCCAACCATATTATGAACTGGTGGAAAGTGCCAAAAAAATTTTGGGTGGTTTAAAAGAGCTTAAAGTCAGAAAAGGTGATAAATTAGTCTTTCAAATTAAGAATGAATACTATTTTGTAAATCTTTTTTGGGCGTGTATTATGGGAGGAATAATACCTGTTCCATTGACGGTGTCCAACACTGCTTCCACCAATTCAGAAGCTTTTGCTAAGCTGTTGAATGTTTTGAGGCAGCTATCTAATCCTAAAATCGTGACGGAATATTCTTTGAAAGATATTTTTAAAGAAGTGGCGCAAGAAAACAAGGAGTTATCTATTGTGTTTTTTGAGGATATTGAAAAAATGTCTGTAGAAAGCGGTGAAATAACTACCGTAGTTCCTCAAGATCTGGCTTTTATACAATTTTCCTCTGGAAGTACAGGTAGCCCGAAAGGAGTAATGCTGACGCATGGCAACCTGACATGCAATACTGCTTCTATTATTTCTAGGCTGCAGATAGGTGAAAATGATTTTGTTGGAAATTGGATGCCTCTAACCCATGATATGGGCATTATTTGCCTTCATTTAACCTTTGTAATGGCGGCCTCCAATCAATTTATTATGGCACCAGATTTGTTTATTAGGAGACCAATGCTTTTCTTTGAAAAAGTTACCAAACATAAAGCCACATTTTTTGGTGCTCCAAATTTTGCTTTAGCATGGTTGGAAGAAAAAGTTACGCAAGAAAAATTGTCTCTAATCAATCTTTCTTCCATAAGGACGATTATAAACGGTGCAGAACCAATTTCAATGAAAGTTTCAAGAAAATTTCTCAATAAATACAGCGTATGCAATCTAAAAAGCTCCGCGTTAATTTATGCATATGGAATGGCGGAAGCCAGTGTAGGTGTTACCTTTCCAGATGTAGGTGAAGTTCAAAAGAGCTATAGGCTTGATAGAAAGGCATTCAATTTCGGAAACCGGATTGTGGAAGTAGACGAAACAGCAGAGGATTTCATTGAATTTATTGAAGTCGGCTATCCTTTGAATGCAACAGAAGTACAAATAGTGGACGATAACTATCAATTGCTTGATGAATGTATGATTGGAAATATTATAATTAAAGGTCCAAATGTAACTCTAGGGTATTTTAATAATCCTGAAATCAATAAGGAATTGTTTATAAAGGGTTTCTTAAAGACTGGGGATTTAGGTTTCGTAAAAAACAACCGTTTGGTTATTACCGGAAGAAAAAAGGATGTCATTTTCTTTAACGGTCAAAATTATTATGCTCATGATCTGGAAAGGATCTGTGAAGAGCTTGATGATATTGAACTGGGAAAAGTTGCTGCTTGCGGAGTGTTTAACTATAATGTCGGCAAGGAAGAGATACTAGTTTTTGTGCAATTTAGAAAAAAAACCGAAAGCTTTTTACCCATTGCTGAAAAAACCAAGGAGCATATTAACTGCAAGTTGGGGCAACCCCTTACACATGTGCTGCCTGTGCAGACCATCCCAAAAACAACCAGTGGGAAACTGCAGAGGTACAAACTGGGTCAACAATATTTAAATGGAGGGTTTGACGACATTTTGCCTTTGTTAACAAGACAGGACGCAGAAGCTAGCGATATTGCAGATGGCGCAGGCCTGTCCGGACTGCGAAACAATATTGATGCCCATATTTTCAAACTCTGGTCAAATGTGCTCAAGACGAAAAGAATAGGGATTTTCGATGACTTTTTCAGATTAGGAGGAAATTCCATCAAAATGATGCAGCTTATTTCAGACCTTAGCAGGGATTATGGCCTGGAAATCAGTATCAAGGATTTTACGGCTTTGAGCAATATCGCCAATCTGAGTGATTTTGTCTCACTGAACATGAACACGGCTACAGAATTTAAATTCAAGGCTAGAGAAGCGGATTTTGATAATATGAACGAACCGTTTCCGCTAACTGACGTTCAAACAGCCTATTTGATGGGACGCAGCAGTAGTTTTGAGATGGGAGGAGTTTCTACCCATGGATATTATGAGTTTGAAACAAAACTGGATATAGCAAGATTCAATCAAAGTCTGCAAAAGGTAATCAAGCGCCAGTCGATGCTAAGGGCTGTTATTTTGCCTAATGGGGAGCAAAAAATACTTGAAGACACTCCTCAATATACCATTGCTGTTGAAGATATACGGTATTTATGCAGGGAAGAGCAGATGGAACTCATCATGAGAGAAAGAGAAAGGATGTCACACTACATATTTAAGACCGATGAGTGGCCGCTATTTGAATTTAAGGCATACAGAATAACCGATGAGACCAATTACCTATTTATGAGTTTTGATTTGCTTGTGGTAGATGGAAGCAGTGTACGAATCATGATCAAGGAAGTTATGGATTTCTATAGGAATGGCGACATGAAAAAGCCAGATATTGGATTTTCATTCAGGGATTATGTATTGGCCTGCGAGGAGTTCCAGAAGCATGATATATATTCTAGAGATAAAAAATACTGGCTGGACAAGCTGGAAGAATTCCCCACTTCTCCTGAACTGCCGTTAAAAAAAGACCCGGCGCAAATAACATTTCCCAATTTCGAGAGATACCAAAAAGTGATCGGCAGAAGAGAGTGGGAGAAGATCAAGGAGAAGGCACGGGAGAAGAATGTAACTCCTTCTGCTCTATTGTGTACTGTTTATAGCGATATATTGGGGTTCTGGAGCAACCAGCAGCACCATGCAATTAACGTAACTATATTTACGCGGTATCCGTTTCATGAAGATATTAACAGTATTATAGGTGATTTCACATCGGTGATGCTGGTAGAGGCTGATTTGAAGCCGGAACTTACCATTTGGGACAACACTACATTGTTGCAGGAAAAGCTGATGGAAGCTCTGGAACACCGTCACTATGACGGAGTAAAATTTATTCGTGAATTGTCCAAGCATAACAACTTCGGCACCAAAGCGGTAATGCCTATTGTATTTACCAGCTTACTATTCTCTGATGACGCGGATGAGGAGGAAGGCAGCCTGACTGATTTCGGAGAAATTAAAATGGGCATAAGTCAGACTTCCCAGGTGTACCTAGATTACCAAGTGTCGGAGGTAAAAGGGGAACTGACCATCACTTGGGATTTTGTAAAGGAGCTGTTTGAAGAAGAAGTGATTGACACTATGTTCAAACAATATACAAAGGCATTGAAGGATCTGGCGGCAACCGGGACTTATGAGATATGTGCTTCAACAGCGGATATGGAGCTTGTCAGGAAATACAACGACACTAAAGAGGACATCAGCCTATCGATGCTGCATGCACTGTTCAAGGAGCAGGTAATGAAAACACCGAGTAACATAGCGGTAGAGTTTGGAGAAAAAAGCATAACCTATCTGGAATTGGACAAACAGTCTAACCAAATAGCGCACTTCTTAAGAGAAGGAGGAGTAAGCAGAAATAACCCAGTCGGTGTGTTGGCACAAAGAAGTATTGAAACTATTGTTAATATCTTTGGCATACTCAAGGCGGGAGGGGCCTATGTGCCTATTGATCCTGAGTATCCTGAAGACAGGCGGAGATATATTCTTGAGAACAGTGATTGCAAGCTGTTGCTTAAACCCGAGCTATATGCGGAAAGTGGCGTTGATCGTTATCCGACTGGAGAAATAAACATGAGCGAGAATCCAGAGGATCTTGCATACATAATATATACCTCCGGAAGTACGGGAAGGCCCAAAGGGGTTATGATTACCCATGGTGCAGCGTCAAATACTATCCAGGATATAAATAGGAAGTTCGGTGTCGTAGAAGACGATAAGGTTATTGGACTATCCTCCATGTGCTTTGACTTGTCAGTTTACGACATATTTGGCACACTTTCTGTGGGAGGGACCCTTGTCATGGTTTCGGACCTCAGAGATATGAATAATGTGATGGAAATAGTAAAAAAGAAAAAAATAACTGTCTGGAATTCTGTTCCGGCAATCATGGATATGCTTATTGAAAATATAGAAACAGAGGCGGATGAAGAGTTGCCTTTCTGGCAAATGAGCTATAATCCGGAACTGCTTATCGATTACAGTGAAAACGATGCACTACGCTTGGTAATGCTTAGTGGGGATTGGATACCTCTTGGGCTTCCAGAAAAGATAAGAAGCAGTTTTCCGTGTGCGGACATTATAAGTCTGGGAGGAGCCACAGAGTCTTCCATCTGGTCTATCTATTACCCTATAAAAGAGGTCAAGGAAATCTGGAAAAGTATACCCTATGGGATACCACTGGCAAACCAGAAATTCTATGTATTAAATTACAAAAAAGAAATATGCCCTATTGGTGTACAGGGTGAATTGTACATCGGAGGTGTCGGCATAGCTAAGGGTTACATGAATGATGAGGAAAAAACAAGAAATGCTTTTATCAGTCATTCTAAGCTGGGTGACCTTTACAGGACAGGAGATTATGGTGTACTGCACAAGGGGTATATTGAGTTTTTAGGAAGAAAAGACCAGCAGATAAAAATAAGGGGCCACCGCATAGAATTGGGAGAAATTGAGAGCAACCTTACCAAGCATACGAGTGTAAAGAACGTGGCAGTGATAGACAGGACAGATGCAAGTGGGAAAAAGTACCTGTGCGCTTACATTGTCTCCGATGAGAGATTGAACCCACAGAGCTTGAAGGAGCATTTGCAGAAGGAAGTTCCTGAATATATGATACCTTCAGTTTTCGTGAGGATGGGCAAAATTCCTTTGACATCCAACGGAAAGGTTGATAGGAAGGCACTACCTGAACCATACACAAATAATGCAGATGTGTCAGATTATGTGGCACCTAGAAATGATATTGAAAGAGAATTGGCTGAGACATGGCAAGAGGTCTTGGGAAGAGAAAAGGTTGGGATAAATGACAACTTCTTTGATCTAGGTGGAGACTCATTAAGTGCAATGCGGATTTATACAAAACTGCGGGGCTTATTTACAATAGGACCCAACACTATTTATGAGAACAAGACCGTTGCAGCCATTGCAAAGCATATTACACGTAAAGTTGAAAATGTCGTGTCAAAGCATGTCAATAAAGGAGAGTGCAATTTTATGGCTAAGCATATATCAATGAGGCCTGATATGTCTGTCAAACATAACAGAATAAGGGAGAAGATATAGAGGAGAACTACTGGTCAGATAGATTGTTTCGGAGGCATTTAGAATGAAAAACGGGTCGGAAGTATGAATAATAAATGAAAATGGAGGGATTACGGTGTACGAAATTTTAGGTAAACTAGCAATAAGCCCCTATTTATTCCACTGTGAAAAGGGAGAACAGGATAAGATTAAGTTTGAAGTTATCCAAAAAAGTTTTCACTATCATTATGAAAAGAATGATTATTACCGAAGCCTTTGCGAGGTATCGGGCATTTCACCAGAAGATATACAAGGAATTGGAGACTTCCATAAAATTCCTCTTATTCCTATCCGATCTTTCAAACAACAGGAACAGGAGACCCAATACTTGCTGTCTGTTCCGTTAAAAACTATTGAACATGAATTGCGCAGCTCGGGAACAAGCGGTACTCCTAGTGTAGCAAGAAGAGATTATGACACCTATACCATAGCGCAAATGTTATATATCGGTACCTACAGGGAATTCTTATTTAGGGATTTCCCAACAGGAGGAAAGAGTGCTGGTGTCTATCTAGTTCCTTCGCCAGCAGAAGTTCCGGATATGGGTATGATAAAAGGGTTTACTTTGTTAAATTTTGCGCTCCATACCTGTGGATATGCTGTAGAAAATATGAAACTTAACTGTGAAAAAGCAGTAAAGTTCCTGCAGCAGTGGGAGGGAAAATTTACACGGTTTCTGTTGTCCCCGCCGTTTATGCTAAGCAGCTTCGTGGATTATCTAGCGCAAAATGATATCAGAATAAAGCTGGATAAACACTCCAAAATAGTCACTGTCGGCGGCTGGAAGCATCATACTGGAGCTATGATTCCCCGTGAGGAATTAGACAGAAAGTGTGAAGAGTATCTTGGCGTAAATAAAAGTCAGATCCGCGATTTTTACGGGTTAGCAGAATCCAATTTGATGGCTTTTGAATGTGAGAACAACAATAAGCATATTCCACCGACAGTCCATGTCAGCATAAGGGATATGGGCAATCCAGCGTCGGAGGCTGAAGATGGGAAGGAAGGGCTTATTGCAATTTTAGATCCGATTTCCACATCATATCCGGGCTTTATTCTGACTGAAGATTTAGCTACCCTGAAGAGGGACTGTGAATGTTCCTGCGGAAGGACAAGCGATGTAATGTCCAAAATTGGGAGGGCTCCAAAGTCTGATTTAAGGAACTGTGCATTAAGCTTGGAGAAGTTTATGGCTGAAAAGGACAAGCGGAAAAGTATTTGGTTGGACGAGAAAATATAGTGACACGTATATAAAAGGGAATAATTTTATATTTAATAAATAATTGAGGAGGATATAAATGAGCAAAACAGCGAATGAAAAATTCAACATGATGTACTCAATAGCGACAAATTTTGACACTAAGCTTATAGATGAGATTGCAAAAATGGATACTGGTAAATCTATAAAATCGGTTTACGGAAAGATGAAAAGTGATATCATCGGGGGAGGCAGGGCATCTATGGTTCTTCCCCCACTTTCTATGGATAATTTAAAAAATTACATAAAGTTATGCCATAAAAATGGTCTTGAATTCAACTATCTTTTAAACCCTATGTGCTTGTCAAATAAAGAACTTCAAAAAGACAGCCGAAATGAAATTA
Source organism: Anaerobacterium chartisolvens (assembly GCF_003337415.1). GTDB lineage: Bacteria > Bacillota > Clostridia > Acetivibrionales > DSM-27016 > Anaerobacterium > Anaerobacterium chartisolvens. Next base: position 7,904 of record NZ_QPJT01000010.1, on the reverse strand, counting down.
TTAAATTTATAGAGGATCTTGAGGGTATTGGTATTGACTGGATAACGGTAAATTCTCCCTATCTATGTAAAGTCGTCAAAAAGGATTTTCCAGGCATAAAAGTATCTATAGGTGTACATTCTTGCGTGTGTGAATTGCAGCATATAAAGTACTGGGAAGATATGGGGGCCGATGAGATTACTTTACAAATGTATATTAATCGGAATTTCGAACTTCTCGAGAGGATGTTAAATTACACCAAGGGATCAGGTGTCGCACTTAGAGTTTTTGGAAACTCTGCATGTTTGCATAATTGCTCATACCGTATGTCCCATGCAACAGGGCAGTCACATGCCAGCAGAACAGGTGAGCGTTCGGCAAAATTTTATATGGATAATAATCTAATGAACTGCACCACCGAAAAAGTTGAAAATCCCACACATATGATTGCTGCTGAATGGATTAGGCCCGAGGATGTAAAATACTATGAAGCGCTTTGTGACAAAACAGGCAATCATAAATTTTCAATTAAGCTGGTGGAGAGAACAAAGCCGACTGAATACCTGTTAAATGTGGCAAAAGCATATCTCTCAAGGGGGTATGAAGGAAACCTGCTTGATATCATATTGTGGCCAGCAATTAAAGAAATGAGCAATGTAAGCAAGCCTCTTATAGCATTGGAATCTGCTTCAGAACCTGATAAGCTGGCAGGCATGAAAAGATTTATGGATTTCTTCAAGCTTCCGGATATTTATATCGATAACAAAAAATTGGATGGATTTGTAGAAAAGTTCGTTTCGAACTATGAATGCAATAAAAAAGTTTGTAACGGAATGCAATGCCCTGATGGAAGCAATAGGGTAATTGGCGATAGTTCGTTAACATGTTCTTATTGCAAGAGCTGGGCTGAAAAAGTAATTTCGTATGATAAACAGGAAGTTGATGCATGGTTGGATAAATCCCGTGAAATTCTTAATGATGTAATTGATGGAAAAATACTCTGCTGAGGCTTTCTTAAGTAGTAATTCGAAACCAGTTTAAATGTTTAGCGGTGCCAGTTGTAAAATATTAGCAGGCTGCAACTTTACAAAAAAACCTATATATAACAGCTTCAATATTCTCAAAGCAAGGATACACCTGTTGGCAAACAGCCTGTTTTTGAGAAATCACCATACCTTCTCAACCGGGTTAATTTGAGGACTGCACTTTGGCAAAAATAACAGGTTAATTCATGGATGCTTCTCCGGCCACTTCGCTGTATCTTTGGACATATGTGTCGGATCGTTATCAGCTATGATGTTGATAGTTTCGGTAGGGTGGGTTTGCTTAATGAATACAACAAAATCATTAGGCCCTGCATTTTGAATAGCTTGCTTTATGGCATTTATTTTAGCTGCAAATTCATGGTCATCGGCATTTACAACCGTATGCTTCATCTCTAGAGGTATCCAAGTATCTTAAGTTGCCTCTTTACAGTAGTGTAGATGGGTTCTAAGTTATATTCATTCTGCAGGCGATAAAGCATGAGACGGATTGTCCAACAGGTTTGAAGATACTTAAGCTCTTTGGGGCTTCTACCCATAAATCCTCTTAAAGCCTCGTGATTTTTATCACCAAGATTTGATGGACTACCAATCTTATGCTCTTTATCTTTGAGCCCATCAATACCGTTCTTTTTATATTTGTAATTCATGAAAGCGCGGTTTGATGGGTGATACCTAACATTTTAGCGATTGCAGATGCACTTACGCCTGCATTGTCTATAAGAACGATATTCGAACGGAAAGATATCTGCCCTTTCCCTGTTTTACTTGCTCTTTCTAACCAGTATTTTTCTTCTGTTGTAAGTTCTATCTTTATCATGTGGTATGACCCCCTTGCATAAGGGAGTATAACACGTTCTTACAAAATATTAACTGGTAATGTATTCTTACTTAGAATACTAAGGAAGTAAAAATTGCCACAATATAATGTTGACTGATTGTCGGAAATACAATATAATGTTGACTGACAATCAGTCAACATTATATTGTATTAAAGGAGGGTGATAAATTGTCAAGGATAACAAAAGATCGAGATGAGCGAAGAACAGAGATACTTGATGTTGCGCAAGAGCTTTTCATGAAAAACGGATATGAAAAAACTGCTGTCAGCGATATAGTCAAGCATATGAATGTAGCTCAAGGGACTTTCTATAATTATTTTAAATCAAAAGATGAAGTCCTGGATGCGATGATGCGACGTAGTACTGAAAATATTGCAAAACAAGCAAAGGCAATAGAAGATAATGAGAACTTAAGCGTAAACCAGAAACTGCAAAAGGTGATATTCTGTATTATTGACTTTGGCGGTTGGAACAAGGAAACCATTGAATTTGTTCATCGTGAGGAGAATATTTTGCTTCATCAGATGTTTAAGATTGAAAGCAGAAAGACGTTAATACCTATAGTAGGAAGATTGATTCGTATCGGTATTTATGAAGGGGTATTTAATGCACAATATCCAGAAGATGCTGCCGAAATGATTGTTGCTGGTATAAGTGGAGTGTATGATACGTTAAAGCTTTTAAAATACGACGAGGCAATCTATTCGGCCAAGCTAAGGGCCATCGAAGATTTTTTGGAAAGAGTTCTAGGTGCAGAAAAGGATAGTTTTATATTGAAAAATAACATGAATAATGAGGAGGATGAAAAATTATGAACGGTTGCAAGAAGGAAAATTGCAAACATAGAAAAGTAGCTGCTTTTATAGCAATTATATTAGGATTCTTTATGGCATTGCTTGATACTACAATTGTCAACATCTCGCTGCCTAAAATGACGGATTATTTTCATACCAATGTTAAAGATATATCTTGGGTAATTAATGGATACAATATCGCCTTTGCAGTATTAATGATTACTGCATCCAGATTGGCTGACCAGTTCGGACGTAAAAAATTCTTTCTTTTCGGTCTCTTCGCTTTTACCCTCTCGTCCTGTTTGTCAGGACTTTCAACTTCATTGCAGATGTTGATTATATTCAGGGTACTACAAGGCCTATCAGCAGCTATTTTAGTGCCTGTTACTGTTCCGTTGATTATAGAAATTTTCACGATGAAGAAGCTCGGAATGATAATTGGTTTATGGGGAGCTATTGGTGGCCTTGCTGCTGCTTGTGGACCGGCATTGGGGGGTGTACTCACTGAAATATTTAATTGGCAGGCAATATTTTATGTGAATCTGCCGCTGGGAATAATATCTTTCATTTTCTCTGCCATACTCTTAAACGAATCGTATGATAAAACCGCAAGCCGGTATATGGATATACCCGGTATACTTGCTATCTCTATTTCAATGCTGACTGTAACTTTCGGCTTGGTTCAAGCACCTGATAAGGGATGGGGGTCAAGTTACATAATAACCCTGTTTACTGTTGCAGTGGTTTCATTAATAGCCTTTATTATTATTGAGCTTAAATCAAAAGAACCTATGCTTCCAATGTGGTTGATGAAAATCAAATCTTTTAGTGCTGCTACTATTACGTTGGTGTTTGCAACTGCAGGTTTGATGGCAGGCTCTTTCCTCGTTGCTTTTTACTTGACGCGTTTTATGGGAATGTCTGTACTGGATGCAGGAATGACGACAATAGCAATGCCTATAGCCATGATGGTATTCTCTATTGTTGGTGGGCCACTTTCACATAAATTCGGATGCCGAATATTTGGCGTGCTGGGGATTGCGATAGCATCATTGGCGGTGTTCTTATTTGGTGACCTTGATGTTGCTTCAGCCCGCTGGGACGTTATTTGGAGATTAATAATTTTGGGAGCAGGTCTTGGAATGACAATATCCCCTGTAATGGGAGCGGCAGTGAGGAACGCTCCGCCAGAAAAAATAGGAATAGCATCTGGTGTGACCAATGTTGCGCGTACTTTCGGTATGGTGCTGGGAGTAGCTATTCTGGCAACCTTGTTAAGCATGAATATGAACAGTCAAATAGAGAACGGTAAAGAAAAAGTTATTGCAAATATAAGTGCCGATAAGGTATTTAACTCAGAGTTTAAGGAAAGCTTCATAGAAAAAGTTCGTAATATCAAGGTTTCGAGTGACAGCAAGGCAATAACCCTCGAAGATATTATTGCTGCTGCAGACCAAAAGGAGGAAGAGATTTTAAAAAGCACTCCCGAAAATAAAAAGGAGAAAGTAAAGGCAATGTTTGATGAGCAAAAGCAGGAAATAAAAAATATATGGCCTGTAGTTGAAGGTGACTTAAAAGGCAGCATGCAGATAAGCTTCGCTGATACATTCAGATTCTTCAGCTTATTATTGATATTTGGTATAATACCTGCATTCTTCAGCGATAAGCTTAAGAAGAAAGTTGATGAGACGGTAAATTTGGACGCACCATCCAATTAACGCCTGTAACGCTGGGTAAAAGGTTTAGAGCACTCTGTCTATATAGGCGGCGTGTTCTAGACCAACAGCATCTTAGTATTTGGCACAATTGCGCTACTAAAAATTTCCGCTAATATACGAGAGTATCAAAGGAGGATGAACTCAAAATGATTAAAACTAAATTGTTCTGTATACCCTACTCCGGCAGCTCAGCGACGTTATACAGCCGATGGAAAAGCTGCCTCCATGAATCTATTGAACTTTGCCAGGTGGAGTTTCCTGGGAGAGGTCAAAAATTCAGCGACCCTCTATGTAATTCTGCAGGAGAGCTAATTAATTACTTATACGACCAGATTGAAAATCAGATATATAGTTCACCTTATGTGCTTTTTGGGCATTGCTATGGTGCGCTACTTGCATATGAACTAGGGCATAAAATAACGGAATTGAAACAATGTAGTCCGCAACATATATTCTTTTCGGGAAGGCAGGTTCCCCATATCGGGTACGAAAGCACTATGAGAGGTATGACCGAAGAAAAACTGATAGCAGAAGTTATGACGCTTGAGGGAACATTAAAAGAAATATTTGAAGATGAGGAATTGACAAAGGTTTACCTTCCTATACTGAGAGCAGATTTAAAGTTGGCGGAAGAATGTCAGTTTGTTGCTAAGAATGATAAATTGGACTGCAATATAACTGTATTTGTTGGTAATCAAGACCAGTATGTAAGCGATCTTGATATAGTTGAATGGCCCAGCTATACAAAAAAGCAATGTGCTTTTTATAAGTTTCAAGGCGGTCACTTCTTTTTGCATAACCATATGGAAGAAATCGTAGGTATTATTAATAATACTATTTTGAAAAATGCTTATTGCACTTAACTGGAGTTAGTTGATGGATGAAATCTTTATTTGATGAACTAAAGGGGAGCTTATGATGGAAAGAGTCAGATGTTTATTGTTGATTCTAACAATAAACTTTTTAACAATGATAATATATTCGTATTTTTTATCCAGCGATGAAAAAAAGGCAGTATTCTTAAAAATACCTATTTTTTTACAAAAATTGTTAGTTTTCGGAGCTGTAGGGCCTTTATTCGTTTCTACGATTGTGCAACAGCCTCGTATTAACTTTGGTACAGTTTTTTTAAAATACCTTTTTGGTGGTATTTTTATCCTTTTAGGGTCACTAACTATAATTTCTGCTTTCCGTAGGATAGGAGCCATACCAAGTCTTAAACAAAAGTCAAAAATAATCTCTAGTGGAGCGTATAGTCTTGTAAGGCATCCGATATATTCTGGTACTTTAATAGTCTTTTTAGGATTAATAGTTTTGTTTGAGGCGTTGATACCGCTATTATATTTTCCTTTATCAACGGTGCTTTATTATATACTTATAAGGTATGAGGAAAAGGAATTGATTAAAGAATATGGAGATGAGTACATAGAATACTCAAAAAAAGTAAAGAAAAAAATTATACCCTTTATTATTTGATAATTCAAATTTACTAAATTCATTTTGGGGGTATTAAAATGCTTAAAATTATAATAGCTGATGACGAATACTATATGCGATTGTTTTTGTCACGGTGTTTGAAAAGAATCCCGGATGTAGAGATTGCAGGTGAGGCTGAAAATGGAGGACAGCTTGTTGATATGGTGCAGGAAATAATTCCTGATGTAGTTTTCATAGATATAAATATGCCTAAAATGGATGGCTTAAAAGCTTCTGAAAAAATATTTGGTTTCGATTCAAGAATTTGTATAATTTTTGTAACAGCTTTCACTCAATATGCTCACGAAGCCTTTAAGGTATATGCCTTTGATTACATTATTAAACCTTTTAAGGTCGAGCGTATTCAACAGACAATACAGAGAATATTGGACTTTAGGAAGACAGTCACATACAATGCTTCTGATAATGTTTGTGAGACAATATTAAAGAAAGAATGTAAAAAGGTGATTGTAGAATGTAACGGAGTATGCAATATAATTAATCCAAATGATATAATCTTTATAACACGTTATGAACGTAAAACTATAATAGTCACCAGATATGCCCATATTAGGACGAATGATTCTCTTGAAGAAATGGAAAGGAGATTGGACATTAATTTTTACCGTTGCCATAAAGGCTTTATTATAAATCCTGACTTGGTTAGCGAAATACTGCCATTCGGGCACAAAACTTACCAGATTAAGTTTCTATTTACAGATGAATCTGCTTTGATGACTAAAGAAAGATTTAAATTATTTCGCAATGTATACAACAAATTATTTAATGTTTTTCATGCATAAGCGGTTTCGTCATTGCAAAAAATCACGATTTCCCTGTAGTTTGAGAATTGTCAAGAAACTAAACGGGTAGTGTTAACTAAGCTATAAAAACTCCTAAAGTAAAGAAATATCGAACAGTTGCATATTGAAAAGTGAAAAAAATATCTATATAAGTCACGATAAAGATTTTACATTCGCAGGCACAATCTATTAATAACCTGCAAATGGATCTTGAAAATTGAATTAATAAACACCGGACTGCTTGGTGTATCTGCTTCACAGCGGAGAATAAGACGTTATTTATAACTTCTGATTTCAGTCAAGCTCACAAACCTTCAATCAAGTTGAGCTTTGGGCTGTAGGGTGGCAGGAATACAAATTTCAATCTGTCTTCGTTCTCCTGCAGGAATGGCTCCAGTAGTTTTTTTAAAAAGCTAGAGCTCCTGCTAGAACTCTTCTTGCTTTTGGGGATTTGCCTTGGTCAGTATGTATGTGGACTGAGTATAGCTCAAGTTGGACCGATACAGTAAATCAAGTATACCTGTGTAGATGTATTGCATCTCAAAGTTTTGCTGTACCCACTGCCGGATAATATCGACATACCAGTTCTTTCTGTTTGGGAAACCGACTTCATCAGGGGTATGCATTGTGACAATTTGTACCATTTTGGATTACTGTTCATCGGTGAGTATATGAGGAGCACCGGGGCTATGGCCAAGAGCCAGCACATCAATGCCACTTGCTTTATATCTGGTCACATAGGTTTCAACCCTATGTTGGCAAAGCTCAAGCATTTCAGCAATATCTTTGTTGAGGTAACCTTTAAGGTGGTAAAGCACTGCCATATAACGCTGGTATATCCTTTTATTCTTGGTTTTTATTATCAATTTTAAGTATTTGGCCTATTCTATTCATTATAGTAACCACCATTCTATTAGAGTGTATAGTTAACATAATGCAATAGAATTTGCCCTATTTTGTATGGTGATGTTTGCCTTGTAACTTCATTATCGTGATTTATATAATGTATCTCCTTTTTTTATTGGATATTCATGTCTATAAAGAAATACATGATTATAATGTATTTTTTTAATATGTTTTAAAAAATATGTATAACAAATAATTTATGCATCCAATATTTAAACAACCGTTTACGGTTGGTTTTTTTTTGTGTAACCTGTCTTTAGGAGTAAAAAGAGAAAAATGGTGCTAAACCTCAAAATGCGTAGTTTAGCATCATTTTTATTTGTGAGTCATTAAGAAAGTAATT
>NZ_QPJT01000009.1 GCF_003337415.1 Anaerobacterium chartisolvens | reverse complement strand
TGCCGAAGTCTGTACTTATCAAAGTTTTTCTCCGTCTGTAAATCAATAGTGTCAAGGAAATCTTGGTCTACATGCCGGAATATGATTCTTCCTTTCTCACTTTTGGTACATCGAGCCTTAAATTCACATCCGCCACAAGCATCATAATTCCTATAATCATAAAGCAACTACACCAAAGCTGTTGACAAATAGGGCTGACTTATCTTGTGATTAGGTCAGTCCTATTTCTGTTGGGAGCGCAAGCAGGGACGGTTCTTGCCTTGCCCAGTTTGCCATGATAAAATAAAACAGAAGGTGAGCCAGTTCGGTGCGTGGAATATAGTCTAGGGGGGAGCTTTATTGAAAAAGTATTTTGTATTATTAATTTTGATTCTGTTGTTTATTTTTTCTGGAGTTGCATATTTGGGTTTTGTTTTGTTCTATGAAAATCGTGGCTATTCATATAGTGATGCAAAAGGGTATTTTGGGATAATAGTGTTTATAATTGGAATCTTGTTTTATACTGGATATACATTATATAAAAAATAAAATCCAAGTGAAATCAGAGGGTTTTCTATCTTAAAGGAAAAAGGTTCAACAATAATGTATCAATGGGACGGAGTTTCTGACAGCACTTCAAGTATCGGGAAGCGACCCACATTTCACAGTTTTACCAACGACACCGAGTAATTTCAATCCACGCTCCCCATACGGGAAGCGACAACCATTTTTGATTTCGATTATCTCACGGACAGCATTTCAATCCACGCTCCCCATACGGGAAGCGACTACACACAGGTATTGAGCTTTAAACACGCCATGAATTTCAATCCACGCTCCCCATACGGGAAGCGACCATTGACCCGAACTTTCATAATCCTTTTCCCGATATTTCAATCCACGCTCCCCATACGGGAAGCGACTATTTCTTTTGCCATTTCATCCGTCAAATCCATCTATTTCAATCCACGCTCCCCATACGGGAAGCGACAATCATAGCTGTATACACTCATTTGTAGACGTTTATTTCAATCCACGCTCCCCATACGGGAAGCGACCAATCACATATCCTTTTTACTTCGTCAGCAATAGATTTCAATCCACGCTCCCCATACGGGAAGCGACCCACCATGCACATTATGATTCATCATGAGTTTATATTTCAATCCACGCTCCCCATACGGGAAGCGACTTTAGGTGTAACTGTAATGGGTGTTTTTCTTGCGTGATTTCAATCCACGCTCCCCATACGGGAAGCGACCTTGCAATTCCTGCATGATTTTTCTATGTCCATTTTATTTCAATCCACGCTCCCCATACGGGAAGCGACCTTAATATCTCCGTCCACTGTACAAAGCACAACAATTTCAATCCACGCTCCCCATACGGGAAGCGACGATTAAACGACCATGCAGGCAGGATAAAAACAATTATTTCAATCCACGCTCCCCATACGGGAAGCGACGTGCCCTCCACCCTTTCCCCGCTATCCTCGTTTGTATTTCAATCCACGCTCCCCATACGGGAAGCGACCTAAAAAGGTTGGTGTTACAAGGGATTATGTTGAATTTCAATCCACGCTCCCCATACGGGAAGCGACTCTTACTAAAAACCCTAAGAGATACCTTAGGCTTATTTCAATCCACGCTCCCCATACGGGAAGCGACTTTAGGAGGTTGGCACGATGAATAATACAGAAAAATTTCAATCCACGCTCCCCATACGGGAAGCGACATGTGTCTACCGGCACCATGACTGGGGCCATGAAATTTCAATCCACGCTCCCCATACGGGAAGCGACAGCCAAATTGCACAAATGCATGTTGCGCTTGTTGTGCAATATGCACAAGTTTCATAGCAAAATTAGCGCAGCCCCGCAATATACTCCTGTATATCTGCCGATTTACGCCACGATCCGACATTTTTTCAGGTGCGAATGTCCCGTGGGATTTTATGATCGCTTCACATTCGCACTGCAATGCTAAAGACCTTTCCTATATCCTTAATTCTCCATAGAAAGTAAAAATCCTTCCAAGCTTTATAAACTGATAACAAAAATGAGTCTTCTTTTTCTCCTCTATATTTACAATTTTTGTCAACATATATAAAATTATTGCATATGTTGACAAAAATTGATTACATATGTATAATTATCATTGCTATTATTTCATACAAATCTATTATTATGTATGCGGTTGAGAGTGGCCGTAAGCCGCCACATCAATTTCTTATACCGTAATTAACAAGGGGGGCTATTTTTATGTTCAAAAAGAAAAAGCTTTTTACTGTGATTGTGGTGGTGGTATTCCTTTTTCAGAGCATGTTTTCGACGGGAATATATGCATCAGCTTTGTATTCTCAAGGTATTCATGGATTGTCCGGCATCTCGGATGTCAAATGTGGTACTTACCACAGCCTTGCGCTTAATCAGGATGGTACCGTGTGGTCATGGGGATATAACTCAAGCGGTCAGCTTGGAATCGGTTCGGATGAGGATAAATCGGGCATTACTGAAATAAGCGGGCTAACAGGTGTAAAGGCCGTAGCGGCCGGAGATTCTCACAGCCTTGCACTGAAGAAGGACGGTACCGTATGGGCATGGGGGGATAATTTTTATGGGCAGCTTGGAGATGGAGGCTACGAAAATAATAGTGAGCCTGTACAGCTTGAAGGGCTCACTGATATAAAGGCAATAGCAGCAGGAGGATTCCACAGCATGGCATTAGACCAAGACGGCACAGTATGGGTATGGGGCTACAACGGCTATGGACAGCTCGGCTCCGAATTGCCTGAAAGAGTCACATCTCCTGTGCAGATACCAGGCATTACAGGGGTTAAGGCTATAGCCTGTGGGCTTGGGCATAGTATAATGCTGAAGGAAAACGGAACAGTCTATGCATGTGGAGATAATAGCTGTTATCAGCTAGGTGACGGAACGGCGTTTAATAGTGCAAATCCGGTACCGGTAGCAGCACTTACACAGGTTAGGTCTATAGCATCAGGATACTATAACAGTCTTGCACTAAAGGAGGATGGTACTGTATGGGCATGGGGAGACAACTCATATGGACAGCTAGGCATCGGTACTATTGTAAGCTGCTCTATGCCTTCACAGGTAGAGGAGCTGACGGGAATTAAATCTGTATCTGTGGGTGCCGCATATAGTCTGGCTGTGAAGTCGGACGGTACTGTATGGTCATGGGGAAATAACAGCAGCGGGCAGTTGGGCGACGGGAGTGTGACAAACAGCACAATACCTGTTCAGTCCTCCGGCCTTTCGGGTGTTAAGGCTGTGGCGGCAGGGTATTCCCATAATCTGGCATTGAATGAGGACGGTACCGTGTTCATATGGGGAGATAACAGTAAAGGCCAGCTTGGGTATGGGACGATGGAAAAAAGTAAAAATCCTATAAATATAACCGGATTATCAGACATTGAGTGTGCCTCGGCAGGGTATAGCCACAGTGTGCTGCTGAAGGCGGACGGCACTGTATGGGCGTGCGGAGATAATAACGCAGGTCAGCTTGGAAATGCTTCAAGAGTAAGCAGTGCAAGCCCGGTACAGGTAACGGGGCTTACAGGGATCACGAAAATATCGGCGGGGTGGTATAATAGTCTGGCATTGAAGGAAGACGGAACAGTATGGGCATGGGGCCTTAATTGCCTGGTAATGGCTGACGGAAGCAGGGAAATCAGTGATGCTCCCGTGCAAGTAGAAGGGCTTGGACAGGTAAAGGATATATCGGCTTCATTTCATCACAGTGCTGCGGTGAAGGAGGACGGAACTGTGTGGACATGGGGAGATAACTTCGCAGGCCAGCTTGGCAACGGAACCACATCGCCCAGTGTAATACCGGTACAGGTAACAGGGCTTTCAGGAATTAAAGCCATATCTTGCGGTAACAATTACAGCCTGGCATTAAAGGAAGATGGCACCGTATGGGGCTGGGGAGATAATTCCAGCGGACAGCTTGGAAATGGGACCACAGGCGTTAGCATAAGTCCGGTACAGGCAACGGGTCTTACGGGGGTAGACTCTGTAGCGTGCGGATTCTTCAACAGCATGGCGCTGAAGTCAGACGGCACTGTATGGGCATGGGGCCGCAATCAGGAGGGCCAGCTTGGTGACGGTACAATGACCGATAAGACAAGTGCGGTACAGGTAAACGGGCTGTCTGAAGTTAAAGCCATAGCACAGGGGTATTTTCACAGTATGGCGTTGAAGGAGGATGGAACGGTGTGGTCATTGGGACACAATGATGCAGGCCAGCTTGGTGACGGCACATTTGAAATGGGAGTATACCCGGTACAGGCGGAAGGGATTACGGAAGCTTCGGCTATTGCAGGAGGAAATTCTCACAGCATGGCAATAAATGAAAATGGCACGGTGCTATCATGGGGCAACAATTATCACGGACAGTTGGGAGGAGAAACCTATGTAATGTTCAATGCGGTGCCTATGGGGCTGTACGGTTCACCCCCAAGTGTTTCGTCTGACATTTTCGAAGGCGTACTTACCCTGACATACGGTGCAATCAGCGGAACAAGCAGCTATGAGATAGAGATAAACGGCTCGGTTATTGACAATGGCAAAAATACAAGCTATGCATACACATTGCCGGAGGATGGTCAAATTCCGGCTTACAGGGTAAGGTCGGTTAATTTGAACGGCTTTGGGGCGTGGAGTATAAATAAACCTTCGAGAGATGTTATTGGAAATGTATTGAGCGATGCTGTAAGTGCTTCATGGGGAGCTAATTCCAATGTGGACGGAACTTTATATTCTCTTGCCGCATTTAATCTCAGTGGCAGCCTGATAGCACAGACACCGTGGGAAACCGGCCTTTGGGGCACAGTAACGGGATTGCAGCCGGAAACACCATACCTTATAAGGGTTAAAGCAAGGAATGAAGATGGAGCGGAATCTGTGTGGAGCCCAATAGGCCTGATTATAACAAAGGATGCAGGCATAGAGTAAGAAAGAAGCAAAAAGGCCCCGGTCAAGCCCTACTTGGGCTGCCGGGGCTTTTCTGTTTTTTCATATAAAACAGCGTCATCTCTCTTAAGCTTGAAATTTATAGATGTAAATATGAATAATATTATTATTGAAATATTGCGTAAAAACACCTATAATAAAGTTTGAAGGAGCGTGAAGGCATGGAAGATAAAGCTTTTGAACTGATTACTCAAATGTATTCTGAAATGAAGCAGCAGTTTGAAGACATGAATAAGCAATTTGAAGATATGAATAAGCAATTTAAAGAGGTTAACAGGAAGCTGGATCAAAAGGCGGATAAAACTGATATCGTAAGGCTGGAAAATGAGCTCAATCCCAAGGTTCAGGCCTTGTTTGACGGGTATAAGCAGCATACGGATATCTTAGAGCGCATTGAAAATGAAGTTACCAGGCAGGAAGAAATTATTATGAGACGTATAAAATAGTACTACTTTTGGGGGAATTTAAAGTGCAGGGAACGGACATTATAGTTTTAAGACAGATAGTTATGTTGACCCTTCTGGGCTTGACAGGATTTTTTGCAGGCAAGACAAAGTATTTACCTGAGAACTCGGGAGTAATACTTTCAAGGATAGTTGTAAAGCTTACTGCGCCGATACTTATAGTTACAACCATGATAGGCTACAATTTTACGAAGCAGACAATATTAAACGGATTGTGGATATTTTTATTCGGTATAATTTTTATTTTAATATCGGGAGCGATTAGTGTCGCTGCGTGCAAAGCGCTTAAAATTCAGGGCGCTGCTTCAAATATATATAAAATGCTTTCAATGTTTGGAAATGTAATGTTCATGGCTTATCCTCTTTTAAGCTCCATATATAAAGAGGAAGGCATAATTTACGCCATCTTTTTCAACATTGCAAATGATGCGGTGCTGTGGACTCTCGGAATATATCTGGTGAACAAGCATAAAAACAATACGTGGAGAGAAAATATAAAGCATTTGATAAATGGAAATACCGTTGCCTTTACCGCGGGAATTATTTTTATTGCCACCAACCTTAGTCAGCATATTTCTTCCAATGCGGCGGTTAATAGCATATATACCGTTTTATTCGATACCTTCAGCCCTCTTGGCAAAACCACTATATATTTATCCATGCTTTTTATAGGATTAATATTGTCAGAGATAAAAATACAGAGCTTTTCGGATATGCTGAAAAGGTATCCTTTGTTTATATTGTCTTTTGTCAAAATGCTTATAGTTCCTGTTTTGGCATGTGTAATAATGTCATTTGCAGCACCGTTTTTAAATCCAATGGTTAAGGCTATAGTAGTACTGCAGTTGGCCATGCCTTCAGCCACCATTGTTTCGGCACTTGCCTCACAGTATGGCTCGGATTATAAATTTGCCACTGAGGGGGTGTTTGTCACTACCGTTCTGTCTGTTTTGACATTACCCGTGATGGTTTATGTTTTAGGAATATTCGGGTAATGAGGCAATTTAAATCGACCGATAAGAATACCCGGCCTTAAAAGCTTGCTATATATGAATATACACCGAGAAAACACGAATGTTTTATGCCTGTGGGGTAAATAATGTTCGTGTTTTTAACGTTGCTTCATTGACAAAGGGTGCTTCAATTTGATACTATATTTTATGTGAAAAAGAAGGCAACGAAGCAAGCATAAGGTATATTTCAGAGAGCAAGGAGCATATTATTATTTATGATTTAGGGAGGGTTTAGTTTCTATGGATAAGTTTTTTAAACTTAGGGAGAACGGTACTCGGGTAAGGACAGAGATTGTTGCAGGATTGACCACTTTTGTCACCATGGCCTACATTATTTTTGTAAATCCATCCATATTGGCTCTGACAGGAATGGAGCAGAGTGCGGTGTTTGCCGCCACATGTATTTCAGCATTTATCGGTACTATAATCATGGGACTGGTTGCTAATGTTCCCTTCGCTCAGGCTGCGGGCATGGGTATGAACAGTTTTTTTGTTACCATCGTGCTGACGGGCTTTGCAGGCGGCACAGTAAAGATAAGCTGGCAGCAGGCTCTGGCTATTGTGTTCATCTGCGGTATTATAAATATAATCATTACTGTTACAAGGGTGAGAAGGATGCTGATTAATGCGGTGCCTTTAAACCTTCAGTATGCAATCAGTGCCGGAATAGGTTTGTTCATAGCCTTTATAGGCTTTAAGTCGGCGGGAATCATAGCTGACCACGACATAAATCTGGTAGCTCTCGGAGACTTGTCCTCGCCTACCACCTTGATGGCTATAGCGGGAATCGTAATTATTGCGGTATTAATGCTGCTCAAGATAAAGGGGGCAATGCTCATTGGAATACTCGGAGTTACACTGCTGTCGGTGATTTTTGGAATGAATCCCATACCACAGGGCTTTTCACCGATTTCGGCTCCTCCATCCATGATGCCCACATTTTTTCAGCTAGACATTGTGGGTCTTTTCAAGACACTTCCTATATTCACTGTTCTTGCTCTTATACTGTCCTTCAGCCTCTCGGACACCTTCGATACACTGGGAACCTTTATAGGCACAGGCAGAAAAACCGGAATATTTAAGGATGAAGATATGAAATATTCGGGCAAGGGCATGAAAACCAAGCTTGACAAGGCGCTTTTTGCCGACGCGACAGCCACCTCCATAGGTGCGGTTCTGGGGACAAGCAACGTTACAACCTATATTGAAAGTGCCTCGGGAATTTCCGAGGGAGGCAAAACCGGACTTACTTCGGTTGTGGTTTCAATAATGTTTATTTTGTCGCTGTTCATCGCCCCTGTTGTAGGTATAGTACCGGGGTATGCCACGGCTCCCGCGCTTGTGATTGTGGGCGTGCTTATGATGTCCTCCGTAGGCAAAATAAACTTTGAGGATTTTGCAGAGGCTCTTCCGGCGTTTTTTACTGTCATAATGATGCCTCTGACAGGCAGCATTGCGGATGGAATCGCCTTTGGATTTATATTCTATTCTCTTGTAAAAATAGTGAGAGGCAGGTATAAGGAGGTACATCCTCTTATGTATATATTTGCGCTGCTGTTTATATTGAGCTTTATAGCGAACGCTTAGCAGCAAAATGCAAAGTCCGACTTCATAAAAGCCGGACTTTGCATTTTGATAAACATTATATATAGTTGCAGATATTTTAGTGGCAAAAGGAGCTGGTTAGAATGGATAAAAAATCGAAAGCCTTAGAAAAGAACCAAGCGGCAAAAGTTGCTGTAATTATGGGAAGTGACTCTGATTTTCCTACCTTAAAAAGCTGCATAAAGCTTCTTAAGGATTTTGGAGTAGAGGTGCAGGCTATGGTCTGTTCTGCTCACAGAACACCCGACAAGGCCGCCGAATTTGCAAAAAATGCCGAGAAAAACGGAATTGGAGTCATCATCGCCGCTGCGGGAAAGGCTGCACATTTGCCGGGAGTATTAGCCGCGTTTACAACTCTTCCCGTTATAGGTATTCCGATTAAATCATCTACAATGGACGGACTTGACTCGCTGCTGTCAATAGTTCAAATGCCGACGGGAATACCGGTAGCCACAGTCGCAATAGACGGTGCTGAAAATGCCGCGCTGCTGGCGGTTCAGATACTATCGGGATTACACCCTGAATTAAGGGCGAAGATGAAGGATTATAAAAAGAAATTGGCAAAAAAGGTAGAGGAAAAAAATAACGATTTGCAGGAGAAGCTTAAGGAAATATAAAACTAACAGTCATCAAGCGGTTTATAGGAGAATGACCATGAATTTTTATAATAGCATGAGGGATGGTATAAGATTTGACAAATTAAGGGAAGAGTGCGGAGTGTTCGGCATATTCAACAATGACCGTCACGACATTGCCCGTCTTACCTATTACGGCTTGTATGCACTTCAGCACAGGGGGCAGGAAAGCTGCGGAATTGCGGTAAACGACAATGGGACCATACTTTATCATAAGGACATGGGACTGGTTCCAGAGGTTTTCAATGACGTGGTTGTAAACCACCTTAAGGGGCAGATCGCCATAGGTCATGTCCGATATTCAACAACCGGCGCCAGCCGAAGAGAAAACGCACAGCCTATGGTAATAAATTACAGGAATGGACAGATGGCTCTTGCCCACAACGGAAATCTTGTAAATGCGTTGGAGCTGAGGACGGATTTAGAGAACAAGGGGGCAATATTTCAGTCCAGCAATGATTCAGAGGTTATTTTAAACCTCCTGTCGAGGTATAGGATTACCAGTGAAAGCATTGAAGAAACCCTGACTAAAATGATAAAGGATTTGAAAGGGTCATATTCTCTGCTGCTGCTCACACCCAAAAGGCTTGTAGGAATGAGGGACCCTCTTGGGATAAGGCCTCTTTGCATAGGTATTCTGGATAATTCATATGTGCTTGCTTCCGAGACATGCGCCCTAGATGCTATAGGGGCGGAATATGTGAGGGATGTCAACCCCGGAGAGATAGTTCTTATAGGTGAACAGGGAATAGAGTCAATTCAGACCGAGGTACCGGAGGAATCCAAGCTATGTATTTTTGAGTTTATATATTTTGCAAGGCCTGACAGCTACATTGACGGTATAAGTGTTCATCAGGCGAGAATGGAAGCGGGAAGAAGACTTGCAGAGGAGCATCCTGTGGATGCCGATTTGGTAATAGGAGCTCCCGACTCAGGGCTTACTGCCGCTATGGGCTTTTCTGAGAAGTCGGGCATACCCTACGGACAGGGTCTTTTAAAGAACAGGTACGTCGGAAGAACCTTTATACAGCCTGATCAGGCGCAGAGGGAAATAGGAGTTACCATAAAATTCAACGCAATGAAGAGTGCCATAGACGGCAAAAGGATTGTAATGATAGACGACTCAATAGTCAGAGGCACCACTACCCGCAGGATTGTACAAATGCTCAAGAATGCCGGGGCTAAGGAGGTGCATATGAGGGTCAGCTCCCCTCCCATGAGATTCCCCTGCTATTTTGGAGTGGATATACCGTCCACCAAGCAGCTTGTTGCATCCGCCAATTCAATTGAACAGATAAGAGAGATGATAGGTGCGGACAGCTTGGGATATTTAAGCCTGGAGGGATTGCTGAAAACTCCCGTAAGCGCCCGGTGCGGTTTTTGCAGCGCGTGCTTTAACGGAAAGTATCCCATGAGTGTGCCTATGGAGGGAAATAAATTTTCCTGCGGGGGATGCGGTTGATTTTTACACTTTTAAGGAGGATAGTTAATGGCGACATATAAGGATGCGGGCGTGGATGTAGAGGCAGGCTATGAGGCTGTCAGGCTTATGAGAGATCATGTAAAGAGAACCTTCAGGCCTGAGGTGGTTTCCGATATAGGGGGCTTTGGGGGCTTGTTTGCGTTAAACAAGGATAAGTATGACCAGCCTGTGCTTGTTTCGGGCACCGATGGAGTGGGAACCAAGCTTAAGATAGCTTTTTTAATGGATAAGCATGACACAATAGGGGTAGATTGTGTAGCCATGTGCGTAAATGACATTGTATGCTCGGGGGCGGAACCACTGTTTTTTCTTGACTATATAGCCTGTGGGAAAAATAACCCCGATAAAATTGCCGGGATAGTTAAGGGGGTTGCAGACGGGTGCGCCGCCTCGGGCTGCTCGCTTATAGGGGGAGAGACGGCGGAAATGCCGGGGTTTTACCCTGAGGACGAGTATGATCTGGCGGGCTTTGCCGTGGGCATAGTTGACAGAGCTAAAATTATAGACGGTAAAAGGATTAAAGAAGGAAACCGGCTTATAGGGCTGGCATCCTCAGGACTTCACAGCAATGGCTATTCCCTTGTAAGAAAGCTTTTAAACCCCAATCGCGAAAAAATGAGCGAGTATGTCGAGGCGCTTGGCACAACGTTAGGGGATGAGCTTCTAAAGCCTACCAGCCTGTATGTTAAGACGATACTTGATTTAAAGCAAAGATATGAGATAAATGGAATTTCTCATATTACAGGAGGCGGCTTCATAGAAAACATACCCAGAATGATTCCCGATGGGCTTAAGGTCAGGATAGACAAAGGGACATGGCCGGTCCTTCCGATATTTACACTCCTTCAGAAAATGGGAAACATCAAGGAGAGGGATATATACAACACCTTCAATATGGGAATAGGAATGGTAATGGCCGTTGATGAGGAGATTGCCGGGGATATGCTGCAATATCTGAACAGCACCTCCCAGCAGGCGTACCTCATCGGGGAAGTTATACGAGGTGAGTCCGGGGTGGAGCTATGCTGAGGATAGGGGTGCTCGTTTCGGGCGGAGGCACTAACCTGCAGGCAATCATAGACAAAATCGAGAATGGCTATTTAGATAAATGCTCTATTGTTACGGTGGTGTCGGGAAAGCATGACGCGTATGCTTTGCAGCGTGCCACAAAGCATGGTATTCCTTCCATTTGCATCAGCAGTAAGGACTATGCTTCGATAGACGAGTATGATACGGCAATAATTGAGCATTTTAAGGAGTATCAGGTGGGCCTTGTAGTTATGGCAGGGTTCCTTTCCATTCTTGGGGAAAAGTTTACAATGGCTTTTCAAAATAAAATAATAAATATACATCCTTCTCTTATACCTGCGTTTTGCGGAAAGGGCTATTATGGCATAATCCCGCATAGAAGGGCTTTAGAGTACGGGGTCCGGGTGTCGGGTGCGACTGTGCATTTTGTGGAGCGGGAGGCCGATGCCGGGCCTATAATACTGCAAAAGGCAGTTTCTATTGAGCAGGAGGATACTCCTGAGACTCTGCAGAAGAGGATTATGGAAGAGGCAGAATGGGACATACTTCCCGCGGCAATAAAGCTGTTTTCTGAAAACAGGCTTGTGGTTGAGGGCAGGAGGGTAAGGATACTTCCCTGACAGCATATCAAGAGTATATATAAAGATAAATATATAAAGGAGGAGAAATAAAAATGATTAAACGCGCATTGATAAGCGTATCCGATAAAACGGGGATAGTTGATCTGGCAAAGGAGCTTGCGGGCTGCGGTGTGGAAATAATATCAACCGGAGGAACCTCGGCTGCTTTAAAGGATGCGGGTATAGATGTGATAAATGTATCCGATATAACAGGCTTTCCAGAGTGCCTTGACGGGAGGGTTAAGACACTTCATCCCAATATTCACGCAGGGCTTCTGGCAATAAGAGATAATGAGCAGCATATGGAGCAAATTAAGGAGCTGGGGGTTGAACCCATAGATATGGTTGTTATAAACCTCTACCCCTTTAAGCAGACCATACTTAAAGGGAATGTAGACCTTGAGGAGGCTATTGAAAATATAGATATAGGCGGCCCTACAATGCTCCGTGCCGCAGCCAAGAATTATCAGGATGTAGCGGTAATTGTAGATCCTTCTGATTATGGCGCGGTTTTAGAGGAAATAAAGGCATCACGGGAAATATCCGTAAAGACAAAGTTTAAGCTTGCCTATAAGGTGTTTGAGCACACCAGTCATTATGACACGCTTATAGCGGGGTATTTGAGGGATAAGCTGGGAGAGGAATTTTTCCCTGAAACCCTTTCACTGACCTTTGAAAAGGCTCAGGAAATGAGATATGGGGAAAACCCCCATCAGAAGGCGGTATTTTATAAGGAAGTCGGCGCTAATGTCGGGTGCATAACAGCCGCAAAGCAGCTTCACGGCAAGGAGCTGTCGTACAACAACATAAATGACATAAACGGAGCGCTGGAGCTTTTAAAGGAGTTTGAGCAGCCCACCGCTGTGGCGGTAAAACATGCAAACCCATGCGGAGTTGCCAGCTCCGACAACATATATGACGCTTATGTAAAGACCTACGAGTCGGACCCTGTTTCAATATTTGGAGGAATACTGGCTTTGAACAGGGAGGTTGACGCCGCTGTGGCGGAGGAAATACATAAGATTTTTCTTGAAATAGTTATAGCACCCTCCTTTACAGAGGAGGCGATTGGCATACTGACACAGAAAAAGAATTTAAGGCTTATGCAGCTTGATAATATATCCGCAAAGCTTCCCGCAGGCACATATGACATGAAGAAGGTTGCGGGAGGGCTGCTTGTTCAGAATTACAACAATGAGCTTATAAACCTTGACGAGCTTAAGGTTGTCACAGAGGTAAGGCCTGCCGCCCAGCAAATTGAGGACATGATTTTTGCAATGACGGTGGTAAAGCACACAAAGTCGAACGGAATAGCTCTTGCAAAGAATAAGCAGTCACTTGGAATAGGCCCCGGACAGACCAACAGGATAATGGCTGCAAAGATAGCTATAGAGTACGCAGGAGACAGAGCAAACGGAGCGGTTATGGCATCTGATGCCTATTTCCCGTTCAGCGACTGCGTAGAGGCGGCGGCCGCTGCCGGGATAAAGGCTATTATTCAGCCAGGAGGCTCGGTAAGGGATCAGGAGTCTATAGACGCTTGCAATAAGCACGGAATTGCTATGGTGTTTACAGGGATGAGGCATTTTAAGCATTAAAATTGGAGGACGCAAAATGAAAATACTTGTGGTTGGGGGCGGAGGCAGGGAACATGCCATTGTGTGGAAGCTGGCTCAAAGCCCTCTGGTTGAAAAGATATACTGTGCCCCCGGAAACGGGGGAATTGCAGGTCTTGCTGAGTGTGTGCCTCTAAAGGCCATGGATATAGAGGGAGTAGTTGAGTTTTCAAGGGGCAATGGAGTGGATATGGTTGTTGTCGCACCTGACGACCCGCTGGTGGCGGGAATGGTGGATGCCCTCGAAGAGGCCGGCATAAGGGCTTTTGGTCCCCGCAAAAGTGCTGCAATTCTCGAGGGAAGCAAATCCTTCTCTAAGGACCTGATGAAGAAATACGGAATACCTACGGCGGGATATGAGGTTTTTGATGACAGCAGCAAGGCTGTGGAGTATTTAAGGCATCAGAGCTACCCCATAGTTGTAAAAGCAGACGGGCTTGCCCTTGGAAAGGGAGTAATCATAGCCCAATCCTTTGATGAGGCTTCGGAGGCTGTTAAAAGCATGATGGAAAATAAGGCGTTCGGAAGTGCGGGGGACACCGTTGTAATAGAGGAGTTTCTGACAGGCCCCGAGGTGTCTGTTCTGGCGTTCACCGACGGAAGCACGGTGGTGCCTATGGTAAGCTCTCAGGATCATAAAAGGGCTCTGGACAATGATCAGGGACTCAACACGGGTGGAATGGGAACATTTTCTCCCAGCAGGATTTATGACTCCCAAATGGCTGAGTATTGCATGGAAAAGATATATAAGCCTACTATAGAGGCAATGAATAATGAGGGCAGGAAATTTAAAGGAGTATTGTATTTCGGGCTTATAATAACGGAAGACGGGCCTAAGGTACTGGAATATAACGCAAGGTTCGGGGACCCTGAAACTCAGGTAGTGCTTCCAAGGCTTAAAAATGATCTGGTTGAGGTATTTAACGCTGTTATAGACGAGAGGCTTGACAGCCTCAACATAGAATGGCATGATAATGCTTCCGTATGCGTTATAATGGCTTCGGGAGGGTATCCCGGAAGCTATTCTACAGGCCATGAAATAAGCGGCATTGAGGATGCCTGCAAAAATGGCGGAAACATTGTTTTTCATGCCGGCACGAGATGTGAGGACGGAAGATACTATACGGCGGGAGGGCGCGTTTTAGGAGTAACTGCCGTGGGGGCTTCTCTTACCGATGCCATTTCAAGGGCATATGATGCCGTTAAAAAGATAAGCTTCAAGGACATGCATTACAGGAAGGATATAGGAGTAAAATAGCGATTTGCAATTTGGCTTTGCACGAGGGAAATCTTGCAGAAAATTTCAATAGCATCGAAAAATGCCTTGTAGGGAAATGTCTCTGGGGTCCGTCATCAGACATTTTTCTTAGAAGTATTCCTTACGGGTCAAATGAAATTTTCTTCCAGATAATCCCTCATGCAGCCAACTGCGAATTGAAAGGCGTAAAATAGAAAGCTTGACGAAAATAAATAATTTTCTTATAATGGTATAAATGAGAGTAAGATGAGTAGAGAAGAGAAGAGTGGAGAAGAGAAAGCTTAATCGTGGTGGTTCTTTTTTTGGGGGTTCTGTCGCAGGACAATTCTCTTCACTCCTTCTAAATTAAATTTAAAGGAGTGTTTTTTATGTTCGAATATTTATCTGATGATGGGTTTTTTGAGTATTTGACCGAGGGCAATATAAAAATTAAAAGAAAAACGGTATCGTCCGATGCAAAGGCAAGCGTTAATAAGATTTTAGAGCTTATTGACAGCAGCAAGGGGGCCCTTTTTTCAAGCAGCTACGAGTATCCGGGAAGGTATTCGAGGTGGGACATAGGCTTTGTAAACCCCTGCCTGGAGCTGAGGGCCAAAAAGCGTTCCTTTGCTTTCAATGCCTTGAATAAACGCGGTGAGGTTCTGCTTGGTGCTATTTATAATCATTTGAAGGGCAATAGCGATATAGAAGGCATCAATTTGAGCAGCGCGGGCATAGAAGGAACGGTAAAGAGAAGCGACGCTGTTTTCAGCGAAGAGGAGAGAAGCAAGCAGCCCAGTATTTTTTCGGTAATCCGGGCCGTCAATCGGTTGTTTTCATGCAAGGATGATAAATTCCTCGGGTTTTATGGGGGTTTTGGATATGATCTGGTGTTTCAGTTTGATCCCATTGAGTTAAAGCATGAACGCCCTGAAGCCGCCAATGATCTTGTGCTCTTTATGCCCGACCGCATAACTGTAGTGGATCATAGAATGGCGCAGGCCAGTGAAATAAGCTATGAGTTCATTGTTGACGGCGTAAGCACGGAGGGAATACCTGTGGAGGGCAGCAGGAACGAATTTGGCGCAGGCTGCGGAGATGTTCAGCTTCCCAAAACCGAAAAGGGGAAATATGCCTCCATTGTCAGAAAGGCTATAGAATCCTTTAAGGTTGGAGACATGTTTGAGGTTGTGCCCTCTCACACGCTTTATTATAAATGCAGCTCAACGCCATCGGAAATTTTCAACAATCTGAAGGCATCCAATCCAAGTCCATATGGCTTTATAATTAATATGGGAGGAGAGTATCTCGTGGGTTCATCTCCTGAAATGTATGTCCGTGTTGAAAATAATCGCGTTGAGACATGTCCTATTTCCGGCACCATTAAAAGGGGAAAGGATGCAATAGAGGATGCCGAGCAGATAAAAAGGCTGCTGAATTCCTACAAGGATGAGTCGGAGCTTACAATGTGCACCGATGTTGACAGAAACGATAAATCCAGGATTTGTATACCCGGTACTGTAAAGGTTATAGGGAGGAGGCAATGCGAATTTTACTCGCATTTGATCCACACCGTTGATCATGTCGAAGGATATTTAAGGCCCGAATTTGATTCGTTAGACGCCTTCATGACACATATGTGGGCGGTAACCATAACGGGAGCGCCCAAGAAGGCGGCCATAAGCTGGATAGAGAATCAGGAGGATTCGTGCAGGGAGTGGTATGGAGGCGCGGTGGGGTATATTGCTTTTAACGGTGATATCAATACCGGACTTACCCTCCGCACCATTAAAATAGAAAACAACGGAGTAGCCAAAATAAGGGCCGGAGCAACCCTTCTTATCGATTCAGTCCCGGAGGATGAGGAGGAGGAAACGTATGTAAAGGCCGCCGCGCTGGTGAAGGCAGTGGAATTTAATAAGGCACGGAGGGTGGAATTGCCGAAGGAGGAATTGAAAAGCGGTGCGGGCAAAAAGATACTGTTTGTAGATCATGAGGATTCCTTTGTACACACTCTTGCAGACTATTTCAGGCAAACGGGGGCTTCTGTTGTGACACTGCGTTCGGGTCAGGCGCAAAAGGTGTTAGCTTCGGGGGAAGCAGGCTTTGATCTTATTGTTCTTTCTCCGGGGCCGGGAAGGCCGGAGCAATTTAATTTAAACCTCACCATTAAACTGAGCATTGAAAGGGGCATACCGATATTTGGTGTATGTCTGGGATTACAGGGGCTTGTAGAGTATTTTGGAGGAAGGCTGGGACAGCTTGACTATGCGCAGCACGGGAAATCGTCACGTATAAACGCCGATGCCACAGGCAAGCTGTTTGCGGGGCTGCCGGAGGAATTTTGTGTGGGAAGGTATCATTCCCTTTATGCCGCGGAGGTGCCCGAATGCCTGAAGGTGACGGCTGTTTCTGAGGATAATATTGTTATGGCTGTTGAGCATAGAGAGCTTGCTATAAGCGCAGTGCAATTTCACCCTGAGTCTATAATGACGCTGAAGGAAAATAACGGCTTAAAGCTGGTGGGGAATGTGGTTTCGGCACTAAAATAGTTTAGGTGTCTTTATGTATACAAAGCATCTTTAGGAGGTTTATTACATTTACAACCTCTTCAAAAGATGCTTTATTTTATGTCTTTCTTTTAGGCATGTTATATAATAAGAATAATAATATACATTTAAACTACTAAATAGAAGGGGTGGTTATATGAAATATTATACAAGGGAAATGTACGAAAAGGATCAAGTTATGGATTGGCTGTTGATGGATAAGACAATTTTTAGTGACTTAGAGAGATATTATGTTGAAAACGGTATAGATTTTAATGTTAAGCATGAAGAAACAAACAAATTATTGCTTAAGTATTTACCAGAGCATCTTAGAGACAAGATATACAGTATTAAAGATGCTATATATTTGGACAAATACGACGCTTTATTTAGGCCATATTTGGTGGATGAGCTTGAAAAATGGAAGAATGATATTAAGCAAGAGTGTATCAGCAATAGTCAGGCTTACAGTAAGTATTTAAATTCAATTGCAATGCTTTTGCCAGATGGTGTCCAGACACTAATAAAAACTAGTTTGCATGATGCGCAATTGATAGAAATAAACAAACCAACAGAGAATACAATAGCGTTTGAACTTGACGGCAGTAACTGCTGCCCGCCTCAGGGCAGGTACATAATGCTGTTTTCGGATGTGAATTTTTTCCATATGACTCAGGATATATTACCGAAGTGGTGGATATATGAAGAGATTGAATTAATAAATGAAGACTGCTTCAGGATGGGAATCTTATTCGATAACGGAGAGTGTGAATTAATTGCAAACAATTTAATTTTAAAGACAAAATAGCAGAAAACAGACTATTCAGACACACTGCCTTTCCCAGAATTCCCCGAGACACATCTTCTTGCATACTACTAAGCTATTTCAAATTATAGCTGAAAATCGTCGTATTGTCTTATCGCCTTCCTTCAAAAAACTTTTTTGCATATGCTGATGCACCCCCTATGCTGTAGGTGAAGAATCAAAAAAAGATCTTTAAACGTCAAATCTTGTAAAGACAATTCCTCGTTCTCTTAGTTTTAGCTTTCTTGCCTTTGCCGTGTTAAAATAGCCGTTAACGTATAGGCATGGGTATAATTTTATGTTATAATATGCAATAACGTTTTTTAAGGAAATCAACACAATGAATAGATACAGATACATCGGTATTGCAGGAGGAACATTTAATCCCATACATTATGGACATTTAATTCTTGCAGAGAATGTAAGGGAAATATTCCATCTGGACAAGGTCATATTTATTCCTTCCGGAGTCCCTCCTCATAAAAATACACTGGAGGTTGCCTCCGCAAGACACAGGCTTAATATGGTAAAGCTTGCCGTAGAGTCAAATCCTTTTTTTGATGTGTCGGATATGGAAATAGAGAGAGCGGGATATACCTATACAGTTGACACTCTGCTTTATCTTAAGAATCTGTACGGAGAGGATTCCAGACTGTTTTTCATAACAGGGGCGGATGTTATATTGGATCTGCATACATGGAAGGATTACAGGAGGGTTTTTACGCTGTGCGAGTTTATAGCCACAGTCAGGCCGGGATATGAAGAGGAAAAATTTCAAAACAGGCTTGATTTTTTAAAAGAGGAGTATGGAGCCGCAATAAATTTGGTTAAGGCGCCTTTAATAGAGATATCGTCCACGGCTATAAGAGAAAGGATCGTATGCGGCAAATCCATAAAATATATGGTCCCGGAGGCTGTGGAAGGATATGTGGTTGAAAATAGACTGTATTTGGAGGATATGCAAAGGGGATAGAGAGGGACATTGAATATGACTATTGAGGAAATGAAGGACAGGCTGAGGCCGGGTTTAAAGCACAAGAGATTTGTACACTCGGTTAATGTTATGGAAACTGCAATACTTCTCGCAAGAAAATATGGTGTGGACGAGGAGAAGGCGGCTGTTGCCGGCCTGCTGCATGATTGTGCCAGGGATATAAAGGGAGAACAGGTTTTCAAGCTCTGTGACGAGATGGGAATTGAAACGGATTATATAACGCGCGCCCAGCCCGAGCTTCTTCATGGCCCCATAGGAGCCAGGCTTGCAGAGACGGAATATGGCATTTCAGATGCTGGGATACTTGATGCAATAAGATATCATACCACAGGCTGCGAAAGAATGAGCATGTTGTCCAAAATTGTGTTCATAGCGGATTATATTGAGCCGGGAAGAACATTTCCGGCAGTGTTTGAGGCGCGCAAGGTTGTGTATAATGATATTGATAAGGCAATACTCATGTCCCTCGAAAAAACGGTAAGATTTGTAATGGATAAGGGGACGCTGGTTCATCCAAATACAATCAACGCAAGAAATTATATTATTTATGAACGGAGAAATAAGGCTAAATAACCAAAAATTCATGCCTGTAAAGGTGCTTTACTATGCGATAATTAATGGTATAATAAAGCTGTGGACTAATCTGAAAAGGAGGATAAAATTCATTTGGATTCTGAAAAAATAGCGCAAAAGATTCTTGAAATTTTGGAAGGAAAGAAAGCAAGAGATATAAGTGCGGTTAACATAACAAACATATCAATTCTGGCGGACTATTTTATTATTTGCAGCGGGACATCAACCACGCATATACGTGCCCTGGCTGATGAAATTGATGAAAAGCTGTCTAAGGAAGGATATAACTGTTTGCACAAGGAGGGCTACAATACTGCGAGATGGATATTGCTTGATTATGGTGAGATAATAATACACATATTCCATGAGGAGGATAGAGAATTCTACAATCTTGACAGGCTGTGGTCCGATGGAATTGTGACATATAAATAGTTTGCCTGGTTTGAAGGGGAGATTTTGAATATGGGGATAAGGGCCGGAACAATTGTATTTGACTTTGATGGAGTTATTGTGGATTCAGGAGCAGACATAGCCAATGCCGTGGCCTATACCCTTAAAGCCTTTGGAAGGCCTGTGTTAAGCAGGGAAGAGATAACAGGCTATGTTGGAGGAGGCGCGGAGCAGCTTATAAGAAAAAGCTTCAAGGACTGTGGTGAGGATATAATAAAAGAGGCCCTGCCTTTTTATAAAAAATACTATCTGGATAACTGTGTAGTTGAGACCAGGCTTTATGACAATGTCCGGGAAACATTGAGCTTTTTTAGCGGAAAAAATCTGGCTATACTCACAAACAAGCCCGAGGATTTGACGTACAGGATACTTGAGAGGCTGGAGGTAATGAAGTTTTTCAAGCTTGTTATAGGCCCTGAGTCTGTACAAAGGTTAAAGCCTGATCCTGAGGGGCTGGTAAAGGTTCTGCAAAGCTTGGGAGAAAGCCCTCAAAACGCTTTAATGGTAGGGGATACATATACCGATATAGAAGTTGGGAAGAGGGCGGGGGCGCGCACCTGCGGAGTGACATACGGCTTAGGAGACACCGGGGCGCTTGCTGCGGCTGGGCCTGATATTATTATAGACGATATGGGAGAGCTGATGCTGCACGTCAAATAAAGACCTGGTAACATAAATACAGGCACTATGGGAAGAACTTCAGTCCTTACCCATAGTGCCTGTATTTTATATTTAAGATCAGCTTATTTTCTCAATATACCTTTTTATTTTTTTAGTGGTGGTCTTTTCAAACTCATTTTCACGGACTGTAAATTTGCGTATGCGTTTATATAAAGGCATACGGGAATTTATAGCCTTTACCTCCAGATTGATTATTTTAAGTATATCCTCCTGTGAGGGGTTGTCAATCCTGAGCTTTTCCTTTATTGCCTCAACATAGGGTACAATCTGGGCGCTTACATATGTTTCACCCGACATTTCCTCATACTTTCCCCATATCAGGCATTCCTGAATATAGGGGCTCTTGTTGAGATATGCTTCGACCTCCTCCGGGAAAATATTTTTGCCGTTTTTAGTCACAATGACATTTTTCTTTCTGCCCGTCACATAGAAAAAGCCGAAATCGTCAATTCTCCCCAGATCGCCTGTATAAAACCACCCGCCCTTCAATACCTTTTCTGTGGCGAGGCTGTTTTCAAAATACCCCAGCATGACGTGATCACCCTTTACCGCTATTTCTCCTATGCCGTCACTGTTGGGATTTTCAATCCTTACCTCTGTTCCCGGAAGAGCATGACCTATTGAAGCGTCCTTGAAGGCATCGTCCCTGTTTACTGTTACAATAGGTGAACACTCGGTAAGTCCGTATCCCTGTATTACGCGTATTCCCATAGAGCCGAGGCCTTTAGACACCCTTGGATCTATTGCGGCGGCTCCCGATATTACCAGCCGTACCCTTCCTCCTAAGCTTTCATGCACCTGACGGAACAGCTTTTTCCTTATATCAATATTAAAGGCCTTATACAATATATCGCTTATGAAAATGGCAGCTTTAAGCTTGAACCTCATTCCCTTTTTCTTACCCGCCTGCTCCCATATTTTCTTGTAAAGGTTTTCGAGTATGAGAGGTACAACCAGAAGTATAGTGCATTTAACCTCCTTAAGATTTTTGGGTATATGCTTTAAGCCCTGACAGAAGGAAATAGTACAGCCGTTATAGAGCATAAGCAGAAAACCGTTGGTGCATTCATAGGTATGATGTATGGGAAGTATCGACAGAACCGAATCGTTGCTGTCCAGATACAGCACCGAACAGGTCGCCATTATATTTGAGCATATATTTTTGTGAGACAGCATTACTCCTTTAGCCAGATCGGTAGTACCCGAGGTGAAAAGAAGTATGCTCATCTTATCGACATCAATTACAGAATCCACAAAAGCCCTGTTTCCACATTTTTCAATAAGCATCCTTCCGCGCTCAATCAAGCTGGTGTATGAAATAAATCTGCCGTCGGTGCCTTCTGTGGAAGAGCCGGAGGAAGGCTGCTGCGTATGCTTGTAGTCCATTCTGATAAAATACTTTACAGAAGTAAGGGTGGCGGACAGCATTCTCATCTCCCTATCAAGCTTTTCGGAAAAGATAATTGCAGATGTGTCCGACCTTATAATAAGGTTTTCAATTTCCGACAAAGGGAGCTCCCTGTCCAACGGAACTGCTACGCCTGTGCCGTTTACAACGGCCATATAGCCTACTCCCCACTCATAACGGTTTTCTCCTATTACAGCTATAAATTTATCTTTTAAACCCAGATCCAAAAGTGCCGTGCCTAATGCATCCACATCTCTTTTAAAATCACAATACTTTATCCCCCTATAATTATTATCGCCTTCTTTAAGGAGAAAAGCATCCTTTTCACTGTAAAGATCCGCACTTTGCTCAAGCATGTCTTTCAAATTCTTTATTGGCCTCACACTGTAAATGGGCTGAGACACCATTACATACCACTCCTTTGTGATGTATATACATCGAATGCTATTGCAGCACTAAAAATGCAATAGTATATATTATATATTAAATTTTAGGAAAATTAAAGCCCATTATTTTTGCAGCATCAATCTATGTTTGTAAAATCTTTATCGCTTCCTACATATATTATATTAAAAAAAGCATTAACATAGCATTGCTTTGCTTGAATTTTAAGATATTTATTTTGCCTCTATATTTTTCTTGAATTTACTGCTCGGGATATTCTCCGGAGTACTATTCTCAATAAAATAAAGAATATTATTAATCCGGCAACAAAAAGAAGTATTTTTTTAAAGGTTCCTTCCCAAAAGCTATGCACGTTTTCCTTAAGCTCGGCGACAAAGCTCTTTTCTATGTCATTTGCGGCAATAATATTTACCCTTCCCAGAGCTGCTCCGTCATTTTCATACTCTATGTAGCCTAAAACCTCTCCCTTCTTTATGGGAGCCTTAAAGGTATCTGAGACAAAGCTTTGCTTGATGTTTAAATTCCATAGGGTATTGTCTGAAGGCATTAGCGCAGATAAGCCGCTTTCGGAAATAAGAGAAAGCTTTGCATCATCCTTTGCGTCCTCGACGGCAACTGTCTTTACAACCTCATTTGCATTTGCGATAATGGCTTCGGAAAAATTTTGAAAGCCGTATTCAAGCAGCCTTCTCGACTGAATATATACATTGCTGGCATTAACATTATTTCTTACCCCGAACATGACTGCCATAAGCTGTATGCCTTTGTCATTTTCCGCAGCGGATACGAGGTTGTTTCCGGCCTGACTGGTATATCCTGTTTTTATGCCCAGAACACTGGAGAAATAATCCGATTCGGAGTACATGGATATCAGCCTGTTTGTTGTATAAAAGGTATCCCACTTGTCATGCTTATTGGTGCTTTCCATATCATACTTGGGCTTTGCCACTATCTCCCTGAACTTTTCCAGCTTCATTGCATAAAACGCGATTTTTGCCATGTCATGGACAGTGCTGTAATGATCGTCGTCATGCATTCCGTTGGTATTTACGAAATGAGTGTTATATGCGCCAAGCTCCTTTGCCTTTTTATTCATAAGATCAACAAAGTCCTGTCTTGTAGGACACAGGTTTTCAGCAATTATATTTGCCGACTCATTGGCGGATTTCATAAGAAGAGCATGTAAAAGGGCTTCCATAGTGAGCTGCTCGTCTGCCATAATGCCTACGTTCATTCCCCCGCGACCTGGGTCTATGTTCTTTTCATTTGCTGTCATTAACTGATCAAGCTTGCCGTTTTCAAGTGCGATAATCGCAGTCATTATCTTTGTGGTGCTTGCGGGGTACATCCTCTCGTTCTCGTTTTCTCCGTACAGCACTCTGCCGGATTTTAAATCCATAAGTATGTAAGAGGGTGCGTCTATGCCTTCTATCGAAGGCTCGGCGTAAGCCGCAGAAAAGCATAAAACTACAATTAAAAGCGCTATTGTACATGAAAAAAGCTTCCTCATCAGTTCCTCCAAAAAAATATAAGTGGATTTTAAGGTACGATAATAATTATGCCATACCTTCCATATAAAATACTCGCATTAAATATTATTCTGCAAATAAAAGTATACCAGAAAAGAGGATAAAAATGTACTGATTTTTCAAAAAAAATGAAGTAAAAAAAGGGAAAAATGCACATATGTAGAATATATAACATTGCATATTATGTAAAATCTGAGAGCGAATGCTTTAAGAGAGGTGTTGTTTATGGAGCTTAATATACTGGGAAGGCAAATATATATAAAAAAGCAGCTGGTGGTTATTGCCGCCGCAGTTATTGTTTTGGCGGCGGTTGTGGCAGGATTTATGATAAGAAAAAACGACAAGGGAATAATAATAGACAGGCAAGGCGTGTATGGCCCGCAAGAAAACGTGCAGCAGCAGACAGCCTTGCAGAAGGAGCAGGAGGAGAGGGAGGAGGACGACCTTAAGGAGGAGATAAAGGTCTATGTGGTGGGGTGTGTGAAAAAGGCGGGAGTAGTAACCTTAAGAAAGGGACAGATAATTGATGATGCCATAATAGCTGCCGGAGGCTTTACCGACGAGGCCGATATGGAAAACATAAATCTGGCATACCGCTTGGAGGACAACACCATGATTAAGGTATTGTCAAAAAAAGATACTGAGAAAATAAATGAGGATATAAAAAGCCCCGCACCTAAGGCACCGTTAGGCACAAAGCCCGGAGTTATAATTACAAAAGACAGCGGGGGTGCCGTTGTAAACCCTGAGGGGGAGAAAAGCAAGGCGAGCGCAAAAATAAACATAAATACCGCAGACTCTGCGGAGCTTGATAAGCTGCCGGGAGTAGGAGAGAAGACGGCGGGCGATATAATTTCATACAGAGAGAAAAACGGCAGCTTTAAAAGACCCGAGGATATTATGAATGTGCCGGGAATAGGCCAAAGCAAGTTTGCGCGCATGAAGGACTTGATAGTTGCCGACTAAATAAATTAGGATATAAACTATCGCGTCTTCTACAGGTATACATGCTTCTATAGTTAGAGTAGAAATTATTCTGGAGGATATTATTTTACATCCCACGTTATCTGATATGCCAAAAGCCTAAACTATATAGTACTAACTGTGTTTTGGGGAAATGTAAAAGTCATACTATGCAATATAAGGGATTAGGGGTATAATATTATGTATAACTGCGGCAAAACTATATAATGTAAGAGAGGTCTTAGCTATGAATAGAAAACTTATTGCTATAGTATGCTTGATAATGCTTGTCGCACTGTCAGGATGCGGCGCGGGAAATTCCATACCGAAAGGCAATGGGGCGGACGCTGAAGGGACAGCGGCGGCAGGTGACGGCAGCTCTGCCGATGAGCAGAGGAAAACGGCAACTTTATATTTCGGGAGCGAGAATGCCGATGCTCTGGTGCCGGAGGAGAGAGAAATTTTAGTTAAAGGCGGGGAGACCGAAGAGAAGGTTCTGTTTGAGGAGCTGCAAAAGGGACCTTCGGGAAGAGGACTTCCTTCTCCTATACCCGAGGGAACAAGACTGCTGTCTGCTTCCACCGAGGGGGATACCTGCACAATAGATTTATCCCGTGAATTTATAGATAACCACCCCGGGGGCTCGGCGGGGGAGCTGATGACCATATATTCTATTGTCAATACAATGACGCAGCTTGATAACGTCAAAAAGGTCCGGTTCCTTATTGAAGGGGAAAAACGTGACATATTTATACATTCGGAGCTTGACGCAGCGTTTGAAAGAGATGAGTCGATGATTTACAAATAGGTAAAAATAAAATACCTGTAAAAGGGTTTGAATGAATTTGTTGCAGTAACATAATAAGTTTATTATCCATATATTAGCGTAGGGAAAGTTTTTGCCCTGCGCTTATTATTTTGGAGGATTTTTTTATGGATTGCAGTGAAATTCCGCTGAATCAATTGCCAATGGGGGAAAAGGCAAATGTTGCGATGCTGATATCCGACGGAGCGGCCAGAAGACGTATGCTGGATCTGGGCATAATATGCGGAACCGAAATTAAACCGCTTTATAAAAGCCCGTCCGGCAATCCGGTGGCTTATTTAATAAGAGGAGCTGTCATTGCATTGAGATCCGATGTGTCGGAAAAGATTATAGTGTCGGTGCCATAAAGGCTTCACAGCTTCTTTAAGGAGGTTTAGTATGGGGCTAACAAATACATCAACGGGTGCGGGAGTGTTAAATTGCTGCGGATTACATATAAAGAGAGAAACACAACAGGATAAAATTGTGGCACTGGCAGGTAATCCCAATGTCGGAAAAAGTACAGTGTTCAACAGCCTGACCGGCCTTAATCAGCATACCGGAAACTGGCCCGGAAAAACCGTGGCCAATGCGCAGGGGAAATACCGGCATAAGGACAGAAACTTTATTATGGTGGATATCCCCGGTACTTATTCCCTTATGGCCAACTCGGCGGAGGAAGAGGTTGCAAGGGACTTCATCTGCTTTGGAGGCTCGGACGCTGTAGTGGTGGTTGCCGACGCTACCTGTCTTGAAAGGAATTTGAATGTAGTGCTTCAGACCATGGAGATTACGGGTAAGGTGGTATTGTGTGTAAATCTTATGGATGAGGCCAGAAAGAAAAAAATCTCTATAGATTTGGATTTGCTTGCTTCTAAGCTGGGCATTCCCGTCGTCGGGATAAGCGCGAGATCCTGCAAGGGCCTTGACTGCCTGATGGATGCCGTTTGCAGTGTAACAGAGAGCTCAAACGAATTAAAGCCTCTGCATATTAAATACATAGACCAGATCGAAATAGCTGTTTCTATGATAGAGCCTGCGGTAGAAGAGGTTTTGCAGCGGCATGTGAGTGCCCGGTGGGTGTCGCTGAGGCTGCTGGACGGGGATGAAAGTTTGCTTAAGTCTTTAAAAGCTTATCTCGGCTTTGATTTGACGGACAATGACGAAATATTAAAATGGACAGTAAGAGCCAGGGATTTTCTCCGGGAGGCAGGCATACCGCATGACCAATTGAGAGATCGGGTGGTGGCTGAAATTGTTAAGACATGTGAGGACATCACCCGTGAAGCTGTTGTGTTTGAGAAAAAGGAATGTGCCGAACGAGATGGTAAAATTGACAAAATTCTGACCTCAAGGCTGACCGGCATTCCCATAATGCTTGCTCTTCTGTTCGGCATATTATGGATTACCATTGTCGGCGCTAATGTTCCGTCAAGACTGCTTGCTTCGGGCCTGTTTCATGTATATGAGCTTGTCTCTCAATTTTTTTTGTGGATACAGGTGCCGGTGTGGGTTCACGGTATACTTGCAGACGGAGTTTTCAGAACGCTGGCATGGGTTATATCCGTTATGCTTCCGCCGATGGCAATATTCTTTCCGCTGTTTACACTGCTGGAGGACTTAGGATACCTGCCCCGCGTTGCCTTCAACCTTGATAATTTCTTTCGCAAGGCCTGTGCCCACGGAAAGCAAGCTCTTACAATGTGTATGGGCTTCGGCTGCAACGCTTGCGGAGTCATAGGCTGCCGCATTATTGATTCTCCGCGCGAGCGCCTGATTGCAACCATCACAAACAGCTTTGTTCCCTGCAATGGGAGATTTCCCACTCTGATTGCAATTATTACAATGTTTTTTGCCGGAACAGCAGGGGGCGCATTTCACTCCATTGTATCCACTCTTATGCTTACCGGGGTGATTGTTCTTGGCATTGCCATGACTATTTTAATCTCCAGACTGCTTTCAAAGACCATATTAAAAGGAATGCCCTCTTCGTTCAACCTCGAGCTTCCGCCGTATCGCCGCCCTCAGGTGGGCAGAGTAGTGGTGCGCTCTATTTTAGACCGGACTCTGTTTGTGCTTGGCCGGGCGGTTGTTGTTGCCGTACCCGCCGGTCTTGTTATCTGGATACTTGCAAATATTCACGTTGGGGATTTAAGCCTTCTTTCCCATTGTGCAGGCTTTCTCGATCCGTTTGCCAGACTTATAGGCTTAGATGGCTATATTCTGATGGCTTTTATTCTTGGCTTTCCTGCAAATGAAATTGTTGTGCCCATAATGATTATGAGCTATATGGCAACCTCTAGGCTTACTGAGCTGCAGAGCCTGCATGATCTGTATGCATTATTTGTAAATCATGGCTGGACGTGGCTGACGGCTGTATGCACAATGCTGTTTTCCCTGATGCACTGGCCCTGCGGCACAACCTGCCTCACAATCAAAAAAGAGACTGGGAGCCTCAAATGGACGCTCGTTTCCTTTGCGGTGCCTACAGCGGCGGGTATTGCCATATGCTTTATTGTAGCAGGTGCCGCACGTTTGTTGGGCATAGCATAGAGGGTTGATTCTATCTGGTGCTCATAACCGGCAGAAATAGAAATGAGGATATCAGGTATCCCAAAAAAACCAGTGCAAACGGTAAAATAAATGCAAAAAATACTACATTTCTATTTCTTTTTAACCTGCTCCGCCTGAATTTGTTTACTCTTTTTACTCTCACTGCTTCCTCCCCCTTTTTGATATAATGGAATATTATTCCATTATATCATAGGCTGCATTTTTATATTATTACCTGGAAATAATATAAAAATACGTTTGGGCGGCAATAAAATCCTTATTCAAATACGTTGACAGCAAAACATAATGAGAATATAATTATTTAATAAATATACTATTCCGCTGTGATGAGAAGAGTAGGCTGATTTTTTCTTTTTAGAGAGAAAGCATCATTGGATTTTAGCTTAAATCCTTTGGCTGAAAATGCTTTTATTGAATAACAGTTGAAGACCGCCTCTGAGCGGAAGCGATGATTTCGTTATAATCGGCAGCAAGGCTGCACTAAGAAATATGCGGTTTTATCGTATACAAATTAGGGTGGAACCACGGGAGAACAGCTCTCGTCCCTTTTAAGGGACGGGAGCTTTTTAGATTTTAAGGAGGAATAAAATATGATAAAAATTACATTGAAGGATGGAAGCGTTAAGGAGTATCAAAAGGGCTCAACCATAAAGGAGATTGCGGAGAGTATAAGCGCAGGTCTTGCAAGGGTCGCGCTTGCAGGAGAGGTAGACGGAGCTGTGAAGGATTTGAGCTATAAAATTGAGAAGGATTGCAGGCTGAGTCTTTTGACCTTTGAAAGCGACGGAGGAAAGTATGCTTACAGGCATACAACCTCACATATAATGGCTCAGGCCGTAAAAAGGCTGTACCCTGACATAAAGCTTGCAATAGGTCCTGCTATAGAGAATGGGTTTTATTATGACTTTGATGCAGAAAAGCCGTTTTCAACTGAGGATTTGGACAAAATAGAAAAGGAAATGAGCAAAATTGTAAAAGAGGATCTCAGCATGGAGCGGTTTGTCCTTCCCAGGGACGAAGCAATTAAGTATATGGAGGAAAAGGGAGAGCCGTACAAGGTGGAGCTGATCTCGGATCTTCCCGAGGGTGAGGAGATTTCCTTCTACAAGCAGGGAGAGTTTGTTGACCTTTGCGCAGGGCCGCATTTGCCTTCAACAGGCAAGGTAAAGGCGTTTAAGCTTACTCAGGTTGCCGGTGCTTACTGGAGGGGAAGCGAAAAGAATAAAATGCTTCAGAGGATATACGGGACTTCATTTTCAAAAAAGAGTGAGATGGATGAGTATCTTGCAAGGGTAGAGGAGGCAAAAAAGAGGGATCACAACAAGCTTGGGCGTGAGCTGGAATTGTTTACAACGGTTGATTATATAGGTCAGGGCTTGCCTATACTGATGCCTAAAGGCGCAAAAGTTATTCAGATCCTACAGAGATTTGTAGAGGATGAAGAGGAACGCCGCGGGTATATGCTTACAAAGACACCGTTTATGGCAAAAAGCGACCTGTACAAAATATCGGGGCATTGGGATCATTACCGGGAGGGAATGTTCATTATGGGGGATGAAAACAGTGACGGCACAGAGGTGTTTGCGCTGAGGCCCATGACTTGTCCCTTTCAATTTCAGGTATATCTTGCAAGGCTTAGAAGCTACAGAGAATTGCCAATGAGATTTAATGAAACGTCAACGCTGTTTAGAAATGAATCCTCGGGAGAAATGCATGGATTGATACGAGTGAGGCAATTTACAATTTCAGAAGGCCACATAGCCTGTACGCCGGAGCAATTGGAGCAGGAGTTTGCCGGCTGTATTGATCTTGCAAATTATATGCTTAAAACTGTCGGCTTAGATGATGATGTTTCCTACCGCTTTTCCAAATGGGACCCCAATAACAAGGAAAAGTATATTGGAACAGAAGAGCAGTGGGAAGAGGTTCAAAACAGAATGAGACAAATACTGGACAACTTAGGCATAGATTATAAGGAGGCGGAGGGAGAAGCTGCCTTTTATGGTCCAAAGCTTGATATACAGATAAGAAATGTGCATGGGAAGGAGGATACCTTAATAACAGTACAGATAGATTTCCAGCTTGCAGAAAAGTTCGGTATGCAGTATGTTGACAGTGAGGGACAAAAAAAGTATCCTTATGTTATTCATAGAACCTCAATAGGCTGTTATGAAAGGACTCTGGCCTTACTTATAGAAAAGTATGCTGGTGCATTTCCTACCTGGCTATCGCCGGTACAGGCTAAGATATTGCCTTTGATTGATAAGCATCATGCCTATGCCCTTGAGCTTCAGAAGCTGCTTCAGGCTAATAATATAAGGGCTGAGGTTGACCTGAGGAACGAAAAGATAGGATATAAGATCAGAGAGGCTCAAATGGAGAAGATACCTTACATGCTGGTCATTGGAGACAAGGAAATGGAAAGCAGGGCTGTGGCGGTGAGATCAAGAAAGGATGGAGATTTGGGCTCAATGCCTGCGGAGGAATTTATAAACAAAATTGTGGAAGAGGTAAAAAGCAAGGCAAAGTAGGGCATTTAGATGTATTAAGGGATTAAAACGGGGAAATGGAGGAAATCCAATGGAACAATATCTTAACCTTTGCCGTCATATTCTAAATAAAGGTATTCGGAAGGAGGATAGGACGGGTACAGGCACTATAAGCACCTTTGGATATCAGATGAGATTTAATTTGGCAGACGGATTTCCGCTGGTTACTACAAAAAAGCTGCATCTGAAATCTATAATGCATGAACTGCTGTGGTTTATAAAGGGAGACACAAACATAAAATATTTAAAGGATAACGGGGTTTCCATATGGGACGAATGGGCTGATCCTAACGGTGATCTCGGACCAATATACGGGCACCAGTGGAGATCATGGACGGCAGGTGACGGAAGAACGATAGATCAACTGTCTAATGTCATAAATGACATTAAGAAAAACCCTGACTCCAGAAGACACATAGTAAGTGCATGGAATGTGGGTGATATACCCAATATGGCTTTGCCCCCGTGCCACTGCTTTTATCAGTTTTATGTGGACGGCAACAGACTTTCGTGTATGCTTTACCAGAGGAGTGCCGATGTTTTTATAGGCGTGCCCTTTAATATAGCGTCGTATGCATTGCTTTTGCTTATGATAGCTCAGGTCTGTGGGCTTATGCCGGGAGATTTTGTTCATACTCTGGGTGATGCGCACATTTATACCAACCATATTGAGCAGGTAAAGCTCCAGCTTTCAAGAGAGCCAAGGCAACTGCCGGTTATGAAAATAAATAGCGCTGTAAAGTCTATATTTGACTTTAAATACGAAGATTTTAAGCTGGAGGGATATGACCCTCATCCCCATATAAAGGGAGAGATTGCGGTATGATATCGTTAATAGCTGCTATAGGAGCAAATGGTATAATAGGAAGAGAGAACAGGCTTCCATGGAAGCTTCCGGCCGATCTTGCCTATTTTAAAAAGACAACTATGGGCCATGCCGTAATTATGGGGCGTAAGACCTTTGAATCTATAGGCAGGCCCTTGCCGGGAAGGAAGAATATAATACTGACCCGAAACAGTAATTTCAGCTGTGAGGGATGTGTTGTCTGTGCTAATGCCGGTCAGGCGTTAAACATTGTTGAAGAAGGGGATGAGGCCTTTGTAATAGGAGGAGCGAGCTTATACCGTGAGCTTTTGCCTTATGCGGATAAGCTTTATTTAACCTTTATAGACCATGCTTTTGAGGGGGATGCCGTGTTCCCAGACATAGATTATGCAAGGTGGCGCCTTATACGGGAGGAAAAAGGGCCGGAAAACGAAGCTAATCCATATACATACTATTTCAGAGTGTATAATAGGGATGTAGTTTAATCTATTTAGCAATTACAGAGGATTAAGGCTGTAATTGCTAAAAGTTCGAAGTAATTAATTGTTGACACATTTTTAAAAATTAATATATAATATAGTGTGTGCTGTATTTAGTTTTATTTCCAATAATATACAGAGAAGGATGTGTAGATTATTCTTGGCACAATTGTTACCATCGGAGGGAGGGAAATACATGTCTGAAATTAGAGTTAAAGAGAATGAATCTCTGGATAGTGCGCTTAAAAGATTTAAGAGATCCTGCGCGAAGTCCGGCGTTTTAGCTGAGGTTAGAAAAAGGGAGCATTACGAAAAGCCGAGTGTGAAAAGAAAGAAAAAATCTGAGGCAGCAAGAAAAAGGAAGTTTAAATAAGGGAGGACTTACAACATGTCCCTTAAGGAAAGATTAACCGAGGATATGAAGATAGCTATGAGGGATAAGGACAGTATTAAAAAAAATGCTGTTCAGATGGCCAGAGCGGCAGTGCTTCAGGTAGAAAAGGATAAAAAAGTTACCCTTGACGATGATGGTATAATTGAAATAATAGCTAAAGAAGTTAAGAAAAGAAGGGATTCGGTACCGGATTATGAGAAAAGCGGAAGGATTGATCTGGTAGAGGACTTAAATAAAGAGATAGAGGCATTGTTGCAGTATTTACCACAACAGTTAACTGAGGAAGAGCTTGAAGTAATAGTAAAGCAGGCGATCGAAGATACCGGAGCGAGTTCTGCCAGAGATTTAGGGAAAATAATGCAGGCAGTGATGCCAAAGGTTAAAGGCAGGTCTGACGGCAAGATAATAAACCAAATAGCTAAGAAATATTTATCATAAAAAGCTCGATGAAAATCGAGTTTTTTTTATTATGGTGCGCCCCGACTGATACCGGTTGTCATTTTATAAACATAATATTAAAAGATGTAACCTTTTTAACAATGATAAATATAATATTAATGTAAGCATATACGATGGGATAAAAAAATGGAATGAATTACGAAAGCATTATATTTATTGAGTATAAGGTTTTATTGTGAGGAGGTTATTTTATGTCAAAAGGTGACAATCATTTTGTAAAAATTGAAGCGGGTCAGATTTTAAATCCCGATCATTTTCCCCCACCGAATGAGC
Organism: Anaerobacterium chartisolvens; assembly: GCF_003337415.1. GTDB lineage: Bacteria > Bacillota > Clostridia > Acetivibrionales > DSM-27016 > Anaerobacterium > Anaerobacterium chartisolvens. The sequence continues at coordinate 143,401 of NZ_QPJT01000009.1, read as the reverse complement.
TGGTGTGTGTTCAGGTACCCAAGGTTTTTGACCAGGTTGCGGTAAGAGATTGTGTTACAAGAACGGTAACATTGATACCGGGCTCAGGGGTAATTAATCCCATGTTTTCATTTGAGGGGGCAACTGACTTTGATATTATTGAAGTTAAGGTTATTTCAAGAACCGATTCTCTTACAAAAGCAGGCTTTAAGAAACTTAAGCTGTTTGTAAAAATAAGATACACCATTCATTATAATGACGGTGTTAATCAGCTTGCTCAGATAGATGAGGCAGCGTTCAACCTGACGGTGAATGAGATATATTGCCCAAGCTGTCTGGCACAGATAGGTGTTATACGCTATCCCGAGGATACAACTACAATTGACGAGGACGGATTGATCCTCAAAATTGAAGCACTGGCCGAAGCGTTTAATGATGCGGTTAATGCCACCACAGGAGTTTTGACTTTGGATGTGGGCGTATTCTTTGTTGTAAAATGTGAGTGCATTGTACAGCTTTTAATTCCGGCATACGGATATTGTCCTGTTCCTCCAGAGCAGCAGAATAATCCTTCCACCCTTAACTGCTGCAGCTTTAATGACAGGTGCAAGACCCCGTTCCCGACACAGTTTTTTCCCGATCAGAAAATGAATCCTCTTGACATTTGCAAAAAAGAAGATTGGGATGATTAAGACTGCATTTGGAGAAATTGTTTCCGGATGCCATATTATGCAGCAAGGTTCTTTAAAATGTATAAGAACTACATGAGAACATGTAGTTCTTGTACTTTGCTTCAGAGGTGAATGTATGACGAATATGTATGTAGCTTTCCAGACCAGGTCACAGGCTTTTTTGATAGAAAGGCGCTTAAAAAATGAAGAGATTGAATGTGAGCTGGCCTTCATGCCCAGAGAAATAATGAGAGATCTTTGCAATTTGGGAGTAAAGTTTAGCGAGCTTGACTATAAAAGAGCCGTAAATCTCATAAGAAGAGCGGGCATTCCGGGATGCAGGGTATACAGGGAGGTTGTTTACCCCAATCTCAGCAAGTGCTATGAAGAAGACATATGGCGGGATGCTTAAGCCGTATAAAACAAATAAAATGGACATTTTGACTTAAGAGATCAAAATGTCCATTTTATTTGTTTTATTTTATTTCTGTTCTTTTTTCAAGTTATTGAAGTAGTTTTTGTTATATAACACTGCTGAATCATTGGGCTTTATTTCTCCTGCCAAGTCATTGCATTTCATAGCGGCGTCGTGATTGCCCAGCCTGTCGTGACATACACACAGCTCCATTAAAGGTATGTAGCCCCAGTAGTCATGTAAAATAAATCCCCAGCTATCTTGAGGCTTTTTTAAATTCAGCGCAAGATCAAACCAAAAAAGGGCCTTTTCATATTGCTTTATATTTTTAAAGTAATAGCCTATCTGACAGCAAATTTCCGCCCTTGGCACTTCGTATTGGAAGCTTCTGAACAGGGCTTTTAAAGAGCTCTCGGTATCCTTTTTTTCACTATAGCATTTTGACAGGTCAAAGCACGCGCTTATATTGTCCTCCACCCAGCCCTGCCCCGAGTCTAAAAATTTGTTAAAGTATTCTATGGCATCGTCAAAAAGGCCGTTATGATAGAATTCTCTTGCGCAGTAAAAGAGGTTTCTGGGGCTTAAGGGCTTTCCCTCCTCAATCATTTTTCTGAAGATTTTAAGGTTTCTTTGCGGGGGAGACGCATGTATTTTCTTATGGGTTATACATATGTCAGAGTTTATTACCTTTCCCCAAGCCGGTATATGCTCATGAATAGGGTCATTCCAGGTATAGTTGTTGGCTCTTTTGAAAAGCCTTTCTCTGAAGTAGGACAGGGTAACCTTGCCGCTGGCATCGAACCCGACGTTATACTTCATCATCACTATATCTATGCTTTTGTCCATGATTGACTTAAACTTCTTAAGCTTTTTTCTATCCTCCTCGAGAATTACATCGTCTGCGTCCAGCCACATAATATAGTCCATAGTCGCTTTTGAAAAGGAATAGTTTCTTGCGGCTGAAAAATCGTCTATCCACTCAAAATCATATATTCTGGACGTAAATTCCGATGCAATTTCCTTTGTCTTATCGGTGGAGCCGGTATCTATTATAATTATTTCATCCACGATGTCTTTTACAGTTTCCAAACACCTTGACAGAGTATCCTCTTCATTCTTTACAATCATACATAAGCTGAATGTTGCCACTAAACCCCTCCTGATTAGCCTATAAGCATTGTGATATGTTTGCTTTTCAAAAGGCATATATTTTCAAGATAATATATGCAGAAGTCAGGGATTTTGTGACATGAAATTAATGAAGGCTTAAGGCTGCCGAAAAAATTCAGGCAGCCTTAAGCCTTATAAAAGCGTTGCCGTATCTTCGGACGCAAAAGGTATTATGGCACCGTTGCCCGCAGCCCCGGTCGTGCATTCACTTCATTTATTGAGTATTGAACTTCAATGTGGTCGCTCACAAAATATGTGTCGTCACCATCCGAGAGCATCCAACTTACGCTAACGCTTCCCGGCTGAAAGTAGCCATTCTGCTCTTTGTAATCAGAATAGGTTACATACCACGGCACCAGCGAGCTGCTCTTCCCGTTTTTATCCATATATCGGTCATTGGTATCAAAACGTATAATGCTGCCATTATTGTCAAAAGTAAATCTTCCTTTAGCAGTAACGCCCTTCCATGAAATCTCACCTTCAACGGTGCAATCGTCAACGACTTTCCATGACACATACTCCTGTAAAAACAAGGACGGCATATATACTGCATCTGCCAATGCCGTTATCAACTGACCTTGATCCATTTCTGCCCCAGTAGAGCGGAAAAGCTGGAACTGCTTGGCAAGCACACCTGTCATAGAACCGAATCCGTCCAGTACGCTGTCTTTAGCCTGCAATGGAATCCCGGCGATTCGTCCTGTCAAGAAAGCGTGTCTGTCTGGTCTGTTTACAAAATTAACCTGCATGAATTTAATTTTAATTGGCTTTTTGCCCGCCGACATACGAAACTTTGTGTTGTGAAAATATATCAGCATGTTATCCATAAAGGGTTTTTCCATATAGTGCCCATTGATTATGTGCTGGCGAAGCAGAGCAGGCAATCCGGCAACACTATCTTCCGTAAATGTACTTTGCATGTTTCTTTGCTTATTCGTATCGATTAAAGAACTTTTTACATCCGTCAGGTATTGCTTCCAAAGTCTACCTCCGGGTATTGCAAAGTACATCAAAATAATTGCCAGCGCAATCAATACTATTACTATCCAAAGCATTATTCCACCTCATATCCTAAACTCAACTAAATTATAACAACCTAACGTTATTTATTCAACAAAAAAAGGAGCTTTACTATGCAGGAAAAAGAGAACTATTTTCATGTTCTTTCTGACAGCATAAAAATCACCGAAGCTGTTATCTTAGATTTCGTTCCATAAAACGCCTTGACCTTTAGCAAAAAAAGTAATACAATAACGGTTGAATGAACGGTTCAATTAAAGAGGTGAGCGCGATGGAAAATAGAATGAAATTGATATTTGACGCAGCTAGTCATTTATTTATCAACAAAGGGTATGCGCGGACACAAATGAAAGATATAGCAAAGGAAATTGGCTTGTCAACTGGTATGCTCTATGTCTACTTTACAGGCAAAAGAGATATATTGAGTTTTCTTCTCAAAGGAACAATTGATCCAGCGTTTGTTACACAGGAATTTGAATTACCAATTCGTTCCGAATTATTCAATTCTTTGGATAACGAAATCATGGAAGCATTTGAACAGAATACAAAAGCATTTTCTGATCGTCTTGACGACATTACAAATTATCCTTTGGAGCAAATGTTATCCGATGCATTTGATGTGATTTCAAAGTACGGAATAGGCTGCTTACTCATTGAAAAAAACCCCAACGACTCAGGAAAGCTGACGGATTACTATAGGGAATACCGACAGAAATTTTATAATCAGGTTCTATCGTATATCACACAATACATGCAGAACGGAACCTTCCGTCAGGTGGAACTTCCGGAGTATGTTACACGCTTAATCATCGAAACCCTGTCATGGTGGGGAATGCACATAACAAATGACGCTTTCGAAATACAAAAGAATATTACGGCCCAAACAGCTAAAAGCATATGCATGGATAACCTGCTTCACGCATACAAGAGATAAAATTTTTACGGAGCAAACGCTCAGTAAAAAAAATACAGCTTAATTAAATGAATGGTTCAATTGGTGAAAGGAGAAGTTTTTTATGAAACGCAATTTAATTTTATTCGTCTGTGTAGTTTTTTTACTCATAGGGATTTTATCAGGGTGTGAAGGACAAAAGGTGACCGCACTCGTAAACACTCTTACATTCGATATCGGAGATTTTGAGAGCATTAGGCTTGATTATGACGCAGATGATATTCATGTTTTGGAAAGTGACAATGGCAAGGCGATATTAAAAGAATATATGAACGAGGATAAAAAAAGCTATTACGCCAGAACCTCTACTCAAAACGGTGAATTGTTGATTACAGAGGGGGATAGGCCAAGACGTTCCAGTTTTGAATCGTACATTGAAATTTATATTCCGCAGAACTCTACGGATAGCTTATCCCTACACTCTACAAGCGGAACAATCAATTCGGACATTGCTCTGAATTTATCAGGCGATTTCAGTGTTGATACGACTAGCGGCGTAGTGGCAGTATCAAATACAAAGGCATCAAATGTAAAGGCTATCAGTACAAACGGCAGTTTGAGCTTTAAAAATATTGAAGCAGACGGGGTAAACATACAGACTGCCAACGCCACGACTTCAATGAATCAGATAAACGGAACTATCAGCTATCAATCAAAGGGTGGAAAGCTGACCGCTTCTGAACTGAATGGTTTCGGTTCCTTTAATGCCTCCGGGGAGGGTTCCATAGAGATTTCATTTGCCGATGTGAATGGAGATATTTCCGCATACTCTAAAAACGGAACCCTTACGGTAACGCTTCCTAAAGAGCTTGCTTTCAAATTTTCAGCAACAACCAAAGAAGGCTCTATTCATACCTCTTTTGCAGACCAGCTTGCTGTTATGGATAACACCGCCGACGGAACCGTTGGCACTTCCCCTGAAATAACCATAAAACTGGAAACTCGAAACGGGGATATTAAAGTATCAAGGTGACTACATGAAAAAGGACGATAAAACAACAGGAAAATTAGCCATTGTAATTGACATGAAATATAACAACAAACATCAAGATTTTGCTAAGGTGCAGGAGCTTTTTAAAAAGGATACCCGCACTGCACCGAAGCAAAAAACATTTTAAAGCTCATTGCAGGAGATAGACTTAAAAAAGCTTTTATTATACAGGACAGAGGGGTCATCAGGCTTATATTCCGCAGCTTTATTGTTGTATTTTAAGGATTCTTTAATATTCCCCAGCTTGAAATGACATACGCATAACTCTATGTTTGGAATATATCCCCAAAAGTCATGCAGAACAAATCCCAGACTATATTCGGGCTTTTCAAGACGGGTGGCCAGCTCGAACCAAAAAGAAGCAGTTTTATAGTCATTGTCATGCATGTAGTAATATCCAAGCTGACAGCATATTTCGGCACGGGGTATGCCATACCCAAAGCTTCTGAGCATAGCCTTAAGAGCATTTTTTCTGTCGTTTTTCATTAAGTAGCATTTAGCAAGGTCATCACAGGCATTTATCTTATTCTCAACCCATCCCTGCTCAGTATCCAGAAATTTATTGAAATACACTATTGCGTCATCCGTTTTTCCATTATATAAAAGCTCCCGGGCATAATAAAAAAGATTTCTGACACTTAGCTCCGAGCCTTGTGAAATTAATTTCTCAAATATTCGTAAATTTCTTCCTGCTTCACTGTGTATTTTCTTGTGGGTTATGCAAATATTTACACAGGTAATATTTCCTGTTAAACATATATACTCATGTATACAGTCGTTCCATTTGAAGTTTCGTATTCTTTTAAAAATACGTTCTCTATAGAAGGACATTATAACGTTGCCCATATGGTCAAAGCCAGTGTTATACTGCATTACTACTATATCTACATCCTGTGGGAGAATCTCCTTCATTTTTATAAATTTTATTCTGTCTTCCTCTAAAATTACATCATCAGCGTCCAGCCACATAATATAATCCATTTCTGCTTTTGAAAAAGAGTAGTTTCTGGCTGCAGAAAAGTCATCTATCCATTCAAAGTCATAGATTTTAGATGTAAAAGCATTGGCAATGTCTTTAGTCTTATCAGTAGACCCTGTATCCACTATTATTATTTCATCTACAATATCCTTTACAGATTCCAGACATCTTGCTATCGTATCCTGTTCGTTTTTTACAATCATACATAAGCTGACAGTTATCACTTAATCACCTCACACAAAATGTAATTGGTTAAATTAGTATGGGAGCCCTCTTATATAAATTAAGAGAGCTCCCGCGAACTGTACGGAATCAGTTCAATTTTAATATTGTCATGGATGCGTTTACGTCACTGTAGGTTCCTCCGTTTAATGCAGCCAGTGTTACAACTCCCGTAGACAGGTTGCGAAGGGAGAAGTCGCCGTCTCCTGTAACTGTATAGAATACTTCACCCTGGTTCTGACCAATTGTTCCTGTAAGACCATATATAGAATTCTCAACTAAAACAGGTTCTCCTCCAGAAATGGTGAAGAATATGCCAAATTGATTTTGTGTGGTTATAGTTGTTGTAGAAAAACGCACATCATAATCTCCTGTAACAGTAAGAGTTACAAGAGGACTTCCGGCAGAGTGTGTCACGCCTGTAGGAGAGAGAAATCCCCCATTACTGAACGTTACTATACCTTCGTCGGGATCTAATTCCAGCTCTGATATATTGCTTATATAAGCATATACAGGTGTAAATGCTCCGGCAACCCCGGTTTCACCCGTAGCCCCAGTAGCGCCGGTTTCGCCCGTAGCACCAGTAGCCCCGGTTTCGCCCGTAGCACCAGTAGCGCCGGTTTCGCCCGTTGCACCAGTAGCACCGGTTTCGCCCGTTGCACCAGTAGCGCCGGTTTCACCTGTAGCCCCAGTAGCGCCGGTTTCACCCGTAGCCCCAGTAGCCCCGGTTTCACCCGTGGCACCAGTAGCGCCGGTTTCACCTGTAGCCCCAGTAGCACCGGTTTCACCCGTAGCCCCAGTAGCCCCGGTTTCACCAGTAGCACCAGTAGCTCCTGTTTCACCAGTAGCCCCAGTAGCCCCGGTTTCACCAGTAGCACCAGTAGCTCCTGTTTCACCAGTAGCACCCGTAGCACCGGTTTCACCCGTAGCCCCAGTAGCCCCGGTTTCACCAGTAGCACCCGTAGCACCGGTTTCACCCGTTGCACCAGTAGCCCCGGTTTCACCAGTAGCACCAGTAGCTCCTGTTTCACCTGTAGCCCCAGTAGCACCGGTTTCACCCGTAGCCCCAGTAGCCCCGGTTTCACCCGTAGCCCCAGTAGCCCCGGTTTCACCCGTGGCACCAGTATCGCCGGTTTCACCTGTAGCCCCAGTAGCCCCGGTTTCACCCGTAGCCCCAGTAGCCCCGGTTTCACCCGTAGCACCAGTAGCTCCTGTTTCACCAGTAGCCCCAGTAGCCCCGGTTTCACCAGTAGCACCAGTAGCTCCTGTTTCACCAGTAGCACCAGTCGCACCGGTTTCACCCGTAGCCCCAGTAGCCCCGGTTTCACCCGTAGCACCGGTTTCACCCGTAGCCCCAGTAGCCCCGGTTTCACCAGTAGCACCAGTAGCCCCGGTTTCACCCGTAGCCCCAGTAGCCCCAGTAGCCCCGGTCTCACCCGTAGCACCAGTAGCCCCGGTTTCACCCGTTGCACCAGTAGCGCCGGTCTCACCCGTGGCACCAGTAGCGCCGGTTTCGCCTGTAGCCCCAGTAGCCCCGGTTTCACCCGTTGCCCCAGTAGCCCCGGTTTCACCCGTTGCCCCAGTAGCGCCGGTCTCACCCGTAGCACCAGTGGCACCGGTCACACCCGTAGCGCCGGCTTCACCAGTAGCGCCAGTAGCGCCGGTTTCGCCCGTAGCCCCAGTAGCGCCGGTCTCACCCGTAGCACCAGTGGCACCGGTCACACCCGTAGCCCCGGCTTCACCAGTAGCGCCAGTAGCGCCGGTTTCGCCTGTAGCCCCAGTAGCCCCGGCTTCACCCGTAGCGCCTGTGGCGCCGGTTGCACCCGTAGCCCCGGCTTCACCCGTAGCGCCTGTGGCGCCGGTTGCACCCGTAGCCCCGGCCTCACCAGTAGCACCTGTGGCCCCGGTCTCACCAATGGCACCCGTAGCCCCGGCTTCACCCGTAGCGCCTGTGGCGCCGGTTGCACCCGTAGCCCCGGCCTCACCAGTAGCACCTGTGGCCCCGGTCGCACCAGTGGCTCCAGTAGCACCGGCCTCACCAGTAGCCCCCGTAGCCCCGGTTGGGCCGGTAGCCTCTGTGCCCGCAGGTCCGGTCGCGCCTATAATTAAAGGAAAACCGCAAGAGGAAAGGGGAATTTTAATTATAATTTACTTATTGACTTTATCTCAAATTTGAAATATGTTTATTTTATGGCTTATTTTAGCTGTTATAATAACAAAACAAATAAACATCTGGCAGGTGGTTTTATATGATTTTTTTAGCATTGATTTATTTATCCTTTATTAGTCTGGGGCTTCCAGATTCGCTGCTCGGTTCCTCATGGCCTATTATGAATGCGGATCTTGGGGTTGCTGTGGGGAGTGCGGGCTTCGTTTCTATGATAGTATCCGGCGGTACTATTGTTTCCAGCTTATTCTCACATCGCATGATTCATCGGTTCGGCACAGGCAAGGTCACAGTCGCAAGCGTCGCTATGACGGCTGTTGCGCTGCTTGGCTTTTCTATATCCCCGTCATTTCCCTGGCTGCTGGCATGTGCTGTTCCACTTGGACTTGGGGCAGGAGCAGTAGATTCCGGTCTGAATGAGTTTGTGGCAGAACACTATGAGGCCAAGCATATGAATTGGCTGCACTGCTTTTGGGGTGTGGGTGCCATGCTTGGGCCTGTTCTGATATCTGCTTTAACGCGGTCGGGCCATAATTGGAGAAGCGGTTATTTTAGCATATCAATGATACAGTTTGTTTTGGTTGTTCTGCTGCTGCTTTCCCTTTTTATGTGGAAAAAATATGAAAGCCCGTCTAACGGGCACACAGAACCGACTCAGGGTGACAAGGCAAGGCACGGATTGTTCGCACCGCTTAGAGAAAAGGGAGCTGCCTTCGCTATGGTAGGCTTTTTCCTGTACACATCAGTTGAAGCCTTAATGATACTGTGGGGAGCCAGCTATCTGGTCAAGATAAAAAACATACTGCCTGTAAGTGCGGCGGGATGGATGTCACTATTCTTTTTGGGTATCACTGCCGGACGTATGCTAAGCGGTTTTATTTCCATTAAGCTCAGTAATGAGGCTCTTATTCGCATCGGAACTGTTCTTATCATCGTGGGTGTTGTTTTTATGCTGCTGCCTCTGCCTGTGGTGGTTACGATATGTGCCCTAATCGTTATCGGAATAGGGCTTGCACCTATTTATCCATCCATGCTGCATCAGACGCCTGTCTATTTTGGGAAGGGGAATGCACAGGCAACAATGGGATTGCAGATGGCTTTTGCTTACTCTGGAACTACGTTAATGCCCCCTGTGCTTGGACAGCTTTTTTCACGAGTTTCCTTTTCGTTGATGCCTTACGTGCTTCTGGCCTGTGCTTTAGTATTACTTGCCTGCACTGAGCGTCTGGCTGCGATAGCTAAGAAGAAGGCCTTGGCCACGGGGTTGGAGGGACAAATCTGATAGCAATAAAGCCGGACAAGCACCAAAATTATAAGTGGTGTGAAAAAATAAGGAGACATAGCGTCTTATTAGATGCTATGTCTCCTTATTTTTCATAGGACAATCAAGAGAATTCATAAATATGAAAAGGGGGGCGATTATTTATGCAAAAGCGCATACCGGTTACAGAGCTGGCAAGCATCGGTATCGAGACAGTCAATAAAGAGAAGCTGGTTGACGTTAGCGGGCTTACTTTTGATACCACTGTGCCGCAGGAGCAAAGAGCCGCCCGGATATGGGCAATAACTAAAAATCCTTACTGCTTTCGCGTAGGAGATATAGGAGTAAAGCTTGAGTTTTTAGATAATGCTCCTGTTCTTCAAGATGTGTTTGACAGCCTCCTCAAGCGCAAGAAGGGCGGTCTGTAAGGCCGGCCTGTACGGCTGTACTCGTTGTTTGCACTGCGCTATAGCGGTATGCTATGAGCTTAATTCTATGGAAGGGAGTCTTAAAATGCCACGGAAAAGCCGGGTTAATGTAACGGAGCATAAACAGGTCAAATTCAACATATGGCAAATAGCTGTTTATATTCGTTTATCGCGCGAAGATTCCTCAAGCTACGACGAATCGGAAAGCGTTGCAAATCAACGGGCTATTATAGAACAGCATATTGCTGGCTTTAACGATGGCGACGAATACATTATTGTCAAGGAATATGTTGATGATGGAATATCAGGCACGACAGACGACGAACGGGACAGCTTTCAGGAAATGCTGACAGATATCACAAACGGGCGCATCAACTGTGTGATTGTTAAAGACCTTGCCCGTTCCTTTCGCAATTACAGCGATCAGGGCTACTATTTAGAGGACTGGTTTCCAAGATACAATATCCGCTTTATCTCACTGTTTCATCAGCCTCTTGACAGTTATAAGGAGCCGCGGAATATGCGGAGCATTGCTGTACCTATACAGGGTGTGATTAACGAAAATCATTGTGCGGAAACCTCCGATAAGGTGCGTCAGGTCTTTAATATGAAGCGGAGCAATGGAAAGCATATAGGCTCCTTTGCCCCGTTCGGCTATATCAAGCACCCGAAGGACAATAACGCATTGGTTATTGACGAGGTTGCCGCTGCTGTTGTCCGAGACATATTCAATATGTTTTTAGACGGCATGAGCAAAAGCTTCATTGTACATACTCTAAACCGGCATGGAGTTTTATGCCCGGCGGCCTATAAGAGAGAAATACAAGGGCTGAAATTCACATATCCTGGGCTTGACCCTGCTAAAATGCCGCTGTGGACGGCTGCCTCCGTTACAAATATACTAAGCAACGGCATATACTGCGGGGATATGATTCAGGGAAAATGGCGTGTTAAAAGCTATAAAATCCATGTACAGGAAAGAGTGCCGGAGGAGGAATGGTATGTAGTAAAAAATACCCATGAGCCTATCGTTAACCGGATAACTTTTGAAAAGGTACAAGAGCTGCTCAAGAAGGATACCCGAACAGGCCCACAGCAAAAAAAGCTCTATCTTTTCAGCGGCTTCCTGCGGTGTGCTGATTGCGGCAAGGCAATGGCCAGAAGTCAGGTTAAGGGTAAGGTTTATTATTTCTGCCGTACCTATAAGGAACAATCGAAAACAGCTTGCAGCAAGCATTCCATCAAGCACGACAAGCTGGAAGCGGCTGTGCTCCATGCTATTCAACAGCAGATATATATTGCGGTAAATTATTCAACAACCGTTGCCAACATCAGCAAAGTACATTTGATGAAAAGTAAGTCTGTAAAGCTGGTCAATGCCTTGGAACAAAACCATAAAGAGCTCGCGAAGGCAGAGCGGTATAAACAGGCAGCCTGGCAGGATTGGAAGGACGGTGAAATCTCCCGCGCAGATTACTGTAATATGAAGGAGAATTACGAAAAGCAAACTGCAGAACTTGAACGGATCATCAAAACACTCGAAAATGAGAATGCTGAGCTTAAAAAAGGCGTTGACGCTGAAAATCCTTTTTTAGCTCACTTCTGGCAGCATCACAACATCGACAGGCTAACAAGGGATGTCTTGATAGAATTGGTTAACTGTATCATTATACATGAAAACAGAAATATCAGCGTTAAGTTTAAATTTGCCGATGAGATAAGCAGGATAACCCAATTTATAGAAGCCGATATTAATTAGTGTGGTTTAATGTGAACCACATTTAAAAAGGGAGTTTTGTTTTCCTTTTATTGTAGGCTCTGTGGGTCCTGTAGGTCCTGTGCTGCCTGTCTGATCCGCAATTATTATAATTGTGACAGGTCCACTTGCTCCGGTAGCGCCGGTAGCCCCGGTTGGGCCGGTTGGGCCGGTATCCCCGGTGCCTGCGGGTCCTGTAGGCCCTGTGGGCCCTGTGCTGCCTGTCTGATCCGCAATTATTATAATTGTGACAGGTCCGGTAGCGCCGGTTCCTGCGGGTCCTTCGGGTCCTGTAGGTCCTGTGGGCCCGGTACTGCCTGTCTGATCCGCAATTATTATAATTGTGACGGGGCCGCTTGCTCCGTTAGATCGTGTATTATACTCATTTGCCTCAGATACGCCCTGTATTTCACCGAAATAATTTTCATCATGTGAGTATTCATTATCTGGTATACCGGGATCAGGTTGATTAATTATTTCCATAAATTAATTTTACTCTCCCCTCTATCAATTAGCTATAATATTTCTAATATATAGGTTATGTGAATTAAGTATAATCTGTTACCCGCCGAAAGTTTTTTAGAAAAATATGACTATAAATTTATTATAGGACATGTTAAACAGAATAAGGAGGCTGCCGAAAAAATTCGACAGCCTTAACAAAAATGCTTTTAAAATATTTTATTGAAATAAAATTCAATTATACTGCTGCAAGCTCATGCATCAAACGATGGTAATTCCTGCGCTTGCATAGCCTGTTACAGTATTTATCAGGCTCACTCCTGCGGCTGTTGCCGAGAATACCATTAAAAGGCGTGTCTCGGCAGTTACCGGTATAGACAGCCCGGTAGTAATACCATTGCTGGTAGCACCAAGTCCAACTACGCCTGTGAGGGCCGGAGCCAATGTTACCACGGCACCCGGAATAGGAGAAAATGTGTTATCCGGTGTAGCAGAACTGAACAACTGTCCCGTAATGGTTATGGTTGTACCTACAAGCCCCAGAGCTACGGTGTTACTGAAAAAGCCTGCTATTGACGTAATGGTGCCATCTCTGGGGGCTGAGAAAGCAAAGTTTATTAATGGCCCCAGAGCAGTGCCCGTAATGTCAATAAGTCCCCCTACAAGGCTTATTCCCGAGGCGGAGCTTCCGAATCCTACAAGGCTCGTGGTTCCTACCAGTCCTCCCGCTATAGTGGTCATGGTAATGGTGTCTCCGGATGCAAAAGGTATTATGGCACCGGCGCCATCGGCACCTGTAGCACCTGTCTCACCCGTGGCGCCGGTAGCCCCGGTTTCACCCGTTGCACCAGTAGCTCCGGTCTCTCCTGTGGCACCAGTAGCGCCGGTTTCACCTGTAGCGCCCGTAGCACCAGTCTCACCCGTGGCACCAGTAGCCCCAGTTTCGCCCGTGGCACCAGTAGCTCCGGTCTCTCCTGTGGCACCAGTAGCGCCGGTTTCACCTGTAGCGCCTGTAGCCCCGGTCTCTCCTGTGGCACCAGTAGCCCCGGTTTCACCTGTAGAGCCCGTGGCACCAGTCTCACCCGTGGCACCAGTAGCCCCAGTTTCGCCCGTGGCACCTGTGGCTCCGGTTTCACCCGTAGCCCCCGTAGCCCCGGTTTCACCTGTAGCACCTGTGGCTCCGGTTTCACCAGTAGCACCTGCTGCACCGATTTCACCCGTAGCACCTGTAGCCCCGGTCTCTCCTGTGGCACCTGTAGCGCCGGTTTCACCTGTAGCGCCCGTAGCACCAGTTTCGCCCGTGGCACCTGTGGCTCCGGTTTCACCAGTAGCACCTGCTGCACCGATTTCACCCGTAGCACCTGTAGCCCCGGTCTCTCCTGTGGCACCTGTGGCTCCGGTTTCACCAGTAGCACCTGCTGCACCGATTTCACCCGTAGCACCTGTAGCCCCGGTCTCTCCTGTGGCACCTGTGGCTCCGGTTTCACCCGTAGCACCCGTAGCCCCGGTTTCACCAGTGGCACCTGTAGCGCCTGTGGCTCCGGTCTCACCCATGGCACCTGTGGCTCCAGTCTCACCCGTAGCGCCTGTAGCCCCGGTTTCACCTGTAGCCCCTGTAGATCCGGTGCTTCCCGTTTGATCTGCAAGTATAATAATTGTCACAGGTCCGCTTGCACCAGTAGGCCCGGTAGGCCCAGTAGCACCTCCTCCTGATGGGCCGGTAGGACCTGTTGGTCCAGTGCTTCCCGTTTGATCTGCAAGTATAATAATAGTAACGGGACCGCTTGCACCAGTAGGCCCGGTAGGCCCGGCAGCACCTCCTCCTGATGGGCCGGTAGGACCTGTTGGTCCAGTGCTTCCCGTTTGATCTGCAAGTATAATAATAGTAACGGGACCGCTTGCGCCTGTAGCCCCTGTTGCACCGACTTGGCCTGTACAGCAAGGCCAATAAGGCCAAGGCCAGTAAGGCCAATAAGGCCAGCAAGGGCCAGTAGGGCCATTAGGTATACTTGAAAAGAGATTTTGCATTTCCATAAATATGTTTTATACCTCCTGTATTAATGAATAATTATAATATTTCTAATATTCTCAATATATAGATTATGTTTTATTAAAGTAAGGGGTTACCAGGAGATATTTTGGAAAAATTTAGGTTATCATAATCTAACAAATTTATCATTAAAAAGACTATTTAAAGCAATTCTTGGGACAAGGCATCTTTACAAAAGCACTAAAAGGTGGGATAATACGTTCTAATGATAAATAAAGGTGCTATAATAGGATCAGCATTTAAACGGAGGGGTTAGTTATGAACTTTGAGCTTGGTTTCGGAAAGGCAAAGGCTCACTTTAGTGTTAAAGAGGAAAATGTAATTGGTGTGCTCCAGCCTAACGCAGTTAGTGTGGGCAGCACCGGCGAGGAAGAGGTAAAGCGCGCCTTGCACAGCCCCATAGCATCTGAAAGGCTCAAATACATTGTAAATAGAGGAGAGAAGATTGTCATAATAACAAGTGATATAACCAGGCCCATGCCCAGCAGGCTTGTTATTCCCGGAATAATTGAGGAACTGAAAGAGGCAGGTGTGAGGCTTGAGGATATTACCGTTGTATTTGCGCTGGGAAGCCACCGCAAGCACACGGAGGAGGAAAAGAAGTACCTTGTGGGCGAGCAGGTGTACTCCTCGGTAAAATGTATAGACAGCGATATGGACGACTTTGTACACATGGGAACAACATCAAGCGGCACTCCGGTGGATATATTCAGAGCTGTGGCAGAGGCAGACAGGAGAATATGCATCGGAAATATAGAATATCATTATTTTGCCGGATACAGTGGGGGAGCTAAAGCCATAATGCCGGGGGTATCTACAAGAGCAGCCATACAGGCCAATCACAGCAAGATGGTTATGGAGGAGGCAAAGGCGGGGGAAATGGTTAAAAACCCCGTAAGAAGAGATATTGATGAGGTTGTGGACTTTGTGCCAATTGACTTTATATTGAATGTTGTACTAGATGAGAATAAGAATATTATAAAGGCTGTTGCGGGACATTATATAAAAGCCCACCGTGAGGGGTGTGACTTTCTGGATAAGCTTTATAAGGTCAAGATAAGTGAAAGGGCCGATATAGTTGTCGTCTCCGCAGGAGGGTATCCTAAGGATATAAATCTGTATCAGGCGCAAAAGGCATTGGATAACGCAAAGCATGCAGTCCGCGACGGAGGTGTCATTATACTCGTCGCAAGCTGTAAGGAGGGATATGGGGAAGAGGTTTTTGAGCATTGGATTAAGCGATCCTCGGCGCCTTCTGAGCTTACCAATGAGATACAGAGGAACTTTGAGCTCGGAGGCCATAAGGCGGCCGCTATAGCAATGGTCTTGAATAAATGCAGTATTTATATGGTTTCGGATTTGGATGTGCAATCAGTCCGTAAAATATATATGAAGCCTTACAGTGAGCTTCAGCAAGCCTTTAATGATGCCGTGGGCGAGCTGGGAGAGAATAGCAGTGTAATAGTTATGCCTTATGGCGGATCTACGCTGCCCGATGCGGAGAAATAAAATAGGTGTGGCATACTTTTGTTAATTGAATAAAATATAGTAATGAGAGCCTTTTTTAGCAAAAGGACATTCCTGAAATTGGAGATAAAAATGGGCTGTGATAATTCCAATCAACCCAACAGTGGTTCTAATAACAAAAATGAGTTTGGCTTTTTCTCTATACCTCCTGAGCAATTTACTTTATTGGCCTCTGTAGTAGGCTTTTTGCTGGCTGAAAATTTAGATGCTAATGAGCAAAATTCATTAGGAAACTTTCTTACACTTGTAGGGCAGGTTCTTATGACGGTAGCTTCACAAAAGGCTTTACTCGACTCAGGCAATGACAATCAGCAAATCCTTCAAAGGCTGAACTATCTCAAAAAGCATATAAGTGAGATTGAACAGGAGCTGGAGGGAAATACATAAATTATCATTAATGGGGATAATGAACGGCAGTGGGCACAAGGTTTTTTTCAGACAAATACCAAAGACTATGCCCACTGCCATAAAGAGGGTTTTATTTTAAGGACACTAGATTTCACATTCTGCTTTGAACACCTTTTGCAGGCCCTCATACAGTCCAACCAGTTCTGTTTTTAAAAGAATGTTTTCATCCCCGCAGCATATATCCATTACCTCACGCTTTCTGTAAGGATGCCTTCCAAACTCTATATTCAATTTTTTTCCAAGGGCATTTTCAAATATTGCCGACACCTCCCGCAGAGTGTATATCTCTTTTGGAGCAGCTATAAAGCTTTTCTTAGTGCCGGGAGGCATTTTTTCGGCGTACAGGGCTGCGAGTACAAACGCCTTCACCACATCATCAATATACACAAGCCCTATTTGCTGTTCCCCCGGAGACATATCAAGCCTTTGATCGCTTTGCGCCGCCATTTTTAAAGCCGGTATAAGCTTTGGCCTTGGGTCAAACGGCCCGTAAGTATCTATAAGCTTCAGAGTGACAAAGCTTATGCCAAACGCGGATATATAATAGTCTGCGATGGTTTCAAGAGCCTGCTTGGTGGCTGCGTAAAGATCCGAAGGACAATACTCGCAAGTATCGTAGTTCTGCCAGTGGGTACCGGTGTTTATAAAGCATTTAACGCCTTCCGCCGCCGCCGCTTCTAAAAGCTGAGTTCCAAGCAGTATGTTGCTTTCAATAAGCTCTTTGATTTCGTGAGGCTCATGCTGTGCCTTAAAGCACGCCGCAAGATGAAAAATTGTATCCGGCCGGACCGAATGGACAATTTCTATTATTTCGGAGGTCTCGCCCGCGTACCTATGTACATTTATTTTATCCTTTAAGTCACTTATTAATAAAAGCTGGGTGGAAGGCCGCAAAAGGACATGCACCTCTGCTCCCGTGCCGCAGATGTGCCTTGCAAGGTTTGAGCCTATATATCCTCCGGCTCCCGTAATAATAACTGTTCTAATCTCTCATCACTCCTTTATTTTACCCTTTTGAGATATCCGTCTACTGCTGCAGTCAATACGATTTTATCCTGAATGCTTTTGTCGATACAAAAGCTGTCATTGTCCTTTAAAAATTCCTGCACCGCCGTCCACGGGTTATCGCCCGACCCCCAGGGGCGGTCGGAGCTTAATTGGGAGGGCAGGAACTCCACTATTGTGTCAAAAACTACGATATATGACCCTTCAGTTACAAACTGTGAATATATTTGCAGCTCTCTTAAAACATGATCATGAGTGTGGCAGGAATCAAGAAACACCATTATGCTCTTTTTGTTTTTTGCATACTCTTTAACCTGATTTACAATACCGCTGTCGATTGAAGAGCCCTCCAGCATTGTAATTCTCTTAATCATGGGATGCTTTTCTATTTCAAGCCTGTTGTGCTTTCTTATGTCGATGTCTATGCCTATGACATGCCTGTCTCCTCCTAGAATTTCCAGCATTGATGCAGAAAATATAATGCTTCCGCCATGGGCAATTCCAGTTTCAATTATCAGATCGGGGCCTACCTCCCATATAAGCTCCTGAAGGGCAACAATATCTGTCGGTATTTGAATAATCGGTCTTCCAAGCCACTTGAAATTCCTCACATAGTTGTAGCGGGAGGATGCCAGCAGCCAGTCGGACGACAGCTTGGCCAGATGCGGGTCTTTACGCATTTCTTCTATTGCCTGCTGTCTCTCTGAGTTGAATTCTTCTATAGGGTCCATAATTCACAAGCCTCCTTATATTTATTAATTGATTATATTTCCCGCTCTACGAGGTCATGCAGCTTCATAGAAAGCGGGTAAGCTCTCAGAAGGTATTTTTTTGCGGTATCATAATAGGAATTTTGCATTGCGTTTATAACGTTTATAATACAGTCCTTTAAAAGCATTGCAGAGCTTTTTATCTCTTTGTTTTTTAAGCTGTCAAAGTCCCTGTTTAAGATATGACAAAGCCTGCAAAGCGTTTGAACGGAGCCGTATAGTGCTTCTGTGCTTTCGCCGCTTAAGGTGTCGGGGCTTATGGATAGCAAGCTCTCCTTAACCGAATTGCTCATATCAGATATGCTTGCCGGATGCTGTGTTAACTCCGGCAAAGTGGGAGAGGCAGTGCATTCATCCTTCACCATTCCATTTAACCGGAATAGCATATCCAGCTTGTTAAGTATGTATTTCCATGGCAATTCATGTCTTGCAAAGGAACATATGCCGCCCGACACCTCTTTTATTCTTTCTTCGTCAGGGCATACGTTTTCAAAGGCAAGGGTAAGGGCGTTATGATCTCCTATGGGAACAATAGTGCCGTATTTTCCGTTATCAGTAATATCATATGCCCCCTCTACATCTGTGGTAATTATATAGCAGCCATTTTTTGCAGCCTCGGCAAATACATGGGCGTATGCCTCGGAGGCGGAGCTCATGCAGAAAATTTTTGCCTTGAGGTATTCCTCCTCAAGCACGTCTCTGTCATATATGGGCCCTGTAAATTCTATGCTTGAAGAAAACTTAGGGTGCTGCTGAAGAAGCTTTAATTCCGGCAAAAATTCATCTGCTATGCCGCCCACCAGCTTGAGCTTCCAGCCCGGCACCTCCGCGCTCAAAAACGCCTTTATCATAACGGCGGTTTGCTTTGCATAGCAGCCCAGACGGCCTACTGTAAGTATTGTGTTCTCTTTTTTTTCATAGCATAACGGCTTGGGATCCGGGCTTTCATAGTACCCGTTGGGGATAAGCTCAACGTCAAACGGGATAACCCGGTTTAAGTGGCTGTGCAGGTTTGAGGATTCAACGGTTGTTAAGTCGCATAAGTCCAGCAATGCATGAAAGCGGGGAGACGAGTCCAGTCTTAAAATCCAGAACCTGTTCATATCCAGCTTTAAATAAGCCTTGCCGCAGGCATTGTTTTTTTTGTATATGGATACTATTTCATGATAGCAGTCATACGGACCAAATAAACAAATAATGTCAAAGCCTTTCGCGTTTTTTTCGATATATGTATGTATATCCGCATTGAAGCTTCCCGTATAGTTTACGCACTCAAATTTGCAGCCGGGAAAATGGCTGTGAAGAACGCTTTCATTCACAGAATACGCGGCAATGGTTGAATCATAGCCGTAATACTTCTGCAAAAGGCATGGAATAATACATATGTCCTTTAAAATTTGTGCATCCGAGATACTATAATTGACATCAGGAGCAACCAATAGAATTCGTTTGCTCATACAGCTTGCATCCACCTTTCTATAATATATAGAGATTATATCCTCTATGTTTGTAAAATCTTTATCGCGTCCTTTCTATATGTTTTTCAATAGAGGCTTTTTAGCCGGCTTACATAAGGATCAAGTATGTCTTCAGGGAAAAGTCCGTATTTATACAGGGAGCAGCTTTTGCAAATGCTTCCGCACGCTTCCACACCGTCTAAAAGTGTCCTTCGGAAGGATGAAAACTCCTTGCCGTTCCAGATTCTGTAAATATCTTCATTCAGTACATTTCCAAGCACTCTCGGATAGGCCGTGGAGCAGCAAGGAACAACGCAGCCGTCAGGATTTATCTGCATCATGTAAAAGGGCTGGGGGCATATATTGGCTTCCATAATGCAGTTTCCGCTTTGAGTGGTTTTGAAGTCCTTTCCTTGCGACAGCCTTTGATAATCTATATTGCTTACCGTTGGCGTAAGGTGCTCTATTGAAATTGTATCGCATAGAGGCCCGAACATTTCTAAAAACTTTTTTTCCTCGTCTTTGTCCGAAAGCGCGCAGTCTATTATTTTTATATATACCTTTGTTTTCCCCCTGTTTTTATAGAAGAACATAAGGCTTTCCACAAATGAAGCAAGGTCTATATCCACCCCTGATATGCTTTTATATTTCTCTGCCGAAACCCCCTGTATTGAAACCCGAAGCTTGTCAAGCCCGGAATTAATAAGTGAAAGGGAAAGATTGTCAGTCAGCAGTGCGCCGTTTGTTACTATGTCTATGCTGTCTGCTATCTGTCTTGACTTTGCATAGCTTATCATTTCCGCGATATCCCGGTGGAGTAGCGGCTCTCCTATACCGGCAAACCTGAGCATTTTTAACGGCTTATCGAACAGCCTCATTTCGTCTATGCATTTTTTATACAGCGCCATATCCATAAAGGTCTTAGAGGATATATGCCCGTGCTGTGCCCTTGGAATGGCATGGAGGCAGTAGCCGCACTTAAAGTTGCAGCCGTACACCGGGAATATCTGTATTAAAAACGGAGTTGACAGGGGAAGGACTTCCCCCAGTACCGTCCGTTTACCTCCGGGAGTGATCCCTGTAACAAATTTATCACTCATAGACAAACCCCCCTTTCAAATGCGCTTTAATATTTCCTCTGCGTCATAATCTAAAACGTCCTCCGGGTGGGAAACATCATCGGGAGCACAGCATACCCGGCACTTAGGGTTTGTACACCTTTGATTTTTAAGCTGCATAATGCGGAATTCCCGCAGCCTGCTTCCTTGCCATATGCCCAGCAGTGTATCGTGATTTACATTTCCTACCACCACGGGCTTGTAAATTGTGTCACAGGGCTCCACATCGCCGTCTGGGAATATTCCAAGCATAAAGAAGGGAAGAGGACACACCTGCCGTTTATCGTGAAATCTTCCGTAGCGATCCGCGCAAGCTGATGCATCGGAATAATTTACACCGTCATAGACCGGCCTGCACTGCTCTACAAACATCCTGTCGCTTATATCGGAAAAAAGCTCATAGAATTTTTTATCCTCTCCGGGACTTAGCGCTATGTCCATAACCTTTACAAACACCTTGCAGCCCTTTCTGTTTTGATAAAAATACCGTATGCTTTCTATGAATTTATCAAAGTCAAGCTTATATTTGCATACCTCGTTGTATTTTGAAGCGGACAGCCCCTGAAGTGATATTCTTATAGTGTCAAGTCCCGCTTCAATCAGGCTTTTGGAAAGCTCCGGCGTGAGCAGGGAGGCATTTGTTATGATTTCCACTCTCTCGGCAACATAACTTTTCTTTGCCAGCTCTATCATCTCCGGTAAATTCTTGTTTAAGAGGGGCTCTCCGTGGCCTGTAAGCGACAACAGCTTAACCCTGTCGGGGAACTCGCCGGCCTGTGCTATAATTCGCTTATAGGTATCCATAGGCATATTCTGAGGCTCAAAATTGTATTTTTCCTTCATTTTTTTAAGGCCCAGAGAATGTCCGCAGTAGCTGCACTTAAAATTGCAGAAGGTTGTGGGGAACACAAACAGTGTAAAGGGAGTGCCAAGGGGGACGGCACTGCAAAGCTTGGTTCTTTCAAGCCCGCATATGGGCTTTATTTCAGAGGGCATTATCTATGCACCTCCTTCGGAGTCTAAAAGTGAAAGCAGGCGTTCTCTGCAATCGTCCAGAAACTCGCTTCCGTCAAGCACTGCGGCACATGCGCTGCAGGTTGCGCACACGGGAATTTTCAGGCGTTTTTGCATAAGGTGGCCCCTCATAAGGCTATTGCGTTTTTTGCCCTTCCATATTGAGACTAGCGGCTCATTGTTGATATTTCCCATAGAAAAGCCTTTTGGCAGCCCACCTACAGGGCACGGGAAGACATTCCCGTCGGCATCAATCTGGAGCATGTAAAATATTACAGGGCATACATGCCTGTATACAACCTTTTCGTTATTGAGATTGCGCGTATTGTCGGCCAAGCCGTTGTGATCCTTCATCTGCTGCTGAAGGGTTATTAGATGCTCAATGAATATTTGATCGCATATGTCTCCGAACAGCTTGTAAAAACGCTGCTTATCCTCCTCACCGTCTAAAATGGAGTCTATGATTTTTATAAAAATTGAACAGCTCTTTCTGTTCTTATATAAATAGCTTAAATTCTCATGCATTTTATCAAAATCTATTGTGACTCCTGAAATCTCCTTATATTTGCGGGAATCAAGACCCTGAAGAGATACCTGTATCCTTGTGGTTCCCGCGTCTATAAGCCTGTGCGAAAGCTCAGGGGTAAGGAGTGAAGCATTTGTCAGAATATCAAGCCTTTTCGCTGCTCCAAGCTGGTGTGCCAGTTTTATCATGTCGGGAAGACGGGGGTTTATAAGAGGCTCGCCAAGCCCCGAAAACACTATTCTCTTGGGCCGTTCGGGGAAGGAGAGAAGCTGTTCTAAAAGCTGCTCGTACATGGAAAAGTCCATGTGCCTTAATTTGTATCCCGTTTTTGCCAGCTCTCCGTTTTGCTGTCCCCTTGTGCCGTGAAGACAGTAAAAGCACTTGAAATTGCAGCAGCGGGTGGGTTCTATAAAAACCGTAAAGGGAGAGCTTAAAGGAATTACCTCCGAAAGCTGCTTACGGTTGGTGTCATAGCTGGGCTTTATTTCAGCATTCATAAAAACAGACCTTTCATATGAAATAATTATATCAATATTATATTATAAGGCTTCACGCATGCGGCGGAATGAGCTTATACCTTTCCTCAAGCTCCTGGGCGTATTTATCCAGATAATCGCTCGGGCGCATAACGTGAGTATGCCTTTGGCATTGCTTGCATACAGGCATTTGGGCTTTTTTATGCTGCAGCAGCTTTATGAGAAAGGAGTTGTATTCCTTTCCGTTCCATATGCTGTCCAGCCCCCTTTCGGCGGCGCTTCCGAATACGGCAGGAGGAGGAAATACGCAGCAGGGAAGCACTAAGCCGTCCACATCAATAATGCAGGAATAAAAGGGAAGAGCGCAGATGTCTGTGTCAACTATCCTATTTCCCATAAGCTCAGTTGAAAAGTCACTTCCGAATTCGGTATAATCGAATTCATTTAAGACGGGGATTAGGGATTCCACCGCTATTTCATCACAGAGTTCTCCGAAAAGCCGGAAAAATTCCTCCCTGTCCTCATTATTCTTCAGCATGATATCCATTATTTTCATATATACGTTTGTGCTTTTTTTATTGTGATAAAAATATTTCAGGTTGGATATAAATTCATTAAAATCAATATCTACTCCCGATACCTGCTTATAGTCTCCCGAATTAAGCCCCTGTATTGAAATCCTGAGGCTGTCGAGGCCCGCTTCTATAAGGCGGTCGGCAACGGCAGGCTTCAGCAGAGAGGCGTTTGACAATATTTCTATTTTATCCGCTATGTTATTGCTCTTTGCATACCGCACCATTTCAATTATATCAGGATGCAGCAAAGGCTCGCCCCATCCCACAAGCACAAGCACCTTAAGTCTGGTCTTTAAGGCCTTGAAGCCGTCTATGCATTTTTTATACACCTCAAGGCTCATAAGCTTTTTCTGGAAGGACATGCTTTTAAGCGTCTCGGCATCGGAGCTTTGCAGGCAGTAGCTGCACTTGAAATTGCATACGTTGGCCACGTACATCTGCACCGAAAAGGGGGCTTTAAGGGGCAGTACCTTCCCCAACTCCACTCTGCAGGCGTTTTTATTTGTTATAGCTTTAGCTCCCATAGGTAAACCTCCCCATACTATAGCTCATTTGCAGCTTGGTTTACCGCATACAGTATTGTCTCCATGCCATACAGACCGTGACTTCGCATATAGAATACATATCCGGGACTGATGCTTTTTATAAGAAGAGGTATTTCCCACAGGTGTTCTAACGAGTGGTACACGCTGATTGCCATATCGGGAGTGTGCCGCTTTATTGTTTCTGCCGCGCCATAAAGGGCTTCGCACTCGGCTCCCTCAATGTCCATTTTTATAAAGGTAGGAGCAAAATCGGGAATGACGTTATCTATTGAGACGCACTGCGTAAAGGTATCGCCGTCCTCGGAAATTCCGCTGGAGGTCTCAATGCCCGATTTGAACTTGAGTATTTGGCTGCTTTTCCATACGCCGCAGGGGAAAAGTATCTGCTCCTTTGATGCTCTGTCCGACCTTAAATTCGAGCAAAGCCTGTTAAAGTTATCGGGATCGGGTTCAAAAAGCGCCAGTGCATCCGCCACTCCGATGTATTTCTTAAGAGCGTACGCAGTGTCCCCGTCAAATGCGCCGCAGTCTATAAATCTTGAGTATCCTTTTTGCAGAGGTATGTCATCTACAAAATACTGCGGTTTTTCCGAGGGCAGGGAAAAGTATGCCGGATTTCCGCTGATTACTGCCTTTAAGAAGGCTTGATATACCAGAAAGCTTTCGCTGTCCTCCAAAAGGGCGGCAACCTCCAGTATTTTTTTGTATTTTTCAGATTCTTTGACGTTCCCGTCTAAGCAGCCGTCCTGATTGCCACAGCTTAAATAGTCGTATATATCAAAGAAATACCGTATTGTCTGGAAATAGTATATTGACTCCCAACCGCAGCAGGACAGGTGCCTCTCAATATCCTCAAGCTCACTGCAGCCACACATAAAGGCTATTATTATTAATGCTTCGCCGTCGCTTTTTTGGTGCAGATTGTGCTCATCCGCCTTATAAACCGGCTTTCCGCAGTAAAAGGTATCGCTTCCTCCATGCCTGTCAAAAAAGCCCTCAACATGGATATTTCCCTTTTGAAGAAGATTAAGAGTCATTGCTCCGGCGTTGCCCGCCCCATAGATGTATACCTTTCCCGTTGCCAGCTCATGAAAGATTTGCCCAGCCTTCTTGATGTTTTCGTCAGAATTTATCAACTCCTGTATTGATTTTACAAAGGACTGTCTTTTATTCATTGTCATCACTTCCTTCATTTATTGTGTTTGCCCACACTTGCAGCATTGGATCATAAGGGAACTCTCTTTTGTAATGGAATATTGAGGCTTTGTTGGGCCCTTTAAGAAGGGGGCTGCATCTCAAAATTGCTTTTTTTATTTGAGGAGTCTGCCCATGAGGCCCGGCTGCAAGGCTCAGCTTAAAGCTTTGCCCGTCGGCCCCGAGGCATGATGCAAACCACTCACAGGGAACGGAGCCAAGTATATCGCTGAAATGGAATTTTGCCTTTGGGCACGACATTACATCCTCGATGCCTGAATAAAAATTATCCGCAAGCTTTTTTTTACTGTATTTGTCCATTACATAATTCCGCGCTTTTCTGCCCATTGCCTTTCTTTTTTCAGGGTTTTGGTACAGATATCTCATGGCATTTCCGTATTCCTCAATTCCTGAGACTAAAAGCCCGGTTTCATTATCGGTGACAATGTACCGCTCAGAAAGCTGGTTCAGCATTACGGGGGGTACCCTCGCCGCCATAGCCTCCAATACTGTATTTTCCGTTGTGCAGGTATGAAAGGGCATAAGAGGATAGCCCAATACGTCAAAGCCGGAAAGCACATCATATATGTTTTCTAAGTAGCCGGTATAAGTAAATCTATCCTGCATACCGAGAGCCCTTGCCTGCATGTCGAGAGTATTTTTTGCAGGTGCTTCGCCTGCCAGTATAAAGTGTGCCTGTGCTATTTCCACTGCCTTGCAGAATAAAACAAACCCGGTATGCAGCTTTGAAAAATCTATATATCCAAGGTAGCCTATGTTAAAGCCGTCATGCGGCTCATGCCTTATATCGGGGGCATCGTCAAGCCCCGGACAGCCATATACCACACGGGTTTTTTTCATGAGCATCTCATACGGTATTTCCTTAAATACACCCGCGTCATAGGAGGAGGGAGATGTGAACCACACTGCCAAGGCTCTTAAAAGAATGCCGGGGTTTAAGGCGGGAGACGTAAGGCTTGATATATGTGTCCATATTACAAGCCGTGTGCGTACCTCCGGGAAATGGCAAAGCAGCCTTGCGGTTTTAGGATGGTGCCACCAGTGTACAATTGTAACATCACTGCTTTCAATGAGGCTATGGAGCTGCTTTTCGTCCGGCTGCACAAATACCCTCGCACCCATATCCTGTGCGGCTGTCATAAAGCTTTTGTTTACAGGGCTTTCCAGCAGAGCTATTTCATGAATACCGCCGCTTGAGGACGCTATACCGGAAATTACGTTGCCAACGCCTCCTCCCATATGAGGGGTGATATGAAGTATTCTACTTTTAAGCATATGCCACCTCAGAGCAAAAGTATGCGGCAAATATTTTTATATGTGCCGCTGATGCATCTACCTTGATATGTCAAGTACGTAATTGTTGATCATTATTTTGCCGAAAATGTCATTGGCGCTTTGCGGATTTAAATCCTCCGATACCTTTTTTAAGGTGTTCATCGTGTCCACGTCGGTACAGTGAAATTCCGACACCTTTTTTTTACATTCATACCCAAGGGTATTTAAGTATGCTTCAAATGCGGGGAAAGGAACGTTCGCCACAATTGCGCCGTCGAGTGCAGAGGCGTTTCCCGAGATTGACAGAAGGGTTCTTGCATCGTAGGTATTTGTGAGCTTCATAAGCAAATGGCCTCCGTCCTTTAAAAGAGAGAGCATATCGCTTGTAAGCCTGTAAGGATCACTGTATGTGTTGACAGGCTTTCCGAGAACTATATAGTCAAACCTGTCTGCATTAAAATGCTCACTAAGGTATTGAAGCCTGTCAACAGCCACCTTTCCGCTACATATGGTGTTTAAGTCCAGCCAGTATTTCGCATCGGAGGTAAATGCCGACAGGCGTACATTGCACACGTCTCCGCTTCTCAGCTTGTTTTTAACCTCCAGTAAGGGAGTGCCGCATAAAACATCTATTCCAAGAACGTTTGTGCAAGCTGCTTCTATACTTTGAACGGGGTCTATAAGAGCTGTCATTGTAAGCTCATAGTTGTTGACGTCATTCCATGCGTCTATTCCATAGTATTTATTGTTAAAGACTGTGCGCCCTTTTTGCAGGGACTCCCTGTACTGCTCAAACGACTGGCCCGAGGTATGTCCGGCATGGTATACGAAAACATCCCTGCAAAGCACTGCCTTGTAGCCTGCCCTTCGCACCCTGAAGGTTATGTCGTCGTCGGCGAAATCGTGCAGGAAGCCGTAGTCATATGTACCTATCATGTCGAGACAGGTTTTTTTAAAGAGAACAATGGGGGATATCAGCCTTATGCGCTCATGCCACTGCGCGGGGCAGGATATGTTGTATTGTGCCGCTTTTTCCTGCATATCGGCAATACCGTTAAAGCATAGATCTATGCTCTGGTAATTGCTTACATTGTTTGATACAGGCCCTACCATACCTATGGATTTGTCTGAAATCGCACATTTAAGAAGGTTTGAAAGCCAATTTTGAGTTACATATACATCGTTTGCAATTCCCACTATATATGCGCCGGCCGCAAGCTCAAGCCCTGATCTGCTGCCGTAAAAGGCGCCTAAGTTTTTGGTAATATGTATTATTCTTTTTCTGGCATAGGGCACTTGCTTAAAGTATTCGAGAGTTTCGTCCGAAGAGCCGTTATCTACCATTATAAGCTCATAATCAACATCTCCCGTATATTTTAGTATGCACTCAATGCATGTTTTGGTGTGCTGCTCAAGGTTGTTGAACCCTATAAGAACAATACTGACAAGGGGTGCGTTATCCTCAAGCGTTGCAGAGAGCATGTTTTCTCTGGTGGAATAGAGGCTGTCTCCTGCGGCAGGCCCTGTTTTGCTGTCGGTATTTTTTACTATAACTTCGGGAGCCTGGTTTAAATCATACATGTTAACCCCTCCATGCAGCCTTGCTGCAAAAAAATAAAACCTATACTTCCTTCATACGTTGTTTAAAAAGCTGTAAATTTGCAGGCTTGTAAGCTCCGCCATATCCTGTTTCTGATGCCATGACCTGTACCACTCTACCGTTTTGTCAACAGCGTCATGGATTGTCCACACCGGCTTCCACCCTAAAGCAGCCTTGGCCTTGGAGCAGTCAAGCTTTAAAAGGGAAGCCTCATGGGGCCCGTCAATGCCGGTGCTTTCCCATGTCTGTCCTGCCCCCCATTTCCGGCAAAACATACCGACAAGCTCTCCTGTTGTTATACAGCACGTATCATTGGGGCCGAAATTATAGCTTCCCGCATATTTATTCTTGTCCTCATACTGCTTCTGTGCTAAAAGCATATACCCATGCAGGCATTCGAGAACATGCTGGTAAGGTCTTGTTGAATTGGGGTTTCTTACTGCAATTGTCCGTTGCTTATGAGCCGCTCTTACGCAATCGGGTATAATTCGGCCGGGGGAAAAGTCTCCTCCTCCTATTACATTTCCAGATCGCGCGGTAGAGATTGCCGCTGCTTCGTCAGCATAAAAAAATGAATCAATATAGCTGCGCGTAACAAGCTCGCTGCAGGATTTACTGTTTGAGTAGGGATCGTGCCCACAAAGCCGATCATTCTCTCTGTAGCCCCAGTGCCATTCTTTATTTAAGTACACCTTATCGGTCGTGACGTTTACGATAGACCTTGCTGTACCGTAAATACGCGCACATTCCAATATATTTACCGTCCCCATTACATTTGTTTCATAAGTATAAACGGGGCTTTTATAGGACTCTGTGACAATGGGCTGTGCGGCAAGGTGAAAAATTATCTCGGGGCTTGAGCTTAAAAATACTTTTTTTAATGCATCTAAATCCCTTATATCTCCTGTTACGGAGTTAATGTGACGGGATAAATTCAAAAGCTCAAAAAGGCTGTCTTTGGTGCAGGGCGCAAGGGAATAGCCCGTTACGTCGGCACCGGCATCAAGCAGAAGGCTCGAAAGCCATGATCCCTTAAAGCCGGTATGTCCCGTCAAAAAAACTTTTTTACCCTTCCAGAAATGCTTATCAAGCATTTTAACCTCCCGGTGCTTTTTCTATGTTTTTCCGTTAAAACAGCTTTTACAGCTTCCAAGGCGCGGTGCCGTTTTTCCACAGCTCTTCTAGGTAAAATTTATCCCTTACGGTATCCATGGGGCTCCAGAAGCCGTGATGCTTATATGCCATGAGCCTGCCTGTAGAGGATATCTTCTCTAAGGGATCATGCTCCCATATTGAGTCGTCTCCGTCTATATAATCAAATACATCGGGCTGGCATACAAAGAAGCCTCCGTTTACCCAGCCCATATCCCCCTTTGGCTTTTCTCTGAAGGAGGTGACTATGCCGCTAGAGTCCACGTCTATTGCGCCAAAGCGTCCTGACGGCTGCACGGCTGTGAGGGTAACAATTGCGTTGTGCTGCTTATGGAACTCAACCAGATCGTTTAAATCCACATTGGAGAGTCCGTCTCCGTATGTAAGCAAAAACGGCTTGTTTTCGGTATATTTGCATATGCGCTTAATACGTCCTCCCGTCTGGGTATAAAGACCTGTATCTATAATGGTTACACGCCATGGCTCCGCAATATTGCGGTGAACCGACATGTTTCCGCTGTAGCGGAAGTCAAAGGTTACATCGGAGGTGTGGAGAAAATAGTTTGAGAAATATTCCTTTATTATGTTTGCCTTGTACCCGCAGCATATGATGAATTCGTTAAATCCATAATGCGAGTAATATCTCATAATGTGATGAAGTATGGGATACTCGCCTATTTCAATCATGGGCTTGGGCTTAAACATTGATTCCTCACTTATTCTTGTACCGTATCCTCCCGCCAGTATTACAACCTTCATACCTTTACACATCCTGTCTTTACACATTCTGCTGCATAATTAAGATACTATGAGCTTAAGGATCTCATAATATCTTTAAACCCATTTTATGCAGCGGCAGGTTAAAGAGTTACAATGTTTTATTTTTATATCAAACACGCGGGGAAAGTATAGACTTAACTAAAATAAATACGGCCCTCCCGTTAGGGAAGGCCGTATTTATAAGTGTTAGGAGATTGGGATTTCTTCAATTGCGGAACCGATTATCACTCCATCCTCTATAAGTGCCACAGCCAATGTCAGTGATGATCCGGGAGGAGCGGCCAGCACCCCTATGGAGATTTCTCTTACCGGAGGTACTATGGGAAGATTGAAAATGAATCCGGTGCTGCCGGGGCCTGCTATAATTTCTCCATCCGCAGGACCAACATCGGGATTTCCGTTTTCAATAATCTGAATTGTCACTCCCTCAGGAATATACAGTGTGATATATAACGGATCTATTGCGCCGCTTTCTTCCGATCTTGTGAATGAAAGGACTTCCTCAAGCCATGCCTCTTTGTCGAATGAGTCGGAATCTATGACATGAGCCTCAAACTTTCCTGCATTCACTACTACCTGGGCAGGCCCTACTATTGTAGTTGTACGTGTTCCGCATTGATTTAATACAGAGTCTACGGTCATATTATTGCCTCCTGTTTATAGGTTTCATTACATAATATAAAAAAACACAAAATATAGTTACATATTATTGAGTATTTACATAAAATGTTACTGAGCTTATGCTCCCATGGATAGCGAGGCGTGTAACAAACAAATTAGATTGACATAATATGGATTAGGGTGTTGTTTTTATAGCATAAAACTAAGGAAAGGATAAGTAAAATGATGCCGCCATTTGTTAACTATGTCACATTTAACAGACTGGGCCTTACGGAGAGGAGTCTTAGATCCATACTGAATACTCCCGAGGATTTTGAGATGCATATAATCGACAGCAACTCAAAGGATGACACATGGAGCTATATTCAGTCTCTTTCGGACAGCCGCATAAAGTCTAAAACACGATTTCCTCTGAACAACGGCCCCATCCTGCCGTCTAATTTCAACCTTACTAAAAGAAGGCCTGAGCAATATTTTATAACAATTGACAGCGATGTGTATATGAAAACTCCCAACTGGATATCCAAATTTATGGAGGTTTTCAATGCCTTTCCTGAGGCAGGTCTTCTCGGTGTGCACAAAGGGCCTCCGTATTGCGAAAAGGGGCCCGAGGTTATTGCCCGGTACAGCAACGGAATATCGTACCTTGAACTCAAGCACGGCAAGCTGGGAGCCCCGCTTGACTTTGTTCCGGGCTGCTGCCAGTGTCTCCGGCCTGAGCTTATAAGGGAAATGGGGTATTGGAGTGAAGAAAACGGCTATGGAGACGCTGAGCTGTCTTTGAGAGTAAACAACCACACTTCCTTCAGGGCAGGCTTTGTAACGGGAATTCAAATAGATATGACTCAAAAAATACATTGCAGCGAATGTCGTGCAAAGCAGTGGTGCAAGCTTGACCGCAGCAGTAACACATGCTTTACAATACACCAGAAGGGGCATAAGAATATTGAGGCTGCACAGCTTTTCATGCCTAAATATTATGCCACCTTTAAAGAACTTGAGGAGGGAAAAAGGACTGCCTACTGCGCGTCGATATTTGATCCCAAATCGTATGAAACCCATTTCTACAACATGGAATGGGCTATGGAAAACTTTAACTACTTTATACAAAATACCAATTAATTATTTGACACCAATTTATATGAAAGGAATGATAAGATGACACCTCCATTTATTAATTATGTTACCTTTAACAGAGTGGGCCTGACAGAGAGGAGCCTCGGTTCTATTCTCAGCACCCCTGAGGATTTTGAAATGCATATCATCGACAGCAATTCAAAGGACAATACCTGGGACTATATACAAGGGCTGAATGATCCCCGTATTAAGTCCAAGACAAAATTTCCTTTAAATTGCGGAGCCATTCTGCCTGCCAATTTTAATTTGCTGAAAAGGAGGCCCGACCAGTTTTTTTTCAACATCGACAGTGATGTGTATATAAAAACTCCCGACTGGATCACAAAGTTCATGCAGGTATTTGATGCTTTCCCGGAGGTGGGGCTTCTGGGTCTTCAAAGAAGCTATCCGTATCCGCAGTATTTGCCCCCTGTCATTGACCGGGTGAATGGGGATGTTAGCTACCTGCAATTAAAGAATGGATTTGTCGATACCATGCTTGACTTTATTCCGGGGCACCTTCAGTGCCTGAGACCCCAGCTTATAGAGCAGATAGGCTATTGGAGCGAGGAAAACTATTATGGAGATGCTGAGCTGTCAATAAGGGTAAATAATTACACCACCTTCAAGGCTGGCTTTATGAAAAATATAGAGATTGATATGGTACAGGAAATACCCTGCCAGCAATGCAAGGTAAGGCATTTATGCAAGCTTGACAAGCAATTGAACACATGCTTTACAATACGTAACAGGGGGCATAAAAATGAGTCGGCAGCCGATAAGTTCAAAGTCAAATATCTGGCTACCTTCAACGAGCTTGCAAACAGACAGAGAAGTGCCTACTGCGGATCGATTTATGATGCGGCGTCGCAGAAAAAGAATTTATTCCATTTGGATTGGGCGCAGGAAAATATATTGTTTTTCATCGAAAATGGCAACTGATTCTGAGACGTATAATTATCATATTTCAAATATCCTTTTAGTCAAAGCAAAAGCAGCCTGATCGGCTGCTTTTGCTTTGACTAAAGACTTTATTCCTTAAACCAATCGGGATTGCTTTTATACCACCTGACACAATCCGTAAGACCGTCTTCTAACTTAATCTTGCTTGACCAGTTAAGGTTGCTTTTAATTTTATAGCTGTTAAGGGCATAGCGCTTATCGTGCCCCGGCCTGTCTTTGACCATGCGTATAAGCTCCTGGGGCTTATCGAGTATTTTTAGGATTCTTGCCGCCATTTCAAGGTTGGATACCTCTTCCCCGGTGCCTATATTATATATTTGCCCCGGCTTTCCGTAAAACAGCGCACGTATTATGGCTATACAGTGATCCTGCACATGTATCCACTCTCTGACATTTGTGCCGTCTCCGTAAATGGGTATTGAGTTGTCCTGCAATGCGTTTAAAACACAGGTAGGTATAAACTTTTCACTATACTGGTACGGCCCGTAATTGTTACAGCATCTTGTAATTATGACAGGCAGTCCATAGGTCTTTGCAAAAGCACCCACCATGAGATCCGCCCCTGCTTTGGAAGCTGAGTAAGGGCTGCTTGGGTCGAGGTTTGATTCCTCCAAAAAGTAATCGTTGCTGTTGTCTAAGCTTCCGTACACTTCATCTGTGGATACCTGAAGAAACCTGTTTCCCTGAAAACCGTGCCTGCCCCATAAATGTCTTGCCCCCTCGAGCAATGTCATGGTTCCTAATATGTTTGTGCTTACAAAAACGGAAGGGTGGCTTATACTCCTGTCAACATGGGATTCTGCGGCAAAGTTTATTATGTGATCGGGCTTATATTTTCTGAATACATAATTCACCAGCTCATAATTGCAGATATCACCTTTTATAAAATGATATCTGGGATTGTTTTCAATAGATCTTAAATTGTTAATGTTTCCCGCATAGGTCAGCTTATCTATGTTTACCAAAATATAATTTTTATTCCTCTTTAAGAAATAAGTTATAAAGTTACTGCCTATAAAGCCTGCCCCCCCTGTAACCAGCAAGACCTTCATTCTGAACATCTCCTTTCCTTAAAGCTATTTAAATTCCCTCTGCAAAGTTACCCCTGCTTCCCGATTGTATATATATTTCGCTGTTATCTCCGATTAAAAAGCATATTGAATCGGGCCTTTGGGAGGTTCCCTTTACCACTGTATTTTTTCCAATAAGGCTTCCTGAAACTCTTTTGCCTATATTACGCAGCTTTGAGCCTTCCATAATTATGCTGTTTTCAACCTCACAGCCGTCTACCTTCACAGAGCTGCCTATAGAGGCGTAGGGGCCTATATAGCTGCCCTTTATTATTGAATTGCTTCCGATTGCAACAGGGCCTCTTATAATACTGTCAGTGATTAAAACACTGCTGTCGGCAATGATTTTACCTGTACATAAACAATCATTATTTCTATTAATATACGTGGAACTTTCCAGCCCGTCAAGCATTAATTGATTGGCCTCCAGCAGATCAGGCAGCTTTCCTGTATCCTTCCACCAGCCCTTTGTAATTTCGTAGCATATGCTTCCCCCCATATCAAGCATTACCTGCATGGCATCTGTGATTTCAAGCTCTCCTCTTTTTGAGGGAGCGGTTTTGGCTATTGCATCGAAAATCGTTTTATCAAATGCGTATATCCCTGTGATAATGAGATTGCTTATGGGCTCCGGGGGTTTTTCGACCAGCCTCACAATATGGTTGTTTTCAACCACTGCCACACCAAAGCCTGCCGGATTATCCATCCTGTGAAGCAGAACCGAGGCGTTTGACCCCGAGGCATAAAACCCGTCAATGAAGCTGCCAAGACCCATATCAAACAGGTTGTCTCCTAAAAGCATTATGAAATCACTGTCGCCTATAAAATCCGCAGCCGTTTTGACAGCGTGCGCAAGTCCGAGCGGCTCCTTCTGATGAATGTAGCTGATACGCGCATTCCACCTGCTTCCGTCTCCGACTGACGATTGAACCTCCTTATGAGTGCTGCCCACAATTATTCCTATATCGGATATGTTGGCGTTTACTACCTTTTCTATTATATAAAACAATGCAGGCTTGTTTGCGACGGGTATAAGCTGCTTGGCATTGGTATATGTCAGCGGCCTCAGCCTGGAGCCCGTTCCTCCGCTTAAAATAAGTGCTTTCATCATATATTCCTAAAAATCTTTATGTCTACTATATAGTATTTTAAACGCTCTCCGATTGTGTACATAAAACCCAAAAAACTAATTAATGCTCGTACGGTCAGGCCCCTGTGCCTGACCGCGCCCCTGTGCCCATATATCAAATAATACGGTGTCAACATATCGGGTGCATTGACATAATATAAAAGAGGCAATTTTAATAGAGAGGCCGCAGGCGATATTTATGATACCTCCTCTAGTCAGCTTCGTGGCATGGAACAGGCTTGGGCTTACGGCAAGAAATCTGATGGCACTTCTTGCTACGCAGGATGATTTCGAGCTGTATATTATTGATAATAATTCCACCGATAACTCCTGGGATTTCATTTGGGACTTAAGGGACGAAAGAATAAAAGGCAGAAAAAGGTTTGAGCTTAACAGAGGCCCTGTCTATGCCTCAAACTATAATCTATCACTAAGAAAGCAAGGACAGTATTTCATAACGGTTGACAGTGATGTAAATATACATACCCCCAATTGGGTAAGTGTTTTTTTGAACGCCTTCTCGCAGTTTCCCGAGGCCGGGCTTCTGGGGGCGGTGAGCAAGGAGTATTACGACAGGTATAACCAGACTATTATAAGGAAGGAGGGGAGAGGCATTTACTATTTGCAGCTTGTAAGAGGGTTTGTAGAGGGCTGCTGCCAGTGCCTGCGGCCTGAGCTTGTTGATATCCTGGGCTATTGGAGCGAGGAAAGCTGCATGGGTGATACCGAAATTTGCAGCAGGATATGCACAGGCACCCCCTATAAGGCGGGCTTTCTTCCCGCTGTTGAAATCGACCAGCTTCAGAAGGTGGATTGCAATGAGTGTGCGGCACAAAAATGGTGCCGTCTCGACAGGGACAAAAAAACCTGCTTTGACATAAGGAATGAAAAGTATTCCAATCCTCAGTTCCGAGCCGTAAACGGATGGAAGAACAACAAATGCATAAAGGAAATAGAGCAGGGCAGAAGGCCGGTATTTTGTCCGTCTGTACATGATGCCCAGTCTCTGGAAGCGGCCTTTTACAACAGAGGTATGGCAGAGGAAAATTTTCGGTTCTATGAGCTGCATGGTAATTGATAATATACATATGTAGCGATAAAGATTTTACATGGAGGATATAGTTTGATGGAAGAAATTTTTTTGACCCGTAAGGAATACATCTAAGAAAAGCGCCTGATGACATACCCGGGAGACATTTCCCCGCAAGGCGTCTTTTCGTTGCTATTAAAAATTTCTGTAAGCAATTATATCCTCTATGTTTGTAAAATCTTTATCGCGTCCTATCTACATAAAAAACAATTTAAAACTTTAAAGGATGTGTTTTTATGGCTAAAGCAAAAGCATTTTCGCAGCCGGTATATGTCACCAGCCCCCTGCTGCCTGACCTTGACGATATGAATAAAATGCTTTCCTCGATATGGCGGAGCGGACAGCTTACAAACAACGGCAGTATGGCTGTGAGGCTTGAAAAAGAGCTTGCAGACTTTCTGGGGGCGAACAACCTCTCTCTGTTTTCAAACGGCACTGTTGCTCTTCAGCTTGCGTGCAGGCTTTTGAGACTGTCGGGAGAGGTAATAACCACACCTTTTACGTTTGCGGCCACCTGCCACGCCCTGTCATGGAGTAATCTCACTCCTGTTTTCTGTGACATTGAGGAGGATACCTTTAATATAAATCCCAAGGAAATAGAAAAGCTAATAACCGCCAATACCACTGCCATAATGCCTGTGCATGTTTTCGGCAACCCCTGCAGAGTGGAGGAAATTCACGGTATTGCAAAAAAACATGGGCTAAGGGTAATATACGATGCTGCCCATGCCTTCGGTGTTGAGGCAGGAGGGAAGCCTATAGGCTGCTTTGGAGACATATCCATGTTCAGTCTTCATGCGACAAAGCTGTATCATACCATAGAGGGCGGTGCCTTAACCTTCAATGACCCATATTTGAAGCAGAGGGCCGACTCGCTTAGAAATTTTGGGATATTAAACGAGGAATTGATAATTGAGCCTGGAACCAACGCCAAGCTGAATGAGGTTCAGGCCGCAGTTGGAATATTACTTCTTGCGCAGGTAGATAAGGAAATTGAAGGAAGAAAGGCAATTACCGGCATATACAGAAGCCTTCTTAAGGATGTGCCCGGCATCAGGTTTTTTGAAGAAGCAGAGGGAGTAAAATACAACTATCCCTATTTTGTTATAGAGGTAAACGAGAATGAATTTGGCATATCACGCGACATGCTTTACGAAAGGCTAAAGGAGCATAACGTTTTTGCAAGAAAATACTTTTATCCCCTCTGCAGCCGGTTTCCATGCTATAAAAGCCTTCCTTCTGCAGCTCCCGGAAGGCTTCCTGTGGCTGAAAAAATTGTTGAAAGGGTAATGTCGCTGCCTCTTCATGGCAGGCTGCCCCAGGAGTATGCCGAAAGAATATGTGCAATAATAAAAGGAGTGTGATGATTCGTTCCTCTGCATTATATATCTGTATTATATATAAAATGTAAAAAATAATTGACAGAATATTTGGTAAAGGTTATTATTAAAACAGTCAAATATACTTAAGTATACCATGAAAGGAATGAGTTGCCATGAAAAAAATACTCGCATTTACATTGGCGGCAACGCTGATGCTTGGTTTTACAGGGTGTAACAATTCTAAACCTGTGGGAGGAGAACAGAAAGGCATAAAGGTTGGCGTGGCTATGCCCACAAAGTCTTTGCAGCGCTGGAATCAGGACGCTGAAAACATTCAGAAAAAGCTGACGGACAAAGGCTATGAGGTTGATATTCAGTTTGCGGAAAACAAAGTAGACGCTCAGGTTTCACAAATTGAGAACATGGTTACAAAGGGTGCTAAGGTGATTGTGGCTGTTGCCATTGACGGAAGTGCACTTTCTTCCGTGCTGGATGACGCTAAGGCCACGGGTGTGAAGGTGATATCATATGATCGTCTGATTATGAATACCGATGCTGTGGACTATTATGCTACCTTTGATAATTACAGCGTGGGACAGATTCAAGGACAGTACATAGAGGAGAAGCTCGGACTGAAGGAAGGCAAGGGGCCGTATAATTTCGAGATTGCAACCGGTCCTCTTGATGATAATAATGTAGTGTATTTCTTTGGCGGTGCAATGGACGTTCTGAAGCCGTATGTCGATAAGGGGCAGCTTGTTGTCCGTTCAAAGCAGACGACCAGAGAGCAGTGTGCCACTCCGAACTGGGAGGAAAACAAGGCACAGGAGCGTATGGACAATATTCTAACGGCAAATTACACATCTGAGAGGCTGGACGCCGTGCTTTGCTCCAATGATTCCGTTTCTCTGGGTGTGCAGTCGGCATTAAAGTCGGCCGGTTATGGCACTTCTGACAAGCCTATGCCTATTCTGACGGGTCAGGATGCCAATATTGCAAATGTAAAGGCAATTGTTGCAGGGGAGCAGTCCATGAGTGTGTTCAAGGATACCAGAGCGCTTGCCGACAAGGTGGTGGAAATGGTTGATGCTGTCGTACAGGGAAAAGAGCCTGACGTAAACGATACCAAAAGCTACAATAACGGTAAAAAGGTGGTTCCTTCCTATCTTCTCAGGCCGGTCGCGGTTGACAAGGATAATTATAAGAAGCTTTTGGTGGAGTCGGGCTATTACACCGAAGATGAACTGAAATAACGGTCATAGAAAGTCCGCGGTTTTGAACAACAGGCAGGGGGCGGAGTATGAGCAGGATTTTGCTGGAGATGCAGGATATCGTAAAGGAATTTCCAGGCGTAAGGGCACTCGACCATGTAAATATTCAGGTTGCGGAGAAAAGCATACACGCGCTGGTAGGAGAGAACGGAGCAGGGAAGTCTACCCTGATGAAGGTTCTCAGTGGAGTTTATCCATATGGTACATATGAGGGAAGTATTTTATATGACGGCATAGAATGTAAATTTAATAACATCAGGGAAAGTGAGACGAAGGGCATTGTTATTATCCATCAGGAGCTGGCCTTAATCCCGTATCTTTCCATTATGGAAAATATTTTCTTAGGGAATGAGCAGGCGGTACGCGGAGTTATCAATTGGGATAAATGCCGTTGTGAGGCCATGCGTCTGATGGAGGTTGTCGGCCTGAACGAAAGGCCGGAAACGCCCGTTAATAAAATCGGCGTTGGAAAGCAGCAGCTTGTGGAAATCGCAAAGGCACTGTCTAAGAACGTACGCCTGCTGATTCTGGATGAACCGACTGCGGCATTGAATGATGAAGACAGTGCCAAGCTGCTGGATTTGATTCTGCGCCTGAGAAAAGAGCGCGAAATGACCGGTATTATTATATCTCACAAGCTGAACGAGGTGACCAAGGTTGCCGACAAAATTACAGTTATCCGTGATGGAGCTACCATTGAAACGATTGACTGTCATATGCAACAAATTACCGAGGAACGTATCATCAAGGGTATGGTTGGACGCGAAATTACTAATCGTTACCCGCGCCGTGAGAATAAGGCGGGCGAGGTTCGCTTTGAGGTAAAGGACTGGGTAGTGCATTCCCCTGAGTACAGGGAACGGTTAATTGTTGATCACGTTAGCTTTCAGGTTCGCCGCGGGGAAGTAGTGGGAATCGCGGGGCTTATGGGTGCGGGCCGTACCGAGCTGGCTATGAGTATTTTTGGACGCTCTTACGGCGCAGGGATTAGCGGCAGAGTGTTCAAGGACGGTAAGGAAATACAGGTGCGCAGCGTGTCGGATGCCATTGAAAACGGCATTGCCTATGTTACTGAGGACAGGAAGTCACAGGGCTTAATCTTAATCGACAGTATCCGTGCCAATATTACGCTTCCCAGCTTAAAAGCACTCTCCAGACTTGGCATTGTTAATGAAAATGAAGAGGTCAAGGTGTGTGAGGAATATTTTAACAAGCTGGTAATTAAGGCGACGGATATACACCAGCTTACAGGAAACCTTTCGGGAGGCAACCAGCAAAAGGTTATGCTGGCGCGCTGGATTTATGCCGACCCCGACGTGCTTATTCTGGACGAGCCGACCCGCGGCATTGATGTGGGGGCGAAATATGAAATTTACTGTATTATTAACGAATTGGCTGAAAGCGGGAAATCGGTAATCGTAATATCCTCCGAGCTTCCGGAAGTGCTTGGTATAAGCGATCGCGTTTATGTTATGAATGAAGGGCGATTTGTCGGTGAGGTTTCAGGAGAGGAAGCAACTTCGGAAAATATTATGCATTGTATTATGCAAAGCAACTGTTGAGCCTTCGGCCAACAGTTGCTTTCATCTATGTGAAAGGACGGTCATTGGAATGCCAACCATAGAGAGAAAAGTGGTTTCATTAGAGAAGAAAGCCTTTTCATTGGATATTAAGAAATACGCCATGTTTATTGCACTGATTGTCATTGTTCTGTTTTTTCAGGTGACAACCGACAAAATTCTTTTGGTGCCGATGAATGTATCCAAGCTGGTGATGCAGAACAGCTACATACTTATTCTGACAATAGGGATGCTGCCTTGTATCCTTACAGGGAATATCGATCTTTCGGTTGGCTCTATTGTAGCTGTCATCGGCGCCGTGTCGGGAACCATGATTATTTCAATGCACCAGCCTGTGTGGCTCGCAGTATGTGTCTGCCTGCTGCTGGGGATTGCCATTGGCGCATGGCAGGGCTTGTGGATTGCATTTGTACGTGTACCTTCGTTCATTGTGACTCTCGCGGGAATGCTGATTTTCCGCGGACTGACTATGGTAATCCTCGACGGAAACACGCTTGGCCCTTACCCGGCCTCGTACCAGTTTGTTGCGCAGGCTTTTCTGCCTGATATTCCCGGCACTGAGGGGCATATCACTACTATGCTGATGGCAATACTTCTGGCGGCGGGTTTTGTATTTTTGGAATTCAGAAAAAGAAAGCAGCAGATCAAATACGGAATACAGGTTGGGGGAAAGATAGCTTTTTCCTTTCGTCTGGCGGCCATGGCAATAATTATTCTGTTCGTATCCTATTGGCTTACACTGTTCAGAGGAATGCCCATTATACTTGTTCTTTTGGGTGTTCTCATAATATTTTATTCATTTGTAACGACAAAAACCGTTATTGGGCGGCATATTTACGCTCTGGGCGGGAATGAGCGCGCCACTGAGCTTTCGGGAGTAAAGACAAAATGGGTTAAATTTGCCGCCTATGTCAATATGGGACTTATGGCGGCGGTTGCCGGACTGGTGTTTTCCGCCCGCTTAAATTGTGCCGGTCCGACTGCGGGAAACGGCTTTGAATTGGATGCAATTGCCGCCTGCTATATAGGAGGGGCTTCTGCTACCGGCGGTGTTGGGACTGTTGTTGGGGCTATTGTCGGAGGACTTGTTATGGGTGTGCTGAACAACGGCATGTCCATTATGGGCATCGGCATTGACTGGCAGCAGGCAATCAAGGGCTTTGTGCTTCTTGTCGCCGTAGCTTTTGATATTTACAATCAATCAAAGAAATAATGTGATGCAAAGGACGGCTGCCCTGCCCCAATAAGTTGGAGCAGGACAGCCGTCTTTTGCATCGCCCGGTTTAAACCAAATTTGACAACCAATTTTAAAAGGAGTATCATATAGAACGTGGTTTTAAAATTGGGGGTCAGGTTATGCCTTTAGACGATATAGCCCTGTTTTCAGGGTATGAATATATATTTGCAGCTTTGCTTATACTGTATTTATCGGGTGCCTTGCTCAGCTTGCTGGTATGCAGGAGCCAAAAGGGCTCTAATGCTGTTGCAAATGTTGCAGCCGCCGCAGCTTCTTTAACAGGAATAATATTCTGTGTCTGCAAGCTTTTGATATATAATGGGAGATCCTTTGATATAAATCTGAAAACGGGGATTTATCCTATATCAATAAGCTTTCACATTGATAACCTTTCTGCCTTTTTTGTACTGGTAATATCTCTTCTGGCCTTTGTGGCTTCAATATATTCTATGGGTTACCTGAAGCATTATTACAATAGCAGGAATATAGGGGTGTTCGGGTTTCTTTACAATCTTTTTATAGCGTCCATGATTATGGTTGTAACCTCAGGGAATATTTTTTTCTTTTTGGTTGCATGGGAAATCATGTCTATGGTTTCGTACTTTCTTGTTGTGTTTGAAAATGAAAAGCCCGAGACGCAAAGAGCCGGTACTATTTATATAATTATGACACACATAGGCACTGCATTTATTATAGCGGCTTTTGTTCTCATTTACCAGTATACGGGAAGTGCAAGCTTTGCGGAAATAAATGCCTCCGGCATACCCTATGCTGTAAAAAATGTCATATTTATATTTTCACTGATAGGCTTTGGCACAAAGGCGGGAATAATTCCACTGCATATATGGCTTCCAAAGGCCCATCCCGCTGCACCCGGAAACATATCGGCGCTTATGTCGGGGGTTATGATAAAAACCGCTGCCTACGGCATTATAAGAATAGTTTTCGATATACTTGGGGGAGGGTATCTGTGGTGGGGCACGGCAATACTTTTACTGGGCGGCATTTCCGCTATTGTCGGTATAGCCTTTGCATTTATGGAAATCGATATAAAAAAGCTACTGGCATACTCCAGTGTAGAAAACATGGGTATTATATTTATAGGCATCGGCCTTTCTTCAATTGCCTGTTCAAATGGAAATACAGTGCTGGCAGTGTTCTCGCTGACTGCTTCTCTTTTACACATTTTTAATCATTCAGTCTTTAAAGGGCTGTTGTTCTTAGGAGCGGGCTCGGTTCATTATTCAACCGGAACCAGAAATATGGAGAGGCTGGGGGGATTGATAAGGAAAATGCCGTACACCGCCATGTTTTTCCTTGCGGGGGCATTATCCATATCGGCACTGCCCCCATTTAACGGCTTTGTAAGCGAATGGGCCATATATCAAGCATTATTTGCCTCTGCCGGAACAGGCGGCTCATGGATGAAGATTATTATTATCGTCACGGCGGCACTTCTAGCAATAGCAGGTGTTTTGGCGGCGGCAAGCTTTATAAAGACCTTTGGCACGGCATTTCTCGCACTGCCCAGGACAAGCGCGGCGGAGGAAGCGAAGGAGGCACCCCGGACAATGCTTGCGGGGATGGGGATTCTGGCGGCGCTATGCCTTGCCGCAGGAATTTTTCCTGTGCATCTGTTAAAATTGCTGGACGGAATTAATAGAGAAATGCTTAACGCTTCAATTTTCCAAGGTGCGGCGGGATATTCAAGCCTTGTATTGCACTCGTATGAGGGAAATACATCAATATCTCCTGCGGCACTTGCAATAATAGGCTTGCTGTTAATACCGGCGGTGCTTTTGGCGGTAAGGTATATGAGCAAAAATTCAAGCTTCAGAAATTATGGAACGTGGGACTGCGGATACAGACGGCTTGACTCCAGAATGCAATACACCGCCACAGGCTTTTCCAAGCCGGTAAGAATTGTTTTCAGGGCTTTTTACAGGCCGCAGAGAGAGCTTCAGATAGAACGGGGAAGCAGCCGGTATTTCTTTAAGAGGGCCAGATATAAGGTGTCTACCGTATCTGTTTTTGAA
The DNA here is from genome assembly GCF_003337415.1 of Anaerobacterium chartisolvens. Lineage (GTDB taxonomy): Bacteria > Bacillota > Clostridia > Acetivibrionales > DSM-27016 > Anaerobacterium > Anaerobacterium chartisolvens. The sequence goes on along the minus strand of NZ_QPJT01000009.1, from coordinate 100,000 downwards.
AAGTATCTTTATGAACCAATTGTAAGAAGTGTTGTAAACTTTGCAAGAAGAATGAGGCTGCTGATACAAACAGGCAGCATACATACATATTTGATTTATATATTTGTCGTGGTTATAGCCATGCTTATTTATTATGCGAGGGCATAAATTTTTATACGAGGGCTTGAGGTGCGGGAATGTTTCAGGGAATTGTGAAAATTGTTGTGCAGCTTATTATAACGGCTGCATTGGCTCCATTGGTAAGCGGCATTATAAAAAAGCTCAAGGCGAGGGTCCAGCACAGAAAGGGCGCATCTGTATTTCAGGGGTACTTTGATTTGCTTAAGCTTTTTAAAAAGGATGTTGTTGTGTCACATAATGCCTCGTGGATTTTTACCGCTACACCGTATATTTATTTCGTGTCTATATTGGCTGCATCCCTGTTTGTGCCAGCAATACCGCAGCTGTTTTCCTTTGGCTTTATCGGTGACGCCGTGCTTGTGGTTTACCTTATTGCCATAGGCAGATTTTTTATGGCACTTTCGGGAATGGATACCGGGAGTACCTTCACAGGAATGGGCAGCAGCCGTGAAATGATGATTTCCGCATTGATAGAGCCATCCATGATGCTTGTGCTGTTTACCGTCGGCTTAAATCCCCTTGTCGGCTCATTGAGCTTTCAGGCCATATATAAGGGCTTTGCAGCTCCGGGCTGGGGCTTCGTCAGTCCCAGCTACCTGCTGCTGCTTATATCCATGCTTATAATTGTTATTGCCGAGACTGCCAGAATACCTGTGGATGACCCGTCAACCCATCTTGAGCTCACTATGGTGCATGAGGCAATGCTGCTTGAATATTCAGGGAGGCATCTTGCACTGATGGAGATATCGGCATCAATCAAGCAGCTTCTGTTAATTACTGTTATTTGCAATGTTTTTATTCCGTTCGGGAGCAATGCAGGCGTTATACAAGCACTTGGACTATACGTTTTAAAGGTGTTGGTTATTTCCGGCGTAATAGCCGTTATAGAAATAAATTCCGTTAAGCTCAGGCTTTTCAGTGTGCCTAATCATGCGGCACTGGCATTTATACTGGCTGTTTTGGGCTTTATGTCTTCATTTGTATTCGGGAGGTAGCTGTAATGTTTAAGCTTGAGGAGATTTTGAATATACTGTCCATGCTGATTTTAATTTCGGCTTTTATCCTTGTTGCCAATAAGAGGGTTAATTCCTATATAAAAACCTTCAGGCTTCAGTCAATGCTGCTTGCCGCAGCTGCAGGCACCCTTGGGATTTACCACATGGCAGCCGAACGGAAATTTGACAGTGCCATAATAATGTGCCTGCTTATAATATTGCTCAAGGTTATATTTATACCGGGGATGCTGAACAGGATATGCAAAAGGGTGGAGTACAAGGTTGAAAAGGATTTCTTCATCAATATACCGATATCCATTATAATATGCTGCGGGCTTGCAATACTGGTGTGGTATGTTATATCCCTGATACCTGACATAAAGGGGGCATATGAAATCATGTTCCTCACCAATTCGATATCCCTTGTTATGATAGGGCTGTTTTTTATGATTAGCAGGAAAAAGGCCATAGGCCAGATAATAGGCTTTCTGGTTATTGAGAACGGAATGTTCATGGCTGCGCTGCTTACAACCTTCGGTATGCCTATGATTGTTGAGATAGGAATATTTTTTGATGTGCTTGCGGCTGTGCTTATAATGGGTGTGTTTGTTTTCAGGATAAATGAGAGCTTTGATTCAATAGACATTGATAAATTAAGGAACTTGAGGGGTTAATTATGTATATTCTGCTTCTTATGATTATACCGCTTATTTCTTGCGGACTGTTCTGGACTACGAATAAAAAAAATGTTATCAACACAATAAATGCTTGCGGTGCTGCCTCTCTTCTTGTGGTATCAATAATTGTTATTTGGGATGTGCTCCGAAATGAATTTGTTTCGCCCGCTTTTTTCAATAACATTTTTTACATTGACGCTCTCAGTGCTTTAATTCTTTTTGTCACTGTATCGGTAGTATTCCTCGCATCTGTTTTTTCAATAGGGTATATGAATGAAGAGCTTAAAAGAGGCGTGATAAATATAAGAAGGCTGAAGCTGTATTATTCTTTGCTCCATGTGTTTGTTTTTACAATGATATTGACTGTGTCAACACAGAATATGGGCTTAATGTGGATTGCGGTAGAGGCTACTACCCTTGCGTCAGCGTTTCTTGTGGGGTTTTACAGCAATAAGAAATCCATAGAGGCGGCATGGAAATACATAATAATATGCTCTGTAGGAATAGCCTTTGCCATGCTGGGGACGGTTATGCTTTATTATTCATCGGTGCATTCTCTGGGGGAGTCTGCGCAGGGGCTTAACTGGCAGTACCTTTTTCAGAGCTCGGACAGGCTGCAGGGAAGCATTTTAAGGATATCGTTTATTTTTATTCTTGTGGGGTTTGGCACAAAGGTGGGTTTAGCACCTATGCACACCTGGCTTCCGGATGCACACAGCCAGGCGCCTTCTCCCATAAGCGCGCTGCTGTCAGGAGTGCTTCTGAATACAGCAATGTACAGCATTATAAGGGTAATGGCGATAGTAAACAGAAATGCAGGCAGCAATATGTTTACCGGAAGGCTCCTTATGGCGCTTGGAATTATTTCTATAGGAACTGCCGCCGTATTCATACTGGTACAGAAGGATTTTAAGAGAATCCTTGCTTACTCAAGCATAGAGCATATGGGAATTATAGCACTGGGGCTGGGAATGCTTTCCCCGTTAAGTGTATTTGGCGCATTGTACCACGTATTAAATCATGCCTTTACAAAGTCAATGCTGTTTCTGGCTTCGGGAAGCATATACTTAAAATATGAAACCAAAATAATTAATAAGGTTCAGGGCATATTTAAAATCATGCCGGTGACAGGAACCGCATTTATGCTGGGGCTGTTTGCAATTACAGGAATGCCGCCCTTTGGCATATTCAGCAGCGAATTAAATATAATAATGGCATCCTTTAACGGAAAGAAATATATAATCGCCGGTCTGCTTTTGCTGTTTCTGGCATTAATTTTTGCAGGCTTTGCCGCCCAAATGTTCAGAATGTTCTATGGCAGGCCTTTGAGCAAGGAAACACATCAGGGGGAAATTAACTGGCCGGGGACAGCGGTACTGGTTATACTGCTGCTTATAATAACCGTGACGGGGCTATACCTGCCTTACCCTGTTAATGAGCTTATTAACCGCGCAAGGGATATTATACTGCTGCCGGCGGGAGGCTGAAGAATTGACAGGTGAGTTTATCGTTAAAAGGGGGAGTGAAGGGCCAATGATGCTAAAGCTTATGGATTCTATTAAAGAAGGCTTTTGTAAAGACATAATAAAGACCTATACTGTTAACAAAAATGAAACCTATATAGAGGTATCTAATGAAGCTGTAAAACGACTGTGCATGTTTATTTATAAAAATATAGAATGTTCTCTCATAAACCTGTTTGCAAATGATGAAAGGGAGGTTAACGACGGATTTTCCGTATACTATTCCTTTGCGGCAAAGAAAGAGGGCGAGTTGATTACAGTAAAAACCACTATCAGCGACACAAGCGTCATTATACCGTCCGTCACTCTTGAGATACCTGCCGCCAACCTCTATGAAAGGGAAATCCGGGATATGATGGGGATAGTATTTGAAGGACATCCCGACATGAGGGAATTTGTGTTTCATGAGAATTGGCCTTGGGATCTCCATCCCCTGCAAAAGGACTTTAGTGCATCCCGAAAGCCTCCGTTTGAAAACAGAAGGCAGGATTTTGTCAGGATAGAGGGCTCTGGAGTTTTTGAAATACCTGTGGGGCCTGTACACGCCGGAATAATAGAGCCTGGGCATTTCAGGTTCAGTGTTGCGGGAGAGCCTGTTATAAACCTTGAGGCCAAGCTCTTTTATGTGCATAAGGGAATTGAAAAGCTTTGCGAGGAAAAGCATTTTGAAAAGGTGTTTTTTATGTCCGAGAGAATATCGGGGGACGAAAGCTTTTCAAATTCTCTTGCGTACTGTCAGGCCATTGAAAGGATTGCGGGAATTTATGATGTTCCCGAAAGAGCGGCATATGCAAGGACAATTTTTTGCGAGCTGGAGAGGCTGTATAATCACATCGGAGATATTGCCGGAATATGCTTAGATGTTGCTTACATATTTGCAAACGGGCAGTTTGCAATGATGAGGCGGTGGTGCCAGATGCTTAATGAGGAGCTGACGGGAAGCCGGTTTTTAAGGAGCGTGAATTTTCCCGGCGGGGTACGGCGGGAGTTTATTAAGGATAAGGAAAAGATAGTCCTGCCTGCTATGGACAGGCTTGAAAAGGAATTTTCTGAAACGGTTGACATAATTAAATCCAACGCTATGTTTATAGACAGGGTAGAGAATACTGGAGTCGTAAGCCATACGCTTGCGGTGGAGCTAAACTCTGTAGGGCCTGCTGCCCGTGCTGCGGGAGTGCATGATGACGCAAGAGTAAATTTCCCGTATGCAGCCTATGACAAAATAAAGTTTGAAGTACCCAACCACAACAACGGGGATGTTAACTGCAGGATGAACACAAAGATTGAAGAGGTGGCGCAGTCAATAAGCATAATAAGGCAGGCTGTGGAGCTTATGCCCTCAAGCGGAGGCATAATTGAGCCTGTGGAAAGCCTTGAGCCGTATAAGCATGCCTTTGGGATAACCGAGGCTCCCAGAGGAGAAAACTGCCATTGGGTGATGTCGGGGGAGAATAATAAAATATTCAGGTATAAGGTCAGAACGCCGTCCTTTTGCAACTGGCCGGTTTTATGCCATGCCGTCAAGGGGAACATAATTCCTGATTTTCCTCTTATAAACAAAAGCTTTAATCTTTCTTATTCGGGGAATGATTTATAGAAATAATAACAGCCTTAAGGAGCAATAAGCATGTTTAATATTATAAAAAAGTCCATACAGCATGGAGTTGTTACTGTCGACTATCCTAAAAAGCCCATAAAAACCGACTTTATCACAGGTAAGCCCGAAATAGACATTACAAAATGCAATGTATGCGGACAGTGCATAGAAAGATGCCCTAGCGGAGCGATTGTGAAGTATTGCCGCCGTGACGGACAACAGTCCATAGGGATAAATGTGGATGAGTGTATATTCTGTTCTTTGTGTGCCGATATATGTCCCCAAGGGGCTATTGCAATGTCAAAGGAATTTGAGCTTGCTAAAAAATCCAGAGACGAGCTGAGGGTAACAGAGGCCGGTATTAAAGCGGGTGACGAGAGGAAGGATTGTGAGCTTATAGGAAAGCAGCTTAAGCATAATATAAATAAGTATTTCGGAAGGAGTCTTAATATAAGAGAGGTTGATGCCGGCTCCTGCAACGGCTGCGATAATGAGGCCAATGCTCTGAACGGTCCGTACAATGACATAGAAAGGTTTGGGATAAGCTTTGTAGCATCTCCCAGACATGCCGATATGCTGCTTGTTACCGGGCCTACGACCCGAAATATGGAGCTTGCGTTAATTAAGACATACAATGCAACCCCTGATCCAAAGCTGGTTGTTGCGTTGGGTGCATGTGCATGCAGCGGGGGCATTTTTAAAGACAGCTATGCAACAAGGAATGGAATTGACTCTATAGTGCCTGTCGATGTGTATATACCCGGCTGCCCTCCAAGGCCCCAGGCTATAATATACGGAATACTGAAGGCTGTGGAAAAACATGCTCGCCTTTAAAAAAATAACCTTCACTTGGTTTATTACCATTAAATTCCTGTATTAGAGTATTTATTATTTTACTTTTGGATTTGGACATATTATAATTATGGTTAATACTATATATAGGACGGGATAAAGATTTTACAAACATAGAGGATATAATTGCTTACAGAAATTTTTAATTACAACGAAAAGACGCCTTGCGGGGAAATGTCTCACGGGTATGTCATCAGGAGCTTTTCTTAGATGTATTCCTTACGGGTCAAAAAAATTTCTTCCATCAAATTATATCCTCCATGTAAAATCTTTATTGCATCGTATATAATATATGAAAGAGGGATGCTGGTAATGGATGATTGGTGTCAACTGTATGACAGAGAGTGCATTGATTGCGGAGAGTGCGAGATATGCGATCTGGACAGCAGTAAGAGATGCGACAACTGCTGCAGGTGTATTGATGAAGATATAGAAAGCCATAGAAGCCTCAATATAAAGGAGTTTATGGACAGGGGAAAGGATTTGGACAGGTTTAAGAGCAAGGGCGTATAGTGTAAAAGCAGGCAAATGCTTTAGTGAACAAGCACTTTTAGCCGGTATGCTCTTTATTTAACTGAGGTAGTTAGCTTTTTATCAATATCCTCAAGCTTTTTCTTTATATCCTTGCTGTCATTATAATCGTTATACTCCAAAAACCTTTCATAATAGAATTTGGCATTTTTATAATCCTCTTTCTCACAATACAAATTTCCGAGGGCTTTTAATATAAATGTGGACTTATCATTGACCTTGTAGCCGTCTAAGTATTCATCAATGGCTTTATCGGGTTCATTCAGCTTTTCGTAGGCGGAGCCTAAATTAAAGTATGCATACTCGGATTTTCTTATGCGGTTGGTTATATTTGCTTCATCTATGCACTTTTGATATTCCTTTTTTAAGAGATACACCTTTGAGAGGTTGCAGTGGGCGGTATCATTCCTGGAATAAAGCTCAATTGCCTTATTAAACTCCTTTTCGGCTATATCGAGATATTCAAAGGTGTCGGGGTCTTTTTCGTCATACGCATTCATATAATTGGTTGCCAGAACACAGTGCGCGCGGTCGCTCCTCGGAGCCTTGTTAACCACGTCGCTCCACAGCCTTATACCGCTGCCAAAAATATAATTCCTGTGCAGGGTGAGGGCTGAGTTCATGGAGATATAAAAGGTCATCACAACGATAAAAAACAAAACGGGCTTTTTAAAATTATATCTTCCCCTCCCCCCACGGGACCGTGAAAATATAATTCCTGCAATAGCCATTATAAAGCCCGCTATAGGGAAGTAAAGCCTGTGCTCAAAGTACACATCCTTTATTGAAATAAACGAAGATTCAACTGACAGGCCTATAAAAAACCACAATATCCCAAAGGATAAAAGCTTGTTTTTCCTTACATTGAGCAGCGAAATAAACCCTATAAATAAAAGAATCAGAAAGGATATATATGAGTTGTTTTCCCATATGGTTTTAGATACAGGGAAGTCGTTGCTGTAGTCAAAGTTTAGGTCGTCGGGTATAAACAGCAGCTTTATATATTTTACTATCACATTCATTTGAGTATAAAAATAGTGAAGCCTGTCCATTGAGGTGCTGGCCTTGAAGCTTACATTAGGGTCACTCTGGCTGTAGCCTCCCCAAAAAAGTGTTGTGGACGGTATGATAGGTATTGTGGCTAAAAGTATAAAAATAAATAGAAGCCTTTTTTTCCAGCTCGTTTTTCCGTCCTTTAAGAAAAACATAAGCTCAATTAATATAAGCATAAATGGAATTGTTATAGTATTTTCCTTTGTAAACATTGCGAGGACAGTAAACAGAAGAGTAAGTGCAAAGTGGCGTATCTTGTCATGAAGCCTGAATTTGATAAAGAAGAATACCGCTATCATGTAAAACAGCGAGGCAAGAGAGGCGGTACGCTGAACAATATAGGTAACGGCATTGACCTGTATGGGATGGGTTATAAATGCCGCGGAGCATATCACAGAAATTATATTGCGGTATTTCCCCGGTATTTTCTTATTGAAAAAGCCAAGCCCCAGTATGCTCCTGATAATCAGAAGCACAAAAAAGCCGTTTAAAATGTGTATCAAAAGGTTTACTATATGATAGCCCACAACACCTGTCTGATGTATAAAGTAGTTTAGCGAAAAGGTAAAATAGAGGACAAACCTGTTGGAATAAAACTTCCAGATAGCCGCTATGTCCCACGGGTGACGGATGGAGATGTTGTTGGAAATAGATCCGAAATCGTCCAGGGTAAAGGGAGCGGTGAAGCTGTTTGAATACACAATCAGAGCCAGTGCCGCAATTATACCCAGAGCTATTAACTTATTTTCAAGCCTTTTGTCAATCTTCTGTATCATCTTTTCCACCGGATAAATTTAGTATTTGCTGCCATACATCAAGATATGCACCCTTTTCGATATCGCCGTCATAGTCGGGGATATTCCCAAGTCGCCACAGTGAAATGCCGTATATTCCAAACATGTTTGCAAGCTTTATTTTTGCATGTACGCTTCTGCTGTCCTCATACCATATTCTATTATATACATTGTCCTTTGGATTAAGGTATGTAATATATGGGTTTTCACTTGAGGCAGAATAATTGACCCTTAAGTCCTTCATGCCGTCACTGTTTAAAACCCTGTCTCTTATTTTGTCAGATGAGGTGGTGTACACCCTCTTATTTATAACCTTATTATCTTTGGACTGCCACTGCGCGGTTCCAAAGGAGATTTGAAGCCATATTTTGCTTGTGTCCTCCACCCCTGAGGCTTTGTCGGTTATGGTTTTTAATGCATAGTATACCTGATCGATAGGGGTAACGGGAGTAAAGGTGACATTCCTGTCCATGTCCGACTGCGTAAGCACCATTGCGTTATAGTCATGGGCCATTAAAATTACCTTATCGGCAAGGCTTCCTATTGTTTTATAGTCGTATCCGTCATAGCAGACCTGATTTTCCACTCTTGGGTGTACTGCTACATACAGCTTTTTCTCAGTCTGTGAAAGCTCCTTTTTCAGTTCCGCAAGAAAGGTGTTTAAGCCTTCGGAGGAGGCTTCTCCCTTTAGCCCCTCAAAGTCGATAACCACACCGTCAAAGGATATGGATTGCCCGTTTTGAGAGTATGTTGAGGAAAGCTTCTTTATAATGCTGTCTATTATTGCTTTCCGTCTCTGCGGCTTGCTTGTTACGAAATCAACTATGCCCACATATTTTTGCTTTTCCTCCTCCCACACACGTGTGTCCTGAGATGCGTATACATTAAGCTGTGTGGAGACACCGGCCTTAACCGCTGTATCTATAGGATCTTTAAAGCCTGTGGGAAGATAGAAATCTGCGTTGTTTTTATTACTCATACTAAGCTCTACCCTGTATGCCTGCTTATTGTATTCAAGGCGGCTCCATCCAAAGCTTACGGAATCCAGCCTGTTTATAAGCTCCTTCTGGCTATATGCTCCCAGCGCATAGAAGGCGTGCAGCTCATCAATACGGATGTTTAGCTTGCTGTGCATCCTCATAAGCCACAGCGCGGCATCCTCTTTTTTGACAGGCTGCTTAGGGCTGAACAGGGATTTTTCGGAGGCTGATACAATCCCCAAATCTCTGGCGATTACTATATAGCCCTTGCTGTCCGAGACATCCTCATAAGGCTTATACTGAAGCGAGGGCTGCGCCGCAAGCGTATTGTACCCCATACACCGCACAAGCATAACAGCGGCTTCTTCTCTGGTTATATAGTCCGAGGGCCGGAATTTTTCGGCATCCCTTTTTATCACACCTTTACTGAGCGCGGTTTCTATGTATGCATAATAAGCCGAGGACTTGCTGGTGCTATCCGTAAAGCTTGCCTTTTCAGGGGTTAAAAGCTCCCATTGCATCAGTGAAACAAGATACATAACAAACTCGCTTCTCTTTAGAGGCTTTCCGTACCCAAACTTATTTTCCCCTGTGCCCTTTATTATATTTAATTCTCTGAGGCTGTTTATGGCATCATACGCTGGCGAGCTTGCGGGAACATCTGAAAACGGCCTTGCCTCCGTCGATTCCGCGAAGACGGGGAGGGCATAGGCCAATATGGCTAAAACTATCAATGTGCTCATTAAGAGCGAGCTCACTAAGCGCGAGCTAACTTTTCCTTTAAGCTTTGTAATCACTTTAAATGACCCCTTATCTATTTGATTAAGTTTAATTTATAGTTGCTTTTATGCAATATATTAATATAGACGAACCTATCCATACTTTGTTCCACTATAGTCTATCATGATGCCTTTTGCGTTGCAATAGCGTGTGGCTTTCAAAAGCTATTGAGATATTTGCCTCAATACAATATAATGTAAGCGGCGCTTCAAAAAAAACGCTGATGACTAAAATCGCTGTATTATGTTAAAATAATTAGTATTGCTTTAACAAGTGCCCTGCAAGTGCTGCAACATTTCATTTGCGGGGCTATTAGAATCAGAGGCGGGGAAATAATATGCAAAGGCAGATATATCTGGATAACAGCGCGACCACCAGGCCGTATGACGAGGTGCTTCGGTATATGAACCATGTGGCGGGAGAGGTGTACGGAAACCCATCTTCAATGCATTTCATGGGCATAGAGGCCGAAAGGCTCGTTAAAAAGGCAAGGGATACAATAGCTGGGTCCATAGGAGCTCAAAGCAGGGAGGTTTATTTCACTTCAGGAGGAACCGAGTCGAATAACCTCGCTATAAGAGGGTATTTAGAGGCCAACCCCAGACGGGGAAATCACATATTAACTACAAAAATAGAGCACCCGTCGGTGCTTGAGGTATTTAAATATCTTTCCGATAAGGGATATGAAACAGAGTATGTGGATGTATCCTCCGAGGGAATAATAGACGTTGAGGATTTGAGGAAAAAAATCAACAGCCGCACAGCTCTCATAAGCGTTATATACATAAATAATGAGACGGGAAGCGTTCAGCCGGTTGATGAAATAGTCAATATAAGGAACTCTGTAAACAAGGCGGCAGCATTACACATTGATGCCGTTCAGGCATACGGGAAGATTAAATTTTCCCCCGCAAGAATGGGTGTTGATCTCATGTCGTTAAGCTCACATAAGATACACGGTCCTAAGGGAGTGGGGGCTTTATACGCAGGCAGGCATGTAAAGCTCCGGCCATTGATATTTGGGGGCGGACAGGAGGCATTAATCAGGTCGGGAACTGAAAACGTACCCGGTATTTGCGGCTTTGGGCTTGCCTCCGAAATTACCTTGCGGAATCTTGAAGGGAATTTTCAAAAGGCGGTACGAATAAAAAACATGCTTAAGGAGCTTATTCAGAGCGAGCTTACAGGGTATAAAATTATTTCGCCTGACGATGCCTCACCCTATATACTGTGTGTTTCGTTTGAAAACATAAAAGCGGAGGTTTTGCTGCACCACCTTGAGGAAAGAAATATATTTGTTTCTACCGGGAGTGCATGTGCCTCAAGAAAAGACCTGCACAGCCACGTTCTCCGGGCAATAGGGCTGGAAGCGTGCTATATGGACGGGCCGGTGCGCTTCAGCTTTTCATCCTTCAATGAGGAGGAGGAGATAAAGGAGGCGGTACAGGCCATAAAGGATATACTGCCTAAAATACAGATACATAAAAGACGCGGAGGAAGGATATGAAAAACATAATTCTTGTCAGGTACGGAGAAATAATATTAAAGGGCTTAAACAGGCCGGTTTTTGAGGAGAAGCTTTCATCAAATATAAAAAAGTCTATTTACAGTCTGGGAAAAGTCAGCATTATAAGATCGCAGGGGAGAATATTTATAGAGCCCCATGACGAGGGCTATGATTTTGAGGCTGCCGTCGAAAGGCTTGTAAAGGTATTCGGAATAGTTTCGGTAAGCCTTGTATGGAAAATAGATTCGGAATTTGAGACAATAAAGGAATATTCGCTCAAAATGGTGCGGGAGATGATGCTAACAAAACCACACTCATCCTTTAAGGTGGAAACAAAAAGAGGAAATAAGCGGTTCCCCATGCAGTCTCCCGAGATAAGCCGCGAAATAGGGGCGCATATTTTGTCCCAAATCCCTTCCTTGAGAGTGGATGTTAACGACCCCGGCTTTATACTTTATATTGAGGTCAGAGAGGATACCTATATATATTCCGAGAAAATACCCTCCAACGGGGGAATGCCTTTAGGCACAAACGGAAAGGCAATGCTTCTGCTTTCGGGAGGCATTGACAGCCCTGTGGCGGGATGGATGATGGCCAAAAGGGGAGTGGAAATTGAGGCGGTTCACTTTTACAGCTACCCTTATACCAGTGAAAGAGCGAAGGAAAAGGTTATTGATCTTGCTAAAATAATGGCGGGCTACTGCCTGCGCATTAAGCTCCATATAGTTCCGTTTACAGAAATACAGGTGCAAATCAACGATACTTGCCCTGAGGAACAGCTTACAATAATAATGAGACGGGCTATGATGGTAATTTCAGAAAGGCTTGCCGCCAGAGAAGGCGCGCTGGCGTTGATAACGGGAGAAAGCATGGGCCAGGTGGCAAGCCAGACAATACAAAGCCTTGCGGTGACTAATGCCGCGGTAAAAATGCCTGTATTCCGTCCCTTAATAGGAATGGATAAAAATGAAGTTATAGAGATAGCCAGAAGGATAGGAACCTTTGAGACGTCCATACTGCCATATGAGGATTGCTGCACCGTTTTTGTGGCAAAGCACCCCAAAACAAGGCCACAGCTCCAAAAGGTAATTGAGCTTGAGGACGGCCTAGGGCTTGAGAGCCTGATAGACAAGGCTATAGAGGATACAGAGGTAATTGAAATTAAAGCTCCCTATTAATAGTACTATGCCAGTTAGGAAAGTAATATCTTCCGGTCCAGAAATTACTTTCTGCTATCACTGTAACAAGGTGCTATTAATTTGTTTAAAGTGAGTAATATATATCCTGCCAGAAATAATATTAATATAATAAGAGATTTTGTAAAGGAGGCTCTCCGGCGGGTATATTATGAAAATTAGCCACTTAAAAAGCAATAGGGCTGTGAAAGCAGCTTTGATTTCCATAGCGGCCTTGCTTGTGCTTTTGGTGCTGCTGTGTATACGGCTCCTTTTACCCGATACAATTTATAAGGGGGTTATGATAGACAATATAGATCTTTCAGGCATGAGCAGGTCGGAGGCAAGAGAGGTTATAGGACAGAGAGCCAGACATTTTACTGAAAATGAAAGGATTGTTTTAAAATATGGAGACACCGTCTGGAGCTTTGCCTTAAAGGACATTTCGTTTGCATTTGAAACGGAGCAGGCGTTGAATGAGGCCTTTAATATGGCAAGGACAGGAAATATATTTCAAAGGATGCATAAGGTGCTGCTGCTGAGATTTAAAGGCAGAAACATTGAACTGAAGTCCTCCTTTAAAAGAAGCAGGCTTTTGGAAATCATAGACAATATAAAGCTTAAAATAGACAAAAAAGAGAAGAGTGCCAGCGTTATTTACCAAAATGGAAGTATAATTATTGGAGAAGAAGTTATAGGAAGACTTGTGGATGTTGACAGCAGCCTGAAATTGGTAGAAAATTGTATATTGGAAAGAAATTTTAAAGCAATAGAGTTAGTGGTTGAGGAAAGAAGGCCGGAGATATTGTCCCGCGACATAGATAAAATAGACACTGTGCTTGCTTCGTTTTCCACAAGCTTTAATGCCAATGATACAGACAGGACTCAGAACTTAAAAATATCCTGTGATAAAATAAGCGGAACCATATTGTTTCCGGGAAAAGTATTTTCAATGAATGAAAGGCTTGGCCCCCGGACAGTTGAAAATGGTTTTAAGGAAGCTAAGATTATTTATAAAAGTGAATATATAAACGGAGTGGGCGGAGGCGTGTGCCAGATAACCACAACCTTATACAATGCGGTGCTTAAGTCGAGGCTTAAGGTTGTGGAGAGAACGCACCACACCCTGCCCTCGCTGTATGTGGGTCCTGGACAGGATGCCACAATAGCCGAGGACTATATAGACTTTAAATTCAAAAATGACCAGCATTATCCTGTTTGCATAAATGCAGGTATTGTCAAAAATCAGGTTGTTATATCAATACTGGGCAAACAACAGAAAAATAAATACACTGTCAGGCTTATTCCTGATATAATAGAAGAGTATCCTCCCACGGAGGAGGAAATTATAATAGATAACTCGGTGCCTGATAACAGCGAGGTGATTGCCCAAAAGCCAAAGAACGGGTACAGGGCGGTGCTGTATCGTGAAATTTATGATGAAAATAATAAGCTTATACTTAAGGAAAAAATCTCCGATGATATATATAAGCCGTTAAAGGCGCAGGTGAAGGTTAACCAAAGTAATCCAAAGGCCCAAAAAGCCCAAAAAGGGCAGGACAAATAGACATAGAGACGTTTAAGAGGGGGAAGCGTAGTGAATAATGCGTTATATAACAAGGAAATACAATGCCCGGTATGCTCAAGAAAATTTGAAATAACAAAGGTAAAGTCGAAGGTATGTAAGGTTGCGTCCAGAGATTCAGATTTTTGTGTGCATTATGAAGGGCTGAATCCTATTTTTTATGATGTGCTGGTGTGTGAAAATTGCGGCTATGCCGCGTTTGCGGACAAGTTTGAGGAAATTTCCAAAAAGGATGCCACAAATACATTGAAGAATATAGGAACAAAATGGAACAGCAGAAGCTTTTCAGGAGAGAGAAGTATTGAAACGGCTATAGAGGCGTTTAAGCTTCTTTTAATAAACCTTCAGGTTAGAGGCGCAAAAACCAGCGAGCTGGCAAAGACATGCATAAGAATAGCCTGGATGTATAGATATGCTGAGGATAATGAAAAGGAAAAGGAATTTTTGAGGTTTGCATTAAAGTTCTATGACGAGACATATCAAAAGGAAAGATTTCCCGTAGAAAAGCTTGATGAGGCTACATGCATGTATATGGTTGCGGAGCTGCACAGGAGAACGGAAAATATTGAGGAATCGATAAAGTGGTTCAGCAGGCTTATAAGCTCTCCGGAGGGAAGAAGGAACCCTAAACTGATAGAAGCGGCGAGAGAGCAGTTTCAGCTTGTCAAGGAGCAGTCAGGAAAGTTGGCAAAGGAATAGCTTGTTTTAAGCTTTAGGGGGGACTTTGTGTGGAAATAGGCAAACTGCCTAACGATATGCTTCAAAATATTATATTAAATAAAATAAAGCATTTTAGAAACGACATTCTTGTGCGGCCGGGGATAGGGGAGGATTGCTGTGCCATAGATTTTGGCGAGTATTCCTGTGTCATGTCCTCCGATCCAATAACGGGAGCGTCGAATGAAATAGGCCGCCTTGCCGTGCATGTTTCATGCAATGATGTGGCAACCTGCGGAGTTGAGCCTTTAGGTCTGCTGGTCACCATACTTGCTCCGGTATATGCCTCCGAAAAGGAGTTTGATGAAATAATGGGGCAGATTTGTGATACCGCAGCGTCAATAGGGGTTGATATACTTGGAGGGCATACCGAGGTTACGGATGCCGTAAACCGCTTCGTTATCACCACTACCTCTGTTGGAAAGGTACTCAAGGACAAGCTGGTTGTATCCTCGGGTGCCAACCCGGGAGACGACATAATTATTACAAAATCTGCCGGAATTGAAGGTACCGCCATAATAGCTCATGACAGGGAGGACTTTTTGCTTGAAAGGCTTGATGCCCATGATATTGAAAGGGCAAAGGGTTTTACCGGCAGCCTCAGTGTTGTAAAGGAAGGTGTCATAGCCGGGAAATTAGGAGCATCCGCAATGCACGATGTGACGGAGGGAGGAATACTGGGCGCCGTCTGGGAGGTAGCCACGGCCTCGGGCCTTGGGGCTGAGATTTACCGTGAAAGCATACCGGTGGAGGATATTACCCAAAAAATATGCAATATTTTTGATATAGACCCTTTAAAATTAATTTCAAGCGGTTGTATGCTTATAGCCTGCAAAAACGGGAATGAGATGCTAAAGGCACTTGAAGCCTCGGGCATAAAAGCTTCAAGAATCGGAAAAATGACTGAGGATAAAGAGACGTTTATAATATCTCGGGGCAAAAAGGAGCTTGTGAGCCAGCCGGGAACCGACGAGCTTTATAAAGCCACATAATAGCCCCATAAGCTGCGGAAATTCGATAAATTTTTTATATATAATTGACATACATTGTAAATACCATTATAATTTGATTGAAAAAGCCAGTGCCCTGTGACGGAAATTTTATCCGGCGGGTGATTTGCAGGCTTTGAAATACTCCTTCAAGACTATTTACGGCGAAATGTATCAAGCTGTTTTCAGTGTTAGCGGTTGATTGTTACAAGGGAGTCAAATCTTTTAGAAAGGTTTGGCTTTATTATTGTTTAGCAGTATCAGAATATACTTTAGGAGGATTACTGTATGTACAGTCTGAATGAATTAAGCAAAGTCGACATGGAGGTTGCAAAGGCTATTGAAGATGAGGTTTCACGCCAGAGAAATAAAATTGAGCTCATTGCTTCCGAGAATTTTGTCAGTCCCGCCGTTATGGAGGCTTTAGGCACCCCATTAACAAACAAGTACGCCGAGGGCTACCCCGGCAAGAGATACTATGGGGGTTGTGAGCATGTTGATGTAATAGAAAAGCTCGCAATAGACAGGGCAAAAGAGATTTTCGGAGCGGACCATGCCAATGTCCAGCCTCATTCCGGCGCTCAGGCAAATATGGCGGTATTCTTTGCTGTGCTGAACCCCGGAGACACTGTTCTCGGAATGAATCTTGCCCATGGAGGACATTTAAGCCATGGGATGCCTAAAAATATTTCAGGAAAATACTACAACGTTATACCCTATGGTGTTAGAAAAAATGATTCCAGAATTGACTATGACGAGGTAAGAAAGCTTGCTAAGGAGCATAAGCCAAAGCTTATAGTAGCAGGTGCAAGCGCTTATCCCAGAATCATTGATTTTAAAGCGTTTGGGGAGATTGCCGAGGAAACGGGGGCATACCTGATGGTTGATATGGCGCATATTGCCGGACTTGTAGCCGCAGGACTTCATCCCAATCCCGTGCCGTATGCTCACTTTGTTACCACTACAACGCATAAAACTCTCCGCGGTCCGCGCGGCGGCATGGTGCTTTGCAGGGAGGAGTTTGCCAAGGTGATTGACAGTGCCGTGTTCCCGGGACTTCAGGGAGGGCCTCTCATGCATGTTATAGCGGCAAAAGCGGTAAACTTCAAAGAGGTTTTGTCCAAGAACTTCAGCCAGTACCAAACACAGATTGTAAAAAATGCAAATGCTCTGGCTAATGCTCTTATTGAAAAGGGCTTTGAGCTTGTATCCAACGGAACCGACAATCACCTTATGCTTGTAGACCTTACAAATATGGGGGTTACAGGAAAACAGGCGCAGCATATGCTAGATGAGGTATTTATAACGGTAAACAAAAACGGCATACCCTATGATACCCAGAGCCCGTTCGTAACAAGCGGCATAAGAATAGGCACTCCTGCTGTTACCGCAAGGGGAATGAACGAGGAGGATATGATACAGATTGCGGAAATTATTCATATGGCAATAACTGATTTTGAGAACTCAAAGGAAAAGGTTGTTGAGTCTGTAAAAGCACTCTGCGGCAGAAATCCGTTATATTAATAAAGGCTTTGTTTTATGGGGCACCCATGCCGGGCTGCCCTTTTGTTGTATAATACTCTTATTATTTTGGAATATACATGATATAATCTAATATGACAGTATTTTTTAGAGCTTTATTATTTTGCACCAGAATTTGGAGGAGCATCTGATGAAAAAAAGACAGGCATGTGTTATAGCAACGGCGGTGTTAGCAGCTTTATTCATAGCTGTACAGCCGGTAAATTCATTAGCTTCAGGCATAAGCATATTCGTAAACAATGAGCTTATCGGTGAAGCCGGACAAATTAACGGGGAGCTGTATATTCCGGCGAAACAGCTTGCGGATAGGCTTGAAGCGAATATGAGGCTGTCCGCCGATAAAAAAGCATTGTATATTGAAAGAAGTGAAAATAAAAACACAACAGCTCAGGTGATAAGCAAGGTAAGTCCTTCTGTCGTCGGAATAATAGGAAACGTCAAGCCCGGCAGCAGCTCATGGGAGGATGGAAGCGGAGACGGCATGGCTTTTGGGACAGGTGTTATTTTTAAGTCCAACGGATATATTATAACGAATGCCCACGTTGTTCAGGATATGGAAAACATAATTGTAGTGCTGTCCAACGGGAAGGCTTATCAGGCGCGTCTTAAGGCACTGGATGACAGGACTGATCTTGCCGTTATAAAAATTGATAAAGGTGCTCTTACTCCTGCAGTGCTGGGAGATGTATCGGATATACAGGTGGGAGAAGAGGTTATTGCAATTGGAACCCCTCTGTCCCTTTCGTTAAGAAATTCCGCTACAAAGGGCATAATAAGCGGACTGAACAGATCAATACAGAGCGATTATAAATTCATCCAGTCGGATGCGGCAATAAACGGCGGCAACAGCGGCGGGCCGATAGTTAATATGCAGGGAAAGGTTATCGGAATAAACAGTGTAAAGTATACCGGCATCGGTGTTGAGGGGCTTACCTTCTCAATACCCGTTGATACCGTTAAATATGCAATAGATCATTTTATGAAGTACGGAGAGATAAGAAGGCCGTATTTAGGGGTGTTATTTATGGAGGGCATAGCCGCCAGGTACGGGCTTCCGTCTATGGAGGGGCTGACTGTAACCGAGGTTGAAAAGGGCTCCCCTGCTGAAAAGAGCGGGCTTATGGCGGATGATATAATTCTTAGCATAGATGGAGAGGATATTACTGCAATTGTAGATTTTAATGAGAAAATGAAAAGCTATCTTCCGGGCAGCACCTGTGTTTTTAAAATAAGCAGGGATGATGTGCAGTCGGAAATAAAAGTGACCTTCGGAGATGAGAAGGCCGGCGCTAAATAATTTTTAAGAGAGGAATACTATATTTATGAAAAAAATAATTTCATTTGCAGTCTGCCTTTTCATGCTGTGCCTCTGCATTATGCCTGCGGCGGCAGAAAGCGGCGATATTCTGGAGATAAAGCTTCAGCTCGGAAGTGATAAGCTGTTGATAGACGGACATACATACCCATGTCAGGCTCCGTATACAAAAAACGGGGTGTTTTTTGTTCCTCTGAGGTCTGTTATGGAGGCTTACGGCGCAGAGGTTAATTTCCTGGGAAAAGGGAAAGTAAATATTGTATACAGGGATGTAATGCTGGATATGCTTGTGGGCAGCGCCGATTACAGTGTGAACGGAGCCGGGAAAAAGCTTTCTTCAGCTTCCGAGTACGTAAACACTATAGCCATGGTTCCATCGGAGCTTGTGACTGAGAATTTCGGAGGGCGGATGGCAGTGGCAAAGGATAACAAAAGCTTTACGTTTATTCTGGAGGATGACGGAGCAATAAGCGATTTTTCGACTGTTATAGGGAGCATTTCAAAGCCCAGGATTGGAAACAGCTATTTCGGCTGGAGCATGAGCATACCCAAGGGCTCTCAGATAGTCAGCACAAGCTTTTCCTCAAGGGATATCTCTGTAGCAAACCAACAGAGGGGAATTGCAATTGATGTTTCTGTAGGTGTTGACAGGGGCAAAAAGCTTGAGGATATTGTAAATGATATAAAGCTTCAAAAGAAGAGCTATGGCATGGGAGGCGAAAAAAAGGTTGTTGACTGGTCGATAAACGATACCGCAGCACCATCTTATGCGGAAATACTTGCAAATAGCCACTATAAGGGCTCAGTCCTTCAGAGAATATATATATCGGGGGGATATGTCTACAGCCTTGAAATTTCCTCGTATGAGGAGATTAATCCGGGAAGGCTTAAGGAAAATGTGTTCTGTAAGTCTGTGGTGAATTCCTTTTCACTTGGATTTAAGGGGGACGAAAAGGATGTCTACGACACCTCGAGAGTATCCGGCGGGACAGCGAGGCTTGAAGACTCTGTTTACGGATTTTCAATCGACGTGTTCCCCGAATGGGACTACATTAATGACAGGTACTTGTATGACCCTTACTCATTGATGGTGGGCTCTGATATGAAGGAGTATATGTCGATATCGCCTCTGTCTGTGGGTAAGGTTGAAGATATGAATAAATATATAGAGGAAATAAAGCAGGGCTACTCTTCTAATTTTAATTCCAAATATTACAGGTTTATAAAATCTGAAGAGCTGGAGCTTGGGGGTCTGAAAGTAAACAAGCTTTGCTATGAGATTGACTTTAATGGAAACAGGTATGTTTTTGAGGAAAACCTGTTTATGCAGGGCAATGTGCTGTTCGATATTGAAATAAAATGCCCAGAAAGCAAGTATCAGACTAATAAGAACAAATATAACAGCATGATTTCATCCCTTAGGTATAGTGCAAAGAACAGTGAAGAGGATATAAGCAGGATTATTAATTCTAATGAGGACTCCGATTCCATAAACAGAGTGGGAAAGAATGATGACATTACAAATTACGAGGACAAGAGCGGAAATTGGAAGCTTAAGCTTCCCGGATACTGGACGGCCTCGGAAAGCTATGACGAAATGTCTGTGACATTTGGAAACAGCAGGAGTAATATATATATGTCGGTTGAGTCTATAAAAAACACTGCAATTACAAGAAATCTTGAGGATGAAAACAAATTCAGATCGGTGTCATATTTTACGGCGGACAAGGATAAAGTCAAGCTTGTGGGCAAGAAAACTATAAGTCAGAAGGGTGCTTCTATCCGAAATTATACTTACAGGTATCAAAATGATACCGATGAGGTATACGCGGATGTTGAAATTTATGTTATGGACGGAAAGGATTATTCCTACTGCCTGTACTATATGGTGCCCGACCTCTTTGCCTCTGAAAAGAATGTGAAGGAAATACAGGATATATGGAGCTCCTTCAGCTTCAAGTAAAAACCGGCTATATAATTAATGTGTTTTAAGGTGAAAACTATGATTGACAGAAAAGAACCCTTGGCCTATAGGATGAGCCCTCGCACAATAGAGGATTATGTGGGGCAGCAGCATATTATAGGCCCTGGAAAGATGCTCTACAGGATGATTAAGGCCGATCGCATATCGTCAATATTGCTTTATGGCCCTCCGGGAACGGGCAAGACATCTCTCGCAAGGATTATTGCCTCTACCACCCGGGCAAACTTTGAAAAGCTCAATGCCGTAACGGCAGGAGTTGCCGATATTAAGAGAGTTGTTTCGGATGCCCAGAATCCTTTGTTAAATCCCAAGGGAAGGACTGTGCTGTTTATAGATGAAATACACAGATTTAACAAGTCGCAGCAGGACGCACTCCTCCCATATGTAGAAAACGGGACAATAGTGCTTATAGGAGCCACTACCGAAAACCCTTTCTTTGAGGTCAACAAGGCGCTTATATCAAGATCCTCTGTTTTTATGCTGAAGCCATTGACTGAGGAGGATATAAAAAAAGTGCTGAAGAATGCCGTTTGCGATGCAGACAGGGGCTATGGCAGCTATGATATAAATTTTGACGAAAATGCTCTTTCATACCTTGCCGCAGTGTGCGGCGGGGATGCCAGAATAGCGCTCAATTCCCTTGAGCTTGCCGTTATGACGGCTCATCCCGACAGTACCGGTGCAATTTGCATTAACTTAGAGACAATTGAGGAGTGTGTGCAAAAAAGGGCGGTGACGTTTGATAAGTCCGGTGAGAGCCACTACGATAATATAAGTGCTTTTATTAAGTCCATGCGGGGAAGTGACCCTGATGCGACGGTTTTCTATCTGGCAAGGGCTATTTATGCGGGAGAGGATGCTGAATTTTTGGCCAGACGGATTATAATTTGCGCCTCCGAGGATGTGGGAATGGCAAATCCCAATGCGCTTATGGTGGCCGTTTCCGCCGCTGAAGCCGTACGCATGATAGGAATGCCCGAGGCAAGAATAATATTGTCTCACGCGGCGGTGATGGTTGCGTCGAGCCCTAAATCCAACTCCTGCTATGTGGCTTTAGACAATGCCCTTGAGGATATAAAGTTAAAGCGCACGGGGGAGGTTCCCATGCATTTAAGGAATGCGGCGGCAAAGGGAATGAAGGAGCTTGGGTATGGAGAGGGATATAAGTACGCACATGATTATCCGGGGAACATAGTGCATCAGGAGTACCTTCCGGAGGAAATGAGGGGTACGGTTTACTACAAGCCCTCCTCAAACGGCTATGAAGCGAGAATAAAGGAATGGCTGGACAAAAGAAGGAGCTTTGGAAAGGGAGAAAAGGTATGATAAGAAGAATTGCCGCATTTGTGCTGTTAGCAGGCTTTGTGCTGCTCATTGTCAATATTTTGTTTATAGGATATCACAGAACAGCAAGTCTCACTGTCTATGCCATAGTCGCAGTGGCATTTATAATTTCAATAAGCATATTCCCAAAAAATAAAAAATGATTTTGAATACGACAGTTATGTTCGGCTAATAACTATAAATACATGCATTAGCCGGAGGTGGTATTTATAATTATTGCCGTTCAGAAGCATTTAAAGGATGTTATAGAGGGGCTTAAGCTAAAAGGGCATCAGGTAGTTGATCCTGAGAGCTATAATTATCCCATAGACGCAGTGGTGTATCAGGGAAGCTCATTTGAGATGTCATACATCTCAACAAACAACATGCCTCAGCAGAGCATGGGACAGAGGACCAGCTATGGAGTGTTCATGCTGAACTGTCAGGGCAAGAGCATTGAAACAATAGACAAAATGCTGCGAATGCGGTGCTATGAAAGCCTGATTTAAAGGGGCCTTGGTGCGCCCTCGTAGGGAATGCCCCCCGTGGCATTCCGCCTTAGTGCGCCGTAACACCCGCTGGGGGCACGGAACGCCACAGGGGGCGGCAGGCTGTGTGAAAACTATTTTGAATGAAATTGTAAAGCTTTGTCCTTGCAGAAAAACAGCGGAGGAATCTTGGGGACGGATCTTATGCTTCCGTAGCGCAGCGTAGGACTGAAAGGAAAGCAGAAGAACCGTACCCCATGATGCCGCAGCGGTGGCAAGCTGCAATTTTCCAAACAATTTTAGGGTTTTCACACAGTCTGGCGTTCCGTACGAGTAAAAGATGAAATTCGGTATTGACAAGTAATTAACATAGTGCTAACCTTATAACATGAATCCCAAGTATTATACTTGGGATTGAAAAGAGGGCCTCAATATTTAACATTATTTTATAAGCTATAGCTTTGCTTTGGATACTAGGAGGGGTGAAAATGAAGCTTTCCACAAAGGGAAGATATGGACTTAAGGCTATGCTGGATTTGGCACTGCACGATTCGGAGGGTCAGGTGGCCTTGAAAACCATTGCTGAGAGACAGGGACTTTCGGAAAATTACCTGGAACAGCTTTTTGCAATTTTAAAAAAGGCAGAGCTTGTAAAAAGCATACGGGGAGCACAGGGGGGGTATATCCTTTCGCAAACTCCCGATAATATAACCGTAGGATCTGTTTTAAGGGCTCTGGAAGGTTCTCTTGCCCCTACCGAGTGTGTTACCGACTCTTCCGAACCACTCTATTGCAGCAAGTCGGGAAAATGTGTTACAAAGCTTGTATGGGAAAAGATAAGGGACAAGGTCAATGAGGTGGTGGATTCCATGACTCTGGCCGACCTGCTTGAGGATTATAGAAAAGCAAACAGTGGTGATGAATTTTTCACCTATTATATTTAAATATACCACTGTAAAAACTGTCGTATAAGAAGCTCATTTTAGTGTTTAGCTGTCTTATATGGCGGGAATAAATAGAACAAAACAAAGATGGGTTTAAGCAGCTTAATATTTTTTTAAGGAGAATATATATGGAGGATAAATTTATTTATTTTGATCACGCGTCAACAACTCCTGTAAAGCCTGAGGTACTTGAGGCCATGCTTCCATACTTTACCCATAAGTTTGGAAATGCGTCTTCGATATATTCTATAGGGAGGGAGAGCAAAAAGGCTATTGAAGAGGCAAGAGACAAGGTGGCGGCGGCGATTGGGGCTCAGCCCAGAGAGATATTTTTTACCGGCTCGGGTTCCGAGTCCGACAACTGGGCAATAAAGGGAGTGGCATATTCAAACAAGAGCAAGGGTAATCACATTATAACCACTGCGATAGAGCATCACGCAGTGTTGCATACCTGCCAGTACTTGGAAAGCGACGGCTTTGAGGTTACCTACCTGCCGGTGGATGAAAACGGGCTTATAACCGCAGAGCAGGTGAGGGCGGCGATAAAGCCTACAACTATACTGATAACGGTAATGTTTGCAAATAATGAAATAGGGACAATACAGCCCATAGCTGAAATAGGCAGCATTGCAAGGGAAAAGGGAATTTATTTTCATACCGATGCTGTACAGGCAATCGGTAATATCGACATAAAGGTTAATGACATGAATATTGACTTGCTTTCCCTTTCAGCGCATAAGTTTTATGGGCCGAAGGGCGTAGGTGCATTGTATGTAAGGAAGGGTGTCAAGCTTGCCTCTTATCTTCACGGGGGAGCACAGGAGCGAGGCAGGAGGGCCAGCACGGAAAATATTGCGGGGATTGTGGGCATGGGCAAGGCTATAGAGCTTGCGTCAGCTAACATTGAAGCTTATAATAAAAAGCTTGTTGATTTAAGAGACAGAACAATAGACGAAATTACTAAAAAAGTTCCTTTTATAAAGCTTAACGGTGACAGGAACAAAAGGCTTCCCGGGAATGTTAACTTTTCTTTTCAGTACATTGAGGGAGAGTCGCTGCTGTTAATGCTTGATCTGAAAGGTATTGCTGCCTCAAGTGGATCTGCTTGCACCTCAGGGTCTTTAGATCCGTCTCATGTGCTTCTTGCCATAGGGCTGCCGCATGAGATTGCTCATGGCTCCCTGCGGATAACCTTTGGGGAGCAAAACACCCATCAGGATGTCGATTACCTTATGGAGGTGCTTCCAATGATTGTGGGACGCTTAAGAGAGATGTCTCCTCTTTATGAGGCACTTGCAAATAAGGCTTAAGCGTTGATTAAGCCTACTTAAATGAATATAGAAAGAAGGAATATTATGTATAGTGATAAGGTCATGGATCACTTTATGAATCCAAGAAATGTAGGAGAAATAGAAAATGCCGACGGAGTGGGTCAGGTTGGAAATGCAAAATGCGGAGATATAATGAAAATGTATCTTAAGATAGAGGATAATATAATCACAGATGCAAAATTCAAAACCTTCGGATGCGGAGCCGCCGTTGCAACAAGCAGTATGGCTACAGAGCTGGTTGTAGGCAAGACTGTGGATGAAGCACTTATGATCACAAATAAGGCTGTAGCTGAGGCTTTAGACGGTCTGCCTCCTGTAAAAATGCATTGCTCCAATCTTGCGGAGGAAGCAATACGTGCCGCCCTTGAGGATTATAAGAAGAAAAACGGGCTGCTTGACAGCTCCACGGAATCCACTGCCTGCAGCAGGAGATGCGACGACATACACCATCACCTTGAAGAAGAAGACTGATGATAATTTGGGCTACGGGATGCGGGTATTGTA
The DNA here is from genome assembly GCF_003337415.1 of Anaerobacterium chartisolvens. Lineage (GTDB taxonomy): Bacteria > Bacillota > Clostridia > Acetivibrionales > DSM-27016 > Anaerobacterium > Anaerobacterium chartisolvens. The sequence goes on along the minus strand of NZ_QPJT01000009.1, from coordinate 74,694 downwards.
AATAATATATTTGAAACGGAAGATATATAATGGCAAAGAAAAGTGTTATGGTTGGTATGAGCGGCGGCGTGGATAGTTCTGTAGCTGCCGCTGTATTATTGCAAAAGGGTTATGAGGTTATAGGAGTAACAATGCAAATATGGCCTGATATGGACGAGGAGGTCCAAAAGAGCGAGGGGGGCTGCTGCTCTCTCTCTGCTGTTGATGATGCCAGAAGGGTTGCGGACAGGCTTGGAATACCCTATTATGTTATGAACTTCAAGGATGTATTCCAGCGCAGGGTTGTGGACTATTTCAAGGAGGAGTACATAAAGGGGCGGACTCCTAACCCGTGCATAGCCTGCAACAGGCATGTCAAGTTTGACGCAATGCTTAAAAAAGCTGGAGCCATGGGCATAGACTACATTTCTACGGGTCATTATGCTAAAATTGAGTACTGTGAAAAGCGGGGGAGATTTCTTCTGAAAAAGTCGGTTACAGATAAAAAGGATCAGACCTATGCCTTGTACAACCTTACGCAAGCTCAACTGGCAAGGACGCTGATGCCCATAGGTGACTATACTAAGGACAGAATAAGAGAGATTGCTGCCGAAATAGGACTTGCTGTAGCCTCTAAGCCCGACAGTCAGGAAATATGCTTTGTAGAGGATAATGACTATGCTTCATTTATAAGCAAAAACACCCAGCACAGAATTGTGCCGGGCAATTTCGTAGATGTTTCGGGAAATGTCTTAGGAAAGCATAGGGGAATAGTGCATTATACAATAGGGCAAAGGAAGGGGCTTGGGATTGCCTTTGGGAAGCCTATGTTCGTTGCGGAAATAGATGCCGCGTCAAATACCGTCGTATTGGGTGATGAATCAGAAGTTTTTTCTACGGGGCTTATAGCAGAGGACATGAATTTTATTTCAATTGACGGCCTGACGGATGAGATGAGAGTAAAAGCCAAGGTAAGATATTCGGCATCGGAATTATGGGCAAGCATTTACCCTATGGAGGGCGGGAGAGTAAGGGTAGTGTTTGATGAGCCTGTAAGAGCCATAACTCCCGGCCAGTCGGTTGTGTTTTATGAGGATGATATTGTGGTGGGCGGAGGCACTATTTTGAGCAGGGCACATTAAAAGCACGCCTGCTTTTTTTGCCCTATGGGGCAAGGATTACTCTCTAATTACTCTCTATCAAAGACTGGTTTTAGGTCAATATTAAGGTCTGGGAAAATTGATACTGTGATTTTATTTTCCTCTGAGTATATCTCAGGTCTGCCATAACTGCCATTTGACTGTAGGATAAATACACTTACAAGCTTTTGATCAGGCTCTACAATCCAATACTCTTTTACTCCGGCCTTTTCATACTTATTGAATTTTATAAGCTTGTCGATTTTGCCTGATGCCGGAGACAATATCTCAATAATCATGTCCGGTGAGCCGCTGCAACCTCGTTCATCAAGCTTTGAACTGTCGCAGACAATTGTTATATCAGGCTCAACCACATTCTTAATATTGCTGTCAGCCTTTTTTACATCTAACCTCACGCAAAAGGGTGCAGCAAAAACACGGCATGTTTTGCCCTTTAAATAAGTATGAAGCTGTGTGGATAACTCCATTGATATTTCCTGATGTATTCTCAAAGGTGCGGCTTGCATATAAGGCACTCCGTCAATAATCTCCCATCTTTCACCTTCAGGCCACGTTAAATAATCGGCATAAGTATATTTTCTTTCTTGATTTGGTAATGGCATTGTTAAACACTCCTTTCATTCACCGTTTTTAATATTTAATGGATTGAAAATATAAGCTTTATATATAATGATATTTTACCCAATCTGCTGCTGTGGCACAACATAATTTATATACGGTCAAACACAGCCCGCCTCTTTTCAAAATGAGCTGTATATTTAACTCCCAGGCTCTGAAGAGCGGCTTTTACAGCCGGAAAGCTGTGCCCTATGTGCTCTCGGCAGTGGGCGTCAGACCCTACCGAAATTATTTCTCCCCCAAGCTTAATATAGCGCTCCACGATGTCATAATCAGGAACTGGAGAGCCAAGCCCCACTCTGTAGCCCGAAGAGTTTATTTCTATTCCTTTTCCGGAGGAAATAATTGTCTTAAGTATCTCGTCAAGTATTTCGTGGTAGTCGGAATATCTTAGCGTCTTGTCGTCATAACCACCATATCTTCTGACATAGCCTATATGTCCTGCAACATCATAATCCTTAAAGCTGGAAACGCAGTGCAACACCGCCTGTAAATACCTCATAAACGCCTGTTGTCTTGTTTTTCCGTTGAAGTAATCTCCATAGTAAGGGTCCTGACCATCTATTACATGTACTGAGGATATAACAAAATCGAAGTCATATTTCCTCACTATTTCCAGCGACGGCTCTATTGTATGTGGCTGTATTCCCACCTCTATACCCTTTAGCACCTTAAGCTTTTTGCGGTATCTTTCCTTTACCGAGTCCATGCAATGAGAATATACTTCAAAGTCTATGTCAAAGTCGGGGCTCTGGTGCGGATAGTCAATGTCAAGGTGATCTGTAAAGGCAAGACCGTCAAGGCCTGCTTCCATAGCCTTTGTGCAGGCATCCTCCACAGGCATTTCGCTATCTCCCGAAAAATTGCTGTGTACATGGCTGTCAATCATCAAATACCTCCGATAAATATTAATAATTGTTATTGCATAAAATAAATACTTAAGGACTGCTATTTATATGTTAGCATTTTTGGAGGGGCAATCTCAACAAAAACAATTTATTTTAATAAAAATATCTGGTAAAATTATAGTCAACGCACTCTAAAACTCAATATAAAATTTCGTTAAGAGTGCGTAGAGTATATGAGATAACGAACCTTTAGATAAAAGAAAATGTTTAGTTTTACAGTTCGTTATCTATATTTATAATAAATTTTGGAGGACATGATAATGAAGGAAAATAAAACCAAGGGACAGGAGCTGCAGGAAAAGCTGGCTCATAGCTTTGAAAACGCGTGGGAAAAGCAGAATAAGAATGATGAGAAGAAGGTTTTTGAGTTCTCTGAAAATTATAAGAAATTCCTTGACATAGGAAAGACAGAAAGAGAGTTTGCTGCGGAGGCCGAGAAGTCTGCCATATCCGCAGGCTTTATATCAATTGATAAGGCAGTGGGAGACAATAATGCCTTAAAGCCGGGAATGAAGGTGTATGAGGTTATAAGGGGAAAATCCATAATGCTTGCCATAATAGGGTCAAAGCCCCTGCGTGAAGGTGTTAATATAATAGGAGCTCACATAGATTCTCCCAGAATTGATTTAAAGCAGAATCCCCTATATGAGGATACAGGCATGATATTCTTAAAAACCCACTATTACGGGGGAATAAAAAAATACCAATGGGTGACAATTCCTCTGGCGCTTCACGGTGTAATAATTAAGGGTGACGGCTCATGTGTAAGCGTAAATATAGGCGAGGACGAAAAGGACGAGGTTTTCACTATTACAGATTTGCTCCCGCACTTGGCGGCGGACCAGATGCAGAAAAAAATGAGTGAGGGAATAACGGGGGAGGGCTTAAATGCACTGGCCGGCTCCATTCCCTATGAGGATGAAAAAGTAAAGGATAAGATAAAGCTTAATGTGTTAAGGCTTTTAAACGATAAATACGGTATAACCGAAGAGGACTTCATTTCAGCCGAGCTTGAGCTTGTGCCTGCATTCAAGGCCAGAGACGTTGGCTTTGACAGAAGCATGGTGGGGGCATACGGACAGGATGACAGGGTGTGCGCATACGGTGCCCTTATGGCTCTTTTAGATACCGAAAGCACGGAAAAAACGGCGGTATGCATACTCACCGACAAGGAGGAGATAGGCAGCATGGGGAATACCGGGGCGGAGTCGGTTATATTTGAGAATTTTATTGCCTCCCTGTGCTTTTACACCGATAACAGCTATTCCGATATTGTGCTTCGCACATGCCTTAAGAACTCCCGTATGCTTTCGGCGGATGTAAATCCCGGGGTGGACCCTAACTATGAAGGGGTGCAGGAAAAAAGAAACGCCTCATATTTAGGAAAGGGCCTTGTTGTGCAAAAGTATACCGGCTCCCGGGGAAAATCGGGAGGAAGCGATGCAAATGCCGAATATGTAGGGTATGTAAGAAGGTTATTTAATAGCAACGGGATAATATGGCAGACCGGGGAGCTTGGAAAGGTTGATCAGGGAGGGGGAGGAACAATAGCTCAGTATATAGCCAATCTGGGTGTGGAGGTAATAGACTGCGGAGTGCCCATATTGTCTATGCACGCACCCTTTGAGATAACAAGCAAAATAGATATATTCATTAATTACAGGGCGAACAAGGTATTTTACACCGCGAAGGAATAATTTTATCCCTCCGGACGTCAAACTGCCCTCTATCCTTAATGGACAGAGGGCAGTTTGACGTCCGGCATACATTTCTAGGCTTTGGGCTTAGGGGACTTTTTTATACTGGATTCACTGTTTGAAGGATTGTTTTTTGTGTAGCTCTTTTCTTCAGAGGGCTCTTTAGCCGTGCCGGTATAGCCTTCATAATAGCTGCCGCCTGTTACGGGCTTGCTTGCGTCAAATACTCCCTCTGCATTGAAGCTTTCAACCATCATATTGCCTGTCTCATACCTGTCATGTATATAATAGGAAATGGAATCTATGTACTGCGCTTCGCCGGGGAGAGTAAAGAAGCTGACGTTTTCCGGCTTAAAACTGTTTATATTCTGTGCAAGGCTTAATATCTCACTTAAGGTCATGTTGGTTTTAAGGCTGTCAAAAATTTTCTCTAAAACAGAATTGAATTTATGTATATAGAGTATTGATGCTTTTTGCCTTATAAGCTCATTTATAAGGTTTTGCTGCGCCTCAATCCTCTTTATGTCGGAGCCGTCATAAAACGCGTTAACCTTGCGGTTGTATCCCCTGTATCTCATGAATTGCTCTGCCTTTTTTCCGTCTAAGTTCTGTATTCCGCGCTTGAGATGAATGTGCAGCCCCTGAGTATCATCGTCATAGTCCATATCTGCCGGAACATAGAAATCCTGTATGCCACCTAGCTCATCAATGATGTTTCTGAAAACTGCCGTATCTATATACACAAAATACTTTACATTAACGTTAAGGAGATTCTGCACGGTGTCTACAGCGGCTTCAGCCCCTCCGCTGGGATAGGCAAAATTTATTTTTCTGTGATACCCCTTATAAACAACTCTGGTGTCCCTAGGAATGGACAAGATACTGGTCTTTGTTGTATTGGGGTCAAAATTTACAAGCAGTATGGTATCGGTGTTGCCGTTTACCTTATCTCCTCCCATCACCAGCACATTTACAGGCTCTCTGGCTTTTGCCATTCCGCTCATAATACCTCCTAAGCCCGACGACTGAGTTAAATCTCCTTCGGCAGAGGTGCTTTTTGAACTGGTGTTTATGTACCCAATCATTATAATGCCTACAGCAAAAAGAAATGTCATAATTATTGTTGTTGTAACCAGAGAAAATTTTGTTAAGCTCATATCAAACCTCTTATGTCGTTAATTTATAAATGCATTACATATAATTTTAAAAGCCATTTTAAGTATAGACCAAAAATAAAATAAATTGTTTAACAATTTATTAATTTTTTATGGTTTTGTCTTGGACTGCGTCTTTATGCTTGACTGCACATTTGACGGGTTTTTCTTTGTATTGATTTTAGAGGTGCTGCCAGAGGCTGCCTCCTCAGAGAAGGCAGCCTTTGAACCTGTGTTGACAGTATTTGAAAATTCTCCTGCTGCTTTGAAATATTCTTCCAGAACATCTTCGGCATTAAAGGTGTCCTTTGTAGAGTTATTAATTATTTTTCCGTTGTACACGTAATACCACGCTCCGCCTGACATGCGATCCTCTCCTAAAAGCTTAAAGGTGGTAACGGCATCAGGCTTTACTGAGGTTATGTTATTTGAAAGACGCAAGGCATCATTTATTGAAACATTCGTTTCCAGCTTATCAAAAACAGTATTAATAATTGAATTCAGCTTGGGAAGATAGGAAATATTGGCCTTTTGCCTTATGACCTCCTTTACAAAGCTTTGCTGCGCATCAATTCTTTTAAGGTCACTTCCGTCATAGTATTGCTTGAACTCGGCATCACTGCTTTTGTAAGAGTTGGGCTTTCTGAAGCGCATAAAACCTTCGGCATCCTTTCCATACAAACGCTGCTGCCCCTTCTTCAAATTTATATGGAGATTCTGAGTGGGGTCATCATATTTCATATTCACGGGCACGTTATAATCAATGCCCCCTAAAAGGTCAATAACCTCACGGAAAACAGAGGTATCTATATAGACATAATAATTGATGCTTATATTAAGCAGATTACTTATGGTTTTAACAGCCTGCTCTATTCCTCCGTGAGGATAGGCATAATTTATTTTGCGGGATCTTCCGTTAATATTAACCATTGTATCTCTCGGAATGGAAAGTACGTTAATCAGTGAGGTAGAAGGATTATAATTGACAACCATAATGGTATCGGTATTTTTATTTACCTTATCTCCACCCAGCACAAGAACATTTACCGGGTCCTTTCTTACAAAAAAATCTCCCAGTATGTTTCCTCCGGGAAAGGCTTCGGCAGAAGCAGTGCTTCCTATATAAGCGAGTATAAGCATACCTGAAATAAATAAAAAGGTAAGTATACTGAAACTAAGCGTAAAATAGAACTTTCTGGCATTCATAAAAAATAACCTCTGTTATGTTTAAATAATTTGTGTTTAAATCCCTTTACAAAAACTGCTTACAAAAAATTGCTCAAACCTTAATAAGTATATACCACACAAATATTTTTTGTCAAATGATATATGTAAATATATGGATTTAATCTGTTTTATTTGACTTATCGGCAGGAGAGATGGAAGAGAGAGGATTGCTCTCAACTGCTGCCCTTAGCTGCTGGCTGTCAACATGCGTATAAATCTCCGTTGTAGATATGCTTTCATGGCCTAATATTTCCTGCAAAGCTCTTATATCGACATTTCCATGCTTGTACATAAGAGTGGCGGCGGTATGCCTCAGCTTATGCGTGGAATACCTTTGAGGATCAAGACCTGACTGCTTTATATATTTTTTCACAATATACTGTACCGTTTTATTGCTTATTCTTCTTTTCCTTTCGCTTAAGAAAAGAGCATTCCTGTCAAAAACACCTTCCTTGGGGCGAACCTTTAAATACGCATATACAGCATTCTCACATGCACTGTTTAAGTATATGGTTCTTTCCTTTCCGCCCTTTCCTATTACAGTTAACACGTCATCCTTAATATTGCTGATATTTATATTTACAAGCTCCGACAGCCGAAGCCCGCAATTGAGAAAAAGAGTAATGATACAGTAGTCTCTTTCCTTATGCTCTCCGGATATTGCCTGCAAAAGATGTACGCTCTCTTCTATATTCAGATATCTTGGAAGTCTTTTTAATATTTTGGGAGACTCAAGCTCGGATGCCGGATTGTAGTCAAGTATTTTGGACTTATTCGTCAAATATGTAAAAAAGGATTTTATGCTGGCTACCTTTCTGGCTCTTGAGCTTGCGCTGTTGTTTCTTTCACGGCTTATGTACGACATATACGAATACAAGTCACTAAGGGTTATTGATTTTATAAGCTCGTCTGTGACATCATCTATTTGAATTTCGTCAAGCACCTTTTTTTCCTTAACCACACCCTTATGAATTTTTATGAAACGCAAAAAAAGGCGGAGATCAAAAAAATACTCCTTTACGGTGCTTTTTGATTTACCCTTAATAGTTTCCATATAGCTTAAAAAATCCTTTAAAATCAACGGAGCCTCATCCATTTATATTTTCCCCCTAAAAGCGGCATTCTCCAAATATTATATAATGAATTTTAGCAAAAAAGTCTCGCCGTTTCAATAGCATCCAATAAGCGGAGTTCAGAGCGGAATAATCAGCTCGCCTTATTTTTAAGCGTATAACAATGCTTTCAATATGTATATACTAAAATTTATAATCATTAATATTTAATAAACATTGAACAGGTTATTTGAAGTTGTATGCAGAAACTGGTATAATGAAAATGCTTACTTTAGAAATACCATTTTTAGTTTGTATAGAAACTTAAACAGAGTTCAAAAGGGAAGGTAAATGTATATGAATATTGGAATTTTTACCGATTCTTATTACCCTGAGATAAGCGGACTTGTTACTTCAATTGACATACTTCAGAGTCAATTAAAGGAAAGGGGGCACAATGTATATATTTTTACGACCTCCAATCCCGGCATAAGAGGTAAAAGACGAGGAGTATTCAGGCTTCCCAGTATGCCTTTCTTATTCCTTAAGTCCAGAAGAGTAGGCTTGTTCTACACTCCGAGGGCCGTTAAATGCGTTAAAAGATTAAATCTGGATATAATTCATACCCAAACAGAGTTTTCCCTGGGGATATTTGGCAAGATAATGGCAAAAAAATTGGGGATTCCCGTTGTGCATACTTATCATACTCTTTATAAGGACTATGTTCATTATATCTCAAAGGATAAGTTTAAAAGGCTTTCAAATGATTTGGTAAAAATTTTAAGCAGAAATTTTTGTAATGGGTGTGACGCGGTTATAGCACCTACACAAAAGGTTTATGACCTGCTTATGGACTACGGGGTAAAAAAGAGTATAAGCGTTATTCCTACCGGGATTAGACTTTGTAAATTTAATAGTGGAGGCCATCCTGAAGTGAACGCAGAGGAGCTAAAACAAAGTCTTTCCATAGGCAGTAACGATCCCGTCATACTTTTTGTCGGGAGGCTTGCAAAGGAAAAAAGGGTGGACATCATCATAAGACAAATGCCATATGTGCTTCAGAGCTTGCCTGACGCAAAGCTTCTTATAGTGGGGGACGGAGCTTTGAGAAAGACCCTTGAGTCTTTGGCCGTCCAATTGAATGTCAATAAATCTGTGATTTTTGCGGGAGAGCAGGCATGGGATAAAATTCATATATATTACAAGCTTGGAGGCGTATTTGTTAGCGCTTCAGTAACTGAGACACAGGGACTTACCATAATAGAGGCAATGGCTTCCGGCATTCCTGTAGCCGCCATAAGAGACAGGAACATTGAGGATTTGATAAAAGACAGGTGGAACGGCAGAATTTTTGATTCTGAGCGGGAGCTTGGTGAAGCAGTGGTAGAGACTCTTTCCGATAAAACGATCTCACAAATGTATGTAAAAAATGCCAATGACACTCTTTATGAATACTCTTCTCTGAAATTCAGCATGAAGGTAGAGGAAGTTTATACAAAGCTATTAAGGGAAAAAATATTAACTTAAAGAGGGTATAGCCACAGAGATATATTCAAAGACTTATAAGAAGCTCAATATAAAAATTTCGTTAAGAGTTAAGACTTTTTACAAAAGTCTTCGTAGAGTATATGAGATAACGAACCTTAAGAAAAAGGATATTTAGTTTTACAGCTCGTTATCTATAGATGTAAGGAAATATAAAAATTTTGATTAGGGTGGCATATAATGATTTCTATAAATATGATATCATCGGCTGTAAAGGTTAAAGGGCAGGGAGTAGGATCGGCTTATATAGAGCAGGTAAGACTGGTAAACGAAGGCCTGGGCTCGGGGTATAAGGTTTATGAAAACAAGCCCGTTTTAGCAGATATAATGCATTATCATACCATAGATTTAAAGCATTTTTTTATAGCTCCGTTCGCAAGAATAAAGGGTGTTAATGTAGGTTATGTCCATTTTTTACCTGAAACTATTGAGGGAAGCATAGATCTCCCTTCCTCCGTTAAAAAAATTTTTTATAAATACATCATCGCTTTTTACAAAAGCATGGATTATCTGGTTGCCGTAAACCCTTATTTTATTAAAAGGCTTTCCGAATACGGTATTGACAGTAAGCGCATTGCTTATATCCCCAATTTTGTGTCGGGTAATTTTTTCAGACGCATGATCGATGGGGAAAAGAAAGTTTTGAGGAAGAAATACGGTATAGGAGAAAGAGACTTTGTTGTTCTGGGAGTGGGTCAGGTACAGACAAGAAAGGGTGTAGTAGATTTTATAAATGCTGCGGAACAGTTAAAGGATGTTAAATTTCTTTGGGCAGGCGGTTTTTCATTCGGAAGAATAACCTCCGGGTACAAAACACTTAAGGGCGTTGTGGACAGCCCTCCTCCTAATGTAAAATTCATGGGTATAGTTGAAAGAGAGCATATGAACGAAATATATAATATCGCGGATGTTTTACTTCTTCCGTCTTATAGTGAGCTGTTTCCCATGGCGATCCTCGAAGCGTTTGCCTGCGGCATTCCCGTGCTTTTAAGAGATCTCGACATATACCCTGATGTGTTTTTTGACTACTATATCAAGGGCAATACCAGCAGTGATTTCGCCGCTGCGATAGAAAGACTGAAAAATGACAGGGAATACTATGGCTTTTGCAAGGCGCAAGCATATAAAGGTCATGAATATTACTGTGAGGAGAATATACTTTCCATGTGGAGGGAATTTTACGGCAAGGTGAGTAAAAAAATAAATTTAGCAGAGGATTTTTTGTGAAAAAGAATATATTTAATTTTTTAGTTGTTTCAATATCTTTAATAGTGCTTGTTACATTTGTTTTAAGCACTCAGGGAATAGGTGCGTTTATGCTGCAGGTATCCGGCTTAAGCTCCAGATGGATAGCCGCCGCACTTTTTCTGATGTTTTTATACTGGCTTTTTGAGGCCCTGAGTACTTATGTTATTGCGCATTTCTACAGAATAAGATATAACATGATTGAGTGCTTTGCAGTAACCATGGTGGGACAGTTTTTTAATTCAATTACCCCGTTTGCTTCCGGCGGGCAGCCGGCGCAGGTAGTTTATATGATGAAAAAGGGTACTGAAGCAGGGGATGCCGGTTCAGTGGTGATGATAAAATTTTTTGTTTTTCAGACAATGCTTACATTGTATTCGTCAGTAATAATAGTTTTTTCCTTCACGTACTTTAAAACAAAAATTCCCCTTTTGTTTACTATGACATTTATTGGTCTGGCTGTAAATGGGTCAATGATTGTGCTTTCAATATTATTTGCCCGCAACAGGGCGTTGACGGAGAGAATACTGAAGTTCATATTCATGCTGGTTAAAAGGATGAGATTTATTAAAATGACTGAATCTACTGAAAAAAATGTTGAGAGATCTCTTCAAAATTTTCATGATAATGCGGCCCTCTTAAAAAATAACCCCGTACTTTTGCTTAAAACCTCAATACTGGTAGTACTTCAGCTTACGTTCTTTTTTGCCATTCCGTACTGTGTATGTGCCAGCTTTGGAGCTCCCATAGAGAGCTTTTTCATTATATTTTCAGCAACGGTTTTTGTTGTTACAATAGTTTCCATAGTGCCCTTACCGGGAGCATCAGGCGGGGCAGAGGGCGGATTCTATCTTTTTTTCGGACTCTTCTTTAAAAGCAGCTTTCTGGTAACGGCAATTCTTTTATGGAGACTCATTACATATTATTCATGCATAGGATTGGGCTCTATATTTACCATTGCGTTTCCCAAAAGAACCAAAATGCCTTATTAATAAAATAAATCAATTTGAAAGGAAGTGGATATATGGGTAATTCTATAGGCATTGAGATTGATGAAGGCTTTCTTGAAACACTGAGTGATCTGGCAAAAAAAAGCAGCCTCATTAATCCTGAGCTTTACAGCCGGTATGAGGTTAAAAGAGGCTTAAGGGATTTGGATGGAAGAGGGGTATTGGTGGGGCTGACGGAAATTGGAGATGTTCGCTCGTACGTTGTTGATGACAGCGAGCTTATCCCTATTCCGGGCAAATTGATATATAGGGGAATAGATATAGTCAATATTGTAGACGGCTTTACTAAGGACAACCGTTTTGGGTTTGAGGAAACGTGCTATTTGCTGTTGTTCGGAAAGCTTCCCGACAAAAAGCAGCTTAGTGATTTTGAAGGGCTTTTGTCGCAGTACAGAAAGCTGCCCGAGGATTTCGTAAGGGATATGATACTGAAGATGCCAAGCAACGACGTAATGAACTCGCTTGCAAGAAGTGTGCTGGCATTTTACAGTCTTGATAAAAAAGCTGATGACATTTCTATAAAAAATGTACTAAAGCAGTCTCTTAATATGATAGCCTGCTTTCCATTAATTGCGGTATACGGATATCAGGCTCTTTCGCATTATCACGGGAATAAGAGCTTAATTATTCACAGCCCAAGGCCGGATCTTAGCACTGCCGAGAATATTTTGCATATGATAAGGCCGGACAGCCAGTACACAGCTCTTGAAGCAAAGCTTTTAGATCTTGCGCTGGTGCTTCACGCAGAGCATGGAGGAGGAAACAATTCTTCTTTTGTTACTCATGTTGTAACATCCTCGGGTTCTGATACATATTCAGTAATAGCGTCGGCTCTTGGTTCGCTTAAAGGGCCAAGACACGGAGGCGCAAACATTAAGGTTATTGAAATGTTTGAGGACATGAAGAAAACTCTGGGGAATTGGGAGGACAGGGGAGAGATTCAGGATTACCTTGTGAAGATACTTAATAAGGAAGCATTTGACCGTTCGGGCTTGATATATGGAATAGGACATGCTGTTTATTCAATATCCGATCCCAGAGCTATAATTTTGAAAAAATATGCTGAAATGCTTGCAAAGGAAAAGGGCTTCGAGAGTGAGTACAATCTATATGCGGAGGTAGAAAGGCTTGCGCCTGAAGTAATAGGAAAAGTGCGTAAAATGTATAAGGGTGTAAGTGCAAATGTTGATTTCTATTCTGGCTTTGTATACAGGATGCTGGACATTCCGCCGGAAATGTACACACCGCTGTTTGCCATTTCAAGAATAGTGGGATGGAGCGCGCACCGGATTGAAGAGCTTGTAAATGCCGGCAAAATTATCAGACCCGCATATAAGAGTGTTTCTGAAACACAGGAATATGTTACGCTGGATGAAAGATAAACTTATAATCGCCCCCTGATTATACAAAATAATAATTTTGTATAATCAGGGGGGTTTTATTTGAAATGCAATTTTAAATAAAACCCCCCTTGCCAATCTATTTAATATGCTTATTTTTTCTGAACCGATTATATATTAATCCGAACAGCAGCACAGGCCACATCAATATCATTCCAATGCCTGCAAGGCCTATATTTCTGCTGTTTGCAAGGAGCATCCCCAGATCATCCGAAAAAGGGTTGTCTGTAACCTGATAAGTCCAGGTTGACGCCGGTGCCTTAATCCCCGCCCCGCTTAGGTCAACTCTCCCGCCGGAAAAATCCATTTGATTGAATGCATTTATAGCTTCATCATCAATCATCTGGTTTAAATTCCGATATTCTTCAATAACGATCCTGTTATATTCTTCAAGTGGGTTCATTCCTCCGATATTAACCAGATGTATACCCTCCCGTATGCAATTTACCCGGGCTAAATATTCCGCCCAGCACTGGTCTATGTGGTAAAGAAAAATATATTTTTCCACCTTTTTTAAAGCACTGGCATCCACATATTTCAGGGCAAGCCTGTATTGCTCGGGAGCCATTTCTTCAAGCAGGTAAATACCTACTCTGCCAAACAAAATATCCCGGCGTCTTTTATATATGATTTTGCGCTGCTCCTCAATAATATAGGAATACCTCCAGAGAAATCCCCTAATACTGGCATTCTGTCCTTCAGCAACCTTTTGAACCTTCTCCGTCGAACGCAGGTATATCGGATTATCAATGGGACCCTCCTGCTTTTTCATACGCCGCATTGATGAAATAAGCGTGCTGTTGCCATATTTCTTAAATAAATCGTCCTCCAGACTAACAAAGAACCTTGACGAGCCCGGGTCGCCCTGCCTGCCGGCACGTCCCCGGAGCTGGTCGTCTATACGCCTGCTTTCGTATTTATTTGTTGCTATGACGTATAAGCCTCCCAGGCCTACTACCTTCTCCCGTTCCTTCTCCAGATCTCCCCCTAAGCGTATGTCGGTGCCGCGTCCGGCCATATTGGTTGAGACGGTTACAGCCCCAAGAGTCCCTGCTTGGGCGATGATTCCAGCCTCCAATTCGTCGTTTTTTGCGTTGAGTACATTGCATTTGATTCCTGCCTTTTGCAGTGTGTCGGCAAGTTTTTCAGATTCCTCTATACTGGCCGTACCCACCAGTATGGGTCTGCCCGTTGCATGAGTCCTTTTTATTTCCGCAGTCAGCGCCTCATACTTTGCTTGTAAATGGGTAAAAACAGCGTCTTGATAATCTATTCTGATACAGGGCCTGTTTGGGGGAATAGCAACAACATCCAGATTATAAAACTCCTTAAACTCTCCCTCAGATGTTTTTGCCGTAGCCGTCATTCCGCATATTCTACGATAATTTTCCATAAAATGCTGTACTGTTATTGTTCCCAGAATTCTGCCCTTTGAAAAGCTCGTTATCCCTTCCTTGGATTCTATTGCTGCCTGCAGTCCGTCAGGCCAGACGCGTTTATCAGCTACACGGCCTGTAAGCTCATCCACAAGCTCAACCCTTCCGTCTTGAACTATGTAATCCACATCACGCCTTAACAGTGTGCCGGCATGAAGTGCGCAATTCAACTCAATCAATAATTCATAATTTTCTTCGGCATATATATTTCCGCACCCCAGAAGCTTCTCCACCCGGTTTGTTCCCTGATCGGTGAGGTAAACATTTCTTGAAGCCTCATCGGTATCATAATCAACACCGGCTTCAAGCATTCCCACTATGTTTGTAATCTCCTCGCGTGTTCCCTGGGCCACAGGGACATTCTCTGATATTATAAGGGGAATACGGGATTCATCAATAAGTATGGAATCTGCCTCATCCACTATTGCAAAATTAAATTCACGCTGTACAAGCTCATTTACCTCATAGCACAAGCAATCTCTAAGGTAGTCAAATCCCGCTTCCTTGGCAGTAATATAGGTTATATCGCAGGCATATGCCTTTCTCCGCGCCTCTTTTGCCATACCCTCGTTAATAAAGCCCGTCGTCAGGCCCAGAAAGGTGTATACAGGTCCCATCCACCCTGCATCCCTCCTAGCCAGATAGTCATTTGCAGTGAGGACATGTACACCTCTGCCGGTAAGGGCGTTCAGATATGCGGGAAATACTGCCGCCAGAGTTTTCCCTTCCCCTGTCTGCAATTCTACAAGCTTTCCATGGTGCATGGCAGCTCCCGCTATAATCTGTACATCAAAGGCAGTGAGGCCCAATACCCTTTTTGCCGTCTCGAATACCAGCGCATAAGCTCTTGGCAGCAGATCATCAAGATGCGTTGCCCAATCCCGTGCCTGATTTAAAATCTCTGCGGATATTTTTTTTAATGAGCTGTCGCTTTCACTCTTTAGATTTGTTCTCTTTATATCCTCCAACAGCTCCCGGTAATCTATAATATCATAATCGGAATAGTTGATTCCGTGAGCGTTCAAAGCAAGCTTATCCATATTCATTTTTTTCAGCATCTGTCTCAAAACCTCCATTATATTTTTCCTTCATTGTATTATGAGCTTTCGCTCTGCTTTTATTGCCTGCTTTCGGCTTTCCATTTACCCAGTCGCCTAAAAAACGCAGACAAAATGACTACGGAATTTAACGACCGCTTTATGTGCATCGCCAACAAAAGCACCTGATTATTCAATTACTTAAATGATAAGCATCAGACAGATTTGAATGGTATTTTAATGTTTTGAAATAAAATAAGAATTAAGGTACTGAATAAAAAAATAATCTCAAGAATCAAATATATATTAATGGTAATGCATAACAAAAACAACGATAATATACCAGCAAAGATAATTAACGCTGTATATATGCCGGGGCAAATACATTCGATAGCCGACTTTATGAATACCTGCTTTTCGTAAAACAGGATATCTGCAATAGAAACTAAAGCTGCTGTAAATAAGGCTAAAGCCAGCTTTGTAAAATCCACTATTGATTTTGTTAAGGGCCTAATTGCAGTCCGAAATAACGCAAGCATATAAAAATTAACCCTTCAGAAAAATATATCCCAAATTTTATTTAATTCCATATTTTATATAATTACAGTACAATTATACTATGCCGTTGGTAAGTTTACAAGACATTTACAATGCATTGCAATCAAAATTAAACATAAAGGCTGTAGGCCTTTGCGCCTGTGAAGTATTCACAGCTTTCTACAGCCATTTTGATATTTTTATGTCCTCGGTCATGCTTTCATTGCTCCTTATGACTCTTCCTGAAGTCCTTTGGAGTTATTCTCATGGCCTTTTTAAAAATATAGCTAAAATAATGCGGATCACTGTACCCAATGATATATGCAATTTCAGATGATTTTAATGAGGTGGTTTTTAACAGCTCCACTGCCTTTTTAACTCTTACTTTTGTCAGGTATTCTATGAACGTTTCTCCCGTCTCCTGACTGAATATTGTACTGAAATGACTTGGGCTGACATTTACATAGGACGCAACTGAATTAAGCGAAATGCCGGCGTTGGAAAAATTATTGCGGATATATTCCTTTGCTTTATATATTGTACTGTCATACTTTTTTTCCACCTGAGTATTCCTGAATTCAAATACTCTGTTTAAAATATTTTCTGTCAGCTCTTTAAAATTATCTATTGAATCAATGCGCGTAACAAAGCTTTCCAGGCAAGCCACCTCCGGAATAAATTCTTCAACCTCGCCTCCAAGCTCATTTATAAATCTTGAGGCGTTCAATACAATGTCTAAAAAAACATAATATATATAGATAAGCGAATTCATTTCCACTTCGCTTAAATCATTTATATATTGCTCTACGAAGAGCTGGACATCAGTCTTAAGCCCGCACTTTAAAAAATCATAGACATCGTTTTTTCTTACCTTTATAAAGTCTTTTTTGCCTCCCGGAGTGGGCTTAATGTCATTTATGCCCAAAATTTTGCTTTTTCCGTATATATATCTGTAATGCTTTATTGTATCGGCTTCCTTATAAGATTGCGAGATTCCCTGTAATCTTTCCTGTACGCTTCCTATACCTATCCCAAGTGTACAGGAGCTATCCCTTTCCACTGTATATTTTATAGACTGTGCCAGCTGGTACGCAGTCTCTTCCAGTGATTCTGCGTTGTTCCCCTTTATTATAAGAATTATTTCTCCTAAGTTCCTCCTGAATTTTATAACGTCATTATTCTCTGTCACAACCTTATCTATCAACGCTTCTGCTTTTAGAAACTCCGAGTAATCTCTTTCCATCGGATCCTTTTTGGTGATTTCAATTTCAATAATTTCCACAAGATAAAATTTGGATATTATATTGATGTGAAAATAAGCACAGTTATCAATGACATCAACAGGGCTTACCATGCCCAGTGTCAGTTCATTCAAAAACTTGTCCCGGAATAACGGTGCATTTAGCTCAAGCTGTTTTTTTATTTTTTCGGCGTCCTCCCTTTCTTTTTTTTCATTTTCGATTTGAATCATAACCTTGTTCAAGGATTCAAGGAGATCTGCCGAGCTTACAGGCTTCAGCAGGTATTCTGTCACTCCGATGCTCATAGCTTCTTTTGCAAAGCTGAACTCGTCATGTCCGCTAAGAATAATAATTTTTACCCAAGGCATATTTTTTCTAACAATACGGCTTAGCTGCAGGCCATCCATAAAAGGCATTTTAATATCCGTAATCAGTATATCCGGCTTTATTTCCTGAATCAACGGCAGTGCAAACTCTCCATCGGGTGCTTCACCAGAGAAGATAAAATCGGTGTCGTCCCACTTGACGCTGTCTCTAATGCCTTCACGAATTACGATTTCATCATCTATAAGAAACACTTTATACACACTCTCACCTCTCCATAGGAATAAGAACGGCTACTTGAGTTCCCTTCTTAAATTCGCTTTGAATTTTTAGTCCATATTGATTTCCGTAGTAAAGCTTAATTCTTTTATGTACATTGTTCAGGCCGAACCCGCTTTCTTTAATCATAAATCCAACTGTATTACTGTCAAGTGTTTTCTGTATCTCTGCCAGACGCTCCGGCGTCATTCCTGCTCCATTGTCGTTTATTTCAAAAATTACATTTCCTTTTTCCGCCACATAACCCTTTACTGTAATGACTCCTCCCTCCCTTTTATTTTTTATTCCGTGGTAAAGTGCATTCTCGACTAAAGGCTGCAATGTCAATTTTAATATATTGTATTCCAGAATGGACTCATCCACGTCTATTTGAAAGTCAAGAATATCTCTGTACCTGATTTTCTGAATAATCAGGTAGCTTCGGATATGCGCAACCTCATCGCTGATTGGAATCCAGTCCTTGCCCTTGCTTAAGGTGATTCTAAAAAAGCTTGACAGGGCTCTGACAATTTTAATAACCTCCTTGCTTTTATTGGCCTCCGCCATCCATACAATGTTGTCTAAGGTATTGTAAAGAAAATGAGGATTGATTTGTGCTTGTAAAACCTTCAGTTCGGACTTTTTTAAATTTTCCTGCTCCTTAATACTTCTTTCCAGCAATTCCTTTATCTTTTGAGTCATTATGTTGAAGCTCATTCCCAATGCGGCAATTTCATCCACATTTTTATTTTCAACCCTCACATTAAGATTACCGGCGGCAATGGACTTTGTCATATTGTGAATTTCACGAATGGGCTTGGATATGCTCTCCGAGATTACCCAGGCGGCGACAGAGGAAAATAGCAGCCCTATTCCAAAAACGGCGACATTCATTATCATCCAGCTATGATAACTCTTGCGTATTTCATTTCCTATTTTCTCCGTGCTCTGTATTTCGTATAGTATAAATTTCTGTATATTGTCTTCTACAAGGGAGGATACTCCTCTGATTTCATCCAAAACGGCCTCATTTTCCGATACGGGTCTTCTCTCCTCAATCTGCTGGCCTATCTGATCTATGTACCGTTTTAGAGTATCAATCGTTCGAAGAGTGACATCCAATCTTGTCCTGTTTTCATCTGTGCTTACATTCTCCACGATTCCCCTGATGTTTTGATTGATTTCATTAATAATAGAATACTGCTTTCCATCCTCAAATTTGATCTTGCCCGCAACAATGTCCCACATTTCGGAATCAATTCTGGTTTTAACTATTCCATTAATGCTGTTGGCGGTTGTAATATTTGAAACAATAACATTATACCTTTCGCTGTATTTTAATGAGTTGTATAGCATTACCACATTCATTATAACCATTAATAGAATGATCACAATAAATGCAATGATGATCTTGCTTCTTATAGATAAATTTGCTTCCATTACCAAATCTACAAGTTTCATCTTTTTTATGATATGCTTTGGTGAAAACGGTTTCACAAACAAGCCCCCTCCCTGAATGAAACCTGTATATAACGCCGAAACTATACTTTTAATAATTTCGATTGATGAAATCTGCTTCGGCTGTTTCTTCACGAAATATGCCTTCATTAATAACTATTCTTTTAGGCAACTGCTTTCCCGCCATGAGATCCTTTACCGCCTTCATTAATTCGGGACCCTGAAGAGGATTGCATTCCACCGTGCAATTAAGCTTGCCGGCCTTCATAGCATCAAAGGCCGCCTTAACCGCATCTATCGAAATTATTTTAATATCCTTTCCAGGTCTCAGCCCATACTCCTCTATAGCCTCGATGGCACCTAACGCCATATCGTCATTGTGCGCATATACTACGTCAATTTCAGAGCCTTTGTCATTTAAAAATTCCTCCATTACCTCCTTACCCTTTGAACGCATGAAATCACCAGCCTTAGAGTTAGTGACGAAGATATTGGGGTTCTGTTTGATGATCTCTATAAAGCCCTCTCTTCTTCCATTGGTGGGTGTTGAACCAAAGGTGCCTTGAATTTCTACCACATTTACTCTTTCGTTGCTATCCCCTACCTTTTCTAAAAGCCACCTCCCGGCCTTTCTTCCCTGCTCGGCAAAATCTGAGCCTATATGGGTAACATAGAGTGACTTGTCCTGCTCGTCAATACCTCTATCCATTATAATCACAGGTATTCCCGCCAACTTGGCCTCTTTGAGTACAGTCCCCCAGCCATATTCAACAATTGGGGAGAAGGCAATTACGTCGACCTGCTGGGCAATCAATGATCTGACATCCTTTATTTGATTTTCAGGCTTTTGCTGTGCGCTTAAAAATAAAAGCTCAATTCCCTCATCCCGTGCCGCGGTCTTAATGGATTCGGAATTTGCTGTCCTCCAATTGCTTTCTGCTCCAACCTGCGAAAAGCCCAAAACAATTTTTTTTTGAATTTTTTCGGTATCTTGAGCAGCATCCGGTTCTTTATCTCTCGAGCAAGCTACGGCAGAAAAAAGTAAAGATATTAAAATGGCTGCTAAAAATGACCTTGTAATTTTTCTCATCCAATATCACCCCCAGAATTGGCACATAAAAATTACGCTCTACATAGTTATATTATAAATTTGGCAAAATGTACAGACAATATAAAAAATAACTTAAAGCAGCAAAAAAGTTGGTTTTTGTATTAAAATTTACAATCAAGCTGTTATGTTTTACAAAAAATAATTATATAATATCGAAATATTAAAAGGCAGATTGGATTGCGATTTTCTTTACTCAACACCATTTTATCCCAATAACTTACACATGTCAATAAATGCATACTATTTCTATTAACATAAAATATTTTTAAATTTATCCAGAACATATGTTTGATATTTTTCTGTTGCTGTGGTATAATATAACCATGCTTTGAGAATATGATTTGATGGAATAAATTTTTTAGAGGTGAATTTTGTGAATTTGCAATCGAAGCTTGAAATACTGGCAGCCGCAGCAAAATACGATGTTTCCTGTTCCTCCTCGGGAAGTTCAAGAAAAAACAGCCCCGGAGGCATCGGGAATGCGGCACAATGCGGAATTTGCCATAGCTGGTCGCAGGACGGCAGGTGCATATCGCTTTTAAAAATTCTGCTCACAAATGACTGTATTTTTAACTGTACATATTGTGTAAACCGTTCCAGCAATGATGTGCCAAGGGCTTCATTTACTCCTGATGAGGTGGCCGATATTACTATAAACTTTTACAGGAGGAATTTTATAGAGGGGCTTTTTTTAAGCTCGGCAGTTATTAAAAGCCCCGACTATACGATGGAGCTCATGATTAAAACGGTGCACAAGCTTAGGAGCGAATACCGTTTTAACGGGTATATCCATATGAAGGCTATCCCGGGGGCTGACGCGGCGTTGATATCCAAAGCGGGAAGGCTTGCCGACCGTATGAGTGTAAATATCGAGCTGCCCTCCAGCGAGGGCCTTAAGCTTCTGGCGCCCCAAAAGAATAAGGAGTCGATAGTAAAGCCGATGAGCTTTATAAATTCCAGAATACTGGAAAGGCAAGAGGAGAGGCGGATTTATAAAAAAGCGCCCTCATTTGTTCCTGCCGGACAGAGCACGCAGCTTATCGTAGGTGCAACAAGGGACAGCGACTTGAAAATACTGAGATTGTCCGAAAACCTGTATAACAGGTTTAATTTAAAAAGGGTCTACTACTCGGCGTATGTGCCTGTATTGGAGCATCCAAGCCTTCCCGCCCTTAATGCAGGTCCTCCTTTGCTCAGAGAGCATAGGCTTTATCAGGCCGACTGGCTTTTGAGGTTTTACGGCTTTTCTGCAAATGAGCTTCTGAATGAAGGGCAGCCCGATTTTTCAATTGATCTCGACCCAAAATCGGACTGGGCGATAAGGAATCTTCATATGTTTCCTGTTGAAATCAATATTGCCGACATAAATACCCTTTTAAGGGTTCCCGGAATAGGTGTCAAATCGGCACGAAGAATAGCTGCGGCAAGGAGAATATGCAGCTTGGATTTTGACAGCTTAAAAAGGCTTGGGGTGGTACTCAAAAGGGCACGGTTTTTTATTACCTGCAAGGGTAAATACTATGGCGAAAAGAGAATTAATGAATTGGTAATTAAAAATGGGCTTCTGGCAGATAAGCCTCCAAGGCATCTTGTGAATGCGTCAAATTATGAGCAACTCTCAATATTTTCATATACGGAGGGCGAAAGGCCGCTGCTTCCCGACAGTTCAGACAGGCTGGCTGCAATAACAGGAGAGCTGTGATTTTTAAGGGGTGAAGGAAATGAATATATACACATACGACGGAAGCTTTGAGGGCCTGCTGACTGCCGTTTTTGAGGCCTACTACAGAAGGGA
Organism: Anaerobacterium chartisolvens; assembly: GCF_003337415.1. Lineage (GTDB taxonomy): Bacteria > Bacillota > Clostridia > Acetivibrionales > DSM-27016 > Anaerobacterium > Anaerobacterium chartisolvens. The sequence continues at coordinate 52,502 of NZ_QPJT01000009.1, read as the reverse complement.
TTTCCCCGATAGGATATTATCCCGGGTTAAGCTTCAGCAAAGCCTGCTGGATACATATACGTATATACCCGCCGATGCCGAAAAAGCCTATAGGGTATATACCTCAATAAGGGAAAAAATATCGTCAATGAGCCTTAAAAGGATATATTATGTGTTTTTATCAGAGGATGCCGATGCGGCAACGCTGATATACGAATACCTTGTTCTTGGCTTCAAAATGAAGAGCAGGCTGGATCTGCATCTTTCGGATCAGCGTGTCCTGAAGGTGCATAACTTAAGCCGCAAGGTAATGGGAGAAAGCCACAGGATGAACGGTCTGCTCAGATTTCAGGCGATATATGAGGATGTATACTATGCTCCCATGGAGCCGGATTATAATATTATAAGTGTTATAGCCCCGCACTTTAAGCAGCGTTTAGGGTGCCAGCACTGGATTATTCACGATATTAAAAGAGGTCTTGCCGCTATTTATGACAAAAACCTTCTTCGCTATGAAGAAACAAGCTTTAAGGGAAGCTTTCTTAAGGAATATGGAGAAACAGATTACCAGAGACTGTGGAAAGGATATTTCCGGGAGATCGCCATAAAGGACAGGATAAATTCAGGGCTTCAGAAGAAAAACATGCCTGCAAGGTATTGGAAATACCTTGCAGAGATGCAGCCGGATTAGAAGATCATATTAATCGGGAAGCTGTTTTTTATAGTATTCATTTGATATATTGTCCATTTTCTCTACAATTCCTTGGTGGTCTATTTTATTTGTATAATATTCTTCATAGTCATGGTAGCCTCCAAGATCCTGAGGACTGTCGGAGGAGCCGTACTTCATGAGGTCGCCTAGCTGATCCATTCCCTCATGCTCGTCATCCTCCCTTTTGTTTAAATATTTTCTTCCAAAGGGGGCGTCCCAAATCAGCTCCTCATTGGGCCTCTGCCTTGCCAGTATTTCAGGGTCCACCGCCGTGTCCTCCTGACAATCAATACACAGACGTGCATACGGCATAGCCTCAAGCCTTTCCATGCTTATGTCCCTGCCGCAAAATGCACATTTACCAAAGCTGCCCTTTTCAATGCGTGAGAGGGCATTGTTTATGTCTTTTAAAATGTTTTTCTCATGCAGCTTAAGAGCGGTGTTCATTTCAGTCATATACAATTCGCTTCCCAAATCGGCAGGGTGGTTATCATAGCTTGAAAGCTCGTTGCTTGAATAATTTTCCTGCTCCTCTGCTTCATTCTTTGTCATTTTCTGAACAGTTCCGCCTATATCTCTAAGCTTATTCTCCAGTAATTCCCTGAAGTGATTTAAAGAATTGTTATCCACCTATTCTGCCTCCAGTCTTATTCATACTATCCTGTACAATTTCTATAATTTCGCTTATAAATTCTCCTATTATGGGCAAATTCCATTTTACTATTATCTGAAGCAGGTATACTATCAACGCTCCAAGAAGCGTAAAGCCTATCGCAATTCCGAAGCCTCTTGCCAGCCCCCCTAAAAAATTAGGCCAAAACATTTTTCTCGGATGCTCAAGAAAGTGGACATAGTCTACCAGCTTAAATCTTTCCATATTAAGAGAAATTTTATCAAGCTTTTTATTTATTACTTTCAAAAGTGCTGTTTTCCCAAACATCATAAAACCTCCGGCAAATTTATGATATCCCGGTTCGTCTGTTTTTATGTCAATGGATATTTTCACTTATTCTTTAGTTATCAGGTAATTACAATTGAATATGTCCTTCTGAAGAGTTCCTTCAATGTCCCCAAGCCTCAGCCTGATTAAAGAAAGAAGCTCATGGATTTGGTCCCCTTCGTCTTCAGGGCTTTTTTCTTCAAGCATATTGAGAAGCTCTCGGGTGGCTTTATAAATATTTTGCAAATCGCTTTTTATCTCGGTGGTTAGTATTTCGCTCATAAAACCTCCTAATAAATACATAAATAGAAATCTTTTAATTGAAAGTTAGTGTTTTTATATTATAATATACTTATATTTAAATATATATTTATTAATACAGGAGGTTTTATATGGATTTTAAAGCAGATATAGGTGTTTTTGGCGGCTCGGGCTTTTATTCCTTTTTAGAAAACATAGAAGAGGTGGAAATTGACACCCCTTACGGAAAACCAAGCGACAAAATAGCTTTGGCTACATATGACGGCAAAAAAATAGCCTTCCTGCCGCGCCATGGAAAAAATCATCACCTTCCGCCTCATATGATACCGTATAGGGCAAACATAAGCGCAATGAAGCAATTGGGCGTAAAAAAGATAATTGCTCCAACCGCATCAGGGAGTCTGCAACCCGAAATAAAGCCCGGCGATTTTGTCGTAAGCAGCCAGTTTGTCGACAGGACGTGGGGACGTAAGGACACCTTCTTTGACGGGCCTGAAACCAGGCATATAAGTGCGGCCCATCCGTATTGCCCCAATTTAAGGCGCCTGGCAATAGAAGCCGGAAAATCCCTTGGAATCACTATTCATGAGGAGGGTACGGTTGTAGTAATTCAAGGGCCCAGATTTTCTACAGTTTCTGAAAGCAGGTGGTTTAGCAAAATGGGATGGGAGGTAATAAATATGACCCAATACCCCGAATGCTACCTGGCCCGTGAAATGGGCATCTGCTATGCCAATATATCGCTGATTACTGATTTTGACGCTGGCTTAGAGGGCAGAGACGATATCCCTCCCGTTACGGAAGGTGAGGTGCTTAAGGTTTTCAGTGAAAATAACGATAAAGTAAAGAAGATGATTTTTGAGATCATTAAGAAAATAGAGTTGTGTGAAAATGACTGCACATGCTGTGGTACATAAAGGAGAAAATTATTTATGAAGGGTTTTATAAAATTGTCCTGCCTGCTGTTTGTTTTTTCGCTTGCTGTGGCTTTCAACGTGTCCGCTGCTTATGCAGAGGATGCTCCTGCCGTCAAACAAAGCGCACTGGTTGAAAAGGAAGGCAAAAAAATACTGGAGTTTCCCGACAAAAATCTTGAGAAGGCTGTGAGGGAGGCTTTGGAAAAGCATGAGGGAGATATATCCTTAGAGCAAGCGGGAACGCTTGAGGCTCTGGATGCTTCAGGCAGAGGCATATCGGAGCTTGAAGGGATACAATACCTTACAGGACTGAAGGATCTTTATCTGTTTGAAAATAAAATAAAGGATATCACTGCCCTTTCCGCGCTCAAAGACCTTGAGACGGTATATTTGCAGGACAATATGATAGGTGATATCCGCCCATTGAATGGCCTTAAGAAAATTAAAACCATAGATCTGTGGGATGCCCAATCCCTCGACGAGCTTAAGCTCCTTGACAGGGCTGCAGAGGAAATAATAAGGAAGGTCATAAAGCCGGGAATGACGGAGCTTGAAAAGGAAATAGCCCTGCATGACTACATCGTCTGCAACACTGATTATGACAAGGAGAACTATTACAGCAGCACTATCCCCAAGGAATCACATGACCCCTACGGCATACTCATTAAAAAGGTTGGAGTATGCGATGGATACGCCGAGACAATGAACATACTTCTATCCAAATGCGGAATTGAAAGCATTGTGGTAATAGGAGAAGGAATAGGCGATTTAGGCTGGGAAGGCCATGCATGGAATATTGTAAAAATAGACGGAGTGTATTATCATCTTGACGTTACCTATAACGATCCCACCACGGAAGACGGCTCAAGCTATATGCAGCATAAATATTTTAATATTTCCGATACGCAGATGGGTGTAGACCACAATTGGGATCGCAAGAAATACCCTGCGTGCAAGGAGGATAACCCCATTTACTGGATTGAGCTGGATGAAAACAGAAATGCGGCAGTGGGAAGGGACGTATACGTAACAATTGAAAATGAAAGCCTTTACAGGAAAAATCTTAGCGACGGCTCCAATGCTGTCAAGCTTTGTGAGGACAAAGTGTCCGATGTCAGTCTTGACGGGATCTGGATATACTACAGGAACTTGAGCGACGGGAATAAGGTTTATAAAATAACCTTAGGCGGCACAATGAGAACAAGGCTTAATAATGAAAGCTCAAGCTTTGTCAAGGTGTATGACAATATGATTTTTTATCTCAATGACCAAAACAGGATATGCAGGATGGATACAAACGGAAATAGTAAAACCTTTATGAACAGTGATGCACTAACCGGCTACTTTACCATTAAGGATGGCTGGATTTACTACAGATGCTTTAACTGGGGCAGCGGAGCTGCACTCTACAGGGTAAAACCCGACGGCACTATCAGGCTTCCCGTAATAGCCGACTCTCTTGAGGGCTTTAAGATGACAGAGAATGGCTACAAGGTTTCGTATTTCTTGGGAAGGTTTGAATATATTATTGATGATTGGGTTTACTATGTAAACGAAAGCGACGGAGGCAAAATTTATAAAATAAAGGTTGCGGGAGACGGCAAAACAAAGCTCAATGACCACAGAAGCTCAAGGATTGAGCTTCAAAGCGGGTTTATCTACTATAAAAATGAATACGGAAAGTATTGCAGGATGAAAATGGATGGGAGTACGCCTCCCGAGGTTTTGGAGGACTAAAAAAAGCTGCCCTTTATAAAGTTAATTTATAAAGGGCAGCTTTTTTTGTCTAGCCCAAATCCGATATTGAGCTTTTGATCAGCGCTTCGTCGTCGACGGCGCACTGCACCACTTCCCCGATCCCCTTTGGAAGCACAAACTGCAGCCTGCCGTTTTTTATCTTTTTATCGTAAAACATCTGCTCAAATACACTCTGCACATCTATGCCCTCCAGCCTCACCGGAAGTCCTATCCTTACCAGAGCATCCTCTACACGCCTTACAACCTCTTCCCTGACCATTTCAAGCCTTGCGGCCATTTTAAAAGCCCCTACCATTCCCAGAGATACACATTCCCCGTGCAGATACTTAAAGTCATACACGCTTTCTATGGCATGGCCTATTGTATGCCCGAAATTAAGTATTGCCCTAAGACCGCTCTCCTTTTCGTCCTGCTCCACGACAGAGCCTTTTATGGAGCAGTTTGTCTTTGTTATATATTGCAGGACATCCTCATTGAAGCTGAATATCTTTTCGGTGTTATAATTAATATACTCAAAAAAATCTGCGTCTCTTATTATTCCATGCTTTATAATTTCGGCAAACCCTGAGATAAACTCTTTTTTAGGCTGCGTCCTTAAAGCGTTTACGTTTATATATACAAGCTTGGGCTGGTAAAAGGCTCCTACTATATTCTTGCTTCCCTCAAAGTCAACTCCCACCTTCCCTCCTACGCTGCTGTCGGCCTGTGCAAGCGATGAAGTGGGAACCTGCACAAAATTTATTCCCCTTAAAAAGGTGGCGGCCGCAAAGCCTGTAATATCCCCTACTACACCTCCGCCCAGAGCTATAACGGCAGAGCTTCTGTCAAGCTTCTGACCTATCATGAACTTATAAATATCGGTAACGGTATTTATGTTTTTACTCTTTTCTCCCGCCGGTATAACAAATTTTACAACCTCATACCCGGAGGATTCCAGAGCCGCTATGCACTCCGCCGCCTGATACTTCTCCACGTTGGTGTCGGTAACCAGCACCAGCCTTCCCCCCAGCCTCGCCCCTGCAATGCATTTGCCTATACCGGAGTAGTCGGAGGTAATATAAATGGGATAGCTGCGCTCCCCTAAATTAATGTTAAATTTGTTCATAAAGCCCCCCTTATATAATCAAAGAACACAAGACGAGAATCAGTCCTTTACAACTGTTATAAATACCTTCTCACCGTTAATATTCCATTCCTTTTCATAACCGTCGGTAGTACCGTTAGCACTTCCCACGGATATACCGGAAGCCAGTACCTCAGCGGCAATCTGCTGCCTGTTGCTCAAAATTATATTTGCTATTCGGGCATTATCCCTGTAAAACAGCTTTATGTTGTCCTGAACCTCAAAGCCTGCTTCCTTTCTCATTGTCTGAATCTTACTTATCAGCTCACGCACAAAGCCTTCCTCTATCAGCTCAGGGGTGAGGTTTGTGTCCAGAACTACAGTGATATCCCTGTCACTCTCTGCCATAAAGCCTTCCCTCTGTGCTGTTTCAACCAATACGTCCGACTTGGCAAGCTCTATTGTCCGGCTGTCAAGCTCAAAGCTTATTGTTTCATCCCTGTTAAAGCTGTCCATGACCTCATTTCCGTCAAGAGTATTAAGCGTTGCGGCAATCTGAGGAACCAGCTTTCCGTATTTAGGGCCCAAGGTCCTAAGCTGCGGCTTAAATTTATAGGTTGTAAAGTGTGAGGCATCATCCGTAAAAATTATTTGCTTTATATTAAGCTCGTCAAGCACAAGCTCCTTGAAAATTTCAGGAAGCTCAAAATCCGCCTTTACATACATTTTTCCTATGGGCTGCCTGTTTTTTATGTTTGCCGAGTTTCTGCAGGCCCTTCCTTGAACGACAACCCTTAATACAAGATCCATATTTTTTTCCAGTTCCTTATCGACCGCCTTTTCATCGACCTCTGGGAAGCTGCACAGATGCACACTCTCAGCGGCTCCTGCATTGATGCTTTTGACAATATTCCTGTATATCGACTCCGAGATAAAGGGAACAAACGGCGCGGCAAGCTTTGTTAGAGTGACAAGCACGGTGTTTAACGTCATATACGCATTTATTTTATCCTGCTCCATACCGGTATGCCAGAAGCGTTCTCTGCTGCGCCTTACATACCAGTTGCTCAACTCGTCTGTGAAATCCTGTATGGCCCTTGCTGATTCCGTTATTCTATAGCCCTCAAGGTTTTTGTCAACGGTATCTATAAGAGTATTCATTTTGGACAGAATCCATTTGTCAATTACAGGCAGCTTGTCATATTCAAGCTTATGGTCGCATGGATTAAATTTGTCTATGTTGGCGTAGAGAATATAGAAGGCATAGGTGTTCCACAGCGTTCCCATAAACTTTCTCTGGCCCTCACTGACAGCCTCCTCATAAAACCTGCTGGGAAGCCACGGAGCGCTGCCGGTGTAAAAATACCAGCGTACCGCATCTGCTCCCTGCTTATCTAAAACAGTCCACGGATCAACAACATTTCCCTTGTGCTTGCTCATTTTCTGCCCGTCCTTGTCCTGTACATGCCCCAGAACGACGACATTCTTATATGAAGGCTCGTCAAACAGCAGGGTGGAAATTGCCAAAAGCGTATAGAACCAGCCTCTGGTCTGATCTATGGCCTCACTGATAAAATCAGCCGGGAAATTGTCGTGGAATATGTCCTTGTTTTCAAAAGGGTAATGCCACTGGGCAAAGGGCATTGCTCCCGAGTCAAACCAGCAGTCTATTACCTCCGAAACCCTTTTCATTTTACCATCATCACACTTGGGGCATTTTAAAAGCACACCGTCTATATAGGGTTTGTGAAGCTCAATATCGTCAGGCACATTCTCCCCCATGGCTTTAAGCTCCTCGATGCTGCCTATCACATGCCTGTGCCCGCACTGGCATTCCCATATGGGAAGGGGAGTACCCCAATACCTCTCGCGGCTCAAGCCCCAATCAACCACATTTTCCAAAAAATTCCCGAAGCGCCCCTCCTTTATGTTGTCGGGCAGCCAGTTAATTTTGTTGTTGTTTTTTATAAGCTTATCTCTAACCTCGGTCATTCTTATAAACCATGTGTCGCGAGCATAGTAAAGCAGAGGAGTGTCGCATCTCCAGCAGAACGGATATGAATGCTCATAATCCATGGATTTATATAAAAGGTTTCTCTGGTCGAGGTTTTTGATTATCTCAGCGTCTGCATCCTTGGCAAATACACCCTTCCACGGCTCCACAGCGTCTACAAAATTACCCTGCTCGTTTACAAGCTGCACAAAGGGCAGATCGTACTTTCTTCCTATGCTTGCGTCATCCTCACCGAAGGCTGGAGCGGTATGGACAATGCCGGTACCGTCGGTAGTGGTTACAAAGTCGCCGCAAACAACATAGAAGGCTTTTTTATCCACCTTGGCAAAGTCAAATAAAGGCTCGTATTCAATGCCTGCCAGGTCTTTTCCAGAGATTTTCTCAAGGACAGTATATTCTTCCTTCAATACTGCCTCGGCAAGAGCTTCCGCCAGTATATATGTCTCGTCGGCACATTTTACCTTTATATATTGTATATTGGGGTTTACCGTAAGGGCAACGTTTGACGGCAACGTCCACGGAGTTGTCGTCCATGCCATGAGGTATTGCTGCTTTTCGCCCTTTATCGCAAATTTTACATATATTGAGGTTTCCTTTACATCCTTGTAGCCCTGCGCGACCTCATGGCTTGAAAGGGATGTCCCGCAGCGGGGGCAGTAGGGAACGATCTTGTGCCCCTTGTATATCAGGCCCTGATCCCATATTTGCTTTAAGGCCCACCAGACAGACTCTATATAGCTGTTGTGGTAAGTCACATACGGGTGATCCATGTCGGCCCAATAGCCCACCCTATCGCTCATTTTGCGCCACTCGTTTTCGTACTTCCATACGCTTTCCTTGCATTTCTTTATAAACGGCTCAACTCCATATTTTTCTATTTCAGGCTTTCCGTTTATGCCAAGCAGCTTTTCCACCTCAAGCTCCACAGGAAGCCCATGTGTGTCCCACCCGGCCTTTCTCAACACCTTATAGCCCTTCATTGTCTTATACCGAGGTATTATATCCTTAACAACCCTTGTTATAATATGGCCTATATGAGGCTTTCCGTTAGCGGTAGGAGGTCCGTCATAAAAAGTAAAGGTAGGCCCTCCGGCTCTTATTTCAATACTTCTTTTAAAAATATCGTTTTCCTTCCAGAACTTAGAAACTTCATGCTCCCTGTCAATAAAGTTCAGGTTTGTGGACACTTTTTCATACATTATCTATTACCTCCGAATCTATAGTTTAAAAAACAAATAAAAAAGCCTTCTCAAAAATCCCTGCAAAGGGACGAGAAGGCATAGCTCACGCGGTACCACCCAATTTTATTATGACTTGTTATAATCACTTCATTGTAATAACGGTTTTATCCGGCACAGCTTACTTAAAAGTCCCGCTGTTTAAAGCGGAATATTTCAGCCGGCAGCTCATGGATGATTTTCAAAGACCGACCCTACAGGACTCGCACCATGCGCACCATGCATAACAAGCACGTCCGCCCGCCTGCTCTCTTATAAGAAGCCCTATCCTCTACTCTTTCCAGTCATAGCTTTTATCTTCTATATTATTTTATAGAATTATACACCATAAAAAACTCACATGTCAAGAAAAGTTAGTTGTAGTCCGCAAACATCTGCTTCAATACCTCAAGCTGTGAAAGCAGTAAGGTCTCCGATTTGGATTTGAAGATATGAAGCTTCTTTCTCATTTCCTCATATTCAAACTTTATTTTTATAACCTCCTGATTGGCGTCACCTATTATTTTCTGAGCCTTTATTTCAGCCTCTTTAATTATATTTTCAGCCTTTTCATATGAGTTCTTTTTAATATCCTCGCTTGTCTGCTGGGCAACCAGCATTATGTTCTGAAGAGAGTCCTCCATATTTTTATAGTGCTGAATGCCTTCGTTCAGTACAGAAATTCTATCCTTTAAATCGACATTCTCACGCACATATGCTGCATAATCCTCAATTATTTTATCCAGCACCTCATTTACCTGATCCTCACTATAGCCCATAAAACCCTTTTTAAAGGTTAAATTCTGTAGATCATTGGGAGTATAATTCACAATCCCGCACCTCTCATTCTAAAAGCTTATTAAGGTATATTATAGCAATAAAAATTCCATATGGGAATATAAATTGTTACTAAAATTTTCTATAAGCCGTTAAATTCTAAAATTAAACAAACTTTTTAAGAAAAACCCTTATTCTGTCCTTTCTGGTATTTCCTCCGATGTCCTCAACGGCAACGCGCCCCTGCCCCCTAATTGATATTATATCTCCCTGCTTGACCTGCTTTGTCGGACTGCTGCTCATTTCCCAATTGAGATTTACCCTTTCTGCCCTTATATAATCGCAGATCTTGCTTCTTGATATACCAAAGCCCGCACTTGCGACGCAATCAAGCCTTAACGATGCTACCGTAGCGTTAATTTCCTTTACCCTCTTTTGAGCATCCTCCATATTAACAGTATCCTCAACGCTGACGCTAACCCTTGCCCTGCCTATTCTTGACAAATTATAGCATATGTAATCCGCAATATCACTCAGCACAATCACGCTGCATGAGTTCTCCCGCTCATCCTTCCTCACAACAATATCTCCTATTTTTTCTCTTTTTATACCCAGAGACATGAGAGCCCCCAGATAGTCTCTGTGAGAAAGCTCCTCCCTGCTTTTATCAGCTATTGTTAAAAGCCTTAGGGGATTTTGGTCATGCATTTCATCTTCATACGCAAAATCAGGGTGAAAAACCACTATGGCTCTTTCGGCCCCGTCATAGCCGCCCCAAAAGGTATACCGGAGCCCCTTTATATGCTCTAAAGCCCCGTGTACAAGACTTCTTTGATAAGGATCGAGAAAATCCGAATGCGCATAACTGTTTGCAGCTTCGGATTTAGCAACCTTATCCAGAACTTTTGACACCAGCAGCTTGTCTTCAAGCTTTGAAATGCTCTTTAAAATAAGCTCCTTTTTAATCATTGTGTGTCCAATCCATTATAAAAATCTGTCAAGCATATTTCTCAGCACGCTTATTAATAAAAAAGCAATTATGGGAGAAAAATCAAGCATCATGTTTCTCCCCGCGGCCGACCTTTCTATAAGGCCCCTTATAGGAGCAAGGATAGGCTCCGTAAGCTGATACAGAAGTCTTATTACCTTGTTGTCCTTTGGAATGGGAAGCCAGGATATTATTACTCTGGCAAGTATTGCATACTGAATAAATACCAGAATCAATTTTACAGCAGTACCAATCAAGTCCGTCATTAATTACCTCCGTTATTTAGCCCAGGGAAAGGAAGCGCCTTTATTTCTGAGCTCGTCTTTAAAATCACCCATCACATCCACATTGTTAGGAGCTATAACAAAAATTCCCGCCGCTACCTTCTGAATTGTCCCGTCCAGCGCATATATGGAACCGCTTAAGAAATCAATTATTCTCTGGGCGCATTCCTTTTCAACCTGCTCAAGATTTACTACCACAGGCTTTTTGTTTTTGAGATGATCACATATGTCCTGAGCATCATCAAAATTCTCCGGCTGCATAATCACCACTTTGAACTGAGATGCGGAATGAATATTTACCACCTTGCTCTGCTGCTTTTTAGAAGACAGCGGCGAGAATTGAGGATGCAGCACCTGATCCTTCACCAAATCCTGATCTTCAATTATTTCCTCCTCTTCTTCAGCCTCCCAGCCTACAAAATTAAGAACCTTGTCAAACAATTTTGCCATAAGCTTAATCCTCCCTGTTTTTCCTTAGTAAACCTTTAATATTCTAATATATTTTTTATATTTTTAATTAACAGCAAAAATTATTTTATGCTCTTCGCCCGAATATGGCGGTGCCTATCCTCACCATATTTGCTCCTTCTTCAATCGCCACCTCAAAATCATTGCTCATTCCCATTGAAATGTAACGCATATCTATATTATCAATATTTTCCTTCTTTATGTCAATAAATATTTTATTTAAGTCTCTAAAAACATATCTTACTTCCTCCGGGTTGTCGGTAAAAGGAGCCATAGTCATCAGTCCCTTAACCCTTAAGTGGCTGTGGGATGCGATAGCCTTTACAAAATCCATAACGCCGTCGGGGGAAATACCGTATTTTGACCCTTCACCCGACACATTGACTTGTATAAGTATGTCTGCCGGCCTGTCTATTTTCTTCGCTCTCTGCTGTATTTCCTCTGCAAGCTCGGCCCTGTCAACGGAATGTATCAGCTTTACCCTGTCGATAATATACTTTACCTTATTTGTCTGAAGATGGCCTATCAAATGCCAATGGCATTCCCTATCTATCTTATCGTACTTTTCGCACAATTCCTGAACCCTGTTTTCTCCCAGCTCAGTCATACCGCAGTCAACAGCCGTAACGATTCTTTCAGGTTCTATTGTTTTTGAAACAGCTATAATGTGAATTTCCCCGGCAGTCCTTCCGCTCTTCTCAGCAGCTGCTCCCACTCTTTTTATGATATCCGATATATTATTCCTTATGATATCCGAGTCACCCATCATTGACCTATCGCCTGCCCCTCTTGAATATTTCCAGGCCTGCATACATATACGTCATACAAGCCCATATTGCTTTTACTCTTTTCCTCTATATTGGTTATAACTGCAAAATCATCATTTCTGCCTACAATTTTTACCGGCCTTATAACGGCGCAGCTTGCCTTTACCAGAACTATTGAAGCCGTCATAGAGGAATAATCCGCATCCCTTAGACTGCTTAAGGGAACCTTATACCCCTCATAGTATCTGGATATAATATCTATATTTGTTTTCCTCAAAGCTGCGGTTTCGCTCATCCCCTCGCTTACCTTTACGGCTATTATACGCTTTCCCTCTTTATTTGCTGAAATATATTCTATTTTCCCCTTTACTGTTTTATTTATTTCATTCATTCTCACGCTTACGGTGTCTCCCTGCTTGAATATGGCGGCCTCATCAGGTGTAACAGCCGCCGCCATATAAAACTCTATATCCTTTATTATTTTTGCAAAAGGCTTTCCCGCCTCAAGCCTTTTTCCATTAATATTATTAACTGAGTACTGAGTTTTGATCCCTTCAAGGAACCCCGGCGTGAGCTCCTTTATAAAGTCCCTGGTCAATATTTCCTCATAACCGTCAACCACATATGATATTATTCCCGGTGATTTTGACCTTATAACCTTCGTGCCTGCTCTAATCTCAGCCTGCAAAGCGTTTTTTTGCTGCTTCAGCGAATTCATATGGGCATCCGCGCTTCCAGTATCCCCATTTATGGCCGCCTTCTTTTGAATCAGAGAATTTATCTGAAGCCTGATTTCATCACTCTCGGGGATATTGTTGCTTCTGCTTACCTTTACCATCTCTCTTATTTTAGTATCTATTTCACCCTCTATTTTAATTATATCACTGGAAAAAATTTTTTTGTTTTTATTTTTTTCCTGCTGCGCCTTTATTATTTCAATGTCCTTCTGCTTCAAAGCAGTCAAAAGATTTTCGGAGCTTTCCCCAACAACGGTAGCCACACTGAAATTAGCCGGTATTTTATTCCCCTCCTCCGCCTCGGGTATGCAGATGCCATCAGAGGATGATTTTAATACATCTTCGTCCCTTATAAAGAAGGCTTCGCTATTAACCGACTCCTCGAGAGTTCCTATCTTTATAACGTCGGTATTTATTTCCCTCCCGTATACCCAGTGCATGAGAGACGGAACGTAAACTAAGAGAAACATTATAATCAGGAAGCTCCCTATTTTTATTTTGGATATTTTTTTTTCTTTTCCCTCTTCTGCTTTCATAGGAACCCCTTATATCTTAATTATTCCTCTGTCCAGCATCATCTGCAAAGATATCAGTACACCGAGCTTTACATGCTCATAAACCAGTCCGCCCTGCATATAGGCTATATAGGGAGGCTTCATCGGCGCGTCGGCACTCAGCTCTATTGACGAGCCCTGTATAAAAGCCCCCGCCGCCATTATTACCGGGCAATCATATCCCGGCATGTCCCATGGCTGGGGAGTAACAAATGCGTCAACGGCCGAGCCCTTTTGTATCCCCTGGCAAAATGCCACGAGGCTGTCGGGATTGCCAAACTTTATGGCTTGTATTATATCTCCTCTTTTCTCATCCCATGCAGGCGAGGTTTCAAATCCCAGCTTTTCCATCAGCGCAGCACAGTAAACAGCGCCCTTAAGGCTTTCCGCCACTGTATGAGGAGCCATGAACAGCCCCTGGAATAGAAGCCTGGAATGGCCCAGAGTGGAGCCAACCTTTTTACCTAATCCGGGAGTTGTAAGCCTGTATGCCGCTTTTTCCACAAGCGCTTTTTTCCCTGCAACATATCCCCCTGTCGGAGCAAGCCCCCCGCCGGGATTCTTTATAAGAGATCCGGCAACCAAATCGGCTCCCGCCTCAACAGGCTCCATTTCCTCTGTAAATTCTCCATAGCAATTGTCTATAAGTATAACGGCGTCCTTCTTAATGCTCTTTATATATTCGACAGCCTTTCGTATATCGGATATGTTTAAAGAGGGCCTCCAGCCATAGCCCTTTGAGCGTTGAATGAGCACCAGCCTTGTGTTTGTACCCACCGCGTTTTTAATACCCTCAAAATCCATTCCTCCGTCGGCAAGCAAATCAACCTGTCTGTATGAAATTCCGAACTCCCCAAGAGAGCCTCCTCCCGTTCCCCTTAGCCCTATAACCTCCTCAAGTGTGTCATATGGCTTTCCCGTAACAGACAGCAGCTCGTCCCCCGGCCTTAAAACACCGTACATGCATATGGCAAGAGCCTGTGTTCCCGATACTATCTGGTGCCTTACAAGCGCGGCCTCTGCTTTAAAAACATCCGCATAGACTAAGTCCAGTATTTCCCTGCCCCTGTCATCATATCCATAGCCCGTTGTTCCAGAGAAATGTGTTTCGCTCACATTGTTTTTTTGCATTGCGCTTATTACCTTGAACTGATTGTATTCCCTTATTGAATCAATGCTTCCCACAACATCGGCAATAGCCTTTTCAGAGCTGTTGGAGAGCTTTATAATGCTTTCGTCAATTCCAAATTCATTTTTCAAAAACGCCTGAGACTTAAAATTCATTTAAATTGTCCTCGCTTCGTATTATATGTCTGCAATAATTTTATACGACCTTTATGCTTATTTCAATAATATTCTTTCGGCAGCCCTATTTTTAGGTATTTAGGCCTATATCTTCTCCCCTTGCTTTTACAGGAAATATATTATACTATCAATATCGGTGATTAATTTTGAACATTAAATATATTGTAGATGAGCAGCACTCAGGTAAAACGGTAAAATTTATTTTGAAAAATATAATTGAATTGTCTGAAAGATTTATAAAAAGGCTGAAGAACTCAGGAGGTATATTATGTAATTCAGCCCCGGCATACGTAAACTCTATGGTAAAAAACGGAGATATAATAGAGGTTTTAATGGATTTTACCGAAGAGTCGGAGGATATAATCCCCCAAAACCTCGGCATCAATATCATATTTGAAGACGAATGGATGATAGCTCTCGACAAGCCGCCGCATATGGTTGTTCATCCAACCTTCAATTATCCTTCGGGGACTGTTGCAAATGCCGTATGCTATTATTTAAGGCAGAAGGGGGAATTTAAAAAGATTCGTCCCGTAAGCAGGTTGGACAGAGACACCTCCGGGATAATAGTTTTTGCAAAAAATCCTTTCGTGCAGGAGGCGTTAATAAGGCAGATGAAGGATAAAACCTTTTCAAAGGAATATATGGGAGTGGTGTATGGAAATATGGAGCAAGCGGAAGGCACTATAGACCTTCCCATAGACCGGAAGCCGGGAAGTATAATCACAAGGCATATAGCCCCCTCCGGGATGCCCTCTGTGACACATTATTCCGTACTGGAGAGCCTGAATAATTTCTCTTTGCTAAGGTTTAAGCTTGAGACAGGAAGAACCCACCAGATAAGGGTTCATTGCCAGGCCATAGGCCACCCCATTGTGGGAGACAGCTTATACCCGCATATTATGACCGAGCCCGGGTCGCCCTGCCTTCCGGCAGGTGTGGCAGACCGTCAGGCACTTCACTCATACAAGGTGTGCTTTATTCATCCTTTTTCTAAAAAAGTCACCGAGCTTGCTGCTCCCCTTCCCAAGGACATAAAAAACCTTTTGGAAATATTAAGAAAATAATAAGTTTTTTATTTACATTATTTTACATAAATGTTATCATGTATACTGACAATATTATTTTAGCAATTATTATACAATTTTTATTCTTAAATAACAGATTTTATTTGGGAGGAAATGTTGTGGAGATACTAAAGGATAGATATACGATAACAGAGCTCAGTGAACGTCTTGAAATTACCGATCATGCCTTAAGATACTATGAAAAGGAATTCAATCTAAAGGTACCTAAGGATGAGAGGGGAAGGAGGTATTATACTCCTGAATATGCAAATATAATGTATCAGATTAAAAAAATGAGGAGTGAGGGCCTTGAAATAAAGGCAATAAAAAAGGTGCTGCAGGCAGAGATTGCAGTAGAATCGCCTCCTGTCGTACTCAATGAGGATTCCTTTTCGGTGGTACCCTTTAACCAGTCCGATAATTCAAAAGACATAAGAGAATTTTTTGAGGAATTTAAGGAGCAGCTTACTTCGGGCATGGCCTCTGAGCTGTCGTCTACAAGGGATCATATTACCACTGAAATCAGTAAAACAAAGCTTGAGCTGGGGGCCTGTGTTGAGAACAGCATGAGAAGGCTTGAGAATAAGATGGAAAAGCACTTTTCGGAGGTAGACCGTTGTATAGGAAATTGGAGAGAAAAAAACAAGCGCGGCTTCTTTAAAAGACTTTTTAAATAAGCGCGGATTTTTTAAAAAAGCTTTTTAAAAAAATTCAAAATAAAGAATAGGGGTTCCTTGTTATATATTTGATACGGGAATCCTTTTTCTGTTAAATTGATGTTGAAAATATTCATAAAATGTTAATATTAAACTAGTTTATTTTACATGCGATTATTCCGATTAAATAAATACAGGGTTGGTATAATATTTATTTAAATACATAATAGAGGAATAATTGATGAATTTGTTGAAAGAGCTTGAAAAAGCTAAAAAGCGTCTCGAAAAGTTAATAAGCATGGATAAGCCTTTAGACAGCAAAGAAGTACTGGCCGCAAGCAAAAAGCTGGATAAAATTATTCTTGAATATCAAAAGACCATTTATGACAAGCATAAATCAGACAAAAAGAAGAAATCCTTTTAAAGGCTATGCCGACTCAAAGGGCCTATGCTCAATTATTTATGCATCTTGGAAGAGCCTGAAAACCCCCCATGTAAAAAAACACAGGGGGATATGTAATCAGCTTACCTTTAGCTCCAATCTTAATTTATCCGCTACCATTGCAATAAACTCAGAGTTTGTCGGCTTTCCCTTACCCGTGCTTACAGTATATCCGAAAAGGGCGTCTATTGCCTCAACCTGGCCTCTGCTCCATGCCACCTCAATGGCATGTCTTATTGCCCTTTCAACTCTGCTGGGGGTTGTGTTGTATTCCTTGGCAATGCTTGGATAAAGCTGCTTTGTTATGGAGTTGATAATGTCGAGATCCTTAATAACCATCATGATTGCATCTCTTAAATACTGATATCCTTTTATGTGCGCGGGCACCCCTATTTCGTGCATTATGCTTGTAACCTCCACCTCAACGTTTCTGGAGCCGGAAGAATGGTGATGGGGCCTTGATTCCATTGTATACTCGGGTCTTACTACAACTGCCTGATTTATGTCCTTGAGCTGCCTTATTCTCGATACAAGTATGTCCATGTCAAACGGCTTGACGACGTAATATTCGGCACCAAGTGCCAGAGCTCTTTGGGTTATCTTGTCCTGACCTACCGCAGAAAGAATAATAAAAAGAGGCCTCTTGCTCATATGCGTTGCATTGGTCTTTTCCAGCACCCCCAATCCGTCAAGGTGAGGCATAATTATATCCAAAACAGCTATATCAGGTGTTTTAGAGGTAATTAGCTCAAATGCCTCAAGTCCATCACGAGCCACTCCGATGACTTCAATATCATTTTGACTGTTCAGGTATTCACAGAGAATATCTCCAAATTCCCTATTGTCATCAGCGATGACTACCTGTATTTTTTTCCCTAACAAAATAACACTCCCCCTTAACGTTTGTAAATAATTATTATTTTTTGTATTTTACTTCCTTGAATAAATTTCATATAACTATTATATTTGGCTTTCGACAAAATTTCAAGACGTATTTGCTAATATTTAGTAAATAATAACATTATTAACATCTTACTGTTCTTAAAATGCTGCTGCTTTTAGTTGAAAAAATTTTTTACAATCTGCAAAACACAGATTTTGTGGCACTTTTAAGCATTTATTAAATAAAACGGCACAAGTCTTAAATGCTTTAAAATTTTTCTATAATAGCTATATGCACATAATTTTTACAAAAAGCTATGGATTCCATGCAAAACGGCATTTATAGGCTATTGCGGGAATTAGGCGAAAGGAAATTATGCGGAAATACTTTGAGCTGCGCCGCTTTCAGCCCGCTTTTGCAAGAGTTTTTAATTTTCCCGAATGGGCACCGTTCACATTTTTAACCATGCGCTCAATAAAAATACCGTATCCTCTGGTTGGATCATTTACCAGCACATGTGTTACGGCACCAACAATTTTTCCGTTTTGCAGTATGGGGCTCCCCGACATTCCCTGTACGATTCCCCCTGTTTTATTAAGAAGCTTTTTATCGGTTACTTTTATAACCATTCCTTTAGTTCCTTCTGTGTTTTGCCTGCTGACCTTTATTATATCAATTTTAAATTCCTCAACGTCCTTTCCGCTGATATTGGAAAGTATTGTGGCAGGGCCCTCCCGGATATCCGATTTCAGAGCGATGGGATAAAGCCTGTGGGATATTTTATTAAGAGATTTACTGTCAAATGCACCGTATATCCCATACTCACAATTGGTTTTTATGGTTCCCAGCTTGTTTTCTTCTATAAAAACTCCCCTAAGCTCCCCCGGATTTCCCTGTTTGCCTTTCTTTATGGTTAATATTTGAGACTCTAAAATTTCACCTGAAAGCACAGGCATTAGCTCTCCGGTATCTATATCGGCTATTCCGTGCCCTAATGCCCCGAAGCACCCCGTTTCAGGATCGTAAAAGGTCATAGTGCCTATTCCGGCGGTACTCTCCCGAACCCACAGACCTATTCGGTACTTTTCATCATCAACTGACTTTACAGGTTGGATCTCGCCGCTCATCAGGTTATTTCCACGCTTATACTTAATATCTACTTTTTCACCGCGGCTTTTTTCAATTTCCCCCAGAAGCTCCTTAACACTATTTACCTTTGTGTTATTGATTTCCGTTATCAAATCACCCTGCTTAATGCCGCTCTGCTTGGCAGGTGTAATTCTTTTTTCTTCCATAGTCTCAACATCTGAAATTCCTATTACAAGAATACCGTCTATTTTTAGCTTAACTCCTATTGTATTTCCACATGCGGCAATTTTTTTATTTGGTACGACATCTACCTTTATTGTTCTCAAGGGTATAACGCCTAATATTCTCAAATTGAGACTAACGCTTCCATTTTTTTGGGGCCTTAATAAAAGAGGAGATGACAGCCTAAAATAGCCCTGCTTTTTTTCTATTTCACCATCGTTCAGCTTTACAACCCCTATCTTATCTGCCTTAATGCTTACAAGAAAAGGGCTTTTTAAGTCTATCACATGCTCCTCACCCTCTAGCAGCGTCATTTCTCCCGGTACTGCAAAGACTGTTCTCAAATAGCTTAAAAGCATAACCAGAAAGCATACAATTAAAAAAACAATAAATTTCTTCCTGTGATTGCCTAAAGATTTTATACCGCTAATAATTCCTGTAAAGTTCATTATCTTACACGCTCCTTGATGTCGTAGTCAGGAAGTTTAATGGGCTGATAGCGCAAAAATACCTGCGTATGGTTGTTAAAAAGACATACACGCCCATTTTTTATTTTTAAGTCCGTCATACTAAAGATAAGTTAACCTTAGAGAAAGCTATTTATTCAAGCAAATAAAAGCATAAAAAACAAAAGTCCCCCATTGACGAAGAACTCTTGCTTCTTATGCTTTTATTTTTATTGTTTTTTATTTATTTTTAAAATCACGGGAATTTGCAAGCATTTCCTCAGCATGCTTTAGCGTTATGGAGGATATGCTGGCTCCTCCTAATATACGGGCGATTTCATCCCTCAACGCAACACCCTTCAACGGCTTTATATCAGTTTCGGCGGTATTCTCCCCTGTGATTTTTTCAATAAGGAAATTATGATCTGCCATACAGGCTATCTGTGCCAGATGGGTAACACAAATCACCTGATGCCTTGAGGAAATCAGGCACAGCTTTTCTCCTACCTTTTGTGCGGCTCTTCCGCTGATACCTGTATCTATTTCATCAAATATCAACGTGGGAACGTTATCCTCACTTGCCAGAATAGTTTTAATCGCAAGCATTATTCTGGACATTTCGCCCCCGGAAACAATTTTGGACAGAGGCTTTAAAGGCTCTCCCGGATTGGAGGAAATAAGAAATTCCACCTTGTCCAGACCGTTTTGCATAAATTTTATATCAATTGCACCCTCTGCTGAACATTCCTCCGGTCCGTCAAGGACAATATTGACCTTAAATTTTGCCTTCTTCATTTCAAGGTCTTCCAGTTCCTTTGCTATTTCCCTTTCCAAAAGCCGCGCCGCTTTATTCCTCTCGTCGTGAAGCCTGTGAGCAATTGAAAGCAGTCCCTTAGATAAGCTCTTTAGCTCTTGCTCCAGCTCCTTTATTATTTCCTCTCCGCGTATTATATCCTCCAGCTCCTGCTCTATGCCCCCGCAGTATCTAAGGATATCTTCTACCGAAGGCCCATACTTTTTAGCCAGCTTATGTATAACATCTATTCTTTCCTCAATATGCTCAAGCAAATCAGGGTCATACTCCACGGTGTCCCTTTCATCTCTTATGCACTTGGTTATGTCCTCAAGCTGATAGCAAATATCTTCAAGCCTTAAGGCGATATCTCCAAACCTTCCGTCAAGCCCCGAAATACCCTTAAGCGCCGTCAGGGCTTCGTTTATGCTGTCGCAGCCCGAAGCTTTTATTTCGTTTCCCGTGAAAAGAAGCTCATAGGCATGTGACAGGGCCTGTGAAATTTTGCCCGAATTTGAAAGCAGCGATCTTTGCTTATTTAATTGCTGCTCTTCCCCCGGCTTTAAGCGGGCCTTTTTTATCTCGTCTATCTGAAATTGCAGCAAATCTATTTTTCTCTCTCTCTGTCCGAAATCACCTGATAGCTCCTTAAGTCTGGATTTTATGCCATTGTACTTAAGAAGCAAGCTGGAATATTCCTGCCGGAGCCTTTTGATGGCTTCCTCCCCGAAGGAATCCAGCATGTCTATGTGATCCTCCGTCCTTAAAAGAGACTGGTTATCGTGCTGCCCGTGTATGTCTATCATTCTTTGCCCCAGGCTTTTCAGCATGGATACCGTAGCCATTCTGCCGTTTATTCTGCAGGTATTTTTGCCCGAGACGGTAAACTCTCTCGATATAATCAAGGTTCCGTCTTCCTCTTCATCAATGCCGTAGCTCTCAAGCAAATCGCTTACCCTGCCCTCCGGCATCTTAAACACTGCCTCTACAGAGGCCTTATCCTTCCCTGTTCTTATAAGCTCTTTAGATACCCTTCCACCTAAAATAGCATTTATTGAATCAATAATGATGGACTTTCCCGCCCCGGTTTCTCCTGTAAGAATATTTAGCCCGCTTCCCGGCTCAATGGTGACACTGTTGATTAACGCAATATTATGTATATGCAATTGAGTTAACATATTTCTCCACCCCCGCCTCCATATTTTGAAGGTTCTGCCGTATGTCCGCCGATCTTACCTTGCCATTTTGTTGAATCTGTTTACCAGCTCTTCTGCTATTTTCTCCGCCCTGCAAACAATCATTACAGTGTCGTCTCCCGCAATAGTCCCCACTATTTCCGTCTGCCTTAGCGAGTCTATGGCCGAGGCAGCGGCCTGAGCCATGCCCGGAAGGGTTTTAACCACAACAATGTTATTGGCATAATCACTCGATGCATAAGACTCGGAAAAAATATTCATGAGCTTATTGGATGTTATGTTTTCCGACTTTACAAGGGGTGCGTATTTATACCTTCCGTCCTCAGTCATTACCTTAACCAGCCTCAGCTCCTTTATATCTCTCGAAACAGTGGCCTGGGTAACATCCGTCCCCATTTTCTTGAGCTTTTCGGCGAGCTCTTCCTGGGTTTCTATAATGTTTTTTTCTATAATTTCCAGAATCTTAGCGTGTCTGCTGTACTTCATTTTTTCTCAGGCTCTCTCCTCTATCATAAATTTTAGTTCTGAGTATATTGAAAAAATTTCTGGAGGTTATTTTCGCCAGCTTTACTGAATGTTCAGCCTTTCTAACCTCTATTCTAAAGCCGCCTCTTATCTCATAGCCCATCTGTCCGTCCACCGTAACCATGGCGTCATGGCCGTAGTTCTCCTCAACGACAACCTTGACAACACGGCTTCCGGCGGTTATGAAGGATCTTGAGTACAGTATGTGAGGGCATATGGGACTTACTATAATGAGATCTATATCAGGCTCTACAATGGGGCCTCCAACCGAAAGGGAGTAAGCAGTCGAACCCGTGGGGCTTGAGACTATCAGCCCGTCGCCGGGAAAGCTGTCAACAAAATCATCGTTTATATATGTCCTTAAGTGGAGTATCCTTGAAAGGGCCCCTCTCGAAATAACTATGTCGTTAAGAGCAAAATCCCGGGCTATCATTTTATCGCCGTCCCATATGGTAGCCTCAAGCATCATTCTATCCTCTATGTCGTATTTCCCGTCCATTATTAAGTCTGCGGCGTTATGTATCTCGCATTTTTCAACCTCGGTTAAAAAGCCCAGACTTCCCAGATTAATTCCAAGTATGGGTATTCCCTTTAAGTAAGCTCTTCTGGCAACCTTAAGAAAGGTACCGTCTCCGCCCAGACAAATTATTATATCCGACTGGTTGAAAATGACATCATCATCATTTTCCGAGGCTTCAAGCCCCAATTCCTTTCCAGCATCTGAAGCTACCCGCACAAGCTCCGATTTTTCAAGTATACAATCTATGAGCATCCTCGTATATTTAAGGTCATGATCCTTATCCCTGTTTGTAATAACTCCAATAGTTTTCATTTGCTTCTCCTTGTTAAAGCAAAGTATAATCTTACCTTTTATTCATTGTAATTATATCCGATAAATAAAAAAAGTACAAACCCTTGCACTTTTTTAAATTAAATTTTCATGAGCCCTCTCTACGGCACTGAAAATCTCTTGATTCAACTCGGGAAGGCTATGAGCCTCTGGGTCCTTGGACAAGTGAAGCAGGTACTCAATATTGCCTTCGGGCCCTTTAATGGGAGAATAAGAAACATTTATAACCTTAAAGCCGTTATTTAAAGCAAAGTCCGCAATATCCTGCGTTACCTCATAGTGGGCGGAGGCTTCTCTCACAACTCCATGCTTTCCCACCTTATCCTTTCCGGCCTCAAACTGAGGCTTTATGAGGCATACAATGTGTCCGTCGTCCTTTAAAAGCTCCTTTACGGCGGGCAGCACCTTTTTAAGGGATATAAAGGATACATCTATAGAAGCAAAATCAGCCATATAATCAATTTGCTCCTGCTTGACATACCTGATATTGGTTCTCTCCATACAAACAACCCTACGGTCGTTTCTAAGCTCCCAGGCAAGCTGACCGTAGCCTACATCAATTGAATATACTCTGACTGCTCCGTTTTTCAGCATACAGTCTGTAAAGCCTCCTGTGGAGGCACCTACATCTATCGCTGTTTTACCCTCTAAGTCTATAGAAAATTCTTCTAACGCTTTTCTGAGCTTTAATCCTCCTCTGCTGACATAAGGATTTATATTTTCCTTTATTTCAATTTTACTTTCGGTGTTAAATTTTGATCCCGGCTTGTCCTCTCTTTCTCCGTTCACATAGACAACACCCGCCATTATGGCACTTCGCGCCTTTTCCCTGCTTTTAAAGCATCCTCTGTCAACAAGTATTATATCCAAGCGTTCCTTTTCCAACACATGTCCTCCGCAAATTCATTATATTATATTAAAATTGGCAGTGGAAAGAAATTTGTTGAAAATTATTTCGGAAGACATTTCTTTCCTAAATGACACAGCTATGCCATAAATTTGAGTATTTCAGAGGCCAGAGATTCTGTGTCCAGCCTGTACTTTTTAATTAAATCGCCTTTTGAACCGTGAATTACAGGGATATCAGGAAAAGCAAACAGCTTGGTCTTAGCAGCTATTCCGCAGCAGCTCAGCATTTCCAGCACCGCGCTTCCCAGTCCTCCTATAATAGTATTATCCTCTATAACAACAACCCTTTGGGTCTTTTTGGCGGAGTCGGCTATAAGCTTTGCGTCAAGAGGCTTTATAAACCTTGCGTTTATAACGTCACACTCCACTCCCGAAGCCTTAAGCAGCGATGACAGCGTGATGGCGGTATCTGTCATGGTGCCTGCGGAAATAATGGTCAAATGGCCTCCCTCACAAATTCTGACACCCTTGCCATAGTGTATTTCAACCTCCGGCGCCAGCCTCTCCCGGCCCTTTCCTCTGGGATACCTTATCGCAATAGGCCCCCGGTGTACCATAACGGCATATTGGAGCATACTTTTCATTTCAAAGTAGTCCGACGGTGCAAGTATTGTCATGTTGGGGATGTGCCTTAAAAAAGACAGGTCATACAGCCCCTGGTGAGTTTCCCCGTCTTCCCCCACTATGCCGGCCCTGTCTACGGCAAATACCACATGCAGATTCTGAAGGGCTACATCATGCAGTATCTGATCATATGCTCTCTGCAGAAAGGATGAGTATATGGCAACTACCGGCTTTAACCCGTTTTGAGAAAGCCCCGCAGCAAATGTGACGGCATGCTGCTCGGCAATTCCCACATCAAAAAACCTGCTTCCAAAGCTCTTTGAAAACTGCTCAAGGCCGGTACCCTGCGTCATTGAAGCTGTGATTGCCGCTATGCTTTGATCCTTATTCGCAAGCTCAACCAGAGTGCTTCCGAATACATCGGAGTATCCATAGCCGGAACCGGCCTTGAGCTCGCCTGTGTCTATCCGGAAGGGAGCTACTCCATGAAATTTATGCGGCTTTTCCTCTGCAAACTCGTATCCCTTACCCTTTTGAGTGCATATATGAATAAATACCGGCCCCTTTATAAGCCTGGCACGTGAAAATACATCTGTCATTTCCGAAATATTATGCCCGTTTATAGGGCCTAAGTATTTAAAGCCCAAATCCTCAAAAATTATTCCCGGCATAATCATATATTTTATGGTTCCCTTGGCTCTGTTAAGAGCCTTTGAAGCACTTTTGCCTATTGCGGGAATTTTATTTAAAATGGCCTCTATTTCCTCTTTAAACTTAAAATAAAAAGGCTCTGTCCGTATCTTGCTTAAATATCTGGACATTCCGCCTACATTTTTGGATATGGACATTTCATTGTCGTTTAAAACAACTATTAAGTTATTAGGTGACCTTCCGGCATCATTAAGAGCCTCAAAGGCCATTCCGCCTGTCAATGCGCCGTCCCCTATTACCGCAATCACCGAATAATCCTCTTTTTTCATATCTCTGGCCCTTGCCATTCCCAGTGCCGCGGAAATTGACGTGCTGCTGTGGCCGGTATTGAAGCAGTCATGAGGACTTTCCTTTGTTTTTGGAAAGCCTGAAATGCCGTAAAGCTGTCTTAAAAGATCAAACTTGTCGCGTCTTCCCGTAAGTATTTTATGTACATATGACTGGTGTCCCACATCCCAAACTATTTTGTCTCTGGGCGTATCAAATACCTTATGAAGAGCAAGAGTTACCTCTACAATGCCAAGATTGGAGGCAAGATGGCCTCCTGTTTTTGAAACCTTTTCCACCAGAAATCCTCTTATTTCAGATGCAAGCTTTTCCATAAGGCCTATATCAAGCTTTTTAACATCCATGGGAGAATTAATGCTGCTCAGAAGCTCATAATCCGTGGCTAAATGGCCTTGGAGATTTAAAAATTCACTTTTGACTGTGTTTGCACAATTAATGCTGCATTGCTTATCTGCATTTATATCCAAAAATTTTCATCCCGCCTTCAATTTACTTTTGTTCTTTCTTCTGCTTTTTAGCATCCCCATTTCTTTTGCTGCTTTTTTTTAAGCCAAAGACTTTTATATTGAGTCTTGCTGTTATAAATTTTATCACAACTGCGGCTTTATATACTATATAATTGCTGTTTGAGATGGCAATGGTTTTTCCTACCGCCTTGCCTCCTACAGTCATGGCCGCTACAAGGCCTGTGGCTGCAAGCCCCGCTATGCTGGTTTCAGGTGAGCTGCCGTCCTTTATTATGGTTATAAGTATATAAGTGGTGGCAGTACCGCTTATAACCCCGCAAATATCTCCTATTACGTCATTACAGAAGTTGGAAACCTTGTCGGCATTTCTTACCAGTGCAATGGCCTGTTTTGCGCCATAAAGCTTTCTTGACGCCATTGCGTGAAAAGGAGCTTCATCTGCCGCAGTCACCGCCGTTCCTATTGTGTCAAAAATTATGCTTACTACTATAATTAAAAAAACTATGTTGAACGCTATAACAACATGGGCATTCTTTAGAATCC
Organism: Anaerobacterium chartisolvens; assembly: GCF_003337415.1. Classification (GTDB taxonomy): domain Bacteria; phylum Bacillota; class Clostridia; order Acetivibrionales; family DSM-27016; genus Anaerobacterium; species Anaerobacterium chartisolvens. The sequence goes on along the minus strand of NZ_QPJT01000009.1, from coordinate 26,110 downwards.
TGTAAGAAACATATGTCATTGACACTGACAGTAAAAAGGATATGACAGTGACAATAAGATTCCATAAGTTATTTCCCTTGCTCGAGCTTAAAATATTCATTCTAAACCTGACTTTCTTCTCATCGTCAGGCTGCTTATGGTTGTCGTCCAATATATAAAAACCCTCCAATTAACAATACAGCTTCTCCAAATATATAATAAAAACGGGTGGTAGCATACTGAATAAATTTTGCGGCTTAGGTCAGGCAGGATTTCCCCAGAAGTTACAAAAATGTCGCCAAATTTGCGGTTTCCCTTTAACCCTTCCGTCATTAAGTTACCTTAAATGAAGCCTGATCACCACTTAGTCCACACTGCAATCTTCAATATGCCTCGAAAATCGAACAGCCTAGAGGTTTTCCCCTGCAGTCCGGCCAGTTCCTTAGCCTCTTTTGCAAATTTGGTTTCAAGCAGCGATAATGCCGTTATATCGGCCAATATTCCGGCATCTGATCCGCTATCCACCAAACCCACTCAAGGCAGGCTACTCTGTTCACAGCACCTTTTAAAGTACCGCCTAACAGGTTTAATCCCTTATCGTGGTCGAGGTGGCAAGGAAACAAGCCGAAATTTCAGCCTGCTTCCCCGACTTTTCTTCCAAAAGTAAGGGTCTCCACGGCAGAGGGGTCAACGCCTGCATGCCATTGCAGATCGCCCCTAAGCCTTAACTCCCAGCATCAGCCCACTACTGGGCGTAACAAGCCGACACCAGGAACTTCATCGATGTGCCCTTAAACGGATTTTTAGGCCCGTCTTCAGGAACGGCGGATCTGACTAGGATACTGCACCACCCTGTTTTATTTACAAATTAAATTTGTCAAATTTTATTTCCGGGAAAATGAATTTTATCCCGTACAATGTTACAAGTAAGAATTATAACATATAAACATTATTGTTTAAAGAATAAATAAGGTTTGATTTGAATCTATAGCAGCTGTATTTTTAAAGCTAAGTCCATATTTCAAAGAATCTCTCATTAATAATATGAATAGCGGGGCAAAAAGACCTTTTGACTTCAATCTATCCAACTATCCAAGCCAAAGACCTGTTAAAATACCCAGAGCTGCTCCCATTATAACCTGAAAAGGGGTGTGCCCTAAAAGCTCCTTTAAGCTTTCGTCAAACTGCACCTCATTTTGTGAATAAATAAGCTTGTTTAATGCCTGAGCCTGTTTTCCTGCCGCTCTTCTAACACCGGCTGCATCATACATTACAACAAGAGACAGCGCAAGGGATATTGCAAACTCTACGGAATCCCAGCCCTTTATTCTTCCTGTGACGGTAGCTAATGAAACAACAAACGCAGCATGGGAGCTGGGCATTCCTCCAGAGCCTATAAATCTTGTAAAGTCAACTTTGCGTTGAGTTATTATTACACTGACAACCTTTATGCTCTGGGCAATAAACCATGCTATAACAGGAACAATAATAGCCTTGTTCGAAAAAATCTTTATAAAAAAATCCACGACATCCACCTCAATTTTTCCTTTCCAGAAGCTGTCTTGCCAGACGCTGCAGGAAGACGCCCTTTCCTTCGAAGTAATCTAAAGCATGTACGGCTTCATCGGTAATTGATGCCAGCCTTTTTTTTGACTCCTCAAGCCCCAGCAGCTTTACAAAGGTCGATTTACCTTTTGCCTCGTCGCTTCCGGTCTGCTTTCCAAGAAGGGAAAAATCCCCCTCCACATCCAAAATATCATCCTTAATCTGGAATGCCAGCCCAAGTCTTTCGGCATACAGGCGCAAAAGCTCCAATTTTTCTCCCCCGGCCCCGCAAATGATTCCCGAGGCCATTACGGGTGCTTTTATAAGCGCGCCGGTTTTAAGGCTGTGCATGTACTGCAGCAATTCCAAAGGGATGTTTTTCCCCTCCGATTCCAAATCTACAACCTGTCCCCCTATCATGCCTGAAGCGCCGGAGGCCTTAGCCACTATGCCCATAGCCTTTACTTTGGCTCCCATATTGCTATCCGAGCCCATAGCATGATCCAGCATAATTTCAAATGCGTAATTGAGAAGGGCATCTCCGGCAAGTATCGCCGTTGCCTCTCCGTATACCTTATGATTCGTAAGCCTTCCTCTTCTGTAGCTGTCGTTGTCCATAGACGGCAAATCATCATGTATGAGAGAATAGGTATGTATCATTTCTACGGCACAGGCGTAAGGCAGCACATCGTTAATATCACCCTCAAGCATTTCACAGGTCGCCAATGCCAGCATTGGCCTCAGTCTTTTTCCTCCTGCCATCAGGCTGTAGCGCATAGCCTCGTAAATGCTTTTTTCTGATCCTGCTCTGCAACAAGGCTGTGACGTGCGGGCAGCCTTTTCCATGAAGTCTGCAAGAGTGTCCTCTATCAGCTTAATCCATCCGTCACATTTTAACTTAAAATCCATTCTTAAGCCTCCGGGGAATCAAACAGCTCTTCTCTGATTTCGCCGCTGCCGTCTTCCAGTAATATGCTTATTTTTTTCTCCATGCTGTCCAAGGTTTTGCCGCAATATCTGGACAGCTCAATCCCTCTTTGAAAAATCTCTATTGACCCGTCCAGCGGAAGCTCTCCCTTTTCAAGCTTTGCCACTATATTCTCAAGCTCATTTACAGCCTCCTCAAAAGCAAGCTCCTTTTTGTTCAAACTCCTTAACCTCCTTCATGCTTGGGCATATTTACAGGCCCGGATTGATTTTTATATCCTCTGCCCTGCAGATTATTTTTCCGTCAAAAAGCTCTACAGAAAGCCTTTCATTTTCCCTTACAGCTTTAACCGACCTTACAACCTCCCCATCCTCAAGCGACCTTATAACACCGTAGCCTCTCGACATAATGCTGAGTGGGCTTAAGGCATCAAGCTTCCCTATCAGGAGGCTTAAATCCGACCTCTTTTTTTCCATTACCGAAAGCATTGCCTTATGCATATACCTGTTAAGCGTATCAAGCCTCATGCGCTCCTGATAGAGCCTGTCATAGGGCTGCCTGAAGGCAGAGCTTGCTCTCAGCCTTTCAAGCTGTGCTCTTTCATTTTGTATTTTTGCCGAAGCTCCGTTCTTAAGTCTGGCTTCCAGCAGCATAATACGCTCCTTAAGCACAGCTCTTTCGGGGATTACAATTTCTGCTGCGGCAGAGGGTGTCGGAGCCCTTACATCCGCCACAAAATCTGAAATTGTATAGTCAGTCTCATGTCCTACTGCCGATACAACGGGAATAACGGAATTAAAAATGCTTCTGGCAACAACCTCTTCGTTGAAGGCCCACAGCTCTTCTAAAGAGCCTCCTCCTCTGGCAAGAATTATCACATCGACACAGCCAAGTCGGTTTAATTTTTTGATTGCACCTGAAATCTGGCCGGCCGCCTGCTCACCTTGAACCGCGACAGGGAAAATTTTAAGCTCAATTTCTCTAAAACGCCTGCTTGATATATTTATTATATCTCTCACAACAGAACCGGTGGAAGAGGTTACTATACCGACAGCACGGGGCAAAAAGGGAAGCCTCTTTTTGTTTGCTTCATCGAAGAGACCCTCTTCAAAGAGCTTTTTTTTAAGCTGCTCAAAGGCCATGTGCAGGTTTCCTATTCCGTCGGGCTGCATTTCCTCAACATATAGCTGATACTGCCCGTCCCTCTCAAATACCGAAACATAGCCCTTTATTATTACCCTTCCCCCATTTTCGGGCTCAAATTTAAGAGCGGAGGCATGGGATTTGAACATAACACATTTAATCAGGCATTTTTCGTCTTTAAGCGTAAAATACATATGTCCCGAATAATGATACTTATAGTTTGAGATTTCTCCCCTTACCCAAAGGCCCGACATTATCATGTCTTTCGATATAAGCTCTTTTATATACCTGTTTATCTCCGATACTGATAGTACATAGTTCATACGACCTCACTGTTTTAATAATGTAGCGCCGCTTATAAAGGGGCATTGAAAAATTCTTTAAAAAAGAGTATAAATTACACAGCCACACATAAAAAACCGGCTTAATTTACTAAGTACCGGTCCGCATAAAACTGGCTAAATTATATTACAGCAGGCAAGCCATATAGTGTAATTTTAATTTCCCGCTTCATTTTCTTCCGGCAGAGCACGCATTTTAGGTATTTTTCCCAGTATACCGTTTATAAAAGCCCCTGCTTCCTCATTACTGTACTTTTTAGCCAGCTCAACAGCCTCATTTATAGAAACGTTAAAGGGTATGTCATCTCTGAAGCCTATTTCATATATGCTCAGCCTTAGAATAGAAATGTCAACTCTGGATATTCTGTTTATTTTCCATCCCTTGGAGTATTTCTCCACCAGCCTATCGATATATTCCTTGTTATCAAAAACACCTTAAACAACATCGTTAATGTACTTCTTATCAGCTTCTGAAAAGGCATGATCCTCAAAAGCAGCTTTTATTTGCTCCTGCATATCGTCATTGTGGATCTCAAGCTGGTATAAGAGCTTCATGGCAGTTTCTCTGGATACCCTGCGTCCCATTAAATGCTTACCTCCCGTAAGTCCTAAAGTTAATATAATGAATGTCGGTAAAATAGCTCAATTTATCTGTATGTACCCAGCGGCTACCTGTATGTACCCGGCGGAAGAATCTTGTCAAGCAGGTTTTTAATATATTCCTTGTCTTCGGAAAGCTTCTTGCCAATATAATACCCTATTCCAACAAATATTGCAATAAACAGAGTATTTAAGAACCCTATTATCAATATAACGGAGGCTAATACAAAGCCTACTATAGCACCGTTGACTCCGCCCTTATGCGAGTTGTAAAACTGCACCAGCTTTTCCTTGTCCATAGCATTAATACCTCCAAATCTACTCAACCCTTGCCTTATATCCGGTATATATGTTTTCAACCAATACCTTTACGTCATTTACCTTTATGCCGGTGCTTTCCTCCACAGCGCTTTTAACCTTAACCTGAATATCCTCTGAAAGCGCGGGTATGTTGATATCTCCGAGAACTACAGCCTTTATAGCGATGGATATGCCATCATTTGATTTTGAAACAAAAGCCTTGGTTTCCTTAACGCCGTTAAGCCTCCTCGATGCTGCGAGTGCCATGCTTTCCACGGAATTTAAGGATATTTTTATTTCGCCTATGTTAGTATACCTGCTGACACATTTCTTATCCTTGCTGCTTTTTATTCCCGACAAAAGAAAGGTTATACTTAAAGCAAGAAAAATCACGGCAATTAAAAACATCATCACTCTTGGCCCATTATTGCGCAGGATGTTATAACCCATATAGCGGGCTATACTGTTGAAAACTTGCGGCCTGACTGCAACCCATGCCACAATCAAAGAGGCAACCGCAAGGCAGAAGCCATAAATTGTAAGCAAAACCCTAAACAAAATATTCATAAGTTTATCCACCTCTTCTCCAAAGAAGCCTAAAAATAAGTTAAGCATTACCATTATATTCTATTATTCTGAAAAAATAAACCCCGTCGGCAGTATTTTATCGGACAAAACCCTTGAAAGCTTTATATATTCTTCCCTTTTTTTACATCCTTAATACCGCCGGCACTTGAGGGGGCAGTTATTACTTGACTCTTGCAGCTTCATCTATAATTTCTTTTTTATGCTCTTTCTCTATATTAACTCCCTGAATGTGAATATTGACCTCTATCACATCAAGCCCTGTCATGGTCTGTACAGCTTTTTTAACTTTTTCCTGTATTTCCCAAGCAATATCCGGAATCCTGGAGCCATATTCTACGATTATATATAAATCTATTGCCGCTTCCTTCTCTCCAACCTCCACCTTTACACCCTTAGAAAGATTTTTTCTTCCCAGCATTTCCGCAATACCTCCGGCAATGCCTCCGCTCATTCCTGCGACACCAGGAATTTCAGTAGCTGCAATGCCTGCTATTATGGCCACCACTTCATCTGAAATTTTAATAGAGCCCTTGTCATTTACAATGCTTTCAACAGCTTCATCCATTTATATCCCTCCCTGCCGAAAAATTATTTACCCACCTAAAAAGCCCCAATCTATAAAAATACAGCCTGTCTGACAAATACAAATTATATCATTAAAGCTAAAGAACAGGCAATAGATAAATTTCATCTATCGCCTGTTTTCGTCGCCTGCTGTGTTTTTTTGGGATATGCATTTTAAAAAATATTCTTTACATGAATGCTGCCTATAGGTATTTGTGCCTGTCTGGATGCCACATCGGCGATTTGCGCCACATGCTGGGTGGTAAGGGTTGGAGCTTTGACTATTACATCAAGGCTGTCATCATCACCTAAAAGCACTATGACATCTCCGAAGCCCTTTTCTTTTATCAGAGTTTCAATTCTCATTTCCTTTTCTGAACTTGCGACAATTTTCATTCTCTGCTCATATGCCTTATCCTTAGCCTCGTTTGTGGCATTGGGATCCTCGGAAATCTCTTTTAAGCTGTCGGTATCCTTGCTGCGGCTCATTTCCTTATCGAGCTTTGCCTGTGCAAAGAAATCCTCGGCTTTCTTTGAGGCCTTCAGCGATTTTTCCGGCTTATCATCCTTCCCGGTATCCGCCGCGCTTTCATTTTTGTCTACATATACCGCTTCCCCCGTCTTTATGCTCTCCTTATCCGCAGTTGAATTACTGCTCTGGTTATAGGTATATTGCAGGTACCCGGCAACAAGTAACAATAATACAAGAGACAAAATTACTACCTGTTTTCTTTTAAAAACTAACACAAAAAGCCCTCCCTTACACTAATTTAGTAATAATATATTCACGTGTCCAACCTTTTATTATAGATGCTGTAAAGATTTTGTTATTCTTCTCTTTCAAATACCTGTATTCTGTGTGCCGGCACATCCATAAGCACCATTGCCGCCCTGCTTAAGGCCTCTCTTACCTGAGGCTCTCCGGCACCGTCGGCTATAACAACAATTCCTTTTACCTGAGGCGTAAGCTCCTTTAAAAATACCGGTTTTTTCCCCCCTCCCTGCGCTTCCTCATACACCATTTCTGCCTCATAGCTGTTTTGGGTTATTGTTCTCTCTCCTCCTCCGCTGTCCTTCTCATCGGTGCTGCTGTCATTTTTCTTGGCATTGACGGCAGGAACCCTCTCGTTGCCTGAGGCATATGTAATAAGCACAGTAACCCTTCCTGCCCCCTTTATCTGAGACAGTCCCTTTTCTACCCTTGTTTCAAGCTCATCACCGTCATCCTTCCGCGTAAATTTACCCACTTCCTGTGACACCTCTTGTGACACCTCCTGTGCTTGGGCTTCACTCTCTGCCTTATTCCTATCCTTACTGCCATCAGTCGTAAAGAACGCACCTCCCGCAATTATTGCAATAATTCCGATAATCACTACAATTACGGCATTTTCCATGGTTTTTTTCTTGTTCTCGGCATTCAACAGCTTTTTCACATATTCAAAAAATCTACTTTTCCAAGCCATTTTATCCTCCCATACCTTCCATAAGAGTAATAACGATATCCTCACTGCTTAAATTAAAAAGGCTGCCTATCCTGCCTTCCATCTGCCTTTTAATATCATTGTCCATTTCAAGAGGCTCCTCATTTGTGCGCTCTTGCTTGTCAATAACTATTTTACCAACCTTCGCAACAGGCTTTATGCCGTCATTTTCCTTCTGAAGCCTCACTCTTACATATGCCTTTTTAATCTCTCCAAACTTATCCGAGCCATAATCCTCGTTTATAACCACATCCGCGTTTGCCCCGGCAACACCGCTTACCTCCATGGCACTGCCCTCTAACTGCGAAACTATCTTTTCTCTATAAAGCTTTACTATCTGCTTCATTCTTTCCTCCTCTAAAATCTTTCCCTGTGCCTCAATTTCCTTTCTGTCAATAAAGTTGCCGGTTTCTATCTGAAAGCCCTTCATGTCTATGTCGCGGCCAACAATTCCAAGAAGAGGGTTTATAATTGCAATGAGCATTATACAGCCAGAAACCAGATTCACAACCTTTTTTGTTTTGCCGGAGGGTATAAGCATTTCTATCAGCACTATAAAGATTGCCAGAAAAACTATATTAAAAATCCATGATCTCAAAAAATCAATCAAAAAATCCCCCCCCTCACTTTGTTATATACTCACCCCCCTGCCCCCCTCTCTTTTCAAAAGAGGGGGGTATAGAAAAGTATTGTCTCCCCTCTCTTGCAAAGAGAGGGGCCGGGGGTGAGTTAATTCTTATATCTTTACCCCATCACCTTATCATTGTGCTTATGTTGCTGGCCGTTATAATTGTTATGCTCCGCTTCGGCACTCACCCCCCTGCCCCCCTCTCTTTTCAAAAGAGGGGGGTATAGAAAAGTATTGCCTCCCCTCTCTTGCAAAGAGAGGGGCCGGGGGTGAGTTAATTCTTATATCTTTACCCCATCAGCTTATCATTGTGCTTATGTTGCTGGCCGTTATAATTGTTATGCTCCGCTTCGGCACTCACCCCCCTGCCCCCCTCTCTTTTCAAAAGAGGGGGGTATAGAAAAGTATTGCCTCCCCTCTCTTGCAAAGAGAGGGGCCGGGGGTGAGTTAATTCTTATATCTTTACCCCATCACCTTATCATTGTGCTTATGTTGCTGGCCGTTATAATAACTGTTATTGAAAACAGAAACATGAAGGCTACCGCCGCGGTCAGGCCAAGTATAAATGTCAACGAGCCCGCCATTTCGTTTAAGCAGTTTACAACGCGCTTTTCCGCTATTGGTTCAATCAATATGCAGGTAATCCTGTATAAAAGCAGCAGAACAAAAATTTTTAAAATAGGCAGTATGCATATACCTATAACACCTATCATGGCGGCAATCCCGGCAGCGTTTTTTACAAGCAGGGTGCAGCCTATAACGGTATCCGCCGCATCGGCAAGGTATTTTCCTGCTACCGGAATAGCGGCGCTTATGGTAAATTTGACGGTTTTGCTGGCTACCCCGTCCACAACGGCTCCAAGTGAGCCCTGTATGGATATAATGCCTATAAAAATTGTCAATATGAGCCCAAGCCCCCACCCGCTTACCTGCTTTAAGAACTGGGCCAGCCGTGAGATCTGTATCTTATCCGAAACATTGTCTACAATGGATACAATTACCGATAAAAAAACAAGAGGTATAAATACATTTTTTATTATGGTGGCGGTTACCTGCACGATCATTACCAGAATGGGCTGGAATACCCCGGCGGATGTAATATTTCCCCCTGAAACAAGCAGGGATATCAAGACAGGTATGGAGGAGTGCATAAATGAAACCATATCGTCTATAATGCCTTTGCCAAGCTCTATTGCGGTATTGAGGCTTGTCAGCATTACAGATACCAGCACTATGTAGCATACATAAAACGCCAGCTCTCCCACACTCTCACTTAAAAAGGAGGCCTGAAGGTTTTTCAGAACGGCACACAGTATTACAAGCACAATAAGCTTAATGAGTACATCGGTATTTTCATAAAATTCCCGGAACAGGTATTTTGCAACCCGCTCTGTTATATCTTTTAAATCCAGCCCCAGGTTGCCCGATGCTGCCTTGTCCATCAGCTTATCGGTGCTATATCCCGGAAGGAGCTCGTTTAATCCCTCTCCAGAGTATTTATCTATCTGAGCCTGCATATTCAACATGTGATCGGAATTAGCCTGTTCGTTAATAATGGACTCATTTATGCCGGCCTCCGCGCCTGCATAACCATTTACGGCATGTCCTGCAAGCGGAGCCGCCAGTTGAAGCCAAAGCAGTGCCGCTATAAATACTGCCGGTTTTATATATCTTTTGTATCCTGCATTCATGCTATCCATCCTCACAATACAGCCATATAAAGCCTATGGCATTATTTTAACAACAAGATCCAGCAAGGAGGTTATAATAGGTACAGCGATAACCATAATTATTACCTTGCCCGCAAGCTCTATTTTTGAAGCTATTGAGCTTTCACCGGCATCCTTGCATACTGCTGCTCCAAACTCGGCTATATAAGCAATCCCTATAATTTTAAGAAGTGTTGACAAAAATTCAAAGTCAATATCAGCCTTCTTTGTATAGTTGTCCAATAAAGTCACAACAGCCATGAGCTTTGCCGATATAAGCATAAATATTACTATTCCTGCTATTACGCTGAGCTGCACCGCAATCTCCGGCCTCTGGGACTTCAGCATTGTTATAAGGATGGTGGCCGTCATACCCAAGCCCACTATCTGAAGCATATCCATTTTTGCCCCTCCGTTTTCTTGTCAGAACTGGAATAAGGATTTAACGGTATTGAATAAGTTTACAATTTCCTTTGAAACCATAAGCAATATTATAACCAGTCCTATTACAGTAGTCATAAGCGCTACTTCCTTTCTGCCTGTCTGCTCAAGAAGGGAATTCAATATTGCCACAAGTATGCCGATGGCAGCTATTCTAAAAATCAAATCTACTCCCATAATTTATCTTTGTCCCCTTATTTTTTATTCTATTTGTGTGTCGTATTGCCCATTACATATTGCCCGGCTTTATTTTATATGAAAATTATGACAAGCATTATTCCCCCCATAACCCCCAGCGTCCTGTACATTGTTTCATACCTCTTTTTGTTGTCCTCAGCCTTTTGCTCCTGAAGCTTTAACTGATCCAAGGTAAGTCTGATGTTTTTAATCTGGCCCTCAAGATCGGAGCTGCCAAGCATATTTCCAAAGGATAAAAGTATTTGTGCATCCTCGGAATTCAAAGAGGTTTTCCTGACATTATCCTTTACTGCCGCCGCCCAAGCTTCTGCGCCGCTCATTGCCCCACCCTTCAGATTGCAGGCCGTTGCTTCAAAGAATACCGATACTCTCCCGCAGTTGCTTTTACACAGCCTTTCAAGGGCCTCCGTGAGAATACTTGAAAGGTATGCAATCTCATTTTCAAGCATATGCAGCATAGCCTGCATAGCTCTAAGCTCCTGCGGCCTTTTTGAGCAGTCGGCGGATAAAACATACCCTAAAAAAGAGGACGCGGCGATAACCAGAAAGCTGCCCAATATTTTTAACAGCATTTGAGATCCCTCCAATATATTTTCTTCATTGTCATTCCGTCTATAACCTCCTCCACAGTACCGGGACCGTTAATACTGCTGAGGACAATATACCTTTCAAAAATCCTTTGCTCCATGAGGCTGACAACCTCTTGCCTTGCCTTCATTTCTGATATGCTGTAGCCATGCGCCGAGGTTATTATTTTTATTCCTGCGTTTACAACCTTGAGTATTGCATCGCTGTCGCCCTGATTGCCTATCTCGTCGGTGACAATGATTTCGGGAGACATGGATCTCAGCATTATTTCCATACCCAGTGTTTTAGGACAGGCATCCAGAACATCCGTCCTGACCCCCAGACTGTTTTGCGGAACTCCCTTAAAGCAGGCCGCTATTTCTGATCTTTCATCTATAACTCCAACCTTGAAGCCTCTTAAGCCGTAATCGCGCATTCCGTCGCTCAGTATTCTGGTGATATCTCTTAAAATGGTGGTTTTCCCGCATTGAGGAGGCGATATAACCAGCGTGTTGTATACGCCGCCCCTGTGGTCTGTGATATAGCCTGCCACCCCGGAGGCGCAGCCCTTTATTTCGTTTGAAATTCTTATATTTAGGCCCGAAATGTCCTTAATATTTTTTATATTGCTCCCGTCCATTACAACCCTTCCGGTAAGACCTATCCTGTGGCCTCCTTTAAGCGTTATAAATCCGTTTTTTATGTCCTCCTGATAGGCATAAATTGAGTTTTGGCTCATCAATTCAAGAGTGCAGACAACTTCTCCCTGACTCACTGTATATGCCCTAAGGGCATCCTTAGATAAGCCTCCGTCGTTATGTACAAACCAATCTCCCCTTAAGTTATGCAGCATAAGAGGCTTTGACGCTCTGAGCCTTATTTCCTGAATGGAATCCCTTTGGCCCCAGGCGATTTTTTCCAAAGCTGCCCTGACGGTCTGCGCTATACACGGCATAATGTCTCTTTGCAGTCTGGTATTTCTTATGGCATTCTCATCTTCCGTTCTCAAAGCAATCTCCCCTTATGTAAAAAGTATTTAACTATAATTATTAAAGGTTGTACAAGTTTATTCCAAAAAATAACAGCTTCTTTGATAAAGAAGCTGTTATTTTTTTAATATATTATTTTAAAAATATTGTTTTTGGGCAATTGGTCAGTCTCTTGACCTTATAAGCAGCATAAGCCCCTTCTTAATAGTGACACGCGCTGTCTCGCAGGCAAACTCGTTGCTTACGCCCCAGGTTGAGCCCATGTGCAAAGTGGCATTATCCAGCGGGTAATAAAGCCCCTCTGTGGTAACACCCTCTACCTTCGGGGTGAGGGGAAGAAGAGTCACCTTAACTCCGTCCTGTTTTTCAAGCACAGCAACCCGGTCTATTATTTCTATCTCGTTCCTTTCATCCGCTATAATTCCCTTCAATCCTCTGTCAAACATGCTTTTTAATATAAAAATATTAGACAGCGAGTGATCCATGCGCGTTCCAAGGCCACCTATTATTATAATTTTTTTAAAGCCCCTTTGAAAGGCGGCTTCAATTGCCAGCTCGGTATCCGTCATGTCCTTTTCCGAAGGGTATTTTATTAGCTCTGTCCCCAATCCCGCAAAATACTCGTAGTCGTCCTTTGATATAGAATCAAAATCTCCTAAAAGAAGGTGGGGCATAATACCGAACCTCCTTAAGTGACATGCACCGCCGTCCGCGCCTATGATGAATGAGGCCTCCTCAAAATACCTGCCATAGCATGAATAATCTTTTATTGTCCCGTTACATACTATTAAAGCTGTCATGGCTGCTCCCTTGTTAATATGCTTGCTATATATCTAAGCAAACGCTCCGTCCTTTAACGCCTTTATTATTGCCGCCGTATCAGGTGCGTTGTACACCGTTGAACCCGCAACAATTACATTTGCACCGGCCTCGGTTATTTTTGCTATATTATTTAAGTCTATTCCGCCGTCAACCTCTATATCAACCTTCAGAGAATTTTGCCTGATCATGCTCCGGGCCTGTCTGACCTTTTCTGTCATCGCCTCAATATATTTCTGCCCTCCGAAGCCCGGGTTGACGGTCATAATTAAAAGCATGTCAATGCTGCCTATAACCCAGTCAAGCACCGATAAGGGAGTAGAAGGATTCAATGCCACAGCCGCCTTTTTACCCCTCTGCCTGATCTTCTGCAAGCACCTGTCCAGATGACAGCACGCCTCCGCATGTACTGAAACCATGTCTGCTCCCGCATCAATAAAAGCGTCAATGTAAGGATCGGGGTTTTCCACCATTAAATGCACATCAAACTCAAGTGATGTAACTTGTCTTAACGACTTTACAATAGGAGGTCCTATTGATATGTTTGGCACAAAATGCCCATCCATTACGTCAATGTGGATCAAATCCGCTCCGGCATTTTCAACCTTTTTAATTTCCTCTCCAAGTCTGGAAAAATCACAAGCTAATAACGATGGCGCGATTTTTATCATTTTTACATACTCCCTTTGCTATTCTATTTATTTTTATATCTGTTGTGATAAATTTCCTTCAAGGTGCTGTAAAATTGTATATATCTTTTATATCTCTCCTCATCGACAAGCCCATCCTCCACAGCCTGCTTTACTGCACAAAACGGCTCACTGATATGGCTGCAGCCGGTATAACGGCACTTTCCAAGGCATTGTGCAAATTCGGGGTAATACAGCTCAAGATCACAGTATTTTATTTCCGACAATTCGTATGAGCTAAAGCCCGGTGTATCTACCAGATATCCCCCGGTATCAAGCTCAATCAGCTCGGCATGTCTTGTGGTATGCCTGCCCCTTTCTATTTTTTTGCTTACGGTGCCTGTTTCCATTACCGATGCGTCCATAAGCGTGTTTAAAATAGTAGACTTGCCAACTCCCGACTGTCCGGCAAGCACGGAGATATTGTACTTCATAACCTCCTTAAGGTGCCTTAAGCTGTCGGCACTCTTATTGCTGGAGGTAATCACCTCATAGCCCGCCCTGTCATACACCTGCTTTATCTTATTACATTCACTGCTGCTATCCAAATCCGTCTTGTTAATGCATATAACGGCATGAATATTTTTGGCCTCCGCCGTTATCAGCAGCTTGTCCAGCAGCATAAAATCAGGAGAAGGGGCTTTTACGGCAATAACAGGAATTATTTGATTGACATTTGCAACCATGGGCCTTGTAAAGCAGGAGGAACGGTCAGCAATTTCTTCAATGCTTCCCGTCCGCCCATCTTTGTTTATGCTTATAAAAACCTCATCCCCGGGCATGGGAATAATGTTTTGCTTTCTAAGTATTCCTCTCGCCCTGCATTCATATGTTTTATCGTCGCTCTTTACATAATAAAAGCCGTCAATCCCTTTCAGCAACAAACCCTTTGGCAAGCATACAAACCTCCCCGTCAAATTTTAAGGCAGCGTAAATTCCGTTAAATAAGGCTCTCCGTCAAGATATATCCTAACCTTGGTATAGCCTCCGGCAGGAATTCTTATTGGTACATTAAAAGGAAATTCAGCCTTGCCCTTTTCCTCATCGTATATTATTTCAGGTATATTTGTATCTGACGGGGTAATTTCTACCAGCACCTTTATGGTGTCCCCATACTGCTCGGAATCCGTTAAATTTAAGGTATACTTTATTTCCTTGGGCTTCTCGGTGGTATCGACTTTGAAATAAATATCCACCGCCGTGCCCTCCTGAATCTCAGTGTCTGCCGCAGGCTTTTGATCCTCTACCTTATCCACAGCAGTGCTTATGTCTTCAGGGAAGGTTTTACCCACCTTAAGATTAGCCTCCAAAAGCCTCTGAGTCGCCTCCTTCTGTGTCAGGCCTATTATAGATGGAACCTTTGTGAGCTTTATCTGGGGGCCCTTGCTTATAAACAGTGTGACGGTTGTCCCCGGCAATACCTCTTCATTAGCCTTGGGCTCAGTCCTTATAACACTTCCCTCGGCAATTCCCTCACTGTTTTCCCACTCATCCGCCGTCTCTAGCCCAAAGGTGCGAAGCTCTGTTCTTGCCTCTCTCGGATCCTTGCCCCTGTAATCGGGTATTTTGATTAGCTCGGGTCCCTTGCTTACGGTAAACTCAATGGGGCTGTATCCTTCAGGCTTCAAGGGAGTGCCCTCCGGGATGCTTTGCTTTGTTATTATGCCTTCCTTCACTTTGCTGTCGTACTCTTCCTTTATGTCTATTTTTTCAAAGCCCGCCTTATTTAAGATCGCCTTGACCTCTGTGATTTCCCTGTTTACATAGTTTTCCATTATAAAGTTATCCTTTTCGGACTGGCCGGTAATGGCGGGCAGAACGACCGTATAGCCTACAATTGAGAATATTACTATTATAACTACGGCAGTAATAGCTGCCGCCCAATACGTAAGCCTGTCGTTTTTCTTACCCTTTTGTGTATTCTTTGCCTCTTTAATAAGATAGTCACCCTTTCTCTCGTGATTTGCCGGGTTAACGGCTTTAATTCTTCTCGTCTGGGAGCTTTCTGACTCATCCTCCGTCAAAAATTCTCCGTAAGGCTCCTTAAGAACCCTGTACAGATCCTGTAAAAACTCTGTTGCAGTGGGGTACCGCTTATTTTGGTCCTTTTTAATTGCTTTTATAATAATATCGTTAACTCCCGTAGGTATGCCGGGGTTAATTTCAAACGGCGGCACAGGCTGATCCTGTATATGCTTTAGGGCTATTGCTACAGGAGTTTCCGCGTCAAACGGCACCTTTCCGGTAACCATTTCATACAGCGCGATTCCAAGGGAATACAAATCGGACTTTTCGTCTGTGAAGCCTCCTCTTGCCTGCTCGGGCGAGAAATAATGCACAGAGCCTATAGTGCTTCCTACCATTGTTATAGTGGAGGAGGAAACCGCTCTGGCTATTCCAAAGTCTGTAACCTTTGCGATACCGTCCATTGTAAGAAGAATATTGTGAGGCTTTATGTCCCTGTGGACTATATGGTTTCTGTGTGCGTTCTCTATTGCCGAGCAAATCTGTATTGTAATATTTACCGCCTCTTTCCAGTCAAGCGGGCCTTTGCGCGAAATATAGTCCTTAAGGGTTATTCCGTCTACATATTCCATTATTATATAGTGAACATTGTCATCATGCCCCACATCGTATATGGATACGATATTGGGATGAGACAGGCTGGCAGCGGACTGCGCCTCAATTCTGAATCTTTTAACAAATTCCTCATCGTTGGTAAATTCAGGCCTTAATATTTTTACTGCCACATACCTGTTAAGAAGCTGGCATCTTGCTTTATATACCAGAGCCATGCCTCCACCGCCTATTTTTTCAATAAGCTCATACCTGTTACCCAGAATTTGACCTTGCATAATAACACCTCGATAATTTCACTGATAACGGGTTATATTTTTAAAGCCGCTATCAGCCTCTTATTATTAAATCCTTATTACAACTACGGTAATATTATCATTTCCTCCGTTTTTATTTGCAGCCTCTACCATTCTGTCACATGCCTCCTGAGGGTCGTCGAACTGCTGCGCCATATTCTTTATGACATCCTCTCCTAACATGTTTGTCAGCCCGTCTGTGCAAATAATAAAGATGTCGTTTTCTATTATATCATATATATATATGTCGCTTTCAATGCTTTCAATACATCCTAACGCTCTGGTTATGACGTTCTTTTTGGGATGGTTTTCAGCCTCCTCCCTCGTCAGCGTTCCGCTTTTTATCAGCTCCTCTATAAAGGAATGATCGGTAGTAATCTGCTCAATTCCGCCGTGTCTTACAACATAAGCCCTGCTGTCGCCTATATGTCCGATATATAGCTTTTTGGTGACCTCAATGGCGACTGTGAGAGTGGTTCCCATACCATAGTTATTGGCATGTTCCATGGAGGAGCTGTATATGCTTGAATTTGCCTTTTCTATCATGCGGCTTATTTCAGAAGGTATATCGTTTTCACCTGTAAAGCTTGAGGGACTGCTGAGTATGTAATCGCTTATAAAATCCACGGCAAGCTTACTGGCAATTTCCCCTGAGTTATGTCCTCCCATGCCGTCTGCCACTATAAAGGCAGATGGTACCCCAGGATAGCCTGAGATCACTTTGCAGCTATCCTCATTGATTTCTCTTACCATTCCTTTGTCACTTTTAACCCCAAAACGCAATTTCATCACTCCTAAAAACAATTGGCTTAAAGTTCACCTCACATTACCGGGCCAAGCCGGCTGTTTGGCTTCTCCTGAGCTGTCCGCAGGCTGCGTTGATATCGCTTCCCATCTCACGCCTTATTGTAGCCTCAATTCCGTTTCTTTCAAGTATACTCTTAAACTGTTCTATTTGCGGCCTGCTGCTTTTTTCCATATCAATTCCGGCTACGGTGTTGACAGGAATAATATTTACATGGCATAAAAGCCCTCTTATTCTTTTCGCCAGCTCATACGCACCCTTCCGGGAATCATTCACGCCTCTTATCAAGGCATACTCAAAGGTAATTCTGCGCCTGGTTACCTCTGTATATATCTTACATGCTTCAATCAATTTGTCAATAGAATACTTTTTATTAACGGGCATAATTTTGCTCCTCATCTCGTCATTTGAGGCATGAAGAGAAATAGAAAGGGTTATAGGCAAGCTCTCCTGGGACAGGCTTAAAATCTCGGGTACAAGCCCGCAGGTTGAAACGGAAATATGTCTGTAGCCTATATTCAAGCCGTCGGGATGATTGACAAGCTTTAAAAAGGCTATTAAATTTTTATAATTATCAAGAGGCTCACCTATTCCCATAACAACAATATTACTTATTCTTTTGCTCTCTCCGTGCTGTATAGACAATACCTGCCCCAGCATTTCTCCCGGAGTGAGGTTTCTTTCAAAGCCCGCGCCCGTCGAAGCACAAAATCCGCAGCCCATTCTGCACCCTACCTGCGAGGAAATGCATACCGTAAAGCCGTGCTTGTATTCCATAAGCACGCTCTCAATTATATTGCCGTCGGGCAGCCCGAAAAGATACTTTTTTGTGCCGTCAATTTTTGAAACCAGCTTATGCCTTATGTCCAGCCTTCCTATGAAGGCCCTTTCACTCAGCTTTTCCCTGAGTGCTTTAGAAAGGTTTGTCATGTCGTCTATTGAGGGTATACCCTTGGCCAGCCATTGAAACACCTGCCGTGCCCTGAATTTTTCCTGCCCCATATCCCGAAGCAGCTCTTCAAGCTGCGGGATATTTAAATCAAGAAGGTTTATTTTATCATCCATTTAAGCCGCTCCTTTTTTTACCGTTGTATATTCTATATATTTAGCAATAAAGATTTTACATGGGGGATATAGTTTGATGTAAGCAATTATATCCTCCATGTTTGTAAAAGCTTTATTGCATCCTATATAAGAACAAAATCTATATAGGCTTTCTGACAAGCCTTGAAATAAAGAAGCCGTCAATCCCGTCGGTATTGGGAAAAAGCTGCATATAACCTTTTTTTGCCTGCGGTCTTTTTAATGGCCCGGGAAGGAAGGGTGTCATATCCTCAAGCTGAAATTCGGGATTTTCAGAAATAAAGCCCATAACAACATCTTCATTTTCCCTGTGTCCTATGGTACAGGTGCTGTAGACAAGGCAGCCTCCCCTTTTGACATACCTTGCCCCGATATTTAATATTTTTTTCTGCAGCCGTATTATTTCATCCCTGTCTTCAATACTCCTTGACCATTTAATATCGGGCTTTCTGCGAATAATGCCAAGACCGGTGCAGGGAGCATCGACCAGTACTCTGTCCGCCCTATCTATGTAATTATGGTCAAGTACGCAAGCGTCATACATTTCCGGTGTTATAATATTTATACCCAGTCTTTGGGCCGACTGGCGGATCAATTCGAGCTTATGCATATGAATGTCTCTGGCAATTATCTCCCCCCGCCCTTCCATCAATGCGGCAATATGAAGAGCCTTTCCACCCGGGGCGCTGCATATATCCATTACAAGCTCCCCTGGCTTTGGGTCCAGTACAATGGAGGCGAGCATTGAGCTCTCATCCTGAACCTGAAACCATCCCTTTCGAAACGCCTCCAGCCTTGCAATTGAGGATGGAAGCTTTATAACAAGCGCGTCTACGGCATACCTTCCGGGGGATGTCTCGAGCCCTTCACTCTTAAGGCTCTCCGAAAGCTGCTCCATAGATGCCTTAAGCCTGTTTACCCTTACGGTGAAGTCAGGAATTCCGTTATTGGCCTCCATAAGCTCCTTTGTAAAGTCCTCTCCAAACTCGCACAGCCACTCCCTTACCATCCACTCCGGATGGGAATATTTTATCGACAGATGCTTTTGGAGGTCATTTAAAGGGTTGGGATATTTTATACCCTCTCTGTTTCTTACGACACTCCTCATAACAGCATTTACATATCCTCCGGCAGCGGCGTGTCCATATTTTTTAGACAGCCTTACGCTTTCATTGCATGCGGCGGACTCAGGCACCCTGCTTGTATACATTAGCTGGTATATCCCCAATCTTAGAATATTAATTATCCATGGGGAGATTTTTTTAAGCCTTATGCTCGAAAAGCTTTCTATAATCCAATCAATTGACAGCCTCCACTTCAAGGTACCGTAAACAAGCTCCGTTATAAAGGCCCTGTCAACTCCCTTGAGCTCATAGGCCTCAAGCCCTTTATTTATGGCTATGCTGGAATAGGCTCCGTTTTCGTTTATATCATATAAAATTTTAAGCGCGATTTCTCGCGGTTTATCAACCGACATAGTATACACCTGTTAAAAATATTATATTAATACGCTTTCAATCTCCTTTGTTAAAACATCTATATTTACGGTGGTGTTAAAGCAAGGGCCGTTGGGCCTCAAGTTCAATACCCCTATCACAGGGGTGCGGGATACGTCGGCGATACCGCTTGCAAGATCTCTTTCACATGCAACTGATATGACCAGCTCCGGCCTCTCCCTTTCAATAATTCCTCTTGCCGCTGTTCCGCCCGTAACAATCCTCATTTTAATTCCCGCTTTGCCCGCTGCATCTGTCAGCTCACCTACACAGCAGCCTCCGCATTTGCGGCAGTTGCCTATATCGCTTGTTACCTTATATATGCATTTTGAGTTTTGAAGGCAATGAGGCAAAAGCATAAGCACCTTTTCGGGAATATATCTTTTTTTGCGAGATTTCACCAGTATGTTATTAACCTCTATGTAAAGCCTTCTCACCAGATCCCTGTTATTTTTAAAAATGCCCGCGAGGAAAATGGCAATTGGGAAAACCATCCTGAGCCCCAAATTTACCAGCCACATGACATTTTTATATACGCGGTTTTCCTTGCATGAGTAAAATACCGCCGCAACTGAAAGTATAAAAAGGAGCATTACGGCTACTGTAGCTGCTGTCAATATCAATAATATCGCATTGTACATGCCCAGTGTTGAAAATTTGTTTAAAAAAACAAAAGCGGCACATATCAAAAAAAGAAAAATTATCGCCAGCAGAGATATATCCATAAATTTTTTCAAGCTTCTATCCAAGGAACTCACCCTCATCTATTTTATGTCCACGCATATATTCTTCGGCAGTCATTCTCCTGCACGAATCAAATTGCAGCTCCAATATCCTGACCATTCCACTTCCGCAAGCCGCAATAATGCTGCCGTCCGTCACTTTACATATGCACCCCGGTCTGCCGGAACAGCTCAAATCGTCAATAGCCTCTGTCTTCCACACCCTCATTCTTTCCCCCTTGTAGAAGGTATAGGCTCCGGGCCAGGGGTTTGTACCCCTTACCAGGTTATGTATGCGCGCACAGTCCCCCGACCAATCTATAAGCCCTGTTTCCTTTGTCATTATGGGTGCATAGGTAGCTTCCTCGTCTAATTGAGGCACTCTCTCCAAGGTGCCGATCTTCAGCCTTTCAAGCGTTTCCTTCAATACCTCGGCTCCCAGTGCCGACAATTTATCGTGCAGCTCTCCCGCCGTCATTTCATCACTTATCTTTATCCCCTTCTTTAAAAGCATGTCTCCGGTATCCATCCCTATATCGGTGTACATGGTGGTAATGCCGGTAACTGCCTCCCCGTTTATAATTGACCACTGAATGGGAGCAGCCCCCCTATATTTAGGGAGGAGAGATCCATGAACATTTATGCACCCCAGAGGAGCTATATCCAAAACTCCTCCCGGAAGAATCCTTCCATATGCGGCAGTCACAAGCAAATCGGGCTTTAAAGCCCTAAGCTCCTCTGCAAATTCAGGGGTTTTAACCTTTTGCGGCTGAATAACCCTGATTGCGTTTTTTATGGCATATTCCTTTACGGGAGGATAAGCAATTTTATTTCCCCTTCCCTTAGGCTTGTCGGGCTGTGTAACCACCGCCGCTATGTCATAGCCCTCCTTTAAAAGCATATCCAGACTCGGAACAGCAAATTCAGGCGTACCCATAAATATGATTCTCAATATTGTCACTCCTTACTCTTTTTCAGGCAAGTTCTCCAAATCTACAAGCTTTACTGCCTTATCCTTAAAAAGTATTCCCTCGAGATGATCCGTCTCATGGCACAATGCTACTGCAAGCAGCTCTGTGCCCTCTATTGTAAATTCCTTTCCACTCCTGTTAACAGCCTTTGCAACAACCCTTGCAGGCCGCTTAACCTCTCCCACTATACCCGGTATGCTAAGGCAGCCCTCCATATCAGTCTGTTCTCCGCTGCTTTCAATTATCTCGGGGTTTATCAGCTCAATTAAGCCGTCTCCAACGTCTATCACAACTATCCTTTTAAGAATACCCACCTGCGGAGCGGCAAGACCAACTCCATCAGCCTTGTACATTGTCTCGGCCATATCGTCGAGAAGGGTGTGTACTTTTTTGTCTATAACCTCCACCTTCTTTGATATCTTTCTTAATATTTCATCTCCGTCTGTCCTAATGCTTCTGATTGCCATATTCTACCTCCGTTTAATAACATATATATTTCACCCCTTTAGTCAGGGATAAATATATGTCCCACTGATAAACACAGTTTATATATTATAGCATATTTAAAGGATTTATATCTATACCAAAGCCTACTGTATTATTACCCTTTTTTTTATAAAAATTATCAGACAATTGGCTCAGTATGTTTATAAGCCTGTCAATATTGCCGCACTTTATTAAAATCCTCCACCTGTATTTTGTTTTAATCCTTTGAAGAGGCGCTCTTGAAGGCCCTAGAAGCTCCATTACATCTTTTGCGCCGGGCATTGCCTCGAGGGCATTTTTGGTTTCCTTAGCGGCATTAAAGACCATTCTGTCGTTAATCCCGCTCAAAATAATTGTAGCTATATTTGTAAATGGAGGATAATTAAGTTTTTCTCTTACACTTATTTCCTGCTTGTAAAAGGAGTGGTAATCATGGCTGCAAGCAGACAGTATGCTGAAATCCTCGGTATTATACGTCTGTATTATAACTCTGCCGGGAAGCAAGCCTCTGCCCGCCCTGCCCGCCACCTGTGTTATCAACTGAAAGGTTCTTTCAGAGGAGCGGTAATCTCCCGTATTGAGCAGACTGTCCGCCGCCAGAACACCCACAAGGGTTACGTTGGGGAAATCGTGTCCCTTCGCTATCATCTGTGTCCCTATCATTATGCCTGTATTCTGTTCCCTGAAGGCTTTCAATATATCCTCATGGGAGTTTTTATAGGTGGTAGTATCCATATCCATGCGCAGAACCGAGCAATTGCTAAAAGCCTTCTTAATCTCCTCCTCAACCTTTTGAGTACCTGTACCGAAGTGCTTGATATAATTGCTTTGGCACCGGGGGCATTTTACGGGGTTTTTTACAGTATACCCGCAATAATGGCATATAAGCCTGTCGTCATGCAAATGGTATGTCATGGACACATTGCAGTTAACGCACATGACGGTATAGCCGCAGCTTCTGCAAAGCACAAAAGACGAGTGTCCTCTTTTATTTAAAAAGAGGATTGTCTGCTGCTTTGAATCCAGATTTTTTGTTATTTCCTCAGTCAATCTCCTGCTGAACAGCGTGCGGTTTCCCTCCTCAAGCTCTCTCCTCATGTCCACAAGCTCTACCTCGGGCATTACCATGCTGTTTGCCCTGTCCCTCATTTCAAGAAGCCTGATCCCCTTTTGGATGCCGTGCTCTGCCGGAGAAGAATTATAAAAGCTTTCAACGGAAGGGGTGGCTGAGGCGTATAAAAGTATGGCTCCGCTATCGCGGCACCTCTCTCTGGCAACCTCCTTGGCATTATATTTGGGAGTTGTCTCGGATTTATATGTATTTTCATGCTCCTCATCAATTACTATTATTCCTATATTGTCAAGAGGAGCAAAAACTGCGGATCTTGCTCCAACCACCACCTTAATTTTGCCGTCTCGGATAAGCCTCCACTGATCGTACCTTTCACCTAAGGAAAGCCTGCTGTGAAGCACCGCAACGGCATTTCCGAATCTGCCCTTAAACCTCTCAACCATCTGGGGAGTAAGGGATATTTCAGGAACTAGGGCAATAGCCGTTCTGTTCATATCAAGACAGTGGCGTATAAGCTGGAGATACACCTCCGTCTTTCCGCTTCCCGTAACCCCATGCAAAAGGACCTCTGAAAAAGCCCCTTTGTCAATTTCGCAGGAAATGTGCTTTATTACTGCTGCCTGCTGAGAAGTAGGCTTCATAGGAGAGGTAGGCAGCACGGGCTTGTCCTTCAAAGGATCCCTTTTTATTGCAATATCCTTATAATCTATATAGCCGTGCTTTTTAAGCGTCTCCACAACACCCCTTGAAACGCCTGAAAATCTTATTATATCGGCAACTGAAATATACTCGTTGTCTATAAGCATTTCCAGAATCCTTATCTGCTGTATTTTTTTTATCCTGCTGCTCTCTATTTCTTCAAGCACCTCATCTCTGGACATAGCCAGATATGCCACGCGCATTGTCTTTTCTCCCACTTTGGACGAATAGGTTTCGTATGTGCTTACCAGCCCCAGATCTTTTAGCTCCTGCAGGTATTTTTTCAGGCTTCGGGAATTCACCAGAGCTTTGAGCTCATCAAAGGTACACTCTCCGTTTAAGGTCTTTAGCGACTCCAATATATTTTTAAGTACGGCCCTTACCTCTCCTGTTTTTTCAAGCCTGACCATGCACAGGCTTTTTACCCCTATTCCCGGTGGAAGCATGGCTTTTATAGCATCGGAATACGTGCATATATACCGATATTTCATCCATGCCGCAAGCTTCAGCATATTGACGCTCAATACGGGACTTGCGTCTATTATTTGGCATATCTCCTTTAAAGCCTTGCAATCCTGAATATCAGACACCTTAAAAACATATGCCTCCAGGAGCCTGTTGCCTTTTCCAAAAGGGACAATTACCCTTATTCCGGGCTTTATTTCTTCTTTGAGGGCTTCCGGCACTATATAATCATACTGCTTATCATAATTTCTGGCTGAATTGCTTACAACCACCGATGCTACCGTACCCACTTGACACCCCTTTCGCGCTGATGCATTCAAATAAAGAAAACCGCCCTTTTTGAGGCAGTTTTCAGAAATTTCTTAATATAAAAAACACACTTTTAAGCTGCATACTCTTTCAAATATTCCGGCATTTTGTCCAAATCTCCGTTTATACTTATGTAAAAAGCTATATTATATTTTTGGGAAATACAATTTATTTCTTTAAAGAATTGTTCAAGAGCGTTTATGTCCTCTTTTAAAAAGTATGTGAGTCCGTCGATAAATATTCCGTTAACATCATAATTACTTGAGATTATGCCATGCAGGAAGCCTATGAATACTGGAGGGCTGTCTGGGGGGAATTCCGATACATTTATAAACCTGACCTTGTGACTTAAATTATACATGAGCTGGTTGCTGTCATCAATAAAAACAACGTTTTTTGCGTCCTCTAAAGCCATGGCATTTGCTGCGTCCAAAAGTATTTTAGTCTTGCCCATCCCCTTCTTTCCATAAATCACCTTAACCATATGTACCATTCCTTTCCTATTATTTGGTTTATTAAAAGAATGCTATATATTGTACTAATATTACAATAATATATTTTCGAATGTATTTCAAGCTTTTGTTTGGGGACGCTCCTGCGTTTTTTGTCATTAAAAAAATTTTATATGCCTTTGAACATTATATGCTATACATTATAATAAAAAATGCTTGCTCAAAATAAGAAAATAAGCTTAGGTAAATCCCAAAAGAATTGTTTTGAAGATAAGAATATCAGTATTACTCTTGGTAATGGTTTTTATGCTAAATCCGTGCACGTTTAAAGAAAGCTCCCTACTGATAATATGGAGGAAATAATATTTTACACAATATTCCAATACACTTTAAAAGCAAAATATGCCTCGTTTTAATCCGAGTAAATCAATGTTCTGAATACGCTGCAGTACTGCATATCCCTGCCCAGCAGCCTAAAGCCCTCATTTGACAGCCTTGACACCCCGGAAACGGACATATTCCCTATATATTTGCATATATCGTTATATGTATACCCGCATAAGGCACGCATGACATAGGCTGTAAAGGCTCTCACCCGGCTTGCTTCTCTGCTGAATTTTGCTCTAAGCATTTCAGGCAGCCTTTCGCCTAAAATTATCTCTATCTTCTCTATCAGCTCTTTGGGCGTTTCATGCCTCATAATGTGCTTTTTACCACTGCTATACACATTCTCAGTGTATTCACGCATAATGCCTTCATGCACCTCTTTCATTATACCTGTATCCCTCATTGATTCCGTAAAGCTTTTATACTTTTGACGTGCCTTTGTTTTATCACTGCTAAAAAGCTCCAGCAAAAAATCATCGTCAACAATACCCTCCGTATTCCTCCTCCTTCCTGTATAAATGCCATAGGAAGAATACATATAAGATTCCTCGTTTCCGTCATAGCCGGCAATATCCTTTGAGTTATTATGTATATACGCAGATAAGGTCAGGCTGTATGTATCGTTGTCTACTATCTTGCTGCCGAAACGCCCCTGAAACAGGTGCCCATGTCTGCTGTAGCGCTTGTTGTAGTAAGCCGCATAAGCGGTATTTATACAGCGCATAAAGATTGAAATGTCAAAGCCACAGGTATTTATATAAAAATGGACATGGTTATCCAT
>NZ_QPJT01000008.1 GCF_003337415.1 Anaerobacterium chartisolvens | reverse complement strand
TGCATGGCTCAATTCATCTGACAATACAAGAATGTGTGCCAGCGGGAGCGCTATGCAGCAGTTTTATCGTAATGTGTCGCTTGAGATGAATGAAAGCGAGGCTAGCCCTGTGGGGGATTATTTGCTTTCCTCAGTAAAGCAGGTAGTGCTGGGGTGGTTTACGGAGGGCGCTAAAACAGCCAAAAGCCTAATTGAGGTGACGGGTAATCTCCCACCCTGGGGATACTACGGGCCGCCTCCATCAGGGTGGACTGGTCAGGGGGCGAGTTCGCCTAGTCTAGATACGATAAATGGAGTTGATCAGGGGACGGGTAATCTTCCACCCTGGGGATACTACGGGCCGCCTCCATCAGGGTGGACTGGTCAGGGGACGGGTAAAACTAACGACGGATTTGCTTATGAATGGACTGGCACTCATGTTACACCGGAGTTTAAGGCAAAAGTACTTGAGATATGTGCAAAATTAAAAATGAATCCTGATGATTTAATGGCGGTTATGGCTTTTGAATCAGGAGGTATAAATCCAGCAGCAGTTAATAAGGACTCTGGAGCGACGGGGTTAATACAATTTATGCCTTCTACAGCTCGAAGTTTAGAAACAACGACAGAGGCTTTAGCTAAAATGTCAGATGTAGAACAATTAGACTATGTATATCAATACTTGGAGCCTTATACAGGAAAATTGAATACTGTGCAGGATGCATATATGGCGGTATTTATGCCAATAGCAGTGGGGAAAAGTAATGACTTTGTACTAGGCATAAAAGACTCTAAAGAAGAACTTGCAAAGGGTTTAAGCTATGGCATAGTATATAAGCAGAATGCAGGCCTTGATAAAAATGGTGATGGTATTATCACTAAAGAGGAGGCAGCACAGAAAGTTGTAGATAAAAGAAATACATATAAAAAAATAAATTAAATAATAGGTGGTGACGAAATGTATATTTTAAAAAAATTATCGATAATTATGGCTATTACGATAACTATTAGTATGTTAATGATAGGATGCTCAAGAACGGTTGTTCCTGAAAATTCTGCTGAAGATAAGATTTCAAATAACTCTAACAATGCCAGTAAGCAGCAAGATAATTTGTTATTAAAATCATGGGCTGGAAACTATGTATTCTCTGAATTTGCTCCTCCAAATCAAAATATGTTTTATAGATTTTCGGTTTACGAAGAGAATGGAGAGTACTATGCGGATATAAATATTGACGGATTTCAGACAATTATAAGGCTTAAAGCAAAAGTATTAGGAGATGAGGAAGCTATTAAATTAGCATTCTACAAGTATTTGCCTGATAACATATCTGAACAGTTCATGGAAGGAGATGTTCTTTTGAGCTTTGAAAAAAAGAACTCAAAGCTGTATACTTTTTGGGGAAAAATCCAGCCAATTCTTGAGCAAAATACTAAATCAGGTGAGATTTACTTTGAACTTGAGTCTTAAGGTTAGTTGATTATAAAATCGTTCATAGTATTAAAGATGCGTGAAATATGATTTGAAAAAAACCCGGTTGCCACAAAACATGGTTGCCGGGAAGTAATTGGGAAAGGTTTGGGGACGGGGCAATAAATGTACAATTATTGTAGGAGTAGGGGCGATAATGATACGAAAAGTGCCCCGTTCCCAAACACAGTAGGGCAAATCACATTGACGGACACCTTGAAAGGCTTATAGTTTGGCTGTTTTACAGCAATCACAGCTACCTCAAAGGTGTATCCTGCTCAATTTACAGCCACCTAAAAGAAATCCGTTATCGATTGCAAAAACACCTAAGCGGTCGGCATTGCCGACCGCTGTGAACCGGCGGGTGCGCCCAAAGGTGCACCCGCCTTGAGCCGTTTAATGTAGGGGCAGACCTTATGTGTCTGCCCTTGTTTTCTGCCGCAATACAATTATTCCACAAATATCGGTGAGGATATTGCTTCGTCTCCGTCTGCCTGTGTAACCTTAACATAGTAATATTCCTCAGGACCTGTCGTAATATCGGATGATATTACGGGGGAGGTATCGCCTGGGTTCCAGATCTCTGCGACCGCTCCGTTTTTTATAAGCTGGATTTGTGTAAAAATCTCGGAATCGGCATCTGAGGCACTTATTTCAAGCACATATGTGCCTTCGGGTATTACCGAACCCATTTCATTGCCTCCTATTTTAAAGGAAAGAGATATGTTTTTGTCCAGGGTTGAAAAGAATCTCCTTGATTTCAGCGCCTCATATATTGAGGCCCTTGTCTTTTCTGCTGCTAAAACAGCAAGCCTGTAGTCGTTTCTGGTGCCCCAGGTTGCATCATGGTTATCGTCGGAGCCTGCCGCTCCTATTTTCCAGCCAAGGGTGAGAGCCTCGTCATAGTATCCCTTATTTCCGTCATTTGATTTATAGCCGTCGTTATAGTAATATTCGTCAAACCCGTTGTTTTTATTCCACAGCTCCATTCCTACAACTTTATCGCTGTATGGCCCTCTTTCAAAGTTGTAAAATTCCTGCCCGAAGGTGTCTTCCCTGCCCGGATGGTTCATAAAGGCTATGCAGTCCCTTGAGTTGAGCCAGTTGCAAAGCCTTCTGAAGGTGTTTGTGTTCAGATTTAAGGGGTTGTACATGCAGTAATCCTGCGTATTGAATACCGAAACATGTCCGTATATCGGGGAAGACCACTCAAAGCCCCAGAAGGTTACAAATTTTCCGTCCGCGTTATAGCTGTTGGCGGTGTTTTTTATATTTGTCCACTCCGATGAGCTTATTTGCTCTGCGTGATCGGCCAGACTGAAGAAGTCCAGCCCTGCGGTATCTCTGGCATACGCGTATGCCTGTGCGGGGGTGCCTTTTCCGTCGGAAACGTTTGAATGGTTATGAAGTATACCGTAATATACATTGTAGCCTCCTATGGAAGAGGATGCAGAAGAAAGTGCCGGTATGCAGCACAGCATCAAAACAGCAAGGATAACACTGATCCACAGCAGCCTCCCTGAAGCAAAATTTTTGTTTTTAGTCATAAAGACCTCCTTATAATTTAATGTCTATTGAATTTTATATAAGCTTTTATAAGAGAGAATTAAGAAAGGGTAAATTTTACATTATATGTATTGAATCCATACGTATGTAGTGAATGGTATTGCATTTTTTAGGCATACTATTTTTGGGTGTATTTAATTTAAGTGACGAAAATGCAAATTTTAACTCCCCTTCTATCTTCCCCTCACATTGAGGGGAAGAAAAAGAAGGGCACTGGAGAAGAAAATGAGGAGACATCCTACAAGTGGAGAACAGGAGTTGTGGGATAAAATCTGAAATAAACAGTTGGGAGGGTAATTGCTGCTTTAAGAGCAAAATTTGAAAGTGCTTTATGGAGAAATGTTGAAGACATAATTGCTACTTAGAAGACCAGCAAAACCTACATAGACCTTCTTTTCCTTCCCCTCGAAGTGAGGGGAAGATAGATAGGGAGCTTATTAAAAATCTGGATTTGGAATAAAACGCCTTAATATATTGGGTCTTTTTAACCATTTTTTTTAGATAATTATGCTGTTATATGAAAAAGGTGCCTCAATTGTAATCCCTATGGAGATTTTCCGAAATGCTGTGTCAGATATAATTTATGCACCCACTATTTTTGAATTTACTTGACAAATGTGTGCAACTGGCTGTATCATTATACTAATCTTATTGGTTTACTTGGAATAGGGGGTGTTGATATTGAAGCTTTCTACCAAAGGCAGGTATGGATTAAGGGCAATGGTCGATCTTGCGGTTAATTCCGGAGGAGATCATGTGGCTCTTTACAGCATTGCCGAAAGGCAGGGCATATCTGAAAATTATCTTGAGCAGGTTTTTTCAACACTCAGAAAGGCGGGGCTTGTAAGGAGTGTTAAGGGGGCTCAGGGGGGCTATATATTAGCTTCAGACCCTTCTGCCATAAAGGTGGGGACGGTTTTAAGAGCGCTTGAGGGAGAGCTGCTGATTGCGGATGAGGAGGTTGAAAATTCCGAACAGTCCGCGCGAAGTGTACAGTATTGCATAAAGGTCAACGTGTGGGACAAAATTAATGAAAGCATCAACAGCGTTGTCGATTCTATGACGCTGGAGGATCTGGTAAACGAGCATAAAAGGTTAAGCGGTGATAGTGCTCTTATGTTTTATATTTAAAGCTTTATTTTGAAAGGAGAGGCTAAAATGAGTGAGAGAAAATTAGCATTTGATACATTGCAGGTTCACGGGGGACAAAAGCCCGATCCTGCTACGGGCTCCAGAGCGGTTCCCATATACCAGACTACCTCATACGTGTTTAATAATGTTGAGCATGCCGCAAATTTATTTGCGCTGAAGGAAGCCGGAAATATTTATACGAGGATTATGAATCCTACAAGCGACGTTTTTGAGCAGAGGGTTGCCGCCCTTGAAGGAGGCGTGGGTGCTCTGGCTGTTGCATCCGGCTCCGCCGCTATTACCTATTCTATATTGAATATAGCTGGAACGGGAGATGAAATTGTTTCGGCCAGCACGTTATACGGGGGAACCTATAACCTTTTTTCCACAACCCTGCCAAGGCTTGGAATAAACACCGCGTTTGTCGATCCCGATGATCCTGAAAATTTCAGAAAAGCGATAAACGAGAGGACAAAGGCTTTATACATAGAGTCTATAGGGAATCCGGGGATTAACATTATAGATATTGAGGCTGTTTCCGCCATTGCCCATAAAAATAACATACCACTCATTATAGACAATACCTTCGGAACCCCGTACCTCATAAGGCCGATAGAGTTTGGCGCCGATATTGTGGTGCATTCCGCCACAAAGTTTATAGGGGGCCACGGCAATTCCATAGGAGGAGTTATAGTAGATGCCGGGAATTTTGACTGGGCTGCCGGAGGGAAATTTCCCGGACTTACAGAACCTGATTCCAGCTACCACGGCATAAGCTATGCACGGGATGTTGGGGCCGCAGCGTATATAACCAAGGCTCGGGTACAAATCCTAAGAGACATGGGAGCCGCTTTAAGCCCGTTCAATGCCTTTCTTCTTTTGCAGGGGCTGGAAACTCTGTCGCTCAGGGTTGAGAGACATGTGTCCAATTCCAAAAAGGTGGTTGAATTTCTTTTAGGCCATCCAAATGTGGCATGGGTCAACTACCCCAGTGTTGAGGGGAATAAATATTATGAACTGGCTAATAAATATCTTCCCAAGGGTGCCGGGTCAATATTTACATTTGGCATTAAGGGAGGAATTGAGGCCGGAAAGAAGTTTATAGACAGCCTTGAGATATTCTCTCTGCTTGCGAATGTGGCTGATGCAAAGTCTCTGGTTATACACCCAGCAAGCACAACGCATTCCCAGCTTTCGGAGGAGGAGCATAAGGCAGCCGGTGTAACGCCTGACATGATAAGGCTGTCCATCGGAATTGAGGATGTTGAGGATCTTATTTATGATTTGGATCAGGCGTTGAAAAAGTCGGAGGGCTAAGTGTATAGGAGGCAATAAAGATTTTGCAAATATAGAGGATATAATTGCCTACAGAAATTTTTAACTACAACGAAAAGACGCCTTGCGGGGAAATGTCTCACGGGTATGTCATCAGGCGCTTTTCTTAGATGTATTCCTTACGGGTCAAAAAAATTTCTTCCGTCAAACTATATCCTCTATGTAAAATCTTTATCGCTAAGTATATAGCAGCTTAAGGACGTTATGGATTTGCTTTATAAGGATGTGATATATATTGGATATTCGTACAAAAGTGGTTCATGGGTGTAAGGGCTATGATTCCAACACCGGGGCTGTCAGCTTTCCCATATACCAGAGCGCGACCTTCAGGCACCCCGGGCTTAAGCAAACTACAGGCTATGACTATTCCCGGCTTCAGAACCCGACACGGGAGGAGCTTGAGAATACAATAGCTATATTGGAGAACGGTGAATGGGGATTTGCTTTTTCAAGCGGCATGGCAGCCGTTTCAACAATACTTTCCCTATTTGCTCCGGGAGACCACATTATTGTCTCGGACGACCTTTACGGAGGAACCTACCGCCTTTTTGAAGAGGTGTACAGAAAATATGGAATGGAGTTTTCGTATGTTGATACAAGCGATATTGAGGCTGTTAAGGCAAGCATAAGGAGCAATACCGCGGCGATGTTTATCGAAACTCCTTCAAATCCCATGATGAAGGTGTCGGATATAGCGGCACTGTCTGAGCTTGCCAAAGCCCTGAGAGCTCTGCTGATTGTTGATAACACCTTTCTTACCCCGTATTTTCAGAGACCTTTAGACTTAGGTGCCGACATAGTTGTACACAGCGGGACAAAATATCTCGGAGGGCATAACGACACGCTTGCCGGACTTATAGCAGTGAAGGATGCGGGGCTTTCAGACAGCCTTAAGCTTGTACAGAAGTCGGAAGGAGCTGTGCTTGCCCCTTTTGACTGCTGGCTTATGTTAAGGGGAATAAAAACCTTGAGTGTCAGGCTTGAAAAGCAGCAGGAAAATGCTTTTAAGGTTGCGAGGTGGCTTTGCGGACACCGGCTGGTTGACAGGGTGTATTATGCGGGCCTTCCCGAGCATGAAGGCTATGAGCTTTCAAAGCGTCAAGCCTCCGGCTTTGGGGCAATGGTGTCCTTTACAGTGAGGGAAGCCTCTCTGGTTGAAAGGGTGCTGGGAAGTGTCAAGACAATCATTTTTGCAGAGAGCTTGGGAGGTGTGGAGAGCCTGATTACATACCCGATAGTCCAGACTCATTCTGCTATACCTGACAATATGAGGGAAAGGCTTGGCGTAAATGACAGGCTTTTGAGGCTGTCGGTGGGAATTGAAGCTGCAGAGGATATAATTAACGATTTAGAACAGGCATTAGGATGAGGTGATAATAAAATGAGATTCGGTTCAAAGCTGATTCATAACGGAAATGAAATAGATAAAAATACGGGAGCGCTGAGCATACCCATTTACCATGCATCCACCTATCATCAGGAGGATGTTGACAGGCCTCAGGAATTTGATTATTCACGCTCGGGCAATCCCACCAGAAAGGCTTTGGAGGAAACCATAGCTATTTTGGAGGGAGGGGACAGGGGCTTTGCATTTTCTTCGGGAATGGCGGCCACGTCCTCTGTTTTGTCCATTTTTTCCTCGGGGGATCACATTATTGTTTGTGAGGATGTTTACGGAGGCACCTACAGAATAGGGTCGGGCTTTTTCAGCCGGTTCAATGTGGAGGTGACCTTTGTAGACGCATCTGACTTAGATGCCGTAAGGAGCGCGATAAGATCCAATACTAAAGCGCTTTTTCTGGAAACTCCGTCAAATCCTCTTCTCAAAATAACCAACATCAGAGAAGCGGTGAAAATAGCCAAGGAAAGGGAGCTTATAACTATAATTGACAACACCTTTATGTCTCCCTACCTTCAAAGGCCTATTGAGCTGGGAATAGATATAGTTATTCACAGTGCCACCAAATTTATAGGGGGGCACAGCGATGTTGTGGCGGGACTGGCGGTGGTTAAGGGCAGAGAGCTGGCGGCAAAGGTTTACAGTGTCCAAAACGGATTTGGAGCCATATTAGGCCCTCAGGACAGCTGGCTTTTGCTGAGGGGCTTAAAAACCCTCAAGGTCAGGCTGGACTACCAGCAAAGAAACGCGCAAAGGCTTGCGGAGTGGCTGGATAGCCTGCCAAATGTCCGGCAGGTTTTCTATCCCGGAATTTCCAGCCATAAGGACAGGGATGTGCATTTTTCACAGGCAGACGGGGCGGGCGCGGTATTGTCCTTTAAAACAGGCGACAGGAACAGTGCGGCGAGCTTTATGAAAAAGATAAAAATGGCTGCTGTCGCGGTAAGCCTTGGAGGGGTGGAGACTATAGTTTCATACCCTGTAAAAATGTCTCACGCGTCAATTCCGCAAAATGAAAGGGAAAGATTAGGCATCACTGACGACCTTATAAGGGTGTCTGTTGGGCTTGAGGAAATGGAGGATTTAATGGAGGATTTTCAGTCCTCGCTTGTGCAGGATTAATAATACCTACTAAACATATATGAAAATTAAAAAATATCTACAAAACCTATTGACATACTATGCTAAAAGCATTAATATTTAATTAATATAAAACAGATAAGAATAATAGGAAATAAAATTTTGGAGGCGATACTATGTCAAAGATTGCTAAAAACCTGACTGATTTAATCGGCAATACCCCACTTCTGGAGCTGTCAAATTACAATAAATCCGAGGGCTTGGAAGCAAGGCTGATAGCCAAGCTTGAGTACTTCAACCCTGCGTCGAGCGTTAAGGACAGAATAGGCTATGCAATGATTAAGGATGCCGAGGACAAGGGACTGATAAACAAGGACACGGTAATAATTGAGCCCACCAGCGGGAATACCGGAATAGGCCTGGCTTTTGTTGCCGCTGCCAAGGGCTATAGGCTTATACTTACAATGCCTGATACAATGAGTGTTGAGAGAAGAAATCTTTTGAAGGCTTTAGGAGCCGAGCTTGTTTTGACTCCCGGAAGTGAAGGCATGAAGGGGGCTATCAGAAAAGCGGAGGAGTTAGTTGCCCAGACTCCATCCTCATATATGCCCCAGCAGTTTAAAAATCCCGCCAATCCTGAAATACACAGGAGAACGACGGCAGAGGAAATATGGAGGGATACCGACGGTGAGGTGGACATATTTATAGGAGGTGTCGGCACAGGCGGCACTATTACAGGCGTAGGAGAGGTGCTTAAGCAGAGAAAGCCGGGAGTTCAGATCATAGCCGTAGAGCCCAATGATTCCCCCGTGCTGTCGGGAGGGAATCCCGGACCTCATAAGATACAGGGAATAGGCGCCGGCTTTATACCCGATGTTTTCAATAAGGAAATAGCGGATGAAATATTTAAGGTTAAGAATGAAGAGGCGTTTGAAACCTCCAGAAAGATTTCCAGATCAGAGGGGCTTTTAGTGGGTATATCGTCAGGCGCTGCGGCTTTTGCTGCCACACAGGTTGCAAAGAGGCCTGAAAATAAGGGCAAGACAATAGTTGTGCTTCTGCCCGATACAGGAGAAAGATATTTGTCTACGCCGCTTTTTCAAGAGTCATAATGTAAGCATGACGTTTAAAGGAGGGGAGATCCTCTCCTTTTTGATTACCCATAAAACCTACAAAAACGATATGAATACTATATTAGCCTAAAGCTTTAGGCTCTATAAATGTGTTTTTGCTTTGAATTTAATGTTAAGGGGGCTGAAAAATGGGGGGGTATAAATTTGTAAAGGCTGCCGGGGTATTTTTGTCGGCTATTTTTCTAGCGGGTATTTTTGCAGCCTGCGAATCTAGTGGACAGCAAAAGGCTCTTTCGGTAAGGATTGCTCACTTTCCCAATATAACGCATTCCCAAGCGCTGGTGGGGAGGGCCGGGGGCCAGTTTCAAAAGGCTCTGGGAGATTTGGCGTCAATTGAGTGGAAGGTTTTTAATGCGGGGCCTTCTGAAATTGAGGCGTTTTTTGCAGGTGAGATAGACATAGGGTACATAGGTCCGGGGCCTGCAATCAACGGTTATTCAAAATCGGGAGGAGAGCTGCAAATCATTGCCGGAGCTACCGACGCAGGCGCGGTTCTTGTTTCAAGAAGGGATCTTGTAATAAGCGATGTTAAGGAACTGAGCGGTAAAAGGGTAGCGGTGCCTCAGTTCGGCAATACTCAGGATCTGTCGCTCAGGAATCTTTTAAGGGAAAACGGGCTGGCGGATTCTGCAAAGGGCGGTACTGTTGAAATAAGGCAGGCGGAAAACGCTGACATAAAGACGCTGCTGGACGCAGGGGAGATTGACGCGGCTCTGGTGCCCGAGCCTTGGGGCTCAAGGCTTATCAATGAGGTGCAGGCCAATGTGGTGCTGGACTACAACGAGGTATGGAGGGAAGGCAAATATACAACTGCGGTGGTGGTGGCAAGAACGGAATTTTTGAAGGATCACCCCGACATAGTAGAAAGGTTTCTGACGGCTCATGTCGAGCTTACAGACTATATCAACAAAAATCAGGACGCCGCAAAGACTGCCGTAAATTCCCAGATAGAGGAGCTTACAAAGAAGCCCCTTTCGCAGGAGGTGCTTAATCAAGCCTTTAACAGACTGATAATAACAAACGATCCACAGAAGCAGTCGGTATATGAATTTGTAGAATTGTCGGTGGATTCAGGATTTCTTAAGCAAAGTCCTGACACGGGGAATTTGTTCAATCTGGACATTTTAAATAAGGTTTTAAAAGAGAAGGGCATTTATGCACAATGAGCGGACAGTATTTAACAGAGAGAGGTGTGTATTTTGAGCTTGGTTATTGAAAATGTGGGGAAAGAGTTTGCTGCAAGACATAAAAAGACGCATACCCTTGATAATATAAATCTTGAAATAAAGGAAGGGGAATTTGTTTGCATTCTTGGGCCTTCGGGCTGCGGCAAATCAACGCTGCTCAATATTATAGCGGGCCTAGAGGGGGCAAGCCGGGGCCGGATTTTGCTGAACGGCTGTGAGGTTAAGGGAGCGGGCCCCGACAGGGCGGTTATGTTTCAGGAATCGGCGCTGTTTCCGTGGCTGCGGGTGGTGGATAATGTCGAGTTTGGCATGAAGATGGCCGGCATACCAAAGCAGCAGCGCAGACAAAAGGCTTTGAAATATCTTAAAATGGTTCATCTTACTAAATTCCAAAAATCCTTTATACATGAGCTGTCGGGCGGAATGAAGCAAAGGGTGTCGCTTGCAAGGGCGCTTACGCTGGACTCAAAAATTCTTCTTATGGATGAACCGTTTGCGGCACTTGACAGCCAGACTAAAAACATTTTGCAGCTTGAGCTTCAGCAGATATGGTGGGAGACAAAGAAGACGGTAATATTTGTCACACACAATGTAGAGGAGGCTGTCCTACTTGCCGACAGGGTAATAGTAATGTCCGCAAACCCCGGAAGGGTAAAAAAGGAGTTTGATATCCAGCTTGCAAGGCCAAGGCATATTGAGAGCCAGGACTTGTCATATATGGTGGGGTATATATTAAAAGAATTGAAGGAGGAGGTAGAAAAGGTTGCGAAATCTGAGTACGACAGCGATTGGCATATTGAAAAGGATTCTGTTTTACCTGATGCTGATAGTAATATGGGAGCTGGCTTATAGGATAGGTGTAGGGGTGCTGGGAATATGGAAGCCGTACACTTTTCCCTCACCTTTTTCAGTATTCACTACGCTTGTTGAGCTGATAGGCGACAACACGCTGGGAATTGCCATAGCCGCCAGCTTAAAAAGAATTGCGGCAGGGTATTTTATTTCTGTTGTAATAGGGATGGCTATGGGTCTTGTAATAGTACGCTTTAAGTATCTTGATGAAAACCTCAGCGCAATCATACTGGGCCTTCAGACACTGCCGAGCATTTGCTGGCTGCCCTTTGCAATACTGTGGTACGGGCTTAATGAAAGCGCCATAATATTTGTCATAGCAGTGGGCTCGACCTTTGCCGTAACCATTGCAATAGAGTCGGGGATAAAAAATGTCAATCCCCTGTACGTAAGAGCGGCCAGAACTATGGGCGCAAGCGGGCTCAAGGCATATTGGAATGTCATAATCCCCGCCGCGCTTCCGGGCGTTATTTCAGGCCTTAAGCAGGGCTGGTCTTTTGCATGGAGGGCGTTAATGGCAGGTGAAATGATGTCTGCCACAAAGGGCTTGGGCCAGGTGCTTATGGTTGGAAGGGATCTGGCGGATATAAGCCAGGTTATGGCGGTTATGGTTGTAATAATAGTTCTGGGGCTTGCGGTTGATAAGCTTGCTTTCGGACGGCTTGAGGCTAATGTAAGGCAGAAATGGGGTCTTGACAGGGCTTAGAAGGATAAGGGGGAATGAACGGGTGAAACAATCGGATTACGTTAAGGAGCTTAAAAAGCAGGGATTTTTAAATCAGGTGCAGAAGGACCGTTTTTCCCTCAGGCTGAGAGTTGCAGGAGGAAGGGTAAAGGCTGAAGCGCTGAAAAAGGTGTATGAGCTTGCAGAAAGGTATGGAGCGGGGTATGTGCATATGACGTCAAGGCAGAGCATTGAGATACCCTTTATCAAGCTTCAAGATATAGACGCGGTGAAGCGTGAGCTGACTGAGGCGGGCTTAGAGCCCGGAGCCGGGGGGGCGAGGGTAAGAACAATTACAGCGTGTCAGGGAAATGCGGTATGCCGGAGCGGGCTTATTGATACGGCTGATATTGCCGACGAATTCAACCTTAGGTATTATGCCAGAGAGCTTCCTCATAAATTCAAGCTTGGAATTACAGGCTGCAGGAACAACTGCCTTAAGGCGGAGGAGAATGACCTTGGGGTAAAGGGAGGAATGAAGCCGCTATGGAATGAGGAAGGGTGCAGCTTTTGCGGGCTGTGCATGAATATCTGCCCGGCAAAGGCAATAAAGGTTTCTAAAAAAGATAGACTGCTTAATTTTAATGAAGGTAACTGCCTGTACTGCGGAAGGTGTGTCAAGGCATGTCCCGTAAATGCATGGGAGGGGAAGCCGGGATTTATTATATATTTCGGGGGACTGTTCGGAAACAGGATAGCTATAGGAAGGCGGCTGCTTCCCATCATATTTGCAAAGAAGGAGCTGCACAAAATTGTTGAGGTTACTCTTAAGTTTTTCGGAGATCATGCCAAAAAGGGAGAAAGGTTTCGCAATACACTGGACAGGGTGGGATGGGAGCTTTTTGACGATACGCTGAAGGAGGCGTTGAAGTGATACATTGTATGGATTTTAGGGGGAGGGCAGTGGAGTGGGCAGAGGTATAAAGCTGGAAGCAGAGATATTGGAAACGGATGTGCTTATTATAGGAGGGGGCACCGCGGGGTGCTATGCCGCACTGACAATTGCCGGGAGCTCCGGCGCAAGGGTTATTATAGCCGAAAAGGCGCATATAAGCCGGAGCGGGTGCCTTGCCGCGGGAGTCAATGCTCTCAATGCCTATATTGTAAAGGGAGAAACACCGGACACGTATTTGGACTATGCAAGAAATGATGCTGCGGGAATATTACGGGAGGATCTTGTCTACAGCATGGCGAAGGGCTTGAACAGAGTAACCCGAAATATGGAAAGGCTGGGACTCGTTATACTGAAGGATGAAAACGGGGAGTATGCCTCACGGGGCAGGCGGAATATAAAAATAAACGGGGAAAATATTAAGACGCTTTTGGCTGACGCTGTGGAGAGCGAGGAAAATATACAGGTTTTAAACCGGGTAAACGTGGTTGACTATATTGTTGAAAACGGTAAAGCAGTAGGAGCGTACGGATTCTCTATCGAAAAAAACATACTGTATGTAATTTCATCAAAGGCGGTAATATGTGCCGCCGGGGGTGCCGCGGGCCTGTATAAGCCTAATAATCCCGGCTTTTCAAGGCATAAGATGTGGTACTGCCCCTTCAATACCGGAGCGGGATACGCTATGGGCATAAGGGCGGGAGCCGAGATGACAACCTTTGAAATGCGCTTTATTGCCCTAAGGTGTAAGGATACAATTGCTCCTACAGGCACTATTTCTCAGGGCGTGGGTGCCGAGCAGATAAATGGCTTGGGAAAAGAGTACGAAAGCAGCTACGGCACTCCTAAGACATCCATGCGCCTGTATTCGACAGTCATGGAGAACAGGAGCGGGAGAGGCCCGTGCTACCTTAAAACGGAGGGAATTACAGAGGAGCAGGAGGAGGAGCTGTTAAAGGCCTATTTGAACATGGCTCCCGCACAGACGTTAAAATGGATCGAAGCAGGACGGGGCCCAGCGCGGCAGAATGTTGAGATTGAGGGCACCGAGCCGTATATTGTCGGCGGGCATACCGGGAGCGGGTACTGGGTGGATACAGAAAGGGCTTCTACAATAGAGGGGCTTTATGCCGCGGGAGATGTGGCGGGAGGAAGCCCGCAGAAATATGTTACGGGATGCTTTGCGGAAGCGGAAATAGCGGCCTTGTCGGCTTTGAACCATATAAAGGGGAAAAGCGGCACTGCAATTTGCGGCAAAAGGGTTGCTGAAATACTGGACGGTGTCAACACATTTTTAGGAGGCGAATTGCCTCTGTATAGCGTTGAAGAGCTGGAGGAGGCCATGCAAAAGGCTATGGATGACTATGCGGGAGGAATATCCTCGGGCTATACAGTGAATTCCGGCAAGCTTAAGCTTGCTGAGGAGCGCATTGCCCAATTGATGGAACTCGGCGCATCGCTCAGGGCTTCCGATCTGCACGGGCTTAAGCTTATTTATGAGCTTATAGACCGGCTGTGGGTGTGCAGGGTACTCATAAAGCACCTTGAGGCGAGAAAGGAAACGCGGTGGCACAGCTTTCATGAAAATGCCGACTACCCCGCAAGGGATGACAAAAACTGGCTTAAGTATGTAAACTCTCGCTTTGAGGACGGAGAGGTAAAAATAATTTTAAGAGATTTGGTAAAGAGGGATGAGGCTTATGAGCATAACAATTGATACCTCAAAATGCACGGGCTGCGGAAAATGCATCAGGGTATGCCCAGGGACGCTTCTGTATAAAGACAAAAACGGAAAGGCGGAAAGCAGGTACCCAAGGGACTGCTGGGGCTGCACCGCCTGCCTTAAGGAATGCCTGTACGGAGCTGTGAGCTACTTTCTGGGTGCGGATATAGGGGGAATGGGCTCAACACTGCATACAAAAAGGGACGGGCATTTTCTGCACTGGCACATTGCCGGAGCCGAAGGAGAGGAAAGGGTAATTACAATTAATCAAAAGGAATCGAACAAGTATTAGGAGGGGTTTTAAATGGATCATTTAGACAGGCTGGAGGCACAGAGCATATTTATATTGAGAGAGGCCTATAAGAAGTTTGGAAAGCTGGGAATGCTGTGGTCTATAGGAAAGGACTCCACGGTGCTTCTGTGGCTGGCAAAGAAAGCGTTTTTCGGGCACTGCCCTTTCCCGTTCATACATGTGGATACAACCTATAAAATACCTGAAATGATTGAGTACAGGGACAGGATAGCAAAGGAGTATAACTTGGATCTCATTGTACACACAAACCGGGAGGCGTTAGAGCAGGGAATGGGCCCCGGGCATGGCAGGCTGGTATGCTGCAAGGCACTGAAGACCGACGGGCTTCAGCAGGTTGTTGCAAGATATGAATTTGAGGGCCTTATTCTCGGTATAAGAAGGGATGAAGAGGGCTCACGGTCAAAGGAGAGGGTATTCAGCGAAAGGAACAAGGATTCCGAATGGGATTATACAAATCAGCCTCCCGAGCTGTGGGATCAGTTTAAGACAGACTTCCCCAAGGGAAACCATATAAGGGTGCATCCCATTCTGCACTGGAATGAGATTGACATATGGGCGTATATAGGCCGCGAAAATATACCCCTTGTAGACCTGTACTTTTCCAAGGATGGAAAGAGGTACAGAAGCCTTGGCTGCGCTCCGTGTACCGGGAAAATCGACTCAGAGGCATCCAGCATAGAGGAGATAATTGAGGAGCTTAAAAACACAAAGGTAAGTGAAAGAGCCGGGCGGGCTCAGGATCAGGAGGATGCCTATGCAATGCAGAAGCTCAGGAAGGACGGCTATATGTAAGGCTGGGAGCTAAAGAAGGTTTCTTCTAAAGACGGGCTAAATTTATTCTGTGAGGAAAAGAGGGTGCAAATATATGACAGAGGAAAACGTTAAGGAAATTCTTAAAATAGTAGTAGTGGGGCATGTGGATCATGGAAAGTCCACCGTAATAGGAAGGCTGCTTTATGACACCAAATCTCTGCCGGAGGGCGCGATAGACAGGGTTAAGAGGATTTCAAAGGAAAAGGGAAAGCCCTTCGAGTATGCATATCTTCTGGATGCCTTTGAGGAGGAGCAGAAGCAGGGTATTACAATTGACACCACTCAGCTTCAGTTCCATACAGAAAAAAGGGAGTATGTAATTATTGACGCCCCGGGGCACAAGGAATTCCTCAAAAACATGATATCGGGGGCGGCAAACGCGGAGGCGGCTCTTGTTATTATTGACGCCAATGAGGGCATACAGGAGCAATCCAAAAGACATGGATATATCCTTTCGCTTCTTGGAATACAGAAGGTATATGTAATAGTCAACAAAATGGATCTCATTGACTATTCCGAGCAGAGGTTCAATGCAATAAAGCTTGAAATGAACCAATTTTTAAACAGCCTGAAGGTTTATCCATTAAGATATATACCTGTTTCAGCCTTCCTTGGAGAAAACATTGCGCTTAAGTCGGATAAAATGCCTTGGTATGACGGATCTCCCATACTTGAGTCCATAGATATGTTTGAGAAGGATAAGGGGCTTGAGGAAAAGCCGCTGAGGCTTCCCATACAGGATGTCTATAAGTTTGACAACAGGAGGATTATCGCAGGCAGAATCGAATCGGGAAGGCTTCGGGTGGGAGATGAGATACTTATTTCTCCCAGTCGGAAGCTCACACGCATAAAGACGATAGAATACTGGACGGACAATGACAAAAGGGACACCGCGGAGGCGGGTATGTCTGTGGGTATTACGGTGGAGGATGAGTTTTTTAATAAGAGGGGGGAGATCATAACCCATAAGGATGAAGCTCCTGTGATATCCGATGTTTTTAAGGTCAACCTGTTCTGGATGGGAAGGAATAACCTTGTAAAGGACAAAAAGTATAAAATAAAGGCAGTAACTCAGGAGATGGAATGTGAGGTTGTTTCAATTGACAGGGTTATTGACGCAACAACGCTTGAGGCAATTGAGGATGCATCTCGGGTCAAAACAAACGATGTGGCGGAGGTAACCATACGGACGAAAGAAAAGCTGTGCTTTGATCAGTTTAAAAGCAACCAGAACACAGGACGGTTTGTAATAGTGGACGGCTATGATGTGTGCGGAGGGGGAATAGTTTCGGGAGTAGAAGCCCTAACGAATGAGGTAAGCAGGTTTGTCAGGGAGGATGAAGAGATTGTGGTAAGCTGCTTTGACGAATACTTTTATATGCTGCCTGAGGGAGCGGTTAGAAAAGCAACTCCCCACCACAGGCTTTTTGTTCAGGGGGATTCGGTTCCCTTAGAGGGAGAAACGTATTTTTATCCTGACAGTGTCGATATAATAGATGTGCGCCGGAACAAGGCAGTACTTGTAAGGAAGGGAATATTTACCGATATTATGCACTTTGAGGACTACAAGTATTCAGGCATTCCTGCAATAAACACAAGCGGCTTTTATATAAATATATCATCTCACAAGCTATATGAGGAATTTAAAGAGGATTTAGGCAAAATTGACGTAAGAGACGGAAAGGAGCTTGCAGCATTTGCTAATAAATGGTTTGATATAATGAAGGGAAGAAGAATCATTTATAAGGAAAGCTCTGAATTATACCAGCCTGAATATACAATATAGATAGTTTTATAAACACCAAGGGGTGTATTTAATTTAAGTGACGAAAATGTTACCAACGAATATATTTTGTGGTAATATGAATGAAAATGCAAATTTTAACTCCCCTTCTATCTTCCCCTCACATCGAGGGGAAGAAAAAGAAGGGCGCTGGAGAAGAAAATGAGAAGAACAACGCAGGCGCATGTAAAGCAGCTAGCAAAAGAAATAAGGAGACATCCTGCAAGACCTACATGGACCTTCTTTTCCTTCCCCTCGAAGTGAGGGGAAGATAGATAGGGAGCTTATTAAAAATCTGGATTTGGAATAAAACGCCATAATATATTGGCTCTTTTTAACCATTTTTTTTGGATAATTATGCTGTTATGTGAAAAAGGTGCTTCAATTGTAATCCCTATGGCGATTTTCCGAAATGCTGTGTCAGATATAATTTATGCACCCAACACCAAGATGTCATATTTACAAGCATTATATAAATATGTAAAATATAAACGTACACGCTCATTATTGGGCGGACTTGATGCTTCGGGGAGGAAACGGCTATGCTTGAGGATAATAAAAAGGAAGCTGCAGGGATTTATGTTCCCGTGACGGACGGCACCCAGTTTATTGTAATGAAGGCGTGGGAGGAAGTGCTTCAGGTAAATAGACATCTTGGAATAAAAGACAACTTTTTTGAGCTGGGAGGAGATCCGATAAAGGCCGATCTCATTGCAAAAAGAATAAAGAATATAGGTCTCACAGCGCAGGATGTTCTGGAAAACCCTACAATTGAGAGGCTGGCGCAAATTTTATGGGAAAGGACGTCCTACATAGAAAAGGGGGACATGCCCAGAGCGATGCGGGAAAATCTTGATGCGGAATATTATTTCTGCAGAGACGGCAGCTTTGATGAGTTTACTCAGCTTTTAGACTGTAATTCCCTTATGTATTATTTCTATCTTAAAAGATATGTAAAGGACTATGCAAAGTATGTCGGTATTTTGATGCAGGACATTTCTGTAAATGTGTCGTTAAACCCTGACGGAAGCCTGTGCAACATATGGTGCGACAATTTTGATGAGGTGGACGAGTTGTTTAAAGCGGAGGTTGTTAACGGTAAGGGCTATGAGTCAATGGCGGATATAGAACGGCTGCTTGAGCAAGGCAAGATTGTAGTTATAAAAACA
The DNA here is from genome assembly GCF_003337415.1 of Anaerobacterium chartisolvens. Classification (GTDB taxonomy): domain Bacteria; phylum Bacillota; class Clostridia; order Acetivibrionales; family DSM-27016; genus Anaerobacterium; species Anaerobacterium chartisolvens. Next base: position 160,713 of record NZ_QPJT01000008.1, on the reverse strand, counting down.
TATACAAAGAAGCTTCCGTTTAATAAGGACTTTATAAGTCTGGATTTTGAGGTTACAGATCTTCAGGAGGAGATTGAAAAAAGCAATCACACCTTTATAGCTGTGGCCCATGACGATGAGATGCTGTATTATATAGAAGTCCCTGCTGTTCTTAACGACAGGTTTATACCATACGGTAAAAATAAATCTGTCGGAGTGATAAAGAAGACTGACTTAAAGCCTGCGTTTGATCTGGATTTAATTTTTGCTTCTGTTGACATAGACACAGAAAAGCTCGCCAGAGGCATTGACATAAAGGATTTGCTGAGAAAGAGCATAAGCAATTATTTTAAGCCTTGCTATTATAATAATGGTTTTAAGGTATACTGCGGGTTTGAAGCTATGGAGATGTTAAAGCAAATTTTTGAAAGTGAGGGGCTTTGCCTTGACCATAAGCACTCCTACTACAAATACATAGACGTAAAAGGATTTCTGGATTGGAAGCTTTGGGCTGTTTTGGCGAGGAAAATGCTGCTTAAGGAAATGCTGGAGCAATACCGGGATATTTACCCTGAGTTTTCCAGGCAAAATTTGAACGATGACTTGTCGGAGCTTGTTGAAGAGTGGAAAAGGTTCAGGATGAAGGTTATTTACCGCTACTTTAAGGGGGATTTCATTGCGGGAAAGATATATTTAAAACACATTAATAAAATAATTGCGATGGAAAGAAATGTTGTGAAAAAGCTGGAGGAAGTGCTGTAAGCAGGCTAGTGCCTTAAATGGCGGAAGGAGAATTGTATTGCAGGAGCTTTGTTTTTTAAAGAAGCTCCTTTTGTTTTTTAATAAACATTAGTATTGACAATGAGTTAAATTAAGGCTATTATACGTTTATATTCCATGTTTATACAAATAATATGATGATTTATAAATATAACAATAATACACAACCGGGGATGTGATAATAAGAGACTCATAGTGTAGAGGGTTGTGATAAAGAATGAATAATGTTGAAAGAGATGTGAGGTTAAAGCTTAAGCTGCACCATACAGCTTATGCCACCAGATCTACCGATAATTCAATTGAAGCATTAAAGCATATTTATCCTAAAGTAAAAATTTACAGAGAGCTTGATCAAGGCCAGAATGTGTATTGCTCCTATCTATATAATGAGATTGAGCCTTACATGATTGAGCTGGTAGAGCCTGCCGGAAAGCCGAGCCCTGTGGACAGCCTGCTTAAGGAAAGAGAGTCTGCCCTATACCATGTATGCTACAGGGTAAATGACTTTTTAAAGGGAGTGGAGCTTTTTAAAAAAGAGGGTTACTTTATAATTACCAAGCCATTTAAGCCTATGTATGAAAAGAGTCTGATCTGCTGTTATCTTTTCAATATCAACTCAGGCATTGTGGAAATAGTGGGAAATAAAGCCAAGTGATTTTATGCAGCTTAGGTTTTAACATATCACATAACGGAGGATGTGAAATAATATCCTCCAGAATAATTTCTACTCTAACTACAGAAGCATGTATACCTGTAGAAGACGCTTGTGACTTTAGTTAGTCTAAATTGTAGCGCGGTCACGTATTCCGGGGAAATTATTCTTCCGGAAATTATTTTACATCCTTTTTAGATAGCTTGTATCCTAATTTATATAAGTATGTAGAATAATGTCGTCCGGAACAATTTCTACTCTTACTGTTAGCTGTTTATTCAAACGGACACAGACATACGCCTTAATTTTGTGATATAATCACTTGTGAATAAATTAACTCTTAGATAACTGTAAGGAGATCGGTCTATGAACAATAAAGTGCCTGTTGCGGAGCTTAAGTCTCGCATGGATAGGTTTCGCTCTGAAATGGAGGGGGCGAATCCCGGGTGGGAGACAGCAATAATATTCGGCAAAATAAACCTTTATTATTTTACAGGAACAATGCAGGACGGAATGCTGCTTATACGCAGAGACTCAGAGGCGGTGCTGTGGGTAAGGAGAAGCTATGAGAGGGCTGTTGACGAGTCTATGTTTTCAGACATAAGGCCAATGAAAAGCTTTCGGGATGCCGTGGCATCTGTGAGCGGGCTTTCCGATACGGTGTATATGGAAACCGAAATAGTGCCATTAGCGCTATTTCAAAGGCTTCAGAAGCATTTTCCCTTTAGCAGGGCACAGTCTCTTGACAGGTGCATTGCTTCGGTGCGTTCCGTGAAAAGTGTTTATGAGCTGGAGCTTATGAGACAAGCCGGGAAAATTCACCGCAGAGTGCTTGAAGACCTCGTGCCGGGAATGCTTGAGGAAGGAATGAGCGAGGCCTCCTTTGCCACGCGTCTGTTTTCTACTATGGTGGAGGAGGGGCATTACGGCATAGCGCGCTTCTCGATGTTTGAAACCGAGGTGGTGCTTGGAAGTGTGTGCTTTGGAGAAAGCTCAATTTATCCTACGGCCTTTGACGGGCCGGGGGGCAACTACGGAATGAGTCCTGCGGTGCCGCTGCTGGGCAGCCGTGAGCGCAAGCTTCGCAAGGGGGATATGGTGTTTGTTGATATAGGATGCTGTGTGGATGGCTATAATACCGATAAGACTATGACATATATGTTTGGCAGACCGCTGCCTTCCGAAGTTATTTCTGCCCATAACAAGTGTGTCGAGATACAGCACCGTGCGGCGGCAATGCTAAAGCCCGGAGCGATACCCGAGCATATATACGGCAGCATTATGGAAAGTCTGGACAATGAATTTCTGGAAAACTTTATGGGCTTTGGGAGCCGCCGGGTAAAGTTTATAGGTCATGGAGTAGGACTGCATATAGACGAATTTCCTGTAATTGCCGAGGGCTTTTTGCAGCCGCTGAAGGAAGGGATGGTTTTTGCCATTGAGCCTAAAAAGGGAATAAAGGATGTTGGTATGGTGGGGATTGAGAATACCTTTATAGTCACGCCTGACGGAGGCGAATCCATTACGGGGGACAGCCGGGGCATGATCCCGGTATACTGAATGCGCCTCCCACGGAACGCCCCCCTAAGGCGTTCCGTACGAATCTGCCTATTCGGGCTTTCTTTAGGGTTGAACCCGAGGAGCTTAATACCTTATAATATGATAAAGAATACATTTGTGAGGGAGAATAAAGAGTATACTTTTGTATACACTTTAAACATCAAAATGATGAAAGACGTAAATTATAAAAAGCTGAAGCTTGATATAAAGGAATTATCGGCAAATTATACTGTAATATTAAAGGAAAAGGTATCTGAGCGTATTGGAAAAATGAAAAAGGATGATAAATCACACTACCTGATTTATAGAGTATTAGGCATTACTGATAAGGAAGGCGATTTAATTGATATCAATCAAAATAAAGGCCGGTTTCTTTACAAGTATGCCGGAGCATTTTTAGAACAAGCGGCTTTTTTATGCTTTAAATATAAATTCCATCAGGCACAGAAGTTAAAAATACCAAATACGCTGGGAAGCAGGCCGAAGACCTTCGAAATTGATTGCGCTGTAGGTAATATGGCTCATGAAATAAAATGGAGGGATGCAACTACTGATGGTGACCATATTACAAAGGAGCATACAAGAATAAAGGCAATAAAGGATGCAGGCTATACACCTGTAAGAATTATGTTCTATTACCCCAACAGAAAGAAGGCGCAAAAGATTCAAAATACGCTTGCTACTTTATATTCAGGAGTTCAGGGTTACTATTACTCTGGTGACGAAGCGTGGGAGTATATTTTACAAAGTACGGGAGTGAATTTAAAAGAGATACTGTTGGAGATAGCAAATAATGAAAGCAGCTTGGGAGAGTGAATTATAGTGAGCATTTATTTAGGAGACTGCCTCAACATTATACAAGACATGGAAAGTAGCAGTATTGATTTAATATATTTAGATCCTCCATTTTTTACACAGAAAAGCCAATATTTAAAGACAAGAGACAATACAAAGGAATACTCATTTGATGACACTTGGAGTTCTGTACATGAGTACATTGATTTTATGCGGCAAAGGCTCATAGAATGCAGAAGAATTTTAAAGCAAACCGGCAGTATATTTCTGCATTGCGATAAGTCAGCTTCACACCATTTACGAGTTCTATTAGATGAATTGTTTGGAGAAGACAATTTCCAAAGTGAAATAATTTGGAGCTATAAGAGATGGTCGAATTCTAAAAAAGGTTTAATGTGTGGGCACCAAACAATATATTTTTACAGTAGGTCTCATGATTTTAAATTTAATACTATATATACAGAGTATTCAGAGACAACAAACATTGATCAAATACTTCAATTGAGAGAAAGAAATGAATATGGAAAGTCAATATATAAAAGAGACTGCGATGGAGAGATAATTTTAGCACAGCAAAAGAGGGGAGTTCCGTTGTCTGATGTTTGGGAAATACCATATTTAAACCCTAAAGCAGCAGAAAGAACGGGCTATCCTACCCAAAAGCCCATATTGTTGCTAGAACAGATTATTAAGCTTGTAACCGATGAGGGAGATTTAGTACTGGACCCGTTTTGTGGCAGCGGAACAGCTCTGGTGTCTGCTAAGCTGTTAAACAGAAGGTTTGCAGGTATAGATATCTCAAAGGATGCTGTAGAACTGGCTAAAAAGCGTCTGGCTAATCCTGTTAAAACAAATTCGGCCCTGCTGACAGAAGGTAAAAACAGTTATATAAACAAAACAAACGATGAGCTTTCAATTTTAAAAGCACTGGATGCAATCCCTGTTCAAAGAAACAAAGGGATTGATGGCTTTTTAAAAGTAAATTATTCAGGTGGTCCCGTATCAATTAAAATTCAAAGGGAAACCGAAAATATTATTGACTCATTAAACCTGCTCATAAAATCAAGTAAGACAAAAAAATGCACATTAATGATATTAGTTAGAACAAACCCAAATGAAGCGTTGCACGTTGACAGCTTACCGGATAACATACTGTTAATTGACAGGTATGATGTTATTCTTCAGCAATGGTTGGTTTCTCAAAATTCTAAAAAGCAAAAGACAGGCTAAAATGACTGCACTGACACAGGGGGACAGTTCTCAAGTATAGCGTGGGCTTTGTGCTGCATATTTGAGGAGTGTCCTCGTTCTATATTTCCTTAAGATAATCTTAAGGATTTGATAAGATTAAATCCACAAAACCGTTTTCGATTCCTTGATATAATATTATGAGCTTTTGTGAAAGAGGGAGTTGAGCAGACTATGACAGCAAATATTTTAGTGGTAGACGATGAACAGTCCATTGCGGACTTGATTGAAGTATATTTGAAAAGCGAAAATTATGATGTATTCAAGTTCTATAATGGGCGGGATGCGTTACATTGTGTTGAAAACCAAAATATAGATTTAGCAATATTGGATGTCATGCTCCCCGATATAGACGGTTTTTCAATCTGTCGGCAAATCCGGGAAAAGTATAATTTCCCGGTTATCATGCTGACAGCCAAAGAAGAAGAAATCGATAAGATTACCGGACTGACATTAGGTGCGGATGACTATATCACCAAGCCGTTCCGTCCATTGGAGCTTATTGCCCGTGTAAAGGCGCAGCTTCGGAGATTTACTAAATATAATTCTTCAGAGCCAAAACACGAAGAACGCTTGATTGCCTTTTCCGGCTTGGTATTGGACATGGATACCCATGAATGCAAGCTGAATGAAAAAAAGCTATCTCTCACTCCTACAGAGTTTTCAATTCTTTGGGTCCTTTGCTACAATCGCGGACGGGTGGTCAGCTCGGAAGAATTGTTCCATGAGGTATGGGGAGATAAGTATTTCACTAACAGCAACAATACGGTAATGGTTCATATCCGGCATTTAAGAGAAAAAATGCACGACAGCGCAGAGCATCCCAAATATATAAAAACTGTATGGGGGGTTGGCTATAAAATTGAAAAGTAAAAGAAAAAATGATTATTCGAAATTAAAAAATAAAATATTTCTTAAAATGATACTTGTTATTTTTGCTACAGTTGCAACTGTTATCCTTCTGCGTTTTGCAATTCAAAAATACTTTAGTTTTGGAGATACTATTGCAGACTTTTTAATGAATATATTTCATATCCCAGACAGAACAGCTATAATGATTACTCATTTTCTATTTATCTATAATATAGAAGCTATTACACTTATTGTGATTCTCATATTCTTAGTTATTTTGCTTAAATTTTCAATTTCTTGGTTTACCAAATATTTCGATGAGGTCAGTGACGGAATGGATAAGCTTGCTGAGGAATACGATGAAGAAATTACATTATCACCGGAGTTGGCTTTTATGGAAAATAAGCTGAATCAGATAAAAAACAACTTGCAAAAACAAAAGAAAGCCGCGCTGGAAGCCGAACAGCGCAAGAATGATTTGGTGGTTTACTTAGCTCATGATATAAAGACACCTCTGACCTCCGTTATAGGATACTTAAGTCTTCTGGATGAAGCTCCTGATATGCCTCTTAAACAGAAGGCAAAATATGTCGGTATTACCTTGGAAAAAGCTTATCGATTAGAGCAGCTTATAAATGAGTTTTTTGAAATCACAAGATTTAATCTTCAAGCTATTGTTTTGGATAAAGAAAAAATCAATTTACTGTTGATGCTCCAGCAGATGGCAGATGAATTCTATCCAATGCTGACTCCGCAAGAAAAGCAGGTGTCGGTCAATGTGCCTGACGGGCTCACTCTGTGGGGAGATGCAGACAAGCTGGCCCGTGTGTTCAACAATATTCTGAAAAACGCGGTAGCCTATAGCTATGAAAACAGCGTCATTGATATTTCTGCGGTGCAGCAGGACAAAAATATTGTTATAACCTTTACTAATCAGGGAAATCCAATCCCGCAGGGAAAGCTTGATAGTATTTTTGAAAAATTTTACCGATTAGATACCGCACGTTCCACAAGCACAGGTGGAGCAGGGCTAGGCTTGGCAATTGCCCAGGAAATTGTCACTGCTCACGATGGAATAATCTCTGTGGAAAGCAACAGAGAAAGTACTACATTTACAATAAAGCTTCCGTCATAAGAAAATCTTAAGAAATTCATAAGATGAAATTCTAATATGGCTCCTTGCTCTGTGGTTGAATAATATCATTACAGAATAAGGAGATGGTTTATTATGGTGCGAAAAGTACAAAAGAAAAAGTCGGGGATACGCATGTTTGTAAATTTGGAGGTTACAGCAAATACCGATATCGAAGAATACAAATCGTTTATAATGTCACACCATAAAGGACATTTTATGCAGTCTCCCGAGTGGGCAGCCGTCAAATCGAATTGGGCAAATAGAATTTTAACCGTTAGGGATGATTCCGGAAATATAAAGGGTTCAATGAGCGTTTTAATCCGTAAGATACCCTTTATGAAATATACATTAATGTACTCTCCCCGCGGTCCCGTGTGCGACACTCATGACTTTAAAACCCTTAAGGCTCTTCTTGACAGTGCAAAACAGCTTTCCAGAGAGTATAAAAGTTATGTTTTGAGGCTGGACCCCGACATCGAAAAAAGTGACGAGGAATTCCAGAGCATTATAAAAAGCCTGAACTTTCGCACAAAAAATGAAGCACTGAATTTTGAAGGAATACAGCCGCGGTTCGTTTTCAGATTAAAGCTTCTCGGCAGAACTGAAGATGAGCTATTAAAATCATTTCATCACAAGACCAGATATAACATAAGCCTTGCCATAAGAAAGGGTGTTACCGTCAGAATAGGAAAAAGGGAGGATATACCAGAGTTCCATAAAATAATGCTTGAGACAGGTATAAGGGATAAGTTTGTTATAAGAAGCGCGGAATACTTTGAAAAAATGTACGACTGTCTGGGGCCTGAACACTTGAGGCTTTACCTTGCATACTATGACGACAAAATGGTTTCAGGTGCTGTCGCTATTTTTTACGGCGATAAATGTTGGTACCTGTATGGTGCAAGCAGCAGCCAATACAGGAATGTAATGCCCAACTATCTGCTTCAATGGGAGATGATCAAATGGGCACGGGAGAACAACTGCAGCATATATGATTTTAGAGGAGTATCGGGAAATCTGGAGGAAAGCAATCCCTTGTATGGCCTTTATAAGTTTAAAAAAGGCTTTAACGGCGATTTTACAGAATTTGTGGGAGAATTAGATTATGTGTTCAACCCCCTGATATATACCGCGGTTGAAAAAGGTGAAAAGCTGTTCAGAGAAATAAGGAGAAAGATTTTTACCCTTACAGCCCGCAGGAGTGACGATAAAAATTCAAGCACTAAAGGCTGATTGTGCTGGCGTTATAAGAAAATCTTAAGAAATTCATAAGATGGAATTCCCAAATAGCTCCTTTTTCTGTGTTTAAATAATATCAGCACAAAATAAGGAGTTGTTTTATTATGGTACGAAAAGTACAAAAGAAAAAGTCAGGGATACGCATGTTTGCAGGACTTCTATTGATGGTTGTCATTACTGCTTTTGTTTACAAAGCCGTCATTACTCCAGAAAATCACCAAATATTTGAGAAAGAGTATAACGATAGAACAGCATTGGTTCATCCGCCAAGGATACAACCCGATCCCTCTGTTTCTATATCTTCGGACAAGCTGAACAGTCCTAATGTGATTCTGATCCGTTTAAATGATTATACCGTCCTTATGCAAAAAAATAGTGAAGAAAAAATCTATCCTGCTTCTTTGACTAAAATGATGACAGCCATTGCTGCGATAGAAAATTTACCTGATCTGAAGGAAGAAATCAAGCTTACCAATTCTACGTTTCAGGGGCTGTACGGAGCAGATGCATCAATGGCAGGCTTCCAACCGGGTGAGCAGGTCGGGGCAATTGATCTGTTATACGGGGTAATGCTGCCGAGCGGCGCGGAGTGCTGTGTTGCACTTGCCGATCAGATTGCCGGCTCAGAGCGGGATTTTGTAAAAATAATGAATCGAAAGGCAGCAGATCTCGGTATGGACAATACCCATTTTGAAAATACGACGGGACTTCACAATGTAAACCACTATACAACAGTCAAGGATCTGGCTGTTCTTTTACGTTACGCGCTGCAAAACGAAACCTTCCGGGAAATTTTCACTTCATCCTGCCATTTCACGCAGCCTACGAATAAGCATTCCGGCGGGATAACCTTAAATAGCACTATGTTTGAAGAGCTTAAGCATCAAAACATTATTAATGGGGAAATTTTAGGCGGAAAAACAGGATACACCAATGAGGCCGGACTGTGTCTCGCGAGTCTTGCCAAAGTAGGCAAGCAGGAATATATTCTGATTACAGCGGGTGCCAAGGGAAATCCCAAATCCGAGAAATACAATGTTACTGATGCATTGGCGGTGTACAACAGCTTAGGGGAATAATAAGCTTTTCATAAGAATTTATTAAGATTTTGATAAGTTAAAAATCCAACATCGCCTGTCTGGTTTCGGTAATATGAAATTACCGAACATGGCAGGCTTTTATATTCCGAAAAGGGGGGATTAGACGTTGTCTAGGGTTATAAATCGCATCCTCTTTGATGTAAATTCATTAGTGCGATTTATATATATGTAGCGATAAAGATTTTACAAACATAGAGGATATAATTTCTTCCACCAAGTTATATCCTCCATGTAAAATCTTTATCGCGTCCTATATATGTAGCGATAAAAGCAAATAAGAAATATGAAAGGATAAATCTAAATCATGGCAAAAGCAGGAATAACAATTTATGGATGCGAGCAGGACGAGGCCGTTTTGTTCCGGGAGATGGCGCCTCGCTTTGGCGTTATGCCAACTATCACGGATGCAGCGGTATCTGAAGCTAATACTGAGCTGGCACTTGGAAATAAATGCATCAGCGTCGGTCATAAAACTGAAATCACTAATTCCAATCTTCTGGCACTCAGCCAAGCTGGTGTAATGTATATTTCCACAAGAAGTATTGGATATAACCATATTAATGTAAAATACGCCCAGAGCGTTGGTATTTCCGTTGAAAATGTCGCTTATTCGCCCGATAGCGTGGCTGATTACACATTAATGCTGATGCTTATGGCGGTGCGAAATGCAAAATCCATTATCAGATGTGCAGATATTCATGATTTCAGATTGAATGCTGTGCGCGGGAAAGAATTACGTGATATGACCGTTGGGGTAATCGGAACGGGACGCATTGGCGCAGCAGTTATGGATAGGCTGAGGGGCTTCGGCTGCCACACATTAGCCCATGACCCTCATCCCATAGCCTCTGCCCATTACGTTGCTCTTGATGATTTGTTACAGCAGAGCGATATTGTAACGCTACATATACCACTTAACGCCGATACAAAACATCTTTTAAATCATCAACGTATCGAGAATATGAAGCACGGCGCATTTATTATCAATACTGGACGCGGCTCACTTATTGATACCGAGGCTGTTATTCCGGCGTTGGAAAGCGGTAAATTAGGCGGTGCGGCTTTGGATGTCGTAGAAGGAGAGGAAGGAGTATTCTACTTTGACTACAGAAACAAACCCATTGAAAGCAAACTGCTGTTACGATTGCAGAAATTACCGAATGTGCTTATTACTCCGCACACCGCCTATTATACAGAGCGTGCCTTAAGCGATACTGTTGAAAATACTATTATCAATTGCCTGAAATTTGAAAGGAGAAAGCAGCATGGATAGGTTGAAAATCGCAATTATATTCGGAGGATGCTCCGAGGAACATCCCATCTCCGTTAAATCTGCGCAAGAGGTTGCAAAAAACCTTGATATCGAAAAGTATGAACCGTTCTATATCGGGATTACAAAAAATGGTGCTTGGAAGCTTTGTCCCTGCCCTGATGAAAATTGGGAAAACGGCAATTGCCGTCCGGTTATACTGTCACCGGACAGAAGCGTACACGGATTGCTTGTTGTGGAGCAGGGACAATACAAAACGATCCGTTTGGATATGGTGTTTCCCGTTCTGCACGGCAAGCTTGGCGAGGATGGCGCGATGCAAGGCTTATTGGAGCTTTCCGGCATCCCCTATGCAGGCTGCGATGTCCAAAGCTCAGCTCTGTGCATGGACAAATCCCTTGCTTATATCGTCGCTGGAAACGCGGGAATTGCTACACCAAAATTCTGGACTGTCACAGCGAACAAGAATATTGATGCCGACCGGCTTACTTATCCCGTTTTTGTAAAGCCGGCCCGTTCGGGCTCCTCCTTCGGAGTTAGCAAGGCATGTCGAAAAGAAGAGTTGCTGAGTGCGGTGGAAATCGCAAGACAGTATGACTCGAAGGTGTTGATTGAAGAGGCTGTCGCCGGCAGCGAGGTAGGATGTGCGATATTAGGGAACGATATGGATTTGATTGCAGGAGAGGTAGATCAAATTTGTCTATCGCATGGTTTTTTCAGAATTCATCAGGAGAATAAGCCTGAAAACGGTTCCGAAAACTCAACAATAATCGTTCCCGCCGACATTCCGGCAGAAGTGCGCTTGCTCGTTCGTGAGACAGCAAAAGCTGTATATCGAGCTTTGGGATGCAGGGGACTTTCACGGGTGGATATGTTCCTTACGGAAGATGGAAAAGTAATACTTAACGAGGTTAATACTTTGCCCGGTATGACCTCATACAGCCGTTATCCGAGAATGATGGCAGCCGCAGGGCTGTCGTTTGCCGGAATGATCGACCGGATTGTATCGTTGACATTGAAAGGGGAGGGACGATGAAAAATGATTTTGTCTTTATAGACGAATTTGTATCCGGAATACGCTGGGATGCTAAATATGCCACTTGGGATAATTTTACCGGCAAGCCGGTGGACGGATATGTAGCGAATCGAATTGTCGGTACGAGAGCTTTATGCGCAGCCCTGGAAAAAGCCCGAGAAAACGCCGCAGCCTTTGGCTTTGGCTTGCTTCTTTGGGATGGCTATCGCCCTCAAAGCGCCGTGGATTGTTTTCTGCGATGGTCAAAGCAGCCGGAAGACGGCCGGACGAAACTAAAACACTATCCCAACATTGACAAAACAGATATGGTTGAAAAAGGATATGTAGCCGCTAAGTCGGGCCACAGTCGGGGCAGCGCAGTTGACTTAACGCTTTATCATTTAGCTGACGGCACACTTGTTCCAATGGGCGGCGACTTTGATTTAATGGATTCAGTGTCACATCATGGAGCAAAAGGAATCATGCAAGCCGAAGCAAGAAACCGCCAATACCTTTGTTCTATCATGGAGGCCTGCAGCTTTGCTTCATACCATTGCGAGTGGTGGCACTACACACTGAAGCACGAGCCTTATCCAAACACTTATTTTGATTTTCCCATCACATAGCCCGTCCGGCCGAAGAAATTGCCAAAAGCGTTGCAATTATGGTGGGACAGTTCTTGAAGTATAGCGCAGGCTTTATGCTATATATTTGAGAACTGTCCCCCTTGCTTTATCCCTGCTTTTTATTTACAGTTTGTTATCTATATATTAAAATTATTATAAAATAATATTTATATCCGTTAAAAGGGAAAAGCATATGAAAAATGGCTGTATAGAGAATGAGGCAGAAACTATATTAAAAAAATCCATTAAAAATATAAAAGGGGTGGGCGAATCAAGAGCCCGTCTTTTCAGTAAGCTTAATGTTTATACTATTGAGGATGCAATAACGCATTACCCCAGAGAATACGAGGACAGGGCAAGGCTCAAGAAAATAGCCGAGCTGGAGGATGGCGAAACATGCTCCGTTAAAGGCATTATAATGTCAAGGGTTTCGGAAAGCCACGTAAGAAGAGGGTTATCACTGTATAAGGCTGTTATAAAGGACGAGACAGGTACAATAACAGGGGTGTGGTATAACCAGAGCTATATTAAAAGGGTTTTTGAGACTGGAAGTGAATATGTTTTTTTCGGGACTGTAAGAAAAAATTATCGAAGCCTTGAAATACATAATCCGGTTTATGACAAGACAGGCTGTGACGACATGAAAAACACCTGCAGAATTGTTCCTGTATATCCTTCCACCTCCGCACTGGCGCAAAATACCATACGCACGGTGGTTGACAATGCACTGAAGCTGGTTGAAGGCAGGCTGGAGGATATAATCCCCAATGCTCTGAGAGAGAGGTATAAGCTCAGTGAAATAAATTATTCAATAAAAAACATTCACTTTCCTGCTACCGAGCAGGATTTTAAAAATGCAAGATACAGGCTGGTTTTTGAGGAACTGCTTCTGCTGCAGATAGGGCTTTTAAGCATAAAAAGCTCCTTTGAAGCTCATAAGAAGGGCATTGAGTTCTGCAAGGAGGCGGGTATACAAAGGTTTATTGACGGGCTTCCCTTCCGTCTCACCGATGCGCAGCAAAGGGTATTGTGCGAGGTAGAGAAGGATATGGAGAGCTGTTTTGTAATGAACAGGCTGATACAAGGGGATGTGGGCTCAGGCAAAACCATTATTGCCGTGCTTGCGCTGCTTAAGGCCGTAAACAGCGGGTATCAGGGTGCTTTTATGGTGCCTACCGAAATACTGGCGGAGCAGCATTTTGATTCCCTTAAGAGCTTTTTTGAGATGTCGGGGGTAAGAGTCGATATATTGACAGGAAGCCGCACCAAAAAGCAAAAGAGTAAAATACTTGAGAATATAAAAGAAGGAAATACCGATATATTAATAGGTACACATGCTCTGATAGAAGAAAATGTAGAGTTTCAAAAGCTGGGACTCGTAATAACGGATGAACAGCACCGCTTTGGTGTCAGGCAGAGAGCGATTTTGTCCCGTAAGGGCAGCAGCCCCGATGTGCTTGTTATGACTGCCACGCCAATTCCAAGGACTCTGGCGCTTATATTATACGGAGACTTGGATATATCTGTAATTGACCAACTCCCGCCGGAAAGGAAGCCTATTAAGACATATTGTGTTGATAATGGGATGAGGGGACGGATTAATGAGTTTATAAGAAAAAAGGTCATGGAGGGAAGGCAGGTTTATATTGTTTGTCCTCTGGTGGAGGATTCGGACACAGTAAATGCCGAGTCGGCCTCGGGATTGGCGGAAAGAATAGCTAAAAAGGACTTCAATGACTTAAGTGTAGGGCTTATTCATGGAAGAATGCGGTCTAAGGAAAAGGAAGATGTAATGAGGAGGTTTGTTCAGGGGGAAATAAGCATACTTGTTTCTACCACAGTCATAGAGGTTGGTGTAAATGTTCCTAATGCTACGGTAATGGTTGTTGAAAATGCTGAAATGTTCGGACTGGCGCAGCTTCACCAGCTTAGAGGAAGGGTTGGAAGAGGGGCCTGCCAGTCGTATTGTGTTTTATACAACAACGGAAAAAGCCAGGTGGCGGATGAGAGAATGAAGATTATGGCAAGCTCCAATGACGGCTTTTTAATATCGGAAAAGGATTTGGAGCTAAGAGGGCCGGGAGAATTTTTCGGTACCAGGCAGCATGGAATACCCGATTTAAAAATTGCCAACCTGTACAGGGACATGGATATATTAAGGCTGGCGCAGCAGGCGGCATTTGCCCTGCTTAAGGAGGACAGGCTGCTTTCCTCGCATCAAAACGCCGGGCTGAAGCAAAAGGTTATGGAGAGGTTTAGAGATAAGGCTGACGAGCTAAGTCTGAATTAACGTGTTGACATTTGTAAAACATAATATAAAATAACAGGTATACAGTATATTCAATTGGAGGAATATTTATTTTACGGGTTATTTCAGGAACGGCAAAAGGGCATAAGCTTAAGGCACCGAGGGGTGTTTCCACGCGTCCTACGTCGGATAGGGTTAAGGAGTCGCTTTTTAATATTATTTCCCACAGTATTTATGCCTCGGAGGTATTGGATTTGTTTGCCGGAACGGGTAATCTTGGCATTGAGGCATTGAGCAGGGGAGCTGACAGTGCGGTGTTTATAGACAGGAGCCAGGAGTGCTTCAGCATAATAAATGAAAACCTCAGGCACACAAAGCTTGAGGACAAGGCTTCGGTCATGGTGGGGGATGTATTTGCATGTTTAAAAAGGCTAAGCAGTCAGGGCAGGAAATTTGACATTGTTTTTTTAGATCCTCCCTATAATAAAAATCTTATTGAAGAAACTTTAACTTTTATAGTACAAAATGATATAATTAGAGATAATAGCATAATAATAGCGGAAAGAGATATTGACGATATAATACCCCAAAGCATAGAGGCAATTAAGCTGGCAAGGGAAGAGCGATACGGCGACACCGTGCTTTCGTTTTATCGGCACGGGCATTAAAAAGATAAAAGAAAGCCTATGTTTATTTAAGGCGTATGAACGGGAAGGTTGAAGTATTTTGAGAATATGGGTATATCCGGGGAGCTTTGACCCCATTACAAACGGACATATAGATGTAATTAACAGGGCATCTAAGCTGTGCGACAAATTAATAATTGCGGTTCTTGTCAATAATAACAAGCAGCCCGCATTCTCTTTGCAGGAGAGGGTTGAGCTTATAAAATGTGTGTTTGCGGACAGGCCCGACATAGAGATTGAAAGCTTTTCAGGCTTGCTTATTAATTTCATGAAGGGGAAGAATGCAAAATGTATTATTAAGGGTTTAAGAGCGGTATCCGATTATGAATATGAGCTGCAAATGGCTCTCCTTAACAAGAATTTTGCTCCTGACATTGAAACATTATTTATGATGTCGAGCATAAATTATTCCTTTCTAAGCTCCAGCATAGTAAAGGAACTGGCTAAAAACGGTGGAAAAATTGACGGGCTTGTTCCGGAGTGCATACGGGAAGCGGTTACCCGTAAATTTCAAATAGGGTTATAATTGCTGCAATAAAACGGGGAGGAAAAGAGATGGAGATATTAACCATTTTGGAGACATTGGAGGATGTTGTTGAAAAGAGTGTTAATGTGCCTGTTGTTGGGAAATGTCTTATAGATAAGGAAGAAATTCTTGAAATAATCAAGGAGATACGGCTAAAGCTTCCGGACGACATTAAGCAGGCAAAGTGGGTTAAGGAGGAGAGGCAGAGAATTCTTCTGGAGGCTCAAAAGGAAGCAAACAATATCATAAGGGATGCTGAAAGCAAAATTTCCTCACTCGTGGATGAGCATGAAATTACAAAGAAGGCATATGAGCAGGCAAATGAGATAATTTCCAATGCTCAGAAAAATGCCCGTGAAATAAGGCTTGGTACAAGAGAGTATGCAGACAGCATATTAAACAAGCTGGAAGAGATATTGGCGGACACTATTAATGTTGTGCAGACAAACAGAGAAGAGCTGAAATAGTTAAATGCGAGATTAAAGAGGAGCTATAAATTTTTGTGGTTTATATTAAATTTGCGGTATATGGGGGATAATACTCGTACAACCGCAATGAAAGCCAAACATCCTCAGGTATGATGGGCTCGTGAGTTCCGTCCACTTCAAAATACTCTTCACTTTTTATGTTGTGACGTATGCCGTGACGAAGCTTTCCAACAACCCCTTTTCAGAGTCTTCAAGGAGCTGCTGAAGGTCGTGCCTGTTTGCGGTGGGTTTGCCGGAGATTCCGAGATCCTTGTACACCTTGTAAATATTAATATTATACAGCCGGCAATACTGGGAAAGTACCTCTATCTGTGCGGGTATGGAGTAGCCTTCCCTTGCCTGCTCCTCGGTACTAACGCGGACATATATTGTGGCTGTTTTATTAATGGGCTTGGTATTTGCCAATATAATCACTCCATATAAAAATCTATTTGTATTTTTTCAAAAATATGCATGGAAGGTAAGCTATACAAATAAAGGAGTGTTTTTGGGTCTCCCATATAGGGCTTTACCTTGCCATAAACCTGAGTTTGTCCAGAAGAAACTTAATTCACATTTTATATACCTTAATTAATAAACAGGTATATATGTAAAAAATATATAATAGATTGTCAAATGCTTCATACGAATTATATTTAAAATGATATTTAAAAGCTATTTTCCTATAATTACCGTCATAATGCCCACGCATCATTGCACTTTATACCACCTAATTGGTATAATTTACTTATATATCATTAATCAACATCGGTACAGGGGGTAGGCTATGTTTATTCCGGGTAAAATCTATAATAGAAGAAGAGATATTCATGCAATCTATGGAGGGCAACAGCAAGGTGGAATATGTACTCCGGTGAGTTACCCGATGGTAATTATATTTACTGGGGATAATGGAAATGAGTTTGGGTATAAAGACGGCTGGACCGATGACGGTATATATCAGTATACTGGCGAGGGGCAAGTATATGACATGCAGTTTATAAAAGGGAATAAGGCAATCCGTGATCATGAAGTTAATGGTAAAGACCTTTGCCTTTTTCAATACGTAAAAAGTGGAGAGGTACGTTTTATTAATTATATGGTTTATACAGGGCATCATTTAAGGCAATCCCTTGATAAAAACGGTAACATGAGGCAAGCTATAGTTTTCGAGCTTACTCCAGTATATGCATTGGACTCCCGTGAAGAAGTATATACTACTAATGACGAACCGGATTTGAGAAGCAAGTCCTTAAATGAGTTAAGAAGTCTTGCAGAGGCATCCCGTGGGGGGAGTAGAACTGTTAAAGAAAAACAGAAGGAAATTCATATAAGGAGTAGCGCTGTTAAAGAATATGCTCTGAAGCGAGCACAAGGAATATGTGAGTGCTGTGGGAAGCCGGGGCCGTTTGAAAAAGAGGATGCGAGCCGTTTCTTAGAAGTGCACCACATAAAAAGGCTTTCTGATGGCGGACCGGACAAGCCTGAATGGGTTTCGGCAATTTGTCCAAATTGCCACCGTGAAGCGCACTATGGGAAAAATAAAATTTTAGTAAAGGAAAAACTGCTTGAGGCTGTATCACTGAAGGAAAAGGAGCTAGCTGCCAGTCATCCTAAAGGTTCTCCCTGTATATCTACTACTTAAAAAATTAATATACACCATACATATAGCCATATCCCTGATGACTAAAAGTAATAGGACAAATTATGACACAAATATACTTATACAAAAGGGGAGGGGTTTGTATTGGCAGAGTTCAGCACGTCAAAGAGGATTTACACTGTTGAGGTTGATACCACGGAATGAACCCTTTTGCAACTCCTGAGATGATAAAGCTAAACAGGAGCTATAAATTTTTGTGGTTTAGATTAAATTTGCGGTATATGGGGGGTAATACCCTTACAACCGCAGTGAAAGCCAAAAGTACTGCTATAGATATAACAAGGTATTTGCAGGAACTGCCGAGGTAGTATTGCCAGGTCGGGCAGCCCAATATATCAGGAGCGCTAAATGCCGGTTCGGCCCTCATAAGGGAATGACCGGCTATTTTCATGCACGCATAGGTGTATATTCCCGAAACAATTCCCTGAACAAGCTTACCAAGCAAATATGGAACCGCACTTATGTCGGTATTGCTTATTATGCTTATAACCTGTGAGTGTACTGAAAGACCGGCCCAGCCTATAATTATGCTTGTAACTGTAAGCTGCTGCACCAATGAGGCGGATTGGGACTTGCTGGCTATATTTGCCCCTGTGGTTATTTCAAAAAAACCGCAAAGAGCGGATTTGATTATATCCTTGTCTGCTCCTAAGGGTGAAGCAATTGAATATATAATGTCTGTAAGCGTTGCTATAATACCTGTTTCCATAAGAAGGCTGATAATAACGGAAAAAAGTATAATAAACCCTCCTATTGCCAGCATACTCTGAACGGAGCTTTTTACGGCATCCCCCAACAGGCTTCCGACATTTCCTAAAGAGGTTTTGCGGATATCCTGGGTATTGGCTTTTAAGCTTTTGACGGAAGGCTTTATTTTTTTTGAACGGGACTTATCATGCCTTTTATAAAATCTGAAAGCAGCTCCTACCGTTATACATGAGAGGACATGACACAAAAGCAGGAGTATGCCTATTTGGGGCATATTGTACATTCCGACTGAAACGGCGCCCATAATGAATAAGGGTCCCGAATTATTTGTGAAGGCCAGAAGACGCTCTGCTTCAGTTTTTGTAATAAGCTCTTGCCCGCGCATGTCGGCAGTGATTTTAGCGCCTATGGGATAGCCTGATGTTATGCCCATTGCAAATGGAAAGGAGCCACAGCCGGGAACGTTAAAAATAGGGCGCATTACGGGCTCTAAAAGCGTTCCCGCAGTTTTAACAAGCCCGGTCTTGTTCAGCAGCTCAGAGCCAACAAAAAAAGGGAATAATGATGGGAATACTATATTAAGCCATAGCTCTATTCCTTTAGAGGCAGATTTAACTGCCGTATCTGAAAAAATAATGAGGCACAGCAAAAACATTACGGTTAGGGCAGGCAGAAAATAGGCTTTCAGATGCACGGCTGCTGTCTGCTTTAATCTGCATATGAGAAGAATCAGAGATATTAATAATATAATTGCAAACGCGGGATATCTCAATTTGTGCTCCTTTAAAATCGCACGCTCCTTTAAAATATGTATTATTAAAATTTGGGAATTATACGTGGACATTGTTTGACGGCTGAGAAAGGTGAAAATCCTGTAAGCCATTAGAATTAGTGGCTTACAGGATTTTATTGATTTTTAAAAAGTGCGTACTTTTTTTGAGGAATATTTTTATTAATTGCCGTACAGCGGAAGCTCGGTAACCAAGCCTAAAAGATATCTCTTTAAAATTGTGAAGTCTATCGAATTTATTGAGCCGTCAAGGTTAAGATCCGCGGCTTCGGTATCAATATTCTGACTAAGTCCCAGCAGGTAGCTTTTTAACAAAATACTGTCGGTCGAGTTGACCTGCCCGTCCCCGTTCAAATCGCCATAATTTACCGGCGCAGAGCCGCCTCCCAACGCCACTCCGTTTTTACCCAGAGGTATTTTGTGATCTAAGCCTATAAACTTGCCTTGGCTGTTTCTCCATAAAGTGGGCAATAAATAATTGTCGTATTTGTTGTCATTCCATTTAAGATCCCTTCCTCCCGGAAATGCAGTTCCTTCTCCGCGTGTAAACAATCCGCCGGTATCCGCCGAATCAATGTTTATACACCAGAAGGTGTGGTGAAGCGTGTATTTGTTTTCTATTATATAGTCTCTTATGGACCTTAAATACTTCTTGTTAAGCTCAAGAAGCTTGTCCTCGCCCTCCGTCAAGCCTCCCCATTCGCCGAGCAGCAGAGGGGATATCCCATCTTCCATGATAAACGCCCAGTTGTCTCTCCAGCACTGCTCGTATAATATATTTTTTGCCTGTTCATCGCCGGCAGTAATGAAATTGCCTTTAAACCACTCCTGCTCAAATACCATAGGGCCGTAATCATGCGGCGAATACACAAGCTGGCTCTGATATTTTCCCAATTGGATAGGGTGATCCTTTACTCCCCTTAAGTTGCCTCCCCACCAGTTGCCGAAATAATCATTGCTTCCTGTCCACGGACTTGTATCAAAGCTTTCATCATCCCACAGGCCGTCCTTAGGGTACATCTCCACACCTTCAATGAATATTAGTATGTTGGGGTGTACCTTCAATATTTCCAATGCTGTTTCCTGAGCCACTCTTTTCCAGTTGGTCGGTCTGGAGGAGTCATCCCAGATAGCGCTTTGAGACAATATCTTCAACGTTCCGGCGTTTGTGTGAGGCTCATTTTTAAGGTCAAAACCTATAATGGTATCATCATTTTTATAATAGTTGGCAGCCCATACCCAGGCGGCTTTAAATATATCCTCCGTTATGTTCCCGTTGACCCAGAGCGGCGCGGTATGCCCCATATTATCCGTTTCTGCGCTATGTACATCAAGTATAACCTTTATTCCTACCCTTTTAAAGTTTTCCAGCATAAAGCTAAACAATTCAAAGCTGTTTAATCCCTCCAAAGCTGCGTTATTATAGCTTGTATCTGTTGAGGGCGGGTATTGACCCCTGCTCCATGCATACAATAAATCCGTCGCAATAGGCAACCTGACTACGTTTATACCCTTGTCGGCAACAATTTCTATGTCCGCTATTATGTTACTGTGATACGAATCTAAAAGCATTCTCTCCCTGCAATTGAATCCAAACCAGTTGGCACCTGTCAACCATACCTTATTTCCGTATTTGTCGACAATATTAGTGCCTTCCACATGAAGCCAATCGTCATCGGTTGGAGCAACAACCGATCCTTCTGCAAATATTTGCATACCGGATGTCATTAATAACGCAACAACCATTACTAATGAAAAAGATAAAGTAATAAGCCTTTTCATCTCATCTTCCTCCAAAATTAACTTTTTAACATTAAAACAAAACCATGCAAACAGCATTTTTATTTAAGGGATTATAATGTGATTGGATTTAACTGCTTCAAAATGGTGGGAAAAATTAGTGGTAATTTTATTATTTCTTCATTCTTAAATAAGCACAATTGATAAATCTATTGCCAAATACATTGGACTTTTATATAAGCTTAACAGGTCACCTCCATAAAATACCAGCTTGCCCACAGGCAACCAGCCGACAGCCTTTTTATTAATAATATCATATAATTGACATAAATGCAATAAATTAAGCTGCAATTAACGTTAAAAGAGGCATTATAAGTCGGAAAATTATTTATTTTATAGAAAACGGGAGAAAAATTATCTATTTTAACAAATTCTTTATATAAATTGTATAAGACTGACAAAAAAATTATTGACATTTTTTGCATTTATAATAAAATATTATTGCCGTTATAAAAAAATATAGGCAGGTCGCTTTAAGGTCTGTTAAACGGTTTAGTGTACAAAAAAGCCTCCTTTATAAATATATTCGTATATATAAGGGAGGGCTTTTCTTTAAATAATAACAAACTTTGTATTTTATAAATCTCTATTCTAAAAATTTTATTTTTAATCCTATATGCCGGTTATATTCCTCCTGACTTATTTTTCCCTCGTCTTTAAGCTGTGTCAAAAGCCTAAGTACAATTTCACAGCACTTTGTAAGCTCACATTTTATATCCATAAATTCATCACCCAATATAAGTATACATCAAGAATAATGAAAAAAATGTTGAATTTTGTTGGTAATAAGTGTATTTTTAGTATAAAGTTCTCGAAAAAGAATATATTTTTTATGAGTTTGTTGTCGCAGGCAGATACAATCATATCTCGTGAGGGTTAAAGCTGAGAGATGCCAGCAGACGGCCGGTATTTCCTTCAAAATTATAAAAAAGAGGCCTGTTCATATTGTCCATAACAAGCAGATATGGGTTTCCGCTTGCGGGAATTAAAACAAATATTTCTTTTACAGGATCTGTGTCATAATCGTTTAACCATTGATTCTCTACCGTTATGGGCTTTTTTAAAGGAATTTTTATTATATACCCCTTATCGGGTAATGCATTGGCCTTTACATACATGCCAGTTATTCTGAGCAGATAGCCTTTGGCCTCATTTTCTATAAAAGAATTGGAACTGACCTTTTTAATTACCTGTCCTTTGGAGATGTCAAATATTTCAACTGTTTTATAGGAGGACGGTGAAAAGCCGGTTAACAGAGAAGAAGACATATAATATTGCTCAATATGGTTTGAAATAAAAAGCAGTGATTTGTATTTGCTTGTGAGCCGTAAATTCTGTGCATAGCCGTATATATTAAATCCTACAGACACTGCAAGGATAATACAGATGATAAACTTAAGAGGTTTTTTTCTTATTCCGATAATAATCATATATTACTCACCAAATTTAATGTATGCGCGAGCACGGCTGTTTATTATATATTTCCCAAATTTTAAAAGCCGGGAACTTTTGGGTGGCGGAAATAGTCAAAGAATTTATGTGCAAATTGCTTTATTTAAAAAAATATCGAAAATATAACCAAGGCTTCTTTCCTTAAATTATTTTTTGGTATAAAATTAAAATGCAACCTATTATATATTTAATAACATGCAGATAAATTCAGCATTTAAGCCTTAAGGGCGCTTGTTATATATCTAATCGGTAATTTGACGGATGGATGTGGTGGATAGATGAACAGAAGATTTGTAAGGATTATAGCTCTTGTGACTTTGTTGGTTTTTTTTATAACATCATTGGGATTAATAGGACTTAGCTTTTTTATGGAGCGGTAGGTTATATCTGAATTAAATTTTTATTAACATTATTCAAGAAATACTTACAAACATATAAAAAACAGGGTATAATTTTATTAAGGTAAAATACCGTAAGGAGTGGATTTGAGCACTTCGCTTCCGGCAAGCTCTTGCTTTGGCAAACTCTTGCTTTAGCAAATGATCAACTGCCTGATTTTACATTTAAGCATACGAGGGTGTGAGGCTTTGAGTGAATTATTTAACCAGTTTAAATTAAATGAGATTGTAAACTTTTTTGCTGCATATATAGGGTTCAGCGGTCCTATTGATTTAATCAGGGCTATTGTCGATATAAGCATAGTGGCCTATGTTGTGTATACCATAGTAAAGCTGGTGAAGGAGACACGTGCGTGGCAGCTTATAAAGGGTATTCTTATTATTTTAGTAATATCATATGTCAGCGGCTTTTTAGGCCTTAGAACCGTTAAGTTTTTATTTGATAACTCTATACAGCTAATCAGTATAGCTATTGTGGTTTTGTTTCAGCCGGAGCTGAGAAGGGTGTTAGAACAGCTTGGGCGCAGCAACATTGTCAGCTTTTTTGGCTTTGATGACGGAAACAATATAATAAAGACTACGGCGGTAATAGAAGAAATTGTTAAGGCGGCGGGGGAAATGTCAAGAACGTCCACCGGCGCTATTATTGTCATAGAAAAGGACACAAAAATAGGTGAGATAATAAACACGGGGACTCAGTTGGATTCAAATGTTTCGGCGGAGCTTCTTATCAATATTTTTACTCCCAATACTCCGCTGCATGACGGTGCGGTAATAATAAGAAACAATAAGATAAAATCCGCCGCGTGCTTTTTGCCGTTAACGGATAATCCTAATCTTAGCAAGGAGCTTGGCACGAGGCATAGGGCGGCTCTTGGAATAACCGAGGTATCGGATTCCATTACCGTGGTGGTTTCTGAGGAAACCGGCAAAATTTCCTTTGCGCTTGCAGGAGGGCTGACCAGAAACCTGACTACAGATACCTTGAGAAAAGCTCTTAATAAGAATCTTTTAGAGAGAGATACTCCTAATAGGAAGCTTGCTTTGTGGAAGGTGAAGCCTAAATGAATGAATTATTAAAAAAAGATATCATTATAAAAATATTATCGGTAGTGTTTGCAATAGTGCTGTGGTTTGTTATAAACCCCATACAGACAAGAACTATCTCTGTTTACCTCACTGTAAAAAATGAGGATACGCTTAAGAATAAAAACCTTATTCTTAAAAACAAGAATTATAGCCGTACTGTGGAGGTCGTAATAAGGGGGAACAACGAGAAGATCAAGAATGTGACAAGGGATGATTTTGAAGCTTCTATTGATTTTAGCAAGATAACCTCTGTATACGACACCGAGCTGAAGATTGACGGGCCTAAATACATAGGCAAGGAGGACGGCATTATTATAAAGGATGTTTTGCAGACTTCCGTTCAAGTGGAGCTGCAAAGGCTTGAAAAGGATGCTTTTGTTGTGGAGGGAGTGATTTCGGGCTCTCCTAAGCCGGGGTACAAGGTTGTATATACCGACGTTTCTCCAAACAGCATTGTACTTCAGGGAGCCGATGCTTTAATAAAATCCGCGGCTTCAATAAAAACCGTTATAGATGTAAGCAATATAGACAGGGATATAGTGCAGAAAAAGCAGCCGTGCAAGGTATACGATATTAACGGCAAGGAGATTCTCGAGCTGAGTCAGGATCTTTATGTTGACGTAACGGTGCATGTTGGAAAAGAGGTTGCCGTTACTGCCGCGATAAAGGGAAGCCCCGCTATTAACTATGTTGTAGGGGAAATAAAAACAACTCCTGAAAAGCTGCTCATAACAGGCTCTCCAGAAGTGCTGTCCAAGATAAATGAGCTTAAGACATCCCCCGTAGATATAGACGGTGCATCGAAAAATATAGAAGAGGTATCCTCCATAGTGTTTCCGACGGGGGTTAAGGCGATAGATGCGCAAATAAAGGAAGTTACCGTCAATGTTGGGATACAGCAGTCCTACAGCAAGGAAATCACTATACCCAAAAGCGATATCAGCATAATAAATAAGCTGGATGATTCCTTCACATATGAAATAAAAGACGACAGTATTACTGTAAAGCTGTGGGGTCCTGAGCCGGCGCTAAATTTAGTAAGTATAGACAGCCTAAACCCGTTTATTGACGCCTCCGGCTTTACCGAGGGAGCCCATAGGGCCACGCTGAAGGTCAGACTCCCTTATGACGCAAGGCTGGATAGGGATTATTATGTTAATATCAGTATAAGTAAAATTGCCGATACAAATGCCGAAACGGAGCAAAATGTTGAAAGCACGGAGTAAGATATATCAAAATGCACGGAGGTAACTGTTAACTGTGAAGTTTATTATTGACAATATAAGGCAGTCGATTGATGAGGATGTGGCTTCATTAAAGACTTTGGCCGCTATAAAGCTTGGTATTTCGCCCGATGAGGTTAAGGGCTTCAAAATAGCTAAGGAGTCGGTGGATGCGAGGCGCAAGCACAGCATCGCCATTGTTTATTCGGTAATAGTAGAAACGGACGCTGTTTTGAAAACTCCCAATAACCGCGACATAAGAATTTTGGAGCAGAAGAAGGAAGAGGCTTTAATTTATGGAGATAAACGGATGAGTAACAGACCTGTGATAGTGGGTACAGGGCCGGCCGGATTATTTGCCGGCCTTGTTTTAGCCCAAAACGGGTATTGTCCTGTGCTTATTGAGCGTGGGGAGTGCGTGGAAAAGAGGACTGAAATAGTTTCACGCTACTGGGAAGGCGGGAATCTCGATACCGAAACCAATGTGCAGTTTGGAGAGGGCGGCGCCGGAACCTTTTCCGACGGGAAGCTTACTACCAGAATTAATGACGCAAGATGTGACACGGTTCTTGAGGAGCTTTACAAATCGGGAGCGGGGGAGGAAATTCTCTATAAATCAAAGCCTCATATAGGCACTGATGTCTTAAAAAGGGTGGTCGCCGACATGAGAAGAAGAATTATCGGCCTTGGAGGCGAGGTTCGGTTCAAGGCAAAAATGACATCGTTAAAGCATGACGGCGCCAAGGTCAGCAGTGTAGTTATCAATGAATGTGAGGATTTGCCGGCTGATGTTGTCGTACTGGCTATAGGGCACAGCGCGAGGGATACTTACGACGAGCTTCTTAGAAGCGGTATTGATTTTGAACAAAAGCCTTTTTCGATAGGAGTACGAATAGAGCATCCTCAGGACATGATAAACCATGCACAGTATGGGAAGGCTGCGTCGAATGCGAGGCTTGGGGCGGCTGATTATCAGCTTTTCTATAAGACGGGAGGCCGGACGGTGTACTCTTTTTGTATGTGCCCCGGAGGGCTGGTGGTGGCGGCGGCCTCGGAGCCTGATTCAATTGTTACAAATGGAATGAGTGAGCTTGCGAGGGACAGGGAAAACGCAAACAGTGCACTTGTGGTATCTGTGGGGCCGGGGGATTTTGGAGGCGCGCACCCTCTTGCCGGGGTGGAATTCCAGCGACAATGGGAGAGGCTGGCCTTTATCCATGGAGGCAAAAACAGCTCGGCTCCGGCACAAAGGCTTGAGGATTTTATAAATGGAAGAAGGGGAAAAAAATGGGGAGCTGTGAGGCCCAGCTATACCGGCAGGGTGCAAATGTCCGATTTGAACTTATGCCTTCCTCTATTTGTGACTGATGCCATGAAACGCTCCATAGGCTATTTTGACGACAGGCTAAAGGGCTTTGGAATGGGAGATGCAATTCTTACGGGTGTTGAGACAAGGACATCCTCACCGGTGAGAATACCAAGGAATGAAGCCTTGCAGACCCCGCGAGTCATGGGAATATACCCTGCGGGAGAAGGTGTCGGGTATGCGGGAGGAATTGTAAGTGCGGCGGTAGACGGAATAAGAGTGGCCCAACAGATTATGACAACCTACAGACCCATACAGAAATGATAGCCGGGACGGGAAATAAATATAATAGAAATATATGCGGAAGTTATAACTATTTATTAAAAATATAGAACATACAGGGGGATCAATATATAATGAAAAGGCTTTTTGGAACGGATGGGGTAAGAGGAGTTGCAAACATAGAGCTTACAGCCGAGCTGGCATACAAATTAGGCCGTGCGGGCGCGTACATATTAACCTCGGAAATAAAGCACAACGCTAAAATACTTGTGGGAACCGATACAAGACTGTCGTGCGACATGCTTGAATCGGCGCTTGTCGCGGGAATTTGCTCGGTCGGAGCCGAGGCAATTTGCCTGGGTGTGGTGCCGACTCCCGCTGTGGCATACCTCACAAGGCTGTATAATGCTGATGCAGGTGTGGTGATATCAGCATCTCATAACCCGTATGAATTTAACGGTATAAAGTTCTTTGACAGCAAGGGCTACAAGCTGCCTGATGCCACAGAGGATAAAATTGAGGCGGTCATTGCAAACGGCTGTGCCGAGGTTCCAAAGCCGTCTGGGAAGGAAGTAGGCTTTAGAAGCGTTAAGCAAAATGCTCTCGGAGACTATTCGGCGTATGTGAAAAGTACCCTTGAGGTTGACTTAAAGGGCTTGAAAATTGCAATGGACTGTTCAAACGGGGCGGCGTACAGGGTGGCTCCTCAGACAATGGAGGAGCTTGGGGCGCAGCTTTTTGTGATAAATAATGTCCCTGACGGCATAAACATAAACAAGGACTGCGGATCGACTCACCTTTCGGGGCTGCAAAAGCTTGTAAGGGAGACGGGAGCCGATATAGGCATTGCCTTCGACGGGGATGCCGACCGTATGCTTGCCATAGACGAAAAGGGAAATGTTATTGACGGTGACCGTATAATGGCGGTTATAGGACTTGAGCTGAAGAGAAGGGGCAGGCTTGCCAAGGACACAATTGTAGCCACTGTAATGAGTAACCTCGGGTTTGATATAATGGCCAAGAAAGAGGGGCTGAATATAGTAAAGACCGGTGTTGGGGACAGGTATGTGCTTGAAGAGATGTTAAACAGCGGGTATGTGCTTGGAGGGGAGCAGTCGGGGCATATTATCTTTTTAGAGCATAACAGCACCGGGGACGGACTTCTCACGGCATTGCAGCTTTTGCAGGTGGTAAAGACCTCCGGCAAAAAGCCTTCGGAGCTTGCGAGCATTATGGAGGTGCTGCCGCAGGTGCTGAAGAATGCTAGGGTTAAGAACGACAATAAAAACAGGTATTTGGACGATGAGGTAATAGCGCTTATGTGCAGCAGCCTTGAAAAGGAATTTGACGGTGAGGGAAGGGTTCTTATAAGGCCGTCGGGCACTGAGCCGTTAGTCAGGGTAATGATAGAGGGAAAGGATCAGAGCTATATAACGGGCAGAGCTGCCGAGCTTGCGAGGGTTATTGAGGAAAGGCTGGGATAGGCGGGTTTTTCAGACGCCGCAAATATGTTTGACAATTCTTTAATGTTATGAATATACTTAACTAGGCGGATATTTTTAATATAATACGCCGTAGCCTTAATGAAGGGGGGTGATTTTAAAAGCAGGGTTGATATGGATGCCGTGAGAGGAGGGCAAAATTTTGGCAGAGGCATCGTAAAAAAGCGCCAGAACGAGGCATAGGGCTTCGTTGACGAGGAGAAGGAGGCTGCTTTAAAAAAGCAGGTTATCGAGATTTCGGCGGAAACCTTCCGGCTGATCACAGTCGCAGGAACCTTGCAAAAACTGCGGGCAACCGCAAAACAAACCGGGTTCTTAAGTGATTTAATCCTGTCTGACACATTTTCAAAAATTTAAATTTTATTTTATTATGAAGGGCTTTAAGTCTATTGCCTTAATTAAGGTTTGCATTTTGCGGCCTGAATGTGAGGGTTTTTATGCTGTGTGCAACAACAGTATTATTTCTTTTCGTTTTTTAAGCTTTATTAAGTGTCGTTAAAACTAAAATATAAGGAGAGGTCTAAGCTATGTGCGGAATAGTTGGATATATAGGGGATAAGGATGTAGTACCCGTACTCATTAACGGGTTAAAGAAGCTGGAATACAGGGGGTATGATTCTGCGGGTGTGGCACTGTTCGGACGGGACTCGCTTAAGGTGGTAAAGTGCAAGGGAAGGCTTGCGGCACTGGAGGAGAAAGTGAACGGAGATATGCCTGAGGGCTATATAGGGATAGGGCATACGAGGTGGGCAACCCACGGAGAGCCCAATGATGTGAATTCACATCCTCACATAAGCCAATCGGGGAATATTGCGGTGGTTCACAACGGGATCATAGAAAACTACATGAAGCTGAAGGAGTTTCTTATATCAAAGGGCTATGAATTTGTGTCGGAGACCGACACTGAGGTTGTGGCGCATCTTGTGGAATACCATTATAAGGGCGATCTTGTGCAGGCCGTTATGGAATCCGTTAATGAGCTGGAGGGCTCGTATGCTCTGGGGGTAATATGCAGAGACTGTCAGGATAAGTTTGTAGCGGCAAGAAAGGACAGTCCTCTTATAGTGGGGCTTGGAAACGGGGAAAACTTCATAGCCTCGGATATACCTGCGATACTTGAGCATACAAGGGACATATACATACTTGAGGATAAGGAAATAGTGTCGCTGACTAAGGATGAGGTAAGCATTTTCAATATCCACGGGGCAGAGGTAAAAAAGGAGATATTCCATGTGGATTGGGATGTGGCGTGTGCTGAAAAAGCGGGCTACGAGCATTTCATGATGAAGGAGATGTGTGAGGAGCCGAAGGTTGTGAGGGACACGATAAATCCCAGAATAGAGGGCTTCGGAGTTAATCTTGGGAACACAGGGATTACTGCGGAGGCGTTAAAGGACATTGACAAAATAAACATAGTTGCCTGCGGCACGGCGAGCCATGCGGGGATTGTGGGGAAGTACATCATTGAGAAGCTGGCGAGAATCCCTGTGGAGGTGGATGTGGCTTCGGAGTTCAGGTACAGGGAACCCATCATAAGCAGAAGAAACCTTGTAATTATAATAAGCCAGTCAGGGGAGACTATTGATACTCTTTTCGCGCTCAGGGAGGCCAAAAAAAGAGGTGCCAGAACTCTGGCGGTTGTAAATGTGGTGGGAAGCTCTATTGCCAGAGAGGCGGATGACGTGCTGTACACATGGGCGGGACCGGAGATAGCGGTGGCCTCGACAAAGGCTTATAATACCCAGCTTGCGGCAATGTATCTTATTGCGCTTGATTTGGCCTGCAAGAAGGGGAGCATTGACAGTGAGACAGCAAAGGGCATCATAGATTCGTTAAAGGCGGCGCCCGATGCAATAGAGGAGGTGCTGGGCAACTGTGAGGCAATACAGAAATTCGCCTCACAGCACTACAATGCAAAGAGCATCTTCTTTATAGGCAGGGGGCTGGACTATGCACTTTCCATGGAGGGATCTCTCAAGCTGAAGGAGATCTCATATATACACTCGGAGGCATATGCCGGAGGCGAGCTGAAGCATGGCACAATAGCGCTTATTGAAAAGGGGACGCTGGTTGTGTGCTCAATGACGCAGAAGGGGCTGCTTGAAAAGATGATAAGCAACATCAAGGAAGTCAAGGCAAGGGGTGCGGTGGTTATGGCAATAACCCAGCAAAGCAATGAGGAGGTTTGGAAGGCGGCGGATATTGTTATAGAAATACCCGATATCGACTCCATCATAGCGCCTATTGTCGCCATAACGCCAATGCAGCTTTTTGCCTATTACATGGCGCTGCAAAAGGGTTGCGATGTGGATAAGCCGAGGAATTTGGCAAAGAGTGTGACTGTGGAGTAGGTCGGGGGAGAAATATTTACAACAGCGGATAAAGCGGGGAGGGCATTGAATGGAATTGGGAAGCATGAATCAATACATAAGGAGTGTGGAGCTGCACCGGGAAAGCATTTCTTCTTTTGACCGATATCCTTTTTGCCTTCCTGCTGTCCGTAATTTAGATAATTTAAGCCTGCATCCCAATGTGACGTTTATTGTCGGGGAAAACGGAACGGGAAAGTCGACCATTCTGGAGGCGATTGCCGTGGCCTACGGATTTAACCCTGAAGGCGGAACAAAAAACTTCAACTTCTCATCAATGGATACGCATTCTGACTTATATGGCTGTATAAATCTCGTTAAGGGAGTCAAAAAGCCGAGGGACGGATTTTTTCTCAGGGCGGAGAGCCTGTATAATGTGGCTACCAATATTGAAGAGCTGGATAAGGGGGAGCGGGGGCCGAGAATTATTAATTCCTATGGAGGCCGCTCCTTGCACGAGCAGTCTCACGGGGAGTCCTTTCTGGCGATTTTCATGAACAGGTTTGGGGGGAAAGGGGTCTATATACTGGATGAGCCGGAGGCGGCCTTGTCACCTTCGAGGCAGATGTCAATGATTAGCAGGATGCACGAGCTGGTAGGGCGGGAATCCCAATTTATCATAGCAACTCACTCACCCATTATCATGGCATATCCCAATTCGATTATTTACGAAATCAAGGAGGATATACAGGCTGTGAAGTATGAGGAGACGGAGCATTATCAGATTATGAAGGCTTTTTTGAGCAATACGCAGGGGATGCTGGATATATTAATGGAGTGAAGGGAATGGGGAAGGGACGCCAGGCTGTGTGAAAACTATTTTGAATGAAATTGTAAAGCTTTGTCCTTGCATAAAAACAGCGGAGGAATCTTGGGGACGGATTCTTATGCTTCCGTAGCGCAGCGTAGGACTGAAAGGAAAGCAGAAGAACCGTACCCCATGATGCCGCAGCGGTGGCAAGCTGCAATTTTCCAAACAATTTTAGGGTTTTCACACAGTCTGACGCTTCTGTTTATTGAAGCATTCCCGATCCATTAATTCAAATAGGATAGGTTTAAGGCAGGCTGAAGGGCGGCTTCTTTTTGGCTGTGTGCGGAACAGGCAGAGTCGGAAAACTGTGGAAAAAACAGGAGTGTCCCCACCAATTAAACCACAACATAGTGTTGTTTTAAGCAAAAAATGGGCAAAAATTAGGCTGAAAAATGGCCGTTTTTTGCTCTGGTTTTTAGGGAAAAATACATCTGATAGGTGAAGCATATTTATATATTCTCAAGCTAAACTCTACGGAGCGTTTATTGAATTATAGTCCGTCTGCGATTATTCTTAATACAGGGAGGTGAACAACATGGATTGCAACAAAGTTGGAAAGCTGATACTTAGTTTGCGTAAAGAGAATAGAATGACACAAAAGCAGCTTGCTGACGCTATGAACATTAGCGACAAGGCCATCTCAAAATGGGAGCGTGGATTGGGATGCCCTGATGTATCCTTGCTCCGTGAACTCTCCGAGATCTTAGACGTAAATATCGAAAGAATATTATTGGGAAATTTAGAACCTAATGATGCAGACGGAGGAAATATGAAGAAAGTAAAATTCTATGTGTGTTCTAACTGCGGAAATACACTGACTGCCACTGGGGAAGCGGAAGTTTCTTGTTGTGGGCGAAAACTTATGCCACTTGTCCCAAATCTGGCTGATGAAATTCACAAATTAACGGTAGAAGAAGTAGAGAATGATTTTTATGTAACCTTTACGCATGAGATGAGCAAGACACATTATATTAGTTTTATAGCCTATGTTACTTGTGACAGAGCACTTTTAATTAAACTATACCCAGAACAAACCGGTGAAGTGCGTTTTCCAAAGATGTATGGCAGAAAAATTTATTACTGTTGTAACCAACATGGATTGTGGGTGAATGGATAATGGATAAATCAAAAATTTTTCATATTATTGATACTCAGACTTGGCCTATGGCACAATCGTTTTATTATTATACTCAAATGGCTCCAACTACCTACACTGTCAACGTGACAATTGATGTTACGATTCTTCGAAAAACATTGAAAAGTAAAGGATATAAATTCTTTCCTGCATACCTTTATTTAGTAACTAAAGCTATTAGTAAGCAGCAGGAGCTGCGTATAGCTTTGCAGGATGGTGTACTTGGATATTGGGATTACCTTACTCCTGCATACCCTCAATTTCACGAGGACGATAAGACAACGTCATTGCTTTGGACAGAATACGATGAACACTTTGAGGCGTTTTACAGACATTATATTGAAGATACTGCACAACATGGCAATAGCCATGGAATTCTATCGTCCAAAGGAGTGCCACTGCCTAATGCGTATATTATTTCGTGTATTCCTTGGTTTACTTTCAACAGTTTCTCATTACACAATCACGGAATAAAGGATTATTATGTTCCAAGTTTTGAAGCAGGCGGTTTTACGGAAGTGAATGGAAAGATTACAATGCCTCTTTCCGTTACAGTCCACCATGCAACAACAGATGGTTACCACTTAAAAGTGTTTTTTGATGAATTGCAAAGGATGATGAATCATCCTAATGAGTGGCTGTAAGATTATGAGGTATCCCTAAACAATAGGGAAATCCAGAGGCATTGAGATGAAAAAACTTGATACCTCTGTTTTCATATACAGAGAGGTAGGGACGGCCCTGCTTATTGAAGCGTTTTCTGCTTCTTTTTCGTTGTGCGCGGAGCAGGCAGAGCCGGAAAACTGTGGGAAAAGCAGGGGTGTCCCCATCTCATGTTCAAAATATTTTTTAGTGCTAATTTCGCTATATTTTAAAACATGACATAGTGCTGTCATATTCGTTTTGATAAAATTGAAAGCGGGAGTTGATAAATATGTCTGATAAACTTGATTACAAAAAAGAATTTAAAGACCTTTATATGCCGAAGAATAAGCCGTCATTAATTGATGTACCACCTATGAATTTTATTTTGATAAACGGTAAAGGAAGCCCACAACAAGAAGAATATCAAAACGCTATATCTATTTTGTATGCTCTGTCATTTACAATCAAAATGAGTAAAATGAGCGGAAACCAACCTCAAGGTTATTTTGAATATGTCGTTCCACCTCTTGAAGGTTTATGGTGGTGTGAAAACGGTGGATTTGACTTTGAAAAACGAGATATATGGCGTTGGACTTCGATGATGAGGCAACCAGAATTTGTCACTATGGAAGTGTTTAAGTGGGCTTTTGATGAATGCAAAAAGAAAAAACCTGAACTTGATATAAGTCGAGCAAGGTTTGAGCAATTTACAGAAGACTTATGTGTTCAGATGATGCATACAGGTCCTTATTCAGACGAGCCGAAATCAATAGAAATGATGGGAAAATTTGTGGAAGAGAGTAATTTAGTTGATGTAACTGGTATTGACCGAAAGCATCATGAAATATACTTATCTGACCCACGAAAAACAGCACCAGAAAAGTTAAGAACTGTTTTGAGGCATCCAGTGGAAAAGCGTATAGATATGGGTAGATATGGGGACGCACCTGTTTATTGAAGCGTTTTCAATCCATTAATTCTCAAACAGGATAGGTTTAAGGCAGGATGAAGGTTGGCTTTTTTAGCTATGTGCGGAGTAGGCAGAACAGGAAAACTGTGGAAAAAGCAGGAGCGTCCCCCTAAAGAAAGTATACAAAGTTGAACCTACCGTTTTCCTTTAATTGAATAATCTTAACGGATATATCTAAAGAAATCTTCTTCAAGTTGAAACGTAATTCCAGTAATTGGATTTACTGTATAAAATAATATTTCTCTTGAAACTTCAACTTCATAATGATAGTAATAATCATTAATAAACCAGGACTTGAGAGGAGTAGTCGGTATTAGTTTATAGTTTGTAGAAATAAAAGTTATCTCATCACTACTTATTTCATTTTGGACAATAACCTTTCCACCTTCGTAAGTAGTAGATGGTAAATTAAAAATAAATAGAAATGGGATTAAAACTAATAACACAGTAAAACCTATAAATTTCCATTTTCCGAACTCTTTTATAAACACAAAAAAAAGCAATAGAAGAATAATTGCAATATCAAACAACCACGTTTTTATCACTCCGTAGAATAATGAGTCTACTAGGTGAATTACTACTAACTCAACAAAAAAAATTACAGGTAATAGTTTTGCTAATTTTTTATTTCTCATAATGTACCTCCATTTGAATATATCTACATATTAAATTATACTACAAATTATCCTTAGGAGTGTAAAGATTTCCGTGTATTAGAATTGATGTAAAGGTGGGGACGCACCTGTTTATTGCAGTATTCTCAATCCATTAATTCGAATAGGATAGGTTTAAGGAAGGCTGAAGGTCTGCTTCTTTTTCGTTGTGCGCGGAGCAGGCAAAGCCGAAAAACTGTGGAAAAAGCAGGAGCGTCCTCGAGTTTTCACAGAGCGGACGGGACAAAAGCCGCACGGCTTTTACCGTTAAAGGTAATTGCCGTGGGGCGATTTTTAGCGAAGCGGGGCTATTGTCAAATCCGTTTGCTTTCATAAGGCTTTGGGTTGTCGGTTTGTCCTAACAGATAGTCTATACTGACGTTGTGAAATTTTGATAGCTTAATCAGTACTGCGCTGGGTATATCCAAATCTCCGCTTTCATAACGGGAATAGGTAGCTTGTGTAATATTCAAAAGCTCCGCCATTTGCTGTTGTGTCAAATCTTTATCTTCCCGCAAATTCCTGACTTTTTGATACATGTCGATCACCTAAAACAATTTTACTTTATGCGAAAATTGCATATTGACTTTTATGCAATTTTCGTATAAATTTATTTTGAGGTGAATGCTATGAGTTTATTCAATGAAGTATTGTATAAGAAGTATTGTATAAAAATATAAAAAAGAACATTCCCAAAATTGAAAAATATCTTACAGAAGCAGATTTAGCAGAGTTTTTAAATACACCACAGGGGGACTTAAAAAAATATAACGTTGGTTTTGGCACAATGATTCGACTAAAGCTGTTAACTCCAAAAAGCGCTCTCTTTAAAAAGTTTTCTCAGTATGGTTTTAATGATAAGGATGAAATATCCTTAGAAATCATAAAAGAGTTTCATAAATGTAAAGATGGGGACGCTGGGGACAGTCCTCAAAAATAGCGATTATCGAGATATGGAATAAGTATTGCTGAAACCAGAGATACGCAGGAGTATTTCCAAGTAACCATGCCTTCATACTCAACGGTTCCTTATGGACTTAAAGGTACGGAGAGCATATTTTAGATGGAGGGGGGACACTCCTGTTAGGAAGAGTCGGTCCCCGGGTTTTTTGATAAAGCTATAGATACGGAATTTGGTATTTAATCATATCTGCTTATTGACGTCAATTATTTCCTTATGGTATATTAATAAAGGAATATTGAAGCCACGAAGGCTTCAGCCAGTAAAAGCATTAACACCATTATAAAGACAAGACACGAAGGTATTATATTTGAGTAGAAATAGCTCTTTTGATGGTTTTTATTTTTGAAATTCTGCCATGAAGGTAAGCCGGATGAACCGGCACTTTCATGGCTTATTTATTTTATATAATTTTTAAGGGGGATTTTCGGATGCGAAACAAATCAGTAAAGGAAATTGTTATGTCAGGTCTTTTTATTGCTATGGGGATACTATTACCTATAGTTTTTCATGCCTTTGGTATGGGATCCACATTCCTGCCCATGCACATCCCGGTATTGCTCGCAGGGTTTATTGTCAGTCTACCCTTCGCTATTGCCGCAGCGGTTGCCACACCTGTTTTGAGTTCATTGCTCACAGGAATGCCTCCCGCTTTTCCGGTTTTGCTCTATATGGTGTTTGAGCTTGCTGCTTATGGAGCTGTTGCAAATTTGCTATATAGAAAGTTAAAGCTCAATGCATATATAGCCTTGATAGGAAGCATGATCGCAGGAAGAATTGTGTGCGGTGCTATTGTCTGGATACTCGCAACCTTCTTTATGGTACAGTTGCCGGCTCCTGTTTTGTTCATTATTGGAAGCATTACCAAAAGCATTCCCGGAATTGTCATTCAGCTTATACTCATTCCACCATTAATACTCATACTGGCAAAGAATAACCTGATTACGAGGGAGGGTCTTACAAGTGAATCATAAGGAGTTCTTCAACTCTATGGCGGAAAAATGGGATACCATCTGCAATCACGATGAAAATAAAATCAACGAAATTATGGATTTAGTTAATATACAGAAAGCTTCAAAAATTCTTGATGTCGGAACAGGAACGGGTGTTATGATCCCTTTCCTTCTTTCAAGAATCGGAGACACAGGCGAAATTACTGCTGTAGATATTTCGGATAAAATGATTGAGGCAGCTAAAAACAAATTCAATTCTCCAAATGTGCATTTCACCGTTGGTGATGTTTTTTCGCTAAGCCTTCCGGCAGAGCATTTTGATATAGTGATGTGCTACTCCGTATTTCCTCATCTTGAATATAAGGTTACTGCGGCAGAAAAGCTGGGCAGGTTTTTAAAGCCTGGAGGAAAGATTGTAATCTGCCACTCCCAGAGCAGGGACGAAATAAACAACCTCCATAAAAGCGCATCACAGGAAGTGTCCGGGGACTATCTGCCTGATGCCTCTACAATTAAAGGCTATTTCTTAAGCTCAGGGTTTAATACCGTTGTTGAGGCTGATAATGAAAGAATGTTCCTGTTAGCTGGTCAAAAGGCCTAATGGAAGGGTAGTGGTGGTGTAAGGGGACAGCCCTCAAAAATAGCGATTATCGAAATGTCCCCCGTTTTCCAAACCCTCCACGCGCTTGACACTATGACGATATGCAAGGGAGTGTATCAGTCTATTATATCAGCTTAAGCCATATTTCCATGTTTGTGGTTTCAGGCGAATGGCTCGCATATCTTTCAGCACAAAACGCCTCAGTTTGCAGTTTGTGATTTGGCAGCCATGTGTTGTAGATATATTGCTGTGCTTTATAAAGAGCATCCATGACGAGACCCTCGAAGTTCTCAGCTTCAAAGGAACAAACAATATACCTTCCTGGCGGCAGTTCCCAATTCATAAAACCGCTGGGGATTTCTACAGGACTGGACTTTGCACCCGCAAAATAGCTAAAATACCCTTCCTTTAAACATGGATATGCCACACCAATTTCTTCATTATCCTCAGCAAGACCAAGTACTGTTTGTTTCTGCTCATGAAAGTTTTGCCAAAGAGCGTTAAGGGGGTCAACCCCTGATTCAATTCCCAGTCCGTTTACAAACTGGACCGGCATATCCTTTTTAATGCCGGTAAAATAGACCGGCTCCGTAATTTCCTGCCTGTTTACTTCTAAAACTATACCATCGGTGATTAGAGGAACTCCTTCGTCAATCAGAGTGTAGTGAAGCAAGAGCTCAGGCTTTGTCATGCGGTTAAGTGCTTGTGGGCTTTTACGGTACTCATTCGGCGTAACCCCAAAGGTATCTTTAAAGGTACGGGAAAAGTGTTCATGAGATGAAAATCCAAGATCCAATGCGATATCCAAAATGCGCTTGTCCTTTTGGAGTACTGCCTCAGTTGCCTTTGCCATACGACGGAGTTTTATATACTCGGCAACCGGTTTTTTTACCAGTCGGCTAAACAGCCGCTGATAGTAAAAGGGTGACAAAGAAGCCATTTTTGAAAGGCTTTCGATGTTAATTTCATCATCCAAATGATGCTCAATAAATTCTATTGTTTGTTGTATTTGTTCCCATGCGTGCATGTATAAGCACCTCCTTCTCTTGCAGAATACCATGACCGAAAGATATTCCGCTTGACTGGGAATGCCTTTTTAACGGTGCTTTAATTTTTTCACCATAGAATTAGGGGTAGTAAATCACTGTACTTATGCAAGAGATTCTTATCCATGAACAGCTTTCCCCAGTACTTAATAATAGCGACCCAGTTATTATATAGGCTATATAAGTAATCAGTACTTCAAAATCGGCTATCCTTATTATACCATCTAGTGCGACGTTTTTCACTGCCTTTAAGATTTAGATGCTCTGTATTTATGGCAGTACTATAGTTTAGGCTTTTGCATATCGGATAAAGGAGGATGAAAAACAATATCCTCCAGAATAATTTCTACTTAATATTAAGGCTTGTAAGCCGTATTTTGGCTCACAAGCCTTGATGAAAAATTGCTATAGAAAACAACCTAAAGATGTTTTTTTAAACTGAACCGATTCATCTAAGCAAATATCGCCAGCTTGTTTCACCGACAATACCATCGATGGAAACCTCGCTGCTATTGCAGCTTCGTTGAAATGCTTTGACCGTACTTTCTGTTCCAGAGCCAAAAGCACCATCTACTGCTATGCTGTAGCCATATTTGTGCTTTAGCAGATACTGCACTGCCTTTACGGCATTGCCGGTTGAGCCCTTACGTACAGTTACTATCAGCTTTGGCCAAGTTTCAGAGTAGACGATCCCATCCACTGTAAGACCGTTATCCCTCTGAAAGCTTCTGACAGCACTTTCTGTCCCACTTCCGAATCTGCCATCCACTATGCTTATGGCATAGCCTCTGCTTAACAAAAGATATTGCAGAGCATATACCTCTAGCCCGTTGCTGCCATTTTCCAGCCTAGGCCATGATGGGGCTGCAGAGGCCGGAATGTAAAGAGCAGACATAATAAAAACAACCAGAACAAAAATTGAAAATAGTTTTTTGTGTTGCCTCATAATAATAAATACCTCCTGCGTTAATTTTTATAATGACTTAAAAAACTTTAAATATATTCAAAGCCATAAAATATTTTGATAGTAATACATGTAAAACTATTTAATGTAAATATATTACAACAAATACAAATAAATGTCAAGAGGTATATTTCTAAAGATTTTTAACGTAAGCTCTGAATAATAGAGAGGTAGGGACGCACCTGTTTATCGAAGCGTTTTTAATACATTAAAAATAGGATAGATTTAAAGCAGGATGAAGGTCGCTTCTTTTTCGCTGTGCACGGAGCAGGCACAGCCAGAAAACTGTGGAAAAAGCAGGAGCGTCCCCGAACATGTGCTATTTAATTCTTATAATATAAGGTATAATAAACAGGTGGGAAAATAATTAATAATATAGTGAAAAGGTGTGAATGGAATGTCATTTAAAAATCCAGACAGATTGAAGAAAAAGAAGAATATAGTTAAAAAAGTTACTTTTGCGCCTAAGATTTCTCCCAAGGCTATTAAGGAAAAGAAGTCAAAGGAGAAGCCATGATAAAATACAGCCAATTCAAGTATTGAGGAGATAAGCAATGGACGGAAATAAGCGGCAAAATGTAAAGCAAGGTATCCATGTTATGATTGTACAAAAGCATGATCAGCTTACCGGAAAGTTAACTGAAGGAACGGTAGAGAGTATTCTTACAAATTCTTCGACTCATCCGCATGGCATCAAAGTTCGCCTTGTTGACGGAACGGTAGGCCGTGTAAAACAAATACTTCCTTGAGACAAATAATTGTTGCTAAATGCAATAAATCTCCAAAGGCAATAAATCAATAAAAAGTACAAGCATTAAAGAAGGGATAAGATGATTGAATTAGGGAAAATCCAGAAGCTGCAAATAGTCAGAAAGACCCAGATTGGGGCTTATCTGAACTCAAAGAGTGATAAAAGCAGGGATGATATTTTACTGCCAAAAAGTGATGTACCACAGGATATTCAAGTCGGTGATGAAATAGAGGTATTTGTTTATAAGGACTCTGAAGACAGAATGATATGTACAGTGAAAAGACCAAAGCTTGTAATTGGCGAGCTGAATGTTTTACAAGTAGTGGAGACTACAAATATTGGTGCTTTTTTAGATTGGGGTTTGGAAAAAGACTTGTTTTTGCCTTTCAGGGAACAGGTGGGTAAGGTTATAGCGGGTGGTTCATATTTAGTTGCATTGTATATAGATAGTAGCAACAGATTATGTGCAACTATGAATATATATAATCTGTTAAGCACCGAATCGCCATATAAAGAAAATGATAGAGCCCACGGAACCGTCTATAGTATCAGTAAACAGCTCGGGGCTTTTGTAGCCGTAGACAACAAGTATCAGGGACTGATTCCAAATAAAGAGCTGTACGGCAATTATAAAGACGGTGACGGTGTGGAGGTAAGAATTAAAAAGGTAAGGCAGGATGGCAAGCTGGAATTGAGCTTGAGAGAAGAGGCATACAATGAAATAGAGAGCGATGCTCAAAAAATTATGGATAGGTTGAAATTGAGGAGTGGAGCTCTTTCTCTTAATGATAAAAGCTCTCCGGAAGATATTAAAGCTGAATTTAACATGAGTAAAGCTGCCTTTAAAAGAGCCGTTGGAAGACTGTTAAAAGAGGGAGCCATAAAAATAACAGATGATGGTATTAGAAGAATGTGGTAATAAAAAGAGGGGTGGGGACTCTGGCGTCCCCACCTCCCATTCACTGCTTGCTGCCCTTGGTAGTGGGTTGATTCCAGCAACAGGTTTGATGCTACATGTTCGCTACACTTTGACTGCGTACTATGTAGTTCCCCTGCTGGTCGGTAGCGGAAGGAAGAGCGCGTGGATCATAAGCGGAATAGCTCGACATTGGAGCTGATGATATATTCTCAAATTCGATGGGCAGGCCTGCCGAACTGAAAAAACTCGGCCCGTCCTGAAGCTGAAAGTGCAGGTGCGGTTCTGAACTATTGCCTGAATTGCCACAGCGGGCAATGACCTGCCCACGCTTAACAATGTCGCCGATTTTGGCACCGATGCTGCCGGGCTGCAAATGAGCCAAAAGGCTATATTCCCTTTGTGAATGACGAATCAGGATATGGTTCCCTCGTATATCACGGGCGGAGCAATCAGCCCGACCATTTCCCAATATGAGGCTGTCGGGATAGCCGCAAACGGCCTCAATAACCTCTCCGTCTGCTGGTGCCAAAACATCTTTTCCATAACAATAATAATCGGATGCTTTATTTCCGTCGCTTACGCAGCTTTTTCCGCTTTCATCAAGCATTAGAAAATCGTAGGCGTATCGCTGTGTCGGGATGTCCCATGAATGAGAGGATTTTTTATCCACACCACCGTTGACTACTGCCCAAGATTCTTTGAAAGGCAGAGAATACTTTACTTGGCAACGATAGTTATTTGCGTCTGGTATGAGAGAACCATAGCGTAAAGGAACAACCAGCATCCCCCATAGCTGCTTGAGCGACTGAAGGAACACAGGGAAATTATAAAATATTTCAACAAAGCCAAGCAGCCAGAAAAGCCACAGGAAGTCAAACAATCTGTACTCAAGGAAAAGGCCGGGTAAGCCCAAAAGCCCCAAATACTTGATTTTTCCGCATATTCTAATAAAACGCTTCATCATTTTTCCTCCTCATTAAATGTAAACAAATCCTCAACTGAACATGAGAAAACTTTTGCAATGTCCATAGCCAGCTTCAGAGATGGGTTATAGCGGCCCTTTTCTAAGTTGACGATAGTTTCCCGTCGCACACCGACAAGCGAGGCAAGTTCATCCTGAGTCATACTGTGTTTAGCTCGGTATTCGTGCATTTTCGTAACCAAGGCCATGTTTAGCATCCCCTCATTTCTTTTAGTTCCAGCACCACAAGAGCTATGGTAAAGAAGAATATTGAAACAACATAACCGGATACCAGAGCCACATTACTTGCTATAAGAGAAGGTAATAGTGCGCACAGTACGACCGCAATAGTTGTTACAACGACACCTGAAAAAAATCCAATGCTTGCCGCCCTCCTAACATTTTGTATAAACATCTCATCAGGCGTCACGAAGAAATAGCGAAAATAAGAAACAAAACCTAATAATCCCAGAAGGGCCTTTTTATCTATAATCAGCCCTATAATGCCCAGAAGCGCAAAAAGTGATAAAAATCCTAACTTATTTATTTTCATAGTAATCCCCCTGAACTCAAAGTGATATATTTCTAACATTGTGTTATAAATATATCACTAAGCGTACGTAATGTCAATAAAAACAGAAAACTGTGGAAAAAACAGGAGCGTCCCCACCTCTATATAATCAGTAATGACGAATGAAGCACGAAGTAGTATAATAATGGAAAGGAAATAGGTGACAAACAATATTTTTATTTGAGGAGGAATTTTGAAATGCAGCTTTCTCCCTATTATCAAAGCAAAGTAATGGATATGGTCAGCTCTTTCATATATGACACTATTAAAAGCAAGTATTACAAAAAGGATAAGAAGTATACATTATTCTATCCGCTTATAGGGAATTTATATGGTAAAAATCCGATTCTCATGGTTGTAGGAAGGGCTTGCAACGGATGGAAATATGGGTGGACTTGCGATGATATTGATGTTAGGAATATTGCAAAAAAGGTTATCAGTGACGCCAACGATGGATTGGAATGTCCGATGCAATGGTTGAAAGACAGATGGGACGGAACATATAAAGATGATTATAACATTCACAGGTCGGCATTCTGGCGAGTTTCAAAGGAAATCCTAAAAGGAGTCTCAGACTGCAATGATGATAATTGGGAAAGCTATCTAGCCTGGAGCAATCTGCTTAAAATATCTCCGTTTGAAGGCGGCAATCCTAATGCCAGTGAGTGGGACGCTCAAGTCAAGGAATGTATACTGCTGCTTAAGGCAGAGTTAGAAGAGCTTAAGCCTAAATATGTTTTGATGATGACGGATATAAGCTGGGCTGAGGCTTTTATTAAAGACCTGGGTGGGAATTCTGAGCCCATAAACGGTAACAGTATTGTTAGAAGTCTCTTGCTTTATGGTAAATCGAAGATTATTATAACAATAAGGCCAGAGGGAGTCGGAACTCAACAATTTGTCAATGAGGTATTAAAATACATTTAAATATACTTTTGGAACAGTGACTGCTTACCTTAAATGGAAGGTAGACGATGAAGATGAATTGTGGGTAACTTAATAACAAAAGTGAGGCCAAGAGAAGGTATTGAATGATTATACATACAACAAAGAAATTTTATGGAGGCTTATTTATGAAAAAGATTGTTCTATTTTTTATGTTTCTGATTTTTACATCAGTTTTTACCAATGTAGTCACCGCTGCTAATAAAATTACAGAAAAACCGGATTATAAAATTAGATGGGGGATGGGGACGGTCCTGTTTATTTCAACATTCCAAATTCATTAATTCAAATAGGATAGGGTTAAGGAGGGCTGAAGGTCGGCTTCCATTTAGCTGTTCACGGAGCAGGCAGAGCCGGAAAACTGTGAAAAAAGCAGGAGCGTCCCCACCTCTACCTTAAAAAACAACGATTATCTTGCCAAAAGCTTAAGCCATAATACCGCATAGCAAGTGGGCCTGTCCGGCCTTTTTACCTGAACTTAAAGGGACGCTGCATTGCTTGTTTTTTTGAGAACAAGAATGAAAAGGCTTGCACAGGAGAATACATGAAAACGATTGGTAGGGAACGCCCACCGTGGCGTTCCGCTCCCGTAACGTTGCCATTTTATTTTCACATTAAGTGTCTCGTACACCAGAAAGGAGTAAGCCTATGTCAAATGTCGAAGAAAAGCTTGCAAAGTCATTGACTGCAGGATATACTGAACTGATTCCACACCTGCCATATCTATTGCAGGATTTATGGGAACTTGGCTCATCACCAAAGGATATTATTGACATGTTCCAAAAGCATATTAAAGTATCAGAGACAACAAAGGTGCTTGATTTGGCTTGCGGAAAAGGGGCTGTCAGTATCCAAGTAGCCAAGGCTTTAGACTGTAAGATTAAGGGCATTGACATCATTCCTGAGTTTGTTGATTTTGCAAATAAAAAAGCTAAAGAATATGGTGTAGAGAACCTGTGTGAATTTAAGGCAGGAGATATCAATAAGGCGGTAAAGATTGAAAAGGACTACGATATTGTTATCCTTGGTGCTGTCGGAGATGTGCTGGGAAATCCGGAAGAGACAATACAATTACTAAAAAACACAGTGAAAAATGGCGGCTACATATTTATTAATGATGCTTATGGAAATAACGATTCTGATGAGAGATATCCGACAAGAGAAAAGTGGTTTTTATTTTTCCAAAAGGCAGGAGTGAAGCTGCTTGATGAAATATTTAATGAAGAAGCTGACCTGGAAAGC
This sequence comes from Anaerobacterium chartisolvens, assembly GCF_003337415.1. Classification (GTDB taxonomy): domain Bacteria; phylum Bacillota; class Clostridia; order Acetivibrionales; family DSM-27016; genus Anaerobacterium; species Anaerobacterium chartisolvens. The sequence continues at coordinate 115,825 of NZ_QPJT01000008.1, read as the reverse complement.
TTAAATAATGAGCAGCAGTCATTTATAGTAATGAGAGCAAATGAGATTAAAGAAAAATATCCAGATAAAGCATATCTCTTTGAAAGCTATATACAAAGCCAACAGGCTGAATGTGATGAACTGGAGAATGAAATATCAGGAGTTACGATGCTTTTACAGGTTATTTGACATTAAGGTGTTGTTATTTTTTTAAATATAAATGTTTCAATGGGGGCAAGGTGTTATGTTTGAAGAAATGAAAAAAACGATTATATCAAAAATATTGGAAGCACAAGATGAAAACGGCTGTTGGAATGTTTTAAAAGAAGGCGACAAATATTTTCCACAGTTGAATTATTATGTTCCAAATTACAAATCATCGCTCTGGACACTTGTTTTTTTAGCCGATATAAAAGCTGATCCTAAAGATAATAGGTTTATTAAACCTCTAAAAATTATCACCGAGCATTTTTTTGATAAGCAGGTAGGAATTTTTACAATAGGAAAAAGTCATTTTCCAATACCCTGCCTGAATGGGAACATGATTTATTTACATTCCTATTTTCAATCTGGAAAAGAGGAGCTTATTAATAAAGTCGTTGACTTTTTTGCACAGCATCAAAGGTTTGACGATGGCGATTTTGTGACACCCTCATCATTCCCTTATCGTTACAATCGAAGCTGTTACGGGAAACATACATGTTATTGGGGAGTCATTAAGCTACTTAAAGGATTATCCTTTATACCGGCAGATAAGCGTTCAGAGGAGGCACAAAATTTAGTAAATAAATGCATTGATTTTATCTTACTTCACGAAGTATGTTTCAGCTCCCATAATAAGTCGGAATTTATTAACACATATATTAAGAATTTGACATTTCCCAACATGTATCAGAGCGATTTCCTTGAAATATTGTGGCTTCTGAAAAGAGAACAGGTAAAGTCTGAACACATGCAAAGGGCTCTTAATTTGCTTGAAAGTAGGATGGGTCCGGGATCAACTTGGAAAATAGAACGACAAATAAAGGATTTAATAACACCTATTGGAAAAAAGAATTATGGGAATGAATTCATTACAAATAGAGCAAGAGAGGTAATGGAGTATTATAAAAATGAGAGGGAGTAGTTCCCCTCATTGTTCTGATTTGTAATCTTTTTTAATGAGCTTCTCCAGCTCAATTTGATTTTTCAGCCTGAGTTCTTCACACTTTACTAAGGCATCTGCTTTGATTTGTTCTCTTTTTAATAAATATTCCTTTAAAATTTTTAAGATACTGATGCAGAAAAGTAAGATTACAACGGCAAATGCAATTATGTCACCCATTATTCTACCTCCCCAATACTCGTGCAGAAAACTTCTGTTTTTCAACTTATATTACAAAATTTATAAATTCTTACAGCCAACAATTTTAACAAATATCAAAAATATTGACTATTTTCCCTAAAACCTTACAAAATCATTATATTCGATTTATTATTTCCTGTCAATTTGGTAAGTGCCAATGTTTGTGCTATTAAAGGAGACGCACCTGTTTATTGAAGCGTTTTCAGTTCATTAATTCAAATAGGATAGGTTTAAGGCAGGCTGAAGGTCAGCTTCAAAGCAACCTCTCCAGATCCTTATATTACAACATACTGCTACGTATTCCGAAATACTAAAATGGAAAATTTGGCAAGAAAATAAGCCTATATCAAGGCTCTCGGGAATTTGTTCTTTATTCAGCTGTCAAAAATCTGTTTTACATGGATTAAAAAAATTAATTATACTCAAAAAAACATTAATTCTATTTATTGACAGTAAGAATATTTTAATTTAAAATAGTATAATAAAGTAAATAAATGCAATGTTTTGTATCAGACACCGCAGGCTGACAGATGAAAGAGATGTTTTAGAAGTACTACTGAGGGGATTAATTTCTTTAATTAAAAACTTTTGACTACATAGCTTAATATATAGTTTGTGCATGTATATAAAGGTTTAAATTGTTGAAAGGAAAAGCTCACCCTTACTGTAATTGTTTTTGTAGAGGTAGGCTTTTTATTATGGCACAAAAACGACTAGTGTAAAATTCATAAAGATTCAGGGTGAAATAAAGGGCGGCCAGCTGAGAATGCTGGTATGCCTTAAGGCTTGCATTTAAAACAAAGTGATGAGAAGGTGATTTTATTAGTGGTGTTGATAAGGTAAAGGCGTTTTTGCAGGAATATGATGTAGCGCACGAAATTATACATGATGATAGTCCCATTCATTCAGTGAATGATGCAAAAGGTTTTTATGAGATTTCTCAAACTGCGCCTGTTCTTATTGTAAAAACCGAGAAGGGTTATTTTGCATTGATTATGTCGGGTGATCGCGGCCGTGTTGATTTTGAACTGATAAAAGAGGTTTTACAATGTGAAAAGGTTAAGCTTGCCAGCAGAAAAGAGGTTCTGGAAGTCACGGGAAGCGAAGTGGGCAGTGTTCCGCTAGTAGGACATCTGCTCCCGAGCGTTCTGGATACCCGGCTGCTGCTTCAGCGGTTTGTCTACGGCGGGGCTGGAGAAACAAACTTTACCCTTAAGATCGACCCCAGGGAAATTGAAAGGGTAAGCAATATAGTGGCTAAAATTGATTAATTAAAATACAAAGACAAAAAATTGCTCCGAAGAACGGGGCGGGAATGAGGGGTTATGATGAGGAAAATATTAGAGGTCTTTATGTCGGTTTGCCTGATAGCTGGAATGCTGATTTTATCTGCTTGCTCAACAGGTGTAAAGCAGATGTCATCGGATACTGGCAAGGATATGAAGAAAATAGGCATTGTGCAGATAGTAGAGCACCCCGCTCTCAATACCATAAGAGAAACGGTTATAAAGCGCTTGGAGGAAAAAGGCTATAAAGACGGTGTGAATATAACCATAGATTATCAGAATGCACAGAGCGACCAGACGAATTTGAAAACAATAAGCCAAAAATTTGTAGGTAGCAAATATGATCTGATCATAGCTATCGCAGCGCCGTCGGCACAGGCAGTGGCGGGTGAGACCAGCGAAATACCAATTGTTTTCTCTGCCTGCACCGATCCGATTTCTGCAGGGCTTGTGGAGGACTTAAACAAGCCGGGCAAAAATGTGACAGGCACATCTGATGTTATATCTGTAGCGAAAAATATGGAGCTTGCAAAACGGATTACTCCGCAGATGAAAACCGTCGGTTTTCTATATAATTCCAGCGAAACCAGCTCGCAGCTCGTAATTAAGGAATTGAAAGCATATGCAAAGGACAACGGGATCAATGTGGTAGAAGCTACTGTTACAAGCACATCCGAGGTTCAGCAGGCGGCTCAGTCATTGGTGGACAAAGCTGATGCCATATTCTCGACTACAGACAATACCATTGCTTCGTCAATGCCTGTGGTTTCTCAGGTTGCAGTCAAAGCAAAGAAGCCTCTCTATGTTGGAGCCGATTCCATGGTAAAGGACGGCGGGCTTGCCGGCTGTGGAGTCAACTATATAGTGCTCGGACAGGAAACTGCAGACATGGTGGTAGATATCTTTAACGGTAAAAGACCGGGAGACATGCCTGTAAGGGTAATGAAGGAAATGAATACCTATATCAACAAAGACATCGCAAGTGCAATAGGAGTAACAATACCGGAAGATGTTCTGAAGGAAGCAGCTCAAATATTCGGGAAGTAGTATAAAGGGAAATTAAAATGACGGCCTTTATGTTTTACGGGACCCTTGAATTGGGTGTTACATATGCGATATTGGCATTAGGACTATACATATCGTTTAGAGTTCTTGATATGCCTGACCTTACTGTGGATGGAAGTTTTGTGACAGGGGCCGCTGTTTCAGCGATACTGTGCCTGAACAACCACCCCTTTTGGGCGTTGCCCGCATCGTTCATTGCGGGGTGCTTCACAGGTACAATAACCTCTTTGCTTCATACAAAGCTCAAGATTCAGATGCTTCTGGCCGGAATCCTCTCAATGCTGGCTCTGTACTCGATTAACTTAAAGATAATGGGCGGTAAGCCAAACCTGTCTCTTCTTAACAAGGACACAATGTTTACAGTGTTTGAAAACGCTGTGATGAAAGATTATGCAAAAATCATAATAATTTCAGGGGTAGTGGTATTCTGCCTTGTGGCATTGTTTTTGTTCCTTAATACCAAGCTCGGCTTTGCAATAAGAGCTACGGGCAATAATGAGTATATGGCCAGAGCGCAGGGGGTCAACACCGATTTCACCAAGCTAATAGGTCTGGCGATTTCAAATGCGCTTGTGGCTATGTCAGGTGCAATACTGGCACAGTACCAGTCATTCACCGATATCGGGATGGGAGTCGGCATGATAGTCATCGGACTAGCGTCTATAATGATGGGTGAAGTGCTGTTTGGGGTTAAATCCGTTCTCCGCATGCTGATAGCTGTGGCGCTCGGCTCGGTAATCTATAGGTTTATCATTGCCTTTGCGCTTCAACTGGGCATGCCTCCGACAGACCTTAAACTAGCTTCAGCTGCTATAGTTGCTATAGCATTATCAATACCAACGCTCAATGAAAATTTCGCTAAACTCAAAAGCAGGTTAACGGTTGTAAACGTGAAAAGGAGAAGTAGGACTGATGCTGAGGATTGAATCGGTAAGCAAGATATTCTCTAAAGGCGGTATAAATGAAAGATTGGCGCTCGATGATGTCAGTGTCACGCTTGATGAAGGTGAATTTGTAACCGTCATAGGCGGAAATGGAGCGGGAAAATCCACCCTCTTAAACTGCATTTCAGGCATGTATGATATAGAAAAGGGAAGGATTTTGCTGGACTCCATTGATATCTCCTTTATGCCGGAATACAAGCGCTCAAGCTATATCGGCAGAGTGTTTCAGGACCCACTCAAGGGTACGGCCTTCAATATGAACATTGAGGAAAATCTGGCGATAGCATATGCAAAAGGGAAACCGAGAGGGTTTGGAGCAGGGCTAAAAAAGAGCGATATCCGGTATTTCAGAGAACGATTGTTCCATCTGGGACTGGGGCTGGAAGACCGGATGAAGCACAGGGTAGGCTTGCTCTCGGGAGGGCAGCGCCAGGCGCTGACGCTTCTGATGGCAACCATAGTCAAACCGAAGCTGCTTCTTTTGGACGAGCATACTGCAGCGCTTGACCCGTCAACCGCAAAGAAGGTTTTGCAAATTACCCGTGAAATTATTGAGAAGGAAAACCTGTGTACCATAATGATAACTCACAATATGAAGGATGCACTGGAATTTGGTGTCAGGACAATAATGATGCATGAAGGAAGGATCATTATTGACCTTAAAGGCAAAGAAAGGGAAGAGATGACTGTGGAAAAGCTGGTCAAGCAGTTCAGCATAAACAGCGGCACAAACCTTTACAGTGACAGGATGCTGCTGAGTTAGACCTGTATATGGCAAACAGGGCCTTCTTTGATTTGAGGAATCAGGGCGGGTCTTCAAAAAAAGATGGTGGAGAAGTGTCCCCGATTTTTTTTGTAAATATCGATAATTAAATGGTTAATCATTCCATTTATATTAAAGAATATTCACTCCCAAAAAATCAGCCGTTCTCGTTTTTCAGGACGGAGGCCACTCTGTAGCCGTGGCCTTCCAGAGCCTTCAGCATTTCGTCAACGTTCAGCGTGTTTACCCTTATGACAACCTCCCGTATTCCGCCCTCTCCACCGTAAATAGCAATGTGTGTTATATTTACCCCGAATTCCTTTATGACCTGTGTAACCTTAGCCAGTATCCCCGGAGCGTCCTCAACCTCCAGGGATATCCTCGTTCCTGTATCCCTAAGGCCCATCATCTCTATGAACGCATCAAAAATATCCGTCTCGGTTATGATGCCTACAAGCTCCTGCCCCTCCATTACAGGAAGTGAGCTTATGGTATTTTCCCGCATGATTCTGGCCGCTTCCTCCAGAAGCGTGTCGGGATCTACAGTAATTACGTCCTTTGTCATAACTGATGAAACCTTTGTCTTTGAAAGCAGATAATTCATTTCAAATATGCTCAGAGTAGTTGCCTTTGAAGGGGAAACCTCAAGCATCTCGCGCTCGGTAACTATTCCGGCAAGCCTTCCTGCTTTGATTACAGGCAACCGCCTTACCTTGTTCCTGCGCATAAGCTCCAGAGCCTCGGCTATGGTGCTGTCAGGAGAAACAGTGTACGGATTGGAAGTCATTCTGTTTTTTACATACATAAGATCAGCCCCCCAGATATGCTTTTTTTATTTCCTCACTTTGCGCAAGCTCCTTGCCTGTACCCTCCAGTACTATGGACCCGGTTTCTATGACATAGGCCCTGTGAGCGATGGAAAGTGCCATATTCGCATTTTGTTCTACCAGGAGTATGGTAGTACCCTGCTCGTTAATTTGCCGGATAATGGAGAATATCTCCTTTACGAGCAGCGGCGCAAGCCCCATGGATGGCTCATCCATAAGCAGCAGCTTCGGTCTTGACATCAGAGCTCTTCCTATGGCAAGCATCTGCTGCTCTCCTCCGCTTAATGTACCCGCATTTTGCCTGCTCCTTTTCTGGAGTATGGGAAAGCTGGCATAAACTCTGTCAAGATCGTCCTTTATGCCTTTCTTGTCCTTTCTTAAGTATGCCCCCAGCTCCAGGTTTTCAAAGACTGTCATTTCAGGGAAAACGCGCCTTCCCTCCGGAACATGGGACAGTCCTTTTTTTACTATATCCTTTGCGCTTGTGCCTTTTATCCTCTCTCCATTAAAATCAACCCTGCCATTTGCAGGCTTTATAAGTCCCGATATTGTCCTTAAGGTAGTGGTTTTACCTGCTCCGTTCGCCCCAATAAGGGTCACAATCTCGCCCTGACTGACAGTCAGGGAAATATCCTTAAGTGCATGAATAACGCCATAATAAACATCTATATTCTTTATCTCAAGCATCCAGAACCTCCTCACCCAGGTAAGCCTCAATAACCCTCTTATTGATCTTTATCTCCTCCGGCTTTCCCTCCGCTATTACAGTACCGTAATCGAGAACATACAGTCTCTCGCATATTTTCATAACAAGGGACATATCATGCTCAATCAAAAGAATAGTTAAGTCAAACTCCTTCCTTATCCACTGTATAAGGTCGGTAAGCTCAGCTGTTTCATTGGGATTCATACCCGCCGCCGGTTCATCCAGAAGCAAAATTGACGGGTTGGTAGCAAGCGCCCTTGCGATTTCCAGCCTTCTCTGCTCTCCATATGGCAGGTTCTTGGCAAGCTCAGCCTTCTTGGAGTTGAGATTGAATATTTCCAGAAGCCTTTCGGCCTTTTGGACAGTTTCCATCTCTTCCCTGAAGAAGGATGGCAGCCTCAAAAATGTAGTCATCAACCCATACCTTATATTGCTGTGCATTGCAATACGCACATTGTCCAGCACTGTCAAATCCTTAAAAAGCCTTATATTCTGAAATGTTCTTGCCATCCCCAGCCTGGTTATGGCATAGGGCTTAAGGCCATTCAGCTTTTTTACACCTTTTGCTGTGCTGAATTCAACGCTCCCCGAGCTTGGGACATACACTCCTGTAAGGAGGTTGAAAACAGTGGTTTTCCCCGCACCGTTAGGTCCTATAAGACCTACAAGCTCTCCCTTGTTGAGAACGATATTTGCATTGGATACGGCCATCAGCCCTCCAAAAGATTTTGTAAGGTTTTTTACAGAAAGTATCTCCATTTTGTCACCCCTCATCCTTCACTTTAGCCGACTTCTTCCATGGTAATGAAAGATTACCGGGAAATCCTCCAAGGCTGAATTCCTTGCTGCCCATCAGCCCCTTGGGCCTGAAAATCATAATTATCACCAGAAGCAGTGAATATATTACCATCCTGAGTTCAGGAAAAGACTGAAGGTAGGTTGAGATGATAGCCAGCAGTATGGCGGCAAGTATTGAGCCCGTAAGGCTTCCCATTCCTCCGAGAACTACTATTACAAGTATGTCTATCGATTTAAGGAAACCGAAAAGGTCAGGCTTGATAAAATAGAAATAAGAGGAATACAGAGCTCCGGCGATACCTGCGAAAAACGCGCCTATTACAAAAGCCAGCACCTTATATTTTGTAGTATTCACTCCCATAGCCTCCGAGGCAATTTCATCCTCTCTTATCGATATACATGCCCGTCCATGGGATGAATTTATGAAGTTCCTTGTTACAAGCACGGTTCCTGCCGAAAATACAAACAGCCACAGCCAGTTTGTGTATTGAGGTATTCCGCTCAGTCCGGCAGCGCCCCCGGTAAAATCAAGGTTAAGCATCATTATTCTTATTATTTCAGCCATACCCAATGTGGCGATGGCAAGGTAGTCTCCCTTCAGCCTGAGGGTAGGCATTCCTATTATAAAGCCTACAACAGCCGCAAGCCCGGCACCCCCAAGAATTCCTACATAGAAGGAATATTCTCCTGTCATGTTTATTGTAATGAGTGCGGAGGTATATGCACCGATGGACATAAAGCCCGCATGTCCAAGAGAAAACTGTCCCGTAAAGCCTGTAATGAGGTTCAGTCCTACAGCCAGTATTATATTTATGCAAATCATAGCAAGTGTAACCTGATAATAATCACTTAGTATATTTGTGGAAATCAGGAGCTGTATTATCCCGTAAATAGCAACTATACCAACAACAGTTTTTATATTTTTAGGAGTCAATAAATTCTTCATCCGCTTCACCTATACTTTCTCACGGGTGTTCTTACCCAAAAGCCCTGAAGGCTTCACAATAAGTATAAGTATGAGTATTGCAAACGCAACCGCATCCTTATATAAAGAACTCCCGTAGCCGCTGACCAGTGTTTCTATTATGCCTATTGAGAAGCCTCCTATCAATGCGCCGGGAATAATTCCTATGCCCCCGAAAACAGCGGCAACAAATGCCTTAAGCCCCGGTATTATACCCATTAAAGGATTTATTGTGTTGTAATAGATTCCCACAAGTATTCCGGCAGCACCTGCAAGTGCGGAGCCTATCGCAAAGGTAAATGAAATAACACTGTTTACATTGATGCCCATAAGCTGTGCCGCATCCTGATCCATGGAAACGGCCCTCATAGCTTTTCCCATTTTTGTTCTGCGGACTATATACTGAAGCAAGATCATCAAAACTATTGTAACCGCAAAGAGGCATATCTGCTTGAAGCTCAGCCTGACACCACCAAAGAGAGTATAGCTCTTGTCTGGCAGCACCGCAGGGTATGTCCTGACATCGGGCTTGGCCACAAACATAGTGCTGTACTCAAGGAAAAGGGAGACCCCTATTGCAGTTATCAGGGCTGCAATCCTGGTTGCATTTCTGAGAGGCTTGTAAGCGATTTTTTCAATAATAAAGCCCAATAATGCACAAACCGCCATGGCAATAATCAGTGCGGGGACAAAGCCCAGACTCAGGTAAGTTATACACACGAAGCCCACATAGGCGCCAATCATATATATGTCACCGTGGGCAAAGTTAATAAGCTTTATAATACCGTAAACCATTGTGTAACCAAGCGCGATCAACGCGTATATGCTGCCCAAGGAAAGGCCGTTTATGATTTGCTGTAAAAACTGTTCCAATTTCTCTACACTCCCCCTAATGGTGCTTTTAAAAAATTGATTTCTCCCCACATATAGATAGCATAATACAAAAATATATAATGCTGCAGGATTTTACGTATACACAGCACAAGTGAGAGGAGAAGCTCCTCTCACTTAATTATATATGCTATTAATTATTATGTCTATTTCCAAATTTTACATTAGAAGCTTGCTGTGTTAAAAAGCACTACGGCTGAACCTTAACCGCCCCTGCCTGCTCTCCGTTCTTCAGCTCTATAACAACAGCGGTTTTTACGGGGTTATGGTTCTTGTCTATGCTGAACTGGCCGGTAACTCCCTTAAAATCGGTAGTAGCATCCAGAGCCTGCTTTACCTTGACAGAGTCTGCAGAATCAGCTCTCTTTATAGCATCGGCTATGAATTTCCCCAGGTCATACCCCAGAGCGTTAAAAGCGTCGGGGCTCTTTTTGTATTTAGCCTTGAAATCCTCTATGAATTTTGTAATTTCAGGAGACTGGTCAAGCGATGAATAATGGTTTGAGAAATAAACGTTATTCAGCTTATCCTTGCCGGCAAGCTCGGCAAGCTTGGGAGAATCAAAGCCGTCTCCTCCCAGTACCGGCTTATCTATTCCAAGATCCTTAGCCTGCTTTATGATAAGTCCTGCTTCATTATAGTACCCTGAAATCAACAGGATATCAAACTGCTTATTCTTTATCTTGGTGAGAATGGCACTGAAATCGGTATCATCCTTTACAAAGGCTTCTTCCTCGACAATTGTGCCTCCGCTTGCTTTGAACGTATCTGTAAAGTTCTTTGCAAGGCCTATACCGTAATCGCTTGAGTTATCCTTTATTATGACCGCGCTCTTGGCCTTAAGATTATTTGATGCAAAATTGGCCATAACGGTACCCTGGAAGGAATCGTTGAAGCAAATCCTGTAGGCATACTCCTTAACTCCCTTTGCATCCACTGTAACATCGTCCGCCGTGGCAGAAGCAGATATTATGGGTACATTGTTTTTATTTCCTACAGGTATTGTAGCTTTCGTAGCCCCCGTAGTCGCAGGCCCAAGAATAGCCGTTACCTTATCCTTTGTGGCAAATCTGGTAGCTACACTTGTTGCCTCCGCAGGCTCACTTTTGTTATCAGCCTTCACAACCTCGATTTTTTTGCCAAGCACTCCTCCTGCAGCATTAACCTCATCAATCGCCATCATAATACCGTCAACGGTTCCCTGTCCATAGGTTGCTGAACCACCTGAAAGCTCATAATTCAATCCGATCCTGACTACGTCCTGTGACGCAGCGGGCTGTCCGCAAGCAGTAAGCACTGAGGCAATTATTACCGCCGCTAAAAAAATATTCAAGAATTTTTTACCCTTTGACATTTTGCCAACCTCCAACTTATTCGATTTTTTTTAACACCTTGTGCCGTAAAGTGATATAAGTACTTTTATTATTTTCTTTTATTAAATTATTTATATACTCTGAACAGAGTATATAAATAATTTAATAAACAATATATAATTTCTTATATTATACCAATATAAGTATGATGATATCAACAAAATATTCTAATAACTTTAAACGGGTAGGAATTCAAAGCAAGTCAAGAACCGTCCCTGCTTGCCTTAAGAACAGCTCTTAATAAATCTTAATAAATTCCCCCTTTTTATTTCATTTTTGATTGGTATATTAAAAAAAAATAAGGGGGACTTTTTATGCTGAAAAAAATAATAAGCATGTTATTGATAACTGTGTTAACCATGAGCTTTGCCGCTTGCTCAAAACAGGAAAAAGAGGTGGGGCAGGAAAAAATCAAACCTGTAAAAGTAACCGAAGTAAAAGAGGAAAACAAGCCCTTTGCCTTAAACTATGTAGGCAGGGTGGATTCAAGTGAAACAAAAAAATACAGCTTTCAATCGGCAGGAGAAATTGCAGCCATATATGTGGAAAAGGGGCAGCCGATAAGCGAAAATCAAAAACTATTGGAGCTTGATACCAAGGACCTCATGTTTTCGGTTGAAGCGACCAGATTACAAATGGCTTCGGTTCAGGCACAATATGATAAGGCTTTAAACGGTTCCGCGCAAGAGGATATTAAAAAGGCTGAACTGAATGTAAAAAAGGCGCAGGATGTCTATAACTATGCTAACGACTTATATGAAAAAACAAAAATGCTGTATGAGAATGGCGGAGTATCAAGGGATGCATTGGATAAAGCAAGGCTTGATATGGACACAAAGGCTATCGACTTGAATCACGCAAAAGAGGTTGAGCAGGAAGTAAAAAAAGGGGCGCGCGAAGAGGATAAGACAAACCTTTTAAATCAGCTGGAAGCAGCAAAGACAAATTATGATGCTAAAAAAAGCCTGCTGGAGAATACCGAAGTAAAATCTGATATGGAAGGGCATGTAGTTGACGTACTGGTAAAGCAGGGAGAGGTGGTAGCAGCCGGTGCTCCTGTGTTATTGGTTAGAAGCAGCAAGATGGTAGTTAATGCAGGGATTGCACAGAAGGATATAAACAGGATTGGCATTGATACCAGGGCAGATATTGAAATAGACGGCAAGCAGTTTATCGGTAGGGTGGCCAAGATTGATCAGGTTCCCGACAAGCAGACATGGACGTATAACATTCAAATAGAATTACCGGAAGGCTCACACTATATCGGGGCTATAGCCAAGGTTGGCATTGAGGCGGAGGCTGGTCAGGGTATATGGATTCCTGTGTCAAGTATTATGAACGGTGAATATGACTATGTTTTTACTGCTGTTGACGGGAGAGCAGCCAGAAAAAAAATATCTATGGAAAAGACCCAAGGTAATCTGGTCATGGTCAAGGGACTGGTCTCAGGGGATATGCTGGTCGTGGAGGGAATGAAGTCACTGAAGGATGGCGACAGGATAGAGATAAAAAGGGGTGACAGCTAATGAAAAACGATATTATTCATGCAGCTATAAAAAACAGGACAGTAACCATTTTTATGATTATCCTTGTAGCCATTGCGGGAATTTACAGCTTTTACATATCGCCAAGGCAGGAAAACCCTGATGTCAGCGCTCCTGCTGCCAAGATCACAACCATTTATCCCGGAGCATCTCCAAAAGAGGTAGAAAGGCTTGTAACAAGTAAAATTGAGGATGAGCTTACAGGAATAGAGGGCTATGATTTCAGCAAATCTTTTTCCAGAAACGGCATTTCGGTGGTGATTATCAACTTGACGGATGACGCCGACATTGATAAGGCATGGGATGAGTTAAGAAGAAAAATGAATGACATCCAGAGGGATTTACCCGAGCAGTGTGAAAAAATAGATGTGAATACAAACATGATTGAAACAGCGGGTATGATTATCAGCCTGTCGGGAGAAAAATACAGCTATGAGCAACTGGCTTCCTATGCGGAGAACTTAAAAAAGGATCTGACAAAAGTGGATGGCATAACCCGTTTTGATGTTGTAGGAAAACAGGAAATGGAAATAAAAGTTGAGGTAGATATAGACAAACTCAATCAATACGCCTTATCCCTTGATGATGTACTAAATATTCTTAAAGCTCAAAATATTGAAATCCCATCGGGTAAAATTGAAGACGGCAGCTCAAAGATAAACGTAAAAACATCTGGCATGTACGAGTCCTTGGAGGATATTAAAAATACCATTGTCGAAGTATCGGGCCAGAATGGATCAGTAGTAAGATTGGGTGATATAGCTGATGTTTACACGGATCTGGAGGATTCAAACTATAAAATCAGGCAGGATGGGGAAAATGCAGTTTTACTGGCCGGATATTTTAATAATAATGAAAACATAGTTTTTATCGGAAAAGAAGTAAGAGCTATATTTGACAAAGCAAAAAGCGGTTTACCGTCTGATATAAAAATAGATGAAGTAATTTTTCAGCCTGGTGATGTTGAAAAAGCAGTAAAATCTTTTGTATTAAATCTGCTGGAGGGAGTACTTTTTGTTGTAATAATTGTGTTTCTGGGGATGGGATGGAGAAATGCCGTTGCTGTTTCTACGGCGATTCCTGTGTCCATACTTGTTACTCTTGCTGCAATGGGAGTTATGAAGATTGAAATTCATCAGATTTCCATCACGGCATTAATTGTTGCACTTGGAATGCTGGTTGATAACGCCATTGTGGTGAGTGACGCAATACAGGTCAGGATAGATGAAGGTGAAGATAAGCTGGAGGCATGTCTTAGGGGTACAAAAGAAACTGCTGTTCCTATACTTACTTCTACTTTAACCACAATAGCGGTATTTGTACCACTTCTCCTTTTACCTGGTGCGGCAGGTGAGTTTTTAAAGAGCATTCCTCAGATATGTATTGCTGCCTTATCCGCATCATTTTTGGTGGCGCTGTTTGTTACCCCCACTATGGCATATATGCTGTTTAAAAAGGGTAAATCCTTAGAGAAGAAGTCTATAATCCGGTCTTTTTTCAGCAATCTGCTCAGCCTTGCAATGAAGAAGAAAGCAATGACACTCATAGCGGCCCTTTTAATATTTTTCGTTTCATTAAGAATAATCCCTGTTTTAGGCCTGCAGTTTTTCCCGAAGGCAGACAAAAGCATTTTGTACATAAATTTCAAGTCCGAAAATGCCTCGAATATTGATAAAACAGAAAAGTCGGTAATTGAAATGGAAAAGATATTGTCTGCTCAGCCTGAAGTATTAAGCTACACATCTGCAATAGGGGACGGACTTCCAAAATTTTTCTTCTCCATTGAGCCTGGCTCCCAATCTGCGGACGTAGCCCAGACAATGCTGCAAGTAGATCTGAAAAGGGAAAAAAGATTTAAAACCAATGAGGAGCTGGCTAACTATTTGCAGGGGTTATTTGACAGTGAAATTGTAGGGGGAAATGCAACGGTAAAACTTCTGGAAAACGGTAAACCTATTGGGGATCCCGTTCAGATCAGGGTTGTGGGAGATGATATGGAAGCTATTTTGGAAAATGCCCGCAATATCAAGGATGAATTAAATACTATAGAAGGCACGGTAAATGTTAATGACGATAGCTCCGACAAAGAATATGAATTTTTTATAGATATAGACGACGATACCGCAACCAGCATGGGATTTACCAAGGCGGACATACAAAAACAGATAAGCATAGCTTTAAAAGGGATGAAGGCATCTGTATTCAGAAAAAGCGGTAATGAAACCAATATTATTCTAACCAGTGATATTAAGTCCAAGGATCAGCTGGAAAATCTGGCAATAAAGTCTTCTTTTACCGGAAACAAAGTATTGCTCAAACAGGTAGCCAACATTAGCTTAATGCCACAAACTCCCCAATTGAAGAAGTATGACAGGGAACTTGCTATTTCAGTTTCCAGTGGTGTCAAGCCGGGTTACAGCTCAGTCACTATACAGAATCAGCTTCAAAAAAGGCTGGAAAGCATGGAGCTTGATAATGTCAGAGTGGTATTTAATGGAGAAAGAGAGGAAATAATCAGTAACTTTGGTGATCTGGGAGTATTCTCGGCCTTTGCCATGCTAATCATATTTATGATTCTAATGATTCAATTCGGGTCTTTAGTACAGCCTCTGATAGTAATGCTGACAATTCCACTGTCTGTAATCGGCTCAATATTGGGGCTGCTTGTTTTTGGTAACCCCTTGTCCTTTACAGCCGTGTTTGGTATAGTTAGCTTGATTGGAATTGTAGTAAACAATGCCATAATACTTATTGATTATATAAATGGTGAAAGGGTAAAGGGCGCTGTGCTGGATGATGCGTGCAAGGCAGCGGCAGCAAAAAGGCTGCGGCCCGTAATGCTTACTACAATAACAACGGTTATAGGATTAATTCCGCTGGCGTTTTCAGGAAGCAGCATGTTTGCACCAATGTCAATTACCTTGATGTCGGGGCTGATAGTTGCAACACTGCTTACTTTAGTGGTAATTCCGGTTTTTTTCAGCTTGACTATGAGAAGAATAAAGAAGATATAAAACATAAAAAAGGAGTGAAGAGTTATGGAAGCTCCAAGGATTCTGGTTGTAGATGATGATCATGAAATAGTAAACTTGATAGCAGAGAGCCTTGAAGAAGAGGGTTATGTTGTTATAAAGGCATATAACGGTGCAGAGGCATTGGAATTGCTGCCCAAATCAAATGTCTCCCTTATGATTCTGGATATTATGATGCCTGATGTAGACGGCCTGGAAGTATGCAGGAGGGTTAGGAACAGTGTTGTTACACCAATAATCATACTTAGCGCAAAGGACAGGGAAAAGGACAAGGTAATAGGGCTTGAACTGGGAGCTGATGATTATATGACAAAGCCCTTCAGCGTTAATGAGCTTGTGGCAAGGGTTAATGCACACATCAGAAGGGAAAAACGGAGCACTTCACTGCAAAAGAATGCTTTAAATACCTATAAATTCGGGAATCTTGAAATAAACAAGGATGCCTATGAGGTTTTATTGAACAATAAAAAGGTTGAGCTGTCGACCCGTGAGTTTCAGATACTTGTATACCTGGCTGAGAACAGAAACAGGGTACTAAGCAGGGAGCAGGTATACGATGCCATATGGGGGAACAGTGAATGCGGGGATGTCAACACAGTTACGGTGCATATTAAAAACTTAAGGTGCAAGCTTGACACAAACAATGAGTTTATAAAAACAATATGGGGCATAGGATACAAATTTATCGGGGGTGTGTCATGAGGCTGAGTATAAAGGTCAAGCTGCCTCTTATTGTTTTTGCAGTATTCATTTTAAATATATTGTTACTGATAATTTTCTTTAGAATGTCGTCAATTAGTACACTAAGGGATGACTTCAAGGCATATATAAACAATATTATGAAAACAAGCGGGATTGTTATGGAGGGAATTGAAGAATACTATCCCGATAACCTGAAAATAAAAGAATTTATTGCGGGAATATGCCATGAAAAGAATGTTTCTGTTTTGGTGAGGGACACAGGCCAACAAATTGTCTTTGCTTCCGATGAGCGGGAAAAGGGTGTATTTAAATACAATACAAAGGATATTGTGAGCATAGACGGCAAGGTTGTATATACTGTAGAAATAGGACATTCCTTTACATTTCTTAAGAGTATTATAAATAATACAAACGTTGTTATATTTGAAGTTATTATTCTGTTTACATCGGGACTGCTTCTTGTCCTGTATCTGCATTTTAAAATTGTAAAGCCTCTTGAGATACTACAAAGAAGTCTGGGGACAGTCAACAACTATAACAACAAATTATCATTGAAATTTAAACAGGATGATGAGATAGGCGAGCTTTATAAGAATTTTGAGGACATGGTACAAAGGCTGGAAATGTCGCAGTCACAGCAGATTGAGATGATTTCATCCATTTCACATGACTTGAAGACTCCGCTAACATCGGTAATGGGGTATGTTGAAAGGCTGATGGGCTCTGTTAAAATGCCTGAAGAAAAAAGACAGGAATACTATAGAATAATCTATAAAAAATCTCAGGATATAGAAAAGCTCGTCGAGGATTTTTCCGATTACACAAAAAACGAGGCTGACTGCAAGAAGCTAAAAAAGGAAAAGGTTTCGGTAAAAGAATTTTTTGATTCCATCTGCAGAGAGTATTTTATTGAACTCCAGTCATATAATGCTGAGTTTAAAACTTACTGCGCAGTAAATGACAATGCTGTAATGGAAGTGGATGATAAAAAAATACGAAGGGTATTTGCAAATCTCATCAGTAATTCTCTCAAGTATGCACAAGCCCCGGTAGTTATTAAAGCTTCATGTGAGATTAAGGGCGATCAGGTTGTATTTGCTGTAGAGGATAACGGAAAAGGGGTACCCGAAGAAGAACTATCAAGTATTTTCAACAAGTTCTACAGGCTAGATAAATCCAGATCCCCTGAAAGAGGGGGAAGCGGGCTTGGGCTCGCTATATGCAGCAGCATTGTGAAGAGCCATATGGGAAAGATATGGGCATATAATGTGGAACACGGAGGATTGGGCGTGTCGTTTGCAGTGGAGATACAGAGAGAGTCCCCATGATTTTTAAAATACCATAATGCAGTTATGTGGCAATTGTAGAGAGGTTGTTGAATATGCAAATCAAAGACTTGAAACATGCAGATAATGGTAATAAAGCATTTGATTCATATATAATAGCAGACAGCCGATTATATTGTGCACAGATAGTCGGATGGATAAATGCATCCTTTGATAATATTGATAGGGAAAGGAGGGTGTTTGATGGATACTTTAAGTAGTATGAATAATGCATTGGCATACATTGAAGAGCATTTAACCGAGGATATAGATTATAGTAAAATTTCTAAAATTGCCTATTGTTCAGAGTATCATTTTAAGCGGATGTTTTCTTTTTTATCAGGCATAAGTTTGTCAGAATATATTCGGAGAAGAAGACTAACACTGGCGGCTCTTGATTTGAAAGATAGGGATTTGAGAATAATTGATGTTGCTGTAAAGTACGGTTATGGTTCTGCTGACTCATTCTCACGTGCTTTTCATTCTATGCATGGCATTCTCCCTTCTGAAGCGAGAAGTGAGAATACACAATTAAAAGCTTATCCTAGAATGACCTTTCAATTATCAATTAGAGGAGGATGTGAAATGAATTATCGTATTGTTGAAAAAGAGTCATTTAAGTTAGTAGGATTTAAGACCCGAGTTCCAATTATTTTTGAAGGTATCAATCCAGAGATTGCAAAAATGACTGAGCTTTTAACCCCGGAGATTATTAAACAATTAAAATCAATTTCAAATGTAGAACCAACAGGTATTATTAGTGCTTCCACTAATTTTTCAGAAGGGAGAATGGAGGAAAAAGGAGAATTGGATCATTACCTCGGAGTAGCAACATCAAGTAATGAAACTGCAGAATTTGATGTATTAAAAATTGATGCTGGTGCTTGGGCGGTATTTGAATCCATTGGGCCATTTCCAGAGACACTTCAAAATGTGTGGGGCAGGATATACTCAGAGTGGTTTCCATCATCGGGATATGAGGCGATTGAAGGCCCTGAAATTTTGTGGAATGAGAGCCAGAACACTGAAAACCCTAAGTATAGAAGTGAAATCTGGATTCCGGTAAAGAAAAAAGAGCATTAAGCAAATGTGGACAGAAATTTGAAGATTACCCACAAAAAAATTTTTATTGAGTACAAAACAAAGGCATCAGGACATCAAATCCTGATGCCTTTGTGACTACAGACATCTTTTTTGATGTGCATTGGGGCTAAGAAATGAAACTTTGGCCGTCCTACTTGCTTCGACATAAAAATGTACGGCTGCTACAGACGAATGTCTTGAAAAGGCTTATATAAATAGGATAAAATAAGGATGTGCGGTTGGATTTGCCAATCGCCTGTTCTTATACTGATGCAGATAATTTTGTATTTAAGGAGGCGACCGGACAATAAGCATGAAGAACAGAGTCTATATCGCAATCGATTTAAAATCCTTCTACGCTTCGGTCGAGTGTATGGAACGAGGGCTTGATCCACTGACCACCAACCTTGTTGTCGCTGACGCAAGCCGCACCGAAAAAACCATCTGTCTCGCTGTCTCTCCCTCTCTCAAAGCATACGGCATTCCCGGTAGGGCGAGGCTGTTTGAAGTTGTACAGAAGGTCAAGGAAGCAAATGCGGTACGGCTGCGCAAAGCACCGGGACGAGCCTTTTCCGGCGTTTCCTGCAACGATACTGAATTGAAATCCTCGCCGGGTCTCTCGTTGGACTACATTGTTGCTCTACCGAGGATGGAGTATTATATAGAGTACAGCACGCAGATTTACAATATCTATTTGAAGTATATTGCGCCCGAAGATATTCATGTCTACTCCATCGACGAGGTATTTATTGACGCCACCGATTATCTGAACACCTACAATCTTTCAGCCCGTGAGCTTGCCACGAAAATGATTCTGGATGTACTTAAAACAACCAGCATTACAGCAACGGCGGGAATTGGAACAAATTTGTACCTTAGCAAGATCGCTATGGATATTCAGGCAAAGCACATACCTGCTGATAACAACGGTATGCGGATCGCCGAGCTGGACGAAATGAGCTACCGACACTCCCTGTGGTCACATCGGCCTCTAACAGACTTTTGGCGCGTTGGAAAAGGATATACCAAGAAACTGGAGGAACAAGGCCTCTTTACAATGGGAGATATTGCAAGATGCTCTCTCGGCAAACCTAACGATTACTACAACGAGGATTTACTGTATAAGCTGTTCGGCATAAACGCTGAGCTGCTGATTGACCATGCGTGGGGATGGGAGCCATGCACAATTGCCGATATTAAAGCGTATAAGCCAAGCACAAACAGTATTGGATCGGGGCAGGTGCTGCACTGTGCCTATACTTATGACAAAGCGAAGCTGATCGTGCGGGAAATGACTGATCTGCTGGTACTTGATCTGGTAGATAAAAGGCTTGTGACCGACCAGCTTGTTTTGACAGTGGGATATGATATCGATAATCTAACAAACCCGGAGATAAAGAAATCATATCACGGGGCAATCACCATTGACCACTACGGACGCGCCGTTCCGAAATCCGCGCATGGTTCAGTAAATCTTGGCAGACAGACCGCATCTACAAAGCTAATCTTAGATGCGGCCACAGAGCTGTTTGAACGCATTGTTGACAAAAATCTCCTGATTAGAAGAGTCAACATCACAGCGAATCATGTTGTTGACGAGGCAACTGTTCAAAAGACGGACAACTTTGAACAGCTTGATCTCTTTACAGATTACGCGGCCGTACAGGCGAAAAAATGGGATGAAGAAGCTGAGCTTGCGCGAGAAAAAAAGATGCAGCAAGCAATGCTGGAGATAAAAAAGAAACACGGCAAGAATGCCATTCTAAAAGGTATGAATCTGGAGGAAGGCGCTACCACAGTAGACCGAAACAGGCAGATTGGAGGGCACAAGGCATGACGAGGACGTATGACGACATCATCAATCTATCTCACCATGTCTCTGCGACACGCCCTCATATGACCGCTATTGACCGGGCAGCTCAGTTTTCACCCTTCGCCGCACTGACCGGCTATGACGCCTCTATCAAAGAAACCGCAAGGCTGACTGACGAGAGAGTGAAGCTGGATGAATATGTGAAGGACGCTTTGAGTGATAGGCTGCAAATCATAGCAGATCGGATTAAAGAGCATCCCGAAATTGCAATCACCTATTTTCAGCCGGATGCGAAGAAGAGCGGCGGCGCCTATGTTACTGCTATCAGTACGGCTAAAAAGATAGACAAATATGAACGGGTTGTCGTTATTACCGATGGCACAGCTATCCCCATTGATGAAATAATCAGCATAGATGGGCAGATATTCGAACCTCAGAAGTGAACAGGGACGGTTCTCAACTTGCTCTATTCGCCATGATAAAATAAAACGAAGGGTGAGTTGGCTCGGTACATGTAATATAGTTGGGTAAGCTTTTTGGAGGTATAAGCAAGTCAAGAACCGTCCCTGCTTGCCTCTGTAAGCAAGTCAAGAACCGTCCCTGCTTGCCTCTGTTGCAGCAACAAAGAATTAAGGATGGGTTTATGAATAAAAGTAGAATTGAAATTGAGAAAAGTGTTTTATATAGTATGGTATGTATTTACTGCAAAGGTCAAAAACATGCGAAGCAGTTATGCGACAATTGTAGAGAAGTTGTTGAATATGCAAATCAAAGACTTGAAGCATGCAGATTTGGAGATAATAAATCTTTCTGCTCCAAATGCAAGACTCATTGTTTTAAACCTGAAATGCGTAAAAAAATTAAGGCTGTTATGAGGTATTCAGGAATAAGAATGATATTACATAACCCAATAATGGTAATAAAGCATTTGATTCATAGATAAATTTAAGTGGTATGAATAATGCATTGCGAATATGTTTCCGCATACCGGGGATACGGAATATTTTTTGTTAAGATAGATAGGAGATGGAATATTGGGGAATACGGATAAGTTTGAAATGATAGCAAATAGTTATGATACTTCTGAAAGAATACAAATTGCAAAGGTATCATCAGATGCAATTGGTGAATATTTAGTTGATGCCAAAAGCAAGAATGCTATTGACTTTGGAAGTGGAACCGGCCTTGTCGGAATGGACCTGTTAAATAATTTTAATTATATACTTTTTCTGGATGCATCACAAAACATGATTAATCAAGTACAGAAAAAAATTTCTGATTCTAATATACGGAGTGCAGCTACATTATGCTTTGATTTTGAAAAAGACAGTCTTTCGGATTTACATGCCGATTATATTTTTATGGCTCAGGTTTTGCTCCATATTAAGGATGTTGAATTAGTTTTGCTTAGATTATATGAGGTTCTAAATGAAGGAGGACATTTACTAATAGTAGATTTTAATAAAAATGAACAAATAGCCTCGGATGTGGTTCATAATGGGTTTGAACAAATAGAGTTAGCTGATATCATGGCAAAAATAGGATACAGGAATATTCAATCTAAAACTTTCTATACTGGAAGTAAAATATTCATGGGACATGATGCATCTATGTTTATTCTTGATTCTCAAAAATAACAATTATTTTGCCAAGGGCTAAGCTTATCAATGCCGGAGGCAAGGCAGGCAAAGGAATTTTAGATCCTCATAAAAAATGTAAGGGGAAATTAGAAGCATCATTTTATAGCGCCCACATGAAAGGATAACCTGATGTTATGCCCATTGCAAATGGAAAGGAGCCACAGCCCGAATTATACGGGGACATTCCTCAATATCAAAACAAAAATAGCTCTATCAAAGTTTACGGGTAAGGAACGCCACGGGGGGCATTCCCTACGAAGAATACAGTATGATCGTTCCCGATTTGTTTACAATATGTTCACATAATATAAGAAGTCTGTTAATATTTATGATTTATAATAATAATTGCAGTAAAACTTTTTCATAAACCCCCTCTTTTTTTATAGGACAAACATTTAAAGCAATCAGGCAGCTGTGATGCTTTAAATGTTTGTTCATAATGTTTCAGAGGGACTATC
Source organism: Anaerobacterium chartisolvens (assembly GCF_003337415.1). Taxonomy (GTDB): domain Bacteria; phylum Bacillota; class Clostridia; order Acetivibrionales; family DSM-27016; genus Anaerobacterium; species Anaerobacterium chartisolvens. Next base: position 93,287 of record NZ_QPJT01000008.1, on the reverse strand, counting down.
CCACTACTATTTTGCCCTCAGGGTATACTATGTTGGGGTTCTTTTTGTTGGCACGCAGGGTAAGCGCAATTGCAAAGGTCAACGGTCCGACTCTCCCAAGAAACATGGTTAGTATCAAAAGAGCCTTGCTTACACTGTGAAGTGTGGGTGTTATGCCTGTAGACAGGCCTACGGTGCCGAAAGCGGAGGTGACTTCATAAAGTATATTTATAAAACGATTGCCCTCAATAGCAAGAAGTATTGTTGTTACCGTGACTACAAGCATGACGCTCAGCCCTATTATGGACAGAGCTTTGTTTACTATGTAGTATGGCACGCGCCTTTTAAAAAATATAGTCTCAGACGAGCCTTTTATTTGGGATATTATAGCCATAAGAATAACCCCGAAGGTAGTTACCTTTACGCCGCCGCCTGTTGAACCCGGTGACGCGCCTATAAACATGAATATTATGGTAGCCACTTTTGAGATCTCTTTCATGTCGTCCAGAGACAAAGAATTGTATCCCGCCGTTCTGGTAGATACCGAGTGAAAAATGGCTGAACTTATTTTTTCTAAAGGAGTGAGACCTCCCATTGTGGCTGGATTATTGTGCTCAAAAAAAAGAAAAAACGCGGCGCCGAAAATTATCAAAGACAGAGAAAGGACAAGCACCACCTTTGTATGCAGATAAAGGCTTTTGTTTTTCCTGAATTCATACAAATCCTTCCAAACCATAAAGCCAAGTCCTCCTATTATGACAAGACCGGCAACGGTATAAAGCACAATTGGATCGCTGCTATATTCTGTAAGGCTTTTATATCCTCCCATAATATCAAACCCTGCGTTGCAGAAGGCGGAAATTGCATGGAAGACAGCCACATAAAAGCCTCTTGTGCCAAATCTGGGTACAAAGCTTATTGAAAGCAGCAGCGCACCTATGAGCTCAATTGCGAAGGTTACTATAACTACATTTTTTATGATTCTGGCAACTCCTTCAAAGGTGAAATAGTTAATGGATTCCTTAGCCAGAATCATTTCTCTCAAGGCCACCTTTCTTCCCAGTATAACCGAGAAAAATGTAGCCAGAGTAGCAAGGCCCAAACCACCGATTTGAACAAGGGACAGGATTACAAGCTGCCCGAACAGCGACCACTGTGTTAGAGTGTCTGCAATAACAAGACCTGTTACGCATGATGCGGAGGTCGCGGTAAAAAGGGCATTAAAAAAGCCTATGCTTTTACCGTCGTTGGAGGCTATGGGAAGATTCAGAAGGATGGTGCCGGCGAGGATGATAACGACAAAGCTTGACACTATGAGCCTTGTGGGAGATAATACCAAAATTCTGTTATTTTTATTTTTAAACATGACCCTCATTGCTTAAAACCTGCCTTATTATTTTTATAATGCCTGAACATAAAAAATTATTATACAATAATTTAATTTTTATCCTAATTTTTAAATTATATATCAGCGCAACAGGGCAGTCAAATATAATTTACCGGCTTTGAAGCCTGTATATGGCCGAAATCGGATATAAAATTTAGCATAATACAATTTAAAGAATTGCACATAATAAATAAAACTGGCAAGGAGGTGCTTTTATGGACTGCAAGGGAGCTAAGCCTGGAAAAAGAATTGAGGCGGCAGAGGAGATTTTAGAAGATACAAAGTTAAAATGCAATGCCAACAATAAAGGGTGCGCGGCATCCAAGCAAAATGGCAAAGAAAATTGCAACAAGAAATAAATAATTACAATAAAAACGGCAGAAGAACTCTTCTGCCGTTTTTATTATTAATGTATATACCTTATTTTGTTCCAGTATATGATTGAAACACCTTTTTTACTATAGTACCGCCTATCCTGCCGGCATCTCTTGCTGCAAGGTCTCCATTATATCCCTGCTTCAAATTAACGCCAACTTCTCTTGCTATTTCATACTTCATGTTTTCAAATGCTGTTTTGCTGTTTGAGTTTGCCATAATATCACCTCCTTGTTAGATATTATTTGTTTTTGCTCCGGCTTTATGTATAGAAACTTTTGGGATACGAATAAAAGCTTGTTAAAGTAAAATTTTAAATCGATTCTTTTATAGACGGGCTAATTTGTTTATGTTATATTATTAATGCAAATCATATATAGAGGAGAGGTTGTTATGCAAAAAAAGGTTATACAAGTGGATCAAAAGGTTTCACTGCTTCAAGGGCTTCCTCTGAGTTTTCAACATTTGTTTGCGATGTTTGGCGCATCAATACTGGTACCGGCTCTTTTTAATGGAGCTGCAGGGAAGACAGTGATTGATCCGTCGCTCGTGCTTCTCATGAATGGAATAGGAACTATTCTTTATTTGGTTTTATGTAAGGGAAGAGCACCTGCCTATCTTGGATCAAGCTTTGCTTTTCTGGCCCCTACATTTGCGGTGCTGGCATCTACCGGGGGGGATTTTTCAAAGGCTTTGGGAGGATACATAGTATCAGGTCTGGTATTTGTTGCTGTGGCTCTGCTGGTAGGAGTAGTTGGAACTAAATGGATAGACGTGGTGCTACCGCCGGCGGCTATGGGGCCCATTGTTGCCCTTATTGGTCTTGAGCTTTCGATTGTTGCAGCGGGAAACGCCGGACTTGTTTCCAGCAAGCAGTCGGTTATAGAAAACGGTGCAATTGTTATGAAGGATGTTCCGTTTGATATTAATGCTGTAATAGTATCTCTGTTTACTCTTGCAGTGGTAATATTAGGCTCAATGCTGTTTAGAGGGTTTTTGGCGATAATCCCTGTGCTGGTTGCTATAATAGCGGGATATGGTCTTTCGGCTGTTATGGGGGTTGTAGACTATTCAAGAATAACGGGTGAAAGCTTTTTCTCAATGCCTCAGTTTACTTTTCCCTCTTTTAATATGTCTGCAATTATGATAATACTCCCAGCCACTCTGGTTGTAGTAACGGAGCATATAGGGCATTTGATGGTTACCAGCAAGATAGTGGGAAGGGATCTGGTAAAGGATCCGGGACTTCACCGGTCTCTTTTGGGTGACGGAATATCCACTGTGCTGTCGGGGGCTGCGGGTTCGGTGCCTACCACAACATATGGCGAGAATATGGGAGTTATGGCGATAACCAAGGTGTACAGTGTATGGATAATAGGGGGAGCCGGAGTCATTTCCATAATACTTGCATTCTTCGGAAATCTTAAGGGCATAATAAACAGCATTCCCGGCCCGGTAATGGGAGGAATAAGCCTGTTTTTGTTCGGACTTATTGCCGCATCGGGAATAAGGGTTCTGGTAGATTCAAAGGTGGATTACAGCAAATCCAAAAACCTTATACTTACGGCGGTGGTGTTTATTGTCGGAATTGCTGGTGCAAACGACCCGTCGCAGGGGCTTCCCTCACTTGCAATAAAGATTGGGGATGTATATTTAAAGGGTATGGCGCTCGCGGCGCTGGTAGGTATGAGCCTTAGCCTGCTGTTCTACATATTTGACAGATTAAAGCTCACAAATGAAGCTTAAACAGCCCATTTTGGACAAGCTGTTTATAAAAAAGAAAAAAGCCTTGAGTTAATTAACTCAGGCTTTCTTCTTTTTTCATGCCTTTTCTCTTTATGCGGTTTCTCATTACGATAGTCCTGAAGGTATATCGCTTTACAGGCTGTGCCGCAGATTCATCCGCATGAGGGGAAAGGTTGTTTTTCTCAACGCTTAAAAGGAATTCTGCAATTTCCTTTGCTATATTAGGATTTCTGTACCGGCACTGTGCTTCTCTGACAGAGGACAGCTTTTGCCCATTGTTTTCAAGAAGCTCTGCTACTATGCCCTTTAATTTTCTCAAATCCGGGCATGATACCCCAAGATTATATTTTTCGGCATAGCCGGGGTTTCCTGCCTCCTGTCCGGGAAGTGCGCCGGTTATTACAAGAGGAGTACCGCACAGCACAGCCTCCATCATAACATTGGGGCTTCCTCGCGCAAAGGTTATATCGGAGGCAAGCATAAGATCCTGAACATTTTCTACAAAGCCGTACACCTTGACTCTGCCCCCGTACTTTTCAGTCAGGAATGCTTCCAGTCTGGCTCTCAATAACTTATTTCTCCCTGCTATTATATTGACATTACAATTAAAGTTTGCAAGAAGAATCTGAGCCACCCTGCGCATATTTCCCACACCTTCGCCTCCGCTCATTATGAGGCATTCCAGAGGCTTGTCGGGATAACGCTTAGGGAGTTGCTGTATATTAAAGCTGTCGTCTGTCAAATGCTTGCAGAATTTTTCTCTGCTGGGGAAGCCTATAACTTTTAATTTAGACTCAGGGACCCCAAATTCCAAGCATTTGTACTTGGATTCCTTCGTAGGGCAAATAGTAAAGTCGGCCCTTTTATCCGCCCATAAAGGAGCAATGCTTATTAAGTCGGCTATTAATGTAACAAATGGAATATTAATTTTATGCTTTTCAAGTATATTCAAAATTGAACCGTTAAAATTGGGATGAACACATAATATCAAGTCAGGCTTTATCAGGTTAAGCTCCTCCAAAAAGCTGTCCCGTATGGAGATCTCAGCCAGCTCGCATATCAGGGAGGGCTTTTTTAAGGAGATGTCCCAGAGAAATTTCCATACCTCCTTTGCGTTTCGCGTCACGGAGCCGTAAAGCTTTCCCACCTTGACCCCCATATTCCCTGCCAGAGCAAAGCCGTCAATCACATGAACTTTTACACCTGGGTAGCGGGAAAGCTGTTCCGTAAGCGAGTCTGTGATGCTTTTGTGACCATGCCCCGTAAAATCAGAAGAAACTATCATTACGTTTTTAATCATATAGTCTCTTTTAGCCTCCTACAATATATAATTATTATATGATATTAAAGTATTGTGCATTTTAATATCATAATCTTTAAACTCATGTCTCACATCAATTTTAATTATACTCTATAACAGAAAAAAAACAAATACAAAACACATGATTTAAAGCCCGAATAAAGCGATTTTTAACTTTTTATTTCCGAAATCAAAGCACAGTTTAATGTTAATCAGGTATGCTTTAATTCATTGTCCTCAACATAGTATGTTACAGGAGGCACTACGGAGCTTGCTTCGACTATATTCTTTTTTATGCAAAGTATGCAATTGGGATACAATTTTTTTGCTATGCATATTTCTCCCTCTCCATGGGCTTTAAGATATCTCGATATATCCTTTATGGCAGCCTCCAGCTCTTTTATTTCTTCTCTTACAGCAGACAGCCTCTCCTGATTTTTATTGTATTCCTTGCTTTGAAAAGCATTTGAAGGGCTGCTGCGCTGGAGAAGCGAGGCTCTTACGCGTTGCTGTTCATTTTTAAGGCAGGTAATTTTATTAAGGGCATGGGTTAGCTCCTCCCTTAATAAGCTCCTGCTGAAGCCTGTTACCTCAATTACAGTTTTCTTTTCTATTTCTGAGCCTATAATGGGAGCTGCCACTCTTATTTCAACAGTTGCTGTCCCTCCGATTATTTGACCGTTGGGGGAATCCATAGCCAGCTCTCTGGCTGCGATTATACTGTTTCTGCAGTAATATCCGACATGAACTGCTCCAAAGCAGGTAATTGATGTGTTGTCCACAAATTTTGTAAAAACATTTTTGGCTGCCTTTATTTCTACCAAGCCCTTAGAGGCTATTCCTCCTTTAATAAAGATGCTCCCTTGTGTGCTGACTATTTCTTTTACATGTCCTAGACCGAATTGCCCGTTAATCTCAATATCCTTAGTGGCTTCAACAGAAAAACTGTCTGCCACTGTTCCTTTTATTGTTATATACCCGTCGAATTTTATGTTTCCCGTTTTGAAATCCACATCACCGTCTATTTCAAGATGATTAGATACCATTACTTTTCCGTCGGCGTAATTTACGGCGCCGTTAATTTTGGAATAGAGAGTAGTTTTGCCCTCATCAAAGGCTTCCGCCACTGTATTTTTATCGTAATTAAGAGGTGTGGTTTTACCCCTTGAGGCATTAATGGGAGTGCCACTTACAGTTTGTCCGGGCACGCCGTCAGTGGCATCTATACGCTCACCCAGCCAATCTCCGGCCTTTACTCTGTTAATGAGCTTTAAATCATAAAAGTCGGCCTTCCCGTTTTTATGGATTTCGGGCTTTGAATCCTTCATCTGGTACATCTTTATTATGGAATCGGTGCCATCCACGGGTTTTACTCCTGCTGCAATTAAATACCTTTCTCCGCTATTGATTTCTTTCATAAAAATATCCTTAACTATGCCAAATACCACACTCGCCTCACGAAGCTTCGTGCTTGTCTCTCTTACAAGAGACTCACGGTTTTCCATTTTAAGCTCTTCCGGGCTCATATTGTATGTAACATACGCCTCCAGTTGGCTGCTTGAAATTTCAATAACGACTCTTTCTTTAGCTGTATCCATTTTATGCACCTCCCCGATATAGATATCGGCTGAAAAATGTATAAAATTTAGAACAATTACAAAAGCCTTCGAAGCTTGATTTTTTTTTGCAATAAAGCTAAGGATTGATTCATATATTTGTATAGACCTGTTTTATATAGGACACGATAAAGATTTTACAAACATAGAGGATATAATTGCTTACAGAAATTTTTAATAGCAACGAAAAGATGAATTTGGGGGAAATGTCTCTAGGGTTCGAGCATTCATTCACTTTTCTTAGATGTATTCCTTACGGGTCAAAAAAATTTCTTCCATCAAACTATATCCTCCATGTAAAATCTTTATCGCTACATATATAGGATGGCTAATTTATATAGTTTTTGAACTTATACACGTAAAGGGGATGGGATTTATGAGAAAGAAGCTGCTTTGCATAGCGGAAGTTTTGCTTATTATAAATTTTATGCTGCCGTTAAATTGTGTGGCAGACGACATATATGAGGATGCAAGGGATGTAAGGCTTGTTTCGTCGGGTGAAAGCCCCGGTGCCGGCTTAAAGCCTCCAAGAGTGGATGCTTTGTCTGCAATAGTCCTTGACATGAAGAGCGGAAGGGTACTATATGAAAAGAATTCTTATACCAAAAGGGCTATGGCAAGCACTACTAAAATTATGACGGCAATAGTGGCCATAGAGAACGGAAGCCTTGACGATAAGGTGGCCGTCAGCAAAAGAGCGGCAGCAATACATGGCTCGACAATACATCTGTCTGAGGGAGAAAAGCTGCCTTTAAGGGAGCTTTTATACGGGCTGCTGCTTAATTCGGGAAACGATGCCGCAATAGCCGTAGCGGAGCATATAGGGGGAAGCGTTGAAAATTTCTGCGAAATGATGAATGAAAAGGCTGAAATCCTTGGGGCAAGGAATACCTGCTTTAAGTCTCCTCATGGTCTGGACAGTCCCGAGCATTATTCCACCGCGTATGACATGGCTATAATAACACGGTATGCTCTGGAGAACCCTGTATTTTCAAAGATTGTCGGTACCAAGAAGGCTGAAATTACGGGTCACAGCTTATACAACACAAATGAGCTGCTCGGATTTTTACCCGGTGTGGACGGGGTGAAAACGGGGTATACGGGGCAGGCCGGAAGGTGCCTTGTGGCGTCTGCTACCAGAGACGGAAGGCGCATAATATCGGTGGTTTTAGGGTGCAATACCAGGACGGCAAGGGCACAGAGCAGCCAGAATATGCTTGAGTATGCCTTTACCAACTATAAGCCCTACAGGCTTTTGGAATATGAGGAAAAAATAACGGATATACTCGTAATTAAAGGAGTAAAAAGCTATGTGTCAATAAGGGCTGTTGACGAAATTGCATACCCATTAACCCAGAGTGAAAAAGACAGGCTTGTAAGAGAGGTCGATTTGCCGGAGTCCTTCAGGGCACCTGTAATGAAGGATATAGAGGTGGGGAGCATACGTTATTTGCTGGATGAAAAGGTTATAGGTGAATCCTCTCTTAAAACAGGTTCCGACATAAGAAAAAAGGGCTTTTGGGACTACTTTGCACAGATACTTAAGACGTGGGTTGGTTTGCCTCATGGATTGGAGGCTTGATTAACCTTTGATTATTTTGCTATAATGTGTTAAAAATAATTTTTGGGGATTTTTATGAAAACGGTTATTGCTGCGCTTAATTCAAAGTATATACATTCCTCTCTGGCTCCATGGTATCTGAAAGCCGCCTGCGAAGGGCATCGGGGTGAAATAAAGGTTTTGGAGTATACTATTAATGAAAGCATGGACGCTATACTATCATCCATGTATATGGAAAAAAGTGATGTGGCGGCGTTCTCCTGTTATATATGGAATATTGAATATGTTCTTAAGCTTGCGGAAAATCTTAAAAAGGTGTCTCCGAAAGTGATAATAGTGCTGGGAGGGCCCGAGGTTTCGTTTAATGCCGGGCATATCTTTTCCGAAAACGGTTTTGTGGATTATATAATAAAGGGGGAGGGAGAAAAACCCTTCAGTATGCTTGTAAAGTACCTGTGCGGGGAATGGAAGGGCGAGCTGAGGGACATCCCGCAGCTTGTATACAGAGGCGGGGAAGCTGAGGCAGCCGGCAAGTTCCAAGGCATAGCCGGAAACCTAGACTCCATACCATCTCCCTATACCCCTGAAATGCTCTCCATGCTGGAAAACAAGATAGTCTATTATGAGTCCTCAAGGGGCTGTCCATTTTCATGCTCCTATTGTCTTTCTTCAGTCCTTAAGGGTGTGCGTTATTTTAGCATGGACAGGGTAAAAAGTGATTTGGACAAGCTTGTTGGTGCTGGTGTAAGTCAGGTGAAATTTATAGATCGCACCTTTAACAGCGATAAGGACAGGGCAAAGGAGATATTTAAGCATATAATAGAGCGGTTTGGGAGGAGGGAGGACATTGTGGTAAATTTCCACTTTGAGGCGGCGGCAGACCTCTTTGACTTAAGAATGCTTGAAATACTTAAAGGCGCTCCTCCGGGACTGATACAGTTTGAAATAGGAATACAGACGACAAATATAAAGACACTCAGAGCGGTGAACAGAAAGACAGATCTTAAAAGGCTGTTTGAAAATGCGGTGGAGCTTAAAGATATGGGGAATATACATATCCATCTGGATTTGATTGCCGGGCTTCCTCACGAGGACATGACTTCCTTTGTAAAGTCATTTGACGCTGCCGCTTCATTAAGACCGCATCAATTGCAGTTAGGCTTTCTTAAGCTGCTGAACGGCTCACAACTTAAAGAACAGGCAGGGGAGCACGGATACCGGTTTAGAGACTATCCCCCGTACGAGGTGCTGTATAACAATTACATTTCGTTTGACGATATGTTATGGCTCAAGCAGGTTGAGCAGATGGTAGATCGTTATTACAATGCCGGAAGGTTTACGCGGTCGCTGCAGTATATAATGGAAAATTATTTTGACAGTGCTTTCCAGCTTTATTACAGGCTTTCGGTTTTCAGCGCGGGAAAGGGGTATTTGGACAGGCCTGTCCCCGGAAGAATGCTTTATACCATACTTTCGGAGTTTATAGCATCATTTTGCGGCAAGGAGGATGCCGAAGTGCTATGCCAATTACTAAAGCTGGATTTTTTGTCGTCGGACAATTCAAATAACCTTCCCTCGGGTCTGGACAGGATTTTTGAGGAGGGCTTTAAGGACAGGTGCTTCGAATTCCTCAGGAATGAAGACAATGTAAAACGCTATCTTCCTTTATTTTCAGACCTTCCCGCCAAACAGATATTTAAACAGGTTCACTTTGAAATATTTAGCTGCGATTTGTTTAATAATAATGGGAGCGGAAGCTTTGCCAAAAGCAAAACAGTGGTACTATTCGACTATAAAAGCAGGGACCGTGTTACGGGATTGTACAGGTATGCAAAGCTTGCTTCGGAAGATTTCTATACCGAAGTATAGGAAGGGGATGCAATTTTACACTATTTATACAAATAAATTATAGTTGATATAATATGATATTTTTATTAAAATTATTTTATAACAATACTATTTTATTAGGAGAGATGAGAATGATGAGCAAGAAGAATGTTACCAAGGTAATTCTTGATGAGACAGAGATACCCAGACAGTGGTACAACATTGTAGCGGACATGCCCAATAAGCCCGCACCCTATTACAGCCCAATGACGGGCAAGATAGCCACCGCCGACGATATGGCTGCAATTTTTCCTAAGGAAATAATAGAGCAGGAGATGACCTCCGAGAGATTTATAGACATTCCCGACGAGGTGAGAGAGATGTATGCCCAATGGAGGCCGTCGCCTCTTTACAGAGCAAAGGGCCTTGAGAAGGTTTTAGACACTCCTGCGAGGATTTACTATAAATATGAGGGTACAAATGCTACGGGAAGCCATAAGCTCAACAGCTCAATCCCACAGGCCTACTACAATAAGAATGCCGGCATAAAAAGGCTGTCGACCGAGACAGGGGCGGGACAGTGGGGAAGCGCTCTAAGTCTTGCCTCCAACCATTTTGGAATGGAATGCACTGTATACATGGTTAACGTCAGTTACCAGCAGAAGCCTTACAGGCGTTCGTTTATGCACACCTTCGGGGCTAACGTAATTGCAAGCCCAAGCAATCTTACCAATTCAGGCAGATCAATATTAGAAAAGGATCCCGAGTGCTCAGGAAGCCTTGGAATTGCTATAAGTGAGGCCGTTGAGGATGCGGCTACCCACAGTGACACAAACTATGCGTTAGGCAGCGTGTTGAATCATGTATGCCTGCATCAGACCATTATAGGACAGGAAGCAAAAAAGCAGCTTGAAATGATAGACGAGTATCCCGATGTTGTTTTTGCCTGCTGCGGCGGGGGAAGCAATTTTGCGGGGGCAGCGTTCCCTTTTCTTATGGACAGGTTTAAGGGGAAGAAAGTAAGAGCCGTTGCGGTGGAGCCTACAGCGTGCCCTACGCTCACAAAGGGAGTTTTTGCTTATGACTACGGTGATACTGCCAAGGCCGCTCCTATAGCAAAAATGTATACATTAGGGCATGATTTCATACCTGAGGGAATACATGCCGGGGGACTGAGGTACCACGGGGCCTCCTCCATTGTGAGTCAGCTTTATAATGACGGCATTATAGAGGCGCAGTCCTGCGGACAGAAGGAAGTATTTGACGCTGCGGTGACCTTTGCGAGAGCGGAGGGCATTGTACCGGCACCCGAGTCCTCTCATGCCATACGGGCGGCAATTGATGAGGCTTTAAAGGCCAAGGAGGAAGGCAGGGAGCAGGTGATTCTCTTTAATTTAAGCGGACACGGCTACTTTGATTTCAGTGCGTATGACAGCTATTTCGGCGGAAAGCTGGAAAATATACATTATGATGAGCAGGCGGTAAAGGCAAGCATAGCTAATTTGCCTGATATTAAGGGCTAAAGAAGCATAATTTTATAAGGATTAAAAAGGTGCTGTTGCAAAAAAAACATGTCTATATTTTTGGAACAGCACCTTATAACTGTTTTTAATAAAGAGGGGAATGTATTTGAAAAAGATTATAATAGTTAGTTTATCAATTATTTTAATTGGAGTTGTATCTATATATTTATATAATTATTTCACTTTTAAAAATGCTTTTGACAAAGCGGGTATTGTTACTCTTGGCAAAACTCTGATAATTGAAGTCAACGAAAGTGATATAAGAGATTATAATTTTATTGAGAAAAATCAGGAACTTGGTAAATGGAAAGAAAGTGAGAAAAATAGTTTTATAAATTACATGAAAGAAAAAAAGCTGATATTAAAGCCGGGAGCATATGAAATTAATCAAGGAACTGCATGGGAAAAAGCTATAGAGATTTTTCAATTTGAATGATTATTAACATCTGCGGTTATTCGGAGCTTCTGCTGTCATCGCCCTGCCCCAACCATCCTTATTGTATATCTCGATACCGATCCGCTCATTACCTCAACATCAAGGGGAGGCGGAACGGCATAGTCTTTAGGAAATTTAGCTTCTACAAAGCTTATTTTGTAGCTTCCCTCGTGAAGCTTGAACACCGCTATACCCTCTGAGTTGGTGTAGGAGAATATATTATCCGGGTGGCCGGGAGGCAAAGCCGCACCCTCTACCGTAAGCTGAAGTCCGGGTACGGGAATATTACCGGCACCAAGCACCTCAATTTCCGCTATTCCATCCTCCAGAGGATTTTTCTTCACATGCTCAAGCTCGACAGTAATAATTGTAGTACCTGCCGATTTCAGGTCACAGTAAATGGGATCGGGAACAACATATTCCGAAGTGAAGCTCTCCGGCACAAAGCTTATGCGGAAGGCGCCCTTTCCAAGTGTAAATCTGGCGGTGCCTTTATCGTCTGCCTCTGAAATCAGATTATAGTAATTTTCGGGAGATGAGGATTTGCCTCCCACATTCATCCTTATGCCGGGTACCGGCTCACCGCTTTCACTGTCGCAAAGCTTTACCTGCAAGGTGTATATAGCTTCATCCTTGGCTGATATTACCTGGGTAACTGTGTTTGCGTTTTTCATTTTTGAGATTGCCAGAGAGAAGTTGTTTGTGTTGAAGTCATTTCTTATTATGTCTGCCCTGTATATTATAAATGAAAATGCAATGGCAAACGATAATGCATACAGTGTGCCGACCAATATGCTCTGTGCCCTTTCGGACAGCCTTTTTAACGGTGTCTGCGCCCACGAGAATGTAAACGGAAGGTTAAGGCACACTATCGACAGTATGGAAGCGAAAACTCCCGATATAAGCATAAAAGCCCATATCGGCGTTATGCAGTCTGATATGTAAGAGGCTATAGTCTCGCTTTGAAGAGGAAGGGAGGCGGTAATGGGATAAATGCTTTCAGGCATTATGCTGCGTTCATATATAAGTAACGCCGAGCTTAAGATGATTGCAACAGCCCCGAATATACCCAGAGAAACCCCCAGCCACCTGAAGGCGGATGGCAGCCTTCGGTACACATAAAATCCCATGATTATCATAAGGATAAGACAAAGTGCCGAAAAGCCGGGTATTGCCATTAAGGAGTAGTAAATGAATTTTGCTTCAAAAAGCCTGTCGGAAATATCACTCCTGTTTATATACATGAATATTGCGCTTAAATTTACCCTGTCAATATTTGTAATAAGCTGTGAGGGCGTGCTGCTTTGAACGGCAGCATCTTCCGCAGAGGGAGTGGCAGCCCGGCTTTGTGCTGTCAGGTAAATGTCCGGAAGAAGCATTCTTTCCCCTCTGAAATATTCAAAAATTTCCTTCCTTATGGAGTCAAGATTGGTATTTATCATCTCCTCTGTTATAGAGCTTCCCAGTAGATTAAAAAAATCCTTATGCTTCTCAAACTCCTGAGGAGAGGCTTCCTCCAAGCTGCTTAAGTAGTCGGCAATGGAATTGCTTATGGCCGAATATGTCTGAGAATATATATTATGCTTCTTAAACAAGGCACTGTGAAACTCGGGAGAGAGAAGCGTTTTGTCCATGCTTACCGAGAATATTATAATTAGCAGGCATATTCCTGCCAGCAAGGAGGTGGCTGTAAATGCAATTTTTTTAAAAAAAGAAAGAAACAGATTCAATTAATGCACCCCTTTTAAGAACAAGTGAGAGATATTAAGTATATATTATAACATAAAAACATCTTTATGGCTGAGTAAAAAAAAGGAATCAACAAGCTCACGGAGTGCGAATATACACCGCCAGCATCAAATAAATTTAATTTCAAAACCATGTAATATAAATTAAGTTTTGTAATATTATGAAAATATAGAAAGGTATGGCGGTCAGGTGCTGTATGTAGATGTGCTGCTCTTTAAAAAATGAATAGCTTTATAAAATTCTTAGCATAGAGGGAGGTAGTTATATGGAAAAGCTTGATTTATCAAGCATAATAACAAAAGACAGAAGGGAACGTGAAAAAAGATATTTTGAAGGAAGCTTTATTGAATATCTCAATATAGTGAAGGAAGATCCAGACATACCCATGCTTGCCCATCAGAGAATGTATAACCTTATAACCTCAAAGGGCGTAGATATTATAAAGACTGATGAAAACCCCAGACTCCGGAGGATATACGGAAATGACACAATTAAGAAATACAGGTTTTTTGAAGGTGATTTTTTCGGGATAGACAAGACTATTATGAAAATAGTAAGATATTTTCACTCTGCGGCAATGGAAGGGGAGGAGGCAAGGCAGGTACTGTATCTGGTAGGGCCGGTGGGCTCTGGGAAATCCTCCCTTATGGAGGCAGTAAAGAGGGCGCTTGAGATGAGTCCTCCCGTATATGCTTTAAAGGGCTGCCCTATGAGAGAAGAGCCCTTGCACCTGATACCAAAGCATTTAAGAAGTGAATTTGAAGAAATACTCGGTGTGCATATTGAGGGCGACCTGTGCCCGGTTTGCCGGTATAGGCTTAAAAATGATCTCAACGGGCAATATGAAAAATTTCCTGTTGAGACTGTGGGGTTTTCTGTGAGGTCAAGAAAGGGAATAGGCGTTGTTCCTCCCGTAGACCCGAATAATCAGGACACAAGCGTGCTTATCGGCAGTGTAGACATTTCCAAAATAGACCTTTATCCCGAGGACGATCCCAGGGTGCTGTCGCTAAACGGTGCGTTCGATGTAGGAAACAGGGGAATTGTAGAGTTTATAGAGGTTTTTAAAAATGAGACGGAGTATCTTCACACAATGATAACGGCTACACAGGAAAAGTCGGTTCCCTCTCCGGGAAAGGGAGCTATGATCTATTTTGACGGAATTATTCTGGCACATTCTAATGAAGCAGAGTGGAATAAATTTAAGTCGGATCATACCAACGAAGCCATACTGGATAGAATCGTAAAGGTTGAGGTTCCTTACTGCCTTGAGCTTGACGAGGAAATAAAAATATATGAAAAGATGCTCAAAAAGAGCAGGTTCAATGCTCATATTGCTCCCCATACCATAGAGGTAGCTTCAATGTTTGCAATACTAACAAGGCTTGCGCCCTCCGCAAAGGTTGACCCCATTACAAAGCTTAAAATTTACAACGGAGAGGAAATTGTGGAGAAGGGAATGGCCAAAAAGGTAGACATATTTGATTTGAGGGATGAAAATCAGAGAGAGGGAATGACGGGAATTTCAACAAGATTTATAATGAAGGCGCTTGATACTGCGCTGTCTGAGTCCGAGCACAATTGCATAAATCCTATATCTGTAATGGAGACTCTTGTTAAATCGGTTAAGGAAACAGCCATAAGCGAAGAGGAAAGGGAGAGATATTTAAGATTTATACAGGACGGAATTAAAAAGGAATATAATAAGATGCTTGAAAAGGAAGTTACAAAGGCATTTATTCACGGATACAGGGAGCAGGCGGAGAGCCTGTTTAATAATTATCTTGACCATGCGGAGGCGTTTGTGAACAAGACCAAGATAAAGGATGCCAACACAGGGCAGGAGCTTGAGCCGGATGAAAAATTCTTAAGATCCATAGAGGAGCAGATAGGGATTACCGATTCCGCCGCAAAGGGCTTTAGATCAGATGTAACGGCGTATATGTTTTTTGTCCTCCGCAATGGAGGAAAGCTTGATTTTTACAGCTATGAGCCTTTAAAGGAGGCAATAGAAAAAAAGCTTACGGCGTCTGTTAAGGAGCTCAGCCGTGTTATCACTCAAGCTAAGGTGAGAGATAACGAGCAGAGTGAAAAATTCAATCTTATGGTTGACGAGATGAAAAGAAACGGTTATTGCGATTGCTGCTGCAATGTAATTTTAAAGTACGCTGCAAATAATTTGTGGAAGGATTAGAGAATTGTGTGTTTGTTGGAGAAGCCGGCGTAAGAGGTGGGATGGATAATGGCTGTGTTTAAAGAGTTCAGTGGAAGTGGTGATAAGGGTCGGTCGTTTGAAGACAGAAGGCGGCATAAGGAGTTGGTAGAGGAAGCCATCAAAAAAAATCTGGGCAATATTATAGCTGAGGAAAGCATAATAGGCCAGAGCAAGGATAAGAAAATAAAGATTCCTATAAAGGGTATAAAGGAATATCAATTTATATATGGGAAAAATTCCTCCGGTGTCGGTACAGGTGACGGAAACGAAAAAAGGGGAGATAAAATAGGGGAGGATAAGGCAGGCAAGGGAGCCAATGGCAGCGGGCAGGTGGGAAATCAGGAGGGCGAGGATATTTATGAAACCGAGATTACCATTGAGGAGTTGGTAAATTATTTGTTTGAGGACTTAAACCTTCCCGATATAGATAAAAAAAAGCTTTCGGATCTTGAGGTTGTAAGAAGCCTTAAAAAGATTGGATATCAGAGGAAGGGAATTCCTCCGAGGCTTGCCAAAAGGCGCTCCGTTATGGAAAAGATTAAAAGAGTGCAGGCATATAAGCGCACCGGAAAGGAACTGGAAGACAGCGAGTATGAAAATGCCGAGGAATATTGCACAAAAAGATTTCCTTTTATGGATGACGATTTAAGATACTACAGAGTGAGGGAGGAGCATAAGAAGGATTTTAATGCCGTAATAATATGCATTATGGACGTATCGGGTTCTATGGATCAAACAAAAAAATATATGGCGAGAAGCTTTTATTTTTTGCTTTATCAATTTATAAGGCTCAAATACTCCAACGTCGAGATTGCATATGTGGCACATACGACCACAGCAAAGGAAGTAAATGAGGATGAGTTTTTTCATAAGGGTGAATCGGGAGGAACCTATATAAGCAGCGGGTATGAAAAAGCTCTTGAGATAATTGAGCAGAGGTATAACCCTGCGAGCTGGAATATTTACGCCTTTCATTGCAGTGACGGCGACAACTGGACAGAGGACAACAAGAGGGCGATAGAGTTTGCAGGAAAGCTGTGTGAGGTGTGCAATTTATTTGGCTACGGAGAAATTATTCCCGGCTATTACTCGTCGGGAAGCACCATAAAAACAGATTTTCAAAAAAATATTAAAAATAAAAACTTTGTTGTTGTTACAATGTCCAACAAGGAGGAGCTTCTCAATTCTCTTAAAAGGCTTTTGGAGAAGGACGGAGAAAAATAGAGGAGGCTTTTCAAGCTGAAGGGAGGTGCATATGATTGGCGGATTACAGCATGAGAGAGCTTGAGGAATGGGATGACAGAATAGAGAGGGTTGCCAGAGAGGAAGGCCTTGATTTTTATGATCAGGAGTTTGAGATAGTAAGCTGTGATGACATGATGGGATACGAAACCTATACAGGAATGCCCTCCCACTACCCCCACTGGAGCTATGGCAAGGCATATGAAAGGCTTAAAACGTTAAACAGGTATAATATGTCGGGTCTGCCCTATGAGATGGTTATAAATTCAGACCCATGCATTGCTTATTTGATGAAGGATAACACCCTTCTTTTGCAGATTTTAACAATTGCCCATGTATATGGGCACAATGATTTCTTTAAAAACAACAGGCTGTTCAAGACGGGAACAAGAGCTGAATACACCGTTGAAATGTTTAAGAATCACGCCGACAGAATACGGGAGTATATTGCAGACCCTGGTATAGGATATCAGAAGGTGGAGAAGTTTTTAAATTCCGCACATGCTTTAAAATACCAAACTGTGAGGGTAATAGGAGAGAGACGAGTCTCGGAAGAAGACAAGAAAAGAGCTATGCTGAAAAAGATGCAGGGGTCTGCGGAGGAATATCCTCTGCTTAACCCTAAGCTTCAGAGCTGTGAAATTCCCGTTGACATTAAAAAAATACCCTTAGAGCCGGAGGAGGATGTACTTCTTTTTGTATCAATCTATGGAAGGCTAAGCGAGTGGGAACGGGATATACTGGATGTGGTAAGGGAGGAAACCCTTTATTTTATTCCTCAGATTGAAACAAAGATAATGAATGAGGGATGGGCCAGCCTGTGGCACTATACCATATTAAACAGGCTTAAATTGCCGCAGGCACTGCATATGGAGTTTCTTAAAAGGCATAATCAGGTTATATGTCCATATAAGGGACAGGTGAATCCATACTATGTAGGCTTTAAAATATTTGAAAGCCTTATGAAAATGTACCCCGACAACCCTAAGAAAATTTTTGAGGTCAGAGAAGTGGAGCGGGACGAGTCCTTTTTAAGAAGGTATCTTACCTATGATCTGTGCAGGGAAATGAATCTGTTTGAATATATAAATTGTGACAATGCTTATTTTATCTCCCAGATATCCGATGATGAGGGCTGGAAAAAAATAAGAGACACACTTGCCGCCTCATCAGGGATGGGAGGAATTCCTTCCATAAGAGTAGTTGAGTGGGTGCAGAAGGATAATACGCTTGTTTTGGAGCACCAGTATGAGGGAAGGGAGCTGGAGCTCAACTATGCGTATGAGACTCTAAAGCACTTAAACGACTTATGGGAGGGCAGGATAATGATGACGACGTTTATTGACAATAAGAGAAAGGCAATCATATGCGATGAGCAAAAGAGAATATCTCTTATGAATACGTAGGCTGTTGCAATAAATTGTAAAGTTGGTATAATTGCTATAGATAAAGTTTATGGAGATGTATTTAATTTAAGTGAAGGATGATATGGAATACTCACTTTTATTTTATACACCCGGTTTATGGAGGTTTGATATGGAGAGCATACAAAAGGATGACTTTTATAGGAAGGCACTGGAGGCGGCAGAATTTATAAGGGGTAAGCTTAAGGTACAGCCCGAGGCGGGCATTGTGCTGGGATCGGGGCTTGGGCCTCTGGTTAATGAGATGGAGGACACAACTGAAATAGCTTACAGCGATATACCCAATTTTCCCGTTACCACGGTTGAGGGCCATTCGGGAGTTCTGATAGCGGGAAGGCTTGGAGGCAGGCCGGTGCTGGCAATGAAGGGAAGGTTTCACTATTATGAGGGCTATGAGGTGTCGCAGGTTGTTTTTCATATAAGAGTTTTTAAGCTGCTTGGACTGGATAAGCTTATTGTTACTAATGCGGCGGGCGGAGTGAATAAGAATTTCAAGCCCGGAACTCTGATGCTTATAAAAGACCACATAAGCTTTTTTAGTCCCTCGCCGTTAAGGGGTAAAAACGCCGATGAGTTCGGAGTGAGATTTCCCGACATGTCGGAGGCCTACAGCAGGGAGCTTATTGATTTGGCAAGAGCTGCCGCGGAGGTATCAGGCACAGATATACAAGAGGGCATATACGCGTTTACAAAGGGACCTATGTACGAGACTCCGGCAGAGATAAACGCACTTAGAATACTGGGCGCCGACGCAGTCGGCATGTCCACCGTTCCCGAGGTCATAACGGCCCGACATGCCGGTATGAAGGTGCTGGGTATATCCTGCATAACCAACATGGCGGCGGGGATTTTAAACCAGCCTCTCAGTCATGAGGAGGTAATGAAGACGGCAAAAGAGGTTGAAGGAATGTTTATGCGGCTTGTAAAGGCAATAGTGGAAAAGCTTTAACATACGGGGGATTTTATTAAAGGGAGAGAAGCCTCTCCCTTTTAAATTTGGAAATGTCCCTTTGCTTTTTTGATATATATAGCGATAAAGATTTTACATGGAGGATATAACTTGATGGAAGAAATTTTTTTGGCCCGTAAGGAATACATCTAAGAAAAGTGCCTGATGACAGACCCGTGAGACATTTCCCCACAAGGCATCTTTTCGTCGCTATTAAAAATTTCTGCAAGCAATTATATCCTCTATGTTTGTAAAATCTTTATCGTGTCCTATATAGACGGTAATTTAAGTGAAAATAGATGAAGAAGAGATAAATATAAGAGAATTTTATTGTTGATAAGTAAAGTAAACTATTATATAATGGGGCTGGAAATAATTATATTATAAAAACAGAAAGGCTATTTTTTGCGGGATTTTGAATTGTAAATTTCCCGGGGTGAAATAATATTAAGCAGATATAAGCTGGAGGTAGATTTTATGAAAAGTGTTATTAGAGATATCGGACTTGCCGAAGCAGGGAGGCAAAAAATCCAATGGGTAAGAAAAAACATGCCGTTGCTGAGGGCACTTGAAAGTGAATTTGCAAAATCTAAGCCGTTTGAGGGCGTGCGGATCACTGTTTCAGTACACCTTGAGGCAAAAACCGCGTACCTGGCAAAGCTTCTTGCCGCAGGGGGTGGAGAGGTTTCTGTTACGGGAAGCAATCCCCTGTCCACACAGGACGATGTTGCGGCAGGACTGGCAGCGGACGGTCTGGATGTGTTTGCATGGTATAATTCCACAAAGGAAGAGTATTTTGAGCACTTAAACAAGGCTTTGGATTGCAAGCCCAATATAATAATTGACGACGGAGGAGATCTGGTGCATCTCCTGCATACCAGCCGCAAGGAGCTTCTGCCCCATGTGAAGGGCGGCTGCGAGGAAACGACAACAGGAGTTATAAGGCTTAAGGCAATGGAGAGGGAAGGGATATTGAAATTCCCTATGGTTGCTGTAAACAATGCGTATTGCAAATATCTTTTTGACAACAGGTACGGCACGGGGCAGTCGGTATGGGACGGAATAAACAGGACCACCAACCTTATCGTTGCGGGCAAGAATGTGGTGGTTGCGGGGTATGGATGGTGCGGAAAAGGTATCGCAATGAGGGCAAAGGGCTTCGGAGCGGATGTTATAGTGTGCGAGGTGGATGCAGTAAAGGCCGCGGAGGCTATAATGGACGGGTTTAAGGTTATGAGGATGAGCGAGGCGGCAAGGCACGGGGACATATTTGTTACCGTTACAGGCTGTGAAAGGGTTATCCACGGAGAGCATTATAAGGTTATGAAGGACGGCGCGGTGCTTTGCAATGCCGGGCACTTTGACGTGGAGCTTTGCATCCCTGAGCTTGAGAGCATGGCAGTGGAGAAAAAGGAGCAGAGGAAAAATATAATGGGCTATAAAATGTCTGACGGCAGATGGATTAATATTCTTGCCGAGGGAAGGCTGGTAAACCTTGCGGCAGGCGACGGGCATCCTGCCGAAATAATGGATATGAGCTTTGCGCTGCAGGCGTTAAGCGCGGAGTATATACTTAAAAGCCACGGCAGCACAGGGGTAAGGGTAATAGATGTCCCCGACGATATAGACAAAAGGGTTGCAGGGATGAAGCTTGCGGCATGGGGAGTGGAAATAGACGCTCTCACCGAGCAGCAGAAAAAATATCTGGATAGCTGGGCGTAAATTAAAATAAAATATATACCGGTATAGAGGTGTGAATATGCACAGGGAGATACTCAATATGGAAGAGGCTGCGGAGCTTTTCGGAGTGAGTGTAAAAACCTTCATAAAATTACTTAAGGAGGAGAGTGTCCCCGCGAGAAAAATAGGCAGAGAATGGAGATTCAGCAGGAAGGCGCTGATAGAATGGCTGTCTTCGGGAGATTCCAAGCTATACTCGGGCAGCGAGGGAGAGACAAAGGAGTTTTTCAACCAAGTCGCGGCGCAGTGGGAGGAGCTAAGGAAGGGATATTACGACGACGAAATACTGAAAAAGCTTTTGGACATGGAGCTTTTAAAGAGTGATATGACAGTTGTAGATCTGGGGGCGGGAGATGGGTACATTTCAATATCTGTGGCTCCAAGGGTTAAAAAGGTTATTGCGGTGGATATCTCACAGGGTATGCTTAAGGAGCTTGAGAAAAAAGCTTTCCGGGAGAATTTGAAGAATATTGACACTGTTTTGACCGACGGGGGAGAAATATCTCTGGAAGACTCCAGCGTGGATATGGTATGCGCAAGCATGGTGCTTCATCATATAGAAGAGCCGGAGGCCTCCATAGAGGAAATGTACAGGGTAATAAAGCCCGGTGGAAGTGTGTTTGTTTTAGATTTTGTACAGCACGGGGATCGTGCTCTTATGGAAAAGATGCATGACAAGTGGCCGGGCTTTGACGTGGGAGAAATGGAAGAATTGTTTATGCAGGCGGGTTTCAGGGACATCAAAATTGAGAAGGATTTTGACTGTGACGGAGCAAGCAAAGGCAAGGGAATAAAAGGCGGCAAAAAGATATTCATACTGACTGCGGTCAAGTGACGGCAGTCATTGCCGGTTCGGGATAAATATATTGCAATGATGAGGAATTATAAAAATGAATATTTTATTAAAAAATATGGATATTATTACGGGCGATGCTCTGGGCTCATGTATCAAGGACGGGAATGTTGCCATAAAAGATGGAATTATATATTCCGTAGGTAAGCTATCGGAGCTTGCTGATGATTTTAAGCCCGAAAAGATTATTGACGGAAAGAACAGGCTTGCCATGCCGGGGCTTGTCAATGCGCATACACACAGCCCCATGACAGTGCTGCGGAATTTCGCGGACGACCTGTCTCTTGAAGAATGGCTGTTTAATAAAATTATTCCTGCCGAGGGCTTGCTGTCACCTGAGGACATATACTGGGGATGTATGCTTGGCATTATTGAGATGATTAAATCCGGCACTACGTGCTTTGCAGACATGTACCTGCATATGGATGAGGTTGCGCAGGCAGTTATGGAATCGGGAATAAGGGCTAACATATCTAAAGGCCCGCTCGTTTCGGGGGTGAGAGGAAATCCCGGTATATCAGTGGACGAGGAGGGGTGTACTGGCTTCTTCAATAGGTGGCACAATAACGCGGGGGGGCGTATTAAGGTATATGTGGAAATACATTCGGTATATCTTTTTGACGAGGGCCCATTAAGAGAAGCCGCCGCACTTGCACGCCAGCTTGGCACAGGGATACACATACATGTGCTTGAGACTTTGGCGGAAAGGGAGACCAGCATAAAGAAATACGGCTTAAGCCCTGTGGGTGCGTGCCTTGAGTTTGGGATTTTCGATGTTCCTGTTATAGCTGCGCATTGTGTACACCCTGATGCCGATGACCTTGATGTTTTATGCCGCAAAAAGGTTAATGTGGTACACAATCCCACCAGCAATCTAAAGCTGGGGAGCGGAATAGCCCCAATACCGGATATGGTGGAAAGAGGAATAAATGTTTGTCTGGGCACTGACGGTGCCGCCAGCAACAACAACCTGAACATGTTTGAGGAAATGAATCTTGCCGCCCTTATACATAAGGGCAGGAGCATGAACCCCATGCTTATTAATGCAGGGGAGGCTTTGCGCATGGCTGCGGTAAACGGAGCTTCGGCTCTGGGCTTCCATGAAGAGACAGGGTGTATTAAAAAGGGCATGAAGGCCGATTTAATAATACTTGATACCGACAAACCTCACCTGTGTCCTATGAATAATCCTTTGTCTGCCGTGGTATACTCTGCACAGGCATCGGATGTATGTACCGTAATAGTGGATGGAACTGTTTTAATGGAGAATGGAGAGCTGAAAACCATTGATCGGGAAAAAGCAATGTATGAAGTAGAAAAAACAGCAAAAAGGATTTTACACAAGTAATATAGCATAGAATCCTGCGACGCGGAGCACTCCCTGTGGTGTTCCGCCTCTGCCAACGGTGTTGCTGTTTTATTTTAAAATTAAATAAGTGTCCCCGACTGTTGTATTACAGCATTTCATTTATAATTGTCAGCCCGGAGCTGGTGCCTATTCTGGTTGCACCGCATTCAAGCATTGTCAGCGCCTGCTGCAGGTGCCTTATTCCGCCGGAGGCCTTTATGCCCATAGAGCTGCCGACGGTTTTTCTCATTAAAATAATATCCTCGGCAACTGCACCGCCGGTGCCGAAGCCGGTGGAGGTTTTTACAAAATCCGCCCCCGCTTTTTTTGCCAGAACGCACGCGATGGCCTTTTCTTCGTCGGTTAGAAAGCAGGTTTCAAGTATAACCTTTACTTTTGCACCTGACGATGCCTTGACAACCTGAGCTATATCATTTTCAACATAGCTTAAGTCTCCGTCCTTCAGCGCTCCTGTATTTATGACCATATCAAGCTCATCAGCCCCTTCGCGGACAGCATTTGAGGCCTCGAACACTTTAACGGAGGTACTGTTGGCGCCTAAGGGGAAGCCTATCACAGTGCAGGTTTTGACACCCGAGCCCTTAAGCCTTTTGCTGACGATGCCCACAAAGCACGGGTTTACGCAAACCGACGCAAACTGGTATTCAAGAGCTTCCTTGCAGAATTGGAGAACTTGCTCTTTTGAAGCGGCGGGCTTTAAAAGAGTATGATCAATCATTGATGCCATTTTCTTAGGGTCTATTGAAATCATTATAATTCCACCTTTCAGCTTTTCTATATTATGCAGTATTATTTTACCATTTTGTTTTTACGAATAACAATAAGGTTTCAAAAAAAAATTTGCCTGTACTAATTAATTAACATGTTGTTAATAATATATAAAGTTGCTTTATACATACAAATCTATTATACTGGTAATATAGGCCAAAGCCAATAACAAAAACCTTCGGAACCAACATGGATTGTGGTTGGTTATATAAATTTTAAGGATGTATGTTTATGGATGAGATTATTAAAAAGGATGAAGTTAAGATACTTGTGTCGGGAGATTCCATTTCAAAGGGCGTTGTTTACAACGAGGAAAGGGGCAAGTATATAATAATTGAGGATAGCTATGTTTCTATTGTTCAAAACAGGCTGAAGGGTATTATATACAATGTGGCGAAATTTGGCAATACAATCATCAGAGGTGTAAGCAGGCTGCAGAACGATGTTTCAAAAAACGATCCCGACATTGTTATTATCGAGTATGGAGGAAACGACTGCGATTTCAATTGGGATGAAATAGCCGACAACCCTGAGGCTGTCCATTCACCTAAGACTGATTTTTATGTCTTTAAGCAGCTTCTGACGGACACCATAAGCTCTTTAAAGGGCAGGGGAATAGTGCCCATATTATTTACGCTTCCTCCATTAGATGCCGACCGCTATTTTAAATGGGTGAGCAAAAACAGCACCGCGGCAGGCCACAGAATTTTTTCATGGCTTGGGAGCGTTACAAAGATATACTGGTGGCAGGAGCGTTATAATTCTGCAATAGTAAGCATTGCGGAGGAGACTAAGACAAGGCTGATTGACATAAGAAGCGCGTTTCTGCATTCGCCGGACTTTACCAAGTTCATATGCATAGACGGGATACATCCCAACAGGGAAGGGCACAGGCTTATTGCGGAAAAGGTGGTTGAATATATAAGGCTGAATTACAGCTCTCTTCTGAAATGTCAGGATGGGGCTGCCGACGGCGTTTGCTGATGTACTGCATATTTATTCAAATTAAAATAGGCTGCTAATTCCCTGAATACAAGGGATTTAGCAGCCTATTTGGCGTTTTGTGAAATTTTACTTACCCAACAGATTATACAGCACTTGAGCTATTTCCGCACGGGTAGTTGTGCCCGTGGGGTTTAGCTTGCCGCCGTTGCCGGAGATTGTTCCGGTTTCGACGAGCAGCATCATGGCTTCTTTTGCCCAAGAGTTAATCTGCCCTGCGTCAGAAAAGTCGGAAATCAATCTTCCCGAGTCTCCATCGGGAAGCTGGCCAATAGCCTTCAGCATGTCATACAGCAGTGTGAACATCCTCTGACGTGTAATGTGATTGCCAGGCGCATACATGTTGTTTTCTATGCCTGTGGAGATACCCAGCTTTTTCACCGCTGCGAGATAGCCGGTGTAGTATGTATTGCCCGCGTCGGAGAAGTTGTCCGTCGGGTTTTCTTCGGGAGATATGCCATATGCTCTCATTATCAGGATGATGAACTCACCGCGCGTGAGCTTTGCTTCGGGGCTGTAATTGCCGTTGCCTGTGCCCGTTGTGATTCCTCTCGCTGCGATGAAGCTCACGGCTTTGTTATACCATACGCTCGCCGCTACATCGTTGAAGCTTACCTTATTATATGCTACCGCGTAGCTGCTAAAGTGCGTGGTTCTGAAAGTAACTGTTTCCGTCGCCGCATCATAGCGTCCGTTGGGAATGGTGACGACATTGCCGCTTCCGTCGATGTACCACACTATTATGCTTTCAGGACTTACAAGCTCCTCCGCAGTGGGGGTATAAGGTATGCTTACCGTAATGGGTGCATTGGGATTGCTCCAGCGGGTCTGCTTGCCGTCGATGGAAAGTGTGAGCTGAACGAGAGGCTTTTCGCCTAGTGCAGACTTCACATTGCCCGGCAGCCCGTTCTTATCGCCATGACCGATGGATATCTCCGCTTTGCTTTCGCTCATGCCCGCTACTCCGGTCAGCATATTGGACGGGACAGCTACGCTTACCACATCGGTATTAAGAGTCAGCGAGCCTTGTTCTCGTGCCGTTGAAAGCTCTCGAACAGGTATGCCGACCTTGTAAGCATCAGCAGTGTGGATGGAAGGTATGGTGATAGCTGTTCTGCCCTTATTAAGGAGCTTAGAGCCGATGTCAACGGAAGCTGTTCTGCTGTTTGTATCGACAGTGACCTGCAAGGTGGAGTGAAAACCGCTGTCTGACGTTACTTCACATGTAACGTTGTTAACAGTTGACGATGGAGAGCCGCCGCTGCTACTTCCTTTACTGCTGCCACCACCGCCCTCTACTCCGGATGCTGCGCTTGTTATGGGAAAGACAGCCGTGATAATGCCGGAATCAGCACCGTTATTGTATTTTGTTGCGCCGGTTACAATGAAGAAGTCAGCCGTAACGCCCGTCAGGGTGTAACCGGTTTTTGGCGTTAGGGTTATGGTTGCCGTGTATTCGGTAGAAGCGGCGAAAGTGCCGGTAACTGATGGTTTCCATGTTACCGTGCCGGTGTACTGATCCGTTTCGTCAATAGCACTGACAGGAACAGCACCACGCATTGGTGCTGTAACGCCAGAGATTGCAGCTATGTCAACCGCCGCCGCGTTAATTACAAGACCATTTTCAACCGTTACACTGAATTGGGCGAAGGTTTCATCCTCACCTCTCATAATTTCAACGTTGTAGCTGCCGGGATTAACAGGAGAAATATTGCCATCACCTTGATTATATGTTACCGTAAAATCGCTTGCCGATACGCCGTCAAAGCCGCTTATGCCTGTTATGGCGAAAGCCTTAGCCGTGCCGTCGTACGTGTGGCTCTGCACCGTCTGTGCTATGGATATGACAGCTTTGTCCGTCCACTTTGCGTAAAGCGTATGGTTATCTGCCGTAGTAACGGTGTTCCCGGAGGTTATCTGTGTGCCTGTGCCGTTACTGTCCGTCCACCAGCCCGCAAAGTTGAAGCCTGTCTTAATCGGTAACGGGAGTGTTCCATAGGGGGAATGGTATGTAACTGTCTTTGAAGCGGGTTCTACTGTTACACCCTCGCCATTAAAGGCTATGGTATAGGTGCTACCTGTCCAGTTGGCTATAAACGAAAGATGACCTATCGTGCCCGGTCCAACCGTTACGGTCGTTATCGGGATATTGTATCCTTCCGATGTCCAGCCCGTGAAGTCATAACCAGTCTTAATCGGGTTATTGAGCGTAAATGTGTCCTCAATGTCATAGCTTGTCGGGTTTGCTTCCCCCACCTCGCCATCGTTCAGCGTATAGTGGATGGTGTATTCTTCCGGTTGCCATTTGGCGTAAAGGGTCGTATTCGTATCAAAAGTAAAGCTGTCGCCCGGGGTATAATTCATCCCTTCCCCATATTGCTCCGTATTCCAGCCGTTAAGATTGTAGCCTGTTCGGTACAAACTATTTCCCGGCTGTATCGTTCCAGTGGTGCCAATATGCTGTTTCTGCGAAGGGACAGTTCCACCCCCGGTGTTTGCATCGTAAGCAAGCTCAACCGGCCTCACATAGGCGCAAATATTTGTTGCGGCGGACCAGCCAACAGGAAGTGCAATGCCGTATAAGTTTTCATCGTAACTCATCGGTGCGGAAAGGATATGGCCGTCATTACAGGTTACGTACTTTTCGACAGGCCCGTTTCCATTGTAAAGGAACACTGCCGCCGTATCGAAAATTTCCAAAGTTCCGTCTGAAAAACCGCCATTTCCGCAACCGATATCATTGGCACTGTGAGAAGCATCACCATTTACGAATACCACAGCATCACCTGAAATCGAAACAGCGCCGCCGTCGATGCCACCAATGCCTGCGCCGTAGGAGCCACCCGTGGCTGTGACATTGCCGCCGCGGATGGTAATATTACCGCCGCTACTGCCGTAACCTCCTCCGCCGATACCCGCGCTGTAGGAGCCACCCGTGGCTGTGACAGTACTGCCATCGATGGTGACATTACCGCCGCTATTACCACCTCCAATGCCTGCACCGGGACCCCAGCCTTTGGCTGTGACAGTACTGCCTCTGATGGTGATATTACTACCGATATTGCTATAACCGCCGCCGCCAATGCCTGCGCCGCTGCCAGTGGCACCACCGGCCGTAGCTGTGACAGTACTGTCGATGATTGTGATATTACTGCCGCCGTTTTTGCCGCCGCCGATGCCTGCTCCGCCATGTTCACCGCCCGTGGCTGTAACATTGCTGCCGTCATCGATAGTGATCTCGCTGCCACTGCCGCCGCTACCACCGCCAATTCCCGCTGCATAGACTCCGCCAGTGGCTATGACAGTACTGCCTTTGATAATGATATTGCTGCTTCCACCGAGGTTACCGCCGCCAATTCCCGCTCCGCCGTAACCGCCTGTAGCTGTGACAGTAGTTCCTTCAATTGTGATATTGCTGCTGTAACCGCCTCCGCTGTAGCTGCCGCCAATACCTGCGCTATTTTCACCGCCTATGGCTGTCAGTGAACCGTCACCACTTATGGTAAGTGTACCAACATCTCCGCCGACTCCGTTTTTCTCTAATCCGGCAAAGTCAGTACTGCTTTTAAGAAGGTTAGTTCCTTCAAGGGTAATGCTCACATTGCCTGTGGAGTTGTCTGCTATTTTGAATCCGCAGGTATAGTCTGC
The DNA here is from genome assembly GCF_003337415.1 of Anaerobacterium chartisolvens. GTDB lineage: Bacteria > Bacillota > Clostridia > Acetivibrionales > DSM-27016 > Anaerobacterium > Anaerobacterium chartisolvens. The sequence continues at coordinate 64,578 of NZ_QPJT01000008.1, read as the reverse complement.
TATAGGTTCAATACTAACATCGCTTAAAGTGATGTTTGCGTTAACTCCATCCGTCACCTTAATTCTATCGGTGGTTGTGCTTCCGGATATCGTCAGAGGCGTATCGGTCAATATCGTCAGCAGGCCGCTTTCGTATGTAAAATCCGTTTCAGGTTCGCCGCCCTCAACCTGAAAAGAGCCATCCGCGAAAGTGGTTACGGGATTTACAGCCGTCATTGAAAGGATAATAATAAGAGCAAGCATTACTGAGGCTGTTTTTCTTAGCATAATTCAGTCCTCCTTCATATTCAAGAATGATTATGACAGCGTATCCGATTTTAGAAAATACTGATTTTTAACTGAATTCGGAAACAAACCGCCTATTTTTAAGTATACAGAAAAAGCATAGCTTGAAGAAACAAAAGCGAGGCATTTGTCAATGACAAAAAAGAGGCATGAAACGTGCCACTTTTTTCTCGTTCTGTCGGACTATGTGATATAATATTATAAAGTATTTGAAGATTTGGAGGATATATTGACATGCATTTTTATGAAAAGCTCGACTTTCTGATGAATCTCACCAAAACATCCAACAGCGTACTGTCCCGCCATATGTCATTTGACGCTTCTTATATCAGTCGGCTGCGCAGCGGAAAGAGACTGCCTCCACGCAGTGAAGATGTTATAAAAAACATGGCGGATTATTTTGCCCGCCGCTGCGGTGATGGCTATCCCCAAAAAGCGGTGGCAGAAATAATGGAACTCAGCCCGATGCCGAAAGATACCAAGCTTCTGGCAAATGCTATTGCCTTATGGATGCTGCCTAAAGACGATAGCAGCAATCATAAGCTGGGGAAGTTTTTAAATGGGTTTTCCCAGATAAAGGACAGACCAATGCCTTCAGCGGGAATTCAGGAATACGACAAAGGTTTCCCAAATGATGAACTGGCGGTTTATTACGGTATAGAGGGGAAACGGCGGGCGGTTCTTTATTTCCTTAATGAGATAATTGCGCAGGATAAACAGCAAACACTGTTGCTTTTCAGCGACGAAGAAACATCCTGGATGACGGCAGATCCAGCTTACGAACGACAATACGCAGCCTTGATGATCAAAGCGCTCTCTCAGGGACATACTATAAAAATCATTCATACTATCAGCCGGAATTTGGACGAGATGCTCACTGCCATCAGTCAATGGATGCCGCTTTATATGGCAGGAAGCATCGAACCGTATTATTACCCCAAAAAGCGTGACGGAATCTTCAGGCGTTCTTTGTTTATAGCCCCTGACACAGCAGCGGTGGTATCTGGATCTGTGAATGAACAAACAGCTAACTCCGTAAATCTCTTGTTCCGCAACCCAACCGCTGTGGCATCTTTCCAAGAGGAATACCTGCAATATCTGTCCATGTGCCGGCCGCTTATGCGCATTTTTAATTCAAAGGATAGGGCAGCCTGCCTGGCAACCCTTGCGGAATTTGAAAAAGAAGAGAGCAACGTACTTTTAAAGACAGAATCCCTGTCTTTGCTTACGATGCCTGAAGTGCTTTTTTCGCAGATGCTATGCCGGATGGAAGAAAATAACGCTCATATTCTTGATTATCACAAGACAAGAAATGAAAAATTTCAAAGGCTGTTGCTCAGCCATAGTGTTACAGAAATTGTCGTACTTCTGCAGCCGAAGGAGGTGGTGTCCCAAAAGGTGAAGATGGCCCTTTCGGATATGTTAGGAGGCGGTGCAGTTTATTATACGCAGGACGAATACCTGCTGCATTTGCATAATGTTATTAATTTGCTGGATACATGTGAAAACTACCATGTTCACTTGGCAAAGGAGCCGACGGAGAATCGGTATTCAGTCTATGTCAGGGAGGATGTGGGAGCTATTATTGCAAAAACATCCCAGCCTCCGGTGCTGCTTTTTATGAACGAGGGAAATATGGCGGCATCTTATTGGGATTTTTTGAAAAGTATCATTAAAGAAAACGCATATGAGAATCCTCACAACACAGTTGTTGCTGCCGCTTTGCGAGCATATGCAAAAAAGCTGAGCAATGTAAAGTGAGGCGTGCCCGTAGCAGAACGTTTGCAAATGCAGCTTTTTCCAGAGCCGCCTTGCCAATAAATAGGGAGAAATTGAATTCTCCCATTAGCATTTATTGACTTTCTTTGTTCTACTTTGACAGCAGGTTATACAACACCTGCGCCATTTGAGCTCTGGTTGCCGTACTTACCGGAGTGAGCTTTCCGGCGTTTCCTCCGATGGTTCCGGTTTTAACCAGCAGACTCATAGCTTCCTGTGCCCACGATGATATCTGTCCGGCGTCGTTGAAGCTTGAAAGCGATTTCCCGGAATTACCCTGCGGAAGCTTATTGGCTTTCTTCAGAACATTATACATAAGCGTGAACATTTCCTGTCTCGTAATTTCCTTTTCCGGAGCAAACATGTTATTGCCTACACCGCCGGCGAGTCCAAGACGCTTTGCCGCCGCCAGATAACCTGTGTAATAAGTTCTGCCCGCGTCTGAAAAGTTATCCGTTGGGTTTATATCGGGAGCTATATTGTAGGCTCGCATCATAAACACAAGGAATTCGCCGCGGGTCAGCTCCGACTGAGGGTTGTAATACCCGTCTTCCGTACCGGGTATAATCCCTCTGGCCGCGATAAAGCTCACTGCTTTGCTATACCATGCATTTTCCGCTACATCTATGAAGTTTACATTATTATAGCCCACCGCATAATAGCTGAAATGGGTGGTAGTAAAGGTAACTGTACCTGTGGCTGGGTCATAATGTCCGTTGGGTACTGAAATTGCCTTACCGCTGCCGTCGATGTACCAAATGATGATGCTTTCGGGATTGGCAAGCTCTTCCGCTGTTGGAGTGTAGGGTATGCTCACTGTTATCGGCGCGTTGGGATTGTTCCATTCAATTGGCTTGCCGTCAATGGATAGCATAAGTTGGATGAGAGGCCTGTTGTCGGTGGCAGCTTTCACATCCTTCAGCAAAGCGTTCTTATCGACCTGACCGATGGATATTTTTGCAGTATTTCCGCTAATGCCCGAAACGCCTGTCAGCATATTGGACGGAACAGTGATGCTGCCCGTGTCGGTATTGAGAGCCAGCGTACCCTGAACATTAATAGTTGACAGGTGTAGAACTGGTATGCCTACGTAATAAGTATTAATGTCGGAGATTGAAGGTACCGTGATGATATTTCTGCCCTGAGGGAGCTTCTCAGAGCCTATATGTATGAAAGCGCTTCCGGTATTTTTGTCAACAGTGACGGGTAGAGTCGTTTCAGTGCCGTTCCCAGTTTTAACATCTGCCTTATAGGTTGGTGTTACAGGGGTTACCGGTGTTGACGTAGTGTTGCTTCCACCGCCATATCCTCCGCCGCTGGATGCCCATTTTGCGTATACGGTTATGTCGGAGTTGAGTGTCGTTGAAGAGGTAAACGCATTTCCTGAGCCATTTTCACCTGTGAACCAGCCTCCGAAGGTATAGCTGCTTCTTGTAGGATCGGCAGGCCAAGCCGCGCTTCCGATACTATCGCCTGCGTTAACGGTTTTAATGGTATACACCGAGCCGTTACTGCTAAAGGTGACGGTATAAGTTACCACATATGGTGCCTCAACAACCGTCACGCTTATGCTCACATCCAGCGAAACGCCGTTCGTGTTTACCACGCCATCCGGCAGCGTCACGGTTCCAGCTACGGTAAAGGTCTGCTCCGCAGTATTATCGGGGTCATAGGAACTTCCTGCCACGTCCCATGTAACATTGGCCGGGACATTTCCATCGTCGGTGACCAGTGTCAATACTGAGGGCAGCCCCAGAGCAGAAGCAGTTTTTGCGGTCCCGTTGGGCACGCCCGTTATATCTTCAGGGGAAACGACGCTTACAAGCGTCTTATCCGTGGAGGGTGCCTCCGCAACCGTCACGCTTATGCTCACATCCAGCGAAACGCCGTTCGTGTTTACCACGCCATCCGGCAGCGTCACGGCTCCGGCTACGGTAAAGGTCTGCTCCGCAGTATTATCGGGGTCATAGGAACTTCCTGCCACGTCCCATGTAACATTGGCGGGGATGTTTCCATTGTCGGTGACCAGTGTCAATGTTGAGGGCAGCCCCAGAGCAGAAGCAGTTTTTGCGGTTCCGTTGGGCACGCCGGTTATATCTGCGGGGGAAATGACGCTTACAAGCGTCTTATCCGTGGAGGGTGCCTCCGCAACCGTCACGCTTATGCTCACATCCAGCGAAACGCCGTTCGTGTTTACCACGCCATCCGGAAGCGTCACGGTTCCAGCTACGGTAAAGGTCTGCTCCGCAGTATTATCGGGATCATAGGAGCTTCCTGCCACGTCCCATATAACATTGGCCGGGACGTTTCCATCGTCAGTGACCAGTGTCAATGTTGAGGTCAGTCCCAGAGCAGAAGCAGTTTTTGCGGTTCCGTTGGGCACGCCCGTTATATCTTCGGGGGAAATGACGCTTACAAGCGTCTTATCCGTGGAGGGTGCCTCCGCAACCGTCACGTTTATGCTCACATCCAGCGAAACGCCGTTCGTGTTTACCACGCCATCCGGCAGCGTCACGGTTCCAGCTACGGTAAAGGTCTGCTCCGCAGTATTATCGGGGTCATAGGAACTTCCTGCCACGTCCCATGTAACATTGGCGGGGACGTTTCCATCGTCGGTGACCAGTGTCAATGTTGAGGGCAGCCCCAGAGCAGAAGCAGTTTTTGCGGTCCCGTTGGGCACGCCCGTTATATCTTCAGGGGAAACGACGCTTACAAGTACATCATATGGTGCCTCAACAACCGTCACTGACACCACGCCCGAGACTGCTCCGTTGCTTGCTGCCTTGAAGTAGTACGTTCCCGCTATCGCCGCAGTACTCGCTGTTACTGTTATGGTTGAGCCTCCGGATGCTATATTTGTTCCGCCGACTGTCAGTCCCGTTGGGGCTGATGCGGCATTGCCGCCGGCGTCACACCAGCTCACTGTTACCGCTGTGCCGTTCGGTATATTCTCCGTTGTTGCCGAAAAGGTGACTGACCCTGCGGTTCCTTCGGTGATGGTGACTGTCTGGCTGCCAACCGATATGGATTTGATGACAACGCTGTAGACATTTAAAGTGGTATTGTCTCCAGCCAGCACTGCCAGCTTATCTCCCGCAGCCATACTGTCTCCGTGTGATTTCCCTGCAGCTTCGTTAAATTGTGCCGCACTGGTTATGCTGACATTTGCGGCCACCACTTTCCAGACCGAACCGCTATGTTTTGTCAGGTTGCCCAGAAAGGCCGTTACCGTTGTATCTGATGTAATTACTGTTGAACCGCCGGAGATGGTATTGTTGCCATCGTTTACTGTATATTGGTTACCCTGTGAGGATACAAGGGCATTGCGATCATTGTATACTTCAAGCTCCTCTAAATACACCCAGCCGTCACTGTTGCCTCCGCTAAATTTAACACGTACAGCTTGGGTGTTCAGTGCCGGGTAATAGGTGAATGACTTTATTTCGGTTCCATTATATGTGTCCGGTGTTAGCCAACTGTCAATAGTGGTCAAATCGTGATAAACTCCATTCCCATCAAGGTACTGTAGAGTAAGAGGGCCTATGGTACGCTGTGCTTCGGTTAGAGCACTTGTGACAGGCAGTCTTAGCACGATTCTGTTGATTTCCTGTACCGCTGGCCAGCTGACTTTACACCAGTCATTATCGTAATTCCATTGTGTTCCATCATTCCAATACCAATGCCTTATCCCATCATTTATTTTTTGAATTGTAAAGAAATCATTGTGTGTTGATGAGGCGGACACCGTACCTCCATTGGCGGCGAAGGCCAGATTTCCCGGTACATAATATCCGGTGGCAGCCCGGCAGTTATTGCTGGCGGTATCGACAAAAGCCCCTTCAACCATGGTCAAAGTATAGGTTGTGCCCCGTGTCAAGCTCTCCTCTAGGGTAATGGTGACCTGCTTATTATTCACCGCCACCCGGCTGCCTGCAGCATCAATATTTAAAACACTGCCATCAGCCTGAGAGGTTATGGTAATATTTCCCGTACCCTTTTGTACCGGCTCATCAAAATTTATCAGCAGCACTGATCCGCTGGAGCCGGATGCCGGAACCGCACCGTCCAATTCCGGGGGCGCAAAATCCCGAAAATCTTCCCATTGCAATTGGGGATAACCGACGCTGTCGGCAATTTTCCAGTAGGTGTTAAAATCCCAATTGGTATAGGTGCTCTGCCGCTTCATTTCTGAAGTTGTTTTTGAAACCCCCTGCTCGGGCTCACTGCCGATAATACTGTGATCTGTAATATTATCAGCGTTATAAAAAATATTCTGGATTACTGCGTTGCTTCCCTCATTTGCGCCTATGCATCCACCGATGGTGGTAGTTCCCGTAACATTGCCGGTATTATAGCTGTATCGAACGAGTTTCTTGTTCAGTCCTATTAGACCTCCAACGTAGCTGCTCCCAGAAACATTGCCGGTATTATAGGAGTTTTCAACAATACCCCCGATGTTATGCCCCGTCAGGCCGCCCACATTGGTATCTCCCGTTATGCTGCCGGTATTATAGCAGTAATTAATTTCATATCCGTTATATCCGACCAGCCCACCGACATCGGTGGTTCCGCTGACAGCTGCGGAGCTGGAACTATACATAGTTCTGGTACTAAAGCCTGCGACTCCCCCTACATATTTGATTCCCGATACGCTGCCAGATACATGGCAGTTGGAGACACTTCCGTTGCATGAGCCAACCAGACCCCCCACATTATCATTCCCTTGTACTGTTATATTTACTAAATTTATGCCGGTGAGAACAGAGCCATAAGCAGATTCTCCGAAAAGCCCCACGCTGTTCTGCAAATTGCTGCAATTAAGATTCTCAATGGTAAAATCGTTTCCGTTATATGTTCCATAGAACATGTTGCTGACATTTCCTATCGGCACCCAGTCAATACCGCTTAGATTAATATCCTTCGTTTGAATAAAACATGCACTCATGTAATTTCTTACTGTGTTGAGCTGATAGGCACTGGATACCTGATAAGGAACGCCTGCCGTGCCTAATCCCATAAAGGGTGAACTGCTCCTTAGCAGCTCAGGATAGGAGGTGTCTTCCGTTATTTGCCACACCGTGGCGAAGTCCCATACGGCATAGCTGGCTTGCTGCTTCATCTGGGCGGTATCCAAGGGAATTCCTTTGCCGGTATCGCTTTGGCCTGAGGTTTCGCGGTCATAGTAACTACCGGTAACAGTACTGCTGTTCACCAAACCCACCAGGCCGCCTATGATTTCCGGGCCCGAGCCCGAGACCGCACCCGTACTGTAGGAATTATTCACTGTCGATTGATTAATAATTACGCCGACGAGCCCGCCTTTATATGTATTAGTGCCGGATACGGCTGCGCTGCTGAAGCTGTTTTCAACGTGGGAAGAAACCATCCCGCCGATCAATCCTCCGACGGAATGCGAAGTAGCGCTTACAGCGCCTACACTGGAGCTTCTTCTCACTATACTGCCTTCTTCGGAGCTTCCTATTAATCCGCCTATATAAGTAGTTCCTAACACCTGAGCGTCGGCATAACAGCCTTCAACTAAACCGCAATTATATCCAACTAAACCGCCTACACGGTCAGCTCCGGTAACAGTTCCGCTCGCACTGCACTTAATGACAGAGCCATAGACTTCTCCCGCTAGCCCGCCTATGCAATAATTGTACATACCACTTATAGTCATATTTACACTGTCCAGGTTAACATTAATTATTAATGAGTTAACATTAGCAACACCGAATAGTCCGACTCTACTATAATTATCAGTGATTTTTAGATTGGAAATTTTATATCCGCCCCCATCATAGGTACCGGCAAAGCGTATAACTGAGCTGCCTATCGGCGTCCAATTAGCATATCCGCTCAGGTCGATATCTGCCGTTTGCTTAAAGCAACTGCCCAGATAATTCCGAACCTGATTTAAATCCTCTGATGTAGCCACCCGGTAAGGGTCGTTTAATGTCCCGCTCCCGCCGCTGAAGGCATATGCCGATACCGGAACAGGCAGCACAAGGACGGAAGTAAGCATAATTGCCGCAACTATGAGCCACGCCATGATTTTGTCTTTTATTAAATAATTTCCCGCTGCTTTTCTCACACGAAACATTCCCTGTCACTCCTCACATTATAATAATTGCTTGAATAAGTTCTACATACTTCCCACAGCAACATCAATCAATTCAAACACAGGGATTTTTAAAACGCCGTCTCCCCATATGACTGTGTCACTGTCGGTTTTTACATCCTGAAAAATACTCTGATCCTTAAGCTCTGCAAAGCGGGCGGTTTTCAGCTTCGGCAACAGATCTACCGTAATGCTGCTTCCGGTATTTAGTTCTATCAGCAGACGATACCCTTCCAAAGGAATAACAGAACGAATGGTTCCCATGCAAACACCCTCCCTTTTTTTGGCAAAATAAAAAATTCTGCTCTATAACATCATAAAGCAGAATTTTCTTTTTCGCCCCGTTCGAAAGGATAGTTTTTTATTCCAACAGTCTCGATAGCTTACTGCGCCGGTCAATTCCCAACTTGGAAAAAACCGTGCGCAAATGGAATTTGACAGTGGCCTCCGTGATATACAGCACCGACGAAATTTCCTTGTTGCTCATGCCTTTGGCAGCAAGGGTTGCCACCTCCATTTCCCGTTCGGTCAGGCCATAGGGCAGCACGTTGCTTTCGGAGCTAAGACGGATCAGAAGCTTCCAGTTATCTCCGATAATCTGTCCGCTTTCTGCGATTTCCTCGGGCATTTTTTCGTTTTGTTCATAAAACGCTTTTTCCACCAATCCGCCTAGTACCGACTTGAATTCCATGAACGGAAGATATATGCCATCTGGTTTAGATTTATCAAGAGCCTCCTTTACATAGGAAAAGGCTTTTTCCCGATGTTCGGTTTGATAATATCCCATGGCAGCAATCAGGCACATATAGATTTCCACCATCAGATATCCTTCCTCCCGGCATTCCATAATGGCTGCTTCGGCAGTGCCTAAAAGCCGGTTATAATCCGCCTCCTGCAAAAGGATACCGATATGAAAATATCCCAAATATACCCTGACCCAGGAGGGAGCGTCCACGAACTCGCTCCTGCCTCGCCGTACCGATTGCGGAATCAGTTCGGTTAGACCCAGCCACATATAATAATCGGTCTGTAGCATTTGTGCAACAAAAGGACAAATGGCATCCTCCTTATCTACGCTTTTCTCCAATTCATTCATATATTGGGATAAATCGCTGTTGTTTCCGCGCTTCATAGCCAACTGGGCCATTAAGTTCACGGTTCCCATCCTTACCGTCCACTGCCTGCTCCCTTCAGCTATGTAAGCGGCCTTATAAGAAAGCCGTTCCGCCTTAGAAAAATTTCCTCGAAACAGAGCGGATTCAGCCTGAAACAATACATCTGCGCCGATTTTTACACCTGTGAGAACAGAAAGCCTTTGAATCACACTGGAAAGGGCTTGCATTTCCTCGTCTAATTTACCGGGTGTTCTGTGAAAGAAAATCATGAGAGGCAGTCCAAAAGCAAAGGGCTCCTCGGCAGTTAAAGTACGGCATCTGCCGCCGATCTGCTCAGCCGCTTCCCGAATAGCGGGTTCCATTTTTTGAATATCCGGAAAATGCAAAAAAGCGGAAATCAGTATCCATTCACCTAATAAAGCTTTTTGATCGTCACTTTTTTCCATTCTCCCAATATATCCTTTAATCTCCTCCAGCAACATGACTGCCTGTTCGCGGCTATTCGCGCTAATAAAGGCATAAGCGATACGCAAAAGGGCTATGGGATATTTTTGCTTAATGGCTGTGGGACAATCCCAAATAAGCCGTTCAGCCATCTGAGTAAAGGGTATGCCGCCGATTCTTGCCAGCGTCATTCCCGTAAGCGGGAGGGAAAAGATGGCTTCATAATCACATATTTTATAGAAGCATTCCAGTGCGTAAAGAATGTCACCAGTTTTGGCAAACCATGCCCCTGCCCTGCCATAGCACCTGTTTCTTGTCTGAATGTCCGCAGCCTTAAGCCTTCGCAGCAGCATCTCCCGCAAAACCGCATGGGGTACATATTGATGTTTCTCCGCCTCATACCGTACAAAGGGAGTTTCTTCCAACAACGTAAAAACCGCCTCCGGCAAGGGAACGGTTTGCAGTAAAAAACAAATATGTTCAATGCTGACGCTGGGGAACAATGAAATATGAAAAAACAAATTCTTTCCCTGAGCGCTCATGTTTTTCCATACAATGTTCTCCATAAGCTGAATAAGACTCAAGCCCGGAACTATCCCTTCATCCCGCTGCATTTGCAGTACGGTGAGGTAAACGGCTGCAATCCATCCTTCTGTGTACTCATAAATTTTTCCCGCTTCCTCCTTTGAAACAGAAATGCCGCAAAGCCGGCAATACTGCCGTATGTCCTCACTGTTCAGGCGTAAGTCTTCTGTTCGTATGTAATGAATATCTTTTTGTTCAAAGTAAGAAAGAGGAAAGGGACGCACGGTTTGAGTAATGATGACCAGATGCAGTTTCTTCCCGGCGTAGGAAAGCAATGCCGACATCACGTTCCGTGACAGCACCTTTTGTAAAAAATGAAAGTCATCCAACACCAGTACTGTTTGTGCATCACAGCTAAGACTGCCGATCAGCTTCCCGATTTCCCAGGCGGACATGGGTTTAGGAAATCCTAAGGAGAGCAGCTCTTTTCCCACCATAGGATCAATGCTCATAAACTCTTTGCAAAGCGCCGTCCAATAAGCTGTCGGAGCGTCCTCCTCAGCATTCCACCAGTGAACGGGAACGCCTTTCGGCAGCGTATTTTTAAGATAATCCTGTACCGCTGTGGTCTTTCCGTAGCCTGAAGGTGCTTCTATCACTGTTACCGGCACATATAAAATTCCTCCCAGTTTTTTGAGCAGTCGGGGGGAATAATAATGTGTGTTAGGTTGAAAGATTCTGCTCTCGGTCATCCTATCACCTCACATATTTTGCTGATCCATGAATTTTAGCTTGGGCACAAAGTATTTGCATCCGCCTTGCGGTAATACTCCATTTCTCTTTGAATTTAAGTATATCATAAATGCTGCACAAGCAAAAGGACTTGAACCCTTGTTGTTCAAGTCCTTTTGCTTAAATTTTCATTTGGAGCCGCTGGGGGAAATCCAACCCCAGACCTATGGCTGTTCGTAAGATAATCCTACTCTTCGATATAATTAGGGACGCTCCTGCTCATTGAAGCTGCTTCAATAAGCAGGAGCGTCCCCATAATTTCAGCAGAAGGCGTAAAAACAACAAGGCCGCTGCTGTGAAGGGGACATATTTTTTTATGCCGGGTATGCTGCACAGCTTACAGTGGAGAGGATATAGAATGCAGAAGGATTTATAAACAAATCTATGTTAATCCATAATGATTTCTGGTAAAATAATAATATATTGAAAATAACGGTATGCGGGATGTGATGAATTCATATGAAAAGGCTGAAAGTAAAGAACGACTTTATATTCCAGAGGATATTCGGTCAGCCTGAAAATAAGGAAATACTGATAAGCTTTTTAAACGCAGTACTGGAGCTTGAAGGAAACAAACAGCTTGAGGACATTGAGATAATAGAAAACACTCGCTTAAAAAAGGAAGGAATAAACGACAAGCTGGGAATACTGGATATAAGGGCCAAAACCATGCTTGGAGAGCATATAAATATAGAAGTTCAGCTTGTAAACCAGTACAATATGGATAAGAGGACTATTTTTTACTGGTCTAAAATATTCACGGAGCAGCTTAAGGAAGGTCAGCCCTTTAATGAGCTTAAAAAGACAATAACGATAAACATACTGGATTTCAGCTATATAGATGTGGATAGCTACAGCACTGTGTTTCACCTGTGGGAAGACAGACATAAAGACTGCAAGCTGACGGACATAATGGAGGTAAGGTTTATAGAACTGCCTAAGTTTAGGAGGGCAAAGCCTGACTTAGGGAAGCCACTGGATAGATGGCTGGTGTTTATTGAAGATTCGCCGGAGGAGGTGCTTGAGATGGCAATGAGAGAAGAGCCTGCAATAGCAAGGGCAGAAGAGGTGCTTCAGTACCTTGGAAGCTTCGATGAGATAAGAAGGTATTATGAAGCACGGGAAATGGCTGTACATGATGAGATAACAAGGATCACAGGAGCAAGGCAGGAAGGGCGGCAGGAAGGCAGACAGGAAGGAATAGAGGAAGGTATGCAGAAAGGAATAGAAATGAGAAATATTCAGATAGTTAAAAATATGCGTGTTCTGGGAATGGAAGCTTCAGATATTGCAAAGGCTACAGGACTGACAGTGGAAGAGATAGAGAACATAAAGTAAAGAAAATACCTGGATATAATTAGGGACGCTCCTGCTCATTGAAGCAGCTTCAATAAGCAGGAGCGTCCCATAATTTCAATGTTCAAAATTTAGGTTGTATTCCTCCTAATTATTGCGTATACTATAAGCAGAAGGAGGTGTCGATTATGCAAATCAACACAAATAATCTGGTGTCTATCACCGAGGCCAACCAAAATTTTTCCCGTGTTGCAAGACTCGTGGATGAAAACGGCGCCGCCGTTATTCTAAAAAACAACGTGCCGCGCTATGTCCTTATGGAATTCAGCCAGTTCCAGAAAGAGGAGATTGCCGGAGAAGAGGAAGTTGACAGGGTCGCAAGGCGCATCCTCGCCAAAAATAGGCACGCTTTTGAGGAACTTGCCAAATGAAGAGGCTGTCCGTAGAACATATCAAGCAGATTCACCATCTGTTGATAGAAGAAACCGGAGGCATGGACGGTGTTCGAGACGAGGGCCTTTTGGAGTCGGCTGTCAATGCGCCTTTTCAGACCTTTGACGATGTACCGCTGTATAAGACCATTGAGGCGAAAGCCGCAAGGCTCGGATATTCACTGATCAACAACCATGCTTTCCTTGATGGTAACAAGCGTACCGGCATGATGGCAATGCTCCTGTTCTTGGAACTCAATGGGGCTGGCAAGGATTGTACAGACGAGGAGATTATCCGTGTCGGCTTAGCGCTGGCTGATGGCAGCATGGACGACAAAGCGCTGCTCGATTGGATTCTGGATTGAGATCAAAAATACGGCCGCTAGGGGGAATCGAACCCCCGACCTGCGGTTGTTCGTAAGGTAGTATAAATCATTTCCCTTTCACTGAAACTAAACTAATAATTTCCTGAATTTTCAGCCCTGAATAAACTGAATATTTCTCCATATTTTCCATAATTGTAGGCACGTTAGTATAGTTACCTACGCTCATTGAAATCACCGACTTTGCCTTTACTTTTTTCATAATAGGCTTATTATTTTCATCTAATCTCAAATTACCATTGGAATCCCTATCATGAACTTCTGTCCACACATCTTTTTGACTCTTTATGGTATTAGTAACTGAGGCAGCTGATGTACCATGTGAAGCACGGTTACGATAATCTTTAGCATTTATATATAACTGATTTTGCTCAATTTCTTTAAATATAGAGGCTATATGCTTTACATTTTTATCGAGCCAGTCAATGACCTTCTTTCTTGTACCCAATTTAATAGGGTAATCAAGAGAATAGTAATGATTTAGAATTTCAATTATAGAATCCCAGACAGAAGAAAGTTTCATGTAGAAAGTATCAGAAAAATAATTAAACCAATATCTGCGCATCCAATGTTCTTCTTTAAAGTTTGGGAAGTACTGAATTGACTGCCCTTCTTTCCCAGGTGAAATATACCAAGGATCATCAGGAATCCCTTTGTCAAAATAATGTCTGCACAAAGCATAGGTAATTACTAATGACCCAACTTTATTATTGTGATCTTGTATTAGTTCTGCAAGTCTCGGATGTGATATATCGGGAAAGCCATTCATAGACACTCCAAAACGTTCTATACCTATATTCATATTATCAAAGAAATTGACCCCCAAATAATTATCCCATTCGTCTTGCGTAAGTAATTCAAATGAACCTTCAATTTGTACATCCGACATACAATTCTCCTTCCGCACATTACTTATTTTCGTTAGTTTTATACCCTGTAAATTTATTCTACAGTCATTATGACTTATGATTGTTACTAACTGACAAAATAAAATCAGCCATGGCCATTGCAGAATTAACATAAAGCCTTGCATGATGTTCTGCAATATTTATTCTCCTTGCACCTACTCCATGTGAATCGCTTCCTTCATTTCGCATTTGTGCAATTGAAGATACTATTTTTTCGAACCCCGACAATAGCATATTAATGCGCTTGTCTACATCCTTATCTTGGTGCATACTATGTAATTGCTTGACTTGGTTGTAAAGCTTCCCAATATCTCCACTGTCAGATGGTGTTTCGCCTTTCCTTTCAATCACATAGCAAAACACTTCTTCCAGAAGAGTCCTCGATTTTGTAATAGCACTATCATAATTGCCATCAACAACATCTTGCATAGCGCGTTCTGATAATCCTTTGATGTACTCACGATCAATGCTTTTTACTGTCGGGGCTTCGATTTCAACAACACTATCAATAGGGATAATATGATACCTTTTATTTGCAACTGCAAGTTTATTTCCGCCAAAGTAAAGTACACCATTAATTGCTCATGGACTATAGAAATAATATGCTCATAAAGTTCTTCAATCCGTTCCGGTGAGTTTCCTCTAAGTATTTCTTCAAATTGCTGCTTTGAAAATAAATAAGAAAGCAATTCATTTATTTTGTTTTTTCTTATGCAATATTCAATAAGATCATCTAAATATGCCCATCGGCTTTGTGTACCTCCACTCCCTCCGTAAGAAACATCTAATCCAAACATTTGTGAAATTCCTACCAAGGTAGGGCCACTTAAATATGGCATAGATATCCTTATATCATCAACCTCACCAAAGGAAGTATCTCCATCAAGGATAGCAAGGATTGTTTTGTTTCTTAATAGCCCGAATGGGGAATCAGTTTTATTGCTCATTGATTTTCCTCTCTGCCTTGTAATAAAGAAGTTAATTGCCTCGAATTCGAGGCAATTGAAAAAGTATTCGGGTGCAAATTTACTCTCATTGTTTTTTACCCCTTTGGCCATTCCAACTGTTTCAATCGTTCAATGCCCGCGCTATCCAACAACGATCTCATCATCTGCTTAGCGCTGGCATTAAGCCGCAAGAGTCGATCCTTTTGTGGCAATCCCTGACGGATAAACTCTGCATTCAGGCTTTCCATGTTTGACAAAACAATAAGCTGCTGTAGTGATGCTTCGTCACGGATATTTCCTTTTGCATCTGGGTTAGCCTTCCGCCACTCTTTCGCTGTCATTCCAAACAGAGCAACATTCAAAATGTCAGCTTCATTGGCATAAGTTATATTTTGCTTTTGCGGAGTAACATCAGGCGGGATTAATACATCCTTTATTGCATCTGTATGTATACGATAATTAATCTTTGCAAGAGTTCGATTGAGGTTCCACCCAAGTGACAGTCTACTGCTTTCATCAGCTTTAAGGCGTTGATAATCCTTTATGATATAAAGCTTAAATTCAGCAGAAATCCAAGATGCGAACTCAAAAGCAATATCTTTGTGAGCAAATGTGCCGCCATATCGACCAGCTTTTGAAATAATTCCAATGGCATTAGTTGATTCAATCCATTTTGTAGGTGACAGAGTAAATGCATTTGCACCGGCGGCATTTTTAAACCCGTCGAATTCGACGGGTTTAAAATCCGGATTATTGAGTTGCTCCCATAATCCCAAAAACTCAATCGTGTCTTTACCGCGAAGCCAATTCTTAATTACATCATTTGGATCTTCGCTTTTATATTTCGCAATATCGGTCAGAGAAATATAATCGTTGTCATCTCCGCCAGAAATAACAGTAATTTCAGTCCCTTTAGCAATAATGGTTTCTTTCATGTTCTTATCCTTTGGCATCGGCCTTGCCTCCATTCAACGTGTAACAAAAGTAGCAAGACGAACTGCACATCTTTTTAGTACAGTTCACTTATTTAGATTTATTGTACCAAAAAATACCTTTACTCGCAATCCGAACATCTCTTTTATCTCTATATACCCGATGAATTGCACAAAAAAACCTCAGAACGCTCTTAATTCTGAGGTTTTTTACATTTGGAGCCGCTGGGGGGAATCGAACCCCCGACCTATTCATTACGAGTGAATTGCTCTACCCCTGAGCCACAGCGGCAAAAAAAACAACGGGTCAGGCAGATAATCCCGACCCGTATTAAATATTTTACTGCTTTAAAGAGTCTTTGTCAATAAATCAATTTTTATATTTTTAACTTGGAAGAAGCTTTAGCAATCGGCTTCAGGGATATCGGACAGTCTGCCGCCGGTTATAACAATTAACTGTTTAAGATATTCATCAATTTTTTTTGAGTTATCTGCAATCTGTTTCTTAAGCGAAGCAGTGTCATATGAAAGAAGGCTTTGATGTTCCATATTAATCACTCCTTGTATATATTATTTGAATATATTCTATAGATTGTATTTTAAGAAAAAATTAAGATGATGTTAAAAATTAAAGACATGTTACAAATTGAAAATATTCGTAGAGATAAATTAAAAATAGTCTGGAATAACCAGGCACAGCAGAGTTATAATATATATATGCTTTTGCTCGCTGCTTATTGGGAATGCTATATAAAATTAACACTTAAGCAGTATTTGTATAAATGTTACAAATAACACAGAAAGAATGGTTGTTTTACATATGCAGAGAGAAAAAGAAATGCTGATGTTCAAGGTAATAGATAGCTTGATTAAGGGAAAAGAGCCCAGCCTGAGGATAAACGATAAAGAATATATAGAGCTCTTGAAGGATATGCAGAATAAATATGGATTTGTGAACAGCATCGTCTTTATAGGCGATAATTCCACCGACGGTGAAGTGATGTCGTTTTTGGGAACTGCATGTGTTACCGCTTTAGGGCATATTTTCCACAGTGAGAATATGTTAACGTACAGAGACGAGGAGCCTTAAAGCAGTTACAAAAACCTTGCCGCAGTGAAATATTTTTGCCGGTAATACTCTGAGCTTAGAGAGCTTACCTTAACAACGTCTCCCGTTTTTGGGGCATGTATAAAATAACTGTGCCCTATGTATATCCCTGCATGAGACGGCTCTTTTTCGCTGTCATTTGAAAAAAATACTATGTCTCCGAATTCCAAATCCGCTTTGTCCACCCATTCCCCGGCCTTGGCCTGCTCCGACACTAACCTTGGCAGGCTCAGGCCTATTTTTGAATACACGTATTTTGTAAGACCTGAGCAGTCAAACGAATCCGGCCCCTCTTGTCCGTAAGCATAGGGCTTTCCCAACTGGCCTATAAGAGTGTGGTACAGCATTTCAGAGCTTTTGACAGCAGCCCCCGAGTTTTTTTCAAAAAGGTATTCCTGTCTTAAAATATTTGTGTCATCCGGGAAAGAAGGCTCGCTTAAAAAGGATACTATAACTCCTGTCAAAAATAAAGCAATATAAAAAATTGCCGCCGCTTTTACACGTATATTTCTTTTCATAATTACTATTTATGCCATATGAGAAATAAATAGTACCTTCATTATAAATTAACACTTTTATAATACATGCTTAGCAATCATTATATATAATAGCATCACGATAGTTCATTTATTTTAAAGCTTTCGGGAAATAGTAGCCTGAAGGCTTCCTTTTTATTCTCCGTAACGATTATTCTGGGCCTTCATGAGCATAACCTTTATTTCTTTAAGCTGCTCCGAATTATTTACTGCCGCTTTAACCACAAGGTACATTATAACCATAAACAGGAATAGGCCAAAAAAGGCCAATAGTATTAAATGCATATTACCCTCCTCATTGTAAAATCTTTATCGCTATATACCATTAATAATACTAATACAAGACTATTTTGACAATATAAAAATAGTTACATCATTCTTCACCTGCATGGGTATGATTACCGCCATATGCTTGCCCTTCTCGGCATTTATGCTTATGGGATTGTCACTGTCCTTTATCTTCCAGCCATCCTTTTCAAGAATACTTTTATATTTCTTAAAAATATCCTTGTGTGCGGCATTCTTTATTGTGTATACGGCATTCGAAAAGGTCTGCTGGTATACCTGAGTGGTATTGGCGCTTTCCATGCCCGGATATGAGGGAAGATACTCAAATTCCTTTGTATAGGTTGATTTTTCTCCGCACCCTCCTAACACCACAAGAGCAACGGCAATAAAAGCTATAACAATATGCCTTTTCATAAATACCTCCAAAATATATTGTATAATTATGTAAATTTTAAACAAATTACATGGTAATTGCCAATTTAAATATATACAGTGCCCTGATATTAATAATATGCCTTAAAACAAGGTTTGACAGCATGGCCTTATTTTATGTAAAATATCCTTGTGCTATGTATAAAAAATAAGCTTATAGGCTTAAAATAAAGCTTTATAGCTTTTATAGCAAAAATTCAAATTGTAAAAAGAGGGATAAATTTAATGATTGACAATGCGGGCAGTTTATATATTGTAAATGACAGGCTTATAGAGCAGAGAGAGCTTTCGGGGGCGGATATAACCGATAGTGTTGTTTATGAGGTTATCCGCATAATTGATTTGGCTCCTCTTTTCTTTGAGGATCATTATATGCGTTTAAAAAACTCTCTGGCTATTCTTGGGAAGGAGCTTGAATTTACAAAGCAGCAGATGGCCTACAGCATTCAAAAGCTTGTTAAGGCGAATAGCCTCGTAAGCTGCAATGTGAAGATTGTGATTTTCTATGAGGGCGATGTGCAGAATTGTCTGGCTTATATAAGCAAGAGCTATTATCCTTCAAACGAGGAAGTAAGCAGGGGAGTCGGGGTAGCCTTGTTTAACTGGGAAAGAAAAAACCCCAATGTTAAGCTTTTAAGTGCCGAATATAAGAGGGCTGTAAGCGAAAAATTTGCGGAGGGAAATTATTTTGAGCTGCTGCTTGTAAATAGTGCGGGGAAAATAACAGAGGGAAGCAAATCAAACGTATTTTTCGTCAAAGGCACCAAGGTATTTACGGCTCCAGGAGAGTGTATACTAAAGGGGGTTACGAGAGAATATATAATAAACGTGTGCATAAAGCTTGGCTTAGATTTGGTAGAGACGCTTATTGATGTGGATTTGCTGGATAAAATGGAGGGCGTATTTATTTCAGGTACTTCAATAAAGGTGCTTCCCGTGTCGGGCATAGACGGCATTAAATACTCATCGGGTACTCACCCTACTGTAGTGCTGATACGCGATCAATTCGACAGACTGATAAATGAGCATGTTGAGAAAAGCAGACAAAAATGGACGCCTGCGCTTTGACGGTGTGAAGCCTTTGTCAAGGATTAAACGTTTTAATGCGCTATATCCATAATCTTCATAAATTGCTTCATGTTGATCCCGGTTGTTATTCCACACGGGTGCCAGTGCTTTGTGCAGCCGCAGTAGTCGAGGATAATACACTGTGCGGGCATTCCGAGTTTTCCGGCCTTCCACCCTCCCGATATAAGATTAAGCACACATGCAATACCCACTATACCTGTTTTGCTGCCGTCGGGGTTTTTGGACAACTCCGGAGAAAGAGAATCGGACTCATGCTTTATAATCAAAACGCTAAAGTTGTGCAATTCTCCCAGTCTGCTTAAGCTGTTGACTCCGCACCCTGATGTGCAGCCCGTGCATTTTAGCCCGTCAGCCTCCGCTGCCGCTTTGCATTTTTCATGACCCATAATGCACATGCAGGCAGGTAAAAGCACTGCTCTGCGTTGCGTCTTGACAAATTCGCTTCGGAAGACCCTGTTCATAATTTCCGCACCGAGCATGTTCATATGGTATTCTACCCTTCTCCTGCGGCAAAATATTATGTCTTCACGCCAATGGCCGGACTTTAGGTTACCGTCCAGAAAGCTGTCGACCTGTGACGTGTATGCTCCCAAAACCTCTTTGCTTCTGATCTCGAACCATGAGGCAAGGGAAACAGCGGAGTTGATAACATTGTATGAGGCTTGAGGCTCCAGCCTCTTTAAAAAGCTGCTCCACAAGCACAGGCGCTCCGCCTCCTGATTAAAATCGCCCGAAGCATAAAGCCACCTGTTCAGCTTATTAAGATTGTCTTTGGAAGGCTGTGCATATGATACTTCGTCTGCTTTCTTGGGCAAGAGAAAAAGCGTTGACATTATACCGCGTACAAAATCAGTGCATTGCTTCATAAGCTCTCCATGCCTGCGAAGCCTTAAAAGTGCTTTCATTATGCCTGCGGCCGGTGGCGAAAGCCTTAGGGAATTAACGCTGTAGATCTTCCACAGAATTCCCAGCATAAGAAACTCAAAGGCACATTCCTTAACGGGATAAGATACATGGGGAAAAGAAACGCTTACATAGCTGCTGTATGCTTCTATGAAAGGCAAAAAAGGCTCCGCCTTAATAAAAAACTCATCCGTAAAGGCATGTATATCTTTATAGTATTGATCCGGCAGATCTGAAGCTCCGCCAAGGCAATAGGTTGTATATCCCTGCATTACAGGCCCGCCTCCTTATCCACCGTCAATGGATCGGAATCTCTGTTTACCTCTATTAGATCCAGTACAAAGATAAATACCGGCAGTCCTATTATAAGTCCCCATACACCAAAAAAATGCTCTGAAAATATCAATACCAAAAATGTATAAAATACAGGGAGCTCAGTTTTGGAGGACATAAGCTTGGGATTTAAAAAATAGCTTTCAAGCGCATGGAGCAATGCAATCATAATCAGGACATATACTATATTTTTAATACCGTCGGAAGGGGACGCCCCAATATTATACGCTATAAGGCACAGGGGAATAAGCGATATTATGACGCCTGCGACAGGGATTAGTCCCAGCACAAATATCATTATTCCGAGAGCCAGAATTTGAGGAAAACCCATAATCCACAGTGCTATAACCGATAAAATACAGTTGATCAGAGCTATTAAAATCTGAGCCTCTATAACCTTACCGAAGGAATTTAAAAATTTATTCCCGAAGAAGCAGATTTCATTATAAAATACCGATATTTTACTTGTTTTAAATCTCTGAGTAAAACGAAGTATGCGGTTCCTTTCAAGAAGAAAAAACAGGCTGAGAATAACCGATATAAGTATATTTATACCCCATTTGCTTATATTAAAAGCAGATTTGAAAAGGAAGTCCGCTCCCTTATTGAAATAGCTTGCGATATCCGCCTGATTGATAAGCGTAATTAAATATTTCTCAAAGGGGTTTTCATGGGGACGCTGGTAGAAGGCTACCAGTTGATCCACCGCGTCCTTTATCTGCTGTATAAGCACGGGCACATATTTAAACAGCGCAAGGGCGGTAATACAGGCAAATATTAAGTAAAGCAGCACAACAATTATTTTTTGCTTTATATATACGAATCTTTTAAGTCTCAAAATTAAAAAATTCTGAAGCCTGTACATAAGATAAGTAAAAATAAAGGTCAGCAGCATAAGATTGAGCATGTCCTTTATTAAAAACAGCATAAAGCCTATGAATGAAAATATTAGAACTCTTCTTACCAAATCCTTTTGAAGCAATGCTTTAATTAAGTCCATAGGTGCAGCCTCATTTCGCTAAAGTAGCGCTGCTTGGGTGTTTTTTAACAGGTCACTAATACAAAGGAATTCTGTTAAAGAACAGTAGAACGCTATAAGAATTATATCCGATAAATTAGTGTTTAGCAATGAAATGATGTTTATGGAAATGTAAAATTATTAGCACTCACGCTAAGAGAGTGCTAAATTTCTCTTGACAACCTTTTTCAGGAAGTTGTAATATATATATTGGGAATTATGCTGTCTCCCTTATAAACTAAAACTATTAAAAGCATTGCGTTTAAGGAGGTTTTAAAATGGCTCTTGAAAATGGAAGTATTTCAATCAATACTGAAAACATTTTCCCCATTATAAAAAAATGGCTGTATTCTGAAAAGGACATATTTATTCGTGAATTGGTTTCCAACGCCAGTGATGCTATAAGTAAGCTTAAAAAGCTTGCTTCTATAGGAGAGGCTGAGATCGGCGAGGACAACAGGTATTTAATCCGTGTGGTTGTAAATAAGGATGAAAATACAATAAAAATAATAGACAACGGTATTGGAATGACAGAGGACGAAGTGAAAAAGTATATCAACCAGATAGCTTTTTCAGGGGCTAAGGACTTTATTGAAAAATATAAGGATAAAACAGACGAGGGACAAATTATAGGACATTTCGGGCTTGGCTTTTATTCCGCCTTCATGGTGGCTGAAACTGTGCAAATAGATACCCTTTCTTTTCAAAAGGGGGCTAAGGCGGTAAAATGGGTAAGCTCCGAGGGTACGGAATATGAGATGGATGAGTCCGAGCTTGATACCAGAGGAACCGTCATAACATTACATATGGCGGAGGACAGTCTGGAGTTTTTGGATGAATACAAAATGAGGGAAATTCTTGTAAAATACTTCTCGTTCCTTCCATACGAGCTTTACCTTGAGGATTCGGCGAAAAAAGAGGAGCCCGTAAAGGATGATGCCGACAAGGAGAATGCAGAAGGGGAGGAGAAGAAGGAAAAAGAGGCTCCCAAGCCGCTAAACGACATAAGCCCGTTATGGCTGAAGGCTCCAAAGGATTGCACCGATGAGGAATACAAAAGTTTCTATACAAAGGTATTTCATGACTTTAATGAGCCGTTGTTCTGGATTCATTTAAACATGGACTACCCATTCAACTTAAAGGGAATACTGTACTTCCCCAAGCTGAAGCATGAGTTTGAGACAAATGAGGGCCAGATAAAGCTGTACTACAATCAGGTGTTTGTCGCAGACAATATTAAAGAGGTAATACCCGAATTTCTGATGCTGCTGAAGGGTACGATAGACTGCCCTGATCTCCCGCTGAATGTATCGAGAAGCTTCCTTCAGAATGACGGGTACGTGTCCAAAATTTCATCCCACATAACAAAAAAGGTTGCAGACAAGCTCTCGGCGCTGTATGAGAATGAAAGGGAGAACTACAATAAATACTGGGACGATATAAATCCCTTTGTAAAATACGGCTGCCTCAAGGAGGAGAAATTCTTTGACAGGGTTAAGGATATAGTTATATATAAGACGACAAATGACGACTATGCGACGCTTAAGGATTACCTTGAGCGCAACAAGGAAAAGCATGAGAACAAGGTTTTTTATATTACCGACGAAAAGCAGCAGGCACAGTATATAAAGCTGTTCAAGGATAATGAAATGGAAGCCATCAAGCTTACCACTATGATTGACAGCCATTTTATAAGCTTTTTGGAGACAAAGGAAAGCGGTGTGAAATTCAGTCGAATTGACTCCGATTTATCGGACAGCCTCAAGGATACTGAGGCAGTCTCCGTTGACGCTGCACAGAAGGAGGGCTTGGAAAAGCTCTTTAAGGAAGTTATGGAGGATGACAAGCTTAAGGTACAGGTCGAGAGCCTCAAGGCTTCCGCAGTTCCGGGAATGATTCTCTTATCGGAGCAGTCAAGGAGAATGCAGGAAATGAGCAAGATGTTCGGCGGGGCGGATATGAGCTATATGTTCCCCAAGGAGGAGACTCTGGTTTTAAACAGCAATAACGGCCTTGTGCAGTTCATACTGGAGGCAAAGGATGATGAGGCACGCAAGGATGACGTTAAAATGATTTGCCAGCAGGTGCACGATCTGGCAATGATGGGACATAAGCAGCTTGAGCCCGAGGCCATGACCAGGTTTATAGAGAGGTCAAGCCAGATAATGCTGAAGCTGGCAGGTAAGTAGGACTGATATGTGTAAGCGGAGACGCCCTCTCACCTGAATAAATTCAAAGGTGAAAGGGCGTCTCTTTTAACTTCTGTTCTATTTATCGCCTTCCCTTATTTCAACCCTGCGTATTTTTCCGCTTATTGTTTTAGGAAGTTCTTCTACAAATTCAATTATCCTTGGATATTTATACGGAGCGGTAACCCTTTTAACATGCTCCTGAAGCTCGCGCTTTAAGTCCTCACTGCCGATGTGGTTCTTTGACAATACCACAGTGGCCTTCACCACCTGCCCCCTGTCGGGGTCGGGAACCGCCGTTATTGCACACTCCAGCACGGCAGGATGCTCAAGCAGTGCGCTCTCTACCTCAAAGGGCCCTATCCTGTAGCCCGAGCTTTTAATAACGTCATCGGATCTGCCCACAAACCAGTAGTAGCCGTCTTCATCCTTCCATGCCATGTCGCCTGTGTAATAAATTCCGTCATGCCATACACTGTCGGTTAATGCCTTATCTCTGTAGTAGCCTCCGAACAGGCCAACGGGTACCTTTTTATCGGTGCGCACAACTATTTGCCCCTCTTCTCCCACCTCACAGGAATTTCCGTTTTCATTTATCAGGTCTATATCATAATTGGGAGCGGGCTTTCCCATTGATCCGGGCTTGGGCTCCATCCACGGAAAGGTGCCCAGAGTAACGGTAAGCTCTGTTTGCCCGTAGCCCTCCATAAGCTTAAGCCCCGTAGCTTTGAGGAACTGGTTGTATACCTCGGGGTTTAAAGGCTCTCCCGCAACAGCACAGTATTTTAATTTGCTTAAATCATACCTGCTCAAATCCTCTTTTATAAAAAACCTGTATATTGTAGGAGGCGCACAGAAGGAGGTGACTCCATACTTTACTATTACATTTAACAAATCCTTGGGAACAAATTTGTTGTAATCATATACAAATACCGCACAGCCCGCTATCCACTGCCCGTATATTTTGCCCCATACTGCTTTGGCCCAC
The DNA here is from genome assembly GCF_003337415.1 of Anaerobacterium chartisolvens. Taxonomy (GTDB): domain Bacteria; phylum Bacillota; class Clostridia; order Acetivibrionales; family DSM-27016; genus Anaerobacterium; species Anaerobacterium chartisolvens. Next base: position 39,736 of record NZ_QPJT01000008.1, on the reverse strand, counting down.
CCCGTATCGGCCACAGTTAGATGCAGGCCGTTGTCCTGCACGTTCTGCCAGTAGCTTGCCGTAAGAATATGCCCTAAGGGGTATGTAAAGTTGTGTTGAACCATCTTAGGCATACCCGTCGTACCCGATGTGAAATACAGAAGAGATATGTCCTCATTTACAGGAGCCTGATCTCCTTCGGGGCGGGAGAAATTTTCAGACGCCGTTTCGAGCTCATGGCAGAAGTCATACCAGCCCTCACGGCTTCCTCCCACAAGAGCCTTTACCTTAAGGGAAGGAGACTTGTCCAGAGATGCTTCAACATGGGATATAACCTCTTCCTCGGCGACACACACAATCATTTTTATATCGGCGGCATTATTCCTGTATATAATGTCCTTTGCGGTAAGAAGGTGTGTTGCGGGGATACATACCGCTCCTAACTTGTGAAGGGCCAGTATGCAAAACCAGAACTCATAACGCCTTTTTAAAACCAGCATTACAGGATCGCCTTTTTTTATTCCCGCCGATTTAAAAAAGCTTGCCGCCTTATCACTGTAGTATTTTAGCTGTCCGAATGTAAATGTCGCCTCGTCACCTTTTTCATCGCACCATACAATTGCCGTCTTGTCGGGAGCTTCCTTTGCTGTTGCGTCAACCACATCATAGGCAAAATTAAAATTCTCAGGGACATTTATCTTAAAATTCTCTACAAAATCCTCAAAGGAAGAGTATTCCGTTTGGGACACAAATTTTTCCAACATCAGAGTGATACCTCCTATAAAAATGAAGTCTAAAAAATTACTGCAAGAAATCTTGCGGTGCTTTCTCCCATTGCTTTCATTCCATGATTACTGCCGGAATCAAAAAACAGAGAATCTCCCTCGTTAAGAATTATCTCATGCCCATTTATTATTACCTTCAGGGTGCCTTCAAGCACATAGTTGAATTCCTGACCGGGATGAGAATTGTAATGTACAGGAGATTCAGGAGACTCAGGCTCTACAGACACCATAAAGGGTTCAGCCTTCTTATGTATGAAGTTGTAGGCAAGGTTTTGGTATTTATAATGCTCTCTTCTCTCAACATTCATTCCCTTGCCCTTCCGCACAAGGCAGTAGGTATGAAGTCTGGGGTTTTCTCCTGTGAGAATTGCCGTAAGCTCCACATTGAACCTGTTTGCAACCTCATAAAGAAAGCTGACGGGAATGTCTACATTGCCGCTTTCATACTCAAGATAGGTCTTGATGGGGATGTTGAATTCCCCCGCAAGAGAATCGGGGGAAATGCCTGAAATTTCTCTGAGCTCTTTAATTCTTACAGCAATCTGTTTAATTTGCTCTGACATACAACCATCCTTTCTAAATCAAGGTGACATTCCTCTTTTTATATAAATTAGGATACAAACTATCTAAAAAGAATGTAAAATAATTTCCGCAAGGATAATTTCCCCGGAATGCGTGACCGGGATATAATTTCAGCTAACTAAAATCACAAGCGCCTTCTACAGGTATACATGCTTCTATAGTTAGAGTAGAAATTATTCTGGAGGATATTATTTTACATTCTCCGTTATCCGATATGCAAAGCCTAAACTATATAGCTTATAGAAGGAATGTCTCCGAACTTATAAATCTACTAAAATATAATAGCACAGGCGCGGCATAAAATAAAGCATAAGCTTTTGTTTTTAGATATAGTGGATATAAAACCGTAAAAAAAATTCATGTTTTTTAAAATATTATATAGGGTAAAAAAGTATTTATACATTATTGAAGTTATAACGCCGTTATGTTAAGATGAATTTGGAAATTTACATCTGCGTCTCGGAATTTAAGGGGGAATAGAATGTGTCTATGAAAAAAAGAATAGTTTTGCTTATGCTTATTTACATTGCGCTGGCAGTGGGAGGGAATATAGCGTCTGTTTATTTTGGAGTGCCTGTAGCCATAGTGGCGGCGGTGTTTGTCGCTTATGCGTGTCTGGCTGCGTTCAGTGAAACAAAATCCATTTTGTTTCCGCTTAATAAAATAATACATATAATTGATAATACCGCAAGATATGATCTGACCCATGACACCACATATAATCTTATTAAATCCAGAAAGGATGAAATAGGTGCGGCGGCCAATTCTCTGTCTTCCATGAGAGGATCTCTCAGGAAGATAGTTGAGCTTATAGCGGAATCCTCACACAGTATTACTCAAAATGCCTCAAGTGTCGAGGAAATGACGGAACAGCTTAAATCAAGAATAAGCCAAACGGCAGCTACAACCCAGGAGCTTTCTTCAAGCATGGAGGAGACTGCCGCAACAGCGCAGGAAATAAATGCAACGGCACATGAAATTGAGACGGCCGTAAGCTCTATTGCCGTAAGGGCGGGAGATGGTGCCGCTGCTGCAAGCGATGCGGTATTGAGGGCGGATAAGCTTAAGCTTGAGGCTGAAAATGCAAGCAGAAATGCAGACGATATATACACTAATAAAAAGCAGCATGTTAAGCTGGCGATAGAGCAGTCGCGGAAGGTTTCACAAATTGAAATGCTTGCACAGGCAATACTTCAGATAACGGAGCAGACCAATCTCCTTGCGCTGAATGCCGCTATTGAAGCGGCAAGGGCAGGAGATGCCGGCAGGGGCTTTGCGGTGGTTGCGGATGAGATAAGGAAGCTTGCCGAGCAGTCATCTAAAACCGCGTCTACAATAAAGGATATCGTTAAGCCAGTCACCTCCTCTGTGGAAAATCTTGCCGAGAGCTCGGGAGAGCTGCTTGAATTTATTGACAAAGAGGTTAATGAGGATTATAAAAAGCTGATAAATACTGCGGTGCAATACTCCGAGGATGCAAATATGTTTAACGGGATGATGACCGAGTTCAGCGCGACGGCGCAGCAGCTTAAGAGCTCGATATCGGGAATCGCCGCGGCAATTCATCAGGTAAGTGAGACATCTAACAAGGGTGTGGAAGGAATATCGGATATTAATGAAAAAGCCGATACCATTGAGCAGAATATAAAGGGTGTAAAGGAAAATACCGAGATCAGCATTGAAAGTGCCGTAAAGCTCAATGAGCTTATAGGTAAGTTTAAGCTTTAGTGTTTTGCAACAATACCCGAATCAGTGGCCCCTGCCTTTTTGTCGGGGGTCTTTTTAATCTGCAATTTGCGATTAAATTTTTTAAGGTTATTAATTTTACTAATGAACTATATCATAGTATAATCAAGTAAGGAAATACTTAAATTAAAATTGGTTTGCGGAGTAAAATAAATATATAGTGAGGTAGAAATAAATGAGCAGCGTTAGGCGTATTTTTGTAGAAAAGAAGAAGGGCTTTGATATTGAGGCGCAGGGACTTTACAGGGATTTGAAATTCAACCTCGGAGTAGGAGGATTAGAAGCTGTAAGGATAGTAAACAGGTATGATATTGAGGGAATATCCGAGGAGGAGTATATTAAATCAAAAAACACGATATTTTCCGAGCCGCCTGTGGATGTTGTATTTGACGAAAGCTTTGAGCTGCAAGGCGAGGCCAGGCTTATAGCCATTGAGTATCTTCCGGGACAGTATGATCAGAGAGCCGATTCTGCCTCCCAGTGCATACAGATATTGACAGGTGGAGAAAGGCCGTCTTCCAGAGTGGCCAAGCTGATAATAGTACAGGGGAACATATCCGAGGACGATTATAATAAAATAAAAAATTACTGCATAAACCCTGTGGAGTGTCAGGAGGCGCAGACGGACAAGCCTCTGACCCTTGATATGGAGGTGAAGCTTCCGCCTGACGTAAAGGTTTTGGAAGGCTTTACTGCAATGCCTGAGGAAAAGCTTGAGCTTATGATGAAGGATATGGGGTTTGCCATGTCGCTTGAGGATCTTATGTTCTGCCGCGATTATTTTAAGAATACCGAGAGGAGAGATCCAACAGTAACCGAGCTGAGACTTATTGACACGTACTGGTCGGATCATTGCAGGCATACCACCTTTCTTACCAATATAGATAATGTGAAAATAGAGGACGGCTATTATTCGGATTTTATAGCGTCTGTTTACCAAGGCTACAGCGAGTCAAGAAAATATGTCTACGGCGAAAAGCAAAAGGACATGTGCCTTATGGATATTGCAACTATTGCGATGAAGGAATTGAAGAAGAGGGGGCGGCTTCATGATCTTGACGAATCGGATGAAATAAACGCCTGCAGCATAACAGCAAGCGTGGATGTAGATGGCCGAACCGAGGAATGGCTTGTTATGTTTAAGAATGAGACGCATAACCACCCTACCGAGATAGAGCCGTTCGGAGGAGCCGCCACATGCCTTGGGGGAGCGATAAGAGATCCCCTGTCGGGAAGATCATATGTGTATCAGGCTATGCGCGTAACAGGAAGCGGAGATCCCAGAACAGGAATACGGGATACCATTCCCGGCAAGCTTCCGCAAAGGAAAATAACCACGGGGGCTGCGGCAGGGTACAGCTCGTATGGAAACCAGATAGGTCTTGCTACGGGACAGGTTGCCGAAGTGTATGATGAGGGCTTTGTGGCAAAGAGGATGGAGATAGGTGCTGTAATAGGCGCGGCTCCGAGAAGGAATGTGGTAAGGCAGGCTCCTTGTCCGGGAGATGTTGTAATACTTTTGGGAGGAAGGACGGGACGTGACGGCTGCGGAGGAGCCACGGGCTCATCAAAGGAGCATACCGAGGAGTCGCTTTTAAACTGCGGGGCAGAGGTTCAAAAGGGCAATCCCCCTACCGAGAGAAAAATACAAAGGCTTTTCAGAAACGCTGATGTAAGCAGAATGATAAAAAGATGCAACGATTTTGGAGCGGGAGGAGTTTCGGTTGCAATAGGCGAGCTTGCCGACAGTCTGGAAATAAATCTCGACGCGGTACCTAAAAAATATGAGGGCCTTGACGGTACCGAGCTTGCTATATCCGAGTCTCAGGAGCGCATGGCTGTGGTTGTGGATGCCGGTAATGTGCAGAAATTCATAGGCTGTGCCGGGGAGGAGAACCTTGAGGCTGTCGCGGTGGCGGTTGTTACTGATGACGGAAGGCTGAAAATGGTATGGAGAGGAAGCACAATAGTTAATATAGGCAGAGAATTTTTAAATACTAATGGTGTGAGACAAAATGCCAGTGCGGTAATTACAATTCCGGATAGGGATAAAAGCTTTTTCAAGCAGGATTGTGCTTTTGAGGGCGATTTGAAGGATGCGTGGATAAAGAACCTTCAGAATCTGAATGTTTGCAGTCAGAAGGGGCTGGCAGAAAGGTTCGACAGTACCATAGGAGCTTCTACCGTGCTGATGCCCTTTGGAGGAAAGCACCAGCTAAGTCCGGCGGAAGGGATGGTGGCAAAGCTGCCTGTGCGGGACGGAGAAACGGTAACGGGAACTGCAATGGCGTATGGGTATAATTCTTCCATAGCACGCTGGAGCCCGTTTCATGGGGCGATTTATGCCGTTGTGGAGTCGGTGGCAAAAATCGTTGCAATGGGAGGGGACTATAAAAGCGTAAGGCTTACGCTTCAGGAGTATTTTGAAAAGCTGGGGAAGGACCCGGAAAAATGGGGAAAGCCCATAAGTGCTCTGCTTGGAGCCTATTATGCCCAGATGAAGCTCGGCATACCTGCAATAGGAGGTAAGGACAGCATGTCGGGAACCTTCAAGGACATGAGCGTTCCTCCCACTCTTGTTTCGTTTGCTGTTGATATGGTGGATGTGCGGAACGTGGTTTCTACGGAATTTAAAAAAGCAGGCTCTAAGGTGGTGCTGGTTCCATTAATAAGAGACAGGTATGATATTCCCGACTTTGAAAGGCTTGATGCCGGGTATGCCTTAATACACCGCTTAATAAGCAGCGGAAAGGTGCTCGCGGCGCACACCATAAAGGCTGGAGGGCTTTCCGAGGCAATCAGCAAGATGTGCTTCGGAAACATGATAGGCTTTGCTTTTACGGATGAAATAAAGCCGCAAGAGCTGTTTATGCCCGACTATGGCTCAATTTTGCTTGAAATACCGGAAAATGAAGATATAAGCGCTCTTTTTGGAGATATAAGTTACAGGGAAGTGGGTGTTACAAAGCCTGATGCCGATATAGAGGCGGGAGGAGTAAGAATTGCTTTGGAGGCTGCCGCGGCAAAATGGCAGGAGCCTCTCGAGGAAATTTTCCCTACTGCCGCAGAGACAGAAAGTAAGGCTGCACAGCAGTATTCTTTTGATAATTTTAAGGCCGGCAAAAGAACTGCTTCCCCAATTGCAAGGCCAAGGGTTTTCATGCCGGTGTTTCCCGGAACGAATTGTGAATACGATACTGAGAGGGCCTTCAAAAATGCCGGTGCCGAGGTTGATGTTTTTGTAATACGAAACATGTCCTCTAAAGACATTGAAGAGTCGGTCAGAATAATGGCGGACAAAATTAAACGCTCCCAGATAATTATGCTTCCCGGAGGCTTCAGCGGGGGAGATGAGCCTGACGGATCGGGCAAGTTTATTGCCACTGCCTTTAGAAATGAGTATGTAAAGGAGGCTGTCAATGAGCTTTTAAAGCACAGGGACGGGCTGATGCTGGGAATATGCAACGGATTTCAGGCACTAATAAAGTTAGGCCTCGTGCCTTACGGAGAGATAAGGGACATTGACGAGGCTTGCCCCACCCTTACGTTTAATACCATAGGCCGCCACGTATCTTGCATGGTGATGACTAAGGCCGTTTCAAGGCTTTCACCGTGGATGTCGAATGTGAGCATAGGGGACATTCATACCGTGCCGGTATCACATGGCGAAGGAAGATTTGCCGCAAATGCGGAGGTTTTTGCATTGCTTGAGAAGAACGGGCAGATAGCCACACAGTATGTAGACCTTGAGGGCAGGGCAACCTATGACATAAGGTATAACCCAAATGGCTCCTTTGAGGCTGTAGAAGGCATTACCAGCCCCGATGGAAGGGTGTTTGGGAAAATGGCCCATTCTGAAAGGATAGGCTCAAACATCGCCAAAAATATTCCCGGAGAAAAGGATCAGAGGATATTTGAGGCCGGAGTAAATTATTTTAAGTAGTATTTAACCTAAAAAAGGTGCCTTTCTTTAAAAGATAGGTGCCTTTTTTGGTATATTTTAGCGAATTTTTTAGAAAATTTTTAGTATTTATGGTATAATGAATTAACAGGCGGAGGCATACTTCAAAAATAAGCCTGACCGCAGGGCACAATCCTTAAAAATGCATACTTATCTTAAAGTTCTTGTCTAAAGCAATATTTACAGCAGCTTACATCATATGCCCATAAAAATTTAATCCTTTATGGAAATGCTTTTTTTGAAAATAAACAGGAAATAAGCCGGTGCTTTTTAGTGCGGCAAAATTTTTAGAAGATGACACATTAAAAGCACAGGCATATTGTTATAAAAAAGGGAGGGTTATTGTATGAAAGGAAAGGCAATAAAAAGGGCTCTATCGGCATTGACACTGGCAGCATTGATGCCTGTGATGCTATTTACCGGCACGGTGTCAGCCTTTGCGGCGGGAGAGGGAGTCAAGTACGAATTTGAAAACGGTGTACAAAAAGGCGCTAAAATTTACACCGACTATAAGGGGGAAACAGGCGATGGACAGGTATTTGACCTGACAGGGGCATCCTGCACCTTTATAGAACAGAAGGGTACAAGTACCTCGGTCAATGTGGAGATCGACAAGGCAGGGCTTTACGAATTAATTGTACGATACGCGCAGCCGTTTGACAAAACCAAAAAGGTACAGTATCTTAATGTAAACAATGCGAATCAGGGAGAGGTGAGCTTCACGTACACCCTTAGCTGGAAAGAGATTTCAGCGGGAATTGTCAAGCTCAAAGAGGGCGCAAATAACATTGAATTTGAAGGCTATTGGGGATATACCTTCTTTGATTACATTATTGTCAAGCCTGCCGATGAAAGCATCACAAGCCTTAAGGCCAGCAAAACACTGGTAAACCCCAATGCTACCGACGAGGCAAAATCTCTTATGAGCTATCTTGCAGACGTTTACGGCAAGCATATACTTTCGGGCCAGCAGGAGATGTGCGGATCTCATAACTATGAGGGTGCGTGGGCGGAATTTACTTACATAAAGGGAAAAACGGGAGAGCTGCCTGCGGTAAGGGGCTTTGACTTTATGAACTACCGGGGGAACGGTCTGATGTGGGACGATTTGTGTGCCGAACGTGTTATTGACTGGTACAATAATAAGGGAGGTATACCCACAGTTTGCTGGCATTGGTTTTCGCCGGGAGATATCGGCAAAAAGGCAGACAACAGCTTTTACACAGAAAGCACCACCTTCAGCATATCAAAGGCTCTGACAGTGGGGACGGCAGAAAATATTGCCATGCTCAAAGATATTGAGATTATGGCCGGAAAATTCAAGCAGCTTCAGGACGCAGGAGTTCCTGTGCTTTTCAGGCCCCTTCATGAGGCGGAGGGCGGATGGTTTTGGTGGGGTGCGGAAGGCCCGGAGAACTGTGTGCAGCTCTACAGGCTCATATATGATAAATTCACAAATGAGTATGGACTGAATAACATTATATGGGTCTGGACCTCTTACACCTATGAAACATCCGCAAGATGGTATCCTGGGGATGATGTGGTTGACATTTTAGGCTACGACAAGTACAACGCAAAGGATGGCTTACCGAATGGAAGTGCTATTTCCTCTACATTCTATAATCTGGTGAAGCTTACGGACGGGAAAAAGATGGTTGCAATGAGTGAAAACGATACTATTCCCAGAGTAGGGAACCTTACGAATGAAATGGCGGGCTGGCTGTATTTCTGCCCGTGGTACGGATGGTGGCTGACAGGAGAGCAGAACAACCCTGTGGACTGGCTCATTGAAATGTACACAAGCGAATACTGCATAACCTTAGACGAGCTTCCTGACCTGAAAACATACCCCATATCTTCTGGCGATGACCCTGAAATTCTATACGGAGATTTAAATGATGATGGAAATGTAAACTCTATTGACTTTGCTTTGTTAAAAAGAGTGCTGCTGGAAGAAGCATCGGCAGGCTTAAATATGGAAGCGGCAGATGTAAATGCCAGCGGCACGGTTGACTCCGTGGACTTTTCAATACTCAAAAGATACCTGATTGGCCAAATAGAAGCACTTCCTTACAAATCCTAAAAAATATCAGTAGGGGCAGGCCCCCGTGCCTGCCCGCCTCCTTATCCCGCTACAAAATCAAAAAGAACATATTTTAAGAAAGGAGCTTTTTTTGGTAGAAAAATTAAACATATTATTATATAATTAGTGAGGATTACTTGGCGGTTGTTATTAATTTGAATTATAAATACATAGAATATAATGAGTAATATATAAATTATTGTATGTGGGGTGTGCTGGAAGTGAAGGAATATAATAAAAGCCTAAGCATTACTGCTCTGGTTTTTCATTACACGGTAAACTTGCCTTGCAATGCCGTGGTTTTAAGTTTATCCGAAAAAAATATAGTCATGAGGCTTGAAGATGAAAGTCAACAGAGGGATTTTTCTGAAGGTGACCCTGTAGTCATTGCATATAACTCGGGAGGCGAAGTAATTGTAAAGGGGTTTGATGTAAAAAAGCTCAATTCCGACGGCACTATTGAGCTGGATGGGGATGAACTGGAGTCAGATGCAAATAAACGCCTCTATGAAAGAATACCTGCGTCTTATCCGGCGGAGATAAAGGCGGTTTTGGGCTCTAAAAGATCAAGTGCGGTAATTAAAAATGCCAGTAAATATGGCATGATGCTTTACTCTAAAGCTGATTTTAAGGTGGGAGAAAGACTTGAGGTTATTGCTTTTATGGGAGGGGAGCTATCCTTTATGGAAACTACCGCTGTCAGGAAGGACAGCATGACAGGGTATCTTGCATATGGGCTGAGGCTGAATGTAAACGATACCCAGTCGGTAAGATGCTCCGAGCAGCTTTTGGACTTTTTCAGGGGTAAATACTTAAAGGGAGTTAACATAAGCAGTACTCAAGACGTAAACGGAATAAGCATATCCGATGAATACTCAGCTTTCGGTTCAACCACACGCCATATGCTGGATGATGCCGTACAGAAGCTGGACTCGCTTTTAAAGGGAAGAGGCAGGAGATGAAAGACTTTTTAAGCGCTAGGCCGGTTCTTTATCCTCTTGAGATTCACTGTGCCGGTCTGAGGAAGTGAGACAGGCATCCTTGCAGGACAATGTATTTTAATGTAATAAATTAAATTTATGTTAAATTACTTAATTTTCAGAAATTCTGGAGTTTAAAGAATTTAACATATAGAAAATAGAGGGGGGGCATTTTGCAGGCGTGCTGTAATATGTCTATATTTTATGTATCCTTAAGACGTAAATAAAAATAAGACTTTTTTAAAGTATATCCGTATATATAGTTTAGTCAGATAAAAAACACTGTCTGCGCAAGCAAATATATATAAAGGAGATAAAGAAATGGAAGAGACGAACAAGCCTTTACAAAATTTTTTCAATAACTTTTTTACAGTGGCGGCAAATCCCAGAACATATTCAAATATATTTTATTTGCTGCTTTCATTCCCGCTCGGCATATTTTATTTTGTGTTTTTTATAACTGGAATATCCTTGGGTTTGGGCCTTATACCTATATTTATAGGTCTTCCGCTTATTATATTTATGTTTTTCTTCGCCAAAAGGCTTATGGCGTTTGAGTGTATGCTGGCTAAAGGCTTTACGGGGATTAATATCCCTTTAATGAATTCCGGAGAGATATGTGAGGGTGGAATGTTGAAAAAATTTAAGGCGCATGTTTCCGACCCTCAGTCATGGAAGAGCCTGACGTACCTTGTTGCAATAAAATTCCCTCTTGGGATATTTGCGTTTGTTTTGGCTGTCACGCTTGGAACAGTGAGCCTTGCGCTTGTATTTTGTCCCGTTATTTACCAGTCTATACTGCAAGGCTCGGGAATAGATATATTCAGTCATGACATCTTTTCTCTTTTTGCACCGGGCTATTTTTCATCTATGGAAAAATCATTTATATATATGGTAGCGGGAGTATTTATAGCCTTTATATCACTTCACATATTAAATTTTGTAACCTATATTTCAGTTAAACTAACGGCTCTTATGGCAGATGAGTGGTAGCCGGTATTTAAGGAGCCTCCTCGGTATATGAGGGAGATGAAGCTTGTTCCTTGAGCTTTCCGGCGAGCTCGGGCGAAGCCATAAGAATACCTGATAATACCGCTGTAATCGGAGCTACGGTGACAAGCCCGAAGCTTCCCACTATGGTATGCAAAATTTCTGCCGATACATATTTTAAATTGAGTATGTTTTGTATGGGAGTGCCCTGTGCCATAAACACCATAAGAAGTGCTACAAAGCCTCCCGAGTAGGCCAGCAGCAGGGTTGTCGTCATGGTGCCTATTACGGCTCTCCCTATTGAAAAGCCTGAAAGAATGGCCTCCTTCTTTGATATGTCGGGCTTTTTCTGCACAATCTCATAAATCGCGGCCGATATATCCATTGCGAGATCCATTAAAGCTCCTGCCGACGCAATAAATATGCCTGCTATGAAAATGTCTGTGAGATTTAAATGCATATACCCGGAATACAGAAGGCTTTCTGAAAATGGCAGCACAGCGCCGTGTATTTTAAAACCGTTTCCAAAAGTAATAGCAAGAATACATGTCAGAAGGGAGCCTGAAAGAGAGCCTAATATTGCCGCAAGGGATTTTCTGCTTATGCCCGATACAAGGCATATGGTGCCTACAGTCATTGCGGATACTACAAGCAGTGATAAAATTATGGGGTTGTATCCTTTGAGGAAGAACGGAATTAAAATTTTCCATATCATAAGTATGGTAAAGACAAAAGACAGCAGAGCCTTTACCCCCGTCCAGCCGGCAAAAATTACAAGCAGCAGTATAAAGGCGAGGAAAAGTATTATCTCAATGCTTAGGCGGTAATGGTCTATGATGTTTACAAAGCGTATTTCATCATCGGTATAATCTATAACTACCAGTGCGGTGTCTCCCTTGTTAAATATTTTGTCCATCTCAAGCTTTCCGACAAGCCTGTTTACTCCTTCGGCTGATTGCCCTTTGAATTTACCGCTGAGAATTTTCATTTTACAAAGCTGATCTCCATGCTTTATAAGCCCTGCGGACTTGATATTTAAGTTATCGGTATCTACAATAAGAGCTTTCGCTCTTTCGGTATTTGGATATATTATTTTTTCGAAGCCTGTAGGAATAAAAAGCAGTATTGCTGTAGCCAGCAATACGAATATAACGAATATATTATCGCGGTTTAAAAGTTTCTTCTTCATAAATAAGCGGCCCCTTTTTTAAGAGCAAGAGGCTGCCGCAAAGCAGATGCAGTATGGCTTATAGCCGGAATTTGCTTTGCGACAGCCTGACTTGCTTTTATTAATAATTAAGATACTTCGGCTATTTTATATCGATTTTAAGTATAGATACCATTTTTTTGAAAAGGTCGGTGTTGTCATAGTACCCATTAAATATTTCCTGTCCCAGTCCCTTTGCAAACACAGGGAGAGGAAGGCCTGTATGTGAATATGTAGTCCAGCCTATTCCCGATTTATTGTTTAATATATGGGTAATAGTTACAGATAAGGGTTCATATGTTCCGTAAAGTATGCTTTCTCTTTCGGACAACTTCCTTTCCTTTGCGGGAATCATTGTCTGCTCAAATGCACCCTTAAGGGTCTCCAGCTCATAATCGCTCAGCACCATACCTTCATTTTTGGAGGCATCTGCATCCTCTGAGGTTATCAGCCCGAAGGATTCCTTTATAGAAGGCAGCAAGTCCGTAAGTTTTGCTTCAGAGGCGGGGGTGTTTTCCCTGTATTGTGCTATTTCCTTGTCAAACTCAAGGAAGGATTTTTTCTGATATCCTATTTTATTAAAGAAGGTTTCATAAGCAGTTCCTGCAAAGCCTATTGTCATACCGCCTGTTTCGTGGTCGCCAGTTACAATTATCAGCGTGTCGTCGGGGTGCTTTTCATAAAATTGCAATGCCTGATCTACCGATTTGCTGAAGGCAAGAGTATCCTTTATTGATGCAGCCGCATCGTTTGCGTGACAGGCCCAATCTATTTTTCCGCCCTCAACCATCATAAAGAAGCCCTTGGGGTTGTAAAGAACATCGATTCCCTTTTTTACAAAATCGGAAAGTGACAGGTCATCGGAGGCGCGGTCTATTTCATATGCAAGTGCTTTATCCCTGTCCAGAACAGGATTTACTGCTATTACCCTTCCTGACTCGGAGTTTAAGCTTAATATTCCCTCTTTGGTATTAACATATTTGAAGCCATTTTGCTTTGCAATTTCAATTACGTCAGTCTGATCGCCCTTTGATCCCTTAGGCTGCTTGAAGCCGCCTCCTCCGAAGAAATCAAAATTACTCTTTGCGAGCTCTACAGATATGTCATAGTAATTGTTTCTGGATGGCTGGTGTGCATAGAATGCGGCGGGAGTGGCATGATCAAGTGAAACGCTTGTGATTACTCCTACCTTATATCCCTTTTCCTTAACATACTCCGTTATGGTTTTAAAAGATGTCTTTCTTTCGGTATCCATGTTTATAATTCCGCCGAGAGTTTTATTTCCCGTTGAAATTGATGTAGCCGTTGATGCCGAGTCGGGTATAAAGGTTTCGGCATCAAAGGTAGCGCAGGTTCCCTCAACAGGGAAGGTTGAAAAGGAGAGCTTGCTTGTGCCGATTTTAGAATCTCCGTAAAGCTTCTTGCCTAAAAATATTTCTGACGAGTATATCTGCGGATAACTCATGCCGTCTCCTATGAACAAAAATACATACTTTGGAGTTTTGCCGGAGTAATTGTTTTTAACCTGATTTTCATCTGAGGCAGATGCGGTAAGCATCATAAAGCCTGTTGTTAAAATTACGGCAATTGAGAGAATAACTGCGATTAGTCTCTTTTTGGATGTAAACATTTTTAAAAACCCCCTTATTAAAATTTGGTATATGGTTTAGTACATACTGGATTCTATAAAAGAAATATTAACCGTAGATTAGAGAAATGTAAAATTTGTACATACCTTGGGATTTTATTCTTAATAAAAGCTATGCATACAATGGGATTTAAACCAAATAATATATACTTAAGCAAGCAAACGGATTTAAAATTTGGATAGCTTAAAGGGCTGAATTGTAAGATATGAAGCATTCAAACATGAAGCATTCAAAACTGATGAAGCATATAAAATATATGCTTATAGGGCTGATTACCGGAGCGGCAAACGGTTTGTTCGGATCAGGCGGAGGGACAATTGTTGTGCCTGCAATGATAATGCTTTTAAATGTTGAGGAGCATAAGGCCCATGCAACGGCTATATCGATTATACTTCCTCTTACGGTGGTCAGCGCGTATCTGTATGTGTCAAACAACCTTGTAAATTGGGAAATAACGCTGCCTGTTATGCTTGGGGGAATGGCAGGGGGATATTTAGGGGCTAAGCTTTTGAATATATGTCCCGCAAAGGTATTGAGAAAAATTTTTGCGGTATTTATGATTTTGGCATCCTTCAGGATGCTCACAGCCTGACGCCCGTATGGAAAAATGATGTGCGCATTGGTATTTGACAAAGGGAGGACTTAAAAGATGATACTTTTCCTTATAGGAGTGGCGGCAGGAATAGTAAGCGGCATGGGAATAGGAGGGGGGACTGTGCTTATACCTGCTCTTGTGATATTTCTAAACCCTCGCCAGCAGGAAGCGCAGGGTGTAAATCTGCTGTTTTTTATACCCACCGCAATCATTGCACTTATAATCCATGCAAAAAATAAAGCCATTGACTTTAAGCTTGCGCTTCCTATAATTATTTCCGGCCTTGTGGGTGCGTATCTAGGGTCAACATTAGCTATTTGTATGCCGGGGAATATTTTAAAAAAGCTTTTTGGAGCATTTCTTCTTGCCATAGGCCTGTGGGAAATGCTGAGAAAGGGAAGGGATGAAAAGGCATGAGGGAGCGGGGAGTAAAAACCATGCCGCAAATTGCCGTTTTTTATGTTACAATTGTTATAGCCATATACTGAAAGGAAATAAACAGATGAGCTTTTTGTCGGTTACAAGAGAAGATATGCACAGCAGGGGATGGGATCAGCTTGATTTTTTATATATAAGCGGAGATGCGTATGTCGATCATCCAAGCTTTGGACATGCTGTTATTACAAGGCTTTTAGAGAGTGAAGGATACAGGGTGGGGATAATAGCCCAGCCTGACTGCAAAACAGGTAATGATTTTATTACTTTAGGACGTCCTAAATATGCTGTTTTGATTTCATCGGGAGTTATTGACTCTATGGTAAATCATTACACTGCCAGTAAAAAGCGCAGGAGCGAGGATGCGTATTCTCCGGGAGGCAGGGCCGGATACAGACCCGACAGGGCCGTTATTGCCTACTCTAACAAAATAAGAGAGGTTTTTAAGGGGGTTCCTGTAATAATAGGAGGAATTGAGGCAAGCCTCAGACGGTTTGCCCACTACGACTATTGGGATAATAGGGTCAGACGCTCTATTCTGCAGGATTCAAGAGCGGATTTGCTTATATACGGCATGGGAGAAAAGCCTGTTATTGAAATTGCACGGCAGTTAAGAGAAGGAATTGCTGTCGAAGCAATAAGGAATGTACGCGGCACTGCGTATATGGCAGGCCTTGACAAGCTTTCCGAAGATATCAGGGAATTCATAAAAGGCAACGGCGGAAATGATGGGAAATATTCTCTTTTAAAATCATTTGAGGAGGTAGCCGAGGACAAAGAGGCATATGCCCGCTCCTTTAAGGTGCAGTATGACGAACAGGATGCAATAACCGGAAGAACTCTTGTGCAAAAGCACAGCGACAGGTATGTGGTGCAGAACCCTCCCGCACAGGCAATGACGGTAAAGGAAATGGACAGGGTGTATTCTCTTCCATATGAAAGGACATATCATCCGTCATATGAAAAGTATGGAGGCATACCTGCCATAAAGGAGGTTGAATTCAGCATAACAAGCCATAGAGGCTGCTATGGGGGCTGCTCCTTTTGCGCCTTGAATTTTCATCAGGGCAGGACAATACAAAACCGCAGCCGCCAGTCAATAATAAGCGAGGCTGTCAAGCTGACCTGGCTTCCGGGATTTAAGGGCTATATACATGATGTCGGAGGACCTACCGCCAACTTCAGACATGAGGCATGCACAAAGCAGAAGGATAAGGGTGTGTGCAAGGAAAGGCAGTGTCTTTACCCTGAGCCCTGCAAGAACCTTATAGTGGATCATAGCGAATATCTCGGGCTTTTGAGGAGAGTGCGCGAAATCCCCGGGGTTAAGAAGGTTTTTATCAGGTCAGGCATAAGATATGACTATTTGATGCTTGATAAAAATGATGAATTTTTTATGGAGCTGTGCAAGCATCACATAAGCGGGCAGCTTAAGGTGGCGCCGGAGCATGTGGTTGACCGTGTGCTGGACAGGATGGGAAAGCCCGGAAGACGGGTGTATGATAAATTTGTTAAAAGGTTTTACGAAATAAACAAGAAAATAAAAAAGGAGCAGTATATTGTACCGTATATGATATCCAGCCATCCGGGGAGCGATCTTAAGGCGGCGGTGGAGCTGGCGGAGTATTTAAGAGATTTGGGGCATATGCCGGAGCAGGTGCAGGATTTTTACCCTACCCCTGCCACATTATCCACCTGCATGTTTTATACGGGGCTTGATCCAAGGGACATGAAAAAGGTGTATGTGCCAAAGGCACCTAAGGAAAAAGCCATGCAGAGGGCTTTATTGCAATACAGGAGGCCTGAAAATTACGAGTTGGTTTACGAGGCTTTAAAAATAACCGGAAGGGATGATTTAATAGGCTTTGGGCCCAAATGCCTGATAAGGCCGAGGCGTGCGGCAAAAAAAAGGGCTGAGGCTGCCGGAGGCTCACAAAAGGCCATTGCTGCCGGCAAAGCGGTAAAGGGAAAAAATCATAAAAGGGTGCAAGCAGAGCGAAAAAAATTGACAAGGACAAGGCATTAAAATAAAATTAACAGGATTGCAAATAATTGATGTGCCATAAAGCTTAATTTAAAATTCTTAAGGAAAGGTTGGATATAATGGGGGCAAAAATATTAAATGGGACAGAGCTGTCGAAGGCAGTGAAGCAGGAGCTTGGAGAAGAGGTCCGGGAAATGGTGCAAAGAGGTGTGCAGCCGGGGCTTGCGGTTATTATTGTGGGGGACGATCCCGCTTCTCGGGTATATGTAAACAATAAAAAGAAGGCATGTCAGGAGATAGGCATAGCTTCCTTTGAATACGCTCTTGATGCGAATATTAAAGAAAAAGAGCTTATTGATTTAATAAATGTGCTTAATAAGGATGCCAAGGTAAACGGAATACTTGTTCAGCTTCCTCTTCCGAGGCATATAAATGAGGAAAATGTCCTTTATGCCATAGACCCAGGAAAGGACGCCGACTGCTTTCATCCCTCAAATGCAGGGAGGCTTATGATAGGAAATCCAATGTTTATGCCGTGTACTCCTGCGGGAATTATTGAGCTTATAAACTTGACGGGTATTGACATACAGGGAAAGGAATGTGTTGTCGTAGGAAGAAGCAATATAGTAGGAAAGCCCATGAGTATGCTGCTTCTGGCGAAAAATGGAACTGTTACGGTATGCCACTCAAAAACAAGAGATCTTCCCGAAATATGCAGGCGCGCAGACGTACTTGTAGCTGCCATAGGAAAGCCGGAGTTTATAAAGGGAAGCTTTATTAAGCCCGGTGCAGTAGTAATTGACGTGGGAATGAACAGGCTGGAGAATAAAAAATTGGTGGGGGATGTGGAGTATGCTTCCGCCTGTGAGGTGGCTTCGGCTATTACTCCCGTGCCAGGAGGCGTGGGGCCTATGACTATAGCCATGCTGATGAGAAATACCGTAAAGGCGGCAAGGCTTCAAAACGGAATATAAAAATATATATTTCCTCTGTGAGGTCAACGCCTGTTTTAAATGAATTCCGGGCGGCGGGAACGATTGAACAGAAGCGGATTTTAATTGATTCTTGACATAAAATTTAAAAAAGATTAAAATTAAGCTGTGCTTAAAAATGAACTTTTATTAAAAGAATAGAAATTTTTATAAAAGTTCCCTAATAAAATGGTAATAATTTAACTGGAATGATTTAAGAGATTATGGATATATATTAAGGATTCATTATAGCTTCCGAATATTTGGGTGCGGCAATATTTAAGGAATCTATTGTAGAGAAGGGTGTATTTTTTGCAGATGCAGGGTGCTTTTTCTATGCATGAGCCAATCCATATATTGACAGATTATTTCTTTAATCGGTATCCGGTTAATATTATGCCGGTTGGGCGTGTAATTTCCAAAAGCTGCTTTAGCGGTACATTTAGACGATACTATGGATTAACCTGTGTCGGCAAGGTCATAAATGGGCTTTTAAGCTGCTTTGGGTATGCAGGGCCTGACAGGAGTTTTGGACCTACAGAATAGTTATTTAAATTTGAGCATTGAAAACTGAATATTGAGGAGGTGTGTGCTATATTTGTAGGCGGTTTGATAGGACTAGTAATTGGTGGCGTAGCTGGTGCTGTTATAGCTTCAATTATAATGTTTAAAAAGGGTGTTGAATTCAGAAAAAAGACTGCTGAGGCTGAAATAGGAAGTGCCGAGCAGGAGGCCAAAAGGCTGGTCAGTGAGGCACAAAAGCAAGGCGAGGGCAGGAAACGGGAAATATTGCTCGAGGCAAAGGAAGAGATACACAGAAGCAGGGTGGAGCTGGATAGGGAAATTAAGGACAGGCGTAATGAAATACAGCGCACAGAAAGAAGGCTTGTGCAAAAGGACGAGTCTCTGGATAAAAAAATGGAGACGCTGGAGCAGAAGGAAGAGGTCCTTAACAGAAAAAGCAAGGAAACCCAAGCCCTTCAGGACAAGATTTCGGAGCTTCATGCAAAACAGATGGGTGAGCTTGAGAGGATATCGGGGCTGTCTGTCGAAGAGGCTAAGGAATACCTTCTGAAGAATGTTGAAAACGAAGTAAAGCATGAGGCGGCTATTCTTATTAAGGAGATTGAAGCCAGAACCAAGGAAGAGGCAGACAGAAAAGCAAGGGACATAATAGCCACCGCAATACAGAAATGCGCGGCAGATCATGTATCAGAGGCTACAGTTTCTGTGGTTCCACTTCCGAATGATGAAATGAAGGGTAGAATCATAGGGCGTGAAGGAAGAAACATAAGAACGCTTGAAACTCTCACCGGCATTGATCTTATTATTGACGATACTCCTGAAGCCGTTATTTTGTCGGGCTTTGACCCAATAAGAAGAGAGATTGCCAGAATAACTCTGGAAAAGCTCATTCTTGACGGAAGAATTCATCCTGCAAGAATTGAAGAGATGGTAGAGAAGGCAAAGAAGGAAGTTGAAAACACAATACGCCAAGAAGGAGATCATGCTACATTTGAAACAGGGGTACATGGACTTCATCCTGAATTAATCAGGCTTATAGGCAAGCTGAAATTCAGAACCAGCTATGGGCAGAATGTGTTAAACCATTCTATTGAGGTTTCGCACCTTGCGGGATTAATGGCAGCCGAATTGGGCGCCGACGTGGCATTGGCAAAAAGGGCCGGATTGCTCCATGACATAGGTAAGGCAGTAGATCATGAAATCGAAGGTTCACATGTCACAATAGGAGGAGATCTGGCTAAGAAATATAAGGAGAGCAATGAAATCATTAATGCAATAGTTGCACACCATGGCGATGTAGAAGCCTCATCGGTGGTGGCGGTTTTGGTTCAGGCAGCGGATTCAATATCTGCCGCAAGACCCGGTGCAAGAAGGGAAACATTGGAGTCTTATATAAAGCGTATTGAAAAGCTTGAGGATATAGCCAATTCCTTCCCCGGAGTCGAAAAATCCTTTGCCATACAGGCGGGGAGAGAGATAAGAATAATTGTAAAGCCTGAAGATGTTGCTGATGACGAAATTGTAATAAAGGCTCGCGAAATCGTTAAATTGATTGAAAGTGAGCTTGAATATCCGGGACAGATAAAGGTAAACGTTATAAGGGAAACCAGAGCAATTGAATATGCAAAATAGTAAAACAGCAATATAATATAAAGCGTGCCAATACACAAAGAGTATAAAACTAAGAGTGCTGGCGCGCTTTTGTTATGTTTGTTTTTGATACCTATTATAAGCTGTACTGTGAATGGAGGCAAATAATTGAGGATTTTATTTGTTGGAGATGTTGTCGGCAATCCGGGAAGAAAGGCAGTCAAAGAGATAATTCCTAAAATGAAAAGGGAGCTGAAGATAGACTTCTGTATTGTAAATGGTGAAAACTCTGCGGGCGGCAAGGGAATAACCTATGTTGCCGCTCAGGAAATATACAAGTCTGGAGCGGACGCTATAACAATGGGCAACCATGTCTGGGCAAAGAATGAGATATTAAGCTTCATAGAATCGGAAGGCAGGATTGTGAGGCCGGCAAATTATCCATGTGATTTGCCCGGCAAGGGGTCTATAATAATAGGCAGTGAAAATCACAAAATTGGAGTATTGAATCTAATGGGACGCGTTTACATGGATGCTATTGACTGTCCCTTTAAGGCTGCCGAACGGGAGCTTGAATACTTAAAGAGCTTTGCAAGGGTGATTATTGTGGATATGCACGCCGAAGCCAGCTCAGAGAAATGCGCCATGGCATGGTATCTTGACGGAAGGGTAAGCTGTGTGCTGGGTACGCACACACATGTGCAGACAGCGGACGAAAGAATACTTCCCTGCGGGACGGGATATATTACAGATGTAGGAATGACAGGGCCTTATGAGGGAATCATAGGTGTGGACAAGGACATAATTATTCAAAAGTTCCTAAAGCACATACCCGTAAAATTTGACCTTGCCAGAGGCAGTACTCAGTTTAATGCCGTTGTTTTGGATATAGATGAAAAAACAGGAAAAACCTTAAAAATGGAAAGGGTATTTAAGATTATCAATCATCAATAGTAGTGTATAAAAAATGTGGGCTATGTTTAAATAATCTTATTTTACTAAAATTTAACTAAAAAGAAGGATTTTCTATTTTTTTGTAGAATAATATATCCATAATGTATTTGGGGGGTAAAATTATGGATGTATTAAAGGTCTCAGCAAAATCTAATCCAAATTCAATTGCAGGTGCTCTCGCAGGAGTTATAAGGGAAAGAGGAACTGCTGAAATTCAGGCAGTTGGAGCAGGGGCACTGAATCAAGCGGTGAAGGCAGTGGCGATTGCACGTGGGTTTGTTGCACCTTCTGGATTTGAACTCATATGTATACCGGCATTTACGGATATACTTATAGAAGGGGAAGAGAGGACGGCGATAAAATTAATAGTGGAACCCAGAAGATGACTGTAAACAACAGCTATACGCAGGGTCTACAATAGAAATAAATTTTGTAATTGCATTTATTCTGTAATTGCATTTAATGAAAAAGCATATTATTTATATTAAATATAAGGCTTTGGCATTAAATGCTTTTTTTTATTCATTTTCGGTGATACTATTATTGAGTATAAAACTGCAATGTGATATGATTTTCTATGCGCATATATTGGTTTGCGGAAGGTGCGGGCTTAAAGGGGGGACTTTAAAATAAAGAGTGGACTTTTAAACAGCGGAGATATAATTTATGTACCGAATGGGGATTTGCATTTTATTAAATTCAAAAAGCTTGACAGCTACTCCGATATGCTGGTGCACTGTTTTACCACAAGGCTTGGGGGAAGCGGAGGATTTAATCTTGGCTTTAACAGAGGGGACAGCAGAGAGAGGGTTGTCGAAAACTACAAAAAATTAGCGGATGCCCTGGATATAGATTGTCGAAATATGGTGCTGTCCGGACAGGTTCATGATGACCGCATATATCCTGCGGATGAGAGGGACAGAGGAAAGGGTTTGTTCTGTGAAAGCGATATCAAAGGATATGATGCGCTGATGACAAACAAAAGGAACACAGCTCTTGTGACCTTTTATGCCGATTGTGTTCCGATATATTTATTGGACCCGGAGAAGAAGGCAATTGCACTGGTACATTCGGGCTGGAGGGGTACTGTCCTGGAGATTGCGTCAAAAACCATTGATGGGATGAGGAATAAGTACGGCTGTGATCCTTTCGATATACAGGCAGTAATTGGCCCTTCAATAGGAAAATGCTGCTTTGAGGTGGGGGAAGAGGTGTATTCGGAGTTTATGCAAAGGCTTATATGGAGCAGCCCGCATTGCAAAAAAACAGGCTTGGATAAATGGCATATTGATTTGCAGTCAATTATTAAAAGCTCTATTGTCAACGCAGGGGTCAAAGAGGAAAATATTTGTCTTACGGGGGTATGTACAAAATGTAATAAGGATTTGTTTTACTCTTACAGGGGGGACGAAGGAAGAACCGGAAGTATGGCTGCCGTGATGCAGCTCATATGAATATTATGCCATAGGGGAGAAATGAAATTTGCGCAAGCTATGTTTTTTTACGGCATTGATAATAATGCTTTTAAGCTTAAGCTCCTGCTCGGAAGCAGACAATTCCGGCGGAATGGGCACTCAGGACAGCGGCACTGCTCTGGCTGCTGAGGCAAATGACAATGTAGTGGATAAAGGCCCTGTGAAGGGGGGCGTTGTTAATCTGTTTACAACAAAGCCTGATTCCTTAAATCCCATACTGACAAAAAACATCTTTGTCCAAAACTTTACAGGCTTTATATTTGACGGAATGGTACGGCTGGATGAAAACCAAAGGCCTACCCCTGCGCTGTGCGACACATGGAGCGTGTCGGATGACGGACTTATATGGACCTTCCATGTAAGGGAAAACGCCATGTGGCACAACAATGTATCCCTAACTGCTGAGGACATTAAATTTACCTTCGATGTTATTCAAAACAGCAGATCGGAAAGCGTCTATAGGGATAACATCAGCAATATTGCTGTCTATACCGCTGTGGACAGAAACAGCTTCAGAATATTTTTGAAGGCTCCTGACTATTTTATTCCTGAGAGAATGACGTTCCCCATAGTACCCGCAGGGTATTATCAAGGAGAGGACGTCTTTGTTAAGACGTCGGATAAAAACATGCTGCCTGTTGGGACAGGTCCGTATAAATTTATAAAAAGTCAAAGAACTGACGGCTACAGGCTTATTTCCAATGACCTGTGGTGGGGACTTAGGGAGGATAAAAATTCCGGACTTCAAATTCCATATATAAATGAAATAGACATAAACATATATGACAGCCCAAAGGATGAATTTGTAGCATTTCAGGAGGGGAATATAGACATTGCAGTTGCTGATAGGGGCGACTTCAGCAAGTACAGTGGAAGGCCGGACATTACCACCAGGAAATATCAGAGCAGGGATTTTGAGTTTATAGCCTTTAATCTTGATAATCCTGCGCTTAAGGATAAAGCCGTAAGGCAGGCTATTGCTCTTGCAACTGACAAGGCCAGAATAATAAATGATGTTATACCGGGGCAGGCTGTTGCGGCGGAGCTTCCCGTAAACCCAAATGCATGGATTTTTGATAATCCTGTCAGCTATCTTCCTGATAAATCAAAGGCAAGAGATATACTTATGCAAAATGGCTGGAAGCAATCGGCGGCGGGAATGTACAAGAGCATTGACGGAAAGCGTGTGACTTTGAATTTTACAATTATTGTAAATGAGTTTAATGAAATAAGATACCGTGCCGCTGTAAAGCTTGGTGAGCAGCTTAGGGAAGCGGGCATAAACATAGAGGTAAAAAGGATTGACTGGGATGAGGAATTCAGGCTTATAAAAAGCAGGAAGTTTGATATGGTGTTCTTAGGCTGCAGGATATCATCCGTTCCCGATATATCGTTTATGTATGCCTCCCTTCAGACGGGGGGGATGAATATTGCAAACTATAAAAATCCTTTGGTGGATGCCTGCCTTGAGCGGATTATAACAAACGGCGACGAGAAAGTCAGGCGTGAGGCATTTAATGAAATGCATAAAGTCCTTTCGGACGAGATTCCTTATATGGGTATGTACTTTTACAACAATGCTGTGTTATATAACAGGAAAATAAGAGGAGATATGAAGCCCTGCGTATGGGACAGGTTTAATGATATTACCAGATGGTACATACCGGGCTGATTTAAGCATCAAAATAAATTTAAGAAAAGGTAGAGAAGAGGTTTTTGAATATGCTATGGATAGCAATAATTATTTTTTGTATAGCAGCAGATCAGGCATCAAAATATTTTATAGTAAACAACATTGAATACCACAAATCAACTGCTGTAATAGACCAGTTTTTTTATATAACAAACATAAGAAATACAGGGGCTGCATGGAGTATTTTGGAGAACGGGAGATACTTTTTTCTTATACTGACACCAATAATAGTGGCTGTATTAGCATATTTTTTATATAAGATGGATAGCAGGCTGCTAAGGACGGCGCTTTCCTTGATAATAGGGGGAGCTGCGGGGAATTTTATTGACAGGCTTTTAATAGGAAGCGTTGTAGATTTTCTGGAATTTCATTTCGGTACATATATTTTTCCGATTTTTAATATAGCCGATTGCTGTGTTGTTATAGGCAGCTTTTTACTTGCGTATTATTTGTTGTTTATATATAAGGAAAAGCCCGGGAAAGGGGCATAAAATAAGCCTGATTGGTGGTAGGATTAAAAATGAAGCGGCTTGAACGGATGATAATTGATGAAGGCACTGAGGGAATCAGAATAGATGCATGGCTTTCGGAAAGGCTGGAAGGCTTTTCACGCACTTATATACAGAAGCTCCTAGAGGACGGTCTGATAAAGGTCAACGATAAAAGAGTAAAGGTAAATTACAGGCTAAGGGCCGATGACAGCATAGAAATAAGCGTTCCCGAGCCTGAAAGGCTGGATGTAAGGCCTGAGAAAATCCGGCTTGATGTTGTGTATGAGGATGGGGACATCATAATAATAAATAAAGAAAAGGGAATGGTGGTGCATCCCGCTGCGGGAAATCACACAGGGACCCTTGTAAATGCATTGATGGATTACTGCGGGGACAGTCTGTCGGATATTAACGGAATAATAAGGCCGGGAATTGTACACAGAATAGACAAGGACACCTCGGGTGTGCTGGTGGTTGCAAAGAATAACAACGCCCATGAGCGCTTGTCGGAAAGGCTTAAGGATCACGATATAAAGAGGGTTTATGCCGCTGTTGTAGAGGGTGTAATCAAGGAGGACAGCGGAAAAATAGATGCGCCCATAGGGAGGCACCCTGTGGAAAGAAAAAAAATGTCGGTAAACACAAAGAATGGGCGCAGGGCGGTAACTTATTTCAAGGTGCTTGAAAGGTTTAGGGACACCACGTATGTGGAGCTGACCCTTGAAACGGGAAGAACCCACCAGATTAGGGTACACATGTCGTATATAGGATATCCTCTGGTAGGGGATATGGTTTATGGCAAGAAAAAGCAGAAATATGGCATTTGCGGACAGATGCTGCACGCCAGAGTGCTTGGCTTTATACACCCTATAAAAAACGAGTACATGGAATTTGAGGCCAGGCTCCCGGGTTATTTTGAAGAATTGCTTCAAAGCTTAAGGGTGTAGGGGACGCTTCTGTCTAAATAGGCCATGAACAGAGGGCAGAGGCCTATTTTTTTGTGCTTAAAGAAGCTTAAATAAAAAACAAGGTTATTAAAAATATAGCCGTGTTTTTTTTATTTAAGCTTTTACTGTATAAAAACAGTAGCGGCCCCCTTTCTAAATTGAAATGCTTGTCTAAATTTAACTCAAATAAATAAATGTATTTTGATTAAAATAGGGAAGAGGAGGTGTTTTAAATTGATTAAAAATGTCAAAACAGGTGGTACTGTTTTTTTAGGATTTTGCTTAATAACTACTATGCTTAGTGCGTGCGATGCAGGAAGAACATCGCGTTTACCTGATCAGCAACAACAAAACGTGCAGCAGCAGGGGATTGAAAGAGATAACTTGCTTGGCATTGCACCACAGCCTGAAGATGGTGGAACATCTGGTATGAATCCAGGAAACAATCAGGGAGCCAACCCCGGAGTTAATCAAGGAGCCAATCCAGGAGTCAACCAGCCAGACCAACAAATGGCTCCAGACAGGCAAAAGGCTGAAAATATCAAAAATCAATTAAGGGATATAACAGAAATTGCAGATGCAAATGTAATAGTCATGGGAAATACTGCTTTAGTTGGTTATAAGCCTTCCGGAAATATGGGAGATAGCAATGCAGCTAAGAATATGATAATCAGCAAAGTAAAAAAGATTGACAGAACTATTACTAATGTATCAGTAAGCGAGCAGCCTGACATGATGAACAGAATGAATCGGCTTGGAGAGGACATTACAAACAACAGGCCAATGAATGATATTACTAACGAGTTTAATCAAATTATGCGCGGAATAACCACGCCAGCTCATTAAAGAGGTTATGCGAATAGGAAAATTGCAAGTGATGAACTTGCAATTTTCCTATTATTTAAATTTTTCTGACTATATACAAAAATATAGTATGGAACAGTAAGTAAGGAAGAAAAAGAGGGTGATTAAAAAAGTGGAATATTTAGTAGTAACTATGAGGGTAATAACAATCATGATACTTGCTTTAATTGTAACATTGATTGCGGGCAGAAGAAAAATGGGGGAGCTGCCAATCTTTGATTTTATCGTAATCATTACTTTAGGAGCAGTTATTGGAGCAGACATAGCGGATCCGGAGATACAACATCTCCCGACTGCATATGCCGTTATATTGCTGGTTGGAATACAATATGTATATAGCGTAGTGATTATGAAAAATAAAAAAATAGGACATATGCTAACTTTTGAGCCTGTTATTGTAATAGAGAATGGACAATTTGTAAAAGCTAATCTAAAAAAAATCAAGTATAGTATTGATAATGTTTTGATGATGCTAAGAGAAAAAAATGTTTTTGATGTAAATGAAGTAGAATTTGCTGTAGTAGAATCTACAGGACAAATCAGCGTACTCAAAAAATCTCAGTATCAGCCTATTACTGCTAAGGAGATAAAAGTAAACACAGAATATAAGGGTCTTTCGATTCCTTTGATTGTTGAAGGAGAAGTTTATGAAGAGAACCTAAGTCAACTTAAGCTCGATGTGGATTGGCTGGTGACCAAATTAAAGGAAAAAAACATCGACTCTTTAGAGAGCGTGTTCTTTGCTTCCATTAATACAGAAGGCCAGCTTTATATATCAACAGGTTTGGGAGACACAAAAGATATTCATAATCTTAGGCATTAGAGTATGGAGGTACGCCAGACTGTGCTAACACTTCAAGAATTGGTTAATATAATTAAATCGATATGTGTTACAATTGACTATACAAATTAGACTTCGGATTATTTTATAGTTGAGATTACAGAACTAGTGAGAACAAGGAATTATAAGGAAATATTAAAGAGATTGAAAGGTTTAAAGGACTCTTTCAACCTCTCTAATGTATATACTGTAAATGATTGTCAAATAGCACGGTAATCTACTGCTAAATTTAATATAAATAAAATTAATATTTTTGCTATTTTAGCCCAGTCTGATGTCGCTGTACACTTACAAGAGATTAATTTATATCTTTTTCCCAATATAAAATACATATCCATAATACTGCTTGTACTTTAAATATAAGTCTGCCTCACGCTTCATAAATGCAATCATATCCTCAGCGATTTTATTCCCCCTATGTTTTTTCAAAAATTCCTCTTGTCTTGCTTTTTGCGGGATAAAATAATTGTCTATCCAACAACTTTCAGGCAGCGTAAATGCGGCAACAGGAATATAGCCTGTTTTTTGCATGATGGAAATATTATGCGCTATTGTGCTGATTTCAGGAACTGCGTCCACCCACCACTTCTCAATTTCATCAGGGCGTTCGTCAGTAAACCATGACTCATATGTTACGGCAATATAACCATCTTTTTTGAGGAACCCCTTCCAGTGATTCAAGCCCTTTTCAAAACCTATATTGGCAATAGCCCCCTCAGACCATATAAGCTCAAATTCTTCATTCTGAAACGGCAAATTATCCATTGAACCGACAATACCTTTTACCCTGTCCTGCAAACCAAGCTTTCCCGCTGTTGCGTTAAGCTTATCAATAGAACCGGCATAAAGGTCGAGGGCGGTGATGGTTGCTTCTGTATTTTGTGCCAGAACCATTGTTTGAGTGCCTGTGCCGCAGCCTAAATCGGCAATTTTTGTTTTGTTTGAAAGGTTACCGATAAAACCTAATGCCCTGATGGTTTCTTCAGGACTGCCGGGTCCCTGCCGTTCAAGCTCTGTGAAAAATTCATTGATGAGGGCAAATTCAAATTCGTGGATTGTTATTTCTTCCATTGTTCATACTCCTTATTTTGTGATTATACCTTTTGTTTTACTCCTTATCATAATTCAATTATACCCTACTTCTTTTATAAAGGCTCCCTTCTAAACGATACAGAAACAAAAAATCGACATAGCAATGTGACGGAGTTGTTGACATCACATCTTGTGTGAACGGGGATATCCCAAAGGAATTCGTTGATTTTTTGAGGAACAGCCATGACTTTTCCGACACAGGACAATGCATGAAAACAAAATTTCATCAATATCCAACTATTTATTTTTTGTTTCATACCATTGAACCGCAATGGATCTTTTTTCATAATATATATCCAGAAATTTTGTGCTGATACCGTGCTTGTCATATCCTCCGGTTCCTCTCTGGTATATGGACAAAGCAATGTCCCGCTTCTTTTTTCCTTCCAATCCTTTAACCCTCTTGTCTGCCAATATCCAACCGTACATGGCAGTTCCCCAATTAATGTTAATTGTTCCGTCAAGGGGTTTATTTTTGGTTTTAAGTGTGGCAGCAAGGTTTGCACAGTTTCCAGTGCTTATTTGAAAATAGCCGTGATATTTGCCTGTAGTGCATTTTTCATTGAAATTGCTCTCGGTATAAATAAGAGCCAGCATATCAATATAATCAATATTTCTTTTTTGGCAACAATCCCACAGCAGCTTCTGATGATCTTTTTGCATTGGGTTCTTCTTGCTGTACCATAAATTCTCATCAACCTTGTCGGAATTTTTGGTATCATCCTTGAGATCAGCTTTATCATCACTTTTCGGGACATTATCGTCAGTATCAATATTCTGCGAGGAAGTGTTTTCATCAGGACTTCCTGAATTTTCTGCCGATTCCGTAACAGCCGGCCCGGTAGTATGGTCGTCGGGGTCATCGGTATCTTGGCCTTCTTTTAAGCCAGCCTCTTCGGTCTGAGAATCGGATTTGTTTTTTGTATCCTTTTCAGAGACTAAAACTTTATCTGTAGTAAGTGTATTCGAAAGTGCATAAGCTTGATGTGGAGATAAACATCCCAAGATGAAACAAACAGCAGCTACGACGGTTAAAAGTCCTTTACTTTTCCTCAAATCTGCTCTCCCCATTCGAAATATATTATAACAGTAGTACAAACATTATATCAATATTCCTTTAATATGGGAAGATTTTTCTATTTTTTAAGGTTATGATATAATATTTATCTGCAAGGCATTTGATTATTATAATAGACGAAAGCGGTGATTGATAATGAAAATAATTGAAACAGAAAGACTGTATCTGAGGGAGCTGCAAATTGCTGACACAAAAGAATTAATGAAAGTCCTTTCTGATCCTGAGTCTATGCAATACTATCCCGCGCCGTTTAGTAAAGAAAAGGTAGAAGGGTGGATTCAATGGAATATTGAAAACTATAAAAAATATAAGCATGGACTATGGGGTGTAATATTAAGAGAAGGTGATGTGTTTATTGGCGATTGCGGCATAACAATGCAAAATATAGACGATGAGGCAGTACCAGAGATCGGCTTTCATATTATTAAAGAATATTGTAATAAGGGATTTGCAACGGAAGCTGCTCTTGCCTGTAAAAAATATGCATTTGAAGTTTTAAATTATCCTAAAATATTTTCATACTGCACAGTGCGGAATACCCCCTCACAAAAAGTTGCTAATAAAATAGGATTGCAGTTTTATAAATATTTTGAGAAATTTGGTGAAAAACAGGTTGTTCATGTTGCAAATAAGGATTAGATAATTGACATTTGGGATTTTATATAATAAACTGTAAATAATACGGCGTGATGGTAAAAGATGTGATGAAAGGGAGGTGGAAGGCATGAACGATAAAACAACCGATATGGATCTTCTTGCTTTAAGGTTAAAGGAATCTTTTCAAGCCTCAGCATTTAGGCTGAATACAGATTATATTACGAAAATGAATTCCGATTGTCCTAACGGATGTAAGGTTGATTGCCCGGGAGGCTGTCTGGAGGGGTGTATACCCGGAGGAAAGTAGTGTTTAAAAATGTAATATAAAGGACATTATTTAAGAGGAAGCTATGCTAAAAGATAATAGTTTATTAAGTGCCGGGATGGAACCTATTTCTAGTCCCGATTCCAAACCAAAAGTAATTTCACCTTGGCGCATTAGGAATGATGTTAAAAATCTGGTAGTATATAAATGTATAACTGCAGAAGTCATATACAAGGTTTTGTCTCCTGTTGAGGCTATAATAGTTCCGTTTTTCAACGGACAGAATACAAAAATTGAAATTTATCGCTACTGGCTTGACATTAATAATGCCAGTCAGGAAAGCATCAACGATCTTACCTGTATTTTTACAAGAGTAATGGATATTTTAGAGAAAAGCGAGTTTGTTTCAGAGGATGGAGAGTTAAGTCCTACATTTACCGACGGCAGTGATTTGGTGCCGGATTTTAAAAGCTACAGCTTTCCTGTCAATCGCCTGGAAAGACCAATATCTGTAAGTCTGGAAATAACAAATAATTGTGCAACGGATTGTATATATTGCTACGCCGAAAGACTGCCTTGCAGGGAGCTGGATTTTAATCAAATAAAGAGCATTATTAAGGATCTTTATGAAAATGATATATATATCGTAGATGTAGGTGGAGCAGATGTCTTTACCCGATGGGATGCATTTCAAATATTAGAGGAAATGGTTAATCATAAATTTGTCTTTTTTCTTTCAACCAAGGTTCATATTACATATGAAGCAGCGGAGAGGCTTGCAGCACTCGGTATCGGAATACGCGATGCAAAGCCGCATTTGAAGAGAATTCTGCAAATAAGCATTGACAGTGCTGATAGTGAAATTGCAAGCTTCCTTGTCAAGCGAAGGAATTATCTTGAAACAAGTGTGGACAGTGTAAAGAACTGTGTGAAAGCAGGAGTATACCCAAGAATAAAATGTGTTCTGACAAGCTACAATGCCGGTGCTGCAAGAGGATTGGTAGAAAAGTTTTATCCTCTGGGAGTTGAAGAATTTCAATTTGTCCATTATGGAAGAAGCTTTTTCAGACATGATGACAGCCTATTCCTGTCGTTTGAGGATAAGCTGAGGCTGATTGAAACTGCTGGGGCACTGCGCAAGGAGTATCCGCAATTAAAATTTACATTTCAGGAGGATAAAAATACCGGTGCTCCCATAAGAAAAAGCAAGGAACAGTGGGAAAACCGTTCCATATGCTCCGGAGGCCGCACAAGTATGCGTATGAAGCCTAATGGAGATATAATGCTATGTGAACAGATTCCCCACAAAACGGAATTTACAATGGGAAATTTATTGGATTCCAGCGTTGTGGAAATATGGAATTCCAATAGTATCAGAGATTTCTTATATGCTCCGAGAGATATGTTTAAAGATACGGCATGTGAAAAATGTATTTATTTTGAAACATGTCATTTTGAAAAGGGCTATTGCTACAGGGATTCTTTATCGAACTTTAACACTGTTTTTGACGCTCCGGCGGATTGCCCGTACCAGAGCAAGGATGGAATACGTCAGACGTAACAGGGGATACGGCAGGCTGTGTGAAAACTATTTTGAATGAAATTGTAAAGCTTTGTCCTTGCAGAAAAACAGCGGAGGAATCTTGGGGACGGATTCTTATGCTTCCGTAGCGCAGCGTAGGACTGAAAGGAAAGCAGAAGAACCGTACCCCATGATGCC
The DNA here is from genome assembly GCF_003337415.1 of Anaerobacterium chartisolvens. Taxonomy (GTDB): domain Bacteria; phylum Bacillota; class Clostridia; order Acetivibrionales; family DSM-27016; genus Anaerobacterium; species Anaerobacterium chartisolvens. The sequence goes on along the minus strand of NZ_QPJT01000008.1, from coordinate 7,657 downwards.
GCAGCGGTGACAAGCTGGAATTTTCCAAACAATTTTAGGGTTTTCACACAGTCTGACGTCCCCTAATAAAAATAAGGGAGATGTATGTTAAATGTTTAGGTTGGGGAAAATGATGCGAATAGGAGCATTTGTTATGGGCATAGCATTAATTTTGACAGCAGCGGCACCCTCTGGAATTGCTTCCGCTGCATTAAGCAGTCCTGCTTCTTTAGGTACTTCAGCAGATGGCACATCATTGGGTGCCGCGTTGATTTACGGGGACTGCGACAATGACGGAGATGTTGATTCGTCGGATTTTGCGTGGTTCAAGCAGTATTTGCTTACACCGGGATATACATATATCAGCAGTCTGGATCTTAATATCGACAATTCAGTAAATTCGATTGACTTTGCCATAATGAAACAGTACCTGCTGGGTATAATAGACACTCTGCCTTATGGCAATTCCGGCGATACCGAGGCGCCTACAGCACCGACGGCACTTGAGTGCACTTCAAAGACTGTCAATTCCGTGGCTCTTAAATGGTCCGCATCCTCCGATAATTTGGGTGTGACGGGCTATGAAATTTATAAGGACGGGGTACCGGCAGGAACAAGCTATACAACAAGCTATACTGTGACAGGCTTAAATGCGGGTACTCTATACAGCTTTACAGTGATTGCCAGAGATGCGGCCGGGAATCTCTCCCCTGCGAGCAGTGCGTTACAGGTTACCACGCAGTTTAATTCCAACGCAAAGCTTATAGCATTGACCTTTGATGACGGCCCAAGCCCCGTAACATCACTTATACTTGACAAGCTTGAGCAATATAACATAACCGCCTCATTCTTTGTCATCGGGCAAAATATAAACGACGAGACAAAGTCCATACTGCAAAGACAATTAAGCTTGGGATGCGAAATTAATAATCATTCTTGGACTCATTCCTATATGAGCGGGATGACCGCTGCTCAAATAACGGATGAGATAAATAAAACCAGTAACGCAATATACCATGCTGTGGGAGTATGGCCAAAATTCTTCAGGCCGCCGTATATGTCAATAAGCAACACAATGTATGAAACCATTGAGCTTCCCTTTATCTGCGGAATATCCTGCAACGATTGGGAGCCTTCAGTTAGTGCGGAGGCCAGAGCGGCAGCAATTCTTAATAGTGTCCGGGAGGGAGATATTATACTTCTTCACGATTTTTACGGAAATACACAGACTGTTGACGCACTCGATGCTATTATACAGGGATTGCTGGACAAGGGATTTAGCTTTGTGACGGTGAGTGAGATGTTTGAGCAAAAGGGTGTAAACCCCAATGTAAAGTACAGATTATGGACCAATGTAGCCAAATAGTGACCTGTAACAGAAAAGGGCATAATTATTCTAAGCTTAAGAAAAACTATTTTTATATTATATTTTCAGAAGCAGCAAAAGGAGATGAATCAATGGCGAAAGCAGGAATGAGAAGACCCGACCCCAAAGATCCTCATGGAACCGAGAGCAATCATAAAACTCATATCCCTAAAAATGACTTGCCGCCTGTGCCTGAAATACAGGGCAAGGCAAAGAACGGAAAGGAAAAGGCAAGGCCCGTTTAAAATGACAAAGGCGCTTGCTGTTACCGGGAAAATGCCGGGCAGCAAGCGCCTTATTTGTTTTTTAAACTATATAGTTTAGGCTTTTACATATCGGATAACGGAGGATGTAAAATAATATCCTCCAGAATAATTTCTACTCTAACTATAAAAGCATATATACCTGTAGAAGGCGCTTGTGATTTTAGTTAGCTTAAATTATATCCCGGTCACGCATTCCGGGGAAATTATTCTTCCGGAAATTATTTTACATCGCTTTTAGATGGTTTGTATCCTAATTTAACTAAAATGAAGTTATGGTGCCAAGGATATACATTTTAAGTAATGTGACATCGACGGAATTAACATTGCCGTCTCCATTCACATCTGCTCTGCTATAAGCCTCCTGGTCTAGCTCAATGGATCCAAGCAGGTATTTCTTAACAATTGCAAAGTCGATTGAGTCAACAGTTCCGTTATTGTCGACATCGCCGGCAATTCCGCCCGATGCGACGGGCTCAATTCCATATTTCAGAGCACCCTTCACATAAGCTGTAATTTTGTTGTTATCCCCGAAGCTATCTGCCATGGCAGAATCAAACGAGTAGTCATTTTTCTGATTGTAGTCCGATGCGCCTTCTATTCTGAATGGTATTGTCCCGGTACTTCCGCCCGGTGCGAGCTTACCTGCGCCATTTGCAAATGAGATTTCGCAATACGTGTCGGCATTGGGAACAGGATTGCTTATACCCGATAAATTGCCCTTTACCTTTTCAGCCCCGAAGACTGCGTATTCACATGTAAAGGAGTTCTGCTGGTTTCCGTCGCTTGTAAACCAGTAGCGTACCTTTATATCCGATAAATCTATAGTGGAGGTTCCTGTGTTTTTAATGTTTATTGTTGCCCTTATTACATTTTTAGTGGAATCAATTGTTCCGCCTTTGTAGGAGACGCTGATTGATGGCGGAGTAGGGTCGGGGTCCTCGTCGTCGGGGATAGGATCCAGCTTGGGCGCCTCTTCACCGTATACCTTAACCCCATCCAAATATAAGGGAATATTTTGAGTTAAGGCATAAGTTCCTGTAACGCCCTTTCTACTGTAGTCGTTTGTAGGATCCCAGTGGGTAAGGTAACTGGAGTCCTGCTTTGCCCTGAACGAAATTTGCAGCTCTCTGTCGCCGTATATTTTGCTTCCGCTCCAGTCGAATTCATAATAGTATGTACCACCTTCGTCCCATTTAAAAGGCCCTCTGTATTTAATAGGGTCCTGCTGCATGGAAATCTGCTGGTCATATTCAATAGCAAATATCACATCATCTATACTCTGATCGTGCTTTAGGAACTCACTTATATTAAAGAAATATCTAACCATCATTCCTGTTTCATAATGGGGAGGCTGACTGGATTCGTTATGTATTTTTAAAACTATCTGCGTACTGTCGTGCGTTTCCCTTTCTATACGCGCCTCACAATAGTAATCGTCGGTTCTTTCTTCCTTATGCGGGAAATTTGGTATCGGCTGGTGCCCCTCTCCGTAGTACTGGTACAGACCTGCACACGCACCGACGAAGGCGGCGTTATAGTCGACGGCAACCTCATTGTAGGCATATTCGGTAGTTGAATCTATATGGTAATCACTTGCATCAGGTCCACCGGACAAGGCTCCCCATAAAATATGCCTGTGCTCCTCGGGGTCGTTCATGCTGTTTGTTTTTGAACCATGAGCCGCCCTGTGGTGGGGATGCTTTGCGGAAGGCAGACCCTGTTCATAGCCGTAGCCCACTATATATGAGTAGCCCATGGGGTTTCTTCCCATGATGTATTCCATTTGGTTTTTTGCCCACGCCCCGAAGTCCGTCCTCTCAGGATGGTTTTTCATATATACAAGCGCCGAGAGCTGAGCCGCGGTGTTGTAACGGGCAGATCCCCAGCCGTTAATCATCGTATACCCGGCGGGCGACGGCTTGGCATAATTCTTGTCATTGGGGTCTTGGTGCTTTGCCATTCCGCCCGACAAATACTCTACATTCCATCTGGCGATAAAATCAAACAATTCATTATCAGGAATCAGTTGATTCAGCTTTAGGAAGGTTCCTCCCCATACGGCATCCCAGCAATGCACCCACGAGTTATACCAGGTATTGGTATTGTAAGTCTCCGGGATTATTCTTTTCATATACCCTGTGTAGTTTCCTTTGGCGTCAACCGAATCTATATCCCTTATATAGTCTATGTTCCCGGTACACTCATATAGCCATGCCGCAGCCCATGCCAGCTCATCCTCATCATAATCGGAGGTATAATAGCCGTCACCGGCAGCTTTACCCCTGTATTTCTTTGCAAAATCATACAAGGCCTTTGCCACAGTCAGACACCTCTCTGCGTATTCAGGCTCATCATCCTTAAAATTCAAATAAGAGGTTGCAAGTGCTGCTGAAGTGCTGGCGCAAACATCACTCCCGGGGGTTTCGGCAGTAGCAAAATCCGCGGGTCTGGATTTGGTGAACTGTTCCGGATACAGCTCCGGCGGGCCCCAGTAGCAATGATCCTCATCTCCTTCTCCTACCATGTAGCAGAAAGCAATGATATCCCCGCTTTCATCAAGGAAGGAGCAGCGCAGGAAGGTATCGGTAAATTCCTTTAGAAGCTCAATCATATGCTCCTCTTCACCTATTGCCTTGAAGGCGTCCCTGAACTCATTAAAGCCCCATCCCATGGTGCCGGCGGTATAGCTCTGAGGAAGTCCGAACCGCACATGGTCTCCGGCATCGTGGAAGCCTCCGTGTACATCCACTGTTCCGTCTCCATCGGGATCAAGTATGCTTCTGTACTTTTGTATAAAAGCATCCGAAAGGTTTGTATTCTCAAATGGGATATTGGCGTCCCCTTCATGGCAGGAGCCCCTCCACTCAAGCCTTCCGCCCTTGTCATAGCCGGCGGCGGCACCGCACTTTTCAGCATCATAAAAATAAAGTGATTTTTGCAGGGCTTCGGCAAAATTAAAGTGATTGTAATTCTCCCAGCCCTCGGCGGGTGTAAAGGACCAGGGAGATGCTTCTGCCGCTATCGCACCCGATGTAAAAAGCTGTCCGAAAATCATGACAACCAGCAAAAGGATTGACAGCATCCCTCGCCTTTTGATAGGCCTTCCTTTACTTTTGTTTTGCACACTGTACATTTTTAACTGCCTCCTTTAAAAACAATATTTTACTCGTGCTTTTTTAACACAATAAATTCCCAGTAAACCGATAAATGCAAATAAGGTGTTATGGGGCAGCTAACTACCTACGGTTAGCTAGCTACCGACAGGTAGTTTATCAATTCTACCGAGCAAATATAGCTTTAGATTGGCAAAATCTATTGAGTTTACCGTTCCGTCCTTATTAACGTCTGCATTTTCCAAAATTATTCCGTCATCCCCCATGCCCAACAGGTATTTCTTTAGAAGAGCAAAATCAACTGAATTTACCTGCCCGTCATTGTTTAAATCTCCATACAAAATGTCTGCCCCACCTGATGGATCATTACCGTAGACCTTAACACCGTTCTTGTATATAGGAATGTTCTCCATTTTAGTATAGGTGCTGGTTAAGCCTGCCGCAGAAAAGTCGTTTGAAGGATCCCACAGCTTATTTTCATAATTGTAAACGGCAAATTGCACATAGGTTCTCGCATACAGCGCGCTGTTCGGGAAGGTTATTTCTACATAATAAATATTCTTCTCCTCATCCCACGGCTTAATTGAAGATATCTGAGCGTTGGCAGGCGAATAGTACACCTTGGTGGTGAATTTGGAGGGATTAATTCCTATTGAAGTATATTCCGATAAGTCCATGAAATACTTATAGGACAAGTCGGCTTCGTATTGTGGAGGGGATGTGGCAATATTGTACAAATTAAGGTCAATAGTAACGCCTTCTGAATTTTCCTTGTATATTTTAGCTTCAGTGTAGTATTTGGTGGGTTGGCCTTCAATGCCGGGAATGGGTTCGGGAAGCTGATCCTCTCCAAGGTATTTGGACATTCCGGCCAGTGCGCCTACAAGCCCTGCGTTGTAATCCAAACCTGTTTCAGAATAGACGTACTCGTTCACGTTGTCATGGTATTCATCGTTTATGTCCGCTCCGCCAACGAGAGCGCCATACAGTATATGTCTCTCGGGTGATTCCTTCTTTTCGTCGGCGGGAGGGCCTTCAAGCATTCCGCTTGCCGCTCTGTGGTGGGGAAATTTGGGATAGTTATCGCCGAAGCCCACCATGTAAGACATTTTGTTGGGGTTCTTGCCAAGGATATAGTCGATTTGGCCCTTTGCAAAGTCAAGGTATTTTTGATCCTTTTCGCCGGTTTCCTTGTAGTATATAAGCTGAACCATGCTTTCTGCGGCAGGATACTTGCAAACCCCCCAACTGTCCAGATATTTAATGCCTCCGGGAGTAGTTGTTATCCTGTTCTGCCAGTAATCCATATGTTCCTCTGCGATTGCCTTGTATTTTGGGTTGGGTGAAAGTGTTGCAAGCTTTGTGAACACTCCTGTCATGACATAGTCCCAGCACTGTGTCCAGTGGTCGTTAAAGGAGTTATCGCCGCTGATGTTTTTCTCAACCATAAGCTTTTCGACATTATCCATGTATACGGCATCACCTGTTGCAACATACAGCCATATTGAGCCCCACATAAGCTCGTCCAGGTAATCTCTGGGGAGGTAGTAGCTTTGCCCCTTACTGTTTCCCCTATAGGTCATGCCGAAGGTATAAAGATCCTTTGCGTAAGTCAGGCATTTTTCGGCGTATGCGGCATCCTTGTCCTTATAGTTCAAGTACATGAGCGCCAGTGCCGCTGCGGCATCTCCCGCCACATCAGAACCGGGGTTTGAAGGCGTTGCCACATAGTAGGCAGGCCTGTCATTTGTCTGCAACTCAGGCGGACCCCAGTATTGATGGTCTACATCTCCGTCACCTAACTGATAATAAAATGTTGTTTTGTTTGGAAAGCATTTAATGAAGTAGTCGCAAAAGTGTTTTAAAATATTCAACATATACTCATCCTGACCTTTTGCGATGAAAGCATCCTCGAACTCATAGTAAGCCCATGCAAGAGTGGAAGCTGAAGCGCATTGAGGCAGCCCGAACTTGACATGATCTCCGCAGTCGTGAAACCCTCCTGTAAGATCGAGCCCAACGTCCTTGCCGTCATCAACATGACATGGGCCGCGCCATTTTATCCTGTTGTTTCCTGCATCAGGACCGCACCAGTTTGCTTCGTAGAACAGAATTGACTTGGCGAATGCATCGACGTAGTTAAAATTTGTTTCCTCCTGAGACATAACTGATTGTGGAATCATGCCTACCAAAAAAATGATAAGCAGGATAAGTACACCTATCCTTTTCATCTCTTAACCCCCTTAAATTTTTGAAATGTGAATTTTATCTTTTGTAATCTGGAATTGCGTCTAATGACAATATGGCTGCTGTTAAGCTGTGGCAGGAATTATCAGGCGGATTTTGTGCATATGTAAATATGGGTGTGTGTAATATAAGAACTGGCAGGTTGCGCGGAAACTGTTGCGAACCGGCGGCCTTAAAAGGATGGAAATTGTGAGGCGTTTGCTGTATGTTGTGCTCTTGTCAAATGATTTTAACGGGGAATCCTTTGATTTTGTTTTATTTTCACCTTCTTTCCGTTCAAATAATGCTTGTACTGAACTTGCCGGCATTCCTCGCCTTTTACTGCCTGTCCCAAACCAGAGCAGAGAAGCAGATAGCAATTATAAGTTGCATAACGCTTCCAATTTTTATATGCTATTGATAGTATATCTTAATATGCTGAAATTTTCAAATAAATTTTTATGAAACCACGGAAGACAGCATCCTTCAGATGATGGATGTGTATACGTAGGACTGCCCAAACCTGAGTATACTAAGGTTTGGGCAGAGGGGGGATGTTTACTTTCCTACAAAGCTATTTCCCGTCTTTAGACTTTAACACCATAATTTTTTAGGAGAAACCAGCATACAAAACTCAGGAAATCGGCGCAAATACGCGCTTTTTTTATTCCAAAAACACTTGAAAAAATAATATTTTTAGTGTATAA
>NZ_QPJT01000007.1 GCF_003337415.1 Anaerobacterium chartisolvens | reverse complement strand
TTATTATTTGTAATACTAAATACACTTTGCCACTTTGTAAGACATAATGCAGCTAGCTTTATTCGCCAAGGTTGCATTTACTTTGTCAACTGAGGATGTGGAGGCGTTGTGTTAGAAAACACCCATAATTATAGACTGCCGGGATTTTCTATGTTATAATGGGCAGGAAATTTTAATTCTTAAGGATGGTAGTAAAATGATTAGTACAAATGGAATTAGCTTAAGATACGGCGGACGGGCACTTTTTGAGGATGTAAATATTAAGTTTACCCCGGGGAATTGCTATGGGCTTATTGGCGCAAACGGCTCCGGCAAATCCACTTTTCTCAAAATACTTTCGGGAGAGATCGAAGCCAATAAGGGGGACGTAATAATAACTCCCGGCGATAGGCTGGCAGTTTTAAAGCAGAATCATTTTGAGTTTGATGATATCGAAGTGTTAAAAACCGTTATTGTGGGCCATGACAGGCTGTATTCGATAATGGAGAAAAAGGAGGTTCTCTATGCAAAGCCCGATTTTTCCGAGGAGGACGGTATAAAGCTGTCGGAGCTTGAGGCGGAATTTGCCGAGATGAACGGCTGGGACGCCGAGTCTGACGCAGCTACTCTTCTGAATGGGCTGGGAATAAGGGAGGAGCTTCATTATAAGAAAATGAAGGAGCTTGAGGGAAGTGAGAAGGTAAGAGTCCTTCTGGCTCAGGCGCTATTCGGCAACCCGGGTATACTGCTTCTGGACGAGCCGACAAACCACCTTGATATTGCCTCCATAAGCTGGCTTGAAAACTTCCTTTACAACTTTGAAAATACCGTTATTGTTGTGTCGCATGACAGGCACTTTTTAAACAAGGTGTGTACCCATATAGCAGATATAGATTACGGCAAAATACAGATGTATGTAGGAAATTATGATTTCTGGTATGAGTCCAGCCAGCTTGCCTTAAGACAGGCGCGCGAGCTGAACAAGAAAACAGAATCTAAAATAAAGGAGCTGCAGGAGTTTATACAGAGGTTCAGCGCAAACGCATCTAAATCCAAGCAGGCGACATCAAGGAAAAAGCTGCTTGAAACCCTTACTCTCGAGGACATAAAGCCCTCCTCAAGAAAGTACCCCTTCGTCGACTTTAAGCCCGACAGAGAGGCAGGGAACGATTTGCTTTTTGTCAGAAATATAAGCAGGGAAATTGACGGGCAAAAGGTGTTGAATGATATAAGCTTTACCATAAACAAGGGTGATAAAATCGCTTTTGTAGGCTCTGACGGACTACCTAAAACGACGCTTTTTAAAATTCTTGCCGAGGAGCTTTGCCCCGATACGGGAGATTTTAACTGGGGTGTTACAACCTCAAGATCGTATTTCCCCAGCGATAACTCCAAATATTTTGACGGAGCGGACATGAACCTTGTGGACTGGATGAGGCAGTTTTCAAAGGATCAGACCGAGACCTTCTTGAGAGGGTGGCTTGGAAGAGTGCTTTTTTCGGGAGAGGAAGCATTAAAGAAGGCGTGCGTTCTTTCAGGAGGGGAAAAGGTGCGGTGTATGCTTGCCAGGATGATGCTTTCGGGCGCAAATGTGCTGATGCTTGACGAGCCCACCAACCACCTGGATTTGGAATCTATAACCTCGCTGAATAACGGGCTTATAAACTTTAAGGGAACAATATTATTTGCTTCACACGATCACCAGTTTGTGCAGACGGTTGCAAACAGAATAATGGAGCTTACTCCTAATGGCCTCATAGACAGGCAGACAACCTATGATGAATACCTTGAGGATGAGGGTGTGGCAAAGCTGCGCAAGGAAATGTACAATATGTAAAAATGGTAAAGTGCATAATGGAGGGGGAGTGCGGCGCTTCGGTATTAAACGGCATTTATTATTAAATGTCATTTAATGCTGAAGCGCTGCCTGTATTGGCATTTTCTGCACAGCGGCTCCACAGCCCTTCTGCTTGAAAAACCGTTGTATATCTCTTTGGCTCTGGCGCCGGACAATATTTCATCAAGAGACTGGGTGCATATATTGCCAAGAGCTATTGTGCCTTCACTGTCAAGACAGCAGGGCACCACCGTGCCGTTGCAAAGAATGGCTATCTGCTCTCTGAGGCCGTAGCAGAAGCCGGTATCATTTATATCCCTGTCTGTTATATCGGGCCAATTAAAGCGTTGGGCCTGATTTAAGAATATACCGTCCGCAAGCTTTACTCCCTTGCAGGGCGTTATTTTATCCTGAAGCCTGAAATCAAGAGAAAACTCCTTTTCAATTTTAGAAAGGAGAAGCCTGTTGCTTTCAGGGCTGCCATGCTCCTTTAAGTTCCACAGCCTGAGGCATATCTGCACATTTGTCTTAAGCCTTGCCTCCCTTATAAAATCAAATATAGCCTCCAGATACCCTTCCATATTTAACAGCAGAGAGTCGCATGAATTGCCCTCAAGACTGTGAAGGGAGAAGTTTACCTGTCTGAGTGAGGGCTTAAGCATATCCTGCTCCAATAGTCTGCCTATAAGAGTGCCGTTTGTCGTTATGTTCACGGCGTAGCCGTATTGGTTGCAAAGGTCTAAATAATACCCCAGCTCGGGGTGCATAAGAGGCTCTCCCAGCACATGAAAATAAAGATGCCTCGAGCGTCCGCGGAGCTGGGTTAAGATTCTCAGAAACAGATCCGGCTCCATAAATTTATCAGGCCTGTGAGTTTTGGGGCAAAAGCTGCAGGACAGGTTGCATACATTTGTAATTTCTATATAGGTTTTTTTAAAGGTTTTCATATGTAAAATTATGCCCTTTCCGTAGAGTCCATAGCCGGTAAATTAATATTTTCATGCATAAAAAACATGTCATAAAACTTCCTGAGCATCGGTTTTTTTGGAGGATTATTCAATATATTGTCGAATAATTAATAAAAATGCATGTTAAAATAGTTCTTTCTCAGTGTTTTTATATTGAATGCCAGTCCAAAAGGAGCAGATCAAATGTTTTATGAGTCTGATTTTCTATTTTCCACAGATGATGAAATAGTATACCATAACGGGCAGAAAATACAAGGCCCTCATAAATGGACAATAATGATTGCGGATGAGGACAGGGATATTCACAAAGCTGTAAAATCCAGCCTGCAGGAGTTTGTATTTGAAGGCATACCGCTGGAGTTTTTAAGCGCCTTTTCTGTTGCTGAGGCCGCCAATTTGTTTAAGGAAAGGCTGTATATAGCTATAGCATTCATTCATAAATCAATTGGAGGCACAGACAAGGGAATTGACCTTGTAAGGCTTATCAGGGAAGAGCTGGGGGATAAGGCGGCAGGCATTATACTCCGGATTGAGCCCGGAGAGGATGTTGAAGAGGGCTTTATTACGGAATATTGTGTGAGTGACTGTAAGGAAAAGAGCGAGCTTGTAAGAAAGAAGCTCTTTACTGCGGTGAGCTCGCTATTAAATGCATATAAAGGCTCTATGAGGCTTAAAAGGGGGATGCTGCGCAATAAAAATATGAGCCGGATTATAGATAATTCAAGTCAAGGCTTTCTTACCTTTGGGCAGACGCTTATCATTAACGATTATTACAGCTCCGAGTGTATAAAAATATTTAAAAGAAGGATTGAAGGAGTAAAATTTTCCGAGCTCATACATGCAGACACCGAGCAGCAGCACAACTTAAATATTATGCTTACTAAGATACTTAATATTCATAATTCCTCTATAAGAGAATTTTATTTACCTCTTTTGCCCGCTCAAATTTATGTGGAGGGAAGATATATAGCGGTAAAATATATTATTCTTAACGGGGAGGCTCCGCCTAAGTTTAGGATGTTTATGCTTATATTAAACGACATTACCGACAAAAAGCTGCTTGAAAATAAGGCGGAGGAAGAGAGAAGCAATTTAAGAATGATAGTCAGTGTGGTTGCAAATTATGATGAATTTCTGAATCTGTGCAAGGAGTACAGGGATTTTTGCGGCTTGGGGATCATAAAAATTCTCGATTCATCGTCTGATGAGGGAATAAAGCTTTTTGATATACTGAGGAGTATTCACAATTTTAAAAGCAGCTTTAGTAAGCTTAACATGGTTAATATCGTAAATAAGCTCCATGAAATTGAGTCCCGTATTTCGATGCTGAGGAATAGCACAGATGAGGAAATTGCCCATGAGATGGAGGAATGCCTTTTGCAGATCCGGCCTGAATTGCTTGAGCAGGATCTCGACTTAATCGCAACCGCCGTGGGAGAGGATTTCTATATAGGCAGCAGGCCTGCTTGGGTGGATAAGGATAAAATTGACGAGCTTGAGAAAAAGATGACATCCATACTCTCTGATGAGCAGTGCAGACTGCTGCTGCCGGAGGTAAGAAAATTGGGGCACAGGCTTTTTCGGGATTTATTGAAGCACTATCCCGCATATGTTGCGGTTACTGCCAGAAGGCTTGGGAAGGAAATTTTTCCTCTTATAATAAAGGGAGGAGATTTTTATGCCGATATACGGCAATATCAGAGCTTTACGGAAAGTCTTGTGCATGTGTTTAAAAATGCCGTAGATCATGGAATAGAGGAGCCTGTCCGGCGTGAAGAGAAGGGAAAGGACCGGCTCGGAAGCATAAGGTGCGGCATATCCCTGCAGGATGAATATATATGTGTTTGTATATCTGACGACGGAAGGGGAATAGATTTAGAGGAGATTAGAAAAATTTCCTTTATGAAAGGCATATGCACCTATGAGGAGGCTTATGAAATGCCTGTGCAGGAGGTTATGGGGCTTGTATTCCACAGGTATATGACAACAAAAATGACTGCCGACAGCTTTTCAGGCAGAGGGATAGGCTTGACGGCTGTTAAGGATGAGGTCGGTAAAATAGGGGGAAGGGTGGAGGTCAACAGCAGAAAGGATGAGGGGACGGAGTTCAAATTCTGGCTTAAGCATGTTGTATAACATTTTACTTGACATAGAACACCAGTTTGATTATGATAATGTATTATATAGAGGTTGAGAATATAAGAAAATAATGCTATAGTTTTAAATGCTTGGACTTGTATGCGATGTCTTATGTAAAAATTTAGGTAAGGTGGATATAAATGGCGAAAGAAAACATGAATAACGGATATGGAAATGAAAGCATTTCTTCTCTGAAGGGGGCAGACAGGGTGCGTTTGCGCCCCGGAGTAATTTTTGGGTCTGACGGTATAGAGGGCTGTCAGCACTCCTTTTTTGAAATACTGTCTAACTCAATAGATGAGGCCAGAGAGGGCTATGGAGATGTTATTGAGGTAGTAAGGCATAGAGACGGGGCCATTACTGTCAGCGATTACGGAAGAGGAATTCCTCTGGATTACAACCCAAAGGAGGAAAGATTTAATTGGGAGCTTGTCTTTTGTGAGCTTTACGCAGGCGGGAAATATAAAAATAATTCTGGAGAAAATTACGAGTTCAGCCTTGGCTTAAACGGGCTGGGAAGCTGTGCGACACAGTACAGCTCCGAGTATATGGATGTTGCGGTATGCAGGGACGGGCTTATACATAAGCTGCACTTTGAAAAGGGAGAAAACATAGGAGGACTGCAAAAGGAACGGTATAAATATGAAAGCACCGGCACAACCATTAAATGGAAGCCGGATATGGATGTTTTTACCGATATTGCAATACCCTTAGAATATTTTTCTACCGTCATGAAAAAGCAGGCGGTTGTAAATGCCGGGCTGACCTTTAAGCTTTATGACGAGGAATGTGAGGGAAATTTTGAATATTGCTACCCCAATGGTATTGTGGATTATGTAAAGGAGATATCAGGGGATAAGGGCTTTACAGAGGTACAGTTTTACCAGTCCTCCGCAAAGGGGAGGGACAGGGCGGACAAGCCGGAGTACAAGGTTAAGATGCAGATAGCCTTTTGCTTCAACAATGAAGCAAATCTCTTGGAATATTATCATAACTCAAGCCTGCTTGAGTATGGCGGGGCACCCGATAAGGCCGTTAAGGCGGCGTTTGTATACGAGATAGACAAGTGCCTGAAGGGGAGGGGAAGGTACAATAAGGATGAGTCCAAAATAACCTTTGCCGATATACAGGACAGCCTGGTGCTTGTTACAAATTCCTTTTCCACCATAACGAGCTATGAGAACCAGACTAAGAAATCCATAACAAACAGGTTTATACAGGAGGCAATGACCGACTTTATAAAGCAGCAGCTTGAGGTGTACTTTATAGAAAATAAGATGGAGAGCGATAAGATAACCGAGCAGGTGCTTGTTAACAAAAGGAGCAGGGAGACTGCCGAGAAGACAAGGATAAACATAAAGAAAAAATTAAGCGGGGCGGTTGACATCTCAAACAGGGTAAAGAAATTTGTTGACTGCCGCACAAAGGACTTAAACAGGAGGGAAATTTATATAGTTGAGGGAGATTCCGCACTGGGTGCCTGCAAGCTTGGAAGAGACGCCGAATTTCAGGCTATAATACCTGTGCGCGGTAAAATCCTAAACTGTCTTAAGGCCGACTATGACGCTATATTTAAGAATGAAATAATTGTAGATCTTATAAAGGTGCTGGGCTGCGGGGTAGAAATCAAGTCCAAGCACAACAGGGACTTAAACACCTTTGACTTGAATAATCTTAAGTGGAGCAAGGTAATAATATGCACCGATGCCGATGTGGACGGCTTTCAGATAAGGACGCTGATTCTGGCAATGCTGTACAGGCTTGTTCCCACTCTTATTCAGGTGGGGAAGGTATATATTGCGGAATCTCCCCTCTTTGAGATTACGGCAAAGAGCAACACCTTCTTTGCCTACTCTGAAAAGGAGAAAAGCAATATCATATCAAAGCTGAAGGTTAAATATACACTTCAGAGATCCAAGGGCTTGGGTGAAAATGAGCCCGATATGATGTGGCGCACGACAATGAATCCCGAAACGAGAAGGCTCATACAGGTTGTGCCGGATGATGTTTTGAAAACAGAGGAGTTTTTTGACCTGCTCTTAGGGGACAACCTTGCGGGAAGAAAGATTCATATAGAACAGAATGGGCATAAATACCTCGAAATGATAGATGTGAGCTAGCGCATCCTATATAGATAGTTGACAGCCTGATCTATATAGTGCCTTATATAGTATGGAAGGGGGAAAACATGGCAAATAACAATACCGTAGAACAAAAAATTGTAGACACTCTGGAGCAGAATTATATGCCGTATGCAATGAGTGTAATAGTATCCAGAGCCATTCCTGAGATTGACGGCTTTAAGCCGTCTCACAGAAAGCTTTTATATACAATGTACAAAATGGGGCTTTTAACGGGGGCAAAAACCAAATCTGCCAATGTTGTGGGACAGACAATGAAGCTTAACCCACATGGCGACTCGGCAATTTATGAGACGCTGGTAAGGCTTACAAAGGGAAACGGAGCGCTCCTGCACCCCTTTATAGATTCCAAGGGCAATTTCGGAAAGCAGCATTCCAAGGATATGCAGTTTGCGGCTGCCAGGTATACTGAGGTTAAGCTCGATAAGCTTTGTGAGGAAATCTTTAAGGATCTTGATAAAAATACCGTCCCGTTTATAGATAATTACGACGGCACAATGAAGGAACCAAGGCTTTTGCCCACTACATTCCCCAATATCCTTGTGAATTCCAATCAGGGAATAGCGGTAGGAATGGCCAGCAACATTTGCAGCTTCAATCTCAGGGAGGTATGTGAGGCCACAGTGGAGTACCTGAAGGATGAAAATGCCGATATATTAAAGCATATCAAGGCGCCTGACCTGTCGTCGGGAGGGCAGCTTATATACAATGAGAGGGAAATCAGGGACATATACAATACCGGAAGGGGAGGCTTCAAGGTAAGGGGAAGATACAGATATGACAGTTCCAACAACTGTATTGAAATTTATGAGATACCCTATTCAACTACCACCGAGGCCATTATTGAAGCAATAATAGCACTGGTTAAGGACGGTAAAATAAGGGATATTACAGATGTCAGGGACGAGACGGATCTCAGCGGGCTTAGAATAACGATTGACATAAAGAAAAATACAGACGCCGAAGCGCTTATGAATAAGCTGTTTAAGCTTACGCCGCTTCAGGACAGCTTTAGCTGCAACTTTAACATACTTGTAAACGGAACTCCAAGGGTTATGGGGATTAAAACCATACTTAAGGAGTGGTCGGTATTCAGGACGGAATGCATAAAGAACCAGATTCTGTTCGACATTGATAAAAAGTCCGAAAAGCTGCATCTTCTTCTCGGCCTGCGCAAAATTCTTCTCGATATTGACAAGGCAATAAGAATAATAAGAGATACCGAGAGGGAAGCAGATGTTGTCCCCAATCTTATGAAGGGGTTTGGGATAGATCAGGTGCAGGCGGAATACATAGCGGAGATTAGGCTCAGAAACCTTAACAAGGAGTATATTTTGAACCGTGTCAGTGAGGTGGATAGCCTGCAAAAGGAAATTCAGGACTTAAAGGACACCTATGGCGACGACAGGAAAATAAAGAGGATAATAATAAAGCAGTTAAATGATGTTTCGGCAAAGCACGGGCAGCCCAGAAAAACGGAGATAATAAGCGTTGAGAATATAGAGGAAATAACAACCGAGCATTTGATAGAAGATTACAGGCTTAAGCTGTTTCTTACACAGCAGGGGTATTTAAAGAAAATTCCTCTGGTGTCGTTGAGATCAGGTCCCGAGCAAAAGCTGAAGGACGACGACAGCATAGCACAGGAGGTGGAAGCGCGCAACAAGGCCGACTTGCTCCTGTTCTCAAACAAATGCACCGTTTACAAGCTTAAGATATACGAAATAAACGACTGCAAGGCCAGCAGCCTTGGAGAATACCTCAGCAATCTTCTTGGGCTGGAGCAGGGCGAAAGGGTTATCAGCATAGTGGTTGCCGACGACTACAAGGGGCATGTTCTGTTTTGCTTTGAAAACGGAAAGATGGCAAAGATAGATTTGAGCAGCTATGCTACAAAAACAAACCGGAAAAAGCTTGCCAATGCATATTCCGATATATCTCCGCTTGTGAGCATGATGTATATTGATGAGGATGTGGAGCTTGCGGCGTTCAGCAGCATAGATAAGGTGCTGGTGTTCAATACTGCCGGTATAAATTCCAAGTCTACAAGGGATTCCCAGGGAGTGCAGGTGCTTAAGTCCAAAAAGGGAAGCGTTGTGACGGCGGTCAAGCCTCTGGGTGAGGCTGCCTTAACCGACGCCGACTATTACAGGACACAGAATATTCCGGCTGTCGGCTGCTACTTAAAGGATGAGGACAAGCAGGACAACCAGCTCAGGCTTAAGCTGGAATGACGGTTTGAATATACGGCAGCGGTGTGCGTGAAAAAGGATAAGGGGTTTTAAAATGCAGGACACTTATGTTGTTAAGGTTTCAGTGAGAGAGCTGGTTGAAAGCTTATTAAGGTCGGGGGATCTCGGGGGAGGATATGTAAGCGGCTCAAGAATGCTTGAGGGCATAAGGGCGCACCAGACCGTTTCTAAGGCAAGGGGTGAGGAGTGCCGTCCTGAGGTGGCTGTTTCATATACAGTTGAAAGGGACGGCATACGCCTTGAGGTAAACGGGCGCATTGACGGGGTTATAAAAAGAGACAGCGAGGTTATAATAGACGAAATAAAGTCGGTTTCGGTGCCTATAGGAGAGGTGAATGACAATTACAGCGACTTGCATTGGGCTCAGGTCAAATGCTATGCATATATGTTTGCCGTTTGCGGCTCATTGGAGTCGGTAACGGTACAGGTGACATATTTTCAGATAGACACGGGTGAAATAAGGAGCTTTCCGAAGGCCTTTTGCAGGGCGGAGCTGGAGACCTTCTTTTTTGATATCGCAGGAAGATATATTGACTGGATGAAAAATGTAAGGGATTGGAGCATATGCAGGGATGCCTCCATAAAGGAGATGGGCTTTCCGTTTCCGTCGTACAGAAAGGGGCAGAGGGAGCTGGCCGCAGCGGTATACAGAGCCATAAAAGGAGGGGGCAGGCTTTTTGCACAGGCGCCTACGGGGACGGGAAAGACAATGGCTTCATTGTTTCCGGCATTAAAGGCTCTGGGAGAGGGGCATGTATCCAAAATATTTTATCTCACCGCAAAGACTACAACCCGTGCGGTGGCGCAAAAGGCTCTTGACAGCATGAGGCAATCGGGTCTTAAAATCAAATCCATTGTAATTACAGCCAAGGAGAAGGTGTGCTTTAATCCGGGGGCTAAATGCACCGGCGAGGAATGCCGGTATGCAAGGGGCTATTACGACCGTCTGAATAAAGCCATCGGGGACATTTACACCCGGAACACCTTTACAAGGGATTTAATTGAGGAATATGCCCAAAGGCATGAGGTATGTCCCTTTGAATTCTCTCTGGATCTGTCTCTCTGGGCTGACGGCATTATATGCGATTATAACTATGTGTTTGACCCCAGGGTGTACCTGAAAAGATATTTTATGAGCGGAGGAGGGGACTACGCCTTTCTTATAGACGAGGCGCACAATCTGGTGGACAGGGCAAGAGAAATGTTTTCGGCGCAGTTGCTTAAGGCCCCTGTGACCGAGCTGAAAAAGTCCATGGGAAGGTCAAGGACGAAGCTGTATAAAAGCCTCAATGAAATAAACAGCTATATGATTAAAAAGAGGAAGGAATGTGAAGGCTTAGATGACGGGGTATATTTGAGCAGCGAGCCGCTTAAGGATTTTTACCCCGTGCTTAGAAGCTTTGCAAGGTATGCCGACGAATTCCTTGCCGAAAATGAAGCGTCTGTATTCAGGGAACAGCTTCTTGAGGTTTATTTCAGTGTGATCGACTTTCTTAAGACCTCTGAGATCTATGATGAAAGGTATGTCACCTATTGCCACAAGCAGGGGAATGATTTCAGCATAAGGCTGTTCTGCATTGATCCCTCATATCTCTTATATGAGGCGATGAAAAGAGGAAAGGCGTCAATACTGTTTTCAGCAACTCTTATACCCTTGAGGTACTTTACACGCATTTTAGGAGGAGATCCTGAAATGACTGCAAGGGATAATATAGGCGTTTCAAAAATTGCTCTTTCATCACCCTTTCCGAAGGAAAATCTCTGCCTTATGGTGGATTATAAGACTGCCACAAGGTATAGTGCGAGGGAATACACGTATGACAGAATTGTAAACGCCATATCTGCCGTTGCAGGGAGCCGCACAGGCAATTATATTGTGTTTTTTCCGTCTTATAAATATATGCTTGAGATACATGCACGGTTTTCAAGTATTGGAGCAGATATAAAAATAATATGCCAGAGCCCCGGCATGATGGAGGAGGACAGGGAAGAATTTCTTTCTCAATTTGACGAGAGTCCCGGACAGACACTGGTAGGCTTTGCCGTCATGGGAGGAGTGTTCGGAGAGGGCATAGACCTTGTGGGGGAAAGGCTGTCCGGTGTTGTCGTTGTGGGTGTAGGCTTGCCGCAGGTGTGTCTGGAGAGAGAAATTATACGCGGCTACTTTGAGCAAAACGGTGAGCCGGGCTTTGATTATGCCTATGTGTACCCCGGAATGAATAAGGTAATGCAGGCGGCGGGAAGGGTTATACGGACGGAAAATGACAGGGGGGCTGTTCTTCTCATTGATGAAAGGTTCACGCGCTCCACTTACAGGGAGCTGATGCCGCCCCACTGGGACCCGGTGGTGAGGGTGGACGGGCCTGACATGATGAGTATGAGGCTTGAGAGGTTCTGGCGATAGGGGCGGCCTTAACGCCCAATCCTGCTTTTGATGCTGTGCCGGAGCTTTTCTCTCTTTGAAGCAAGCGAGTCCTTTATTTCCTCCAGCATACTTCCAAACCTTCTGGACTTAAGGCTGGGGAATGCATTTATAAGCCTTGAATGTGAAATGTTTCTTCTGTCCAACAGCTCCTCATACCTGCTTTTAAGCTCAAGCACGGCAGCCTCAAGCTCGGCGGTTTTCTCGGAGGTTGATTCCTTAAGACGCTTTAAGCTCTCCTTAATATCTGAGGAAATGTAATGAAGCTGCTTGAGCTTTAAATTCAGCCCCACTACCGATATCACGGAAAACGCCGCATCGGCCGCAAAGTATGCCGACAAAGACGCTATTATTATAATGTGGTATCTTGGATCAATGAGGCCTATAAGCCTTTTAATCTGCGGGTGTAAAAAATGAAGAGTAACAACAGACAGAATTCCCCATATCAATGAATTGGAGAGGCATATCCTTCCTTTTAGGTTGAAAGCCTTATGGCTGTAGTCCCACCATGTGTGGTTAAAGATCTTTTCCAGAGCAAAGCCGGTGAGATACTCAAGGGCTGAGGTAAGCACTATGCTCCCTATGAAAAGCACAGGGAGATTTTGCTTTATGGGGGTAAGCATAGCTATCACAATCAGAAATCCGAAACCGTATACAGGGCAGAAGGGTCCGTTTAAAAAGCCCCTGTTTACAAACCTTTTCTCCAGAATCGACACATATATTGTTTCAATACACCAGCCTACAAGCGCATAAAATACAAAATAAAAGAAAACATCTCTAAAATCCGCCACCCGCATATCCTCCCAAAAAGAAAAATCAATAACCTATATATTCGACAAAATAGGTGATTTTCCTCTGGAAGCAGTACAGGACTATATTAAAGATTTATTTATATGGCTTATACTATGCATATTATTCCCAGTATAATGAGTGCCGCGCCTATAATTCTTTCAAGAGTGATGTGCTCGCCCATGAACAGCACCGAGCAGATTATTGTGACAAGGGGAGAGCTCGACATAATGATTGTAACGAGAGATACCTCTCCTTTTTTTATGGCGGCATAGTAGGCAAGATCTCCCACCAACGTGGCAAGTATGGCCTCAATGGCTATAAGAATCCATGAGTTAAAGGGTATGGCCTTTATGGAGGACATGGTTCCGTCTATGATTACCCAGCCTATAATAAGCCCTGCGGCAAACATTGTTCTTAAGGCGAGCCCTGCAAGAGGGGTTGCGTTGCTTAAGCCTATTTTGGCAAAAATAGGGGCTATACCCCAGCATACCATGCCTGCGAGTGCCAGCAAAATTACCATTTTGTTTTTCCCCCCCGAAGCTTTTTTCATAAACAAGTATCCTTAGAGCCGAATGTCCATATTGACAAAATATGTTTTTGTAAGAATTTTATTACTGTAAAATATTATTTTGTGTAATTTATTTTAAAATACAGATAATAAGCTGTGAGTATTTTTATTTTACTTCAATGAAGATGCTGTTTAAGTCACAACGGATTGGTGGAGAAAAATGCTTAATTTTAAAAAGATAGTTTGCTTAGTGGTTGCAGGCCTTGTTTTTATGGCTTCCTTACAAAGCGTATATGCCGAATCGGCTCTCGAAGACAAAAAGGCCGGCGGGGATTTTATGGGTATACGTGCCGCCGATGAAGAGCTTGAGCTTTATGGCGATGAGGAGCCTCCGGCCAAGTCCGGCGCGGTGAGGAGAGTTCCATGGGAGGATGACATACAGTTTGTTAAGGCCTGTGAGGACAATAACACCACCATAATGCTGGCAGCATACAGGACGGTGCTTCGTGACCCTCTTCCGGGGGAGGAGGAGAATGTGCATTTAGCTGCCGGAATGCTGGCGGGAAGAGTTATAAAGCCGGGGGAGAGATTTTCCCAGAACGGGGCCATAGGACCGTATATAGAATCGAGAGGCTTCCAAAAGGGGCCCACATATATAGGCTCCCGGCTTACCACAACAATAGGCGGAGGCGTATGCAAAATCGCCTCCACCCTTTACAATGTAACTATCTTAAGCAATCTTGAGGTTGTTGAAAGATACTGCCACAGTATGCCTGTGCCGTATGTACCCTATGGACAGGACGCAACGGTGTCATACGGGAGCAGGGATTTCAAATTCAGGAACAACACCCCGGGGCCGCTGCTAATATGGGCCCAAGGGATAGATAATATACTGTATATAGCATTTTACGGGCAAAAAGAGGCACCTCTTGTAAAATGGCACCATCAAACCCTGAATGTACAAAAGGCACCCAAAATATACCGAACAAATTCTGAGCTTGATGAGGGTACGGAAAAGGTGGTTTCAGAAGGAATGGATGGAGCAACGGTTAAGTCATGGGTTACGATAGTGGCGGACGACGGAGCCGAAACAACAAGAAATCTTGGGATAAGCTACTACAAGCCAATGCCATACATTATAGAGAGGAATATTAAAGCGCCGTGAAGGTATAAAATTGTCTTCTAGCTAATATTATTTGTGGTATATGAAACTCTTTTCGGAGATTATCTATGCCGCAAAAAGACTCGTATTTAAAAATATTGAAGGGCAACAGGCCGTTTTTGCTGTTCCTTGCGGGGCAGGGGGCATCAAGCCTTGGAGATGCCTTTCAGTTAATAGCGGTGACCTCGCTCCTGTTTACTATGACAGGCTCGGGAATGTCTGCCGCATTCGGAGTAATTTGCGCCCCGATACCTGCCATACTTTTATCCCCTGTAGCCGGAAGCTTAGGGGATCGGTTTAATCCTAAGGGTATGCTTATATTATTGGATTTATTAAGAGCGGCAGTTGCCATATTTTTTATTTTCAGAGCAAGTGTTTTTGTGATATATACCGTTCTTTTATTGCTGTCAATACTGAATGTGCTATATAATCCCCCCTCAAAAAGGCTGATTGTGGGAATGCTGGACAGAAGGGATATCATGCTTGGCAACTCATTGCTCAGCGGAGTTGGGGGGATTTCATATCTGGTGGGCCCGGTTGCCGCGGGGTATCTGGTGGAGGCAACGGGAACAGAAGCCGCCTTTATTATAAACGCAGCATCCTTTATATTCTGTGCGTTTATGACAATGCTGATAAAGAAAAGCTCAATAAAAGCAAATGCTTCTCCACATGGAAGGGTAAAAACAGAAGGTATTGCCGAGGGGATATTCAGGGGCTTTACATATTTAAATTCCTCCGCCTCTATTAAAAAAATAATAGTAACCTGCACGGTTATGAGCTTTGGAATTGCCTCGGTAAATACCGCATTCTACCCCTTTGCCTTTGACGTTCTTAAGGTAACTCCCAAAGGATGGGGGCTCATGATTTCTGTCTTCTATGGAACAAGCCTTACGGGAATGCTCATAGCCGTTTTGCTTAATAAAAGAATGCAGCACTCGATATACAAATTTGTGTACATTTTTCTTTTTATTATATCAATGGTTTGGTTTTGCTACGGAGCTACGGGGAGCATGGCCGTTGTGCTTCTCCTTCAGCTTGTAGAGGGAACTGTCACCGCGGTGTGCGTCATAGCACTTTCGGCACAGCTTCAGCTCTCTTCCCAAAAAAGCTTTATAGGAAGGGCCGCGGCAGCAAATGAACTTCTGAGCAATGGGGGCAAGCTGCTTGGAATTGCCGTCAGCTACTGGGTTATGCTGCGTTACTCCCCTCAGGCAGCCTTTATAGTCAATTCAGCGATACTTGCCTCATTCATAATGTATAGAGTCGCCTTGAGGACAGGGGGGAGAATAAGGCACTCCTAAGCCAATCAAAGCACTCACACCTCCATATTGCCGTTTTGCAGATCTGCTGCGGGCTCCGGCTTTAGGGAGGATACCGACCTGATAAACATTGCAAGGCATATAAACATTACCAGAATATCCGTCAGTGCCTGACTGTATATAAACCCGTTAAAACCAAAGAGTGCGTTGAGAATCAGCAGTGCGGGCATATAAAGAAGTCCTTGCCTGGATATCGACAATATAAGAGAGGGAAGGGCCTTTCCCATTGCCTGCATGGCACTTGTGATTACCATCTGTACCGCAAGAAACGGAAGCGAAAAGGTCAGTGCCCGCATAATAATAACTCCTGTTTCAACAACTTCATCTTGCTTGATGAACAGTAAAATGAACTGTCTTGAAAACAGCATATACACCACGGTAAAAAATACTCCTATAACAGTGCCTACCAGAATAGCCTTATATACCGTTTCCTTCAGCCTTTTATAATTTCCAGCTCCGTAGCTGTAGCCTATCAATGGCTGACAGCCTATTGCCAGACCTAAAATAATAAATATCGGCATAAGTATAACCCTCTGGGCCACACCCATGGATGCGACGGCAATATCGCCGTAGGATACCGCAATATTATTGCTTACTATGTTTGCCACACCCATAAGCATTTGGTTTAAGGAAGCCGGAATACCTATAATTAATATCTGCAAATAAATTTTGCCGTCAAACGAAAACTTACTTAATGAAAGGGACATCATGCTTTTATTGCCTCGGTAGCACAGGATGTAATATGTCAGGCTTGCAATATTCCCCACAACGGTTGCAACTGCGGCGCCTGTTACACCCATCTTGAAGAGAAAAATAAACACAGGATCCAGTATTATATTGACGGCGGTACCTATAAACATTCCCATCATAGACTCCATGGCAGCCCCCTCCGCCCTGAGAAGCTGGCTTATGGCAAAGTTGCTGAGTATGATTACACCCGAGCAGATAAGGATAAAAGAGTAATCATAGGAATACTGAAAGGTATCGGGGCTTGTTCCAAGAAGGCCCACTATAGGCTTGAGAAAAATCAGGCTTGGAATGGTTATGGCTATTCCAAGAAAAATACATGAATAAAAGGCTATTGCAACTGCTTTTCCAGCAGACTTATAGTCCTTTTCCCCTATGGTTCTGGAAAGGTAGGAGGCTCCTCCGGTGCCCAGTATGCTGCCTAATGCCATAAGAAGCATAAAAAGAGGCATAGTAAGAGAAACGGCTGCTATCTGGTTGTGATCATTGAGCTTGCCTACAAAAAATGTGTCTGTAAGGTTATATAAAATTTGCACAAGCATACCCAGCACCATAGGCAGGGAAAGCTTAAGCATTGCCTTGTACACAGATTCATTTTCAAGTATTTGTATTCTTTTGTGTTGCATAGTCAAATCTCCTTAAAATTTAAAGTACAATCTTTTCAGCGGATAAAACGCGTAGTTTGATTATGACTAACAGTATAATGATTTAAGGCTGCGGTTGTCAAATTGTTTTTATATTTTTAGCTGCAAACATACGTTTGAATATTTTTTTGATTATGGTATAATAATTCTGTATATAAATTTTATTTAGGAGATTTACTATGCCGGATTTTAAAGTTGTTTCAGACTACATGCCCTGCGGAGACCAGCCTAAGGCAATAAGCCGTCTGGCTGAGGGACTGAACAGGGGGTTCAGGGGTCAGACCCTGCTTGGAGTTACGGGCTCAGGAAAGACCTTTACTATGGCTAACGTTATTTGTGAGGTGCAAAAGCCCACTCTGGTAATTGCACATAATAAAACTCTGGCAGCGCAGTTGTATAGCGAGTTTAAGGAGTTTTTTCCAAATAACTCGGTTGAGTATTTTGTGAGCTATTATGATTATTATCAGCCGGAGGCATATATTCCGGCAACAGACACATACATAGAAAAGGATTCTTCCATAAATGACGAGATAGATAAGCTGAGGCATTCCGCAACCGCCGCATTGTTTGAAAGAAGGGATGTTATAATTGTAGCCAGTGTTTCATGCATATACGGACTGGGAGACCCCGACGATTATACCGAGCTCATGCTTTCCTTAAGGCCGGGAATGCAAAAGGACAGGGATGATATAATCAAGAAGCTGGTTGAAATACAATATGAGAGGAATGAGATAGACTTTAAAAGGGGGAAGTTCAGAGCAAGGGGAGATGTGCTGGAAATATTCCCGGCGTATTCCTCGGAGAAGGTACTCCGGGTTGAATTTTTTGGAGATGAGGTCGAAAAAATAACGGAGGTTGATTCACTCACGGGAGAAATTCTGGGAACAAGAGCTCATATAGCGGTATTTCCGGCTTCCCACTATGCCACCACCAGAAAAAAGATGGAGAGGGCAATCGGCACAATTGAGGAGGAGCTTGAATACAGGCTTGAGGAGCTTAAAATGGGAGGCAAGCTTTTAGAAGCCCAGAGGCTTGAGCAGAGAGTAAGGTATGACATTGAAATGATGGAGGAAATAGGCTTCTGCCAGGGTATAGAAAATTATTCGCGCCATATAAGCGGCAGAGATCCGGGGAGCGCTCCTTATACTCTTTTGGATTATTTTCCTGACGATTACCTCCTTATAATAGACGAATCCCATGTATCGGTTCCGCAGATAGGGGCAATGTACAACGGCGACAGATCCAGAAAGCAGTCTCTTATAGAATTCGGCTTCAGGCTGCCGTCGGCGTTTGACAACAGGCCGCTTAAATTTGAGGAATTTGAGGAAAGGGTCAATCAGGTGGTTTTTGTAAGCGCCACCCCGGCGCAGTACGAAAGAAATCATTCACAGCAGATAGTAGAGCAGATAATAAGGCCTACAGGTCTTGTAGACCCCGACATAATAGTCAGGCCGGTAAAGGGACAGATTGATGATCTTATAGGAGAAATAAGCGAAACTATCGGAAGGAATGAACGGATACTGGTTACAACACTCACTAAAAAAATGGCCGAGGACTTGACAGATTATCTCAAGGAGCTGGATTTCAAGGTTGAGTACCTGCACTCGGATGTTAAAACCCTTGAGAGGGTTGAGATTATAAGAAACCTTCGCCTGGGAGTATTCGATGTGCTTGTGGGGATAAATCTTTTGAGAGAGGGGCTGGACATACCTGAGGTCTCGCTTGTAGCCATTCTGGATGCTGATAAAGAGGGCTTTCTGCGATCCGAGACATCCCTTATACAGACGGTGGGGAGAGCGGCGCGAAATTCCGAAGGAAGGGTAATAATGTATGCCGATTCGGTTACCCATTCCATGGAGAAGGCCATCAGTGAAACAAACAGGAGAAGAAAAATACAGGTGGATTATAATCTTGAAAACGGCATTATCCCTAAAAGCATACAGAAGGGGGTAAGGGATACAATTGAGGCAACAAAGGTAGCCGAGGACATTGCCGAATATTCGGTGGGCGGCAGAGCAGCGTCTAAAAACGCGGGCGAAATAGCCGAGCTTATTGACAGGCTTATGGAGGAGATGAAGACAGCAGCCGGGGATTTGCAGTTTGAGAGGGCTGCTGAGCTAAGAGACAGGATAAGCCGGTTGAAGGAAAGCTTGAAGTAGTATATAATTACTATCTATGACTATACATCAGGGGGCAAAAAATGAGTGTATTTGAGGCTGGGATGCTTGTTTGCTTTGGGGCTGCATGGCCTATTTCGATCTATAAATCCTATAAGTCCAGAGTCAACAGCGGAAAAAGCATAATTTTTCTTTTTGTAGTTATAACGGGATATGTTTCGGGGATAATACATAAGCTGCTTTATAGCTTTGACATGGTAATATTTCTGTATATACTGAATGTATTAATGGTTTCGGCCGATGCCGCCCTGTACTTCAGAAATAAAAGACTTATGAAAATAGGCGAAAAACATTGAAAGCTTTGTCTTGTGTGAGGTGCTTGGGGATGCAGTATTTTAATATAATACCTTAAGGAGGTTTGCCGATTAAATGTTGCTTGCGGATGATTGGAAGGACTATGAGCTTATAGATACGGGAGAAGGAGAAAAGCTTGAGAGATGGGGAACCTACGTGCTAAGGAGGCCGGACCCTCAGGTGATATGGCCTGCTGCCGACATTGAGGGTGACAGGTGGAGAAAGGCCGACGCCCGCTACCTAAGAAGCAGCAGCGGGGGAGGGCACTGGGAATACAGGACAAGGCTGCCCCGGCGCTGGAATATATCCTATGGCGGGCTTAAGTTTTACGTAGAGCCTACCGGCTTTAAGCATACCGGACTGTTCCCGGAGCAGGCGGCCAACTGGAAATGGATGATGGAAAAGATACGCTCCTCAGGGGAAAAGGTAAGGGTTTTGAATCTGTTTGCCTATACGGGGGGGGCGACTGCCGCGGCAGCCTATGCCGGAGCAGAGGTTTGCCACGTTGACGCCTCTAAGGGAATGGTATCTAAGGCAAAGGAGAATTTGCTGCTGTCTGGCCTTGGTGAAAGGCCTGTCAGGTACATTACCGATGATGCTGTCAAGTTTGTTGAGAGGGAAAAAAGAAGGGGGAACTGCTATGAAGCTGTAATCATGGATCCTCCGTCATATGGAAGAGGGCCGGGGGGAGAATTGTGGAAAATTGAGGACGAGCTTTACAGGCTGGTTGAGCTGTGTGCCGGAGTGCTGTGCGCAAAGCCTCTTTTCTTTCTCATAAACTCCTATACCACAGGTCTTGCGCCTACAGTATTGAGCAATGTCCTTAAGCTTACTGTCGCCCGAAGGTTCGGGGGACGTATAGAAAGCGATGAGGTTGGGCTTCCTGTGGCTTCCGGCGGACTTGTGCTTCCATGCGGCGCTTCCGGAAGATGGGAGGCGTAGAGGCAAAATGGCAGGTAAAACTCCTGAAATCAGAATATTATACGAGGATAACCACCTTCTGGCAGTGGAGAAGCCTGTAAATGTGCTTTCTCAGAGCGACAGCACAGGCGATGCCGACATGCTTTCCCTGCTTAAGGAGTACATACGGGTGAAGTACGGCAAGCCCGGAGATGTATATCTGGGGCTGGTACACAGACTGGACAGGCCGGTAGGAGGGGTCATGGTGTTTGCAAGAACCTCTAAGGCTGCATCCCGCCTGTCGGAGCAGATACGGCGCCGGGAGTTTAAAAAGACCTATATGGCGGTTGTACACGGCTCGTTTTCCTCCGGCACAGGAACGCTGCGCCACTGGCTTAAGAAGGATGAAGCGGAAAATACGGTAAGGGTGGTTTCTGCTGAGACAGAAGGCGCTAAAGAGGCGGTTCTGGATTATTATGTTTTAGGCTCAAGGGATGGCGTAAGCCTTGTAAAGATAGACCTGCATACCGGCCGCTCCCATCAAATCAGGGTTCAGTTCTCTCAAGAAGGTCATGCTCTGTTTGGAGACCAGAAATATGGAAGGGGCTTAAATAAGGCAGGACAACAAATTGCGTTGTGGTCATTGGCAATTGAGCTTTTGCACCCCACCCTCAAACAGCCTTTGGAGCTTAAATGCACTCCTCCCAATATATTTCCATGGAGCTTGTTTTAAGAATAATTTACATTTTTCGAGTTATTTTTCACAATAAACTCTAAAAAACTTTGCTAAATATGCATATATAATTTATAGTTCCGGTGTAATAGAATAATAAAAGACAGGGATTATCACAGTATATCATGTATATATGATATAAAATTTATGGGGTCAATTTTATGGGTGTTAGGAATATTTTTAGAAGGACATATTTTAGAGAATCCCGATTGTCCAAAAAGGACTATTACACAAGCAGAGGTCTTTTTATCTTTGAGGGCTGTTCAGCCGCCGCCATTCTCTCACTGACAAGCGGAGCTTTTTTGGCGGGTTATGCCCAGTACCTTGGCGCAAGCGATCAGCTTAACGGCATAATAGCGGCAATCCCCACTCTTGCGGGAGTAATTCAGCTTCTTTCCCCCATTCTGTTTGAAAAAATGGCTAAAAGGAAGTTTGTCGTATCTGCTCTTTGCCTTGCTTTCAGATTGATGCTGGGTGCTATGGTGTTTATTCCGCTTATTGTTCAAGACAGGCTTGCGAGAATTGTCTTGCTTATTGCAATGTATTTGTCTGCATACCTGATGTCGTCGTTTATTACTCCGGCCGCAAGCAACTGGATTATAAGCCTTACGCCCTCCCGCATAAGAGGAAAGTATTTCGGAAGAAAGGATTCCTATTCACTGGCGTTTGTTGCCGTCGTTACTCTGGTAATGGGAAAGGTGCTGGATATATTTAAGCACGGGGGCAATCCATACATGGGCTTTGCTTGTGTTTTTACTGTGGTAACCGTTCTCGCACTGGTAAACTTCTTTCTTTTATCCTCCATAAAGGAGCCCCCGGTGGTTGCCAATGATGTGCCGCAGGATATAAAACGCGTATTGACGGAGCCTTTGAAGGATCGCAGGTTCAGAAAGGTTGTAATATTGAGTATACTGTGGAATATAGGTCTGCAAATAGGAGGGCCTTTTTTTGGGGTATACCTGGTGACAGGGCTTAAGCTGCAATATACCTATATTATGATATACACAATGCTTTCCTCGGCAGCCAGCGTGTTAATGGTAAGAGTTTGGGGCAGGCTTGCTGATAAAAAATCATGGGCCTTTACAACCAAGATGTCTATCGGGCTTTTGGCGGTAGCCCATAGCCTGTGGTTTTTTGTGAATATTGACACCGTTTACCTTCTTGTGCCGGTGCTTCATATCATTTCGGGAGCTGCCTGGGCGGGAATCAACATATCAATCTTCAATATACAGTTTAGTTTCGCGCCTGAAAAGGGAAGGACTGTATACATAGGCTTCAATGCCGCGCTGGGAGGCATATTCGGGTTTATCACAGCGTTTGTGGGGTCGTTCATTGTGGGAAGGCTTGAAGGGCACACCGTATCAATTCTCGGGTTTACCATAGGAAATATGCAGACGGTTTTCGGGCTTTCGGGGATTTTGCTTTGTGTTTGCGCGGTTTTTATACATTATTGCATACCGGCACAAAAGTAAAAGCCGACGGAAAATTCATTTCCACTTTTTTATGCATTTCATAGAACGTGTGTTTGATTTTTCCCGCCGGTTGTGCTAAAATTTTATTAAGGGTGATTTATATGATTGATAAAATTTTACGCGACTCCTTAACGCGCGGCTGGGTTGTGACAATTATATATTATAAGGACGGGAAGATAACAAAAAGAAATATAGAGGTAAAGGCCGTCTCGGGGGACAGGGTTATGGCGTACTGCCATTTAAGAGGGGGCATAAGAATGTTTTCGCTAAAGAATATTTTTGCGGCGGATTACTGCAGGAAAATGGCTAATTAAAAGATCAAATACCATGCAAATTATTTCAAGACGGAATGTCTGCGCCTGCTTTTTTTCTTAATATTAAAGATATTGAGTATAACCTTTAAATAAAGGTTAATTTAAGGGATACTCATTGACAAATAATATACTATAAAGTAGAATATTGATAATATTTATATTAAAATTACCGAAATGATGGTACTGCGGTTAAGACAAAAGCTGTATTTGGCTGGGCCGGAGGGTTAATATTGTTGTTGTTTTAACATACATAAAATGTAAAGCTGCCTGAAACAGTCGGTATTTCCCGGATTGGTCGTGCAGCTTTTGGGTTTTGTTGGGGCAAGTAATAATGTTTTATATAATACAATAGCATTTTAGAAGTATGAAAAGGAGTATGAACATATTATGGCTGATTTTGGACGAAGATTGCCTGTTTACCTTCTATTGGACTGTTCGGGCTCAATGTCGGGAGAGCCTATAGAAGCTGTAAAACAGGGTGTTAAGGCATTACTTTCGGATTTGAGAGGTGATCCTCAGGCTTTAGAGACGGCATATTTGTCCGTAATTACCTTTGACAGCACTGCGAGACAGGTTATACCTCTTACGGAGCTTATGCAGTTTAAAGAGCCTGAACTGAATGCCGGAGGAGCTACCGCATTGGGCGGAGCACTTAAATTGCTGTCGGAATGTATAAAGAAAGAGGTTCGCAAGTCCACAGAGTCACAGAAGGGAGATTGGAGGCCGCTTGTATTCCTGCTTACCGACGGTGAGCCTACCGACAACTGGCAGGAGCCGGCAAGAGAGCTTAAGGAGTCAAAGCCTGCAAATATTATTGCCTGTGCCGCCGGCGCAAACGCGGATACCAGAGTGCTTAAGCAGATTACCGAATCTGTTGTTGTGATGAATACCGTTTCGGCGGGAGATTTGGCACAGTTCTTTGCGTGGGTATCAGGGTCTATCAAAATGTCTTCAAAGAGCTTAGACGCCAAGCCGGGAGGGGCTATTGAGCTGCCACCTCCTCCTCAGGGATTTGTTATTGTTCCGTAATATTTTGCATTCCAGATGTGCTGCCGGCTGTAATAAAAAGCAGCAGTCTGGAATGTTTTGATTATTGTGCCTCAAAAAAAAATAAAAGTCTTTAACACTAACATCTAAGGAATAACGAAAATATATTTTCGGTATTCCTTAGAAAGTACGTTTCTTAGAGAAGAAATGGAGTTACTGTAATGGATACAGATGAAAAGAAAAACAGTACACCGCCTGAAAAGCAAGAGGATTTCCAAAGTCAAAGCGTCAATGTTCAGCCTGCGGATTCGCCGGAGAGTGAAGAGGCCGAGGAAAATCCCGAAATGCCTGCTTCCGGCAGCAATCCGGATGCACCTGAAGCTGCTGTTAACCCCGTTAATGAAGCAGTTCCCGTGGTTCCCCTGACCAACGAAGAGGTTACCGCTCATACGGCGGCGTTGTGGAAATACCTTCCTGTGCCTGATGAAGAGCCCGAATGTCATGACGAATATGATTCAAGAGCTGTGCAGCTGGAGCAGGGGGCTCTGATAGGCGCCCGTGTACGGGGGAAAAAGCATAAGCATGAGGGCACAAATTGTGATGATTGGTTTGAATTTGAAAGCGTGGATGACTGGGTGCTTATAGCTGTTTCCGACGGCGCGGGCTCAAAAAAGTATTCCCGCATAGGTGCCCGTGAATCCTGCAAGGCTGCAATCCGGTATATGAAGGATAAATTTTCGGAGCTTAAGGCGCATCCCTCGCAGGCAATTAAAGGTATTGAGCTGCCTTTTGGCGATAAGGGCTTTTCAGAGGCGTGCGGCGAGCTTGCATCTATTGTGCAGAGGGGAGTTTTAGAAGCATACGACGCTGTCGAAAAGGCTTTTGAAGCAAGAAGGACAAATCTTGAGTTCAGCAGGCCTTTAAACAGAGAGCTTACCTTTAAGGATTTTTCTGCTACAATGCTGGTGGCTGCTGCTATCCCGACTGTTATTGACGGCAAAAGGGAGTATCTTATTATTTCATGTCAGATAGGGGACGGAATGCTTGCGTCGGTTAATCCCGAGCTGCCATACGGCAAGGCCCTTAAATTGTTGGGGGAGCCTGATGGAGGCAGCTTTGCGGGAGAAACCGATTTTCTTACCTCTCCTCAAATGAAGAAGATTGAAACTCTTATGAGAAGAACCAAAATTGCACGCAGTCCAATTACATGTCTTATAGTCATGAGTGACGGGGTGGCTGATGACTACTACCCTAACGATCCTCAGATATTGAGGCTTTATATGGATTTGCTGTTTAACAAAATTGCGGGCGGGGAAACAAAACAGCATGAGGATTCAGACGCCGTTGATGTCAAAATGGCTGATAAAATTCCACAGCCCACTGCATACCCGTGGGTTAACAACCCGTCTGTTAGAATTCCCCTCCATTATACCGACAAAATTATGAAGGCTGCCGAGCTGAGTCTTGAGGAAGCATGGGATAATAAGGATATTATAAGGGCTGCTTTAGAGAGGGCGGGAGATTTTCATTTAAGTGAAGCAGGGGATAAGGGAGAGGCATTGAAGGTATGGCTCGATAATTATGTTGAGAGGGGTTCCTTCGATGACAGGACACTGGTAATCTTTCATGTATGACAGGTGGTGAATATTGTGGCAGCTAACGCACAAGCTACATTGACTGACGGAAGAAAAATTCCGTATGTTATAAAGGATAACCCTCCGAGAGGGGGTATGAAATATACATATTTTGCTCCTGATAAATCGTATGTCGTCCAGTTCTTCAATAATCCTAATGTCGGACTCGATGCCAATACCCGTGCAAGACTTGAGGCAATAACAGGCAGGTATAACCCCACGCTTCCCGAAGATCAAGGAGGGGCAAGGGGAAACGATCAAAAATTGGCCGACTATTTTTCTCAGAGCTTCTGTTGGCCGTCTGCTATTGTGGAGTCGCCGGAGCTTGGAATTGTGTGCCCTGCGTATCCGTCCAATTTCTTTTTCAACCCCAAGTCATCCTCACAGTTGAATCTGGAGGGCAAGGATAAAAAAAGCAATTGGTTTACCTCCCGCAACAGAAGGTATCTGGATAAGTCCGAGCTTGGGAATTTTCAAATGATGATGAAAATGTCAATACTGCTTGCAAGGTCTATACGCCGTATGCATCAGGCGGGTCTGGCTCATTCCGACCTGTCCAGCAACAATGTGCTTATAGACCCTAAAAGCGGCAGGTGCGTTGTAATCGATATAGATTCTCTTGTTGTGCCGGGACTGTTTCCGCCGGAGGTTGTGGGCACCAGAGGGTATATTGCGCCTGAAGTTTTAAAAACAATGGAATTAAGCTATAATAATTCAGACAAAAAGCTTCCGAGCACGTATACTGATTTACATGCACTGCCTGTACTCATTTATGAGTACTTGTTTTTCAGGCATCCGCTGCTTGGACCTAAAATATATTCGGCACAATCTGCTGAGCAGGACGATTTTCTGGCGTTAGGAGAAAAGGCAACATTTATAGAGAACCCCAGAGATCAATCCAATAGGCCTAAGGGGCTTAGCCCTACAATTAAGGACCTTGGGCCGATACTTGAAAGGCTTTTCATCAGAGCATTTGTCGACGGGCTGCATTGCCCTGACTTAAGGCCGACGGCGATGGAGTGGGAAAGGGGCCTTGTGCAGACATGGGATTTGCTTTATGCCTGCCCGAACCCCTACTGCGAGCAGAAGTGGTTTGTGCTGTATGATGAAAAAAAGCCTGTTTGCCCCTTTTGCAAAACAACTGTAAGAAACTCCGAAATACTTCGGTTTAAGCTAAAGTCGGAGTCAAGGGGGTGCCCGGGGCAATGGCTGAATGTAAATGAGCTGGTTGTTCATCATAATACGCCTCTTTTTAAATGGCATATTTTTAGCAATGTGTTTGCGGACGAAAAGGCAGATCGGACAATGCAGGCATACGTATGCAAGCATAACGGACAATGGCTGCTGGTAAACCAGAATGTAAACGGAATGCTTTCCCCCAGTGGAAATTCTGTTCCTGCCGGACAAGCCATACTACTGAAGGACGGAGTGGTTTTCAGGGCATCCAGAGAGGACAGGGGAATGCTGGTTCAAGTATCTCTGGCAAAAGTGTGACAGTATAAATTTAGCTCCCGTGGAAATGATTAAATACTATGGAGATAAATAATGCTGTATTATGCTGATACATATTACAGGAGGTGGTTAGAGAAGGACTTTTGGTGTAGCTATGGCTTAACTACAAAATTGAGGAGGAAGACGAGTGAAGAAAATTGGCTTGGATGATAGTCAGGTAGAAGAATTGAGACAAAAATTCGGGGATAACACTCTTGGCGAGAGTGAGACGGAAAGCTTCTGGGAAAAGCTCAAGGGTAATTTCGGAGACCCGATGATTAAGATTTTATGTGTAGCACTTATTATAAATGTAATTTTTGCATTTCTAGGACAAACTGAATGGTATGAGTCTGCGGGAATTGCTTTAGCGGTAATTCTGGCTACCTTCATTTCAACCTTTTCCGAGTATAGAAATGAAAATGCATTTCAGAAGCTGCAGGATCAGGCATCTAAAATTAAATGCAAGGTCTACCGCAACGGAGATGTGGTAGAGATACCCATTGACGACGTTGTTGTTGACGATTGCATTTTGCTTCAGACCGGGGATAAAATACCGGCGGACGGCATACTGCTTGACGGAAGCATAAAGGTTGATCAGTCTGTTTTAAACGGAGAGGCAAAAGAGGCTTCAAAGAAGGTTATGCCGGACGATTATGTGGAGCAGGGCACGTCAACCGATTTCCTGAATGAGTATAAGGTGTTCCGGGGAACGGTTGTATGCTCGGGAAATGCAACAATGGCTGTAACCACAGTAGGGAAAAAGACGGTATACGGGCAGATAGCAAGCGAGCTTCAGGTGCAGGAAGACAGAGACACTCCGCTTAAGGTAAAGCTCAGCGGACTTGCGGGAAACATAAGCAAGTTCGGATATATCGGAGGTCTTGCGATAGCGGTAGCCTTTCTGTTTCAAAGGATAGTTATTCATAACGGCTTTGACTTGGCCCGAATAGTAGAATACTGTTCCAACTGGATGACTGTTTTAAACAATGTCGTAGAAGCCGTTATTCTTGCCGTTATAATAATTGTTATGGCTGTTCCTGAAGGACTGCCTCTGATGATAGCTATTGTTTCGGCGCTCAACATGGGCAAAATGCTCAAGGACAACGTATTGGTGCGAAAAATTGCCGGAATAGAAACAGCCGGAAGTATAAATATTCTTTTTAGTGACAAAACAGGGACAATAACTAAGGGAAAGCTTGAAGCGGTAGTTTTTGTCGATGGTGAGGGAAGGGAATATAATGATTATTCCAAGGTAATAGGCGAGCTTGGGAAGCTGCTGTCGTTAAGCGTTTACAGCAATTCCTCCGCAATGGTTGTAGGAGGCTCGTCAAATACAAAAATAATAGGCGGTAATGCCACAGAGCGTGCAATTTTGGGGTTTGTCGCAGGAAAAAGCAATAACATAAAGGCAGCAACAATTGAATCAATACCCTTTAACAGTGAAAACAAGTATTCTGCCGCTCACGTACACGGCGATTACCACTGTACTCTTATAAAGGGAGCTCCTGAGAATATAATCAGCAGGTGTACCAACTACTTTGATGTTGACGGGCAGAAAAAGTCTTTTGAAAGCAAAAAGGCGGTTGAGGAGCAGATAGATAAGCTTGCGGCCAGAGCAATAAGAGTTCTTGCTCTCGCAACCACAGAATTGGAGTTAAATGGAGAAGAGCTTCCCGAGGGCGAATGGACGCTGGTTGGTATTATAGGAATACGCGACGAGGTAAGGGCCGAGTCCATACCTGCTATAGATGAGGTGCAAAACGCAGGCGTGCAGGTTGTTATGATTACGGGAGACCGCAAGGATACCGCTGTTGCTATTGCAAAGGAAGCTGGACTTATAAAAAAGGACACCGATATTGTGCTGACATCGGAGGAGTTGCAGGAAATGCCGGATGAGGATTTGAAAAAGAAGCTTAAGGATATAAGGGTTGTATCCAGAGCACTTCCGAGCGATAAGAGCCGTTTTGTCAGAATAGCGCAGGAAATGAACCTTGTTGTAGGAATGACGGGAGACGGAGTGAACGATTCTCCGGCCTTGAAAAAGGCCGACGTGGGCTTTGCCATGGGCGGAGGCACAGAGGTGGCCAAGGAAGCCAGCGATATTGTCATAATGGATGATAACTTCAGTTCAATTGACAAGGCAATACTTTATGGACGTACTATTTTCAACAGTATAAGGAAGTTTATAATTTTCCAGCTAACTATAAATGTAACTGCGGTTCTCATATCGTTTATAGCTCCCCTGCTGGGAATGGAAAACCCGCTCTCAATTACGCAGATCCTGTGGGTAAACCTTGTAATGGATACTCTGGCAGCTCTGGCATTTGGAGGAGAGCCGGCTCTTAAACGCTTTATGAAGGAAAGACCTAAGCGCAGGGATGAAAACATTGTCAGCCCGTATATGTGGAGATCGATACTTACAGTAAGCCTTTGGCTGTTTGCGGTAAGCCTGTTTATGCTGATGTCACCGTTTGCGGCATCGTTATTCCGTGAGCATCCCGGCAATATCTATATGCTTACCGGATACTTCTCGTTCTTTATATTTGCGTCGGTATTCAACGCGTTTAACGCAAGAACTGAGAAAATGAATCTTTTTGACAATATAGGGAAAAACAAAGGGTTTATAAGGGTTATAGCATTAATAGTGGTAATTCAGGTGCTTATGACATATTTAGGAGGAGCTGTGCTTAGATGTGCGGGCCTTACAGCGGCAGAGTGGGTATTTACACTTGCTTTGGCACTTACCGTTATACCTGTGGATTTAATTAAAAAGGCCGTTTTAGGAGTACAAAAGTAGTTGGAGATAGTGATAAAGTGTTTAATTTGTGTATACATCTGTTACTATAATTTATAAAATAGTAATTAAAAATAAAACAGAAGGAGTGATAGAAATGGCGATTAGCTTACAAAAAGGACAGAAGGTGGATTTGACCAAAACCAATCCCGGCCTTACAAAGCTTGTAGTTGGTTTAGGGTGGGATACAAACAAGTATGACGGAGGCTTCGATTTTGACTTGGATGCGGCGGCATTTATGCTTGCTGAGTCAGGTAAGGTAGCAAGTGAAAAGGATTTCGTTTTCTATGGCAATAAATCTCATGAAAGCGGTTCGGTGCAGCATATGGGGGACAATTTGACCGGTGAGGGCGAAGGAGACGACGAGCAGGTGAAAATTAACCTGCAGGCTGTTCCTGAGAGCATTAAGAAAATTGACTTTACCGTTACAATACATGAGGCTGAAGCCAGAAAACAAAACTTTGG
Source organism: Anaerobacterium chartisolvens (assembly GCF_003337415.1). Taxonomy (GTDB): domain Bacteria; phylum Bacillota; class Clostridia; order Acetivibrionales; family DSM-27016; genus Anaerobacterium; species Anaerobacterium chartisolvens. Next base: position 173,217 of record NZ_QPJT01000007.1, on the reverse strand, counting down.
ACAGATTTCAAACGCATATATAAGAATTGTGGATGAAGCGAAAAATGAGGAGCTTATACGCTATGATCTCGGAGAGGACTTCTCTGTGGAAACGGCTGTTGTGGTAGCAGAGCTCTACAGGCACGGCACCGAATGGAAGTTCAATGCAATAGGAAGCGGGTTTCAGGGCGGGCTTAAGGCTCTGTGCGGGAGCTTTGGCATAGATGTAGCTTAAATATGCAAGTTATCGGAAGCTTTTGCCGCGGACAGGGCATTTACCTGTCATGCGGCAAAGGCTTTGGATTTTAAGAGGAGATGAAGGTGGGATAATTTTGAAGTATGAGATTTTATATCAGGATGCGTTTCCTGTTGTGAGATGTGAATTAAGGCGGGGAGAGAGACTGAAGGCTGAATCCGACGCTATGGTAGCAATGTCTGGGACAATAGATGTTACGGGAGGGGTTGAGGGAGGGCTGTTCCGCGGACTTACGCGAATGCTTGCGGGAGAAAGCTTCTTTTTTCAATATCTTACTGCCAGCCGCGGCGACGGAGAGGTTTTATTTGCGCACTCCACTCCGGGTGGTATAATAGACGTAGAGCTGGACGGCTCTTATGGCTTAAGGGTTCAAAAGGACGGCTTTCTGGCCGCCACCGACGGTATTGAGATCGACACAAAGGCTCAGAATCTGATACAGGGTATCTTTAGCGGAGAGGGTCTTTTTGTATTGAATGTAAGCGGAAAGGGGACAGTGTTCGTAAGCAGCTATGGCGCTATCCATGCGATAAACCTGAACCCCAATGAAGAGATTATTGTGGACAACGGGCATTTGGTGGCATGGGCTGATTACATGAACTATTCTATTGAAAAAGCCTCGGGAGGCTGGGGCAACAGCATAATGTCGGGAGAATTTCTCGTATGCAGGTTTAGGGGGCCCGGAGTTGTGCTGATACAGACCAGAAATCCCAAGGGCTTTAAAAATTGGTTAGGAAAGCTTGGAATTACAGGCTCAAAATAACAGATGACGGTTATCATTTCATCTGCGTAAGGAGGTTTATTATGTCGGTTAATTTGCAAAAGGGTCAAAAGGTGGATTTGACCAAGGGAAATACAGGCCTTAAAAAGATAATGGTCGGCTTAGGATGGGATGAAGCTCCTTCCTCGGGTCAGGGCAAGGGCTTTCTTGGCTCTTTATTCGGAGGAGCAAGCAAGACCCAGAGCATTGACTGCGATGCCTCTGCCATACTTTGTGGATCAGGGGGTAAAATAATTGGGGGGCGTGCTCTGATAGGTCAGAACATGCTTTCAGAGGATATAGTGTATTTTGGAAACTTGAGCCATACCAGCCGGTGTGTAAAGCATATGGGAGATAACCTCACAGGTGCGGGCGAGGGCGACGATGAGCAAATACTGGTTGATTTGCAGGATTTGCCGTCAAGATATGAGAAGATAGTATTTGTAGTAAACATTTACAAGGCGGGAGAGCGCAATCAGCATTTCGGAATGATAAAAAATGCGTTTATAAGGATTGTGGATGCGGGGACAAATAAGGAGCTTTGCAAATTTAATTTATCGGATAGCTATAACAATATGACTGCTATGATATTTGGAGAGGTCTATCGCTACCAGAATGAATGGAAGTTTAATGCAATAGGGGAGGCAACAAGCGACAGCGGTATTGTAGCGACAGCTAACAGATACGTATAAAATTTTTAGGAGGTGCATTTTATGCCGGTTAATCTTTCAAAGGGACAGCGCGTAAGCCTGGATAAATCTATAACGCTTGCAATGGTGGGACTTGGATGGGACACAAATCAATACGACGGAGGATATGATTTTGACCTTGACGCGGCGGCCTTTTTGCTTGGGGAGAATGGAAAGGTATTAAGTGACAATGACTTTATTTTCTACAATAACCTTGACGGGAGAAACGGTGCGGTAAAGCATACCGGAGATAATCTGACCGGCGAGGGAGACGGCGATGATGAAGTAATTCTTATTAATTTCAGCAAAATGCCCAGTGAAGTCCACAAGGTGGCCATAACCGTTACTATCCACGATGCGGTTGCGCGCAGACAAAATTTCGGACAGGTTTCCAATGCATATGTACGTGTTGCCAAGATGGCAAATGACAATGATACTAAGGGCGAAGAGGTTCTGAGATTCAATCTTGTTGAGGAGTTTTCTGTTGAAACAGCTCTGGTGGTTTGTGAAATATACCGCCACGGGAAGGACTGGAAATTCAATGCCGTTGCCGCAGGGTATCAGGGAGGGCTTGAGGCGCTCTGCCGCAGCTTTGGTGTAAATGTATAAGGCTGATACTTTTGAATTAGAGGCTGCTGCAAGGCATGACTAGTTTTGCGGCAGCCTGTTTATAAAATTTTCATGTGCTTTGGAAATACTTATGCAATGAATTGGGGTAGCTTGATATGGCAGTGAATCTTAAAAAGGGTGAAAAGGTTAATTTATCAAAGTGTGATAAAAAGCTTAAAAGGATTTTAGTGGGGCTGAGGTGGAGAGAGATCCCGTCTTTTAAGGGTCAGTCGGTTGACTGTGATGCCTTTGCTATTTTGCTTGATAAAGACAAAAAGCTGATGTCGGGAAATGATGTTGTTTACCATGCTAATCTGGAGCATTCTTCAAAATCCGTCCTGCATGGAGGAGATAATTTAAAGGGCTCAAATACCGCCTCAGACTGTGAGCAAATATTTGTTGAGCTGTCAAAAATACCGCAGCAGGTACATTTTATAGTGTTTGCGGTTTCAATATATAAGGCTGAAGAGAAAAAGCAGGATTTTGGTGTTGTAGAGGGTGCAAGGGTGCAGGTGTTAAATGCTGAGAGCAATGAGACGCTGTGCATATATGATTTAACCGACAGTTATTCAAAAATGACCTCGGTTATTGTAGCGGAGTTGTGCAGAGCGGGAGATGGATGGTGCTTTCATGCGGTGGGACAGGGGACCTGCGATAAGGGAATAGGAGATGTATTCCGCAGATACAGATAATCTTTTTGATGCACGGGCAGTAAAAAATATTAACTTTATAGATGTGAGGTGGAGCGTATGAAGGTTGACATACAGCAGCTTTTAGATAATTGTTTGCCGGATGCCTCTGTACAACTGGCTGTAGGAGAATTTGAAGGACCGTTTTATATACGGAAGCCCTGTACCGTTACCGGAGCTTCTACCACCCTTTGGGCAAAAAAAGGGCCTGTACTGGTTATTGCATCAAAAGGAGTAAAAATAAAAAATTTACGCGTTGAGGTTACAGAGCACAGCGCAAATGCCGATGATTTTACATGTCTGGTTTCAACTGCGGCTGACACGAAATATGAAAATGTAGAGGTAATAGGGAATATAAAGGGGATAAGGGACGAGGAGGACGTTTGGGATATACCTCAGGTAATTCATCTGGGAGAGCTTCCGGCGGAAAGCCGAGCTTCTTTTGTGATGGAGGTGCAGGTGCCTGTCGGTGTAAGGCTGAAATCCACTATCAGGGATATTTCCATAAGTCCTGAACACCTCATGCCGGGAAGAAATAAAATAACCATAGCCTCGGAAAAGCTGAAGGAGGGCACCTTCATATACGGAGAAATACTGTTTGAATCCATGTTTATACGAAGGGCATATATAAACGGGTCTGTAAGGCCAAATGTGTCGGGATATGTAAATAACAGAGTGGTATATCAGGCAAGCAGCCATGCTCCGGCAGTAATGTCCGGCTCCTCAAATACCGTTTCCGCCTTAAATATTATTGCGCCTATGGTGTCTGATCCAAGCGTTGGCATCTTGAAAAGAGGGCAGCGTTTATCAATTAATGGAATACTTGAAGACAAAATTCAGTTGAATTTAACATGGTCGGGCATGATCCAGCAGATGGATGTTGATCCTTACGTGTTTATGCTTGAAAAGAACGGAAAGGCTCGAGGGGATGACAGTCTGATATTTTTTGGCAACCCGTCGTCGCGGTGCGGAGGGGTAAAATGCTTAGATGACAATGGAGACAAGTCGATACTGATAGATTTGGCAAAAATTCCGGCAGAAATATCGACTATTTCGGTTGCGTACTCTATTTATGGAAACAACGCCAACAATAACTTTTCAAAAATAGTCGATCCCGTGGTAAGGATATTGTCAGAGGGCAGGGAGAAGCTGCGGTTTTTTGCTAAGGATCTGCTTATTGAAACGACTATTGTGGCAATCGAATTTTACAGGTACAAAAACGAATGGAAAATAAATACCGTGGGTGCCGGATTCAGGGATGGTCTTAAACGCCTGTGTGAGAGCTATGGGCTGTCTGTAATCTAGTGCTCAGGGCACTATTCTTGATGAGTCTTTATGAATTAACCCTTCTTAAAATGGGATATATATTTATAAGTGAAATAAATAAAAAAATAAAAGAATGAGAGCGTGTTGGGGCTTAAATGATATATATATTTGAAAGCACAAGAAACTGCCGCGAGGGGGCTGAATGGAGCAGGAATTCCCCGCCGGACGTATTAAAATATGCTGTTGGTGCGCTGCTTTATACTCCTGCCACTCACCCGACAATTGCAGAGGATATTTGTATGCAAAAGCATAGTGCATTAAAATCCGTGGCACTGTGTCTTGAGGATGCAATAAGGGATGAAAGCGCTGCGTATGCGGAAAAGTGCCTGTACGACACTGTTCAAAGGATATACTCCGCCGTGTTCCGCGGACTTATTGAAATTGGCAGCATCCCTTTAATTTTTATAAGGGTCAGACATCCCGAGCAAATGAGGAGGGTATTTGAAGAGCTGAAGGATTTTTGTGAAATTATTACAGGCTTTATACTGCCGAAATTCGATCACACAAATGCCGGACGGTACAGTGAGGTATTATGCGGCATAAATTCGCAAACCGGCAATTTAAGGATATATGCAATGCCTATTATAGAGAGCGGGAGCGTTGCAAATGTTGAAACCCGTCGGGAGGCTTTGGCGGGAATAAAAAGCTCCCTGGAGGGAATATCCGATTACGTACTGAATGTGAGAGTGGGAGGGAATGACTTCTGCAACCAGTTCGGGGTCAGAAGAAATATAAACAATACAATATATGATATAGGGGTTATAAACAATATTCTTATTGACATAATCAACATGTTTTCAAGACAGTACATTGTATCTGCTCCCGTTTGGGAATACTTCGGAAGGCAGGGGACAGGGGAATGGGAAGCGGGCCTGCGAAAAGAGCTTGCATTGGACAAGCTGAACGGATTTGTTGGAAAAACCGCTATTCATCCTTCTCAAATACCCGTAATTCAGGAGGAAATGGCCGTTGAGCGCGCAGACTATGAGGATGCCAAAAGGCTTTTAAACTGGGAGTCCGATATATTGGGAGTACAAAGGGGTGTACTTGTGGACAGAATGAATGAGCTGAAGGTTCATAAAAAATGGGCGGAAAAAATATTAGCTCTTGCCGGCGTATATGGGGTAAAAACAAATGGAAATTATTAAGAATAAAACAAACTACTCTTTTGATGAGCTTATAGGAATTGCGAGAAGGGATAACAACCCTAAAAGGACTTATTTGTTTGTTAACTATATACAGGCAAAGCATATACCCGTATGCCCGGGGAAGGCTCTTGATTTATTTTCCCGGCTTGGAAGGGAGCTTGCGGACAGCTATGGAAATGAAAGAACTACGATAATAGGCTTTGCGGAAACCGCAACGGCTGTCGGGGCGGCAGTTGCTTTGTGCTTTAAGGGGGATACGCCGTACCTGCACACCTCAAGGGAGGGTATAGACGTAAGAAAAAACATTGTCAGCTTTGAGGAGGAGCACAGCCATGCAACTGAGCAAAAGCTGTTTTGCAGCTATCCCGAGGAGTTTATAATAAAAGCGGACAGAATTATTTTTATAGAGGATGAAATTACTACAGGTAAAACAATTCTCAATTTTGTCAGAGTGCTGAAGGAGAAGGGCTTTATAAATGACACAACAAAAGTAACTGCTGCCTCTATAGTAAACGGGATGAACGAGGCACATGCGGCGGAGTTTAAAAAGGCGGGAGTTAATTTTCATTATCTGGTGAAAATTAAATATGATCAGAGCATCGATCCCTTTTGTAATCTTTCATATTCACAGATGGAGGAAATGCCTGACAATGAAGCGAGCATAGCAAAAAGCGTTTTTTCCGTTAACGGAAGGACTGATCCGCGCACCGGGGTTGTTGTGAGGGAATATGAAAGGTCTTGTCAGAGGCTTGCGGAGGAGACCGCTGAAATACTGAAGGAAAGGGTACGGTCTGACAGCAGCGTATTGGTGCTTGGAACAGAAGAGTTTATGTACCCTGCAATATTCGCAGCAAAAAAAATATCGGAGGCCCTCAATATTTCGTGTATAAAGGTGCATTCAACCACCAGAAGCCCTATTGTCCCTGACGGGGCAAAGGGATACCCCATAAAAAGCCGGTTCGGGCTCACAAGCTTTTATTCAGGGGATCGCCAGACCTTTTTATATAATTTAGGCCGTTATGACACGGCTGTAGTGCTTACCGACTCCGAAAGACCGTTTGGAAAGGAATTTGAAAGCCTGTCCGGGAGGCTGGGAGATCTGGGGTGCAAAGAAATAATTGGGATAAGGTGGGTTGAATAGTGAAGTCATCATATTCTGAAGATGATGTAATAGTTTTGTTAAAGGACGTATCGGGAATGGTAGAGCCCTTGGGCACATCGGAGCGTGAGAGGAGAATACAGACGGGCACGCATTATTCCGAGATGCTTCCGATAGAATACAGGCCGTCTCCGCGCTATATGAGGGTGTATAACGAATCGCTGTCGTCTCATTCCATGATGACGGCATACGCGGTGGGGAATGTGGCGGAAAAGATTATTGAAAGGAAGGGCAGAGGCGCTGTTCTTGTTTCCCTTGCCCGTGCCGGAACCCCAGTAGGAATCCTTATAAAAAGGTATCTGCAAAAAAAATACGGCATACGTGTGCCTCATTACACCATTTCAATTATAAGGGGAAGGGGAATAGACCACAACGCCATGAAGCACATATTAAAGCTTCACAGCGCAAGGGACATACAGTTTGTGGATGGGTGGACGGGAAAGGGTGCGATATTCAATGAGCTTAAAAGGGAGCTTGAGGCGTACCCCGGAGTTTCCCACGAATTGGCCGTGCTTGCCGACCCTGCATGGATAACGGAATTGTGCGGGACTCATGAGGATTTTCTTATACCAAGCTCGTGCCTGAATTCCACTGTGTCGGGCCTCTTAAGCCGTACATTTCTAAATAACAGCATAATAGGGGAAAATGACTTCCACGGTGCGGTATATTATAGGGAACTGGAAAACGAGGATATGTCCTATGACTTTATAAGCAGGGTTGAGGGTTTCATGAATTATGACGGGGAGTACGAAAGCCAGGAGCTTGGAGACAGAAAAGGGATGGGCTTAAGAGAGGTGGAAAAAATCGCTGAGGAATTCGGAATCAAAGACATCAATTTTGTAAAGCCCGGAATCGGAGAAACCACAAGGGTGCTGCTCAGAAGAGTCCCATGGAAAATTCTTGTCAGAGAGCCCGGAGATACAAAATATCTCAGCCATATTCTAAGGCTGGCGGAGGAAAAGCAGGTTGAAGTAATTCAGTACCCGCTGGCTGTTTACCGGGCGTGCGGTATAATAAAGGCTTTGGCGGCCGATACATAAATACTGTAAAGGAGTTTTTTAAAAATTGATACTTTTTGCATGTGATCTTGACAATACCTTAATATACTCATACAAGAGGGCGGCAGAAGGTTCCATATGCGTGGAAACAATGGGTGAGAAGGAACTGTCGTATATGACTCCCCGCGCTTACTCGCTCCTGCAGGAGGCAGACAGAGAGACTGTATTTGTACCTGTTACAACGCGTTCCGTGGAGCAGTACAGGAGGATAAGGCTTTTAAAAAACGGCTTTCCCCAATATGCTCTGACAAGCAATGGCGGGGTGCTGCTGGTGGACAATAATATAGACGAGGCATGGAGACGGGATACCGCGGAAATGATTAAGGGCAGCATGGAGGAGCTTCACCGTGGGATTGAAATTTTAAGGAATGACCCGGCAGTGGTTCGTGCCGCCGACATAGTAGACGGTGTTTTTGTGTTTACAAAAACCCGGGACGTGGCCGGAAGTACCGGGGCATTAAAAAGCGCACTGGATATGGAAAAGGTAAGCGTGGACAGCCATGGAGAAAAAATATATATAATCCCCATAGCACTTGATAAGGGGACGGCGATACGTCGTATAAAAAAGCTGCTTAATGCCGATACGGTAATTTGTGCAGGGGACAGTTGTTTTGACATACCTATGCTGCAGGCTGCAAGCATGGCCTTTGTGCCGCGCTGCAGTGAAATAGACTCATACATAAATGGACCTGAGCTCAAGATTTGTGAAAGTGGAGGGATGGAGTTTGCCGACAGCATACTGGAGGATGTAATAGCATATTCAAGAGTGGGGACATTCCTCAAAAATAGAGAACATCCATGACCTTTCCGACACAGGATAATGCATGAAAACGATTGGTAGGGAACGCCCCCTGTGGCGTTCCGCTCCCGTGACGTTGCCGCTTTATTTTCACATTAAGTGTCCCCACTTTAATGCACTTTAATGAGGTTCAATAATAATAGAAAGGGAATCATTGTATGATAATTGAAAATGGAAACGTATTTTTACCAAACCACTGCTTTCAACAAATCAATGTTGTAGTAGATGGAGAGCGCATTTATGAAATAACCTCTCGGAGCAGCCAAACAGGCGAGACTGTACTGGATGCAAAGGATTGCTACGTTGTGCCTGGATTTGTGGATATACACATTCATGGTGCGGCAGGTAGCGATTTTTGTGACGGCACGCAGTCGGGCTTGCTGAAGATTGCAGACTATCTGGGCTCTCAGGGGGTCACGAGCTTCTGCGGCACCTCAATGGCACTTGACGAGGCATCCTTGGGCAGAATATTTTCAGAGGCCAAGGTTTTTATAGACAGGGAGCATCAGGGACATGCAGTTATGAGGGGTATTAACATGGAAGGGCCATTTTTCTCTCCTGCAAGGAAAGGAGCTCACAGGGAGGATGCATTTATCGCTCCCGATAAGGAAATGTTTTTGCGTCTAAATGCGTTGTCCGGCAACAATATTTTGCTTGTGGACGTAGCTCCCGAGACGGAGGGAGCAGAGGCATTTATCCATGAGGTCAGTCGTCATTCGACTGTATCGGTGGCACATACTGATGCCGGCTACCAATGTGCGGAAAGGGCTTTTTCTGCGGGTGCTTCACATGTGACACACCTGTTCAATGCCATGCCGATGTTTAATCACCGCAATCCGGGTGTCATTGGTGCGGCAAGTGATTATGCAGCTTATGTAGAAGTGATTTCAGACGGTATACATTTACACCCTTCGGTTGTAAGAGCTGTATTCCGTTGGTTCGGGGAGGAGCGGGTATGTCTGATCAGTGATTCAATGCGTGCATGTGGCATGCCTGACGGTATATACTCGCTTGGAGGCCAGAATGTCACAATAGAAGGTGGAAAGGCCACTCTTGCAGACGGTACGATTGCAGGAAGCACCTTATGTCTTGCCGATTGCTTCCGCAGAGCGGTGGGGTTTGGCGTGCCTTTGGAGGGTGCTCTGCGTGCCGCAGCCGAAAACCCTGCTAGAGCGGTGGGGCTATTTGGGGAAGTGGGAAGTCTTGATAGAGGCAAACGAGCGGATATTTTAGTTTTAAACCGTGATCTTTCCTTGAAGGCAGTAATTATAGGAGGAAAAACAAAAACAAAGGGGGACACTTCTCCTTCTCGAATAAAGTAATGGAAGATATAAAGTTGGGAAATACTACATAGTGCAGCAGATTTTCTAAGCCTTTTGGGATTGATTGTTGAGTAATGTCCCCCAGTGAGTAAAGTGGATTGCAGCCTGACGTCCCCGATTGATTTTTGCGAGTTAAGTTGTAAAGTTGTAAGTTGAATTGATTTTTAGGATAATAACAAAAGCCATAACAATTAAAGGTTTAATAAGACAGACATATTTGTAGTATATAAAATGAAGTAGTTAATGCCCCAATGGGGATATAATTATTCTGATGCTTAATTTTTATAGGCAAGGCGGCTATGTGCTTAAGCCTGCCAGCTCATCAAACACGCTTTGGTACATAGGATTGCCCGAGCTGAGCAGCTCATAGCCCCTTGTAAACATGCGTGAGCAGCCGGATATGGTTATGTTGTGCATACTGCCGCAGATTTGCCTGTAGCCTAGCCCGCACAGCACCCTTAAGACATAGGCACTGAATGCCCTGAATTCCTGCAACTTCCTTTTGCCGCTAGGAGCCAGTCCAGCCCATTTAGGAAGCATAAGACTGGTGGATATAAAAGAAATGACCTTTGCTACCGGAAGGTTTCGTGCAATAATATCTCTTCCGCTTACATACTCATACTGTATTGCAGTGGAAAGGCTCTTCTTCAGCTTTTTGAAGCTACCCACATCCCTTTGGTGACTCACAAAGCCAAAGTATTTTTCTGCAAACTGTTCATGATCTTCTATATTGAAAAGCTTCATAATGAAGCTCTTATCAATCAGTCCGAGCAGATCTCTCCGTATGCCTAAGTATATGCCGTAGGAGGAATACTTGTACGCCTCTTCTCTGCCTGAATAGCCCTCTATATCATGGGGGTTGTTGTGGATATACGCCGAAACAGCAAGGTTGTATTCGTCGGTGTCCAGTATCCTGCTCTCAAACCTGCCCTGAAACACGTGCCCGTGCCTTTTGTACTTATGATTGTAGTACCGAACATAGGCAGTATTTAAGCAGTGCATGAATTTTGACACATCAAAGCCCTTGGGGTCCAAGTGAAGGTGCAGATGGTTGTCCATCAGGCAGTATGCGTAAATGCCGCACTTATACTTGTCGGTATACTTCTTAAGCAGCCCTAGGTAATAATCCTTGTCGTCGTCGTCTCTGAAGAGGAGGAATTCCGACTCACTGCGGGACATTATATGAAAAATGGCATGAGGGTGCTTTTCACGGGATTTTCTAGGCATATCTGACTCCTTAAAATACTATTTCCTATATTTTAACATAGAACGTGCGTTTGGTAAAGAGGTTTAAGTAAATTATTTTTGAAAAATTTAGAAGAAATTTACTTGATTGTTGAGAAATGTCCCCGTAATATGTTACACTAGTAGTAGAAAAGGTGGATTTTTTATGGTATATGATGTAATTATAGTTGGTGCCGGAGCAAGCGGTATTTTCACGGCATATGAACTTGCACAAAGTGTTCCCGGTCTTAAGGTGTTGATGATAGAGAAGGGACAGAGGCTGGAAAAAAGAAAATGTCCCATAGACGGTAAAAAGGTTAAGTCGTGTATTAAATGTGCGACATGCAGCATAATGAACGGATATGGAGGAAGCGGCAGCATGTCCGACGGAAAGTACAACATAACTAATAACTTTGGCGGTGAGTTGTATAAATACGTGGGATATGATGAGGCTCTCAGCCTTATGTATTATGTTGATGAGGTTAATTGCAAAATGGGAGGAGAGGGGGCTAAGCTCTATTCTACTGTCAACTCCGGTCTAAAAACTCAGGCGCTTAGAAATGATTTGCATTTGCTTGATGCAGAGGTAAGGCATTTTGGGACAGACAGAAATTTGATAATATTGGGAAACCTGTATTTGTATTTAAAGGATAGGGTGGAGATAGTCTTTGAATGTGAAGTTAACAGTATTTCCAAAGACCTCGAGGGCTTTTCCGTAGACACTGCAAAGGGTAGCTTTATAGGTGCCAATGTAGTTCTTGCTACTGGGCGCTCTGGATCTAAGTGGATTTCTAAGGTGTGCAGCAGTCTGGGAATAAAGACGCGAAGCAATAGGGTAGACATAGGAGTGAGGGTAGAGCTTCCTGCTGAAATTTTTGCACATATTACCGATGATGTATATGAGAGTAAAATAATATACCGTACAAAAAAATACTCCGATGCGGTAAGAACATTCTGTATGAATCCGTATGGAGAGGTTGTCACGGAAAATACAAATGGAATAATGACGGTTAACGGGCATAGCTATTCTGATCCCCGGCTGCACACAAAAAATACTAATTTCGCATTGCTTGTTTCAAATAATTTCACCGAGCCGTTCAGGGACAGCAATGAATACGGTGAGTCTATTGCCAGACTGAGCAATATGTTAGGAGGCGGTGTGCTTGTTCAGAAGTTCGGAGATTTAATTAAGGGCCAAAGGACTAATGAACACAGGCTTCAGCAGAGCTTTACCATACCTACCCTCAATGCTACTCCGGGAGATTTGAGTCTTGTTATTCCCAAAAGGCAGTTGGATGATATTATTGAAATGATATACGCGCTTGATAAAATTGCTCCGGGAACTGCCAACGAAAGTACTCTCCTGTATGGAGTCGAGGTGAAATTCTATAATTCGAAGGTGGAGGTGGACAACAGCCTTCAGACGGTCATTAAGGGTCTGTATATACTGGGAGATGGATCCGGGGTCACTCATTCTCTTTCTCAGGCATCGGCCAGCGGAGTTCATGCTGCCAGAGTAATAGCATCCAAGTATGGGTAATGTTTTTGCCTGTCCCCGGCCTTTTTAAAGAATTGGAGCACATTTACATGAGGGGGGAAAAAAGCCTGAAAAATCCCTCCTGCGCTTTTACTAAAAAGCTTCTCGACCGGTACCACTCTTCTGTAACATAACGGCATACCTCCATGTCCTTTTCAAAAATCTCTGCACATTGCTCTGAAAAGCTTGTGTTATATACAAATACATTTATTTCAAAATCCAAAGAGAAGCTTCTTATGTCGATGTTTGTTGTGCCAAGGGAAGCTATCTTTCCATCCATAACCAGCATCTTAGAGTGGAGAAACCCTGGGTATAAATACACTCTTATGCCGTAACCTATAAGATCCTGTATGTAAGAGAAGGTTACACGGTAAACAAACTTTTTGTCAGGTACGGAGGGAAGCATAATCCTCACATCCACGCCCGACATTGCTGCGATTTGCAGAGCCTCTAAAAAAGGCTCATCCGGCACGAAATACGGTGATTGAATGTACAGGAACTTTCTGGTAGAATTGATAACCTTGATAAGTCCTAATTTTATTTGCTCTCGTCTGGAGTCAGGCCCTGCTGATACTACCTGTACTCCTATTTCGCCCTCAGAACTCACCTCGGGAAAAAATTTTTTTAGCATTTCGGAGTCTTTTATACTGCTTTCCTTTGAGGTGTAGTACCAATCTGACAGAAACCTTTCCTGAAGAGCATGCACCGATGAGCCGGTAATCCTGATATGTGTGTCCCTCCAGGGAGTCTTACGCTTATGCAGGCTCATGTATTCGTCTCCTATGTTCATGCCTCCGGTGTATCCTATCCTGCCGTCTATTACCACAATTTTCCTGTGGTTTCTGAAATTAATTCTGAGGTATGTCCCCAAGCGCAAGGGGAAAAACCTGTAGACCTTTCCTCCGGCCTTTATTAAATCGTTAAACATGCTGAATGGAGTAAAAAGGCTTCCTATATGATCATAAAGCAGCCTTACCGATACTCCCTGACGTGCTTTGTTAGTCAGGCAATCCACGATTTTTCTTCCTATGTTGTCATTATTGATTATAAAATACAAAAGGTGTATCGATTCCTGAGCAGCCTCAATGTCTTTTATTAAGGAAGAATATTTGTCCTTAGCCTCTGTAAAAATAATTATGCTGTTGTCTTGAGAATATATGCTCCGGCTGGCATTTAAGTGCATTTCTATAATGTCCAGATATTCGCCTGTACTTTTATCAGTAAGATAAATTTTTCTGTTATCCAGCAAATATTTTTGTCTGATTAGCTCGGCATTATACTGAAGGTCATATTCCTTTTTGTTTTTAAAAATTCTTTTTTTATTAAGACGCAGATTTCTCCCGAAAATAAGGTATAGAACAATACCTGCCGCAGGTAGAAAGCTTAGTATAAGTACCCACACCGCAGCCGCGGAAGGCTTTTTTTTCTCTATATAGACGACGGCAATTATAAGCAGAAAGTTTACGGCTATAATTATTTCCATAACTCTGACCGTCAGTGAAGCATTCATACGCAAGGCTCCTTCCTCATAGCCGAAAATTTTTGCGGCAGAAATTTATTTATAGCCAACTTATTATATGTTATATTGAAAAATACTATTAAAATAAAAATTCCTTGTGCAGACATCAATTGCAGCCCATTATAAATGGGTCTACAGAGGGAACAAAGGGTGTTGCTTACGCCATATCTAACTGTTAATATAGGGGTATAATAAGTAAAAACTCTGAAAGGTAGTACTAAATTATGATAAAAGATATAATAAAAAATACCGAAAAGGCCGTAAGAGAAGCAGGAAAGTGTTTTTTTACGGTGCTGGGGGATGAAAAAAGCATTATATCCAAAGGCTTTGCAAATTATGTGACTGACACCGATTTTGCCGTACAGAAGCTTATGATGGAAGAGCTAAAGGAAATTATGCCGGAAAGCAATTTTATAAGTGAGGAACTGGACCAATACAGCGTGAAATGGGACAAGCCCACATGGGTTCTTGATCCCGTAGACGGCACGACCAACTATATGTACCAGTACAGGCATTCTGCTATTTCACTGGCACTTTTTGTAGATGGCAGTCCTTCAATGGGAATAGTATATAATCCGTATCTGGATGAAATGTTTACGGCATTTAAGGGTGAGGGTGCCTTTTTAAACGGGGAAAGAATAGCGGTAAGTGGCAACAAAAAACTGGAAGACTGTCTTATAGGCTTTGGAACAACACCGTATGACAGAAGCAAGGCAGGCTTAACCTTTGATATCACGGAAAAGGTGTTTCTGCGCTGCCGGGATGTAAGAAGGAGCGGCTCGGCGGCTCTTGATATATCATATGTGGCGTGCGGAAGGCTGGACGGGTTCTATGAAATGAACCTGCAGATATGGGACTATGCTGCCGGCATGGTAATCCTCAAAGAGGCTGGAGGAATTTGCAGCAGGTGGAACGGAGATGAAATTAACCCGGCGAATCCGGGCAGCATCCTCGGGAGTAATGGACTGGTGCATAAGGAGCTTGTGAGTATTATTGGGGACATTCCTTGAGGAATGTCCCCAAATCGGAGTTTATTTTGCGTTAACAGGAAAATCCGTTATAAGCTGCAGCAGGTATCTATTAAGCAATGAATAATCAATGGAGTTTATTGATCCGTTTCCATCCAAATCCGCCGCCTTGCTTGGAACGGGAAATTCTGTAATGCTGCCTATAATATATCTCTTCATCAGCGCAAGATCTGTTGAATT
The DNA here is from genome assembly GCF_003337415.1 of Anaerobacterium chartisolvens. Lineage (GTDB taxonomy): Bacteria > Bacillota > Clostridia > Acetivibrionales > DSM-27016 > Anaerobacterium > Anaerobacterium chartisolvens. The sequence continues at coordinate 157,938 of NZ_QPJT01000007.1, read as the reverse complement.
TATATTCTTATCACCGTTTAAATCCCCGTATAGAATTTCAGGCTCGGACATGGAGCGCAAAACCGAAATTGTGCTGTCATACCATATCTTAGCTATTTTGCTGTATCCTGTGGGGTTTAGGTGCAGCCCGTCCGAAGAGATATCGGTGCTTTTATTCAGCGGCATATCACTAAGCTTGACAAAGTAGACCTTCTTTCCGGCATCGGCCTTTTGTTTGACTACACCCGGAATGGTTACATTATATTCCTTGATTTTGTCGGGAACGGGATAATAGTCGGATACAAATATTCTTATTTGAGGCTTGAGATTTAAGATCTGGTCTATCAAGTTGCTAAGTCCCGTCGTGTTTATGTTGTTGCCTAAAATCGCATCATTTCCACCTATCCATAATAATACTACATCAGGATTATAGGTATTAAGCCATGCGTTGATATTACTTGCTATCTGGGGAATCATCCACCCGGAGTGGCCTTCGTTATCTCTGTCGGGCAAAGTGCTTGGACCGCCCTTCTGCGAGCCTACAAAGTCGATGCTTAGTCCGGCATTTTTGTAATAGTTGTATAAATCGGTACGGTAGGAGCCCATGTTGGGATCTCCCATACCCGCAGTGCATGAATCTCCGACGGGCATTATTTTTATTGGGCTTGCCGCGGCGTTTGGTACTGAAACAATTCCTCCGATAATAATGATACTGCTCATCAATACGGAAAACAACATTTTTTGAACCCTTGACTTAAGCTTGTACATGCAATTACCTCCCCCTAAAAATTTTTTTAGCAGAATAATTTGATTGACCAGATAAAAATGTCATAGATATGTTAGTCTTTAATAATATTATACAATAATTACAATAAAATTGCAATTATTGTATGTGTTGGATGGAATAAAAATCAAAATATTAAAAAGATTTTTATTCCTCCCCTGAGTCGTCAAAATTCACGGCTGACCCGTTTTAAAAAATTTATTGTATAAAAGCTTTTATGATGTTATAATAATACAAAATATAAGTTTAATATTAAAAAAGGCTGTGAAGGAGTAAAGTAGCCATCTTAAAGAGTCCCTTTCAGAGAAATGGTACCTGCATAAGAGAGATGCTTGGCAGGGTGGAAGTACCTTATAGGACAGGATGTTGAAGTTCCCTCCGGAGCTGCACGCTGAACAATAGCCGTTGGCTGAGGGTCTTTTCCCTCTTCGGCTAAAAAGTAGGAGGTGCCGGAGCAAACCCGTTAAAGTAAGAGGGTAATGATTTTTGTATGCTTAAATTAAGTTGCCCTTATGAGAGTGGCCGTTTTATGCTTTTGCAGGCCAAATTCGGGTGGTACCGCGAAGAATGCCTTCGTCCCTTTAGTTTGGGGATGGAGGCTTTTTGATTGCTGTACGGCATTTTAAGGGCTTGGGCAATAAATCTTAAGAAGGGAGAAGGTAAAATGAAGGAGCAGTTGGATAGCATTAAAAATCAGGCTGAAAAAGAGCTTTCTACAGCATCGTCATTACAGGAGCTTGAGAGCATAAGATTAAAATATCTTGGAAAAAAAGGAGAACTGACGTCCGTTTTGAGAGGCATGGGAGCGCTGTCAGCAGAGGAAAGGCCCATTATAGGCCAGATTGCAAATCACGTCAGGAGTTTTATTGAGGAGAGACTTGAGGAAACTGAGAGTACACTGGATCGAAAGGAAAAGGAGCTGAAGCTGGGGCAGGAGGTTATAGACATTACAATGCCAGGCACAAGCAGGGGCTTCGGCAAAAGGCATCCCTTAACACAGGTGATTGATGAGATTAAGGAAGTGTTTCTTGGAATGGGCTATCAGATTGCCGAAGGCCCAGAGATTGAGCTGGATTATTTTAATTTTGAGGCTATGAATATACCTAAAAACCATCCTTCCAGAGATGTACAGGATACCTTTTATATAAATGACAATGTGGTTCTGAGAACTCATACCTCTCCTGTTCAGGCAAGGGTTATGAAGACGCAGCAGCCCCCTATAAGAATAATATGTCCGGGAAGGGTATACCGCTCAGATGAGGTGGATGCCACACATTCACCCGTATTTCACCAGATAGAAGCCCTTGTTGTGGATAAGGGCGTTACCATGGGGGATCTTGTAGGTACTCTTAAGGTGTTTGCAAAGGTTCTTTTCGGAGAGGGTACAAATATAAGACTGAGGCCTCACCATTTCCCGTTTACCGAGCCAAGCGCTGAGGTGGATGTGTCGTGCTGGGGCTGTGGAGGAAGCGGATGCAGGATATGCAAGGGAGAAGGCTGGGTTGAGATACTGGGAGCCGGAATGGTTAACCCTAAGGTGCTGAGAGAATGCGGAATTGATCCATCAGTGTACAGTGGCTTTGCCTTTGGGCTAGGTGTTGAAAGGGTTGCTATGGCAAGATTTAACATTGACGATATGAGGCTGTTTACAGAAAACGATGTGAGGTTTTTAAAGCAGTTTTGACAAATCGGGTCAAAAAAAGCGTCTTTTTTGAGGAATGTCCCCATATAAAAAAGGAGGTTTGCGGAAATTATGAAGGTGCCGCTGAAGTGGTTAAAAGAATATGTTGATATTAATGTCACTCCCCAGGAATATGCAGATGCGCTTACTCTGTCGGGTTCAAAGGTTGAGGGAATAGAAAAGCAGGGTGAGGAAATCCTTAATGTGGTTGTGGGAAAAATAATTTCACAGCAAAAGCATCCTGATGCCGACAAGCTTCAGGTAACTGGGGTTAATGTGGGAACCGGTATTATTCAGATTGTCACCGGGGCTCAAAATATAAGCGTGGGGAATTATGTGCCTGTCGCGCTTGACGGCTCGCTTCTCCCCGGAGGAAAGAAAATAAAGAAGGGAAAGCTGCGCGGAATCGAATCCGAAGGTATGATGTGCGCTATAGATGAGCTGGGATATACAAGGTATGATTTCCCGGATGCCGATGAGAACGGAATATATGTATTATCCCCCGATATGCTTGCCGGGAAGTATTGCGAAGATGGGGCAAGCGGCGGTGAGCTGGACTCAAAGGTTTTGGGTATGGACATAAGGGATGTGCTGGGCATTAACGACTCTGTCGTTGAGTTTGAAATAACGCCCAACAGGCCTGATTGCCTTAGTATGCTGGGTATAGCAAGAGAAACCTCCGCCACCTTGGGTACAAAGTTTACAAAGCCGGAAATAAGGGTTCTGGAGACAGACGAGGAGGCTTCTGCCTGTGCCGGCGTGGAAATAAAAGATGCCGGAATGTGTCCAAGATACTGCGCGAGGATTATAAAAAATGTAAGAATTGCCCCTTCCCCCTCATGGATGAAGGAACGACTTAGGGCTGCGGGAATACGCCCCATAAATAACATAGTGGATATAACAAACTATGTCATGCTGGAAATGGGCCAGCCAATGCACGCCTTTGACCTTGATAAGCTGGCGGGCTCCAAAATAATAGTAAGAGGGGCGGAGCCGGGAGAGGTAATAGAAACCCTTGACGGCAGTGAGAGGAAGCTGGAGCCGGGAATGCTTGTTATTGCCGATGAACAACGGCCTGTGGCGGTTGCCGGCGTGATGGGCGGCAGCAACTCTGAGATATCCTGTGATACCACAAGCATTCTGTTTGAGTCTGCCAGCTTTAACGGAACCTGTGTAAGGATAGGTTCAAAAAAGCTTGGGATGAGGACAGAAGCCTCCTCCAGATTTGAAAAGGGTCTGGACGTAAATAATGTAGTGGATGCCTTGGACAGGGCTGCACAGCTTATAACCATGCTTGGCGCGGGACAGGTGGCAAAGGGAAGGATAGACTGCTACCCCGGAGAAGTACCTCCAAGAATAATTGATCTGGACTGTGCAGCCATAAATAAGCTGCTTGGCACCGATATCCCCCGGGAGGAAATGATAGCAATACTTAAAAGGCTTGACATTCACGTTGATGAAAGCGCCGGCAAAATCACAGTGCCATCCTTCAGGATGGATATTGAGGAAACGGCCGATATAGCGGAGGAGGTTGCCAGATTCTACGGTTACAACAATATTGTGCCCACACTTTTGGAGGGCAAGAAACCCACCAGAGGAGTAAAGACCTTCAAACAGAGGGTGGAGGATAAAATACGCTGCATAATGACCGGAGAGGGTCTTTCGGAGGCATATACCTATTCCTTTGCATCCCCCGGTGTCTTTGACAGAATCAACCTTCCCGCAGACAGTGAGCTTAGACGGGCTGCGGTAATTTCAAATCCTCTGGGCGCCGATTACAGCATTATGCGTACTACCACAATTCCCAGTATGCTTGAGGTGCTCTCTACAAATTATAACAGAAGAATAGAGGAAGCCTGGCTCTTTGAGCTTTCGTATACCTATCACACAAACAGAAGCAGGATATCTCAGGTAGAGGGGATTAATGAGAAGGGACTGCCTTATGAAAATGAGACATTGACTGTCGGAATGTACGGAGGCGCGGACTTTTTCCGCCTTAAGGGTATTTTAGAGCAGCTCTTTGGCGAGCTTAAGATCTCAAATTATGAATTTGTGAGAGAGAGCGGTAATCCAATATTTCATCCCGGCAGGACGGCGGCAGTTGTTATAAATGGAGAGGCTGCCGGAACAATAGGCGAGGTGCATCCTGATGTGTTGGAAAACTACGGAATAGACACCAAGGCGTATATCGCCGTTATTGAGGTTGAAAAGCTTGTGAGTGCGGCAGGGGAAAAAATTCAATACAGGCCTCTGCCCAAATTCCCGGCGGTATCAAGAGATCTGTCCATGCTTGTTGCGGATGACGTAACAGTTAAGCAGATAGAGGAAATTATAAGGCAGAGAGCGGGGAAAATTTTAGAGTCTGTAACGCTTTTTGATGTTTATAAGGGAAAGCAGGTGCCCGAGGGAATGAAAAGCGTGGCATATGCAATAACCTTCAGAGCCGACGACAGAACCTTAACGGATGAAGAGGTGGGGAAGGCGATGAAGAAGGTGCTGGACGGGCTGAAAAATAATCTTGAAGCGGAGCTGAGACAATAAGAGCCGGGCTTGTATGCGCTAAATAAAATCAGGCCAGGAGATACCGTATGGGAAAACGGTATCTCCTGGCTTTGTTTCATTTATTAAATGGTTTTATTAGCCACTTAAAGAATTAAATGCTATAATTATATAAGGACTAGAACTGATTAATATCAATAAATTGGGAGGCAAATTCTTAATACTTTAACGAGGGGGTGAAAGATATATGAAGGATGCTGTAAGGCAGATATATGAGCAGGTGGCATTGCAGAAGATATCTCCTGCCCAGGCAAAGCAAATGCTTTTAAAGCTGCGCGGGGAGGAGGGCGGGAAAACCCCGGAATTTGAGCTTCTGCCTGTGCAAAGGTGCTTCTTCTCCAAAAATTTTACCGATATGAAGCACTGGAATGAGTCAATCAAAATCCACAGCAGGGACAGGCTTGACACGGATGTCATGACAACGGTAATAAAAAAGCTTATGAATCACCATGGCGCATTAAGGCTTGTATTCAGGAGTGACGGCGGGAAGTATGTACAGCGCTTTAAGAATGTGGAGGAATTTTCGGAGGTGCTTTCGGTATTTGAGATCGGTGAGGATTGGGATATAAAGGAATATGTTTTAAAGGAGGCACAAAGAATACATCGAACTATGGAGCTTGAGGAAGGGCCCCTTATAAGGTTTGCCATTTTTAGAGCAAAGGATGGAGATTACTTTTTTATGGCCGTTCATCATCTCATAACGGATGGATTATCTCTGGAAATTATCATGGAGGATATCGGAACGGGATATCTTCAGGCGCAAACAGGCGCTGAAATAGACTTCGGCAGTAAAACCACGGATTTTATGCAGTGGGCGGAGTTTATAAACCGCTATGCACTTGGCGGGGACATTATAAACGAAATGGAATACTGGGATGCCGTTGAGAGTACCTCTATACAAAGGCTGCCAAGAGATTTTGAAACAAGCGATGTTAAGCTGGAGAACAACGCCGAGCTTTATTTTGATGTGATGGGAGAAGAGGAAACAAAAAAATTAATAAGGGATTGCTGCAATACCTATAAGGCAAATGTGGAAAGTATTCTTCTCTGTGCGCTGGGTACCGCACTTGAAAGATGGGGAGGAATGGAAAACACATGTGTGAGACTGTGCGGAAACGGGAGGGATCTTCCATTCAGCTCCTATAATATATTCAGGACAATCGGATGGCTCAGTATATCCTATCCGTTTGTAATTCAAATGGAAAAGGGAACGGATCACAGGCATAGAATAGAAAACCTTAAGAGCTCGTTTTCACAGATACCAAATAAAGGAGCAGGCTACGACATACTAAGATTCATAACGCTTCCCCAAAAATATCCTGAAAAGTCATACGTTCTTGAGCCGGAAATTTTCTTTAATTATATGGGCTTTATAGGGGGAACGGGCATAGGCGCCCTTTCACTTGCCGATATTGATACCGGCTCGGCAAAGAGCCTGAATTCTCAGCGTGAATATGTATTTGTTATAGAGGTAATGGTTGTGTCTGGAAAGCTCAGGCTCAGGCTTATATATAACAGAAAGGAGTATAAGGAAAGCACTATAAATGCACTCGCAAAGCAATACGCACTGGCATTGGAGGAATTTCTGGATTAAAACAACGGCATTGAAGAGGTGGAATATGAATAAGAAGAAGCGCTTTAGCTTTATTATACCTACTTATCAGAATAAAAGGTTGATAAAAAATACTCTTCAGTCATTAAACCGGCAAAATGGATATTCTAAAGAGGACTATGAGGCAGTGGTTATTGATGACGGCTCTACAGACGGAACCTGCGAGTATATACAGGGTGTAAATACAAACTATAGTATAGAATATATATATCTGCACAGGAGCAGCAAATCTTCAAGGGCGAGAGCCAGAAACGCCGGTATAAGCGCTGCAGCGGGCGAAATTATTGTTTTTATTGACGGGGACATGCTAATAAGGGAAAATTATCTTAAGGAGCTTGACAGGTGCTTTAGGGCAAGTGAGGATATCCTTGTTATAGGAAACAGGGTTATGATGACCGAGGAGGTGTCCTATGAAGAGCTGACACAGGAGGAATGCTTTAAGGGATCTAAATTTGAAATCAACAGCTTTGAAAATCTGGAGATAAGACATATTATTTTCAAGCATTTGTCCTATAACTCTTGCTGCTACATTCACCCATGGCTTCAGACATTCAGTTGTAATATGGCTGTTTTAAAAAAACACCTTGATAAAAACGGAGGCTTTGACGAAGGCTTCAAGGGGTGGGGCATTGAGGATGTTGAGCTTGGCTACCGCCTGTATAAAAGCGGACTTAGGATTATTATAAACAACAGGATTGAGGCTTTTCACCAGTGCCATTCCAGTGATCATAATTTGAAAATCAGTCCGCAAAAGTATGCAAATATTGAGCTTAACGCATTGTATTTTATAGAAAAGCATCCCGAAGCCTTAGACTTTTCACCAAAAGCAATCTTAAAAATGTTTAAGGGGAAGTCGCTTTTAAGCATGGACGCGGTAACGGGGCCCAGGAGAAGAGTCAGTATAAATTACAGGCAAAGCAAGGAGCTTCCCGCGGTAAAGTCGGAAATTTTGAGGCTGTCCTGCCGCAAGGGCTTAAAAATAATAGTCAACGACTTTGTCGAGGAGGATGAGCTTGATGTATGGGTGCAGCTTCTAGGCACGACGCAATCTACACCGGCATATTTTCCCCAATCAAAAAAGAGGGAGCTTAAAATGGCTATGCATACCAGGACTTCTTTGAATATGGGTAGTTGGTTTTTTATGCTGAAGCTAAAAGGAGAGCTTGGCCAAGCAAGGCGGTATTGTATCAATATTACAAAGGGAATGAGGGATGGGGTATGGAAGAAAATTTTGAAATAAGCATATTGGACAAAAAAGAGGATATGGTACTTGTAGAATGGTTTGCAAGAAGGGTATGGACTGAACACTATTCACCCATAGTAGGCTTTCCGCAGGTGCGGTACATGCTGGATAAGTACCAGACGGCTCAAAGGATATGGGGGGATATTGCAGAAGGAGGGTACACCTATTATATTGTGAGGTATGAAAGCGAAATTATAGGCTATTGTGCCGTAAAGCCGGATGACACGGAGGGGCTTTTTTTAAGCAAGCTCTATGTCGAAAAGGACTTCAGGGGGAGGGGCATATCCCGAAAAATTATAAATATGCTGTCGGAAATATGCAAAAATCAATGCCATAAATATATATGGCTCACCGTACACAAAAAAAATACAGATTCAATCAAGGCATATCATAAAATGGGCTTCTATGTTGCCGAAGAAGTTGTGACGGACATTGGGGAAGGATTTTTTATGGATGATTATAGAATGAAAATGGATATTGTTTAATCTGTCACTATTAAATATGTAAATATATTGAATTTACTTAATGCTCAATAAATATTATAATATTTATGCGGCAGGATGGACGGCTGTTCTGTTGAGAGCAGAGGTATAATATTAATACATATCGGAGGAATGATAATGTCTACAACTGATTGTAGTGAACAAATGCTTATTTCGCCTGTGGGCCCGCTGGGGATTATATCAATGAAGAGCAGTCACGAGCTGGGCAATATGGTAAACAGGCACATTGTGGAAAAAAGGAATGAAGTGTTGGAATTGGAGGGCAATAAGCATTTAAGCGCTCACTATAAAAGGGAGTCGTACCTTATATCGGCGGATTGCCTTAGATTTAAGTCGGGAGAAGGCAAGGCTGTTATAAATGAGTCTATAAGGGGCTACGATTTATATATAATAAGTGATATAGGAAATTATAGCTGTAAATTCAACATGTTCGGAATGGACTGCCCAATGAGCCCCGATGACCACTTTCAGGATATCAAGAGGGTTATTTCGGCGGTAGGGGGAAAGGCAAAAAGAATAAATCTTGTAATGCCTCTTCTGTATCAGGGACGGCAGCACAAAAGGGTTTCAAGGGAATCACTTGACTGTGCCATCGCACTTCAGGAACTGGAACAGCTTGGTGTTGAAAATATTCTTACTTTTGATGCGCATGATCCCAAGGTGCAGAATGCAATACCAATAAAGGGCTTTGAAAATATTCTGCCCACCTATCAGATAATTAAGGCGCTTTTAAAATCTGAAACCGATCTTAAGGTAGACAGGGATAGTATGATGGTTATAAGTCCTGATGAGGGCGGAATAAACAGAAATATATATTATGCCAATATAATGGGTTTGAATCTGGGCATGTTTTACAAACGCAGGGATCTGACCAGGATCGTTAACGGAAAGAACCCTATAGTAAAGCATGAATTTTTGGGTGATTCGGTTGAGGGCAAGGATGTGCTTATAGTGGACGACCTTATATCGTCGGGGGATTCCGTTCTTGACGTGGCAAGAGAGCTTAAGCAGAGGAAGGCGAGAAGGATATATGTGGCTGTAACCTTTGCAATGTTTACCGAAGGAATAGACATGTTTAACGATTATTACGATAAAGGCATTATTACAAAGATATTCTCCACAAACCTGACATACAGGAGGGAGGAGCTTCTTAAGGCACCATGGTATTGCGATGTTGACGTATCTAAATTTATAGCGTTGCTTATAGACACATTAAACCACGATCAGTCCTTAAGCTTGCTGCTTGATCCCTCGACGAGAATCAGGAACATTTTAAAGAAATAAGTTGTGTTTTAAAGGTAACGCTTTACAAACATTGCTTTTATAGTTATTATATTGCTATATATAGTTTGCTGTAAAAAAAATGAATAAAGATTATACAGGTTTTTGCTCATTGGCATATTGAAAGTGGGCAAAATAAAAGGGAAGAGGGTGAAAATCCTTCACGGTCCCGCCGCTGTAAAGGGGAAGTCCTTAAGCTTAAACCCACTGTGCGTTGAATTTCCTTGTTTAATGCATGGGAAGGGGCTTTTTAGGGTGATGATCCCTTGAGTCAGAATACCTGCCTTGTATGATGCACCATTAACTCTACGAGCGATAGAGGGTGTTTTAAGTATTTTAATAAATAGCTGTATGCTTTGCTTAAGACCTTTTGACACTCTCTGTGTTAAAGGGTCTTTTTAATGGGGCGGAACGCCTCGGGGGGCGTTCCGTATGATGTGAGGGGGGAGGGCTTTGATTGGATAAGGGGCTTGTACACATATATACAGGTGACGGAAAGGGTAAAACCACGGCGGCAGTCGGCCTTGGAGTAAGGGCATACGGAAGAGGGCTTAAGGTGCTTATGGTTCAGTTTCTGAAAAGCCGTGAGACGGGAGAGGTCTCGGTTCTTGAAAATTTTAGTCCCCGCTTTAAGCTTGCAAGGTCAAAGGAATGTGACAAGTTTACATGGAATATGGACAAGGCCGAAAGGCAGGAACTGAAAAAAACGGTCACAGATCTGTTGGAGTATGCCGAGGAAGAGGCTGCAAGCGGTAGGTGGGACATGATAATATTGGATGAAATTATGGCCTGCATATCCATAGACGCAATTTGCGTATCGAGGGTTTCACAGATGATAACAAGCAAGCCCGAGGGGCTTGAGCTGGTAATGACGGGAAGGAACGCGCCTGCGGAGCTTATCCGCCTGGCAGACTATGTGTCTGAAATCAGTGCGGTAAAGCATCCTTTTACAAAGGGGATTGCTGCAAGGACAGGTATTGAAAATTGAAAGGTAAACAGGGTGTGTGAAATGCTGGAAGGAATAGAGAGGGTAAGCCCTTCGGATATTGAAAGAAGAAGCTTTGAAATTATTTCCCAAATGCTTGGCGACAGAAGGTTTCCCCCCATGCATGACAATATAATCAAGAGGGTGATACACACAACCGCTGATTTTGAGTTTGCCGATATATTAAGCATAAGCGCCGGGGCAGTCGAAAGCGGAATGGATGCGCTGAGGGCTGGAAGCAATGTGGTTTCCGACACTAAGATGGTGTGGTCGGGAATAAATAAAAGGGTACTGGGCAGGTACGGAGGAGAGGCGGTGTGCTATATGGATGATGCCGCCATAGCCTCGGATGCCGCAGCCAGAGATGTTACAAGGGCTTCGCTGTGCATGGACAGGGCGGCAGAGGATAGCAGGAATGCGGTATATGCAATAGGGAATGCTCCCACCGCACTCATAAGGCTTTGTGAGCTTATTTCAGAGGGAAGGGCAAAGCCCCTCCTTGTTGTAGGTGTGCCGGTGGGCTTTGTGAATGTTGTTGAATCAAAGCAGCTTCTTAAAAACGCAGGAGTGCCGTATATAATATCGGAGGGCCGAAAGGGCGGAAGCAATGTGGCGGCAGCCATTATAAACGCCATTTTGTATATGGGATGACGGCGTTGCAGGAGGCTGAACACCACGGGGTGCGGAACACCACAGGGGGTGTTCCGTACGTTGTGGGTTTTGCTGTGCAGGAAGGGAAGCGGGATCTCGATTTATGGATGATTATGTGCTTGTGAACGGGAAAAAGTTAAGAAAGGGATATACCACGGGTTCGTGCGCGGCGGCAGCCTCTAAAGCGGCGGTTATGATGCTTGTGTCGGGTGCCGTGCCGCAAAGCGTGTGTATACGGCTCCCTTCGGGAGAGCTATTGGAGCTTGCTGTGGGGGATGCGGCCTTAAGGGACGGAGAGGCGGTATGCTCGGTTGTAAAGGATGGGGGTGACGACCCCGATGTTACTACCGGGCTTAAAATATTTGCAACGGCAAGGCTTATGGGGGAGAGCGGTATTAACATAAAGGCGGGTGAGGGAATAGGCAGGGTAACTCTTCCGGGGCTTAAGGCAGAGGTGGGAGGCCCCGCCATTAACCCCGTTCCCATGCATATGATTGTGAATGCGGTAAGGGAGGCTGCGGGTGAAGGCCGGGGGGCGGAGATAGTTTTAAGCGTGCCGGGAGGTGAGGAAATTGCCAAAAGCACTTACAACCCGAGGCTGGGTATAGTAGGGGGAATATCCATACTGGGAACTACGGGCATAGTTGTGCCTGTGTCGGAGGATGCTTGGAGGGAAGCGCTTGCCGCCGAGCTTAATGTTCTTTCGGCAAGGGGAATAAAAAACCCTGTATATGCCTTTGGAAATTATGGACAGCACTTTGGGGTGGACAAGCTGGGCCTTAGAGAGGACAATATTATTAAAATAGGAAACTTTGTGGGCTTTATGCTTGACAGGGCTATAGAGTGCAAGGCTCACAGTGTTCTTATAATAGGACATATGGGAAAGCTTGTGAAGGTTTCGGCAGGGATATTTAATACTCACAGCAGGACAGCTGATGCCAGAATGGAGATTTTGGCGGGGTATGCGGCACTGGAGGGTGCTTCCTGCGGCGTTGTTTCACAGATATATGGCTGCGGTACAACAGAGGCCGCTATGGCAATTATAGCCTCCGAGGGCTTAAACGGTGTCTTTAGGAGGGTTGTATCAAATGCTTCGGAGCGGTGTATGCAGTACACCTTTAATAAAATAAGGGTAGGGACTGTTCTGTTTGATGGGTGCGGGACATTGCTTGAAATGGATTCAAATGCAAGAGACATGCTGGATAAATTGGGGAGAGGCTATGAGTGACGCTGATAGGATTTATATAGCTGGGATAGGGCCGGGGGGAGAGGACTATATTCTTCCCGCCGCCATGCGGGCCATAAGCGGCAGTGATGTTCTGATAGGGGGAGAAAGAAGCCTCGAGGGCTTCAGACAGCTCCGAAAGGAAGAGCTTGCAATAGGGGGAGATCTGGATGCTGTATGCAGGTATATATTTCACAACAGGGGTAAGAAAAAAATAACTGTTCTGGCATCGGGAGATCCCGGTATATTCAGCATCGCAAAATTTCTCAAGGCAAGGCTTGGAGGCGAGTGCATAGAGGTTATACCGGGAATCAGCTCGCTTCAGTACCTTTGCGCAAGGCTGGGGCTTGAATGGAATGACGTGCATATTCTAAGCGTGCATGGGAGAGCTGAGGATGGGTTAATTGATGCGGTAAGGAACAACCGTAAGGTAATACTTTTTACAGGAGGGAGCTCCACGCCCGGAGGCATATGTACAACGCTTGTCGGGGACGGACTCGCAAATTGCAGGGTTGTGGTGGGTGAAAACCTCAGCTATTCCAATGAGAGGATAACCGAGGGTACATCGGGGGATATTGCCGGCATGAGCTTTGAGCCTCTTTCTATAATGTATATTGAATGCGGAGAACAGGGTTTCCAGGCAGGCGGGTGGAATTATGCTACATACGGAATACCCGACGACATGCTTAAAAGGGGAGAGACTCCCATGACCAAGCAAGAGGTGCGCTGTATTGCATTGTCCAAGCTTCGCATAAGAGAAACGGATACGGTATACGACATAGGAGCGGGGACAGGCTCGGTATCTGTTGAATGCGGAATTGTATGTAAAAGAGGAAGGGTATATTCTATAGAAAGGGAGGCTGCTGCGCTTAAGCTTATTAAGGATAATGCACTGCGCTTCGGGCTTAAGAATATTCACGTGATCCACGGAGAGGCTCCCAACGCACTGAAGGCGTTGCCGCCTCCCGACAGGGTATTTATAGGGGGCACTTCGGGTAAAATGGAGGAAATACTGCAAGTGCTTTGCGGCATTAAAAGGAGCATGAGGGTGGTAGTGAGCGCCGTAACGATAGAATCGGTTTATGAGGCTGTAAAGGGCTTTGAGAAAAGAGGCTTTATTGATATTGAAATAGCCTGCGTTTCTGTTTCGAGGGGCAGGACGGCGGGTGATAAGCATATTATGCAGGCTTTGAATCCTGTGCATATTATTTCGGCTCAAAAGACATAAAACAATGGGCGTGTTAAGGAGGTAGGCTATGAAGGGCAAGCTGTATGGGGTGGGAGTGGGCCCGGGAGATCCCGAGCTTATTACAATTAAGGCAAAGAGAATTCTTGAGGCTGTGCAATATATAGCGGTGCCAAAGACTTCAATGGATAAGGAAAGTGTGGCGCTGTCAATAGCCCGCAAAGCTATAGCAGATGAAAAGCCTGTAATAGAGCTTGTTTTCCCTATGAGCTGTAACGGGAAGCTTTTGGAGGCAAGCTGGGAGGATGCCTCGGCGCAGCTTAAGCACACGCTGGATCGCGGCATGGACATAGCCTTTATTACTCTTGGTGATCCAACTGTTTACAGCACATATATGTATATGCACAAAAACTTATCCCGGCAGGGCTATGATACCCGGATAATACCGGGAATTACTTCGTTTTGTGCCTCTGCCGCCAGAGCGGGCGTAAGCCTGGGGGAAGGCTCCGAAAGCATTGCCGTTATACCGGGTGCTTTTGAGGATGCAGAGCTTCGGCATATATTAAAGAGCTTTGATAATATTATAATAATGAAGGCGGCAAAAAGCCTTGATAAGATAAAAGGCTGCCTGACTGACGAAGGGATGGCAGACAGAGCTGTTGTCGTGAGCAGGTGCGGCTTTGACGACGAGCTTGTGACATTCGGCATTGACACTGCGTGCCAAAGTGATTTGAGCTATTTCACTACTATGATAATTAAAAAGGGTGGGGTAGGATAATATGATTTATTTTATAGGCGCAGGCCCGGGAGACCCCGAGCTGATAACCGTCAAGGGCAAAAAGATACTGTCTCAGGCCGATATAGCCATATATGCGGGCTCGCTGGTAAACATAGAGGTTCTTGAATTTGCTAAAAGCGACTGTGTCGTTTACAACAGCGCGTATATGACACTGGAGGAAGTGATAGCGATTATGTCGGAGGGGCATCAAAACGGAGAGACCGTCGTAAGATTGCATACCGGTGATCCATCGGTTTATGGTGCGCTGCGTGAGCAGATGCGCGAGCTGGACAAAAGGGGTATGGAATACAAGGTTATACCGGGAGTAAGCTCCTTCCTTGCCGCGGCGGCGGCCTTAAAAAAGGAGTATACCCTCCCCGGAGTGACACAGACCGTCATACTTACGCGTATGGAGGGACGGACGGGTGTTCCTGCTTCGGAGGACATAGCCTCTCTGGCTGCGCATAATGCAACAATGATAATATTTTTAAGCATAGGCATGATTGATGAGCTGATAGAGAGACTAAAGCAGGGGTATGGAGGGGATACCCCTGCTGCTGTTGTTTACAAGGCATCGTGGCCCGAGCAGAAAATTGTTATGGGAACTGTTGATGACATTGCCGAGAAGGCCAAAAGGGAAGGGATAAACAAAACGGCTCTTTTGGCTGTGGGGAATTTTCTAGGTGATGAATATGAGCTGTCAAGGCTTTATGACAGCGGCTTTACCCATGAATACAGGAGGGGAACCGAATGAAGTGCGCAGTAGTAGCGCTTACTCCCAATGGGGCCAGACTGGCGCTTACGGTAAGCAGACAGCTCGGTGCCTGTGCTTTTATAAAAAGCGGGCTATTGCCCTTTATACAGGACGAAGGCTCACAAAATATAGAGGTAAGGATGATTGAGGGGGATTTTAAGGCGTTTACGGGATACCTGTTCCGGCATTACGACGGACTTGTGTTTATAATGGCATGTGGAATTGTTGTGAGATCAATAGCTCCGTACATCATTGACAAGGCCCGGGATCCGGCGGTGGTGGTAATGGACGAAAAATGCAGATATGCCATAAGCCTTTTGTCGGGGCATGTTGGGGGAGCCAATATGCTTGCGCGCAGGCTGTCTGAAGAAACGGGAGCAGTTCCCGTAATAACCACGGCAACCGATATAAACGGACTGATTTCGTTAGACGCTTTTGCGGTGCAAAATGACTGCGCAATAGAGAATACAGAGCAGCTTAAGCCAATCAGCGCGGCTCTTTTGAGGGGCGAGCAGGTGTCAATGTACTCAGAGTATACGTTAAAGGGGGATTTTCCTTCCTGCATCAAAATGTACAAGCCCGGCGGTGGGGAGTATCCCTCCAATATGGTTGTGCTGTCCAGCCGCACCGATATCGAAGCCCGGGGTGAGAGAACCCTTTATATAAGGCCGAGAAGCCTTGTGCTGGGCGCGGGCTGTAAAAAGGGAACTACAAGGGAGGCTTTTAAAGAGGCTGTCAGGGCTTTTATGAACCGCAATAAAAGGAGTATGCTGTCGTTAAAATGCCTTGCAACCATAGAGCTAAAGAAGAATGAAGGATGCCTTGAGGAGTTTTGCAGGGATAACGGTTTGGAAATGAAGGTAATACCTAATAGCGACATAGCACAGATAGAGGATGAATTCCACGGTTCGGAATTCGTAAGGGAAAAAACAGGAGTGGCGGGTGTCGCGGAGCCGTGTGCAAGGCTTGCGTGCAGGTCGGGGGAGCTGATATGCGGCAAGACTGTCTACAGCGGAATAACGCTTGCGCTTTGCCGGGAGGAGAGGGAATACTTAATATGAATATTTATGTCACAGGAATAAACTATAAGACCACTCCAATACAGACACGCGAGCTTCTCAGCTTTAATAAGAATGAGAGAATACAGGCCCTGAAGCATGTTTTTAAGCTCCGGGGGGTAGAGGAATGTATTCTGCTTTCTACCTGTAACAGGACTGAAATATACATATATTCCCAGGTGGAGGATTTTGATGTCGGACAAGCCCAGAATGCCCTGTGCCGTATAAAGGAGCTTGACATATATGAGTTGAAGAAGTATTTCTATGTTTACGGAGGGGTTAAGGCCGCGGAACATCTTTTTAATGTGGCAAGCGGCCTTGACTCCATGGTGCTGGGAGAGGATCAGATTCTCGGGCAGGTCAAGGAAGCCCACGATATCGCGCTTGAGGCCCGCACAAGCTCAAGCATACTCAACACCCTTTTCAGAGAAGCCATAACGGCTGCCAAAGAGGTAAAGACAAACACGGGGCTGTCGCATGAGTCGCTATCAATAGGATCTTTAGCGGCCAAGCTTTTGGAGGAGTCTTTCAAAGAGGGCCTTTCGAGTAAATGCGCCCTTGTCATAGGAACGGGCAAGATGGGCTTTATAGCATTTAAAAACCTGCTTTCCAAAGGCGTGGGCAAAATCTATGCCACCACCAGAGCGCATGGCACAAGCAGGGGCATACTGGGGCAAATGCCGGGAGTTATAGCCATTGACTATGATAAAAGATACTCGGTGTTAAATGAGTGCGACATTGTTATAAGCTCCACCTCCAGTCCTCATTATACCCTGACCAAGGACATGGTGGAGAAAAATATTACCGTATTAAAGCAAAGGGTGTTTATAGATATGGCTGTACCACGGGATATGGATGAGCTGATTGGAGAGGTGGAGGGAATAAGCTGCTATAATATAGACAGCCTTAAATGCATTTCCGTCAAAAACCTTGACAGGAGAATTGAGGAGGCTTCCAAGGCCGGAAACATTATAAGGGAATTTGTGGAAGAGTATGAAAAATGGTATGAGTTCAGAAGCGTGCTTACGGAGGTTAAGCATATCCGTGAGCTTGTACAGCAGTCGGCTGAGGCCAAAATTGAAGGGGTAATCGGAAGGCTGAAGCAGGCCGGCAATGAGGATAAGGAAATGGTAAGAGCGGCAGTAAACGGTATTGTGGGCGATATAATAAACCGGTTTATATACAATGTCAGGGACAATGCCTGCAATGAGGATATGAAGGTATATTTCAGATGCCTGGCGGAATCTTTGAAAAACAGCGGACAGGAGCCGTGATATGGGGAAAATATATATAGTGGGCATTGGGCCCGGAGATATGGCAAACATGACATACAGGGCGGCAAAGGCTATAGAGGCGGCGGATATCGTTGTGGGCTACGGCGCATACATTGAGCTGATCCGGGATTACTTCCCGGAAAAGGAGTTTGCAAGCTCGGGTATGACAAGAGAGGTACAGAGGTGCAGGCTGGCGCTTGAAAAAGCGAGGAGCGGCCTCAAGACGGCTCTGGTGAGCAGCGGGGACAGCGGAATTTACGGTATGGCCGGGATAATGCTTCAGGTGCTTAACGAATCGGGAAGCCAGATACCCGTTGAAATCATTCCGGGAGTAACTGCCGCAAGCGCTGCAGCCTCACTTTTGGGCGCGCCTCTTATGCATGATTTTGCCGTTATCAGCCTAAGTGATCTTTTAACGCCTTGGGAACTGATATGCAAAAGGATAAGGCTTGCACTGCAGGGGGATTTTGTTCTTTGCCTGTATAACCCAAGGAGCAAAAAAAGAAGCGGGTATATAGGCATTGCAAGGGACATTGCTATGGAATACAGAAGGCCTGAAACACCAGTGGGAATTGTGAGAAACGCGGGAAGGAAGAATGAGGGCTGTGAGATAGCGTCTCTTGAAGGTATGCTTAATTTTGATATCGATATGTTTTCCACAGTGATAATAGGCAATTCCGCGACCTATGTCGAAAACGGCAGGATGATAACCCCAAGGGGGTATGTTCTGTAAGCGGCATGGTAAAATCCTTTCTGCCGGATATAATAAACAATTGGAAAGGGGCTTTGTATAAGGGTATGCAGCATGTAATTGTTATAGCGGGCACATCCGATGCCAGACAAATTATAGAGGGGCTTGCGCGTAAGGGAATACGGGTTACGGCTACGGTGGCAACGGACTTCGGAGGCAGTCTTATAGAGACGGGCGGGGGTGTTTCGGTGCTGGACGGCAGGCTCTGTGCCGGGGAAATGGCACGGCTTGTTGAGGAAACGGGTGCTAAATGCGTTGTGGATGCATCCCATCCCTATGCGGCTGAGGCATCCTCAAATGCAATAAGCGCGTGCAGGCTTGCAAATGTCCCGTACTATAGATTTGAAAGAGCTTGTACCCTTTCACAAGACAAAAATATAATATGGGCGGGGGATTTTCACAAAGCGGCTCAAAAGGCTGATGAGTTTGACGGGAATGTATTTCTCACAGTGGGCAGCAATAATATAGAGGTGTTTGCGCGAACAATAAGAAATTCTAAAAAAAGGCTGTTTGCAAGGGTGCTTCCGCAGAGTGAGGTAATTTTAAGGTGCGAGCAGGCGGGGCTTGACGCGTCTTCAATAATTGCAGCTAAGGGCCCATTCAGCCCGGAGATGAATATTGAAATGCTTAAGCACTGCAAGGCTGCCGTTATGGTTGCAAAGGACAGCGGCGCGCAAGGGGGTACTCCCCAAAAGCTTTTGGCCTGTGCCGATGTGGGTATACCAGTAATAATGGTCAGGCGGCCGGAGCTGGAATATACAAATAAGACAGGCAGCATCGATGAGCTGCTTGAGGCGGTAGTTAGAACAGCCTCATTGAAGGGGGGAGGATGAAATGCCTGTTTTTCCTATGTTTGTGGACTTAAAAGGGAAAAGGTGTGTTGTAGTGGGAGGCGGAAATGTAGCAGCGAGAAAAATTGAGGCGCTTATGGCGTTTGGCCCTGCTATTACTGTAGTAAGCCCCAATGCGGTGAATGAAATAGTACAATTGGCGGATATGCGGCAAATAGACCTCCTGCTGAGAGAATACAGGGAGGACGACTTAAGTGAAGCCTTTGTGGCTATTGCAGCGTCGGATGATGAAGCGGTCAATGAGAGTGTGTACAATAGCTGTGTCAAAAGGGGCATAATGGTAAATACGGTGGATGACCCCGAAAAGTGTACCTTTATCTTTCCCGCAATTGTAAGGCGGGGGGATCTGGTGGTGGGTGTTTCTACCTCAGGCAGGTATCCATCGATGTCTAAAAAGGTAAGACAGCATGTTGGGGCATCCATCCCTCCATATTGGGGGGAGGCTGTGGACTTACTGGAGCCGTTCAGGGTGAGAGCCAAGGAAGAAATAAAAAATGAGGAAAAAAGAAAAAGGGCATTGCGGGAAATAATGGATGAAGCATTAAGCTGCTATGAGAAGTATGAAAGGCAGCAGCTTTTGCTAAGGCTGGAGAGGATATTTGAGGGGTACGCCGATTATGAAAACGATTAGGGTGGGCACGCGCGAGAGCAGGCTGGCGATAGCGCAGAGCAGGCTGATAACGGAGATGGTAAGAGCCAGGCTTCCGCAATATAATTTCCAACTGGTTCCCATTAAAACGAGGGGGGACTTGATTTTGGACAAGAGGCTGGATGAGCTGGGGGGAAAGGGGCTTTTTATAAAGGAGCTGGAAAATGCCCTTATAGACGGAAGAATAGATATAGCGGTACATAGTGCTAAGGATATGCCGTCTCTTCTGCCTGACGGACTGGTTATTGCCGCGGTGTCTGAAAGGGAGGACCCTAGGGATGTGCTTGTCGCAAGGAACGGAAAAAGACTGGAGGAGCTTGGGGAAGGCTCTGTTATAGGCACCGGCAGCGTCAGAAGAGAGGTGCAGCTTTTGCAAAGGAACAGCATGGTAACCGTCAGTCCGCTTAGAGGAAATGTGCTTACAAGGCTGGACAGCCTTACGAACGGACAATACGACGCCATTATGCTTGCTATGGCGGGGCTTAAGAGAATGGGACTTGAGGATAGGTGTACACAGTGCTTTGAGGCGGAGGATTTTATACCCGCTGCGGGACAGGGCATTTTAGTCATCGAAGCCAGAGGGGACTACGATGCCTCTTACCTCATGGAAAGCGTCCACTGTGAGGAGGCGGCTCTATGCCTTAGCGCCGAAAGGGCGTATATGCACAGGCTTGACGGGGGCTGCAGCAAGCCTGTGGCTGCCCATGCCGTTATTGAGGGCGATGTGATGAGGGTTTACGGAATGTATGCGTCTGAAAGCAAGACAGATATGAGAAGGGAATGCATAGAGGGAAATAAGCAAAATGCCGAGGGGCTGGGTCAAAGGCTGGCGGAGCTTGTGTTGGGGAGATAGAGAAGGAGGGCTGCAGAGTTGTCTGAAGGAAGAGTATACATAATAGGGGCAGGTCCGGGGGACTGGAAGCTAATGACGCTGAGGGCTGCGGAATGTATTGGAATGGCTGACGTAATAGTGTATGACAGGCTTGTGGATGATAAGGCCATAAGCATGGCACGGCCTGAAGCCGAGTTTGTATATGTGGGCAAAATGCCCCATTGCCATACCGTACCCCAGGAGGAGATAAACAGAATACTGGTGAGCAGAGCTTTGGAAGGCAAAAAGGTAGCCAGGGTCAAGGGCGGAGACCCTTTTGTGTTCGGAAGGGGAGGCGAGGAGGCCGAAGCTCTTTTAAAAGAGGGAATTGATTTTGAAATAATTCCCGGCGTGACATCCGCCGTCTCTGTGCCTGCGTATGCCGGAATACCTGTCACCCACAGGGACTATTCATCGTCTCTGCACATTATAACGGGGCATGAGAGGGCAGACGGGCAGGGAAGGAAAATCAATTATGAGCTGCTTGCGGAACTTGAGGGGACTCTGGTGTTTCTCATGGGAGTAAAAAGCCTTCCCGATATAACGGCATCGCTTATAAAGCATGGAAAGGACGCTTCAACTCCGGCGGCGGTGATAGAAAACGGTACTACTGTGCGCCAGAGAACGGTGTGCGGAACGCTGGGAGACATATGCCGTGCTGCTTCGGAGGCGGGAATACAGTCACCGGCGGTGGTTGTGGTAGGAAGGGTAGTGGAGCTTAAGGACAGGCTGGCATGGTTCGGCAGGGGGCCTCTTGCCGGAAAGAGGGTGCTTGTGACGCGTTCAAGGCAGCAGGCAGGTGTGCTGTCAAGGAGGATAGAGGAGCTGGGAGGAGAGGCAATAGAGCTTCCGGCTATAGCAGTAGCGGAGGCCGGGCAAATGCAGGCTGTTGATGCTGCCCTTGAAAGGCTGGAGGAGTACCGCTGGCTGGTGTTTACAAGTACAAACGGAGTGGGGTTTTTCCTTGGAAGGATGAGGGAGAAAAAAATAGATATAAGGAAGCTGTCGGGAATAGGGCTGTGTGCTGTAGGTGAGGCAACTGCCGCAGAGCTTGCCAAAAACGGGCTTAATGCAGATTATATTCCTCGGGCCTACACCACGGAGGAGCTTGCAAGTGGTCTGGCAGGCATGGTTAAGCCTGGAGAAAGGGTGCTTCTTGCCAGATCAGATATAGCGGGAGAAGGGCTTTGTGAGATACTGGCCGATAACGGCATACAATATGACGATGTGGCGGTATACAGAACCATACTGGCAGATGAAGCAAACAGCCGTGCAATGGAGCTTTTGGAAAGCGGAGGCATTGATTACATTACGTTCACAAGCTCCTCTACCGTAAGGGGCTTTGTAGGTATGGCGGGGACGGAGAAAATAGGTAAGGCAAGAGTGGTGTGCATAGGGCCGGTAACTGCTGAAACGGCGCGTGAGAAAGGGATCGACGTTTGGGCGGTGGCGGATAGGTACACTATAGACGGGCTGGTGGATGTACTGCTCGGAGGACTGTAAGGGAGGTGCTGCTTTATGGATATAATTAAGAGGCCCAGAAGGCTGAGGACGGGAGAGTGGATCAGAAGGCTGGTGAGAGAAACCAGGCTTTCTGTGGACGAGCTGATTTACCCCATATTTATTGTTGAAGGGGAGGGGATTAAAAGAGAAATTCCTTCTATGCCCGGAGTGTACTATTTTTCGTCAGACTGCCTTATGCGGGAGCTTGAGGAGGTGCAGAGCTTAGGAATTCCGGGTGTGCTGCTTTTTGGAGTGACGGACAAAAAGGACGATGTGGGAAGTGGGGCATATGACGACAATGGAGTTGTACAGACAGCTCTTAAGCAGTGCAAAAGGAATTTTCCCCAAATGATTTTCATGGCGGACATATGCCTTTGCGAATATACAAGCCACGGACACTGCGGCGTTGTGCGGGACGGGCATGTTCTAAACGACCCTTCGGTTGAGCTCATTGTTAAGGCGGCGCTTAGCTGCGCCGATGCGGGGGCCGATGTTGTCGCGCCGTCGGACATGATGGACGGAAGAGTAGGGGAGATAAGAAAAGCTCTGGACAGAAATGGTCTTACAGACAAAGCAATAATGGCATACAGTGCAAAATATTCCTCTGCCTTTTACGGGCCGTTCAGAGATGCCGCGGGCTCAAAGCCGGCCTTTGGAGATAGAAGGGGCTATCAGATGGACTTCTGCAACAGAAAAGAGGCGTTAAGAGAGGTGCGGCTTGATATAGACGAGGGGGCGGATATTATAATGGTAAAGCCCGCGCTGGCATATCTTGACATTATAAGGGATGTCAGCGAAAGGTTTGATGTGCCTGTTGCCGCGTATAATGTCAGCGGAGAGTACTCAATGATAAAGGCGGCGGCACAGAAGGGCTGGATTGATGAGAGGGCTGCCGTGACTGAGTCGGTGACGGCTATAAGGCGTGCCGGAGCGGGAATAATTATTACCTATTTTGCAAAGCAGCTTGCACAGTGGATTTAGTAACAACGGGGCAGAGGATATAATTGATTGCAGAAATTTTTAACAGCAACGAAAAATGCCTTGTGGGGAAATGTCTCTTGGGTCTGTCATCAGGCATTTTTCTTAGATGTATTCCTTACGGGTCAAAAAAATTTCCTCCATACAATTATATCCTCTGCGTAAAAACTTTACATATATGAAAAAGGGTGGTGAAGGGCGATGGATAATGCGAGGTCGCAAGAGCTGTTTGAGATGGCAAAAATGATAATACCCGGAGGGGTGAACAGCCCTGTAAGGGCTTTTGGGCCTGTGGGCTTGAAGCCCCCGTTTATTCTTAAGGCAAAGGGTGAAAAAATTTTTGACGCCGACGGAAACAGGTATATTGATTACGTCGGATCATGGGGGCCTATGATCCTTGGCCACGCAAGGGCCGAGGTGGTGGAGGCGGTAAAAAAGGCGGCGGAGGACGGGTCTAGCTATGGAGCGCCTACAGAGAAGGAGGTTGTGCTGGCTCAAATGATTTGTGACGCAGTACCTTCAGTTGAAATGGTGAGGATGGTAAACTCCGGTACCGAAGCCGTCATGAGTGCCGTAAGGCTTGCAAGGGCATACACCGGAAGGGATGCAATAGTAAAATTCGAGGGCTGCTACCACGGGCATTGGGACGGGCTTCTTGTTAAGGCGGGTTCAGGCGCTCTTACCATGGGCGTTCCCAACAGCCCGGGTGTGCCTTCGGACTATGTCAAAAGCACTGTAACGGCTTGCTATAATGACTGTCTGGAAATTCAGGAGATTTTCGCCGACATAGGCAGCAGGATAGCGGCGGTTATTGTAGAGCCTGTTGCGGGAAATATGGGGCTTGTGCCTCCCGATATTGAGTTTCTGAAGCTTTTGAGAAGATTAACGGCGGAACACGGAGCGGTTTTAATATTCGATGAGGTAATAACGGGCTTCAGGGTGTCTTACGGAGGAGCGCAGGAGTATTATGGAGTGCTGCCGGATATTACGACGCTTGGCAAGATTATAGGAGGGGGAATGCCTGTGGGGGCATATGGAGGCAGGCGGGATATAATGAAGCTGGTATCGCCGTCAGGGCCTGTCTATCAGGCAGGGACGCTGTCGGGCAACCCCGTAGCCATGGCGGCGGGAATAAAAACCCTTGAAATACTAAGGGATAACCCTTCAATATACAGTGAAACAGATAAAAAGGCCGAAAGGCTTGAAAAAGCGTTTAACAGCTCTGCCGAAAGGTATGAAATCCCTCTGCATGTAAACAGGGTGGGATCTGCTCTCAGCCCGTTTTTTACACGGCAGCCGGTAAGTGACTTTAAAACAGCGGTAAAAAGCGATACGCGGCAGTTCGCCGGGTATTTCGGGGAAATGCTGCGAAACGGGATATACCTTCCGCCCTCACAGTTTGAAACAATGTTTGTATCCCATGCCCATACCGAAGCCGGTATAAAAACAACGGAGCAGGCTATTGGAGCGGCGTTCTTACGACTTAAGGAAACAACAAATTAAAGAAAGGCAGGTTTTTATAATGAACAGTATATTAATCTTAGCGCATGGGAGTCAGATAAAGGAGACGGAGGCAATAGTAAATTCCCTTGTGGAAAAGGTAAAAAAGAGGACAGGCTCGGAGTTTGTGCAAGCGGCATACCTGCAATTTTCGGAGCAGGATCTTGAAAGCGGAATCCGGCGGCTTGTGGATGAGGGGGCGGACAGTATAAAGGTAGTGCCGATGTTTATTTTTGACGGTGTGCATGTAACACAGGATATTCCGGGTGAGCTGGAGGAAATAAGGGCAAAATACCCCCATATTAAAATTAAGCTGAGCAGGCATATAGGAGACGACGACAGGCTGGCCGACATAATTGCCGACAGGGCTGCGTCGGTTTAGGCGGGGATGTTCTACTCACCCCCCTGCCCCCCTCTCTTTTCAAAAGAGGGGGGAGATATGTAGGGCTTTGCTCCCCTCTTTTGAAAAGAGAGGGGCCGGGGGTGAGTTAATTCTTTAAACGAGGTGATGCATATGCCGCAAATACCACGGCTCATAATAGCGGGAACAAACAGCGGCTGCGGCAAGACAACCGTTTCAACGGGAATAATGGCGGCTCTCATGAAAAGGGGCCTTAAGGTTCAGCCCTTTAAGGTGGGTCCGGACTACATAGACCCTATGTTTCACACCTTCATCACACAAAGATCCTCCAGAAATCTGGATAGCTGGATGCTCACCCCCCAAACTGTTTCCCACCTGTTTATGACAGGCTCCGAAGGGGCCGATATAGCCATAATAGAAGGGGTTATGGGATTTTACGACGGCTTTGGAGTGTACTCCTCCGAGGGCAGTACGGCACATGTGTCGGGAATAATAAATGCTCCGGTAATTCTTGTGGTTGACGCAAAGGGTGCCGCTCTAAGTGTTGCCGCAGTAATACGGGGCTTTAAGGACTTTGACCCCGGAGCAGATATTAAAGGGGTAATACTTAATAATGTAAATTCAGAGGCTCATTTCTCAATTCTCAAGGAGGCAATAGAGGAAAGGACAGGCATAGCGGCCGTAGGGTATTTAAAAAGCAGCAGCCGGTATAAGCTTCCCGAAAGGCACCTTGGACTGGTTCCGGGCGGGGAAATTGAGGGGCTTGGACAAAAGCTGGATATTCTGGCGGAGGAGCTTGCAGGCACTGTTGATTTGGAGCTGCTTTTAAGGCTGGCACGGGATTCTAAGGCTGTTTTCCATTGCCACAGCCCATTTGCTCCCGAAATAGTATACCCTGGAATAAAAATAGGCGTTGCAATGGACAAGGCGTTTAATTTCTACTATAGGGATAATCTGGACATGCTTGAAATGCTGGGGGCCGAGCTGGAATTTTTCAGCCCCGCCTGTGATGGTGAGCTGCCGCGAGACATTGACGGGCTCTATATCGGAGGGGGATATCCCGAGGTTTGGGGAGAGGAGCTTTCGGCAAACGCCCATATGAGGACAAGCATTAAAAATGCCGTAACAGGCGGAATTCCCACATATGCGGAATGCGGAGGGCTCATGTATATGTGCCGGAGCATTACCGATAAAAGCGGAAGAGAGTTTGAGATGGCCGGCCTTTTGCCCGGGCAATGTGAAATGGCTTCGTCACTGCAAAGGTTTGGCTATGTTGAGATAGAGATGGAGCACGACAGCGTGGTATCGAGAAAGGGAGAGGTTGTAAGGGGGCACGAATTCCATTACTCATTCGCAAGGGTTGACCCTTGTGTGGGCACCTGCTTTAAGGTGCGAAAGAAAAGGAGGGGGACGGAGGAAAGGGTCTGGCGCTGCGGCTATAAGCTTTATAGTATGCTGGCGGGGTACCCTCACATTCATTTCTGGTCAAACCCGTCCATTGCCCAAGCCTTTGCGGCAAGCTGCTCCCGGTACAGAGCATTAAGAAACAGAGGTGTATAAATTTTGAAGGCTAAAAGCATTATGATACAGGGTACTGCATCTTCGGTAGGAAAAAGCTGGGTAACTGCGGGCCTGTGCAGGGTATTTAAGCAGGACGGGTATGCCGTTTCTCCCTTCAAATCGCAGAATATGGCGCTCAATTCCTTTATCACAAAGGATGGGAGGGAGATGGGCAGAGCACAGGTTGTACAGGCTGAAGCGGCAGGGGTGGAGCCGTCTGCCGATATGAACCCAATTCTGTTGAAGCCCACTACCGATAAAAAGTCTCAGGTCATTATAAACGGAAGGGTTCATTCAAACATGTCGGCGGCGGAGTATTACCGCTTTAAGCCCGAGTTGCGGGATATGATCCGGGAGGTATACAACGGCCTTGCGGCAGGAAACGATATAATAGTGATAGAAGGGGCGGGAAGCCCCGCAGAGATAAACCTGAGGAGCAAGGACATAGTGAATATGGGCATGGCGGAAATTGCAGACGCTCCGGTTGTGCTTGTAGGCGACATAGACAGGGGCGGGGTTTTTGCTTCGCTTGCGGGGACCATGCTTCTTTTGACGGAAGAAGAGAGGCAGCGGGTCAAGGGAGTAATAATAAATAAGTTCAGAGGCGATATAGAAATACTCAGGCCGGGGCTTAAAATGCTTGAGGACATAATTAATATACCCGTTCTTGGGGTGCTGCCGATGACAAGGCTCGGCATAGACGACGAGGACAGTGTAACTGAGAGGTTTTCAAGGGGACGGGAGGCGGAAAATGCCGATATTGACATTGCGGTTGTCAAGCTTCCTCACATCTCCAATTTCACCGATTTTAACTGCTTTGACAATATTCCGAGGGTAAGGCTCAGGTATGTTGACTGCGTACAGCAAATGGGCCGCCCCGACATGATAATCCTTCCCGGCTCAAAAAACACCATAGATGATTTGAGCTTTATCAGGAAAACAGGCATTGAAGAGCAAATAAAGAGAATGAACAGCGATGGTGTAACGGTGTTTGGCATTTGCGGAGGCTATCAGATGCTTGGGCTTGATATTCAAGACCCGTTAAAAACAGAGTCCGACGTTGCAGGGATCGATGGAATGGGACTGCTTAACATAAAAACTGTTTTTGAGGAGGAGAAGACCACCACGCAGGCAGAGGGTGAAATTACCGACGATGCGGCGCTTAATGAGGGGCTTAAGGGCACATTCATACGGGGCTATGAGATACATATGGGTACTTCAAGGCATATGGATGGATGTATTCCGTATCTTAGCCTTCACACTGCTTCACAAACAGAGCGGGCCTGTGCCGGAGGTGTGCGCAATGAAGACGGAACTGTCTACGGCACATATATGCATGGTATATTTGACAATATGAGCTTTACATGGGGAATTATAAACAATCTGAGGAAAAAGAAAGGGCTTATGCCATTAGAGCAGGGCGGCTGCAACGCAAGTCAGTTCAAGGAGGAGCAGTATAACAAGCTGGCGGATATTTTAAGGAGCAGCATTGATATTAAAGCAGTCTATAAAATAATGGGCATGGCATAGGGGGGATAAGACTTGCCGTTTCAGCTTTTGGCAGATGTTTTTATTGCATATGTGCTGGACTTGGTTTTCGGGGACCCGCACTGGCTTCCGCACCCCGTAAGGGGCATAGGCTGGCTGGTTAAAAGGCTTGAGCGGGTGCTTAGGGAAATTATATCGGGCGGTAAGGCGCACAGCCATAAGGATATGGGCAGAAGAGAGAGGTATGCGGGGCTGGTGCTTGCTGTGGCGGCACCGTTAATAACCCTTGCTTCGGTCTGGGCGATCCTCGGTGCTGCCATGCTTGTAAGCCCGTGGCTTTTTCACGCCGCTAACATATATTTTATATATTCCTCACTTGCGGCAAGGTGCATGGCAAATGAGGCGGGGAGGGTTTATGCGGTGCTTGCCGAAGGAGACATTGCCGGGGCCCGCCGACGGCTGTCCATGCTTGTTGGAAGGGAAACGAAGGAACTTAGTGAGCCGGAGGTTATAAGAGGTGCGGTTGAGACAACTGCCGAGAATACTGTTGACGGCGTGATATCGCCTGTCATTTATGCCGCCGTCGGCTCTGTGTTCGGAATCGGCGCTCCCCTTGCATATGCGTTCAAGGCGGTAAGCACTCTGGATTCAATGGTTGGGTATATGAATGAAAGGTATATAAATTTCGGAAGAGCCTCTGCCAAGGCGGATGATGCCGCCAATTATATTCCTGCCAGGCTTTCAGGCATTATAATTCCGTTGGCGGCCCTTCTGTGCGGGATGGATTTTCGAGGCAGCATGAGAATAATGCTAAGAGACAGAAGAAACCACAAAAGCCCCAATTGCGCCTATCCCGAAGCGGCAGTGGCGGGAGCGCTGGGCGTGCAGATAGGGGGAAGTAATGTGTATTTTGGGCAGACGGTGGAAAAGCCCGCCATAGGCGATCCGCGCGTTCTCCTCAGGCCCTCCCATATAAGGGACACCATAAGGCTTATGTATGCCGCTTCGGCAATAACCGTGGCTGTGGCTCTGGGCGCTGCGGCGGCAGTGAAATTTCTTTTGTAGATAAAAAAGGAGTGGCTATTGGCATGACAGAAGAAAAATATACCCGGCGGCACGGCGGCAACATATACGAGGCAGCCAGAGAATACGGCATTCCACCGGACAGCATACTGGATTTCAGTGCCAGCATAAACCCCTTGGGAGTTCCCAAGGCAATAAAGGACGTAATAGCTTCAAATGTAAACAGCCTGAGCAGCTATCCCGACCCTGAGTGTACAGGGCTTAAGGAGTGCATTTCCAATTACCTTGGGGTGTGCGGCAGCCGCATAATAGTGGGGAACGGGGCTTTGGAGGTGATCTTCCTGCTGTTTGAGGCACTAAGGCCAAAAAGGGTTTTAATACCCTCGCCCACCTTCTCGGAATATGAAGCGGCGGCAGCAAGATACGGTACAGAGGCGGTATATTTTGAGCTGAGACGCAAAGAAGGCTTCCGTCTCAATGTTGATGCCCTGATAGAGAGCTTAAATGACGGAACCGATGCTATTTTGCTGTGCAACCCAAATAACCCTACGTCTGTGCTTTACGAGAGGAATGAACTTGTAAGTCTTATAAAATATGCATCGCGAAGGGGAATAAATGTTATAATAGATGAGGCGTTTATTGAGCTTACGGCATCGGGCAATAAAAGCTCCATGGTGCATTATGTTAATGAGTATGACAACCTTTTTATTATAAGGGCCTTTACAAAGGTGTTTGCCGTACCGGGGCTGAGGCTGGGATATGGCATAGGCAATGCCGGGCTTATAAAAAAAATGTGGGATAGCAAGCTGCCATGGTCTGTAAATTTGTTTGCAGGGGATATCGGGAGTGTTTTAAAGGATGAGGACGGTTATCTAAACAGAACCGCAAAATGGCTGGGGGAGGAAACAGGCAGTTTTTATACTGGGCTTTGCGGCATTGAAGGGCTGGAGGCTTTTGCCCCCTCCTCAAATTTTATTCTGGTGAGAATACGCGGCACGAACTTTACCGCACAGAGGCTAAAGCATGAAATGCTTTTGAGGGGAATTCTAATAAGGGATGCCTCAAGCTTCAGATTCTTAGACAGCAGCTATTTCAGGCTTGCCGTAAAGGATAGAGAAAGCAACGCAAGAGCTGTGGAAGCCCTCGGACAGATATTGCAAAGGAAGGACTAGCGGAATGAAAGGGGGAGCGGCATGGGAAGGCTTATACTTGTGACCGGCGGCGCGAGGAGCGGAAAAAGCCGGTTTGCGGAAGAATTGGCAAAGGGCATGGGGAATAGCATACTTTATATTGCCACGGCGGTGCCTCTTGATGAGGAAATGAGGGACAGGATAAGCAGGCACAGGCAGCAGAGGCCTGAGCACTGGGAAACGCTTGAGGCGCACAGGGATCTGGACGAGGCTCTGAGAAGCCATGCTCCAGGCAAGGACGGTGTTTTACTGGATTGCGTTACAATAATGGTTACAAACCTTATGTTTGAGAGCTATACCGACTGGGAGGCGGTGGATGCCTTCGGCCGGGACGAGGTTGAGAAAAATATAAAAATTGAGATAAAGAAGCTGATAAATGAGGTTAAAGGTCTGCCCATGCCTTTTATTGCCGTTACCAATGAGACAGGCATGGGATTGGTGCCGGAGTACGCGTCGGCAAGAGCGTTCAGGGATATGGCGGGAAGGGTTAACCAAATGCTTGCCGAGGCGGCGGGAGAGGTGTATTTTTGCGTTTCGGGCATACCGGTGAGGATTAAATAAAGGGTATTCCGCCATAGCAAATATAATTGCTTACAGAAATTTTTAACAGCAACGAAAAGGCGCCTTGCGGGGAAATGTCTCACGGGTCTGTCATCAGGCGCTTTTCTTAGATGTATTCCTTACGGGTCAATAAAAATTTCTTTCACCAATTATATTTGCCATATAAATTTTTTATTGCATTTTAATATGATAAGAGGACATATAACATGGTGTTTTTAAGGCGTTTTATACTGATGCTGCAATTTCTCACAACCATACCGATTACCGTTAATTTAAAGGTTACTGAGGAGGACATGGGCAAGGGGCTTGTTTTTGCTCCGATTGTAGGCCTGATATTAGGCGGGCTTCTGGCGGGGCTGCATTATGGCTTGAGCCTCATATTTCCTCCGGCGGTTTGTTCGGCTCTTTTGCTTGCGGCATATGTAATGCTTACAGGGGGCCTGCACTTAGACGGGCTGGGCGATACCTTCGACGGGCTGTTTTCGGGAAGGCCGAAGGAGCGGATGCTTGAAATAATGAGAGACAGCCGTGTGGGAACTAATGCTGTGCTTGCAATAGTATGTGTGCTTTTGATTAATTGGGCGGTGATGTCCGGCATTCCTGCCTCCCGTATAACGTGGGTTGTACTTCTGTTTCCCGTCGCGGGAAGAATAGGCTCTTTGACGGCGGCGGGCTGTTCAAGGTATGCAAGAAGCGGAGCGGGGCTTGGCAAAAGCTTTATCGACAGGTGCGGTGCGTGGGAAGTGGCGCTGGGGCTGGCCATGTACATGCTGATATTTTTTTTGGCGGCAGGATACGAAAGGATGCCGCTGTCTGTTATACCTCCTGTCACGTCGGTTGTGCTTGCAAGGCTTTTGTCAAGGAAAATAGGCGGGGCGACGGGGGATATACTTGGAGCGGTATGCGAGCTTAATCAGTCAATATTTCTGATTTTTGCTTATGTGCTGTGGTGATTTTATAAGAGGAGGCGGTAAAAATGCTGGAGCTGATTTTAGTAAGGCATGGAGAAACAGATAGCAATAAAAAAGGTACATACTTAGGCTGGACGGATGTGGAACTGAATGAGCGGGGCTTACGGCAGGCGCGCGGAGCAAGAGACAGGCTTAAAGGGACAAGGGTTGACGGGATATACTGTAGCCCTCTTAAAAGGGCTTCCAAAACCGCTGAAATCATCAATGAAAATTTTAATGTAGCTCTAAAGCCTTCAGACGCATTAAAGGAACGCAATTTTGGAATATGGGACGACCTTACGTATAATGAGATTATTAGCGGCTTTCCCGAGCAGCACGCGCTGTGGGTAGAAGATCACATAAATTATTGCGTGGAGGGAGGAGAAAGCACAATACAGGCATACAGAAGAATTACAGAATTCATAGACCAATTGCTCTGCCATAGCCAGGGGACTTTTATCATAGTAACACATATGGGCTGTGTAAGAAAAATAATATCCTACTTGCTGGGAATGAAAATTGAGGATTCATGGCGTTTTAGCGTAGATAACTGCGGAATCAGTAAAATTATAATTAATGATGAAAAATATGCCTACCTAACCCTTCTGAACGGATAAAAAAATATTGACAAAATTCCCCTTAATCATTAAAATACTTTTAACAATTCGGAACGATTTAAACGTGTACCGATACAGTTGTAAAAGGGGGAGATGTTTTGAGTAACACTACAAATAAGGTTGTAGTAAACGGCCTGTTTATAGCGCTTGTTTTTCTATGTACGTATTTCACACGCATACCGGGCCCTGTACCTCCGGGGTATATCAATTTTGGAGATTCGGTTATAATAGTCGGAGCAATTTTGTTTGGGAGAGGCTGCGGACTTATTTCAGGCTCAATAGGCTCTGCAATAGCAGACCTTGCGTCTCCCGGAGGGATTATTTTTGCTCCCATTACCTTTATAGTGAAGGGACTTGAGGGGTATGTGGCAGGTGCTGTGGCCGAACGCTCTAACGCACACAAAAGAAAGGAAGTATTAAGAATAGCGGGGGCTGTCGCCGCGGCGCTGATTATGGTTTTAGGGTATTTCATTGCCGAATGCTATATTCTGGGGATATTTGACAAGACCTTTGGATATGCGGCTGCAATCGCAGAGCTTCCCTTTAACCTTATACAAGGCGGTGTAAGTGTGGTATTGGGATATCTTCTGTCCTCTGTCCTGCTTAAGCTAGGAGTGGCGGATAAAATTTTAAACAACAAATTGTTTTAACAGTAATTATTTTAACAATAAATTGTTTTAACAATAATTGTATTGACAAAACTCTCCCCAGTTATTAAAATACCTGTAATATATCGATACAATTTTAAATTGTATCGATACAAAGTGTTGAGGGGGTGAGGATATGCAAAAAAATTACGTACGGAATTTAGAAGTGAATGCCGCAGGGAATACAGGCTTCAAGCTAAGAGATATGGTGGTCTGCGGGCTTTTAATTGCAATGGTTTTTATATCGACTGCGTTTATCAACATAAGGCTGCCATTTTCAATTAACGGAGGACTTATTCATCTTGGAAATGTAGCCTTATTCTTATCCGCAATAATCTTCGGAAAGAAAAAAGGCGCAATTGCAGGGGCTTTTGGGATGGCTCTGTTTGATGTTTTGTCACCTTATGTCATATGGGCTCCGTTTACATTTGTAATAAGAGGGGTTATGGGGTATATCATCGGGAGTGTGTCACACGCGGCGCAAAGAAACGGGGAAAAGGCTCTATGGAACTGGCTTGCAATACTTTTGGGAGGAGTATGGATGGTAGCGGGCTATTATGGGGCGGAGGGCCTTATTTACGGAAACTGGATATCTCCCATGACATCCATACCGGGAAACCTTGTGCAAATTGCAGCAGGGGCTTTTGGGGCAATACCCGCGGCATATTGTATAAAGAAATTTAAGCTTGCGGTCTAGTGGCCGGCTTGCGGCACAATTTATATCCGGCAGGCAGGATGCCGGCAGATTTACGGAGGGGGGACTAATATATGAACATACCATTATTAATGACACCGGGACCTACATATGTACACGAGGATGTAAGAAGGGCAATGAGCACGGAAATTGTAAACCCGGATTTAGATCTGCAATTTTATGAATTTTACAAAGACACCTGCGGAAAGCTGAAGCAGTTGATGAACACGAAAAATGATGTCGTTATCTTAAACGGTGAGGGAATTCTGGGACTTGAGGCGGCGTGCTGCTCCATTATAGAGCCGGGAGACAATATCCTGTGCATAGACAACGGTGTTTTCGGAAGGGGCTTTGGAGAATTTGCCACCATATATGGCGCGCATGTCACCTATTTTATATCAGATTACCATAAGGGCATTGATGTTTCGGGATTAAGGGAATTCTTAAAGGAGAACAACAATTTTAAGGCGGCAACGCTTGTCCACTGTGAAACTCCTTCAGGAATTACAAACGCTGTTGACTTAATTTGCCCGATGTTAAAGGAGTATGGAATTATAACCATTGTAGATTCTGTGTCTGCCGTGGGAGGAGAAAGGCTTTATGTGGATGAATGGCAAATGGACATTGTCATAGGAGGCTCGCAAAAATGTCTGTCCGCACCTCCGGGGCTTGCTTTTTTAAGCATAAGCAAGCTTGCGTGGAACAAAATATTAAACAGAAAATCTCCCATAGCAGGCTTTTATTGCAGTCTGGCTCATTGGAAGACCTGGTATGAGGACAAATGGTTTCCTTACACTCCTCCTGTAAATGATATTTATGCTTTAAGAGAAGCGGTAAGAAGACTGCTCAGGGATAAAACCGCTCTTGAAAGGCACAGGAGCGCGGCCGGCGCGGTAAGAGAGGGCCTGATTGCCGCGGGACTGCGGCTCTACCCTGTGGAAAGCTTTTCAAGTACCGTTACCACTGTTATGCTGCCCGAAGAGGTATCGTTTGAAGAACTCAGCAGCAAGCTGTATGAAGAGCACGGAATTATGCTTGGAGGAGCTTTTGATTTTCTGAAGGACAGGGTAATTCGCATAGGCCATATGGGAGAGAACTGCCGGAATGAGAAAATTTATGCTGTCTTAAAGGCATTCGATCATGTGCTGAGGAGTCTGGGTGTGGAATTGAAGGCGAATATTCACACGGTTTTTGAAGAAATAATTTCACATGAGCTTAAGCGGGGCGTGTGCTGAAGGCAGGCATATAAGCAGCATGACAGGCCGGGCGATGCCATTTACTGTGGCGTTGTCCGGCTTATTATTTTGTCTTTCGGATCGGCTATATATTTAGCAATAAAGATTTTACGTGGAGGATATAATTTGATGAAAGAAATTTTTTTGACCCGTAAGGAATACATCTAAGAAAAGCGCCTGATGACATACCCGTGAGACATTTCCCCGCAAGGCGTCTTGAAGACTCTTAGAGTCTTACGTTGCTATTAAAAATTTCTGTAAGCAATTATATCCTCTATGTTTGTAAAATCTTTATTGCATCCTATATAGCTTAAAATGTTTTAAGGCGGGGTTGACGAAAAAGATTTTGAGAACAAGCGTTTGCGTTTTTCTGACAGTTTGGTATAATGTAATAAGCGTAATTAGGGGGAATACATTTCAACCTTATTTTCGAAATTTTTATTTAACAGGTGAAAGGCTATGATTAGAGATAACATATTTATAAAAGGGGCCAGAGAGCATAATCTTAAAAATGTCGATGTTGAGATACCAAGAGACAAGCTTGTCGTTATCACGGGGCTGAGCGGATCGGGCAAATCCTCTCTTGCGTTCGATACCATATATGCGGAGGGGCAGAGGCGGTATGTCGAGTCATTGTCGGCATATGCCAGACAATTCTTAGGTCAAATGGAAAAACCCGATATAGACTATATAGACGGGCTTTCACCCGCAATTTCTATTGATCAGAAGACCACCAGCAGAAATCCCCGGTCTACGGTGGGGACAGTGACGGAGATATACGACTACTTAAGGCTGCTGTATGCCAGAATAGGAATACCGCACTGCCCGGTATGCGGAAAGGAAATTTCCCAGCAGACGGTTGACCAGATGGTGGATCAAATTCTTGCATTGGAGGAAGGGACAAGGATACAGCTTTTAGCGCCTGTAGTAAGGGGGAGAAAGGGAGAGTACCATAAGCTTCTTGAGGATGTAAAGAAGGGAGGCTATGTAAGGGTAAGGATTGACGGGCAGGTTATGGACGTAAATGACGAAATAGCCCTGGACAAAAACAAAAAGCACACTGTGGAAATTGTGGTGGACAGGCTTATTGTAAAGCCGGGGATTCAAAAAAGGCTTTCGGATTCAATGGAAACGGTGCTTAACTTAAGCAGCGGCATAGCGGTAGTGGATATAAACGGACAGCAAGAGCTTATGTTCAGCCAGAACTTTGCGTGCAGCGACTGTGGTATCAGCATTGAAGAGCTGACTCCCAGAATGTTTTCATTTAATAACCCCTTTGGGGCGTGTCCCACCTGCAGCGGCTTAGGTACGCTTCTCAATATTGACCGCAGCCTGATTATACCTGATGAATCAAAATCTCTTGCCGAAGGAGCTATAGCCATTAGCGGCTGGAATGTTGAAAATGAGGACGCGTATTCCAGAATGTTTTTCAACGCACTGGCAAAGCATTATAAATTTAAGCTTGATATCCCTGTTGCAAAGCTGCCGCCCAATATAGTCGACTTAATTCTTTACGGCACAAAGGGAGAAAAAATAAAGGTGGAGTATGAGAGGGAATACGGAAGCGGCTCTTATCTCAGCGCCTTTGAGGGTGTTATAAATATAAGCGAAAGACGCTACAGGGAAACACAGTCGGATGGAATGAAGCAATACTATGAAGGATTTATGAGCAGCTCGCCATGCCCCGACTGCAAGGGAGCCAGACTGAAAAAGGAAAGCCTGGCCGTTACCGTCGGAGGCAGGAATATAGATGAAATTGTGCGCATGTCGGTCGTTGACTGCAGAGAATTCTTCAATAATTTAGAGCTGAGGCAGAGGGACAAAATAATAGCACAGCAGATCTTTAAGGAAATTAATGCACGGCTGGGCTTTTTAGTGGATGTCGGACTGGATTACCTGACGCTGTCCAGAGCGGCAGGGACGCTGTCGGGAGGCGAGGCGCAGAGAATAAGGCTTGCCACCCAGATAGGCTCGGGACTCATGGGGGTGCTGTATATACTTGACGAGCCAAGCATAGGGCTCCACCAGAGGGATAACGACAGGCTGCTTGAGACGCTTAAAAGACTGAGGGACTTAGGAAATACATTGATTGTTGTAGAGCATGACGAGGATACCATGTACGCCGCCGATCACATAATAGACATGGGACCCGGTGCGGGAGTTCACGGAGGCTATGTGGTGTGCGAGGGCTCTGTGGATGAAATAAAGCAGTGTGAAAATTCACTGACAGGGCTGTATTTAAGCGGAAGGAAGAAAATTGAGCTTCCGGCGCAGAGAAGGAAGCCCAACGGGAAATGGCTGGAGATAAAAGGAGCCTCGGAGAACAATCTCAAGGGCATAAACGTAAAGATACCTTTAGGGGTTCTCACATGTGTCACAGGAGTTTCGGGCTCGGGAAAGAGCTCTCTGATAAATGAAATACTTTATAAAAGGCTTGCCGCCGAGCTTAACAGGGCAAGAACCCGGGCCGGGGAGCATACCTCCTTAAAGGGTATAGAGCATCTTGACAAGGTTATAGAAATAGATCAGTCTCCCATAGGGAGAACGCCAAGATCCAACCCCGCGACATATACAGGAGTGTTTGACCTTGTAAGAGAGGTGTTTGCGGGTACTACCGAGTCAAAAATGAAGGGCTATAAGACAGGACGCTTCAGCTTTAACGTCAAGGGGGGACGCTGTGAGGCGTGCCATGGAGACGGAATTATAAAAATAGAGATGCATTTTTTGCCTGACGTGTACGTGCCTTGCGAGGTGTGCAAGGGAAAAAGATACAACAGGGAAACGCTTGAGGTAAGGTATAAGGGGAAAAGCATATCCGACGTTCTGGAGATGACGGTTGAGGATGCCTTGGAATTCTTCAAGAACATCCCCAAAATACAAAGAAAGCTTCAAACTCTGTGGGATGTGGGGCTTGGATATGTAAAAATAGGACAGCCCTCCACAACCCTTTCAGGCGGGGAGGCCCAGAGGATAAAGCTTGCGTCGGAGCTTTCCAAACGCAGCACGGGAAGCACCATATATATACTGGACGAGCCCACTACAGGGCTTCATGTAGCGGATGTGCACAGGCTGACGGACATACTTCACAGGCTGGTTGAATCGGGTAATTCGGTAGTTGTCATAGAGCACAACCTTGATGTTATAAAAATAGCCGATCACATTATCGACCTTGGCCCCGAAGGCGGGAGCAAAGGGGGGGAAATAGTGGCGCAGGGCACGCCGGAGGATATTGTAAAAGTAAAAGGCTCATATACAGGGCACTTTCTCAAAAAGATACTGCAAGCCGAAAAATGACCCTTAAGGGTCATTTTTTAATTTCCGATATTGAATAAATTGTTAAATATGTATCAAATAATATTGTGCCGACTGCCTTACTGATATATAATCAACTATAAGCTTTTTTGCATATCCGTTTTGCAAATATTACAGCTATTTTGACTATAACACAGGTATTTTTATTTACGGACAGTTAATTTTGTTTATTTATCCGGACTCCTTGATAGAAGCACGGGTGCTTATTAGACTATAAATATAATATATGTTATACTAAATAGAACATTTTATAAATTTGTTGCTTAT
Organism: Anaerobacterium chartisolvens; assembly: GCF_003337415.1. Classification (GTDB taxonomy): domain Bacteria; phylum Bacillota; class Clostridia; order Acetivibrionales; family DSM-27016; genus Anaerobacterium; species Anaerobacterium chartisolvens. The sequence goes on along the minus strand of NZ_QPJT01000007.1, from coordinate 119,377 downwards.
GGGCTAATGAAATATTTTACTAAAAGGTTTACTTAAATATATTATGAAATTACCGATAAAAGCTTATATAAATTAGGCAGGTTGTGTTGCAGGTCACCAGACGGACTTATAGACGGGGAGGGATTTAATATGATGATGTGTTCTGTTTGCAAAGAGAATTTTGCGGTTGTTTTTATAACTAAAATTATTGATGGAAAGCAAACTCAGGAGGGCCTGTGCCTTTCATGTGCAAAAAATCAGGGTATCCAGCCTGTCAATCAGCTTCTGGAGCAGACAGGTATGACCGACGACGATATAGAAACTCTCAATAAGCAGGTCGGAAACCTTTTCGACAACATGGATGCCGACAATATTAACAGCATCCCTGATCCGGCAGGTCAGTCCGCTTCGGGAAATCCCTTTTTCAACCTTATAAATAAGGCGTTTGGAAAAAACGATGCAAAGCAGGATTTTCCGGGAGAGCAGGGTAAGGAATATTTGGAGGATAAGGACTCTAAGAATTCCTCCGGCAGTACAAGGACAAAAACTCAGGAAAAGAAAAATGTAAAGAAGAAAAAATTCCTTGACATGTACGGGTCAAACCTCACCGAAAAGGCCAAGGAGGATAAAATAGACCGTGTTATAGGGAGGCACAGGGAGATTGACAGGGTGATTCAGATACTCAACAGAAGAACTAAAAATAACCCTGTTCTTATAGGAGAGCCCGGAGTTGGAAAGACAGCTATCGCCGAGGGTCTTGCCGTCAGAATAGCAAAGAGGCAGGTTCCTGCAAAGCTGTTCAACGCCGAGGTCTATCTTCTTGATCTGACGGGAATTGTGGCGGGCACGCAGTTCAGAGGACAGTTTGAAAGCAGAATGAAGGGGATAATTGACGAGGCAAAGCAGTTTGGCAATATTATTTTGGTGATTGACGAGCTCCATAATATTATGGGTGCGGGCGAAGCCGAAGGAGCAATGAATGCCGCCAACATATTGAAGCCGGCTCTTTCAAAGGGAGAAATACAGGTAATAGGAGCGACTACGCTTAATGAATACAGAAAGCATATAGAGAAGGATGCCGCCCTAGAGAGAAGATTCCAGCCCGTACAGGTTGATGAGCCCTCTGTTTACGATTCCATAGAAATACTTAAAGGTATAAGGGATTACTATGAGTCTTATCACAGGGTTAAAATATCCGATGAGGTTATAGAAGCTGCCGTAATGCTGTCTGAGAGATATATAACCGACAGGTTTCTTCCCGATAAGGCAATAGATGTTATTGATGAAGCGGGATCGAGGGCTAACCTTAAAAATGTGGGACTGGTTGAGCTTGAGGCTTTAAAGCAGGAGCTGAAAAAGGTGCAGGAGGATAAGGAGTTTGCCATATCGGCCGATTCCATAGAGGAGTATCAAAAGGCTGCCGATTTAAAGGTTAACGAATGTAAGCTTATACAAAAAATTAAGGATATAGAAGATATAAACAAGGACGTGGAGATAACGACAGAGGATATAGCCTATGTGGTGGAGGCATGGACTAAAATACCGGTACAGAGGCTTACCGAGGCCGAAACCGATAAGCTTCTCAGTCTTGAGGAAAGGCTCCATAAAAGGGTAATAGGTCAAAATGAAGCTGTATTGAGCCTTTCAAAAGCCATCAGGCGCAACAGGGCAGGATTCAGAAAGAAGAAGAAGCCCTCGTCCTTTGTTTTTATAGGCCCTACGGGTGTAGGTAAGACTGAATTGGTAAGGGCACTTGCCTGCGAGTTGTTTGAAAGCGAGGATGCACTGGTCAGAATTGACATGTCAGAATATATGGAAAAGCACGCCGTGTCAAAGCTTATAGGATCGCCTCCCGGATATGTGGGATACGATGAGGGCGGGCAGCTTACCGAGAAAATAAGAAGAAAACCGTACTCGGTAATACTTCTGGACGAGATGGAAAAGGCGCACCCGGATGTTTTCAATATGCTGCTGCAGATACTTGAGGATGGAAGGCTGACAGACAGCCACGGCCGGACTGTTAATTTTGAAAACACCGTTATTATTATGACTTCAAACGCCGGAACAAGCCTTAAATCCAGCGGCATAGGCTTTGGTAATGACGGCTACAGGGCATTAAAGGACAGGGTTGAGGAGGTAATGAAGGACACCTTCAGGCCTGAGTTCTTAAACAGGCTGGATGAGACAATTGTATTTACCCAATTGACACACGATGAGCTGAAGCAAATTGTTGATCTCATGCTAAAAGAGGTTGTTGACGAGGTTAAAGACAAGGGAATGGAAATAAGCATTGCTGAGGAAGCCAAAGAGCTTATACTTCGCAAGGGGTATGATCCCAAGTACGGAGCCAGGCCGCTTAGGAGAACCATACAGAGATATATTGAGGATCAGCTTACAGATTTATTCTTAAAGGGGAAATATGTAAAAGGAAGCGTGATTGTTGTTGGCTGTAAGGATGAAGAGATTATTTTTGAATGATTGGCATGTAAAAAAATGCACTAGAATAAAATTCGGTGCATTTTTTTGCTGTTCATAAGTTAAAAAATGCTATATAATAAACATATTGGCTCTGATCTTGATATTTAAGGAGGTAGTTAGAGTGGAAAGGCGCACAAGATATGCTTTACTTTTTATTTGCATAGCGATGCTTAATTTTACGGCTTCATGTACCTATTCTAAAGATGCCGGGGATTCAGAGCTTACACAAACGCACATTCAGGAAAAGAAAATCAAACTACGTTTTATAAGCAGTTGGGGAGGAGTTGACTCCAAGGCCGACACATTAAGACAGATTTTAGATGAATTCGGCGAGGATTATACTGAAGCTGAGGTTATAAACGAATCCATGTTTGGGGAGGATTTTCTTCCAAAAATAAAAACTGATTTTGCTTCGGGAAACGAGCAAGATGTTTTTGGACTATGGCCGGGCTCCGATATAAGGTCTCTTGTAAAGGCAGGCAAGGTGGCCGATATAACAGACCTGCTTGAGAGTGAAAGGGAGTGGAAGGGGAGCTTTGAGGAAAGCAATTGGTCATATACGACATATGAAGGGAGAACATACGGCGTTCCTCTGGAAATTATTTATGAGGGCTTTTTTGTAAATAAAGATTTGTTTGAGAAGTATGGAGTGAAGCTGCCGGAGACGTATGATGAATTAAAAGCCGCGGTAGCTGAGTTTAAAGTCCATGACATAATACCCATAGCGTATAATACGCTTGCAGAGGGGACATACCTGTATCAGAACATCATTGCAATGCTGGGAGGGAAAGAGGCCGTAGAAAATCCTTATAGCAGAGGAACGATAAACAGCTGCTATATAGAGGCTGTAGACTATGTTAAGGAGCTGTACCAGCTTGGAGCCTTTCCCAAAGATGCCTTTACAATGACAAGCAGAGATAGAAACAATCTTTTTAAAAACAAGAAGGCTGCAATGATTACTCAAGGCTCCTGGTTTGTGGGAGATTTAAAAGATATGCAGAGCTCGGTGGATATAATACCGTTTCCAAGGCTTGAGAAAAACGGTGCAGGACGTGACGTGCTTATATACGGTTTGGGAAACGGAACCTTTTATATGAGCCGGAAGGCGTGGGAGGACCCTGCTAAAAAGGAGCTTAGCATAAAGCTTTTGAAGAAACTGACCTCTCAGGAAAGTGCGCTTGCTTTTGTTAATCAATGCGGAATGATAAGCAATGTAAAATTACCTGAAGACAAAATGAACTACAGCAAGCTGGCTATGAAAGGTCTTGAGCTTATCAAAAGCAGCAGGGAGATGATAGGGCCGCCCGACAGCTTTGTTGACAGAACGGTATGGGAGGAATATATAGCAAAAAGGTTTCCCTATGTTTTAGAGGGCAGAGAAACCGCCCAGACTTTGTGGGATGAGGCTGTAAAAAGAACCAGAAACTTTTGAAAAGTGATGTGGGGGGAGGGGTGCCGTTTATGAACAACAGGGTTAAAAGAGCTTTTAAAGTTTACAAAAACCTGTCCATAAAGAAAAAGCTGCTGCTTATTTTAAATATACAGATTATTGTACCCCTTGTGTTAATAGGCTTTATGAGCTATAAGATTTGCTCCGACATTATTAAGGAAAAGTCTATAGAATACTCTCAGGATATTTTAAGCATGATCCAGCTCAGGTTTAAGGACTATTCACGGAATCTCAGCGTAATATCTCAGGACTTGAGATATGATAAAAGAATATATGACATATTGATCAGAGACAGTATAAATAACGACCCTATAGATGATTATGAAAATGCCGATACGGTAACCAATGTGTTAAAAAAGGTTGTGCAGTCAAGAGATGAAATACAGTCCATATCGTTTTTGTCCTTTACGGGAAAAAACTATTATTTTGACAACAACAGCAAGAAGTCAAGCATAAAGGATATTGCGCCTTATCCCGAGATTTCGGTAAGGGCGCGTGAGGGAAAAGGGAGTGTTGTGTGGTATCTGGATTGTGTCGGCAAAAGGGTTGAAAATATCTATCTGGCAAGAACAATTTACGATCAGGATACCTTTACATCAGAAATAGGCCTTATGGTCATACTTGTAAAAAAGGAATTCCTTGAAACGGTATATCACGATCTTGAGACTAAAAACCTTCAAAATATCGCTATCATATCAGGAAATAATGATTTAATTGTCAGCAAGACAAGTAACAACGAATATTTGGCAGAGCTTGATTTGGAAGGGAAAGAGAGCCCGTGGATAGATAAAAACGCAGGGGCGCTTATTTCACATGTGCAGATTGAAGATCCTCAGTGGAAGGCAGTGACATATATTTCACTTAAGGTGCTAAATGAGGAGATTAATCTGCTGAGAACGTGGATAATACTGGTTATTATTCTTAGCATATCCATTTTGTCCATCCTCAGCATAATTATAGCATTGGATTTTATTAATCCCATTAACAGGCTGGTAAAAGGGATGGGAAAGGTACAGGAAGGCCAGAGCAATGTTCATGTCGAGGTGGACAGGGAAGATGAGCTGGGCTTTCTGGGCAAGGCGTTTAATAAAATGGCACAGGAAATACACCACCTTGTCAACGGAATATACAGGGAGCAGATTACCAGAAAGGAAGCTGAGATAAAGGCTTTACAGTCGCAGATAAATCCCCATTTTTTATTTAATACGTTAGAATCCATTAATTGGATGGCGCAACTGAACAATGTGCCCGAAATAAGTGAAACTGTTTCCGATCTTTCGGCATTAATGGAGGCGAGCATAGGCAGGGATGACAGGCTTATAACCTTAGAGGATGAATTCAGCTATGCCGATAAGTATATTTCTCTTCTGAAAAGACGCTTTGAAGACAGAATTGAGCTTGTAAAAAATATTGACAGTCAGGTTCTGGGAATTAAAATTCCCAGACTTTTGATACAGCCTCTTATTGAAAATGCCGCATACCACGGAGTGGAAATGTGCAGGGAAAAGGGGATAATAAATTTAAATGCTTATATTGAGGGAGAAAATCTTGTTATAGAAGTAAAGGACAATGGAATGGGAATAGAAAAGGACGAGCTGGAACAGCTTAATGAAAAGCTTTCAATGGATAATAATACTTATTTTAAAACTATTGCAAGTAAAAAGAACAAAAGCATAGGCATTGAAAATGTCAACAGAAGGATTAAACTGTTTTACGGGGAAAATTACGGTCTTGAGATTGTCAGCCGTAAGGGCGTGTGTACGGTTGTTATAGTAAGGATACCCATGCAGCATAATCAAACTAGGGAGGGTTATTATGTTCAAGGTGCTAATAGTAGATGATGAGGCAATAATAAGAAAAGGGCTTAAAAACGTTGTAAACTGGAAGCAATTTGACTGTGAAATATGCGGTGAGGCTGCGGATGGGCTTAAAGGCTGTGAAATGATAAAGGAGTTCCTGCCCGATATAATAGTGACCGATATAAAAATGCCCGAAATAGACGGACTTGCCATGATGCGCCAAATTAAGGAGCTTGTGCCTGACAGCAAGGTTATTATTCTTACAGGATACAGGGATTTTGAGTATATACAGGAGGCAATAAAGCTTGGTGCCTTTGACTTTATTCTAAAGCCCTCAAAAATAGAGGAGCTCAATTCCGTTGTGGGAAGAGCGGTAAAGGAGCTCAAATTCAAAAGGGACAGGGATGAGGAGTTCAGCAAGCTTAAAAAGCTTTTTGAGCAGAATGTCCCCGTGCTGAGAGAAAAGCTGCTCTATGACATAATATACGGAATCAACACAAACGAAACGGATATAGATGAGAAAATGAAGCTTTTTAACGTAAATATAGGCAGGTTTACGCTGGTAGTGGTTGAAAATGAAATTGAAGAGGAAAACGGGAAAAAGCTTGACCAGTATGACAAGCACCTTTACCAGTTTGGAATAATAAACACTTTTGACGAAATATTTGCCGACATTTTCAATGTAATAAGTATTTCCCTCAACAACAAATGGTTTGCATTCATATTGCAGAGTGATAAAAACCTTGAAAACCTCACTGAAGCCATAAACGGAAAGTGTGTTTACCTCCAGCAGATTATACAGAATTGCTTCGGATTTACCGTAACGATAGCAATAAGCTCAGAAGGAGAGGGGGCCTTGCAGCTTCCCCAAAAGCTTATAGAATGCAGAGAGGCTCTTGAGCATAAGTTTTATATAGGAAACAATTCCATAATTTTCTTCAGTGATTTGAATTCCTTCTTTATATGCCATGACTATACTGAGCTGGAGAGCTACCAGAAATTTTTACTTGAAGGAATAAAATCAGGCAATATAAAGGCGGTAAAAAATGTGCTTCAGGATATACTGGATTATATAAACAGCCTCGGGGCAGCAGATAAAGAGTATCTTAAGAATTTTTACTGGAATACAATATCGCTGATAAATAACGTAAGAATATCTGTGCTGGCGGCAGACAATGATAAAAGTGCCGACAGAAAGGATATAAGCAGCCTCTATAAAATGATAGAGAGGTGCGATAACATAAAAGACTTAAATGGAATTTTAGAGGATGTTTCCTTAAGCATTGCCGAAAAGGTCAACAGCTTTAACAACAAAAGCATGAAGCTTGTGCTCAGGAAGGCTATGGATTATCTAAGGGAGCACTACAACGAGCAGATTACGTTAAATGAGGTGTCCGGGCACACCTATGTAAGCACATACTATATAAGCAGGATATTTAAAAAGGAATTGGGTAAAAATTTTGTCGATTGCCTTAATGAAATACGGATTGAAAAGGCGAAGGAGCTTCTCAAGGATATAAGGTATAAAACCTATGAGGTTGCGGAAATGGTAGGAATACCTGATGCGCATTATTTTTCCAAACTATTTAAAAAATATGAGGGGTTAACGCCAACAGAATACAAGGATTCCATAAAGTAGTATAAGCGGCATATTATTTGTATAAAAACACCTATTATGCTTTTTTGGGTTTAGCGACCTTTTTTGTGCATTATCTTGTTGTATTTTTTTGCAGTCTACACCTAGACAACATAGTTTACTATAAAGCAATTTGCTCTATTTAGTTAATGGCATAATTTCAATAATATAGATGTAGACGAATGAATAATTCGACCGTAAGGCAACAGATGATGTACAAATTATAGAAAAGGTGTGATTTAAGGTGCTTACAACAACTAAAAGTTCCCAGGGCGGCTTTGTTAAAGAGGTAAAAAATAGCTGGCCGCTGTTGGTAATGCTTTTTCCGGGTATCATTGTTCTTTTAATAAACAACTATATACCTATGCTGGGAATTGTAATAGCTTTTAAAAAATACAGATTGCTAGGGAATTTTTTTGAAAGCATTATAATGAGCGATTGGATAGGCTTTAAAAACTTTGAGTTCTTTTTCAAAACTCCCAACGCATTTATAATTACCCGCAATACCATACTGTATAATATCTTATTTATTTTTCTGGGTCTGGTAATACCGGTGCTTTTTGCAATAGCACTGAATGAAATTAGAAACAAAATGTTTTCCAAGCTCTATCAAAGTGTAATGTTCCTGCCTTATTTTATTTCATGGATAATTGTCAGCTATCTGGCCTATGCATTGTTCAGCATTGACAGCGGGTTTATAAATGCAAACATACTGGTTCCGATGGGTATAGACAAGGTAAGCTGGTACTTTGAGCCCCAATACTGGCCTGGCATACTAACATTCTTCCAAGTATGGAAATATACGGGATATAATGCTGTGGTATACCTTGCCGCAATTTCAGGCATCGACTCGGAATATTATGAAGCGGCAGCAATCGACGGGGCTACAAGATGGCAGCAGATTAAGCATATAACTCTGCCTATGCTTCAGCCTATCATGATTATTATGACACTTCTTGCGGTAGGAAGAATTTTCAATGCCGATTTCGGATTATTCTATAATGTGCCTAAAAACAGCGGTGCGCTGTTTGGGGTGACGGATGTTATAGATACTTATGTGTTCAGGGCCTTGAGGAATTCCAACAACGTGGGAATGGCTGCGGCTGCCGGATGCTATCAGGCGGTAGTAGGATGCATAACGGTATTTACCGCCAACTTTATAGTAAGAAAGATAGACAACGATAAGGCTCTGTTCTAAAGGAGGAATATATAATGGACAACTCAATTTCCATGAAAGTCAAAAAGAAGGATATAAACGCTATATCATGGGGAAGCAATGCGGTACTTAATTTGATGTTTGTAATTTATACTATAGTCTGTCTTGGGCCATTGGCTCTGGTAATAGCAATATCCTTTACCGATGAAACCGAGATAATAATAAAGGGGTACAGCTTTATACCCAGAAAATTTTTAGTAGAGGCATACGATTATATACTGAAGGCAGGCGACAGCATTTGGAGAGCTTATGGAGTGTCTGTATTTGTGACTCTGGTGGGCACTGCAATAAGTCTTCTTGTAATATGCATGTATGCATATCCTCTGTCGAGGCAAAGCTTTAAATATAAAAGCTTCTTCTCCTTTCTCACATATTTTACAATGATATTTGGCGGTGGTTTGGTACCTTGGGTTATGGTATATACACAGCTTTTCAGAATAAAGGACAGCATTTGGATTTTGATATTTCCGTACTTAATGAACGCGTGGTTTGTAATGATTATGAGGACGTTTTTCAAAACCACTGTTCATGAGTCTATTATTGAGTCTGCAAGAATTGATGGCGCAGGTGAATTCAGGACATTCTTCGTCATTGTTCTTCCTTTGTGCCGTGCGGGCTTAGCGACGATAGGACTGTTCTGTACTCTGAATTACTGGAATGATTGGTGGCTGCCGCTTGTGTTTGTCACCGACAGGAAATACTTCAATATTCAGTATCTCATGTATCAAACGCTGTCAAGCATACAGTTTTTAACCAGCTCCAGTGCCAGCTTCTCTCAGTCGTCCAAGGTTTTGGGAGAGCTGCCCAGTGAAAGTGCACGTATGGCAATTGCCGTAGTATCCATAGGACCTATAATATTTGCATATCCTTTCTTCCAGAAATACTTTGTAAAGGGTTTGACTGTAGGAGCGGTAAAAGGCTGATTCCGGCATATGTCGGTTGGCAATGCGGCAGGCGGATAGATCCTGCCGTAATAAAAACAATTTATATTTTAAAGGAGGGCATTTTATGTTCAAAATGAAGAGGTATCTGTGTTTGGCCGTAGTTCTTGTGTTTGCGCTGTCCGTTATGCTTTCGGGCTGCGGTGGTTCAAAACCTACAGATGCAGAGAAAACGTCCGATGCTGAGGTGAGTACGACCGGAGGCGACGAAGAGTCCAGCGTACCTAAGGATACCGTAGAGATTAAGTTCTACAGTGTGGCAGATACTCAGCCTGACATGCAAAAAATTAATGATGCTGCAACCGAATATCTCAAGGACAAACTTAATGTAAAGATAATTGCCGAAAACTTTGGATGGGGAGATACCTACACTCCTAAAATCAACCCCATGCTTGCTGCGGGAGAGGCTATAGACGTAGTGTTTACTTCTAACTGGGCGGCAAATTACAGACAGAACGCAGTTGCAGGATACTTCTATGAGCTCAACGGCTTGCTGGAGAAATATCCTAAGATAAAGGAAATTGTAGGAGCAGATTTCCTTAACGGCTCTGCAATAAACGGCAAGAACTATGCCGTGCCTACAAATAAAGAGAAGGTTCATAACTGGGGATACCTTCTTAAGAAGGATCTGGTTGATAAATACAAGATTGATGCAGCCAACATTAAGAAGATGGAAGACTTAGAGCCTTACTATGAGCAGATCAAGGCTAACGAGCCCGGAATTACTCCTTTGCTGACAGTACAGATGGATGCTACATGGCATCTCTTAGACTGGGATAACATAAGCGATGATGATATCCCCGGCGCGCTGTACAACGACAACAGAGATACAAAGATATTCAACCAGTTTGAAGCACCTGAGTCCATTGCAATGTATAAGAAGATGCGTGAGTATTACAAGAAGGGGTATGTTCACCCTGATGCTGCTACTCAGGACAACGTAAACGAAGAAATGAGGAGTGGAAAATACTTCTCGGTAGTTCAGCCCCTTAAGCCCGGAAAAGCGGAAGAAATGTTTACAAGCACAAAAATTGAGTGGGTACAGGTTGATATAACTCCTCCTATTATGTCTAACCGTGAGACTATAGGCGCATTGCTTGCGATACCTGCTAAGTCAAAGAACCCTGAGAGAGCATTCCAGTTTATTGAAATGCTTTACACAGACAAATTCCTCAAGAACCTGTTTGTTTACGGTATAGAGAACGAGCACTACACCAAGGTATCCGACAACGTAGTTAAGCTTACAGACAACCAAGGCTATATGGCAGGAAACGGATGGAGATTCGGAGACCAGTTCAAGGATTATCTCCTTGACAATGAGGATCCTGAGAAATGGGTTAAGTTCGAAGAGTACAACAATAAGGGTACTGCTCTTACAAGCCTTGGCTTTGCATTTGACAGCAGCAATGTAGACAATCAGGCATCAGCTTGCAAGAACGTAATACAGACTTATTACAAGCAGTTGTTCTGCGGTGCGGTAGACACTGATGCTACAGTTGCAAAGATGAGCAGCGAGCTTAAGGCAGCAGGAGCAGACGAGCTGATTGCTGAAATGCAGAAGCAGTATGACGCATGGTTGACTGAAACAGGCAAAAAATAATAGCTTAATTTAAAGGTTACTTAACAATAAATTTGCAGGGATAGGGTTAAACCTATCCCTGTAAATTTATAAACGCAATATCATAATGCAAAAAATAGAGCAATAGCAAGTGATGAGGCTTTCAGCCGGAGGGTGTTATATATGAAATATGGGTACTTTAACGACGAGAGTAAGGAATATGTAATAACTTCTGCACAGACTCCATATCCATGGAACAACTATCTTGGAACAAAAGATTTTTTTTCTGTTGTTTCCAATACCTCGGGAGGATATTGCTTTTACAGAGATGCAAGGCTGACAGGAATAACACGTCGCAAATACCGCAGCATACCGCTTTGCTATGGGGGAAGATGCTTTCACATTTATGATAACGGAGACTTGTGGTGTCCGGGGTTTGTACCCGCTAATAGGGATTTGGATTACTATATGTGCAGGCATGGTATGGGATATACCTCATTAGTGGGAGAGAGAAACGGAATAAGAAGCGAAGCGCTATTTTTCGTACCCTTAGATACCCATGCAGAAATTCAGAAGGTTACTTTAACAAACACTGGAAAAGAAAATAAAAAGATATCGGTCTTTTCATATATAAAATTTGGCTTCCGGGATTATTGCAAGGACACGGAGTATTTTAAAGAAGGGCTTGGTACAGGAGAGGTGCAGGCGGAAGACAGTGTCATATATTATAAAATTGAGTATGGGGAAAGAAGAACCCGCTATGCCTTTTATTCTGTAAATATACCTGTAAGCGGCTTTATAACAGATAAAGACATTTTTACGGGCTGCAGCGGCATAAGCTGTGATGCTATGGAGGCGCCTGTGGCATCTCACTGCATAAATGTAGAGCTTGCTCCGGGTGAGGCAAAGACTATCATATTTATTTTGGGGTATGCTGAAAATGATACTTCAAGCCGATCACATGGGAAAGGTGCAATAAATAAGAAAAAGGCTCATAAAATCATAAAGGCTTTCGAGACAGAGGAACAGGCAGATGTGGCCTTTACTAAGCTTGCTGAGCACTGGGGTAAATTACTGTCGAAGTATACTCTAAAAAGCGGGGATCAAAGGCTGGATCGCATGGTAAATATCTGGAGCCAGTACCAGTGCATGGTTGACTTCAATATGTCGGGATGCTCTTTGCCCTTTGAGCCCGGATTGAGGAAAAGAACGGATTTTGGGGACTTAAGCCGGGATATATTGGGCTTTGTTCATCAGATACCGGATAGAGCCAGAGAAAGGATACTGGATCTTGCATCCGTACAGGTTGATGGTGCAGATGCCTGTAATAGGCGTCAGACCTTGGCGGCAGAAGAAAATAATGAAGTGAGCGGAGAGCTTGACCTCCATCCGTTATGGCTAATACTTTCCACCTCTGCATATATAAAGGAAACGGGAAATTTTGATATATTGGAGGAAAAAGTTCCATCCATAGATGATCGCAGAAAGGCCATAAGCCTTTTCGGACATTTAACAAAAGCCTTTTACAGCACCGCGCATAATTTGGGGCCAAACGGATTTCCTGTTGTGGGGCAGGACGCTTGGGGTGATTGCCTTAATTTTAAAAATTTTCCTATGAAGGATAGCAAAGCTGCATGGAGAGCTGCCGGCAGAAAGGGTAAAGCGTCTGAATCGGCATTGGTTGCCGGAATGTTTGTTTTCATAGGAGATGAGCTGGTCAAAATATGCCGGCATATAGGCTGGGACACTGAGGCAAGTGAAGCAAGCAGGCATATTAAAAGGATGAAGGAAAATCTCATAAGCAGGGGATATCGTGAAGAATGCTTTTTAAGGGCATATGATAATATGGGAAACACAATAGAAAGCAAGGAGCTTAGAGAGTTATTGTGCCGCTGTAATTCATGGACGTCCGCTGCCGAAGCTGTAACTGGAAACGGAGACAGGGCTTTCGAATATTACTGCAAGACAGCTCCGGCATATATTGAGGATATAAGTGATCTGCACATAAGTGAGCCCTACGTATATTCTCAAACTATCGAAGAGCACGGTGCGGAGGAGCATGGAGCTGTAAAAAGCTCGTGGCTTCCAAGCACCGCCGCATGGAACTTTGTAGTGATATCCCAATGGATACTCGGAATCAGGCCCGCATATAACGGACTGATGATAGATCCCTGCATACCGTCATCATGGAACGAATATACCGTTAAGCGATGGTATAGGGATTCAATGTATGAAATCACTGTAAAAAACCCTGAGCATGTTTGCAGAGGTCTTAAAAGCCTGATGGTTGACGGCAAGAAATTTATAGGGAACATGCTTCCTGTGTTCGGAGATAAAAAGCTGCATAAGGTTGAGGCAATATTGGGAAATGACTGAGCATATTTTTACACAGGAATCTGTATAACGAACTCGGTGCCCTTTCCGGGTTCGCTGTTAACCCTTATATCTCCGCTGTAAAGATTTACTATGTGCTTTACAATGGACAGTCCCAGTCCCGTTCCCCCCATATTTCTTGATCTTCCCTTATCCACCCTGTAGAAGCGCTCAAAGATTCTGGAGAGATGCTCCTGTGCTATTCCTATTCCTGTGTCCTTTACCGATATTACTACCTTGCCCTCTGCCTTAAAGCACTTGACTGTTACCGTACCGCTTTCTACATTGTATTTAATTGCGTTATCTATCAGGTTTATAAGCATTTGCTTAATCCTGTCCCTGTTTGCTATTATTGACACATTGCCGTATATATCCGCTATAAGCCTTATGGATTTTTTCTCGGCTACGCCTTCCAAAATGGACAGTACTTCAGCGATAATGGGTCTTAAATTATGTCTTGCAAGATTTGTGTCCTTTTGATTGGTCTCTATTTCCGAAAGCTGCAGGATGTCATTTATAAGCATATACAGCCTTTCAGCCTCAATATCTATTATCTCAAGGAATTTTTCAGACACGTCGGGATCATTTATGGCACCGCTTCTAAGAGTTTCCACAAAGCCTCTTATTGATGTCAGAGGAGTTTTAAGCTCATGGGTGACATTTGAAACAAACTCGGTACGGATTTGTTCAAGCTTTTTAACATTTGTAATGTCCTGTATGAATATTATTCCTCCGGATATTGCATATTTATCCTGATCAGATATGTGTGTGGACTTGATGGGATTTGTATAAATCCTTAGAACCTTGTCCTCGGGAGGTCCTATAATTATTTCATTAGCAGAGGACATGTTTTGTTCTATGGCTTGCTTAATAAAAGTATTTATCTGATTATTCCGAACCAGCTCTATAATATTCATGCCTATTACATTTTGCTGCATATCCGCTCCAAACATTTCACATGCCATCGTATTTATAAGAATGATTCTGTACTTGCTGTCAACTGCAATTATTCCGTTTATCATACTGTTTATTATGGAATCGAACTGAAGATTTTTATCTATAAGGTCGGCAACCGTCTTATCCAGCTTGTCGGCCATCTCATTAAAGGTCTGCGAAAGCTGCCCAAGCTCATCCTTAGCGTGTATGTCAAGGCGTTTTTGGTAGTTTCCGTTTGAAATTTCTTTAGAAGCCCATATGAGCTCATTAATAGGGTTAATCATTGAGTGAGAAAACTTCAGCGCCAGCAGGGATGTAAGAAGAAGGCCTGCAATCATACCTGCCAGAGTATAGTACAGCATAAGCCTGTCGATGTTTTTAAGCTGCATGAGGGGTACGGCCGCTCTCACTATTACTTCCGTATTGCTGACGGGTATCGCCATATATATAAAATCTATGCCAAGAGTCTTGCTGTGCCTTATATCCCGGCCGAATTTACCCGTAATGGCTTGCTGTACTTCATTACGGCTAAGGTGATTCTCCATTGCTTTAAAGTCGGTCTGTGATTCGCCCAGCACATTTCCTTTAAAATCTATAAAGGTAATTCTCGTACTAATCTTTTCATCAGACGAAGGAAGAGATGAAGAGTCGTTCAAGAGGGAGGAATAGACCCTGGCCAGCCGGTTGTAATCTAAAGCCTGTCCGGATGAAAGCTTCTCGGATAATTGATAGCTGATTAATATAGCCGTGTTCTTTAATTTTTCCTCAACCTCATATTTATAAAAGCTTTGTGCCAGCTTAGAAGTGAAGAAGCCTGTAATGGACAGCCCAAGAACCACTAACAGCAAATAATACATAAAAACCTTTTTTCTCATGTCCATCTACTCCTAATAAAACAGCTATTGCTGCTTCTGCTTAAAGCCCTTATCGTTAAAACGGTATCCTATGCCTCGGACAGTCTCTATATATACAGGATTGTTGTCATCATCCTCTATTTTTTGCCTCAAATAGCGGATGTGTACATCAACGGTTCTGGTTTCTCCATAGTAATCAAAGCCCCATACCTTTTCAAGAAGCAAATCTCGTGACAACACCTTGCCCTTGTTCTGCACAAGCATTTTAAGCAGCTCAAACTCCTTCAAAGGAAGCTCAAGCAGCTTTCCTGCTTTTACAACCTCTCTCCTTATACAATCTATAGTGATATCTCCGTGCTGTATTACCTCGGATTCCTGAGGGATTTGATTATTCACTCTTCTAAACATGGCCTTGACCCTTGCGACAAGCTCTCTTACACTGAAGGGCTTTGTAATGTAATCGTCAGCGCCCAGCTCCAGTCCAAGTACCTTATCAAATTCCTCACTTTTGGCAGTAAGCATAATTATAGGAATATTCTTTGTACGGATATTTTGGCGAAGCTGTCTGCAAACCTCAAGCCCGTCTATTCCCGGAAGCATTATATCAAGTATAAAGAGGTCGGGCACCGTTGTTTTGCATTCATTTAAAAGAGTCTCACCGCTTTCAAAGGTCAATACCTTGTATCCGTTTGTTTCGAGGTTGTATTTTATAAGCTGCTGTATATGGCTTTCGTCCTCTACAGCAAAAATTAACTCCTTGGACATATATCCACCACCCTTATTGGATTTACTTTAATTAATATTAATGCAGAAACTAATCATGATCAGAAGCCTCGGGAGCATCGTCCAGACCCTGCATAAATATATGCTTTGCCAGATGCTCATGTTCTCCGGTTACATTAAATACTACCCATTCTCCTATATTTGTAGCATGATCCGCCATTCTTTCAAGATATTTTGCTATCAGCATAAGATCTATGGCTTGTTCTACTGTTTCAGGATTATTTTTCATCAGATTGATAAGCTCAAGAGTAATTTTTGAAAAAAGGCTGTCGACATCATCATCACTGTCACATACTGCCTGTGCCAAATCAACATCCTGCTTTATATATGCGTCTATGGACTTGTTTACCATGTTTTTTGCCAGCTCTGCCATCTTAGGCAGGTCTATCAGAGGCTTAATATATTTTTCGTTTGCCATTCTTATGGTTATCTCTGAAATATCTGCTGAATGATCCGCTATCCTTTCCATGTCGGTTATTATTTTTAAAGCTGTGCTTATTGTCCGCAGATCCTTTGCAAGGGGCTGCTGTGTTGCTATAAGATTAAGACATATCCTTTCAATCTTTCTTTCAAGCTCATCAATTATATCATCATTTTTAAAAACCTTCTTTGCAAGGCTTATATCCTGCTTTTTGAGAGCAAGTATAGAATTTTCTATAGACTCCTCAACCATGCTTCCCATTTTAATAAGCTCAAGATGCAATTCCTCAAGTCCTCTGTCAAAAAAATGTCTTGCAACCATAATATACAAAACCTCCAAGTTTTAAGTTTATAAATATACAGCCTCGCAAATATTAACCGAATCTCCCTGTTATATAGTCTTCCGTCCTTTTATCTGTCGGGTTACTGAATATCTTTTCGGTAAAATCATACTCCACTATTTCACCGTGCAGAAAAAATGCAGTTTTATCCGATATACGCCCCGCCTGCTGCATATTATGCGTAACAATGACTATAGTATACTTTTCCTTAAGCTGATCCATTAAATCCTCAATTTTCAGTGTGGATATGGGGTCTAATGCCGATGTGGGTTCATCCATAAGCACCACCTCGGGTTCAACCGCCAATACTCTGGCAATACACAGCCTTTGCTGCTGTCCGCCTGAAAGCCCAAGAGCGTTTTTCTTCAGCCGGTCCTTAACCTCATCCCATAGAGCAGAATTAACAAGACTTTTCTCAACTATTTCGTCAAGCTTTGATTTTGATTTTATCCCATGTATTCTGGGTCCATATGCGACATTATCATATACCGACATAGGGAAGGGGTTGGGCTTTTGAAATACCATGCCTACTTTTTTTCTAAGCTCCACTATATCATACTCCTTGTATACATTCAAACCGTCAAAATACACATCGCCTGTTATTTTGACATTGGGAATTAAATCATTCATTCTGTTCAGTGTTTTAAGGAAAGTGGATTTTCCGCATCCTGAAGGACCTATCAAAGCAGTAACTTTTTTTTCGTCAATATTTATATTTATATTTTTAAGAGCCTGAGCATCGCCGTAAAAAAGCTCCAGATTATGTGTGTATATCTTTAGTTCGCTGCTGTTCATAATTTAACCATTCCTTCTCTTTATTTTAAAGTAGAATAAATATATAAGGGAACTCATTATTTATGAAATATTTACATTAAGCTAACATTTACATCTTACCAATGATGTTTTAATGCTGGGTTAATTAAATGTTAACTTAAGGTTAACTGCCCAAAATACGTAAACAAAAGATGAATATTAAAAACAGATTATCCTCCTATTGTGAATTTTTTTATACCTTTTGCAAGAGTGGTTGCAAAAAGATTAATTATTGCCACAATGACAACGAGGACTGCGGCTGTCGCAAAAGACTGTTCAAAGGATATTCCTTCCTTTGCAAGCTGGTAGAGGTGTACCGACAGGGTACGTCCCGAGTCCATAATGCTGGTGGGGATTCTTGTTACATAGCCTGCGGTAAGGTACACTGCGGCAGTTTCGCCCACAATACGCCCTATGCTGAGTATTACCGCTGTCAATATGCCCGATATGGCACAAGGAAGAATTACCTTCGCAATTGTAGTAAGCTTTGTCGCACCTAAGGCAAGGCTTCCCTCCTTATATGCTATAGGAACCGATTTTAAGGACTCCTCCGTTGTTCTTATTATAGTTGGAAGAACCATTATACTTAAGGTAAGGGCACCTGAAAGAAGAGACCATTTTAAATGAAGGGCGATAACAAAAAATATATATCCGAATAAGCCGTATATAATTGAGGGTATTCCTGAAAGTGTTTCTGTAGCAAAGCGTATAAGGGATAAAACCTTTCCCGGCCTTGAGTATTCCACCAGATAGATTGCCGAGCATATTCCTATGGGAGTGGCGATAACAATGGTTATAAGTACTATATAAAGGGTGGACAGTATCATTGGAAAAATCCCGTGCTGATTGTTAACGGGCTTGTAAATTGTGCTTATAAATTCCCAGTTTATATGAGAAATTCCGTTTGAAATAATATATATAAGTATCCATACAAGAACACCCATCGTAATGAAAGAAAACGCCCAGATAAGACATTGGAGAATTCTATCCTTAATCCTTAGAATACCTCTTCTCTTTTTAGGAATGCCTTTGCTTTTTTCAGTATCCATATTTTCCCTCCAAAATTATTGATTAACCTTCTTGTATACTATGGCATTAAGTACTATATTAAGTATCATTATGAAAATAAAAAGTATAACGCCTGTGGCAAAAAGAGCTTCCTGATGAAGTCCGTGGGCATAGCCCATTTCAAGAGCAATATTTGCTGTCAGCGTACGGATGCGATCAGTTAAAGCGGTAGGAATGAGGGGAGTATTTCCGGTTATCAGTATAATTGCCATTGTCTCCCCTATGGCTCTTCCCGTACCTAGAACTATTCCGGCTAAAATTCCCGATTTTGCGGCGGGAACTATTACCTTGAAGATTGTTTGAATATGTGTTGCTCCAAGGGCAAGTGAGCCTTCCTTGTATGAAGGCGGTACTGCACGCATGGAGGTTTCGGATATACTTATTATGGTGGGGAGTATCATTATAGCCAGTATTATTATTCCCGCTAAGAGGCTGTTGCCTGCACCGCCTAAGTACTCGCTTATCAAAGGTACGATAACTATAAGTCCGAAAAAACCATACACAACCGAGGGGATGCCTGCAAGCAGCTCAATTGCCGGCCTGAATATTCTTACAAGCCAGCCGGGGGCAATTTCTGCAAGAAAAATTGCGGTAAACAACCCCACTACTATGCCTATGACTACCGCTCCAAGAGTGGCCAGAATGGAAGCTACAATCATGGGAAATATTCCGAAAACGCCCGATGTAGGCATCCACACCATACCGAATACAAATTCCGCAATGCCTATTTTAAAAATTGCCGGGGAACCCTTGGCAAAAATATATACTGTAATTGTCACTACCGAAAGTATCGCCATGCATGCACATAGGAAAAAGATGTTTTCTATAATTTTTTCCAATATGCTGCCCATATTCTTTTTATTTTTTTTCATAAAATGAGAAACAGACCCTTTCTTTTCTTTACCTTTCAGCTCAATCGACACAGAGCTTTCTGCAGCCATACAATCCATGCCTCCCAAAATAATTGTATTTTGTGAAAATATAATCTTTGTGTACAACGCGGCATTAGACTTCCCGGCCGATGCCGTGAAGCCTAATGAATAAAGTCTATAATATTTTGTCGTATATATCAATATTATTTACTTGAAATAAATTTCTGGCTAACTACTGTTTCCTGACCCTTGTCGCTCATTATGAAATCTATGAAGGCTTTAACCTCAGGCTTTAAATCTCCCTTTGTAAGCATAAGGAAGGGTCTTGCTATTATATATGTCTTTGCTTTTATATTTTCTACGGTAGGCTCAACTCCGTCTATCTTCAAACCCTTAACTGTTTTATCCATTGACCCTAAGGATATATAGCCTATGGCATTGTCCTTGCTTGCCACATTGGCCATAACTGCTCCTGTGCCTTCAGCCACGAGAGCGTCGGACTTTACCTTATCCTCAATCTTAAGAATCTCTTCAAATGCGCCTCTGGTGCCTGAGCCTGCCTCACGCGATACTATAAGTATTTCCTTATCGGCACCGCCGACTTCTTTCCAGTTCACGATTTCCCCTGTGAATATTTTTATAAGCTGATCTTTTGTTAAATCTTGTACTGCGTTTGATGGATTTACTGCTACAGCTATACCGTCAAGTGCGATAACATGCTCTGTTAAGCCCCAGGCCTTTTCCTCATCTTTTAAGTCACGGGATGAATTACCTATATCCCCTGTGCCGTCATTTGCCGCCTTTACGCCTGTTGTGGAACCGCCTCCCTGTACATCTATCTTTACACCCGGGTTAGCTGTGCCAAACTCATCAGCCAGTGCTTCGGCCAAAGGCTGTACGGAGGTAGAGCCTACTATTGTTATAGTACCCTCAAGCTTGGCTTCCGGCTCAGGGGTAGAAGCTGAAGGAGTAGATTCTGCTGTAGTGGGTTCTGCTGTAGTGGGGTCGGGGGTATTTTCGTTTGATGCTCCGCACGCTGAAAGCATGGAAACGGCGAAAATTAGAGTGAATATTAAAGCGATAAATTTGAAACTTGCTGATTTTCTCATTTTTAAAATCCTCCTAAAAATATTTGTTAAATTATTTGCAGGGTATTTTGTCCCTGCACATCCCATAGTAAATTCATGAAATTAAAAACACATTAAGCTATTGTTAAGTAAAAGTAAATTCTATAAAGGGGATTAAATTTACAGATATATTCCGCAGTCTGCCCACTCTTTACAATTAACACCTGCTTAATATTGTCTTAACATACCCCAAGGTATAATTATCCTTGAAAATACAAGCTCTGATTATAATTAATGCCTGTATTTTTAAGAATATATTTTTTGGAGGTGTAAGCTTATGAAATTAATCCGACACAGCTTTAAATTCAGTTTATTTCTAAAATCTTCATTAAAAACCCAACTGACGTCAGTCCTTGTTTTAATGTCCATTGCTCCAATGGCATTAATAGGCATATTTACTTATATTAATACCAAAAGCAACATTGACATTGAAAAAAGAAGCACATTAAAGGCATACTCCAAAATGATTTTAAACGACATAGACAATAAGATAACTGCGGCGGACAGCACATTAAGAGGATTGGCAAATAATTCGGATCTCATATCCACGCTTGGCGATTTCAACAAATACTCCAAAACTGAAAATACTATAATGTATTATTCAATTCAAATGTCTCTTGGAAATACCTCTAAAAACTCCGAGAGGCTTTATGAAAGAGTGTTAATAACGGATATTAAAGGCAAAATTGTAATGGACGGCTCCAGAAACAGTGAAATGACAGTGGGGGATGATTTTTACAGCAAGGAGGATTTTGAGTATTTAAAACAAAATAATGTCATGGCGATAGGAGCGCCTATTAAGCTGTCGGGGCAGAACAAGCTGATACTGCCTGTAACCAGAGGAGTCAGAAGCTCTGAGGGCTTTATCGGAGCCGTTACCATAATGCTGGATATGAGTAAGCTCACAGCCGAATATGATAGTATAAGCTTTGCAAAGACAGGTAATGCAGCTATTATAAGCGGAGATAATTTGTTTTTATACAACTCTGATAAAAGCCTTATAAATTTAAAGAATGATGATACCAAGCTTGAACAGGGGTTGAAAAGTAAAGACGCGCCAGGCAGGTTTATGGAATACTCTCATAACGGAGTTGAAAAAATAGTTTTTTCAGAGAAATCTCACGCAACGGGATGGCTTATTTGTACACAGGTAAGCAGCGCGGAATTCTATGAACCGGTACGCCGGCTGGGAAGCATTATGGTAATAGCGGTTTTTGTACTGATAGCCTTGACGGTATTGATTTCGGTGGTTTTTTCCAGATATATTTCGGAACCTGTTTTAAGACTCGTAAAGCTGATGAAGCGTGTTTCAAGAGGAGACATGAACGTTCAGGCTGATTCCAGGACAAACATAGCCGAGATAAAAGAGCTTGAAACCGGATTCAGCAGCATGGTAAAAAATCTCGGCAGCCTCATAGACAATATAATAAGTGCTTCAAACTATATAGGCAAGGCTACATTTGAAATGATACCTGCATCCCAGAGCTCTCTGAGCCATGCCGAAAGCACCATGAATGCCGTAATTGACATAACGGGGTACATTCAGGAGCAGGCGGGGAGTACCGATATTGTAGCTAAAAATTTTGAGGATTTAGCCGGAAAAATAAATATTGCAAAGTCACTGTCGGATGAAGCAAAAACAGGTTCTAAAAGAGTGGATGAGATAGCTGAAAGCGGTCTTGGCATGGTAGAAATACTACAGGCTAAATCAGAGGAAAATTTCAGAAACACTCAAATTGTTAACAGCGTTATACACATGCTGAATGAGGAAATGACGGAAATAAATAAAATGGCTCTTGCAATAAGCTCTATAGCAAAACAGACAAACCTGCTTGCGTTAAATGCCTCTATAGAGGCCGCGAGGGCAGGAGAGGCAGGAAAGGGCTTTTCAGTTGTGGCAGGTGAAATACACGGGCTTTCGGAGCAGACGAGAAATCAAGCGCAGGAAATAAATAATTTAATTTATAATATAAGGGACAAATCAATAGAGCTTTCCCGGGCCATAGAGCAGACAAGCTTTGCCGTGGAGCATCAGAACACCGCTGTAGACAATACCAGAGAGGCCTTTGAGAAAATTTACGGGTCAATAGGGGGAATAAGCGAAAAAATATCATATATTACAGACTACTTAGATCAGATGAATAATGAGAAGGACAGGATAGTAGATCTTGTCAGGTATATAAACAGCATGTCGGAAAGAATATCCACCAGCTCCGAAAACGTGCAGAATTTTACAACAAACCAGATAGATATAATAAAGCGGGTTCATTCATGTGCCGACAATCTTAATGCCCTGTCGGACAATCTTAACAAGTCTGTAGAGGCCTTCAGCTTATGATTTTTTATTTATCACAGCTTTTGTGCAGCATCCATATTATATAATAGATATTTGCATTTGCCTTAGAAAGAGGATGTGAATGCTATGGAAAACAGGTTCGGAGAAGCAAGGACGCTGGAATACAACAGGCAGAGGGCGGTAGAGTATGCGCATTACTGGGCTTATAAAAGGAATATGGCGTATCTGGATTTTGAAAGCCTGGGAGGGGACTGTACCAATTTTGCTTCGCAGGTGATATATGCGGGGAGCGGAATAATGAATTATAGGCCTATACATGGGTGGTACTACATAAATTCATATAATAGGACGGCCTCATGGACAGGGGTAAATTATTTGCATGATTTCATAGTCGGTAATTTGGAAGAGGGTCCGTTCGCCGAGCAGACCGGCGTAAGGGATATAAAGCTGGGAGATATAGTGCAGTTGTCTTTTAACGGTGACGGAGTATTTAATCATTCACCGGTTGTTGTAGCCGCAGGAACTCCGGCGAGCGTAAGCAATATACTTGTTGCCGCACACTCAGATGATCAGGACAACTATAAATTGACCGAATACGAGTGGTCGGACATAAGGTTTATCCATATAAAGGGTGTAAGAGCATATTTATAAAGGGCAGAGCGGGATGTATAAAAACCGCTTTGCCCTTATAAATGAAGGACATGACATTCAATTGCTTCCGGCTTTTGCAATGTCAGTGTCATTAAAGCTTAAAAGATGGGAAAGATCAAGTATCATAATGATTTTTTCAGATACCTTTGCTATACCGCTCATGTATTTTCTGCCAAGGTTTGCTAAGGATTGAGGGGTATTCTCAATATCCTCTTCTTCAATATGAGTTATTTCGTTAACCTCATCTACTATAAAGCCTACCGTCACGGAGTTTACGTCAACTATAACTATTTTAGTATTTTCGTCAAACTCCTGGTCCGGGAGACTGAATTTCTTTCTTAAATTAAATATTGTATATACCTTGCCTCTAAGGCTCATTAAGCCTTGTATATAGTCGGGAGTATTGGGAACCTTGACAATTTCCTTCATTGGAACAATTGAATCTACATTAGTGATCTCAACACCGTAGCTGTCCCCGTTTAATTTAAACACCAGCAACTGTCGGCTTGCCATAATAATTTCCCCCTATTAAAATAATGTATAAAGTACTTCGATAATTTAAGTATAATTATACCAGAGCTTATACTATACGGCAACATTAAATTTTAAAAGAAGCGGACGGTATTACTTAAATTGTTACAAGAACAAGCATATTTTTACAATTTATTCTTTTTATTTTTTTGTTCGTATGCTATAATATAAGTTACATTATAATTAAACTTATGAAGCAATTAACACACCTAATAAATATTACATCTAAACACAAATTATACAAGCTGTTCTTTAGAAAGCTGTTTTTCAAAATTACACTAATCATCGGGCTGTGCCCGGACAAATAAGCTAAGGAAGGGGGGATCTGGCCTTTAAGCTGTATAAAAGGGGTGAGCGGGGAGAAATCCTGTGCTTTATCACGCCTTATATGTAAGACTTTAGAGTTCCGCATACCTGATGTTAGAATAATTTAATAGGTAAAATTGTAAAGGAGATGTATGTTAAAATGATTAAAGTGCAAAAATTGAGAAAAGCGGGGGCATTTATTGTTGGAGCTGCTTTGCTGGCAGCCTCTGTGTTTCCGACAAGCATCGCGGCAGCCAACTTTAGCGGCTCCGTGAATGTAAGCATTGACACCGCCGCAGAAAGAGCGGTTATCAGCCCCTATATTTATGGAGGAAATTGGGAGTTTGACAATGCCAAGCTGACTTCCAAAAGGATGGGAGGCAATAGAATTACAGGCTATAATTGGGAAAACAACTACTCAAGCGCGGGAAGCGACTGGCTGCACTCAAGCGATACCTACCTTCTGTCAAACGGTAATATTCCCGCGGCAAGATGGAGTGAGCCGGGTGTGGTTTTTACTGATTTTCACGACAAAAATCTTGAGGCAGGAGAAGAATATTCGCTTGTAACTCTTCAAGCCGCAGGGTATGTTTGCGCAGATGCCGACGGTACGGTGGGGGAGGCTGAGACAGCCCCGTCAGACAGATGGAAGGAGGTAAAATTCCAGAAGGATTCTCCTTTTTCTCTCACTCCCGACACAACGGACGATTATGTTTACATGGATGAGTTTGTAAATTTCCTTGTCAATAAGTATGGAAATGCGTCAACACCAACAGGTATAAAGGGATATGCCATAGACAATGAGCCGGCTCTATGGCCCGGCACACACGCTAGAATTCACCCTGAAACGCCGACATGCCAGGAGCTGGTCGATAAAAACATAAATCTTGCAAAAGCAGTAAAAGGCGTAGATCCCGCTGCGGAGGTTTTTGGCCTTGTAGCCTACGGCTTTGCGGAATACAACACATTTCAGGATGCCAGTGACTGGGCTTCGGTAAAGGGTGATTACGACTGGTTTTTGGACTATTACCTTGACAGCATGAAAAAAGCTTCAGACCAAGAAGGTGAGAGACTGGTTGATGTTCTCGATCTTCACTGGTATCCGGAAGCAAGGGGAGGGGATCAAAGGATATGCTTTAATGAAGATCCTGCAAACATTGAGTGTAACAAAGCGCGCCTTCAGGCTCCAAGAACACTTTGGGATCCTACCTATACAGAAACCAGCTGGATTGCACAGTCTTACAGAGATTCACTTCCCATAATACCCAAGATACAGCAATCCATAGATGAATATAACCCCGGGACAAAGCTTGCTTTTACCGAATACGACTACGGAGCAGGCGACCATATAACGGGAGGTATAGCTCAGGCGGATGTTCTGGGTATATTCGGGAAATACGGAGTATATTTCTCTACTCTTTGGGGAGACGGAAGCTACTGTGCAGCCGGTACCAACATTTACACAAATTATGACGGAAAGGGCTCAAAGTATGGAAACACAAAGGTAAAGGCCGAGACCTCTGATATTGAAAACACTTCGGTATATGCATCAATTGACGGAGACGACGATTCCAAGCTTCATGTCATTATGATAAACAAGAACTATGAAAGCCCTATGACGGTAAACTTCGACATAAGCGGCAGCAAAAACTATACATCAGGAAGGGTATGGGCGTTTGACAGGGGCAGCACTGATATCGTTGAAAAGTCTCCGATAGGAGAGATCAGCGGAAACCAGCTTTCTTATACGGTGCCCGCATTGACTGTGTGCCATATTGTACTTGAATCTGGCACACAAGGTATGGTATATGGTGATGCCAATAATGACGGTGCTGTCAATTCAATGGATTTTGCCTTGCTTAAAAAGCATTTGTTACAATCTGACTATGAATATGTAAGTTATCTGGATTTAAATCTTGACAATTCTGTAAACACTATAGATTTCTCAATTATGAAGCAGTATTTGTTGGGCATAATCACTAAGCTGCCTCACGGCACGGCCCAAGAGAACCAGCCGCCTACAGCAGCCTTTACCGTGAGCCCCGAGGAAGGCTTTACCGGGGATAGCATAAGCTTTGATGCGTCAGCATCAACCGATCCTGAAGGGCAAATCTATATTTACTCATGGGACTTCGGTAACGGAAAGGAAGGGCTGGGACAAAAGGTTATACATAAATATAACGCTCCGGGAACATATACTATAAAACTTACTGTCACTGACAATAAGGGACTGACGGACAGCGCCACCGGAACTGTGCTTATTGAAACAGCTACCGGCGACAATTCCAATATAAATTTTGAGGACGGTACAATTAACGGCTTTACAACTAACGATACCACTACATCCAAATTCTCAGTTGCGGAGGATAAAGCCTTTATGGGGACAAAATCGCTTAAATGGGATGCCGTTGGCACGCAGGACGGAGTGCTTGACGCAAAGGTAGACAGCAGCACGCCTGTCCTGACTCCTGGAGGGACTATGACCTTCAGGGTATGGATACCTTCGGGAGCTCCCATACAGGCCATACAGCCCTATGTCATGCCTCATGATGCCTCATGGGCGGAAATAGAGTGGCACTCTGCCTGGGCTGGTTATTACAACATCAAAAAGGATGATTGGAATGAGTTTACCGTAACACTTCCACAGGGTGCAAATGCCAGCTTAACTCAGCAGCAGTTCGGTGTACAGGTTACAACCTCCGGAGAAGGAGAATTCACCATGTATATTGATTCTATAGACTGGTAAATTACTCTATGCGCAGCTTGATTTGTTAACAACAAATTTTTAAGAAGGGAAGGGAGAAAATGAAAAAGCTTCACTTGTTTATATCACTTTTGGTGATACTCCTTTTAGTTTCGATATCGGCGGTACAGTCCTTTGCGGCAGATGACACCATTTATCCGGGATTTAAGGTGGAGGGAAGGTTTCTCTATGATAACACAGGGGAGAAGGTAATTCTTTACGGCGTGAATAAAATGTCCATATGGATGGACAAGGATGGAGTTCCGTCCTTCTCTGAAATAGCAAAAACAGGAGCCAACAGTATCAGAATTGTATGGACTATGGACGGTACGGCAGAAGAGCTCGATACTGTTATCCGCAACTGCCGTGCAGAGCATATGATTCCCATGGTGGAACTGCATGATGCTACAGGAGAATGGTCGAGGCTTCCCAGTCTGGTTGACTATTGGGTACGGAGCGATATTGTGGAAGTAATCAAAAAGCATCAGGAGTATCTTCTGGTCAATATAGGAAATGAGGTTGGCAATCAGGTGTCAGATGCCGACTTCAAATCCGGCTATAAAACTGCCGTAAGCAGAATGAGGGCGGCAGGCATTCATGTGCCTCTTGTCATAGATGCATCAAGCTACGGACAGAATATAGACATGCTTCAAAGCTGCGGACCGTATCTCATTTCAGAGGATCCTGACAAAAACCTTATGTTCTCTGTTCATATGTGGTGGCCGTATATGTGGGGCAACACAGATCAGAGGGTAATTGATGAGATCGCTGAGTCTGTAAATATGAACCTTCCACTGATAGTAGGTGAATTCGGGCACATTTGGGATGAAACAGAAGCAGGCAAGATTCCTTATAAAACTATTTTAGAGGAATGCTACAAAAATGAAGTGGGCTATCTTCCGTGGGAATGGGGCCCGGGCAATAATCCTCAGACCTTTTTGGATATGACCACCGACGGCACCTTTGACACTTTAAGGGGCTGGGGACTGGAGGTTTGCATAACCAGTCCGTACAGCATAAAGAACATTGCCAAAAGGCCTGCTTCAATGCTGACAAACCTTCCTCCAGCGCTTCCTCAGGAGCCCTTGCCGTATGGAAATCTTGCTCTCAATAAGCCGGTTGTTGCTTCAAACTTTGATGAGCAGCATTATGCCAAGAATATTGTTGACGGCGATATGGGAACAAGATGGGCATCCACTGTGTCTGATCCAAATTGGATTTATGTGGATCTCGGTTCAAAGAAGGATATTAACCGATTAATAATATGTTGGGAGGCCGCATATGCAACCCAATATAAAATTCAGGTTTCCGATGATGCAAATTCATGGACTGACATTCGTACAGAATATAACGGAAAGGGAAGAACCGAGGACATCAGCCTCACAGCTTCAGGGCGTTATTTGAGGATTTACTGTATGCAAAGATATAACCATAGCTGGCCTTACTCTATTTTTGAAATTGGAGTATATGGCCCGGAATCCGAATTAAGCGCGTCCATATCACCTACAGTAGCGGTTTTTGATAAAAACCCTGCAAAGAGAGAGGATATTTCTATATCGGTAAGCCCAAAGAGCAATACTCTGATTGAAATAAAGAATGGAAGCTCGGTACTAACTCCAGGAACCGACTATACTATAGCAGGCAATACTCTTGTACTTAAAAAGGAATATTTACTGGGACTGCCTATAGGGACTACAAAGCTTGTTCTTGACTACAGCGGAGGAGTCGATCCTGTTTTTGCCGTTGCAGTCGGAGATACAACGCCGCCAAGCAGCGGTGTCTATGGGGATGCCAATGGAGATGATGTCGTTAACTCAATTGATTATTCACTGCTGAAGCAGCATATTCTGGAAATGATAACCTTATCTGATGATGCCTCAAGGCTGGTGGACTTAGATAGGAATGGCTCGGTAAACTCAATTGATTTATCAATCCTTAAGCAGTATCTTTTAGGGACAATCACAGAGCTTCCTCTGGCGTAAGCAATATAACCAAAAATCCCCGGCCCTAGGGCCGGGGATTTTCCATAATAGAAAGTATTGCATTACGATCTGTAGCTTCCGTTTATTTTGACATAGTCACAGGAAAAGTCGCAGGTCCATATTCTATCGGAAAAATTTCCTCTTTTTAAATTCACCTTTATTTTTACCTCATTGGCTTTTAAAATCTTTTTAGCTTTTTCCTCATCAAATTCCACGGCTGCGCCGTTTCTGCATACCATTAAATCACCTATAAATATATCTATGAGATTGGGGTCAAAGTCTGCTCCCGAATACCCAGCGGCGGTTATAATCCTGCCCCAGTTTGCGTCTTCTCCGTATATTGCGGTTTTTACCAGAGGAGATTTTGCAATGGCGCTTACCCCCTTATACGCATCCTCTTCGTTAGCGGCACCCTCAAGGGTTACCTCAATAAGCTTGGTAGCACCCTCTCCATCCTTTGCTATCATCCTAGAAAGCGATGTGCATACAAGTGCCAGTGCGGATACGAACTTTTCATATTCAGCATCCTCCTTTACTATTCCGGCATTGTCTGCTTCACCGTTTGCCAGAATAATAACCATGTCGCACACACTTGTGTCACCGTCCACGGAAACTCTGTTGAAGGTATGCTTTACGGTATCCTTCAGCGCCTTGTCCAGAAGCCCCCTAGAAATATTTATATCTGTTGATATAATGCCTATTAAAGTGGCCATATTAGGGTGAAGCATTCCCGAGCCCTTTGCCATACCGCCTATACGCACGCTCTCTCCCTGTATTTCAAGCTCAACGGCGATTTCCTTCGCCATTAAATCCGTTGTCATTATGGCCTCCTCTGCCGAGTGGCCTCCATCGGTGCTGAGGGTTGCTGCGGCATCCCTTATGCCCGAACGTACATTGGCCATATTTAACTGGGTGCCTATAACTCCCGTAGAGCCTACCAGAACATCCTCCGGCTCGCAATGGAGAAGCTGTGCCGTAAGAGAAGCCATTTCCAGCGCGTCCTTATAGCCCTGCTCTCCCACGCAGGCATTGGCGTTTCCGCTGTTTATTACAATTGCCTGTGCATATCCGTTTTTAATATGCTCTAGTGTCACCTGCAGAGAATGGCCCTTAACGGTGTTGGTGGTAAACACTCCCGATGCGGCGGCAGTTCCCTCGGAAGCTATAAGAGCCAAATCCTTTTTTTTGTCCTTTTTTATCCCACAAGCGGTGCCGGATGCCATAAATCCCTTTGGAGCAGTAACTCCGCCTTCTATTATATTCATATATACACACTCCCATAAAATTATAAATACAATCTAAAAAGTTATCATTGCCTTATTGATAGATGAAAATTCAATTATTTAAATTATACAAGAATAATCTCGACGATTCAACAAATTATTCATGAAACACATGAACAGTTCTACTGCCTCATCAATGATGAGGCAGTTATATTTTATTTAGGCATTAACAAAAAATTACGTAAATAAAGGAATTTTAAAAATTATATAGAATTATACAAATAAATAATTATTTAAGTTATTTTTATGGATTTTTATCGCCCCTATGTCCCACTTCTTACATATTTATCATACCAATCTTTGCCTGTAGACCAGGTTTTATCTTTTTCTTTTAAAATCTCTGAACATGCCAAAGCCATAATATATTCTTGTAAACCATCATTAGAACTCTCACTGAAAGCTTTTAACATATAATTCAAAGATTTGCTGCCATTAGTTATAATAAATGTGTAGTTTTCGTTATTCTTAATATAATCATAAGGATTGGAAGATGAAAAATCTGCTTCAGATTTTGAAGGATCAACTAAATTACTAATTTTTTCTTTGATTATATTATCAAATTCGGTATCTGGTGTTTCTTTTAAAGCAGTACTGGTTGTTATATAATGTGATATACCTATTATCAATGACGCGACTATAATACCTATTAAAGGAAATAAAAACTTTTTAATATTCATTATCTCACTCCTAGCATTTTAATAATATAAAACATTATTACACATTCTTAAGGCGAGTCTTCAATAAACACCAGCCATCTGCTTATATTTCTTATTATTTTCAATATATTATTATTTTACCAGAAATCATGGCGGATTAACATATATTTGTTTGTCAGTGGGTGCATAAAATATATCTGACACAGCATTTCGGAAAATCGCCATAGGGATTACAATTGAAGCACTTTTTTCATATAACAGCATAATTATCCAAAAAAATGGTTAAAAGAGCCAATATATTATGGCGTTTTATTCCAAATCCAGATTTTTAATACGCTCCCTATCTATCTTCCCCTCACTTCGAGGGGAAGGAAAAGAAGGTCCATGTAGGACTTGTAGGATGTCTCCTCATTTCTTTCCCTAGCTGCTTTACATGCGCCTGCGTTGTTCTTCTCATTTTCTTCTCCAGCGCCCTTCTTTTTCTTCCCCTCAATGTGAGGGGAAGATAGAAGGGGAGTTAAAATTTGCATTTTCGTCACTTAAATTAAATACACCCTTTGTCCGCCTCATAAGAAATGCAAAAGCACTACAGAAAATTGCGATTCCCTGCGGGGTGAAAAAAATTGGGGGTTGAAGAAATTTTCAAAATAATGTAGGATAATAACAAATAGATAAAGGTATTACATCATACATTTGAGAGGGAAATAATGGGACTAAAGCCGATAGATAATAAAAGTGTCAGTCAGAGGGTGCTGGAGCAGATAAAGGATCATATTATATCAGGAGAATGGGGGCCGGGAACAAAAATTCCGGGGGAGATGGAGCTGGTCGAATTATTCGGTGTAAGCAGAATTTCTGTGAGAGGTGCAATTCATCAGCTTGTCGGAATGGGGATACTTTCAATAAAAAGAGGAGAAGGTACTTTTGTTTCGGAGGTCTTTCCAAAGGACTATTTTAATGCTCTTTTGCCTGTGCTTGTAATAAATAAGGCGGATTTACTGGAGATTCTGGAATTCAGAGAGATGATGGAAAGCGAAAGTGCGCGGGCGGCTGCAAAAAGATTTGAGCTCGGAGATATAGACAGAATGAAAAAAGCAATGGAGGACATGCATAAGGCAGAAGGAGACTGCTCGGAATTTGCAGATGAGGATGTCAATTTCCATACCGCTGTTGCGCTGGCTACACACAACACAGTTATTATAAAGGTAAATGCAATAATACATGATATGATAAAAAACGCCATGCATGAAATTGTAACCTTAACAGGCTTTCAGGGAGGCTTGTATTATCATAAAAAAATATTGGAGGCAATTATAGCAAAGGATGAGGAGTCCGCCGCCAAGCTTATGAGAGAGCATATCCGCACTACAATAGACAAGGTTAAGGAAATAAAGTGTGAGCCTTAAAGCATTAAGAAATATATGGCCCTTCGAGCTATACCCACATATATTTAAGAAGGGGGATTTGCATCGCAGGGCTCTGCGTCACGGTATTCACATGGTGT
The DNA here is from genome assembly GCF_003337415.1 of Anaerobacterium chartisolvens. Lineage (GTDB taxonomy): Bacteria > Bacillota > Clostridia > Acetivibrionales > DSM-27016 > Anaerobacterium > Anaerobacterium chartisolvens. The sequence goes on along the minus strand of NZ_QPJT01000007.1, from coordinate 86,781 downwards.
CATGCCAGTAACTTTTTTAAATAGCTGATTGAAGTAGCTGGAGTTTTCAAAACCAATCATTTCGGAAATCTCATAATTTTTGTAATAGGTATTCTTAAGCAGAGACTTTGCCTTTTCTATTCTGAAGTCATTCAGGTAATTATAGAAGTTCATCCCTGTATGCTCCTTAAAAACATGGCAAAAATAGCTTTTGCTGATAAAAAAGGTTTTTGAGATTTCCTCAAGGGTAATTCTTTCAGAATAATGAAGGCCGACATATTTTTTCACATCGTCAATCAGCTTCTTTCTTTTATTGCAAGATTCATTGCCTGTTTCGGACAGCTCGTCCAGAAAAATATGTCTTACATATTCCTTTATTATATCTATGTCATTGTAGCCGGTAATGAGAGGAATAATTTCACTCAGATCAAAATTACAGTATTCTGTGCCGGGTTGATGCTTGCAGAAGGAAATCAATTTGAAAACGGCTTGACGGATTGTTTTTATATTTGTTGCCGAGTTTTTAATATGTTTGAAGAAATCATCAATATAAAGCTCAATCTTCTGTGAAGTTTTAAGCCGCAGCGCCTCAAAAATTTTAAACTCCAGCTCAACCGGGTAATGACAGGATGAATTTCTGGATTCATGTATATCGGTGTAATAAATCACGCTCTTGTTTCCGTATGATATTTTAAAGTCCAACGCTTCTTTTGCATTCCGATAGGACTGTGATACTTTTTCAAACCCCTCAACACCTGAACCGATACCTATGCTGTATTTTGTAATTCCAGAATTTTTCAGAAGTGCTTGCAGATCTCTGACAATATTATTTGCTGAGCCGATACAGGAGCGGCCGTTTAATATATAAACAATTTCATATACAGGCTTATTATAATCGGGGATTAGAAGTGCTTCTCCCTGATAGTTTGACTTTAAAATGCCGGTAAGCCTCTGAATCAAAGGCGAGGCTGCCGGTTTGTCCAAAATACCCGTCAGATTAAGCTCAAGCACCATTACCTGATATTCTTCGCCGGAAAATTTTATCGGGAGCCTTGAAAGATTTGACTCAAAAGATACCTTATCCACCTTATTATTTAGAAGCATTGACAAAAAAACATCCACAGCGGTAGCTTCAAGCTCAGTTCTTTTTCTTTCTTCTCTCGCGGACTGCTCAATGTCATTTTTGACCTTCTGGAGCTCCGCTACCATCTCTTCTTCCTCAAATGGCTTGAGAACATATGAAACCGCACCGTATTTAAGAGCGTTCTGGGCGTAGCTGAAGTCGTCATACCCGCTTAAAATAATAAATTTAATGTCCTTTTGCCTTTCACGCACCGAGCGCATTAAATCTATCCCGCTTACAATGGGCATACGAATATCACTTATTACAAGATCAACAGCATTATTTTCAATAAATTCGTTTGCTTCAAGTCCGTTGGAAGCCTCTCCCGTAATCTGAAAACCAAGAGCCTTCCAGTCGATCAATGCTATAAGGCCTTTCCTCAAGAGGATTTCATCATCTACAATAAGTGTATTAATCATTCGGCGATCCACTCCTTTTTCTTAGGTAGCAATATATCTGCTGTTGTGCCTTCATTTTTACGGCTTTTGATGAACAACCCGTAGCTTTCACCGTAATAAAGCTTGATTCGGGCATTGACATTATAGATGCCAATGCTTTGCTGTTCCGAAAAGCCGGTGCTGAGACTGAGGCGTTCGTTTATATTATCGACAACATCCTCATTCATTCCAATGCCGTTGTCAATGACGGACAGTCGGATATTATTTCCTTCCTCACATCCGGTAATCACAATATGGCCTTTTTCATGCTTAGTTTCAAACCCGTGGCTGATAGAATTTTCAACAAGAGGCTGCAGAATCAGCTTTACAATGTCATAATCGAGAATAGCCTCGGGTACGTCAAAACAGACATCAAATTTATCTTTGTATCGAATGGCCTGTATGTTAATATAGTATTTAACATGCTGAAGCTCGTCCCGGATTTTGATAAACTCCAGCATATTAAGGCTGAGCCTCAGCAGCTTGGCGAGAGAGGTGGTCATTTTGGTGATTTCACGGTTCCCCGACAAAACGGACATTGATGTAATGGTGTTTAGCGTATTATAAAGAAAATGAGGCTTAATTTGAGACTGAAGTGCAAAAAGCTCCGCCTTTCTCTTCAATCGGTTCTTTTCATTAATATCAATCATAAGCTGATTTATCTGAACTGTCATTGTGTTGAATTTCCCAAACAGTATCTGAATCTCGGGCGAGCTGTGAAGGGCTTTGAAAGTGTCGAATTTGCCAAAGGCTACCATTTCCATCCTCTCCACAAGGTTCATAAGAGGTTTGGTAAAAGCAGAGGAAAGAATAACCGATATGATTACAGCTATAATTAAGAACAGCAGAATAAAAACCATGGTCAGATCCTTTATGCTTTGAGCTGCTGATGTAAGATCTTTAAGAGGTTCGGTTGTAACTATATACATATCCGTATTGGAGAGCGGGCTGACTGATACAACGTACTGATCCTTTCCTATGTCAACAATGCTGTTTTGAAGGTTTTCAGGAATGGCATACCCGGACTTTTCAAAAACATTATTGTGAATGATACTCTTGTCCGCGGCATATTGAATAACACCCTTGCTGTTGGTGATATAAGCCGACATGCTTTCCTTGTTTCTAAGGTTGTTGAATATTGTGTCAAGCCTGTCAAACTTAAAGTTAACCTCAACAATTGAAAGGAATGAATCCCTTTCGTTAGGGGTGTACACACTTTTGACGGCGGCAAAGGTATATTCTCCGATTTTGTTTTTCTCACTGAAGGGCACAATCTTAGCATTTAAGTAAATATCTTCAAGATTATAATAGTCGGCATTTTTTTGGAAAAGCAGATTATTATATGTATTATAAGTAGAGATAAGGACAGTACCGTTATACAGTATACCGATATTGTCAATATCCGGCTTTTCGGCAACTATATTAAAGAGTGTTGTGCTGATGTCTTTAATATTACCGCTTTTATCTGATTTTGTAAAATAATTGCCATAATATTTAATATCCGAGTTATAGGAAAGGGAGCTGGCAACGTTTAATATCCCTGAAAAATACAGGTCTACATTATTACTGATCTGATCGGTAATCTGCAAATTGTAGTCCATGCTTTTAGATAAAATTTTATTGGAGAATATTTCATAGCAAATAGTTCCAAGTATAATCAGGGAGGCTGCAACCAACAATGAAAATGAGATGATCAATCTGCTTCTGAGTAGGAACCTGTCAAATATCCTGAAAAATTTCATATCGACTCCGTTTCCTATTGAATGAAAATATGCTATATATGTTGATCTTTGTGACAGTATAACATAAATTGACGAATAAAAGCAATAGGATATATTTGAGTAATATAGAGATATAAAAAGCAATTTACGATATTTAAAGCCCCCCCTGAATGTATTATAATTCTATTACGTCAAGTATATCTGTGATATGTCAAGGCAAAGCTAACCATTATTTGATATGAACTGCTCTGAAATTACAAAACAAAATTCAATTTTCGTGTAAAATACCGGTCACTGAATTATTAAAGGCACAAACGCTAATGCGTGGTGTATAAAATGATTATTTGAGGAGGCATTGAAATGTCAAAAAGAAAAATGTTAGTAATGTTGCTGGCCTTTGTACTCACAGGCTCTCTTGTTCTGACATCATGCTCAGGCACAGGGAATAAGGTTGACACAGGGGGGGTCAACGGTGACCTCAGACGGTGCCAAGGAGAAAATTGTTATTCGTTTTGAGCATAACTGGACCGAAGGCTCGCCGCAATTACCCGTCTTTAAAAAGATGCTGGAGGAGTTCAAAAAAGAAAATTCTAATATTACCGTTCAGGAGGAATCTGCTCCTGATACACAGTACCATCAGAAGCTAAAGACTGAGATTTCATCCGATACTCTGGGCGACATTATAATGAACTGGGGCGGAAGCGAGGTTAAAGGCGCAGTCAAAAACAAACAATTTATGGAATTGACAGATATCGTAAACGAAGATCCGTCATACAAAAATTCTTTTGTTCCCGGAATACTCGAGGGCAACAATGTTACTTATCAAGATATTGAAGGTCTGTGGGGAATACCGATCAACATAACTCTTACCGGCTTCTATTATAATAAGAAAATTTTCCAGAGTGCCGGCTTACAGGTTCCCGAGACCTGGGACGATATGCTTAATGTAATTAACAAGCTGAAGGAAACCGGTACTATTCCATGGGCGCTGGGCGCACAGGACGGCTGGCGTGTTGAGCATGTTTATACACAGCTATTCTATAAGATTAACGGTGTTAAGTCTATTTACGATCTCGCATCCAGAAAGGTTAAGTATGCAAGCGATGTGGGTGTGGAGCCGTTTAAATATCTGGAAAAGCTGAGGGATATGGGTGCGTTCGGCAGCAATCCGGCGGCTGTATCCTTCCAGATGGAGCAGAGTGAATTTATGAGCGGCAAAGCAGCTATGAACTTTTCTCTTGCAACATATGCAAAGAAATTCACGGCGGAGGATTCACCTATTAAGGATGATGCCGGATATTTTGCCTTCCCGTATTTTTCCGACAAGGCCCAGTACAAAAATGACATATTTGCAGGCGGCGGCCTTTCGTTCAGCCTCAACTCCAAGCTTACCGGCGCCAAAAAAGACGCGGCTGTAAAGCTGCTGAAGCATATTACAGCCAGCAGCGGACAGCAGCAGTTTGAAGATGCTTCGGCACTTATCCCTACCACGGATATACAGCAAAACACCGCTACTCCTGCCGCAAAGCTTGTAAATGAATTCAGAGCAACCTTTAAGTCGGCAAAGAATTATGCCAATGACATAACCGATCCAGACAGTCTTTCCTCAATGCTGACCAAGCTCAGGGATGTTTCAACCGGGCTTATGAACAAGCAGCTTACTGCTAAACAGGCAGCACAGGAAATGGACAGCGAAATCGCGAACAACGAATAATCAAGTACAGGACTTAGAGCGGGGGACGGCTTAATAAGCCTTCTCCCGGTTGTTAAGGAATAGCGAAAATATATTTTTGTTATTCCTTGCCATTTCCTTAATGGTTTAGGAGGGATACCTTTGTTTACGTTTAAACAGAACAAGCTTATTGTTATAGCTTTTTTGATACCGGCACTGCTTTTTTATATCTCATTTATGCTTTATCCTGCCTTTTATGCAATTGTTCTTTCGTTTTTTAAATGGAGTGGAGTTGCGTCCACCGACACATACTTTAATGGACTGAATAACTATATTTTACTTTTCCGCAATCCGGTGTTCTGGCTTTCGGTAAAAAATCTTGTCTTTCTGCTCGTTGTCAGTGTTTTGACTCAATTGCCCATAGCGTTTATACTGGCTTATATGCTAAGCGGAAATATACGTTATGTAAATATATTTAAGGTTTCCTATTTTATGCCGGTTATTTTGTCTGCGACTGCTGTTTCGATGATGTGGAAGCTTATACTTGACGACAAATACGGACTTCTCAATAATTTTCTGAGAGGTGTCGGTCTTGAGTCACTTAGCAGATCGTGGCTTACCGATCCCGATATATCATTTAAGGTCATTACCCTGATTAATTCGTGGCAGCATGTGGGTTATTTCCTGATTATTCTTATTGCAGGTATCGCAACAATTTCAGAGGAGCTTTTTGAGGCTTTGAAAATTGACGGAGCAGGAATTTTTACAACCGTTTTTAAGGTGGTTATACCTCTCATAAAGGAAGTCATCGGTGTTTGTGTGGTACTCATTCTGACGCAGTGCATGAAGACCTTTGACATCATTTATGTTATGACGTCGGGAACCTTCGGGCCAAACAATGTAAATCAGGTGCCTGTCGGATTAATGTATTACAGATCGTTTATTGAAGATAATTTTGGACAGGGAAGTGCTATAGCCACCATGGTGCTTCTATTTGGTGTTTTGCTCTCATCCGTTGTTTATATAAAGGGATTCCAGCAGAAGAACACTGTTTAACTACTTACAATTGGAGGGAAAAACAATGACCAACGATATAATCAGAGTCAGGCTCGGGAAAATAATCGTCTATATTGTACTGCTGCTCTGGCTTGTTCTGACCGTTTATCCGTTGATTTTCACACTGCTTTCGTCACTGAAATCCCAGAACGATTTATTCAGCAATGTATTCGGTCTGCCAAAAAAAATAATGTTTCAGAACTATTATGATCTTTTTGTGGTTAAAAAGATACAAAACAATATACTTCACAGCCTTTTTATTTCGTGCTCCACAATAGGTATTCAAATTGTGATATGCTCGATGGCGGCCTTTGTGCTGTCGCGTTTTAAATTTAAATTCAGCAACGCCCTGCTTATATTTTTTATGGCGGGAATTCTGATACCGCAGCAGTCGGTGCTTATACCTATTACACTTATGGCAAAAACCTTTAATGGATTTAATAATTATCTTTTTATGATCATAATTTATGTGGCCTTCGGTGTGCCAAATTTTGTATTTATAACCACCGGCTTTATGAAAGGTCTGCCCCGTGAAATGGAGGAAGCGGCATTAATTGACGGTTGCTCTCTTCCGAGAATTTTTTGGCGCATCATCATGCCGCTTTCAATTCCTGCCATTGCTTCTGCGGCTATTCTGTCCTTCTTTGGGGCTTGGAATGATTTGATTCTGGCATTGATACTTTTGAAAAATGATGCGATGCAAACCATATCCTTAGGTCTTATATCGTTTACAAATGAGCAGTTTTCCAATTATACCGGGCAGTTTGCCGCTGTAATTGTCAGCATAGTGCCAACCCTTGTGCTTTATTTCATATTGCAGAAGCAGATTATGAAGGGTATGACAGCCGGTGCGGTGAAGGGATGAGGGCTTTTTCGGAATGTCTTAGAAAAATGCAGGAGGCTTAATTCTATATAGGATGCGATAAAGATTTTACAAACATAGAGGATATAATTGCTTACAGAAATTTTTAATAGCACCGAAAAGATGAATTTGGGGGAAATGTCTCTAGGGCCCGAGCATAAATTCCCTTTTCTTAGATGTATTCCTTACGGGTCAAAAAAATTTCTTCCATCAAGTTATATCCTCCATGTAAAATCTTTATCGCTACATATATATTTTAAAAGGGGATGAGATTAGTATGATTAATGCTGGCAAAAACATGGATTGGTGGCGGAAGGCCAGATTTGGAATGTTTATTCATTGGGGCCTTTATTCTCTAGCGGGGGGCTGGTGGGAAGGCAGGGAGGTTCCCTTTCCAAGTGAATGGATAATGAAGAACGGTAAAATTCCATTGAAGGATTATAAAAAACAGGCGGGACTTTTTAATCCGATAAAGTTTGATGCGCGCGAATGGGTAAAGATTGCAAAACAGACGGGGATGAAATACATTGTTGTAACGGCGAAGCATCATGACGGCTTTGCAATGTACCATACAAAGGTATCTCCATACAATATTGCCGACGCAACGCCGTTCGGCCGTGATCCCATAAGGGAATTAGCGGAGGCCTGCCGGGCGGAAGGTGTTGTATTCTGTATCTACTATTCACAGATGCAGGACTGGGAACACCCTGACGGGGCAGGCAACACATGGGATTTCCCCGATGAGGACAAAAAGGATTTTGGAAGATATATAGAGGAAAGGGTAAAGCCGCAGCTTCATGAGCTGCTTACAAATTACGGCCCTGTGGGCATCATGTGGTTTGACACTCCATATGAGATGCCGAAAAAGTATTGTGAGGAAATTGCGGATTTTGTACGCGGTATTCAGCCCCAATGCCTTATTAACAGCAGGATAGGCTACGGTCTTGGCGACTACCGCTCTATGGGAGACAACAGCATACCCGTTGCATCTTATCCTCATGACTGGGAGACACCAATGACGCTTAATGACAGCTGGGGCTTCAAGGAGGGAGATGACAACTGGAAATTACCCGAAACACTTCTGAGAATGCTTGTTGATATAAATGGAAATGGAGGCAACTTCCTTCTCAATGTGGGACCTGACGCGCTCGGTGTAATTCCTGACAGGTGCGTGAAAATATTAAAAACGCTGGGTGACTGGCTGAAGGTGAACGGAGAATCCATCTATGAAACCACACCGGCGCCGGATTTCCCTTATGTGCTTAACTGGGGCGGCTTCACAGCCAGAGAAAACCGGCTGTACATGCATGTTTTCCAATGGCCTGAAAGCCCTTATGAGATTTTAGTCTACACCTTTAAAACCAAAGTTAAAAACGCGTATTTCCTCAGCGATAAATCAAAAACACCAATTAAGGTGCTGCAGACTTATGAGAGCGGCAGGGATGAATACCGCATGAGAGTACTGCTGCCGGAAAAACCGATTGACAGCCTTGATACCGTCATAGTGCTGGAGCTTGAGGGAAAGCCTGAGATTTATCACAATTAGCGTAAGAAACAGCAAGCAAGATATTTCCTCCTTATTTATAAAAAATTTTTTTCAGGAGGATGAAAAATAATATCCTCCAGAATAATTTCTACTCTAACTATAGAAGCATGTATACATGTAGAAGGCGCTTGTGATTTTAGTTAGCTTAAATTATATCCCGGTCACGCATTCCGGGGAAATTATTCTTCCGGAAATTATTTTACATCCTTTTTAGATAGTTTGTATCCTAATTTATATAGCGTAAGAAACAATAAGCAAGATATTTCCGCCTTATTTATAAAAAATTTTTTTTAAGATTGAAGAAATTTAAAAAGCAGTGTATAATAATTATAGGCAGATGTACTACATCATACATTACAAGGAATATAGTTGGAATAAATTTGGTTATCGACAGATTGCAAAAGAAGGTTTAGCACATTTAAAGATGTAATACATCATACAATAACTATTGATACTCAATCTGTACAAATTTAAAATGAGAAAGGGTTTAATTTTATGAATTCAGTTGTTAATGACTTGGAAAAGAGGGCAAAGGAAATCCGGCTAAACATAGTTAAAATGATCGGGCCGGGAAAAACCGGACACTTTGGAGGGTCATGCTCTGCTGCCGACATTGTTACAGCATTATACTTCTGGAAAATGAGGCACGATCCAAAGAATCCTAAGTGGAGTGAAAGGGACAGGCTGATACTCAGCAAGGGACACGCTGCCATAGTGCAATATGCGGCACTTGCAATGTGCGGGTACTTCCCGGAGGAAGAGCTTTACGGCCTTAAAAAGCTGGGATCGATGCTTCAGGGACATCCCGATCTCAGGAAAATTGCAGGAATAGAAGCCAATACTGGCTCCTTAGGGCAGGGACTTTCCATATCCTGCGGTATAGCTGCCGGCGCGAAAATAGACGGTATGGGGTATAAGGTTTATTGCATTGTGGGTGACGGTGAGCTGGCGGAGGGCCAAATATGGGAGGCGGCAATGGCAGCGGCGCATTACCGGCTGGATAACCTTACGGGTATTATAGACTGCAATAAGCTTCAGGCAACTGGAGCCATAAAGGAGCGCTTCGATACTTTTCCCATGAAAGAGAAATGGGAGGCTTTCGGCTGGAACACTATTGAGATTGATGGGCATGACATGGAGCAGATTATGGATGGCTTAAGCTGCGCCGACAAGGTTAAGGGCAAGCCTACAATGATTATTGCCCATACAGTTAAGGGAAAGGGAATAGAGATCGCGGAGAACAATGCCGCCTTTCATAACGGGATGCTGACCAAGGAACAATACGAGCTGGCCTGCGGGGCCTTAATGGACTAAGAACAGGAGAGAATAAAAATGAGAATGCAAAATCAAAGGCAGGTATATGGGCAAGAACTTGTAGAGCTTGGAAGGGAAAATGAGAGGATTGTAGTGCTGGAGGCAGATTTGGGCAAATCCACCATGAGCTGCATGTTTCAGCAGGAGTTCCCCGAAAGGTATTTTGAAATGGGCATTGCCGAAGCCAATATGGTTTCGTTTGCGGCAGGGCTTTCATTAACAGGTAAAATCGCTTTTGTAAACTCATTTGCTGTTTTTGCCGCAGGGCGCCCTTATGATCAAATCCGTCAGGGGGTATGCATCGGAAGGCTTAATGTAAAAATCATAGGCTCAAGTGCAGGGCTTTCGGATTTTGGAGACGGAGCAACCCATCAAGCGGTTGAGGATATTGCCATCATGAGAGCAATACCCAATTTAACGGTAATTGCTCCCTGTGACGGAGTGGAGGCCAAAAAGGCAATCAGGGCAGTTGCGGAGCTTGACGGTCCTGCATATGTGAGAATCAGCAGAAACGATATGCAGGATATTTTTCCTGAGGAACAGGATTTTGAAATAGGCAAGCCATATGTTGTGAAGGAAGGAAGGGACGTTGCGGTTTTTGCTGCGGGGGTCATGGTTTCAATGGCTTTGAAGGCTGCCGAGCAGCTTGAAGCAGAGGGAATATCGGTAAGGGTTGTAAATGTAAGCACTCTAAAGCCATTTAACGACAAGGCGGTTGTTGAGCTGTCGAGGGGAATGAAAGGAGTGGTTACAGCGGAGGAGCATTCATATATAGGCGGGCTTGCAAGTGCGGCAGCATATGCTCTGCGCGGGAGCTCCATTCCAATGGAGGCTGTCGCAATAAATGATGTGTTCGGACAGTCGGCCCACAGTGCCGATGAGCTGATGATCCACTATGGCTTAACTGATAAAGACATTGTAAATAAAATAAAAAGTATATTAAAGTAACAGGAGATGCTTGGTATGGAAACAATGAAGGCTGTAGTAAAATTTGATAATGTTGCAGGCGCCACTGAAATAAGGGAGGTTCCGGTGCCGGACATAGGAGACGAAGATGTGCTGGTAAGGGTTGAATATATCGGCGTTTGCGGTACCGACCCCCATATGCATAAAAATCTTGTGTCTTTTAAAATGAATGTTCCTTTGATTTTTGGGCATGAATTTGCAGGTGTTGTAGAAAAGGCAGGCAGCAAGGTACGAGGCTACAAAGAGGGGGATAGGGTAACGGCGGAGACACATGCCGATTACTGTGGAGAGTGTGAGCTTTGCCGCACGAACCGCTACCACCTTTGCAGAGAAAGGAAGGGCTTCGGCTTTCACACAGACGGGGCTTTTGCCAAATATGTAAAGGTTCCCGCCAGAATACTTCACAGGGTGCCCGATAATATTTCGCTTAAAGAGGCATCCCTGACAGAGCCTCTTTGCGTTGCGTATAAATCGGTTGTCTGCAACAGCAGCGTAAACCCCGGAGATACAGTTGTTGTAATAGGCCCCGGGCCTATTGGAATGCTTTGCGTAAAGATGGCCCAGTTATGCGGAGCCAGTGAAATAATTGTTATAGGCACAGAAGGGGACGAGGAGCGTCTTAAAATGGCTCTCTCATATGGAGCGACGATGTCTGTAAACAGCAGCCGGGAGGATGCCGCACAAATAATAAAGTCAATGGGCGATGGCTATGGCGCTGATCTGGTGATCGACACCGCGGGGGTATCTCCCACTCTTGCGCTGTCTCTGGAGGCGGTGCGCCCCGGAGGGCAAATTACTAAAATAGGATGGGGGCCTAAGCCTGTGGGCTTTACTCTGGACACAATCATATCCAAGTCTGTGACGCTCAAAGGACATTTCTCCCATACCTGGGATGTATGGGAGAAATGCTTGGTGCTTCTTTCAAAGCAGCAGGTCGATTTAAAGCCATTAATTACTCATGAGCTGCCTATAGACCAGTGGGAAAAGAGCTTTGAGCTGATAGAATCCAAAGAAGCAATGAAGGTTGTTTTAACACCGATAGATTAATATGAATGGAGGAGACTATAGTGAACAAAAAAATAGGCTTTATAGGATTGGGAATTATGGGTAAGCCCATGTCCAAGAATTTGTTGAAGGCGGGATATTCTCTGGTTGTGTATGACATAAACACCGACGCAATGAACGAAATTTCCGCTCTGGGTGCTGAAAAAGCAGAATCACCCAGAGATGTGGCTGAAAAAAGTGAGATTATTATTACAATGCTTCCCAATTCACCCCATGTAAAGCGGGCGGTACTGGGGCCGGACGGTGTGATTTACGGAGCAAAGACGGGCTCGGTTTTAGTTGATATGAGCTCCATTGCCCCTCTGGTTTCAAAGGAAATATGTGAGGCTGTTAAAGAAAAAGGGGTCATTATGCTGGATGCGCCTGTGAGCGGCGGGGAGCCCAAGGCTATTGACGGAACCTTGTCTATAATGGTGGGAGGAGACGAAGAAGCGTTCGGACGGGTGGAGGAAATCTTAAAGACCATGGGGTCATCGGTGGTTTTAGTGGGAGAAATAGGAAGTGGAAACGTTACAAAGCTTGCCAATCAAATCATTGTGGCACTGAATATTTCAGCCATGTCCGAAGCAATGGTTCTTGCCACCAAGTCGGGGGTTGACCCTGAAAAGGTGTATAAGGCTATAAGGGGTGGATTAGCGGGGAGTACGGTGTTAGATGCCAAGGCACCGATGGTGCTTGACAGAAACTTTAAGCCCGGCTTCAGAATTGATCTTCATATTAAGGATCTGGCAAATGCCCTTGATACCGCGCACGAAGTGGGTGCGCCCATACCGTTGACGAGTCAGGTTATGGAAATAATGCAGGCGTTGAAGGTTGACGGAAAAGAAAAGCAGGATCACAGCGGTATTGTACAATACTATGAAAAGCTGGCGAAGGTAGAGGTTAAAAAATAGACGGAAGGAAGCAGCATTTGGAGAAAAAGCAGACCCTTGATTGTAAAGACATAACAGGGGCCTGCTTTTTTTGCTATAGCATGTTAACTTTAAACAGCTCGTCTGACTATGTGGTGTACAGATAAAACTTCTGATGTTATAATAAATCATGTGTAACAAGTCGCATACAAATAATCCAGTCTTGTGGGAGGTTCTTATGAAGCTTTTACCACAGAGTTTTACCAGCTTTAAAATGAACAGCATTTTTATACGAATATTTTTTTCCATTACAGGACTTGTACTGGCATCTGTATTCATCGTATCCAACATTTCCTATCGGAACTCTACAGATATGATGATTAACGAGGTTAAGGGCAACAATATGCTGCTTCTTAAACAAATTCAGGAGAGCATTGACAGAGAGGTTAATTTTATTAAAAGCAGTGCGATGCAGGCATCTTTAGATCACCGGCTTATCAAGGCTCTTTATATTTCCCATGACGACTCTTACTACGAGGCAGAGCTGTATCGGGACATTATAACGTACTTAAATTCAATTAAAGTAAATAATGATTATATAACAAATTTATGGGTTTATTTTAACAAAGCGGACATAGTTTTGGGGAGTGAAGGAAAGTATGATTCTCAGCTGTTTTTCAGCAAGGTCTGCAAATACAACTCAAATATTAACTGGGAAGAAGTATTCCATGAGTACTCGCCCTTTCATTCTGCCGGAAGACAGGAGGTAGAATACGATTTCACCAAAATGCCGGTGGTTATGTTTACAAAGTCATTGCCGGTTAATGAGTTCAGACCAAAGGGCACCTTAGTTGTGAATCTGGACGAGCAGTTTTTCTATAAGGTGATGGAAGGAAATAAGGAAGGAAAGGTAATCATCAACTATATTATCGACTCTGATAAAAATATTATATTTACAAATGACAAGCTCTATCAGGAGAACAAGGAGCAGGAGCTTGCCAGATCGGTATTGTACAATACGCAGGAAATAATGGACTCCGATGAGGGAACACTTGATACAAAATTTGACGGGAAGCCTTTCACTGTCCAGTACATAAAGTCAGGATCAAATGACTGGACATATATTTCCATTACCCCCACAGGTTATATTTCACGGAGGGTAAACGGTATACGTGATGTAACGCTATTTGTTGCTATAATGAGCATGATTTTCAGCGTTGTTCTCACATACCTGCTGGTAAAACGCCTGTACAGTCCAATAAACGATATTTTAAACTATATAAGCATTGTAAACAACAAAAAGCTGGACAAGCAGAAAGCAGAGAGCAAGGATGAGCTGAAGTTTATCAACAGGATTATAAGCTATGTGTACAATGAGAATGAAAGCTTGAGAGATTCCTTTAATAAAAGCCACCCTATACTTAGAGAGAAGCTTTTAAATGACATAACCGGCGGAAGGGTTACACAGGAACGCTACAGAGAAATTGGAAGCGATATGGGGATTGATATGCCCTTTCCTCTCTTTCAGATTATTGTGTTTGAAATAGACGAATATGGATCAGAGGTGTTAAAAAGGCACAGAAAAATGAATTTGAGCTTTGTCGCCAAAATAGATGAAATTGCAGGGGAAGCACTGAATGAAAACGCCAGATGCTACTCTGTACAAAAGGATGAGAGTAATTTAGTTTCCATAATAAATGCAAATGAAATGTTTTACGAAGCTAAAGGAATAAATGAATATTTGAATAAGGTCAGGGATTATTTCGTATGCCAGCATGACCTTACTTTTACCATTGGAGTAGGGCGGCCTTACAGCAGTATGGAGGAATGCTCAATGTCCTTTACTGAAGCTCTGTATTCTCTTAAATACAAAATAGTAAAGGGTCAAAACACGGTGATTTATATTGATGAAGTAAAGGAAATTGCGGGAAGTATTTTTGAATATCCCATGGAAAAGGAGAAGAAGCTGGTAACTATCTTAAAATCCGGCGACATTGCGTCTGCAAATGAAATTCTTCTACAGATTTTTACCGACAACTTAAGCAAGAGAAGCATGGCTCCTGAGATGATAAATAATTTGTTCAATGCTCTGGTGGGTACTGCAATCAGGTCTATTTATGAAATGCAGTCCAGTATTATAAAAATATTTGGAGAAGGAATTGATATTTACGCTGAAATGTCAGCTAAAAGCTTGGTGGAGGAAAAAAAGAGCTATGTCTATTTTATATTCAAGTGCATTGCCTCATATGCCGGTGATCGGAAACGCTGTCAGAATACAAAGGTATATGAAAAGGTAAAAGCGTTTGTTGCAGAAAATTATAATGGAGAGCTTTCGCTAGAAAGGGTGGCGGAGGTTGTGCAGTTGTCTCCATCCTATTTAAGCTTTATATTTAAAGAAATCTCGGGAACGAACTTTGTGGATTTTATTAATGAATACAGGCTGGAAAAGGCTAAGGATCTGCTGAAGTCTTCATCAATGACGGTAGCTCAGGTAGCCGAAGCTGTAGGATACATTAATGCCAACAGCTTCAGCAAGACCTTTAAAAGGTATATTGGAGTATCACCGGGCCAATTCAGGGAAATGTAGCATCAGCAGTGTTTTTTAAGGCAGATGATCATAAAATAATGCACATGAAATCGATAAATTAAACCCATAATCAATAAATTAGACGCTGTACGAAGGTGTGCTTTTGCAAGTAAAATGAAGCTATAGTGAACCACAAGAACAAATCTGAATGGGGGATGAATCTTGCAAAACACACCTGCTTCTACTACACCAAAAGTAAAGCTGAATAAAGCGCCGGGTAAAAATCCGAATAAAAAATCAAGGAAATGGAAGTCATTGAAATATAGCTACCCCTTGTTATTAATGTTTTTCCCGGTATTTGTCTATTACCTTGTTTTTCGCTACATTCCATTAATAGGAGCATTTATTATATCTATAAAGAAATATCAGCCCGCGCTGGGACTAATAGGCAGCAAATGGGTTGGATTTGAGTATTTTCAGCAGTTTTTAAATTCTGTTTTCTTCTGGAGATTAATAAGGAATACTCTGGCTATTAACTTTTTTCAATTGTTATTAGGATTTACGGCTCCCATTATTCTCGCTCTGCTGCTTAATGAATTAGGATCTTCTAAATTTAAAAGATTGGTGCAGTCGGTAACCTACCTGCCAAACTTTATATCAAGCGTAGTTGTGGTGGGCATTGTAGTTGTTTTCCTGTCTCCCACCACAGGCCTTGTGAACAGTGTTATATCGAGACTGGGAATGGAAAAGGTTAATTTTTTGACAGAGCCTTCATACTTTTGGCTGATATATACTTTTATGGTAATATGGCAAACAACAGGATATAATGCGATTATATATCTTGCTTCACTTACAGGAATAAGCCCTGAATTATATGAAGCTTCCAATATAGACGGAGCCGGAAGGTGGAAGCAGCTATGGCATATTACGCTTCCGGGAATTTCACCAACCATAGTCATATTGCTTCTCATACGGCTGGGAAATCTTCTGGAGGTAGGATACGAGTCTATAATCCTGCTGTATAATCCAAGCGTATATTCAACTGCTGATGTCATCAGCACGTATGTTTATCGGCGCGGCATACTCAACGGAGATTATAGCTTTGCTTCTGCTGTTGGCTTTTTCCAGTCTGTAATAGCGTTGATACTAATTATTGCGGCGAACAAGCTTGCCAAAAAATATACCGATACGAGTTTATGGTGATGGGAGGGTTTATTTTAGTGAAAACTATAAAGGAAAAAAAAAGCAGGATATTATTTCAATGTATTAACTACACTATACTCATTGTTTGCATGATTGTTGCTTTGTATCCCGTGTTGTATGTATTGGCGGCATCATTGAGCAGCTACGCATTTCTGGCGCAGGGCAAGGTTGGAATTATTCCTATGGGCTTTAATTTGGAAGCCTATAAAAGGGTTCTCGCATATCCTATGATTGGCAGATCCTATATGAACACAATTTTTTACACTGCTTCAGGAACACTTATAAGTCTTTTAATGAGCATTCTCGGGGCATATCCCTTGTCCAGAAGGTACTTCCCCGGGAAGAATTTCCTTACAAAGCTTGTTGTAATAGCCATGCTATTTAGTGCGGGAATGATACCGACATTTCTTGTTGTACGGGAACTGGGCATGTACAATACTGTATGGGCCATATTGCTGCCTACAGCGGTATCATCCTTTAATCTGATAATTCTCAAAACCTTTTTTGAGCAAATACCCTATGAAATGGAGGAATCGGCAGCCCTAGACGGGTGCAACCACCTGCAGACGCTTTTTATAATCATTCTCCCGCTTGCGATACCGGGGTTGGTCACTGTCGGGCTGTTTTATGCAGTATACCAATGGAACAGCTACTTTCCTGCCATGATTTATCTTCGCGACCGGGAATTGGTTCCTATCCAGATTGTTTTGAGGGATATTGTTATTCAGAATCAAACTACTGATTTGGCGGTTGATCTGGTAAATGGAGCGGATCAGGTCAGTGAATCCATTAAGTATGCCACTATTATGGTTGCCACTATTCCCATTATGCTTGTCTACCCGTTTGTGCAGAAATACTTTATTAAGGGTGTTATGATAGGCTCTGTGAAAGGGTAGGCAGAAAAATAGCTGTGCTTTTTATGAATTAAATTTCCGGTTAAATACCGGATATATAGAAATACTCATAACATTAACGCCAATGCGTTATGTATGAGATTATAACAGGAGGAGGATCTTTATGATCAGGGTAAAATGGAAAGGTGCGGTATCAGCAGTTGTATCAGCGGCATTGGTTATATCTGTGCTGTCAGGATGCGGACAAAAAAATGAGGGGGCTCAGTCTTCCACGCCTTCAGACCAGACTCAACAAACAGCGGTGTCGAACGGAATAACTGAAAAACCAATTAAAATTAGCATGTTCCTCCAGGATTCGGCTGATCAGGCAATCAGTCCGGATTTGCCAATCATCAAGGAAATCACTCAAAAGACTAATGTATCGTTTGATTTTATACCAGGGCCTAATACGGAAGACCAGTTCCGTGAGAAATTTAATGTGACAATCGCTTCAGGCAGTATACCGGATGTTGTTGTAAGCCCTTACAGGGATGACATGTTTAAGGTGGCAGAGCAGGGCATATTTGAGCCGCTGGATCGGCATGTAGAAAAAAGTGCTCCCAACCTTAAGGCGATACTTGATAGTGATCCAAACATTATTAAGAGCTTAAGGTCTACTGACGGCCAAAATTATTTCCTTCCTTTTCTCGGAGCAGTAAGAACCTTTAAGGTGTGGATGGTTCGTGAGGACTGGCTGCAGAAGCTCAATCTCCAGAAGCCTGAGACTCTGGATGACTGGTATAATATGCTAAAGGCATTTAAGGAGCAAGATCCCAATGGAAACGGAAAGCCTGACGAGATACCTTATACCACAAGAAATACAAAGGCAGGTGTCCTGGCGTTTATGGAGGCCTATGGGATTAGTGGCTTTGAGGCAAATGAGCAATTTTTTATAGAAGACAATACGGTCAAGTATGCGTATACCGACCCCAGATGCAAGGAGGCTCTTACCTATATAAGAAAGCTTTATGCCGAAGGCTTGATTGATCCTGAATATGCGACAAACGACACAAAGGTATGGCTGTCAAGAATAACTAATGAGGTGTCAGGAGCATGTCAGGACACCTGTGCACGTGCATATTCACTGGGAACTCAGATAAAGGCGGCAAATCCCGCTTCCAGCGCAAGCATGGTTGTGGTTCCGCCACCGAAGGGACCTACGGGCACACAGATGACTACCAGCCAAATGCAGCCTGTAAGGGGATTTACCGCAATAAGTGTTAAATCCAAATATAAAGAAGAAATCGTTAAGCTTTTTGACTATTTTTATGGTGAGGAAGGAAGCCTGATGATGAATTTTGGAATTGAGGGACAGACCTATGACATGGTAAGCGGAAAGCCTCAATATACTGATGCCATAATGAAGGATCCGCAAGGGAGATCAATACTGTCAATGCTTAATGTTTACGGGCACAGGGAGTGGGCCTATAAGCAGGATATAGGCTATGAAGATGCTTTGATGGATGACAAATATGTCAAGTACAGAAATGATATGGAGCAATATATAAGGCCTACTATTCCCGCGCTTTCCTTCACGGAAGAGGAGAGGGATATTATAAACAGCAAATATACTGAAATACAGACATATAAGGATGAGATGATAGACAAATTCATAATGGGTAAGGAGCCCTTAGAAAAATTTGATGAGTTTGTAAGCAAGATCAAGTCTATGGGAATTGAGGATGTTTTAAAGGTAGAGCAGGCTGCTTATGACCGCTATAACAAATAAAAAGGTGCTATAAAGCAGGAAGTACCTGGTTAAGGGCACAGGATTCAATCTCTTGTGCTCTTAACCACAGTACGTCAATCGGATCAGCACAGAAAAGGCTGGAACTATATTTTAAGAGATGAGGTATGAATACAATGCTTAATTTAAATAGATTAAAAAATCCAATATGGACAAGATCGGATAATCTTCGCGATCCTTCGGTATTTAAAACAAAAGAAGGCTATCATCTGTTCTATTCACGGTTTTCAAATAAAGATTGGAGCAAGCCTGAAAACTGGTCCATAGGACATGTTTTTACAAAGGACTTTATAATCTTCGACAAGGACAGGGACATTTCGCCGAAGGGCTTTGCTTCTCCGGGAGATGTAATATTATGGGGAGGAAGGTACATTATTCCGTATCAGGCATATCCCGAAAGGCCGACAAAGCTATGCTTCAGCCAATCCCAGGATCTGATTTTGTGGTCGGAGCCTGAATTTTTTATGGAAGAAGCATTGGAGCTTCCGTGGAATCAGGCTCAAAGAACGATAGACCCTACCTTTGTTGTGGATGGGGATACTCTGCACTGCTATTTTGTGGGGACTGATTTAATAAATTATTCCGGGCATACAAACCTTATAGGCCATGCTGTGACAAAGGATACCGACTTGCGAAAATGGGATATCCTTTCGACAGATAAGCCGCTGATCGGTGTTGGAAAGGATGCTCCCGATGGAGTTGAAAATGTTGTGGTTATAAATCGGGACAACCAATGGACTATGATATACAGTGAAGGATTAAAGAATCAGCACCTTGCGTATGCCGTATCGGATGATTTATATACATGGGAGCTCAAGGGAAGGTTAGAAATAGAAGCGCAAAATTGGATTGCAACAAGATATGGGGCTCCATTTATCTGGAAGGAGGATGATATGTGGCTTATGATCCTGATGGGTGAGGATGCTGAAAATAATACCGCCTTCGGCCTTTTAAGCTCAACCGATGGTTTGAAGTGGAATATGCTGCAGGATAAATGAATTTGAAGCGGTACTAAACAAAGGATATTTTACAAGGAGGATATTATTGTGGGAAATCATTTTCACGTTTCAACCGTCGGGTGCGACAGTTGGGCAGGTTCTCTGACAAGGCCCTTTAGGACCATCCAGAGGGCCGCGGATCTTGCTAAGGCGGGAGATACTGTAACTGTCCATGAGGGTATTTACCGCGAATACGTAAATCCCAAAAATGGAGGAGAAGGCGATGATAAAAGGATTACTTATAAAGCGGCGCCCGGAGAGAAGGTTATAATCTCAGGAGGAGAGGAGGTTGCCGGATGGATAAAGGAAAATGGCAATGTTTATAAGACTGTAATCCCCAACTCCTTCTTCGGTGATTTTAATCCATATAAAGAAATTGTCTGGGGCGACTGGTTTATAAATCAGGATAGAGTTTTCCACCTGGGAGAGGTATATATAAATGGGAAATCAATGTTTGAAGCAGCAACTCTTGACGCAGTCATGAACCCGGTGCCCTTTAATGAGGCCAGAGAACCTGAATGGTCGTTGCATTGCTGGTATTGTGAAGTAGATGATGAAAATACCGTTATTTATGCAAATTTCGGGCAATTTGACCCTTCCGGGAATACAATCGAAATCACTGCACGCAGGTTTTGCTTCTGGCCCGAAAAAACGGGCATTAACTATATTACCGTCAGCGGCTTTCATTTGACAATGGCAGCTCCCAACTGGGCGCCTCCCACCGCATTGCAGGAAGGCTTGATAGGCCCGCACTGGAGTAAGGGCTGGATCATTGAAAACAATGAAATCAGCAATGCCAAGAATTCGGGTATAAGCCTCGGAAAAGAAATTACCACCGGGCATAATGAATGGACAACTATAGCAACAAAGCAGGGGACACAGCGAGAAAGGGATGTTATTTTCAATGCAATACGTATAGGATGGAGCAAGGAAAATATAGGTTCCCATATTGTACGGGGCAATGTAATACATGACTGTGAGCAAACGGGTATATGCGGGCATTTGGGAGAGGTGTTCAGCGAAATATACGATAATTACATTTACAATATTCATCATAAGAGGATGTTTAATGGGGCGGAGGTAGCGGGAATCAAGCTCCATGCTTCTTTAGACTGCCAGATTCGCGGCAACCACATTCATAACTGCGACCGCGGACTGTGGATGGACTGGCAGGCTCAGGGCACGCGTATTTCTGGGAATTTGCTGTATGATAACGATACAGAGGACCTTTTTGTGGAGGTAAGCCACGGCCCGTATCTGGTTGATAATAACATTATGCTTTCCATGAAGAATATACGGGATATGTCTCAGGGCGGCGCGTATGTTAATAACCTGTTTGGAGGCTTTATAAGCTGGGCCAGAGTTACCAACCGATTTACACCATACCACTATGCGCATGAAACCGGTGTTCATGGTCTGATGACAATTCTTGGAGGCGACAACAGGTATTATAACAATATCTTTACAGGAACGCTGCCTGAGAATGAAGAAAGGGAAACGAAAATAGATGTTGACTGCTGGCTTCATACAGAGGTGAAGCTTCAGGAGGACGGAAGCGTCCTCAAGGGGCTTGCACTCTATGACGAATGCCCTTCGGGGGATGAAGACTGGAGCAGGGATCTGTTCTCGGTAGACTCCTTTGCAAATGTGCGCCTTCCTATGTACTGCGGTTCCAATATTTACTTCCACGATGCAAAGCCGTTCAGAAAAGAGGCCGGTTCGGTGGAATATCCTGATATGAGGCCACAGATAAAGCTTGTGAATGAAGCTGACGGCATCTATTTGTCATTTGATTTTGGTGACAAGCTGGGAGAGGTTCACACTGCAACCGTTACGACAGGCTTTTTAGGAATTGCCTTTGAGCCTGAGCTGCCTTTTGAAAATCCTGACGGGACACCTTTGTGCGTTGAAAATGATTTCTACGGAAATTTGCGCCCGGCAGGAGGGATTACAGCAGGGCCTTTTGAGGGAATTACAGGTGGACTTCAAAAAATTAAAGTGGCGGAATATAAATAAAATGCAGGCGGATTAAGAATCAATTCTGCCTCTTATATTTTTTCTTGACACTGATAAAAAATTAAGATATCATCATATAATAAATATCAGGCATCTATAAATCATAATATATAAAAAGCGATGAGTAAGAGGAGTAGGCAGTAATGGCCAACAGAGAGGGAGATCCACCGGGTGTAAGTTCTCCCAGGAAACAGGCTGTCGAAGGTAGCTTATGAGCTCTGCGGCTGAAATGCTCTGGGATTGTGTGCCCCGTATTTTATGGGGGCGACGGCTTTAGAGATTAGGCTGTCGGCGGGTTCCGACCGTTATAACGGTCTGTTTATGCAATATATTCCGTATAAGCAGGTTTTGAGCTGCCCCTGCAATGGGGAACTTTGGTGGTACCGCGGATTTAAGCCCTTCGTCCAAATTTTGGATGAAGGGCTTTTATGACGTATTTTTGAAAGGAGTATAAATTATGCTAATACTGAAAATCCTTATGTTTTTATTTATCATACCGGGAGTCTTTGTGGTATTTATGGCTCCCGGCATAGTAAGGAAATACAATCTGGCAGCCGGCGTAAAGGTGGAATTTAGGGATGAGATGAATGAGGAGCAAATTAAAAGCTATCAGTTCGATAAGGCAGTGGTAAATTTAAAAATGCTGGGAATGCTTATTGCGCTTCCGGGATTTATACTTGCATTTATTGCGTTCAAATAAAATAAACGGAGGAGATTTTATGGACAAAAATATAGCTAAAACTTATGACCCAAAGCAGGTTGAAGACAGGCTCTATGAGGAATGGACAAATAAAGGCTATTTTCATGCGCAGGCCGATGAAAATAAAAAGCCGTTTACAATAGTGATTCCGCCTCCAAACATAACAGGCCAGCTCCACATGGGCCATGCTCTTGACAATACCCTGCAGGACATTCTTATAAGATGGAAAAGGATGCAGGGCTACAGTACGCTGTGGCTCCCCGGCACCGATCATGCCAGCATAGCCACAGAGGCGAAAATTGTTGATGCCATGGCTAAGGAAGGACTTACAAAGGATATGCTGGGAAGGGAAAAATTCCTTGAAAGGGCGTGGGAGTGGAAAACGCTCTATGGAGGAAGAATTGTCAACCAGCTTAAAAAGCTGGGCAGCTCGTGCGATTGGCAGCGTGAAAGGTTTACAATGGATGAAGGGCTGTCGGAGGCGGTAAAGGAAGTGTTCTTGAGACTGTATAAAAAGGGCCTTATATACAGGGGAGAGAGAATTACAAACTGGTGCCCGAGCTGTAATACCTCTATTTCAGACATTGAGGTTGAGTATGAGGAGAAGGAGGGCAGCTTCTGGCATATAAGATATCCTGTTAAGGACACGGGGGAATATGTTGTAATAGCTACAACAAGACCTGAAACAATGCTGGGAGATACAGCGGTTGCAGTTCATCCCGAGGATGAAAGATACAGTCATCTTGTCGGTAAAAAGGTAGTTCTTCCGCTGATTAACAGGGAAATACCTGTTATTGCGGACAGCTATGTAGAGAAGGACTTTGGAACGGGAGTAGTTAAAATAACACCCGCCCATGACCCCAATGACTTTGAGGTTGGCTTGAGGCACGGCTTAAAGCAGATAAGAGTTATGACTGACAAGGGAAGAATGAATGAGGAAGCTGGACAATATGCCGGCATGGACAGGTATGAGGCCAGAGGCCGCATTGTAGAGGACTTAAAGGAGCTGGATTTGCTGGTGAAGGTACAGCCGCATACCCACAATGTAGGAACCTGCCAGAGATGCAGCACGGTGGTAGAGCCTTTAATATCCAAGCAGTGGTATGTTAAAATGAAGCCTCTTGCGGAGCCCGCTATTGAGGTTGTAAAAAACGGTACTGTCAGGTTTGTTCCCGACAGGTTTTCAAAAATTTATTTTAACTGGATGGAAAATATACAGGACTGGTGTATTTCAAGACAGCTTTGGTGGGGACACAGGATTCCGGCATACTACTGCCTTGAGTGCGGGAATATGATGGTGGAGAGCGACATGCCCGATGTATGCCCAAAATGCGGAAGCAGCAGAATTCAGCAGGATGCTGATACCCTTGACACATGGTTCAGCTCCGCACTGTGGCCGTTTTCTACCCTTGGCTGGCCTGAAAATACCGAGGATCTGAAATATTTCTATCCCACCGATGTGCTGGTAACGGGTTACGACATAATATTTTTCTGGGTGGCAAGGATGATTTTTTCAGGTGTGGAGCATATGGAAAAGGAGCCGTTTAAGCATGTGCTGATACACGGGCTTGTGAGAGACGCGCAGGGGCGGAAGATGAGCAAGTCGCTGGGGAACGGGATTGATCCGCTTGACGTTATAGAGCAATACGGCACCGACGCTCTTAGGTTTGCGATTAGCATAGGCAACTCTCCCGGAAATGATTTGAGGTTTTCAACCGATAAAATTGAGTCAAGCAGGAATTTTGCAAACAAAATATGGAACGCGTCAAGGTTTGTTTTAATGAACTTTGAGGAGGGTTTGGATTTTTCCAAGGTGGACCCTTCAAGACTTACCTCTGCCGACAAGTGGATATTGAGCAGGGTAAACACTCTTATAAAGGAGGTAACGGAAAACCTTGAACGGTTTGAGCTGGGAATAGCTCTGCAAAAGGTGTATGAGTTTATATGGGAAGAGTTTTGCGACTGGTATATTGAGCTGGTAAAGCCAAGGCTGTACGACAGTGAAAGCGCGGCAAGGCTTGAGGCGCAGTTTGTTTTAAATTATGTTCTGGGCAGCTCCATGAAGCTTCTGCATCCGTATATGCCGTTTATAACAGAGGAGATATACACACACCTTATTAATGAGGATGACAGCATAATGATTTCAAGCTGGCCGGAATACAAGGAGGAATACAGCTTCCCAGGGGATGAGGAAAAGCTCAGGCTTGTAATGGAGTCCATCCGCAGCATAAGAAACATAAGGGCCGAAATGAATGTTCCGCCTTCTAAAAAGGCAAGGGTTATTTTTGTTGCGTCACACTCCGGCAGCAGGAATACGCTTGAGGAGACAAAGGGATTCTTTGAAAGGCTTGGCGGTGCTTCGGAGGTTGTGGTTCAAGATGACAAAACGGACATTCCAGAGGACGCTGTGGCTGCAATAATTGAGGGAGCGGAAATTTTCATACCGCTAAATGAGCTTATAGATCTTGAGAAGGAGCAGGAGAGGCTTGAGAAGGAGAAGGCCAATCTTGAGAAGGAGCTTGCAAGGGTTGACGGAAAGCTGAATAATCCAGGCTTTACCTCCAAGGCACCCGCAAAGGTCATTGAAGAGGAGAGGGCAAAGCAGCAGAAGTACAGGGATATGTACGAGAAGGTGGCGGAAAGGCTGGCAAGCCTGAGGAAATAAAGAAGGGCTGCCTTATAGATAACATCTATTTAAAGCAGTATTTGAAGCAATTGTAAAATAAGAGCACCCAATACTATTATACTCTTAAATGTAGTATAATAAATTGTATAAAAGGTTTAAGGGGGTGTATAACAGATGAAATGGGAAGAAGTAAGGAAAATTTACCCCGGCAGGTTTGTAAAAATGCAGGTTCTTGAAGGACATATTGAAAATGGTGTTCGGTATATAGATGACATTGCAGTAATAAAAGCTTTTGACGATAATAAAGAAGCTACAATGGAGCTGGCTCGGGCAAAGAATGATATTATAGTTT
This sequence comes from Anaerobacterium chartisolvens, assembly GCF_003337415.1. GTDB lineage: Bacteria > Bacillota > Clostridia > Acetivibrionales > DSM-27016 > Anaerobacterium > Anaerobacterium chartisolvens. The sequence continues at coordinate 61,127 of NZ_QPJT01000007.1, read as the reverse complement.
TTCATACCTCCAATGAAAAGCTGGAAATACCGATAAAGAAGATTTTTGGATTTAGGGGTGTAAGCTAATGAAATTGGAACTTCGCGGAGGGCTTTTATTTACCTCACTTAAGTTAAATTATCTTGGCCAGGAAAAAGTAATCAATAATATTGTTTTGGACACCGGAGCCGTTGAAACTCTTATTTCTCCGGATACTGTACTGGATATTGGAATTGAAGCCATTAATAGTGACTCAGTTAACAGTTATTATGGGATAGGCGGTGATTTGCACAGCTTTTTCAGTAAAGCTGTAGATTATGTCGAAATAGGTAACATAAAACTGGACGGTATTAAGCTTGATTTTGGAGTTATAGATCCTCATGGTGACATAAACGGACTTTTAGGACTTGATATACTGCTAAAACTTGATGCACAGATCGATTTAAAGGAGTTAACAGTAAGCTTTAAAGGATAAAAATTTTAAGGGCTGACGCAGAACGGGATATTGTGTTTTGCGTCAGCCCCGTATTTTTTTAAGAAAGTTTTCCCTAGAACATGCTCAAAAATTTCTCGGCATTTTCTATGGATTTAAGCACGCTTTCCCTTGAAGGGCCTCCAGGCAGGCCTCTTCCCGAAACACATTTTTCAAGGCTTATTTCGGTATAGATATCCTGCTGTATATTTTCGGAAAAGCTTTTGAACTCTTCCATACTGAGATCATCTATGGGCTTTCCTCTGTCAATGCAGTAAAGAACCATTTTTCCCGTGATTTCGTGAGCATTTCTGAAGGGTATCCCCTTTTTAACAAGGTAATCGGCAACATCAGTGGCATTTGTAAAGCCGCCCTGAGCTGCCCTGTACATATTTTCGGAGCGTATTTTAATGGTTGCCAGCATACGCGTAAAAACGGGCAGGCACATTTTTACGGTGTCCACAGCGTCAAAGATAGCTTCCTTATCCTCCTGCATGTCCTTGTTGTACGCAAGAGGAAGAGACTTCATTACCGTCAGCAGCGCCATGAGATCCCCATAAACCCTTCCCGTCTTTCCTCTCACCAGCTCTGCGACGTCGGGGTTTTTCTTTTGGGGCATAATGCTGCTTCCCGTGCTGTAGGCATCATCCATTTCCACAAAGCCGAATTCATGGGACGACCACATAATAAGCTCTTCACTGAACCGGCTTAAGTGCATCATTATGATAGAGAGGCAGGAGGCCAGCTCAATGGCGAAATCCCTGTCGCTTACCCCGTCAAGGCTGTTCTCGGTAATTGCCGCAAAGCCCAGTTCATCGGCAACCATCTGCCTGTCCAGAGCGTAGGTTGTTCCTGCCAGAGCGCCCGAGCCGAGAGGCATAACATTTATCCTTCTTGCACAGTCGGAAAGCCTTTCTATGTCTCTTTTGAACATCTGTAAATATGCCATCATGTGATGAGCCAGTGTTATTGGCTGAGCCCTTTGCAGGTGCGTGTATCCCGGCATTATTATGTCCAGACTGCTTTTCGCCGTATCAATTATTGTTTTGCCGAGAGAAACCAGCATTTCCGTTACAGAGGCCGACTCGTCTCTTAAGTACATTCTGATGTCGAGAGCCACCTGATCGTTTCTGCTCCTGCCTGTGTGAAGCCTTTTTCCGACATCCCCTATGCGTGATATCAGTATTTTCTCTATGTTCATGTGTATGTCCTCGGCATCCACCTCAAACTCCACAAGTCCCTTTTCTATATCGGACAAAATTTCCGCCAGTGTTTTTTGTATAAGCGCCGAGTCCTCCACGGATATTATACCGCATTTCCCAAGCATACGAGAATGTGCTATGCTTCCTAAAATATCCTGCCTGTATAAGCGGCAGTCAAAGCTTATAGAGGAATTAAAATCATCTACAAGCTTGTCGGTGCTTTTTTCAAATCTTCCGCCCCAAAGTTTCATTCCTTCAGCCACCTGTCTACTTTTCTTTATTATTTTCAAGCATTAATGCCCTGACCTTCATGGGAAGCCCGAAGAGGTTTATGAAGCCTTCGGCATCCTTTTGATTGTAAACGGCATCCCTTCCGAAGGTGGACAGCTCCTCGCTGTACAGAGAGTATGGAGACTTTGCTCCCGCGGGCATACAATTTCCCTTATACAGCTTCATTCTCACAGTACCCGTCACTGTTTGCTGCGTAACATCAACAAAAGCCGACAGTGCTTCTCTTAATGGAGTATACCACTGCCCGAAATATACAAGCTCGGCAAACCTCTGGGAAATAATGTCCTTATAATGAAGAGTGTCCCTGTCTATGCACAGAAGCTCAAGCTCTCTGTGCGCGGCATATAATATGGTGCCGCCCGGAGTTTCGTATACTCCGCGGGACTTCATTCCCACAAGCCTGTTTTCCACCATGTCCACTATGCCGACACCGTTTTCCGCAGCCAGCTTGTTTAAAACATTCATCGTCTCAATGGGAGAATATTCAACTCCGTTTATCTTCTTAGGTATGCCCTTTTCAAACTCAAGCTCAACATATGCCGGCCTGTCGGGAGCTTTCTCAGGAGAAACCATCAGCTTTAAAAGCTTTTCATACTGGGGCTCGTTCCAAGGGTCCTCAAGATCCTGACCCTCATGGCTCAAATGCCACAGGTTCCTGTCCATGCTGTAGTTATCCTTCTTTGTAACGGGGATTGGAATATTCCTTGCCTGTGCGTAGTCTATGGCATCCTCTCTTGACTTGATGTCCCATATTCTCCATGGAGCTATTATTTTAAGGTGGGGGGCAAGAGCCTTTACGGTGAGTTCAAACCTCACCTGATCGTTTCCTTTTCCGGTGGCGCCGTGGCAAATAGCTGTAGCACCTTCCTTTTCTGCAATTTCGACCATTCTTTTTGCTATTACGGGCCTTGCAAAGGAGGTGCCGAGAAGGTATTTCCCTTCATAAACCGCTCCCGCCTTAAGAGTGGGATAAATAAAGTCAGTTATGAATTCCTCCTTTAAATCCTCTATGTATATTTTGCTTGCTCCCGTTTTTATGGCCTTTTCGTTTAAAGGATCGAGCTCTTCTCCCTGTCCTACGTCTCCCGCCATGGCTATAACCTCATAGTCATAGTTTTCCTTCAGCCACGGAATTATAATTGATGTATCCAATCCACCCGAATAGGCAAGAATTACTTTTTCTTTGGCGCTCATGTACATTCCTCCTTATAAATATGTTAAAATAAATAACAAAGTCAATATATTATAATATTTGATTGCTTTTCAGAATTTATTATAATTTATTGTTTGTTATTATACAATAGCGTGCATAAATATGCAAGAAATTTAATAATTATTCAGCAATAATACATAAAGGCGGCGGGGGCTTAAATGGTAATAATGGGTATTGATCCCGGATTTGCAATAACGGGGTATGGTGTAGTAAAATATGAGGGGAACAAATTTTCGGTAATAGACTATGGGGCTGTAACCACACAGTCCTCAATGAAGCTGCCCGACAGGCTTCTGGTGCTGAGTGACAGGCTAGGGGAGCTGATAGAGAGATACAAGCCGGGAGCTGTTTCAATAGAGGAGCTGTTTTTTAACAAAAATATAAAGACTGCGCTCACCGTGGGACATGGAAGGGGAGTGGCGGTGCTTGCAGCGGCAAGGTCGGGGGTTGAGGTTTTTGAGTATACACCCCTTCAGGTAAAGCAGGCGGTTGCGGGATATGGAAGGGCTGAAAAGTCACAGATGCAGCAAATGGTTAAGATTATATTAAACCTTCCTTCGATACCCAAGCCCGACGATGTTGCCGACGCGCTGGCAGTGGCGGTGTGCCATGCACATTCACACAGAATGGGTGCCTACGGGCTTTAAGAAGATATAAAGGGGAGCTTTTAGAATGTTTGCATACATAAAGGGTACGCTTGAATATAAGGGAAATGATTACATAGTGGTTGAGGCCAGCGGGGTGGGATACAAGATATTTACCGCAATATCGACTATTGAGTCTGCGGGGGGAATAGGAACTTCGGTAAAGCTGCATACCCACCTTTATGTGAGAGAGGACATAATGAATATTTACGGCTTTGCCACGCAGGAGGAAATGGGAATGTTCGAGCTGCTGATATCAGTGTCGGGGGTGGGGCCTAAGGCGGCTATTTCTGTTATATCCTCGGTTCCGCCCTCCAAATTCGGGCTTGCCGTAATTACAGATGATGCAAAAACACTTACAAGGGCTCCGGGAATCGGAAACAAGATGGCTCAAAGAATAATACTGGAGCTCAAGGACAAAATGAAAAAGCAGCAGCTTGACGCTGTCAATAATGCAGGGGAACAGAGCGCGGAGGCAGACAGGCAGAGAACAGGCGCTGCTGAGGCTATCAGTGCGCTTATAGTGCTGGGGTATACCCCCTTAGAGGCAAGCAGGGCGGTTTCTGCCGTATACTCTGAGGGTATGGAGCTTGAATTGATAGTAAAGAACGCGCTAAAGGGATTGATTAGATAATGGGGAGGGTTTTGGGCAGAGATGGAGGAGGAAAGACTCGTTGGTTGTGAAGTGAAGCAGGAGGATCGTGATGAGTTCAGCTTAAGGCCAAGGAAATTAAGCGATTATGTGGGACAGGCAAAGGTCAAGGAAAACCTGACTGTTTTTATAGAGGCTGCGAGAAGGAGAAATGAGGCATTGGATCACGTTTTACTGTATGGGCCTCCAGGACTTGGCAAGACAACCCTTGCAAGCATAATTGCGTCCGAGCTGGGGGTCAATATCAGAATAACGTCAGGCCCTGCCATTGAGAAGCCGGGGGATCTGGCGGCTATTTTAACTAATCTGGGCAATTATGACGTTCTTTTTATAGATGAGATACACAGGCTGAACAGAAGTGTTGAGGAGATACTATACCCCGCTATGGAGGACTATGCTCTGGATATAATAATCGGAAAGGGCCCCAGCGCACGCTCTATAAGGCTGGATCTGCCCAAATTCACGCTTATAGGGGCAACGACAAGGGCAGGGCTTTTGACTGCGCCTCTAAGGGACAGGTTCGGAGTCATAAACAGGCTTGAAATGTATTCTCCCCAGGAGCTTAAGCTCATTGTGAAAAGATCAGCCGGTATTCTGGGAATAGAGATCGATGAAGAGGGAGCGGATGAAATATCCGGCAGGTCAAGGGGAACCCCCAGAATATCCAACAGACTGCTTAAAAGGGTGAGGGATTTTGCGCAGGTACGGGCAGAAGGCTATATTACAAAAGAGGTGGCAAGGATGTCGCTTAATGCGCTTGAGATAGACCCTATAGGCCTTGACGGAGTGGACAGGAACATGCTTATGAGCATAATAGACAAGTTTGCGGGAGGCCCTGTGGGCTTAGAAACGCTTGCCGCGTCTATAGGAGAGGAAACGGAAACAATAGAAGATGTTTATGAGCCCTACCTGCTGCAGCTTGGATTTATTAATAAAACTCCGAGGGGGAGAATTGCCACAAAGCTGGCATATGAGCATTTTGGACTGAGGTATGAGTAGGAAAACGATTTTATTAAAATTATTTGCGGCAGACTATTGATGTAGAGGCAGAAATGCTTTATAATAATAGTGTAAACGCGTGTTTACGGAGGAACGTTATGAAAAGTGAAGATGTGGCAAAGCTGGCCGGTGTGTCAAGAAGCACTGTGTCACGGGTAATAAATAATTATTCCAATGTGCCCGACGAAACTAGGCAGAGGGTAATGAGCGTCATAGAAAAGTATAATTACCAGCCTAATAATTCCGCGAGGGTGCTTGCCGGAAAGGGAATAAATACCATCGGGCTGTTTGTCGTAAGTATAGCCGATAAGCATAACCCAAACAGGATATACCAGAATAATTATTTCGCACCCTTTGTGGATGCCGTAGTTGACACCGCAAACGCTTTGGGCTACTATGTCCTCATTCATACCGTATACTCCGAAAAGGACTATTTAAAGGTAAAATCGGCTTTTTTCCAAAAGAGAATTGATTGCGGCATTATTGTAGGTACCGAGAAGGATACGGGAATGGTAACGGAGGTAATTGATGCGGGCTTTCCCATTGCTTTAATTGACTATCACATTGCTCAGGAGTCAAAAAGCACAGCATCAGGCATGAATATGGCGGTTATAAATTCTCGGGATTTTGAGGGTACGGTTAGCGCAATTGAATATCTTATTGATTTGGGGCATAGGGATATCGGTATAATAAGGGGAAGAATGAACACCTATTCCGGCAGGCAGAGGTTTGAGGCTTATCGGAGTGTGCTTAGGGAGCACGGGCTTAAGTGGGAAAAGGAATTTGTTGTAAAGGGTGAGTTTTTGAAAAATACTGCTTACAGGGAGGTCGGAAGGCTTATAAAATCCGGCAGGCTTCCTACCGCTATTTTTTCTTCAAGTGACGATATGGCAATAGGTGCAATGGAGGCTTTTAAGGAGTGCGGTATAAAGGTTCCTTCCGATATGTCCATTGTTTCGTTTGACGATGTGCCTGTGGCCTCGCAGATAATGCCCGCGCTCACCACTGTGAGGGTTCCTGTATACGACATGGCAAAAAAGGCTGTGGAGCTTCTTATAAGCAATGTTGAAAAGAAGGATACCGGTATTTCGTATTTTAACTTTCCCACAGAGCTTATTATCAGAGAGACATGTGCAAGAAGGATAAGCAAACAATAGAAACTTTTAATATAAAATATTTTTTTTGGTGTTTGTGAACGCGCGTTCACAAATGTATTGTAAAATGAAAGGGGAATCATTATGAAATTCGGGTTTTTTGATGATGCAAGAAGGGAGTATGTAATCAACACTCCCACAACACCTTATCCGTGGATAAATTATCTTGGCACGGAAAACTTTTTTTCACTTATTTCAAATACCGCGGGGGGATATTGCTTCTACAGGGATGCGCGGCTCAGGAGATTGACAAGGTACAGGTATAACAACACTCCCAATGATTCGGGAGGAAGGTACTTCTATATATATGACGGAGGGGATTATTGGACTCCGGGCTGGATGCCTGTGAAAAAGGAACTGTCGTTTTATGAGTGCAGGCACGGTATGGGGTATACGTCTATAACGGGAGAGAGAAACGGAATAAGCGCGAACCAGCTTGTTTTTGTCCCATTAGGATATAATGGGGAAGTCCATAAGGTGACATTAAAAAACACATCGGATTGTGACAAAAGCATAACACTGTTTTCCTTTGTAGAGTTCTGCCTTTGGAACGCATGGGATGACATGACAAACTTCCAGAGGAATTTCAACACGGGAGAGGTGGAAATAGACGGGTCTGTAATTTACCACAAAACGGAATACAGAGAGAGAAGGGATCACTATTCATTCTATTCTGTGAATACCCCTATAGACGGATTCGATACCGACAGAGAAACATTTATGGGCTTGTACAACGGGCCTGATACTCCTGATGCAGTGGCAAAGGGGCAGTCATCAAATTCTGTGGCAAGCGGATGGTCTCCCATAGCCTCACACAGCATAAAGGTTTCATTAAAGCCCGGCGAGGAGAAGCAGCTTATATTCATACTGGGGTATGTAGAGAACAGAGAGGAAGAGAAATGGGAGAGCTTGGGAATAATTAACAAGACTAAAAGCAAGGAAATGATTGCAAAATTCCAGACATCTCAGAATGTAGATAACGCACTTAAAGACCTTGAAGAATACTGGGCCGAACTGTTGTCCAAGTATATAATAGACAGCACCGATGAAAAGCTCAGCCGCATGGTTAATACATGGAACCCATATCAGTGCATGGTGACCTTCAACATGTCCAGAAGCGCATCGTACTTTGAGTCGGGAATAGGAAGAGGGATGGGCTTTAGGGATTCCAATCAGGATCTGCTGGGCTTTGTACACCAGATACCTCAAAGAGCAAGAGAGCGTATAATTGATATTGCATCCACACAGTTTGAGAACGGCGGGGCATACCACCAGTACCAGCCGCTCACCAAGAAGGGAAATAATGATATAGGCGGAGGGTTTAACGATGATCCTCTTTGGCTGATTCTAGGCACTGCCGCATATATAAAGGAAACGGGAGATTTCGGCATACTTGATGAGCCGGTGCCCTTTGACTGCAACGAAAACAATAAGGCCAGCCTGTTTGAGCACCTTAAAAGATCCTTTTATCATGTAATAAACAACCTTGGCCCCCATGGATTGCCTCTTATAGGCAGAGCCGACTGGAACGACTGCCTTAATTTGAACTGCTTTTCCAAAATACCGGATGAGTCGTACCAGACATACGGAGACCCCGATGGAAGAGTTGCCGAGTCTGTATTTATTGCAGGAATGTTTGTGTTTATAGGGCCTGAGTTTGTAGAGCTGTGCAACAGAAGAGGTCTTACCGACGAAGCGTGTGAGGCTCAAAGGCATATTGATAAAATGAGGGAAATCACAATAGAGCATGGCTTCGACGGAGAATGGTTCCTCAGGGCATACGATGCTTTAGGAAACAAGGTGGGAAGCAAGGAGTGCGATGAGGGTAAAATATTTATAGAGCCGCAGGGATTATGCGTCATGGGAGGAATAGGAGTCTCGGAGGGGCTTGCCCAAAAGGCTCTGGATTCAGTAAAGGAAATGCTGGATACAAAGTATGGAATTATGCTTCAGCACCCTCCGTATTCCAAATATCATTTGAATCTTGGGGAAATATCCTCGTATCCCCCGGGATATAAGGAGAATGCGGGAATTTTCTGTCACAATAATCCGTGGATTGCCGCGGCCGAAACTGTTTTGGGAAGAGGTGACAGGGCATTTGAGATATACTCTAAAATTGCGCCTGCATATGTTGAGGACATAAGTGAGATACACAGGACTGAGCCGTATGTATATGCGCAGATGATCGCGGGAAGGGATGCCGTAAGGCACGGAGAGGCGAAAAACTCATGGCTGACGGGCACGGCTGCTTGGAATTTCGTGACAATTACTCAATGGATATTGGGGATAAAGCCGCACTATGACGGGTTAATGGTAGATCCGTGCATTCCTAAGGCGTGGGACGGGTATACAATCAGAAGAAGCTTTAGGGGTGTGGAATACGATATCAAAATATCCAACCCCGCGCATGTCTCTAAAGGAGTCAAAAGCGTAACTGTGGACGGTGAAAAGCTTGCCTCCAACATTATTCCTGTGCTTGGCAAAGGAAGGGTGCATAGTGTAGAGGTGGAAATGGGCTGATATATTATATAAAACGCTCCATTGTTTTATTACTTTATATATTTAAGTAACATAAAAAGGGACGAAATATTTCGTCTCTTTTTATGCTATAATATTATTGCTAAATTTGTGTTGAATTCAGAAAGGGATGACTTGAAATGAGGCTGCTTATGCATATGTGCTGTGCGCCCTGCTCGGCCTATCCGGCCGATGTGCTAAGGGGTGAAGGAATAGACCTTCAGGGTTTTTTTTATAATCCCAATATACATCCCATAGACGAGTATGCGCGGCGCAGAGAAACTGTGGAGGAGTTCTCGGAGCTTACGGGTATGGCTGTGCATTATATAGATGGCTTTATGCAGGACAAATGGGAGGGGTATAAGGGTACCGGCGAGCAGAGGTGTGCGATGTGCTATGGTATACGCATGGACAGGGCGGCAGAGTTTGCTAAAGCGAATGGATTTGACGCTTTTACCACCTCTCTTTTGGTCAGCCCATATCAGAAGCATGATATTATAAGGCAATTCGGTGAAGAGTCTGCGCTAAGGCATGGGGTGGAGTTTTATTACAAGGATTTCAGGCCGGGCTTCAGGCAGGGGCAGCAGAGGGCAAAGGAAATGGGGCTATATCGCCAGAAGTTCTGCGGCTGCATAGTGTCTTTCAACGAAAGAGAGTCTGCCCAACAAAAAAAGCGTTAAATGAACAATTGGGCCAATGGGACATTCCTCGACAAAGGAGAGGAGTGTCCCATTACCTTATTCGTGGCCGATTACATTATTATTACATTAGTATTAAAGTTATATGAAGGTACAGGAATTTTAATGGGCACTGTCGAAATATATGGAAAATATATTGTCAAAATGAGACAGAGTAGAAGATATGAGGTGCCATAATGAAAAAATTCCTATCAATAATTGTAATTTTATTTGCTCTAACATGCTTTGAAGTCAATTCCTTCGCACTTACAGATCAATTGCCTGCATCAGGCAATATGCCGGTGCAGAGCTTAAATGAAGTAAAATTTATTTCCGGGGAGATTCAGGACGAAATACAAATTATGGTTAAAAACTATAATGGGTATGCTGTTACGCGCCTTGCGTCTCCCGACAGGATTGTTATTGATATTCCAAATGTATCTGTTTCTGCGGCAAAGCAGCTTGCAGCAGCAAAAAGCGTCAGGGTAAAGGCTGTAAGATTTGCTTCCTTCGGAAATAACTCCGCCAGAATAGTCATAGACACTGCGGATGTTCAGAAGTACAGGATTTGTGAGAAGGACGGGAGGCTTTCAGTATACGTTATAGATAGTATAGCCGATAATATTACATATTTAAATACAGGTGATGAGGCCAATCTTGATATTTCCGGTGCCGCGATTATACAGAGCGGCAGAGGGGGGGAGGAGCCGTACACCGAAAAGTATGAGCCTGAGAGCGGAAGGCATATTCTTACATTTTACAGCGGTGCTGTAAAGATTCCGGATAAAACGGTAAAAATCAATGACAGCTTGATGGACAGTATGCAGTTTGTAAACAATATATATACAAAGCAGATAAGCATAGTTTTTACTGCAAAGCAGAGGCTTTCGTTTAAAGTATCCTTAAAGGGAGATACAAAGGGAACGGAAATTAATATATCAAAGTTTAAGGATGCAAATGGTCCGGAAGGCGGCGGAAAGGATAAGGCTGATAGGGAAAACAGGGAGCTTAGCAGTCTTTCTGTTGAATATGCCAGAAATGACGGTGCCGACGCGGTGAGCATACTGACTGATAATTATTCGGGCTACAATATAATGAGACTCTCAAGCCCTGACAGAATTGTAATTGATATACCATATGCCGCTGCTCCCGAGAGCCAGCAGAGCATAGAGGTTGAAAGCGATCTCGTTAAAGCGGTGAGATATGCCCAGTTTGAGAGCAGTGTCGGAAGAGTAGTACTTGATACTGTGGGACAGCCGCAGTACCAGGTGGAAGAGAAGGAAGGACGGCTTATCGTGTCCGTCCAAGCGCCTGAATATAAAAATATTGCTTACAGTGCCGCGGGAGACAGGGTATGCTTCATATTGCCCGGTATTCATCTTACCGAGGGCGGGCAGGATTTGAAAAAATTCTATTCCGAAAGCTATGATGAAACAGGAATGAAGTACACCGTAACATTTCCAAGCAGCTTAGGCGACATTGGCAGCGGAACGTTTAAGGTTAACGGAAGCCTTATTGAGTATGTGGATATAGTAAAAAATGATGATGACGGGACTACCGGCATTACCTTTACCGCAAAGGAACAGGTTGTTTATAATATAATTACAAGGAAGACTTCAGCGGTGGATGATACGACAATTACAGTACTAAAGCCTTTTTCTTTGGAGGACAGGCTTATAGTTATTGACCCCGGCCATGGAGGATCAGACCCGGGAGCGGTGCATGGAGATCTCATGGAGAAGAGCCTCAATATAGACATTGCCAAAAGGCTTAACACCATGCTGAAAAGCAAGGGTATAAACACTTACATGACGAGGGACGACGATACTTATATAGGGCTTTATGAAAGATCGTATATAGCCAATAAGCTCAATGCGACATTGTTTTTATCAATACACAACAATGCATACAAAGTCAGTGCAAAAGGCACCGAGACACTTTATTTTCCCAGCAAGACAGGCTTTGGCAAAAGGTTTGCACAGATAATACAGGATTCTCTTACAAGCAATTTGGGAACCTTTGACAGAAAAATAAAGGCCAGGCCGGAAATTGTAGTCTTAAAGGCTACCTCAATGCCTTCTGCACTGGCTGAGATTGCTTTTATTACAAATCCTGACGATGCGCAAAAGCTCAAGAGCGACGAATTTATTCAGAAGGCTGCCGAGGCACTGTGCGAGGCTGTCGTTAAGGCTCTTGAGGAAGTACCCTGAACGAGAAGGAGTGAAGGATTTTCGTTATTTATATATAAAAAAGTTAGTGGAATTTATGTATTCTACTGATTTTTTTTGCCTTTTTGTTATGATAACATTTAGTTGTGTTTTAAAGGTTATAGGTAAGCCTGTTTTTGTCCATAATTACTGTAAATAAGTAGGCTGTGAATGACGAGGACTTAGTAGGTATGTTGTATTTATATGGATTGGAGAGTTTGTTTTGAGAATTGATGGGAGAAGTAGCTGTGACTTGAGAGAAGCAAGGATAACAAGGAATTATATTAAGCACGCAGAGGGAGCAGTGCTTATTGAGATGGGCGATACCAGAGTAATATGTACCGCTACGGTTGAAGAAAGGGTCCCGGCGTTTAAGAAGGGCATGGGAGAGGGATGGGTAACGGCTGAGTATTCAATGCTGCCCAGAGCTACAAAATTAAGAAATCATAGGGATATAAGCAAGCTTAAAATTAATGGAAGAAGCCAGGAAATACAAAGGCTCATAGGAAGAACGCTAAGAACAGTTGTGGACTTTAAGCTCCTCGGAGAGAGGGAAATAGTTATTGATTGTGATGTTATTCAAGCCGACGGAGGGACAAGAACTGCGGCAATTACAGGAGCCTTTGTGGCTCTGGTTGATGCCTGCAGGTATCTTATGGAAAAGGGTCTTATTGAAAGAATCCCTATAACTGATTTTGTTGCCGCTGTCAGCGTAGGCATAGTGGATGGGCAGGAGATGCTGGACTTGTGCTATTTGGAGGATTCAAACGCCGATGTTGATATGAACGTGGTTATGACAGGCAGGGGTGAATTTATAGAAATTCAGGCGACAGGCGAAAAGGCTGCGTTTTCAAAAAGACAGATGGACTTGCTTATTGGCTTGGCCGAAGAGGGAATAGCGAATTTAATTAATATACAAAAAAATGTACTCGGCGCTTTGTAAAAATAATTCTGGAGTTGGAGAAAATAATGGAATTGATAGCGGCAACTAAAAATAAAGGTAAAATAAACGAGATTGCACAGATATTAAATGGACTTCCGCTTGTGTTAATATCAATGGAGCAGGCCGGGATTGACAAGGATATTGAGGAGTATGGAAAGACCTTTGAGGAAAATGCTTTGATTAAGGCCTCCGAGATTCACAGGCTTACGGGGAAAATGGTCATATCGGATGATTCGGGGCTTGAGGTGGACTTCTTAAATGGTGCTCCGGGGATATATTCTGCCAGATTTGCAGGAGAGGGAGCAACGGATAAAGATAAAAACAGCAAACTTTTAGAGCTTTTGGAGGGGGTACCTTTTGAAAAAAGGTCTGCCAGATTTGTTTGTGTTATAGCAGTGGTTTTGCCAAATGGAGAAAGCTTTACCACCAAAGGAACATGCGAAGGCTATATAGCTCTTGATCCTCAGGGGCAGGGCGGCTTTGGTTATGATCCTTTGTTTTTTATACCGGAATACAACATGACTACGGCTCAGCTTAAGCCTGAAGAAAAAAACAGCATTAGCCACAGGGGGAAAGCCTTGAGGGCTATGGCGGATAAATTGAGAAACAGCGAGTATGTAAATTCGGTATTGAAGAAGGGATAGGAAGGAAACCTCAGCTTTTATTGTTAATTGCTTTTGGGAGGTAATATTTAAAGAGAAAGGTGCTTTCGCAAGAAAGACGCTTTCGTAAGAAAGACACTTTCAAGTCTGAATTTTGTGGAGCTTAAGCTGTATGGAGGTTAGCATGAAAATATTAGTAATTAGCGATACGCATGGAGATACGGATAAGGCCGAAGAAGTGATAAGATCGTATAGGGATATAGATTTGATAATACATTTAGGTGACTACTTCAGAGATGCACAAAAGCTGGCTGCGTTGTTTCCTCAAATACCTATGGAATATATATATGGCAACAGTGATTTCATGATAGGGGATGTTGTTGCTGAAAAAACTCTCCGATATGAGGGCAAAATAATATTTATAACACATGGGCACAGGTATTCTGTGAAATGGGATTATGACAAGCTGCACAAAAAGGCGGAGGAAATAAATGCCGATTTGCTGCTGTTTGGGCATACTCATGTAGGGGATAAGGTGGAAAAAAACGGATATATTCTGTTGAATCCGGGAAGCATAAGCGATCCGCGTGAGGACTCAGGCAGATCATATGCACTTGTAAGCATATGCTGCGGTAAAATAGAGACGGAAATTGTGTGCGTATAGGTGATTTGAAGTATGGTTTTTAAGCATTAAAATGATGTTGACAAAACTAAAATGACCTTGTATAATATTAAAAGTCAGCGATTGGGAATACTAAATCAGGGTGTGGCCTTGATATGCAGGCTGATTTTTGCGGGTGTAGTTCAATGGTAGAACATCAGCCTTCCAAGCTGATTGCGTGGGTTCGATTCCCATCACCCGCTCCATAAATTTAATATGCGCCTGTAGCTCAGTGGATAGAGCAACCGCCTTCTAAGCGGTTGGCCGCACGTTCGAGTCGTGCCAGGCGCGCCAGGAAAATTGAGACAAAACAGATGTGAGATAGCCTTTGTTTTGTCTCAAATTTTTTTTGTAATAAACTAAATTTAATTTATAGCATATTTAGGAGGCAGTAATGAAAAACCCATTATTCTATATCCCCGCTATTTTGTTTACATTTTTTTATGGAGTATTAGCACTTAGCGGTGTTGGCCCTATTTCACCCGTTGTTGTAGTATGGTTAGTATTATGGTTTATTAGCGGGTTTATTCTTAATAAAGGTTACTTCTGGGGCAGCTTGCCGGGGGCATTGCCGGCAATCCATTTAATTTATATGGGAACGCGGGAAACAGGACAAATTATCAAGGAAACACCGATAGGAGTTGTAATCTTAATTTATTATGTTATTTGCGGATACTGGGTTTACAGAAAAAAACAAAGGTGATTGGGTGATTGGGGACGCTTCTGCTTTAGTTTGCATACAGCATATAATAAAGCTAATTTATTAAAAGCTAATTTATTAAACAGCTGTGCGGGTAAAATTTATATAGTTAAGGCAATGCTTGTATACCTTGGTTTTCCGACAATCTGCTTCATGCATAGCAGAAAAAGGCCCCTGCACTCTGTGCATGACCTATTTATAAATCATATCTCACACTTTATCTTGAAGCTTATCCCATTTGAATTAATGAATTGAAAGCGTTGCAATACCGCATATTTTCCTTAAGCAGCTTGAACCCCTCATTTGACAGTCTGGATACTCCGCCCGCCGATATATTGCCTATATATTTGCATATGCTTTTATATGTATACCCGCACAGTGTCCTCATTATATAAGTTATGAAGGCCCTGTTTCTGCTGGTTTCTCGGCTGTGCTTCCTTCTTAAGCTTTCTTCAAGCCTTTCTCCAAGAAATTGGCCTGCCTTTTGTATTATCTCCTCCGGAGCTCTATTTCTCACAATATAGCTTTTCTCACTGTTATACACATTTTCGGTGTACGCCTTTATAATGCTGTCGTCCACTTCATTCATTATGCCTGTCTCTCTCATTGATTCAGTGAAAGCCCTGTACTTTTCCCGGGCTGCTTTTTTGTCCACGCCAAAGTGAGCAAGTATAAAGCTTACGTCCACTATTTCCTCAATGTCTTTCCTCCGGCCTGTGTATATCCCGTAGGATGAATATCTGTAGAACTCCTCTTTTCCTGCATATTCAGGCAAATCCTTAGCGTTGTTGTGGATATATGCAGACAGCGTCAGGCTGTATGTATCGCTGTCGACTATTGAGCTTGCGAATCTCCCCTGATACAGGTGTCCGTGGCGGCTATACCTTCTGTTGAAGTACGCGACATATGCATTGTTAAGGCAGCGCATGAATAACGATATGTCATATCCGCAAGGATTTATATAAATATGTACATGATTATCCATAAGAGCATAAGCGTATATTTTGCAGCAGTATTTATCTTTATACCGCTTTAGTAAAGCAAGATAGTAGTCCTTATCCTCATCGCACTGGAAAAGGTCTATCTCGCTTATGCTTCTGGACATGATATGATACATGCATTCTTCAGATTTTTTCCTTGCTGCTCTTGGCATTATACCCACCTCTTGGGTCTATTATATAAGATTAGGCATAATATGTCAAGAACAAATGTTCTAAAACAGAAGCGTCCCCTATGATAAGATAAGAACAGAAGCGTCCCCTATGAACTACAGAACTACATATATATAACAAAATAGTATAATTACAAAAATATGAATTTCGAAACATACATTTGACTTTTAAATTATAATATTGTATATTGATTTTTGAATGATGAGTTAAATTACCTTATAGCAAAGTGTCGCTTTTTATAGAATGATTATACGTTTAAATGTGATGCGGAACAGATCTTTTGGCGTGCAAATAAAGTGCATTTTCCTTTTTGCTGTACCTGTTCTGACCGTCTGGATTTTTGACGAAGGAATATACATCTGGCGTATGCTATTTAAAAAAGAAATTTTTACAAGTGAGGTAAGAGGATAAATGAATAATAACAATAATAAATGTATTGTTGAAGGCTGCAATAATAAATGCTTTTCAAAGGGGTATTGTGAAAAACACTATTTTCAAGTAATACGGCATGGAAGAATTACACCTGAAAGAGAGCATAAAAAAGCCATGGGGTGTACCGTTCCGGGATGCAAAAACAAGCACTATGCCAAAGGCTATTGTGCCAAGCACTATGCACAGATACTAAGGACGGGAAAGCTGGTTCTGGATAATGAGTACAAAAAGCACATGACATGCTCGGTAGAAGGCTGCAATGAGAACCACTATGCAAAGGGCTATTGCAGAAGGCATTATCATCAGATGCACACCTATGGAAAAATAATGGACAGGGAACAAAAGGATAAAAGTGAAAAATGCAGCTTTCCCGGGTGTACCGAGGATGTCCATGCAAAGGGCCTTTGCCGCAAGCATTTTGTTGAGCAGTACAATTACAGCAAGTCTGTTTCTAAAAACAACCACACAAAGCCGGATAAGTGTATTGTAGAGGGCTGCACACAAAAGCATTATGCAAAGGGCTATTGCAGGTACCATTATTTCAAAAATTACAGAATGGATCATAGGAAACAAGAGGATTGAAAAGGAGAATTGCATATATGGACGCATAATATGCGATGCATAAGGCTAAAACTACTGTTTATTGCAGTAAAAAGGCATAGATGGTAGAATGAATAATAAAATATTATGCCTTATGGGATGAGGATGAAATTAAAAGAGGGCCGGAAATGATTAATAGCCTTGAGAACAGGTATACGCGCAGAAAAAATATATATGACGGGCTTTTTAAAAAGCAGGACAGGCGGGTAAATATTATAAGCAATGTGAGATTGCTTGTATTCATAGCGGGCTTTGCCTCCGCAGTGGCGATGTATTTTACTAAATGGTATATACTGGGGATTGCAGCCGTTTTAGCCTCGTTAATTGTATTTATATACTTAGTTAGAGAGCATACGAAAATTACTGACAACAGGCGGTACTCTTCTGCCATGAGCCAAATTAATTATGAGGACGTAAAGCGTATAAGGGATGAATGGAAGGCATTTAAAGATACGGGGGCTGAGTTCAAGGATGAAAACCATGGCTACTCCATAGATTTGGATATATTTGGGGAGGGGTCTCTTTTTCAGAAAATAAATTGTACAAATACTCCAATAGGCAGGCAGATTTTAAAAAATATGCTTATGATGCCCCGCATAAACAAAGAGGAGATAATTCGGAGGCAGGAAGCGGTTAGTGAGCTTTCTCAAAGCCTTGCATGGAGACAGAGGCTTTTTGCCGAAGGAAGAATGGCACGGGAGGAGCTGCGCGACCCAGATGCCCTTATTAATTGGGCTGAGAGCTGGGAAGAGCCCTTTAAGAGTCCCTGGATAATACCTGCTTTGTACATAATGCCTTTTATAGCCGTTATATCGTTGGTTATGAGCTTTGGGTTCAAGCTTATGCCTTTTTATATACCTGTGGCTATCCTTATCCTTCATTTTATCTTTTTGAAGATAAGGTCGCGTGAAAGAGCAGATATGCTGACCTCTGTGCGTGAATACAAGGACAGCTTAAGAAGCTATGACAAAATGCTTGTTATGCTCGAAAAAAGAGGTTTTCGCTCGCCGCATATGGACAGCCTGAAAAAAGTGCTTGAAGGTGAAAAGAGAGAGACTGCATCGGCGCAGATAGAGAGGCTTTCAAAAATTGTGGATTCTATTGCCAACCGCTATAACGCATTTTATTTTGTTTTTAATATACTTACGCTGTGGGATTATCATTGCCAGCTCAGGCTTGTCAGATGGAAGAGGAAATCGGGGAGCTGCTTGAAATCATGGCTGAAGGTTATAGGAGAGACAGAGGCATTAGCCAGTCTGGCGGTACTTAAATATGACAACCCCGACTGGGCCATGCCTGAAATTGCTTCGCACCCTTTTGTTTTTAAAGCGGGGCAAATGGGGCATCCTCTGCTTGGAGCCCGCCGTGTCTTAAATGATGTGAATATTGATGCAAATTCAAATATACTGCTTATTACCGGCTCCAATATGTCGGGCAAAAGCACCCTGCTCAGAACAGCCGGGATAAACCTTGTACTGGCGTATATAGGAGCTCCGGTATGCGCAAGGGATTTCTGCTGTTCTATTATGGAGATATATACCTGTATGAGGGTCAGTGACAATCTTGATAAAAGCATATCCTCTTTTTATGCCGAGCTTATGAGAATTAAAATAATAGTGGAAGAGGCCAAAAAAGGCAAACATATATTTTTCCTCCTGGATGAAATATTTAAGGGAACAAATTCGACAGACAGGCACACAGGGGCAAAGGCCCTTATCACAGAGCTGGCGGGGCACAAAGCTATGGGCATGGTTTCAACCCATGACCTTGAGCTTGGAAGATTGGAGGAGGACACGGGAAGGGTGCGCAATTTCCACTTCCGGGAGTATTACGACAATAATAAAATTTTCTTTGATTACAGGCTGTACAAAGGTGTTTCGGTTACAAGAAATGCTGTATACCTTATGAGGCTGGCGGGAATAAATATTGATGAGGCTTGAAGCGGCGCAGTGGATTACATAAAGAAACTAAATCTATTTTATGGCATATAATGAATATAACAGTGCTGTATGTTTTAAGTAGAGAGGGAGGGAGATACATGCCTACTGTTTATGTTTACAATTATGCCAGTAATGCAATGGAAACCTATGTAAGGGGATTGACCGAGGCTATGCCTTATAGTACGGAAAATACTCTCAGTGTAGGAGAATTCCGCGCCAATTCCCGTGCCAATGTAATATGGACCGACAGGAGGACGATGGAGGCGTGGAATGTGCTTAGAAGTGCGTGGGGACGTTCTATATACGTGGGGTATGCGTTCAAGAGAATATGGGAGGGGGGGCATACCGCCCAATCCCAGCATTACGCTGGTACGGCCCTTGATATGGCGCAGAATCTTGACCCGGCTACCAGAAACAGGCTTCGTGATGTAGCCATAAACACAGGAGTATGGTCATATGTTGAGCCGGCGTATTTAACTCCCACATGGGTGCATGTGGATAAACGCACAGGAATTCCTGCCTGTGCCGCAGGGGGATACCCTCTGGTTGCGTCGGGAAGTGTTGGGGTATATGTTCTGGTGCTTCAGGATGGGCTTAATGCTCTGGGCTACACCGGCTCGGGACTGGATGGCTATTTCGGTGCGGGGACAAGAACCGCGGTTATGAGATTTCAGGCGGCGCAGGGGTTGTCGGCCGACGGGATAGCAGGGTGCAACACATGGGAAGCGCTTACAACAATGGCGGTAGGCATAGGGCAGACCGCAACGGTGGTTGATCCTTGAAGTCAAAGGATAAGAGGCTTGTACATTATTATATACATTGTTATAATTTATTTATATAATTATGCACGGCAGGAGAGTTTGGAATGAGTGAAGGTACTATCTTAAAAGAAGATGTAAAAAACGAGCTTAAAAAGCCGAGGATGTATAAGGTAATACTTCTTAACGATGACTATACGACTATGGATTTTGTGGTGGAGGTTCTTGTGGGAATATTTCATAAGGCGGCGGATGAGGCTACCAGAATAATGCTTGATGTACATGAGAAGGGTAAGGGAATTGTGGGAGTATACACCTACGACATTGCCTCTACTAAAATACTACAGGTAGAAGGACTGGCCAGACAAAGGGAATTTCCTTTGAAGGCAGTAATGGAAGAGGAGTAAGTATGAGATTGGATAGTGTTACAGACAAAATAATAACTGCCGCCTTTAATGAGGCAAAGGTTAGAAAGCATGAATATTTTACGCCTGAGCATATTTTATATTCATCTCTTCATTTTAATGAGTCTAAAGAAATTATAGAGGGCTGCGGAGGGAATATAGAAGATATCAGAAAGGATCTTACGGAATTTTTTAAGGATAATATACCTGTTGTAGAGGACATAGAGCCTATGGCTTCTGCCGGGGTAAATAATATAATGCAGATTTCGGCAGGCCATGTGGCCTCTTCAGGCAGGGAGACAATTAGAATAGGGGATGTCATTGCGGCGATTTTTGAGGAGAATCAGTCGTTTGCCTGCTATTACCTCCAGAAGAACGGGGTAACCAGGGTAGATGTGCTGAGGTTCATATCTCATGGCTTAACAGTGTATGAGCCCAGACACAGCCTGCAAATACATGAGTCGGGAGGCAGAAGAGGCAGGGAAGAGGAGAAAAAGGCAAGAAAGAAATTTTTAACTGAATTTACAGTGGATCTTACAGAGAAGGCATTGAAGGGAGAAGTGGACCCTCTTATAGGAAGACGGGATATATTGGACAGGACGATACAGGTTCTATCCAGAAGAATTAAAAATAATCCTGTGCATGTGGGAGACCCTGGAGTGGGAAAGACTGCAATTACGGAGGGGCTTGCCGCTATGATTTCAGAGGGAAGGGCTCCGGGAACCCTCAAAGGAAGCAGAATTTACTATCTGGATATGGGAGCTTTGCTTGCGGGAACAAAGTACAGGGGAGATTTTGAAGAGAGAATAAAAAAGGTATTGAATGAAATGGAGAAGGAAGGCAATGCAATAGTTTATATAGATGAGATCCATAATATTGTGGGTGCGGGTGCTGTTTCGGGAGGCTCAATGGACGCATCCAATATATTGAAGCCCTTTCTTATGTCCGGCAAGCTGAGGTTTATAGGTTCAACCACCTATGAGGAGTACAAGAAATACTTTGACAAGGACAGGGCACTGTCGAGGAGGTTTCAGAAAATCGAGGTTTCAGAGCCTTCGATAGAGGATACCTGTAAAATACTTGAGGGATTGAAGGACAGATACGAGCAGTTCCATAATGTTGAATATACCTCCGAGGCATTGCGCCTGGCTGCGGAGCTGTCGGCAAAGTATATAAACGACAGGCAGCTTCCCGACAAAGCAATAGATGTTATTGACGAGGCGGGGGCTTATGCCTCTTTAAACCGGCCTGATGACGGTGTTGTAAGGATAGGCGGTGAGGATATTGAGAGAATTGTATCGGCCATAGCCAAGGTTCCAGAGGACAGTGTTTCAACAAATGAAACCTTAAAGCTGAAGGAACTGGGGGGAATGATAAAGAAGGAAATATTCGGGCAGGACGCGGCTGTAGCGTCTGTGGTCAAAGCTATAAAAAGGTCGCGTGCCGGCTTCAATGAAACCGACAAGCCTGTTGCCTCAATGCTTTTTGTAGGCCCTACCGGTGTGGGCAAGACCGAGCTGTCCAGACAGCTTGCATCTATTATGGGAATATCGCTCATAAGATTTGATATGAGTGAATATCAGGAGAAGCATACCGTTGCCAGGCTTATAGGCGCGCCTCCGGGATATGTGGGATATGAAGAGGGCGGGCTGCTGACAGACGCTATAAGGAAAACTCCATATTGTGTGCTTTTGCTTGATGAAATTGAAAAGGCGCATCATGATATATTCAATGTTCTTCTTCAGGTTATGGATTATGCGACCCTTACCGATAATAACGGAAAAAAGGCCGATTTCAGAAATGTTATACTGATAATGACCTCCAACGCGGGGGCAAGAGAGCTTGGAAGGGCTATAATCGGTTTTGAAAGCAGGCCGGTGGATCGTGGAACACTCGTCAAGGAGGTTGAGAGGATATTTTCTCCTGAGTTTAGAAATCGGCTGGATGATGTGGTGGTTTTTGAGCACATTAACAAGGATATGGCGCTGCTTATAGCAAAAAAAGCTGTGAGAAAATTCGAAGAAAAGCTTGCTGCCAAAAGCATAGGGCTGGAGGTCACCGACGACTGCTATGAATGGCTTGCCCAAAAAGGGTTTTCATCGGTCTATGGAGCGAGAGAAATTGTAAGGCTTGTGCAGGACAGGATAAAAACCTACTTTGTTGATGAGGTGCTTTTTGGTGAGCTTGCAAACGGAGGCACCGCCCTTATCGATGTGAAGGATGGGGATATCGCTATTAGCCGGAGGTGAGCGGATGCCTGTTTACAGACTGGGCAGGGAGCTTGTGTTTCCGCATCCGGAATTGGCAGACAGGGAGGGGATCCTTGCGGTGGGAGGAGATTTAAAATCCGACAGGCTTATTCTCGCATACAGCAACGGAATATTTCCGTGGTACTCCGAAGGGCAGCCGATATTATGGTGGTCTCCAAACCCCAGATTTGTGTTGTTTCCCAATGACATAAGGGTTTCGGGGTCTATGAAAAAGGTATTAAAAAAGGCGGCATATACAGTTACCTTTGATAGATGCTTCCGCGATGTCATATCATACTGCAGGAGCCTTAGAGAGGGCGAAACATGGATAACGGACGAAATGACGGAGAGCTATTGTCGTCTTCATAGCATGGGACTGGCTCATTCTGTGGAAACCTGGTGCGATGGAAGGCTTGTAGGAGGCTTATACGGTGTTTCGCTTGGGAAATGCTTTTTTGGAGAGTCTATGTTTTCACTGATGGATAACGCCTCTAAAACGGCACTCATTATGCTGGCTCAAAAGCTGATGGAGAGAGATTTTGTAATGATAGACAGTCAGGTCTATACAAAGCATTTGGAGTCAATGGGAGCGGTAAATGTTCCAAGGAGAGAGTTTTTGCGCCTGCTTCAAACGGCGTTGGAGTATGATACCATTTTGGGAAGCTGGAGCCGGTTTTAGGGGACTTAAGGCTTGATATGACCTTTTTTAGTCCCCTATCACCTTTATATTGTTATTTCAAATTTTGTTCTGCCATCTGAATCATTTTTTTAACCATCTGACCGCCTATGGGGCCGCCCTCTAATCCATTCTGCCTGCAGCTTACATCGCCCTTGTAATGGTCGTTATTTTCCTTTATATAGCTTAAGTGGCCTATTTCCTGCGCGCATTCTATCTTAAATCTTGTCAGCGCGTCTCTTGACTGGGGTACTAATGGGGTTTTTGGTCTGGACATTCGTCTCACCTTCCTTTAATTTTAATATTTTTATATCACAGAAATTTTAATTCCGTGGTTATAGTTTAAACAAAAAATAAAATTAATTGTGTATAAAATAATTCATCAAATAGAAAAAAATAATAAGCATATCTATATTTTATTAAAAATAGAGAGAGCTTATATGAATAAATAGGATCATATTCAAATATTACAAATAAATTACAATTAAGTTACAGTTAAGCCCAGCTTATTGACAAATATTGTATATATCAATATAATGTCAAATGCGATATGTATTTTTAAGGTTGTTTGATTGGAAAGTCCCGGAGAAAGTGTTCAAGCCGGGAGGTTTTTAGAAAGGTGGTTTTTATGACTTGCAATGTTCACGAATTAAAAATTAAAATAAAACAAAAAAATTTACTGCTGAGTTCAATCGGGAGAGATGAGAATGCCGGAGAGGGAGAAGCACTCAAAATACAGTGTGAGCTTGACAGACTTTTATACCAGTATTATAAGCTTATAGTAAATAATTAGAATCATAAGCAATATTTATAATGTTTATTATAATAAAAAACTTTCAAATAAAGGTTTAAAATGATATACTATCAAGGAGTTGGGATGATTTTCTGACTCCTTGATTTTTTAAAAAAATTTATCATAAATTATACAGGAGGTTGAATTAATGCAGAGGTTGTCGTTCGATTACTCAAAAGCATCAGATTTTTTAAAAGAGCATGAGGTAAAGTATTTTAAAAGCTTTGCCCTGCAGACGCATGAAATGCTTCATAATAAGACCGGGGCAGGAAGTGACTTTTTGGGCTGGGTGAATTTGCCTGTAGATTATGACAAAGAGGAGTTTGCGAGAATAAAGGCGTCTGCCGAAAAAATAAAATCAGATTCGGATGTCCTTGTGGTTGTGGGTATAGGAGGGTCTTATCTGGGAGCGAGAGCCGCCATAGAAATGCTTTCACACTCATTCTACAATAATCTTCCAAAGGATAAAAGGAATACCCCGGAAATTTATTTTGTGGGGAATAATATCAGCTCTACATACCTTACAGATCTGCTTGAGCTTTTGGAGGGCAAGGAGGTGTCTGTAAACGTTATATCCAAGTCGGGAACTACCACCGAGCCGGCTATTGCCTTCAGAATATTTAAGGAGTATATGGAGAATAAGTACGGCAGGGAGGAGGCGCGCAAAAGGATATATGCAACTACCGACAAGGCAAGAGGCGCCCTTAAGAAGCTTTCTGACGAGGAGGGCTATGAGAGCTTTGTCATACCTGATGATGTAGGAGGTAGGTTTTCAGTTCTGACGGCGGTAGGGCTTCTTCCTATTGCGGTGTGCGGAGCCAGCATTGACGACATTATGAAGGGTGCTGCCGATGCCTATGAGCTGTACAAAAACCCCAATTTGGACGAGAACGATTGCTATAAGTATGCTGCCGCAAGAAATGCCCTGTACAGAAAAAACAAAACCACCGAGATAATGGTTAACTATGAGCCTTCTCTTCATTTCTTTACGGAATGGTGGAAGCAGCTTTTCGGTGAGAGCGAGGGCAAGGATCAGAAGGGCATTTTCCCGGCAGGAGTGGATTTCTCTACCGATCTGCATTCTATGGGCCAGTATATTCAGGACGGCTTAAGAAACATATTTGAAACTGTTTTAAGTGTTGAAAAGCCCAAAAAATCCATAACGGTAAAAGAGGACAGGGATAATGTGGACGGGCTTAACTTTCTGGCGGGCAAGGAAATGGATTTTGTAAATAAAAAGGCCTTTGAGGGTACCCTTTTGGCTCATACCGACGGAGGTGTTCCCAATCTCATATTGAATATCCCGCAGCTTAATGACTATTACTTTGGACAATTGGTGTATTTCTTTGAGAAGGCATGTGGAATAAGCGGATATCTTCTGGCTGTAAATCCGTTTGATCAGCCGGGGGTTGAAGCATATAAAAAGAACATGTTCGCGCTTCTGGGCAAGCCGGGATATGAGGAGGAAAGAAAGAAGCTGGAGAGCAGGCTGTAAGATGCCGTGAATTACATATTTATTCCAAGTACTAAGGAATAAATATACTTATCCTTGGTGGGTTATCGTTGACAGCACTGATTTTTAAAACTATAATATAGACATATAAATTGGATATTGTGATAAAAACGGTTGGGCGGCAATAAGCTGCTTTCAAGGCATACGTGACTTTTAAGGGTGGAAAGTTTTAATATTTTCTGCCCTTTTGTTATAGGGACATATGCTCTGACAAAGGCATATGGAAATTATTATGGCGTGTTAGTTTTGAGGCTTGGCATAAAGATCCGTTAAAAGTTAATACTTTATAAAGTCATTATAGAGTATGCCGCGGTTGAATTTTGGGAAATGAAAGCGTCCGGTTTTACAGCTTGTTACATAGGCATAATATGAGGGGAGGTGGAGGGATGAGTATTGACGTGATTTTATCCATAAAGCAGGCGGAGGCGGAGGCGGAGCAGATAATAAAGGATTCTGTGGAGGAAAGCCGCAGGATTGCCTCGGAAGCAGCGGCTCAGGCAGAACACCTTTGTACAAGACTTGTGGAAGAGGGAGAGGAGGAAGCGTCGCGTGTGATTAAGGAGGCCGAAAGCAGGGCTGCCCGTGAGGTTGACAGCCGGATGAAGCAAATTGATGAGGAAGACGAGGCTGTTTTGCTGCACGCAGGAGAAAAATTGCACAGTGCGGTGGGTATGATTATGGAGAGGATAGTGAAAATTCATGGCAGTAGTTGAAATGAATAAAATTTCCCTAATCGGATTAAATAAGGATAAAGATAATATAATACACAGCCTCATGAAAATGGGTGTTTGTGAAGTCATTGGAGCACATGACAAGCTGTCGTCCGAAAAATGGGAGGGCTTGGTAGCGGCAGATGGGGATATGGAAGGTGTCGGCTCGCTTGATGCTGATATTGAAAGGATTGGCTTGGTGCTTGACAGCATAGAAAAATATCATGTCCGTAAAAGAGGAATGTTCGAGTTTAAGAGATGTGTTGCAAGGACTGAGCTTGACGAGGTATTGAACAGGCGTGGCAAGCTTGAAGAGCTTGTGGATTCTGTAATGATATACAATGAGAGGCTGTCGGCATTAAAAGCAGAGAAAAACAGGAAGGTAAGCTTAATAGCTTCTTTAGAACCCTGGCAATCCCTTCAAATTCCGCTGGAGATTACTTCCACCCGGACATGCAAAATCTCCATAGGGGTTATCCCATTTTCACACAGCAGCGATGCCTTTGCAGGTGATCTTGAAGGTCAGGCTGAAGCGGCGCATGTCGAGCTTTTGAATTCCGACAGGGAGCAGAGCTATTTTTTAGTGATATACCATAATAAGGCTCAGGAAGCTGTTATGAAGGTATGGAAAAATTATGGGTTTTCAAAGGTGGTTTTTAAGGATTTGAAGGGTACGGCCCAGGATAATATAAAAGAAGCTGCTGCAGTAATCCAGAGCATAGATAAAGAATACGGCGAGGTAGAGGCGGCGATATGTGCGCTTGAAAGTGAACGGCCTCAGCTTGAGGTGCTTTATGATTATCTTGTGCTTCAGAGAGACAAAAAGAAGGCGCTTGGCAAGCTTGTCAAAACTGAAAAGACCTTTATGCTGGAGGGGTGGATCCCTGAGGAGATGGGTGAGCAAATAAAAGCAGGCCTTGAGAAAAGATGGGACTGCCTTATAAATATTGCAAAGCCTGAGGAGGGAGAGGAATTTCCCATACTGCTTAGCAATAAGGGAGTAGGGAGTGCGGTAGAGTCTGTTACCGGAATGTATGGGCTTCCTCATTATAAGGAGATAGATCCCAACTCCATAATGGGGCCTTTCTTTGTGTTGTTCTTCGGCTTGATGCTTAGTGACGCAGGGTATGGGATTGTAATGATGCTTGCCGCCGCGTTTATGATATGGAAGCTTAAAGAGGGGGACGGCAAAAAAAAATTTTTTAAATTAATGTTGTACTGCGGAGCATCCACAATGCTTTGGGGTGCGTTATTCGGAGGATGGTTCGGAATTGAAGCTTTTTCCAGACACCCAATCTGGTTCAGCCCCGTCGAGGACCCTGAGGAGCTTCTCAGGTGGTCGCTTCTGTTTGGGGTAATACATATATACACGGGCATAGGGGTTAGGGCCGTAAACCTTATCAGGAGCAAAAAGTATGCCGACATAATATTTGATGTCGTTATATGGTATATATTTTTCACAGGCTTTATATTGTTTGTTCTTCCCTATACCCCAAAGGTTAATGCACAAGAGGTTGCGGGACTTGTGGAAGCAGGCAAATACCTGCTGGCCGCGGGTGGGGTTTTGCTCATATTGACTCAAGGAAGAAAGCAAAAGAACATATTCATGAAGATTGTAAGCGGATTTTCAAGCCTTTATGATTTAATAGGATTTATGAGCGATGTGCTTTCCTATTCCAGACTTTTGGCTTTGGGGCTTGCAACCTCCGTTATTGCTTCAATTGTTAATGAAATGGGAGCAATGGGCGGACTTGACAGCGTTTTCAAGGTGGCTGGGTTTGTAGTGATATTGCTTGTGGGGCACACCTTTAATTTTGCCATAAATGCTTTGGGTGCGTATGTCCATGCGAGCAGGCTTCAGTATATTGAATTTTTCGGTAAGTTTTACAAGGGCGGAGGCACATCCTTTGAGCCCTTGAGGGTTGATACAAAATATGTTGAGTTAAAAGATTAGGAGGGCATGATTATGGAATACCTGTTTGGGAATTTGGATGGGAGTATCTGGGCAATGCTGGGGGCCGCAGTGGCATTTTTTGTAGCCGGAATGGGCTCTGCAAAGGGAGTGGGAATAGCGGGAGAAGCCGGTGCGGGAGTCCTTACGGAGGACCCGGGAAAATTTGGGCCCGTTATGGTAATGGAAGCGCTTCCAAGTACTCAGGCTATTTATGGGTTTGTTATTGCATTCTTAATAATAGGAAATGTAGGAGCGGGTATCACTCTGCAGGAGGGCTTATTCCTGTTTGCTGCGGGCATTCCGGTAGGCTTGGTGGGTCTGATGTCGGGAATTTATCAGGGAAGAGTTGCGGCGGCCGGAATAAATATGATAGCCAAGAGGTCCGACAGCATG
This sequence comes from Anaerobacterium chartisolvens, assembly GCF_003337415.1. GTDB lineage: Bacteria > Bacillota > Clostridia > Acetivibrionales > DSM-27016 > Anaerobacterium > Anaerobacterium chartisolvens. The sequence goes on along the minus strand of NZ_QPJT01000007.1, from coordinate 32,620 downwards.
GGAAGAGCTATTATTCTTGCCCTAATGGTTGAAATGTTTGCCATTATAGCCTTTATAGTTTCTATTCTTATGATAGGAAAGGTATGATAATGATTGTTTAGGGGGAGTGACTTCGGATGTCCGGATTTGAAAAAATAAAAGACAGGATATTAGAGGAGGCCCGTGAGCAGGCAAGGGAAAATATTGAGCGTGCCGAGCGTGAAGCGGAGGAGCTTTTAAAAGCCTCTGAAGGTCGGGCAAGGGTCAGTAAGGAGAATATAATTGAAAAGGCCAGAGCAGAGGCTGTGGAGTCAAGAAAAAGGATTGTTGCAATTGCCGAGCTTGAGGCAAGAAAACAAAAGCTTAAGGCAAGGCAGGCAATAGTTAACCAGGCCTTTGAAAAGGCTCTGGAAGGGCTATGCTCCATGCCTGACAGCCAATATGGCAAGGTGCTTATGAATATGATTGTTAATCTTACTGAAAGCGGAGAGGAAGAGATTGTCCTGTCCGAGAGGGACAAGGCAAGGCTGGGTGACGACTTTATAAATGAATTAAATGAAGAGGTGAAAAGGAGGGGTATGAAGGGACAGCTTTCGTTATCCCGGTATTCTGCTCCTATAAAGGGAGGAGTCATCTTGAGATCCGGGAATATAGAGATTAACAGCTCCTTTGAAACTCTGCTGAGAATGAATAGGGGAGAGCTGGAGCCGGAGGTATTCAGGCTGCTTTTTTAAAAGCTCTGTGTATACTTTTAACAGAGAGGAGGGCGCAATATGAAAAATACCGGCGGTACGGAGTATACCTATGCGGTTTCCAGAATACGCGCAATAGAGAAAAAGCTTTTGAATGAGTCAAGACTGGGAAGAATGATAGATGCCAAAACCCCTGAGGATGTCTTGAAGCTTCTGGAGGAAGCCGACTACGGCTATTCACCTTTGGAAAACCCGTCAGCCCGTGACTATGAGAGGCTGCTTGCCGAGGAGCATAAAAAGCTGTATGAGCTTCTAAAGGAAATAGCGCCGAAGTCGGATGTGGTAATGCCGTTTTTATACATGAATGATTTCCATAATATAAAAGTGATATTGAAGGCGGAGTTTTCAGGGCAGGAGAATTACCGTATGCTTCTGCTTGAGCCATCTGCTATTTTGGTAGGTAAGCTTGAGGCTATGATAGGAGACAGAAGGCTTGGGGATATGCCTGCGATAATGAGAAAAGCAGTTGAGGAGTGCATTGACGTATTTAACAGAACCTCCGATCCTCAGATGATAGATATTATTTTAGATAAGGCCGGATTTATGCAGATGAGGGAAATGGCGGGCCAAATTCAAAACAGCTTCCTGTCAAAGCTTATAGTGATATTGATAGATCTGGCTAATATTAAAATATTTATGCGCGTAAGGAAAATGAAAAAATCGTGGAATTTTTTGCAGAGGGTATTGATTGATGGGGGCTCTATTGACAGCAAGGTGTTCATACAGGGGATAGAAGCGCCTATGGACTTTTTTGCGGAGGCCGTCAGATTTTCTGCATACGGCAGGCTGGTTGAGGACGGGATGGAGTATTTTAACTCGTCGGGAAGCCTTATAAGGCTTGAAATGCTTTCGGATAATTTTGTTATGTCCTATATAAAAAGGGCCAAGTATACTGCTTTTGGTCCTGAGCCGTTGATTGGCTACCTTTTTGCAAAGGAAAGTGAAATGAAAAATGTAAGGATTATAATGGTGGGAAAAATAAATAATATTCCCAATGATATTATAAGGGAAAGACTAAGGAGCGTTTATGCATAGAATTGGAGTAATAGGAGATAAGGACAGCATACTTGGCTTCAAGGCTCTGGGGATAGAGGTGTTTTCCGTGGAGGACGCGGAGGAGGCTGAAAAGACGCTGGAAAATATGGTTGTAAACAATTTTGCGGTTATCTACATAACAGAGCAGACGGCAAAAGATATTACACCCGTAATAGACAGATATAACAGCCGGACAGTGCCTGTCATAATACCTATACCCGGAAATCAGGGGACATTGGGATTGGGAATGCAGGGAGTTAAAAGGACAGTGGAGAGGGCAGTAGGGGCGGATATTCTTTTTAAGGGCGAGCAGGTGAATTAATCTAAAGAGGGAGGGTATGAGCTTTGAGCCAGGGAACAATTGTAAAGGTTACCGGACCTTTGGTAATTGCCGAGGGGATGAGGGATGCGAATATGTTTGATGTTGTCCGTGTCAGCGAGCATCGCTTAATTGGAGAAATAATTGAAATGCACGGAGACAGAGCCTCTATACAGGTTTATGAGGAAACTGCGGGATTGGGGCCCGGTGAGCCTGTCGTATCGACGGGAGCACCCTTGAGTGTTGAGCTGGGGCCTGGACTGCTGGAAAAAATGTTTGACGGAATTCAAAGGCCTCTCGAAAAGATGCGGGAGATGGTGGGGAGCAACATTACCAGAGGAATTGATGTGGCTTCTCTGGACAGGGATAAAAAATGGAAGTTCGAGCCCACTGTTGAAAAGGGAATGAGGGTAAAAGAAGGAGATATAATCGGAAGAGTACAGGAAACTGTTATTATAGAGCATAGGATAATGATACCGTATGGAATAAACGGCACTCTTGAGGAAGTGTATGGTGGGAAATTCAATGTTACCGAGACGGTTGCAAGGGTGAGGAAGGACAACGGTGAGACGGTAGATGTTACAATGATGCAAAAGTGGCCTGTACGAAAGGGGAGGCCGTATAGGGAAAAGCTTCCTCCCGATACTCCTATGATAACGGGGCAGAGGGTTATAGACACGTTGTTTCCTCTTGCCAAGGGAGGTGTCGCCGCTGTTCCGGGGCCGTTCGGAAGCGGAAAAACAGTAGTGCAGCACCAGCTTGCCAAGTGGGCGGATGCAGAAATTGTGGTATATATTGGCTGCGGAGAACGCGGAAACGAAATGACCGATGTGCTTATAGAGTTTCCTGAGCTGAAGGACCCGAGGACGGGTGAGTCCCTTATGAAAAGGACTGTTTTAATTGCAAACACCTCCGACATGCCGGTTGCGGCCAGAGAAGCATCCATATATACCGGCATTACTATAGCGGAGTATTTCAGGGATATGGGGTATAGTGTTGCATTAATGGCTGATTCTACATCAAGATGGGCCGAGGCTTTAAGAGAGATGTCGGGAAGGCTGGAGGAAATGCCCGGAGAGGAGGGCTACCCTGCATATTTGAGTTCAAGACTGGCACAGTTTTATGAAAGGGCGGGAAAGGTTATAAGTCTGGGGACAAACGGCCGTGAAGGCGCGCTTACCGCAATAGGAGCGGTATCGCCTCCCGGAGGAGATCTTTCAGAGCCTGTTACACAGGCGACCTTAAGAATAGTTAAGGTTTTTTGGGGACTGGATGCAAGCCTTGCATACAGACGGCACTTTCCTGCGATAAACTGGCTGCTCAGCTATTCCTTATACTCAGAAAGGCTTGATAAGTGGATTAGCGAAAATGTGGCGGGCGAATGGAATACTCTGAGGGCCGATGCAATGAGACTGCTGCAGGAGGAGGCGGAATTGGAGGAGATAGTCAGGCTTGTGGGAGTCGATTCGCTTTCACCGGGAGACAAAATGGTGCTTGAAGCTTCCAGATCCATACGTGAGGATTATCTGCACCAGAATGCGTTCCATGACATAGACACGTATACATCTCTTGGAAAGCAGTATAAAATGCTTAAGCTTATAATGAGCTTTTATTATAAGGGGATGAAGGCTATGGACAAAGGCATAAGCAGTGCGGAGATTTTTGCGCTCCCTGTACGCGAGAGAATAGGAAGGTTTAAATATATACCTGAGGATGATGTAAACGCTGCTTTTAGCAGTATTGAATCGGAACTTAATGCTCAATTGGAGATGCTGTTATCTAAAGGGGGTGGTATAAATGCTTAGGGAATACAAAACAATAGAGGAAGTTGCGGGGCCGTTAATGCTTGTTAAGCATGTGAGCGGCGTAAAATACGGAGAGCTTGGAGAGATAGAGCTGCCGGGGGGAGAGACAAGAAGGTGCAGAGTCCTTGAGGTCAATGGCAATAACGCTATGGTTCAGTTGTTTGAAAGCTCGGCCGGGATTAATGTTGCACAGAGCAAGGTGAGATTTCTGGGGAGGGGAATTGAGCTTCCTGTGTCTCTTGATATGCTGGGAAGGGTGTTTGACGGCCTGGGAAGCCCTATTGACGGGGGACCCGGAATAATATCGGACACAAGAATAGACATCAACGGTGTTCCAATGAACCCTGCCGCCAGAAATTATCCTTCGGAGTTCATTCAAACAGGGGTGTCTGCAATAGACGGCCTGAATACTCTTGTAAGGGGACAAAAGCTTCCCATATTTTCAGGCTCGGGATTGCCTCACTCACAGCTTGCCGCACAGATTGCGCGTCAGGCAAGGGTTATAGGCGGCGACAGCAAGTTTGCCGTTGTTTTTGCAGCCATAGGTATTACTTTTGAGGAATCGGATTATTTTATAAGTGATTTCAAGAAAACAGGGGCCATTGACAGGACGGTATTGTTTATAAATCTCGCAAACGATCCTGCCATAGAGCGTATCGCAACACCGCGAATGGCTTTGACGGCGGCGGAGTATCTGGCCTTTGAAAAGGATATGCATGTGCTGGTTATTATTACCGATATAACAAATTACGCCGAAGCGCTTCGCGAGGTTTCAGCGGCAAGAAAGGAAGTCCCCGGCAGAAGAGGATACCCCGGATACCTATACACAGATCTTGCGACATTGTACGAAAGAGCGGGCAGGAAAAAGGATGCCGAGGGAAGCATTACCCTCATACCCATTCTTACAATGCCTGAGGATGACAAGACTCATCCTATTCCCGATCTCACGGGCTATATAACGGAAGGGCAGATTATTTTAAGCAGGGAGCTGTACCGAAAGGCAATAATGCCTCCTATTGACGTACTGCCTTCTTTGTCAAGGCTTAAGGATAAGGGGATAGGAAAGCGAAAGACGCGTGAGGATCATGCCGATACAATGAATCAGTTGTTTGCGTGCTATGCCAGAGGCAAGGAAGCAAAAGAGCTGGCGGTAATTTTGGGAGAGGCGGCATTGACAGATATAGATAAGCTCTATGCAAAATTTGCCGATGCTTTTGAAAAGGAATATGTTTCTCAAGGGTTTTCTGAGGAGAGAAAAATAGAGAGTACCTTAGACAAGGGCTGGAAGCTTTTATCCATATTCCCCAGATCGGAGCTGAAGCGCATCAGGGATGAGTACCTCGACCGTTATATGCCACAGCGGGAGACGGGAAATAAATAATACAAATGGGAGTGTATGCATATGTCGATTATGAATGTAAATCCCACACGAATGGAGCTTACGCGCCTCAGAAAGAGGCTGAATGTGGCACGAAGGGGGCATAAGCTCCTAAAAGATAAAAGAGACGAGCTGATGAAAAAGTTTCTCGAGCTGGTAAGAAAAAATAAGGAGCTGCGTGAGAAGGTTGAGATGATGCTTATGGAGTCTTATGCGGGACTCCTTAACACAAGGTCTGTTATGCCGTCGGAGGCTTTGGAGGAAGCACTTATGTTTCCTAAGCAAACGTTATCGCTTGATGTGACCTTCAGCAATATAATGAGTGTGGATGTGCCTGTACTTAACTTTAATACGGGAGATACCGCCGAAGGCGGTATATATCCTTACGGGCTTGCATCAACCTCAGGTGAGCTTGACATATCCATAGACATGCTGTGGGAGGTTTTTCCGCATTTGCTGGAGCTTGCGCGGATTGAAAAGTCTGCACAGCTTCTTTCTCTGGAAATTGAGAAGACCAGAAGAAGAGTAAATGCTCTGGAATATGTATTAATACCTCAGCTTACCGACACTATAAAATACATTACCATGAAGCTTGATGAAAGTGAGCGCAGCAACCTTACAAGACTGATGAAGATAAAGGATATGATGCTGGAACAGGTTCATGCGTCAAAAATGAGTGAGAGTGAGGTATAAGCTTTATGCATGGTATTGCTTGGACTAAGGCAGGTAAAACACAGTAAGCTCAGGGGGAGACAGAAATCTTAAAGGCACGCACACATTTCCCAGCCCCCTGTTTATATAAAGGTTTATTCCGTTTATACTGTGAAGCCCCCTGTTTATGCCCATCCTGCACAGCTTCTCCTTGCGCATCAGGCTGAATTCTATATTAAAGGGCGCCCATATCTGTCCCCCGTGAAAATGTCCGCAAAACAGGTAATCTATCTTACCGCGGGGTATTTCAAATACAATGTCGGGGTTGTGGGAAATACAGAGATTGGCAAATGCTCTGCTGTCCAATTTTCCCATAGCCTTGGCAACATTATGGTTATTGTATCTCAAATCCCCTATGCCTATAAGGTTATAGCTTTTTGAGCTCTTTTCCAGACACACCGCCTTATTGTCCAGCACGGCAATTCCTGCGTCCTCAACCGAGGAGATAAATTTCATAAGTCCGGCCATATCGGGGGACTTGCCGTCAGCTCCATATCCAAAGGCCTTGTAGTCGTGATTTCCCAAACACATATATGCACTGCATTTTAAGTCAAGAGCTTTTATAAAGCGCAAAAAGGCGGGTATTTGTTCCGGCTTGCTTATGTAGTCGCCGGTCATTATCACAGCATCGGGGTTTTCCTTGTCTATTGCAGCCTTTACGGCCTTTACCGAAACCTTAAGCATATCTGTATGTATATCTGAAAGCTGTATTACCTTGAGACAGCCTGTGCTCTTCGTGAGCCAGACATGCCTTACTAAAAGCATACCCGCCTCAAAACGCATATATGCCGCAAGCAATATTATCACTGAAAAAAATATATATAAATATACCATATCTAACCTCAAATATATTCTGACTGCCCTTATAATATACCAGCTTGCCAAACAATTGGCAATATATTTTTTATAAATAAAAATTTATTGAAAAACGATAAAAATATATTGATAAATAAAAAAAATTAGGATATAATTGCTTTTGGAAAGGGCTATGATATATTTTTTGAACGGGAGGAGCTATTGATGGCTATTTTGGGAGAGAAAGGCCTGTCGGGGATTGTAAAGCGCTTGCTGGATCTTGTTTTTATAGGAGGGATAGGCATATATGCCGGTATTCCCATAGTATTAAAATGGTACATGGAGTTCATTTACAGCAGGAGCAGCGAGAGCTACCCATTTTTAATGGTATTTCTTTACGTTACGGGAGTGCCTTGTTTGTGGGCCGTATATGAGGTAAGGAAGATATTTAAAACCTTAAACAGGATGAATCCGTTCATGGCGGACAACGTTAAAAGCTTAAATCACCTTTCGGTTACCTGCTTTATTATAGCTGTCGCGTATGTTGTGAAAATTATATACTACCCCTCCTTTCTTACTGTTATTGTTGCCATGCTGGCAGTAATAGGAGGACTTTTTCTGGTGGTTTTGGCCGAGGTGTTCCATCAGGCTGTCAAGGTAAAGGAAGAAAACGATTTAACGGTGTAGCGGAGGGGAATATGTCTATAATAGTTAATCTGGATGTTATGATGGCAAAAAGAAAGATGAGCCTGTCGGAGCTGGCATCAAGGATAGATATTACCCTTGCCAATCTTTCAATACTTAAAAACGGAAAGGCCAGGGCAATACGGTTTTCAACCTTAGAGGCCATATGCAAGGAGCTGGATTGCCAGCCGGGGGATATTCTGGAGTATTCGGAAAATGGACCGGGCGGGGGATAGCTCTCACGGCGAAGAGAGCCAAAGAAGGTAATTTTATTAAGATAGGGGATGATGCTTGTGAATGAGGATTGTAAGGAGTTAAAGGAAGATAGTGAAAAAGGAAATATCTTAAGCAGGGAAAATCTGATCCTTTTATCTTCATCTGTTATACTGGGGATTGCTTTTGACATACTTTTCTATGGTAAGGCTCTGGGAGTTTCATACCCACTGTTTATTATTGCGTTTTATACGGTATTCCTATTTAATGCAAAAAGTAAGCTGGTTAAGCCGCAAATGAGCTTTGAATGGCTGCTTACACTTCCGGTGCTTGCGTTGGCGCTTACATATTTTATATTCTCCAACGAGATATTTCAAGTGCTTAACTTTTTTGCAGTGCCTCTGCTTGTTATTATTCAGACAACGCTGCTTACAAGCAACAGCAGGTACAAATGGTACTCCTCAGGGTTTATTCTGGATATAATACTGGGTGCTTTTGCAAGGCCTTTAGTAAATATTGCAAAGCCATTTGCCATATTGTCAAAGGCCGCTTCATCGAAATTGCATTCAACCAAATACCGCAATGCGGGGAAGGTACTCATGGGTCTTCTGGTGTCGGTGTCTCTGGCGTTGATAGTGGTTCCTCTTTTAGCCTCTGCGGATCAGGTTTTTAACAGCTTTGTTGAAAACATACCTGATTTTTTCACAGGCATAAACGCAGGAGATTTTATCGCACAGGTGCTGGTTGTGCTTGTAGCCTGCATTTTACTTTTCAGTTATATACTAAGCCTCATAAAGCCTGAGGAATGTGGGCTTAAGCCTTCCGGCGAGCTTGGCGCGAGCAGCCCTGCAAGGCCGCTTGACGCTATAATGGTTATAACGGTGCTGTGCGTAATGAATATAATATACCTTGTTTTTACCGCCATACAATTTTCTTATCTGTTTTCACATTCGTCACTGCCGGAGGGCTTTACATATTCTGAATATGCCCGAAGGGGATTCTTTGAATTGCTTTTGGTTACTGTGATAAATTTGAGCATTGTGCTATGCAATATAAATTTCACAAAAAAATCGGGCGTAAGAATGGGCAATGCCAACAGAATATTAAGCTCGCTGCTGATACTGTGCACTGCTGTTATGCTTCTTTCTGCGCATCTTAGGATGTCGCTCTATGAAGATGCTTATGGCTACACATATCTCAGGATATTTACACATGCATTCATGGTGTTTATATTCGTATTGCTTATAATAGCTTTATTCAAAATATGGCATGAGCGTGTTCCTCTTTTGAAAGCATATATTATTACTGCAATAGCCGCATATGTAATTATAAATTATATTAATGTTGACAGTATTGTTGCTCGGAATAATATCGAAAGATATAAAAAAAGCAGTGTAATAGACACAATGTACCTGACAGGACTGTCATATGATGCCATGCCTTATCTTATGGGACTGGTTTACGACAGCAAGGAGGACATTTCGGAGGAGATGAAAAAATACCTGTCATACCGGGAAAAGGAGCTTTTGGAGAGCAGGGACTGGCAGTCCTTCAACATATCGAGATATAGGGCTGAAAGACTTATTTCAAAATACACCTTAAATTATGATCAAAAAGAGACGGAATAAAAATTCCGTCTCTTTATAGATGTTTTAAAATTTATATATTTTAAAGGCTTATTTCCTGTTTGCCTTTTCAATATTTATCTTCTTGCCTTTAATCTTATAGTTCTTCATAGAGGAAAAAACCTCCGAAGCATATTCTCTTGGCACCTCTACAAAGGTGAATTTGTCAAATATATTGATGGCTCCTATAAGCTTGCCCGGGAGGGTTGTGCTTGAGGCGATGCTTTCGACAATATGGCGGGGCTGGATCTTGCTGCTGCTCCCTATATTTATGAAGAAGCGCACCATTCCGCTTTCTGCGCCGGTATCCCCAAATTCATCATCGTCTGCGTCAAGCTCCTTTTCCTTTGAACCGTTTTGCCTAAGGGTCATTTTCAGGAAGGCGGCGGCAACATCAAGTGTTGTTATATACCTGTCCTGAGTATGGTCAAATCCGTTGTCCTCAAGCATTTTTTCAATATAGCCGACATACTTGGTTAAATTGCCTTCGGTCAAAACCGTCTTTAAATTATCCAGTATTATATGGATTCTGTTTTCCTCCACATCGGTGAGAGAGGGCGGCTTCATAAAGGTAATAGTGGATTTGGTATACCTCTGTATTTCCTTAAGCTTATATAATTCTCTTCCCGATACGAAGGTAAAGGCTTTACCGGTCCGTCCCGCTCTGCCGGTTCTTCCTATCCTGTGAACATAGTATTCCTCATCATTGGGAATGTCGTAGTTAAACACAGCCTCTATATCGTCAACATCTATGCCCCTTGCCGCAACGTCGGTGGCAATAAGAATGTCTATAGTACCCTTTCGGAACTTTGACATTACCTTGTCGCGCTGTGCCTGCCTCATGTCACCATGCAGAGCCTCGGCAGAATATCCTATTGACTGAAGGCTTGATGCAAGCTCGTCAACGCGCTTTTTAGTGTTGCAGAAAACGAGCGAGAGCTTTATGTTCTTTGCGTCTATTATCCTAGATAGAACATCCAGCTTTGCCGATTCCCTGACCTCAAGGTAAAACTGCTCTATGTTTGCAACTGTGAGCTGCTTGTGGACAGCCTTTATAAGTACCGCCTTGTTTTGATATTTTGACGCAAGATCAAGTATCTCCCTCGGCATGGTAGCAGAGAAAAGTATGGTCTGTCTCTCCTCCGGCACCTTGTCCAAAATAGTATCAATGTCTTCTCTGAAGCCCATATTCAGCATTTCGTCGGCCTCGTCAAGTATAATCATTTTAAGGGATGACAGCTTCAAGGTATGCCGCCTCATGTGATCCATAATTCTTCCCGGAGTACCTATTATTATCTGGGGACGTTTTTTTAATGCCGCCAATTGCCTGTCAATTGACTGGCCTCCATATATCGGAAGTATTCTTATACCTCTTTTATATTTGGACACGTTTTTAAGCTCATCGGAAATCTGCATTGCGAGCTCTCTGGTAGGGCATAATACTAATGCTTGGATCGATTCCTCCTGCGGGTTTATCATTTCTATTGCGGGTATTCCAAAAGCACAGGTTTTGCCTGTGCCTGTCTGGGCCTGGCCTATTACGTCGCTTCCTTCCAGTATATGCGGGATAGACTGGGACTGTATAGGCGTAGCTTCCTCAAAACCCATTTCGGCAATTGCTTTCTGAACTTCTCTGGACAGCTCCAGATCTTTAAAAATTAAATTTTCCATTCTTACTTCCTTTACTATATTATTGTTAAAATTATTAACAAGCAGATTTGAATTTATACGAAAAATATACTTAACCAGATTGGGCCTGGAAAGCGGGATTTTAATATACAAATGACTTGATACATTAAAAGGATACATCATCCATACGGCCTTTGGCAAAAAATTCACTTCAAACTGCTCTAACAAATAAATTATAAGCCATTTTAGTAATAATGGCAATAGTGTCAATGGGACGGTTTTTCTGACACACTGGAAAATAAGTCTTAATTGATGTATAATAAAACAAGCAAAAAATACTTTGACTATATGCGAGGAATTAAAATGGACAGTGTGAATTTAAGGGACTATCTCGGCAATGCCGCCAGAATAGTTATAAAGGTGGGTACATCGACCTTAACATATGGTACGGGAAAGGTCAATTTCGGCACCATTGACAAGCTTGCAAGGATAATCTCAGATTTATCGAATCAGGGCAGAGAGGTTATTCTGGTGACATCCGGTGCTATAGGCTTGGGAGTGGATAGGCTGAAACTTCCCGAAAGGCCGTCAACCATACCGGAAAAGCAGGCGGTTGCCGCTGTTGGGCAGTGCGAGCTTATGCACATGTACAGCAAGTTTTTCATGGATTACGGGCATGTGGTAGGACAGATTCTCCTTACAAGGGATGTAGTAGAGAACGAGCATAGAAGAAGGAATGTGGTCAATACTTTTGAAACTCTGCTTAAAAAGGGCATAATTCCAATAGTCAATGAGAATGATTCTGTATCTGTTGAAGAAATACGGTTTGGAGATAACGACACACTGTCTGCCATAGTGGCAAAGCTGATTAATGCCGATTTGCTTATTGTTTTGTCCGACATAGAAGGGTTTTACGACGGAGATCCCAGAAAAAATCCCCATGCAAAAATGATTTCGGTCATAGAGGAAATAACCGAGGAGGTTGAGAAAAGCGCAGGGGGGGCAGGGACGAGAAGAGGGACGGGCGGTATGATAACCAAGCTTTTTGCGGCAAAAATTGCTACCTTCGCAGGTATAGATATGGTGATTGCCAGTGGCAAAAATCCTGATATAATAATGGATATAATTAATGGAAGTGACGTAGGGACTCTTTTTGTCTCAAGGAAGGAGTGTAGAGCTCATGAAAATAAGTGAAATGGCCCAAAAGGTAAAGGAGGCTTCCATAAAGCTTTCTGCAATTGACGGCGATACTAAAAATAAGGCTCTTTTAAGCATTGCCGCATTGCTTGCCGACAAGAAAGAGGAAGTAATACGGGCCAACGAGATTGACCTTGAAAATGCCCGGAAGGAAAGCCTCCCGGCTCCTCTGATGAAAAGGCTGACCTTTAACGAGGCCAAGATAGACGATGTTATCGAAGGAATAAACAGCCTTGCAGAGCTTGAAGAGCCTGTAGGCAAGACGCTGCTTTCAACTGAGCTGGACGACGGCTTGGAGCTGTACAAGGTCACATGCCCTATAGGTGTTATAGGAATAATTTTTGAGTCGAGGCCGGATGCTCTGGTGCAGATATCGACACTATGCTTAAAAAGCGGGAACGGTGTACTTTTAAAGGGAGGCTCGGAGGCAAGGGAAACAAACAGGGCCTTGGCCGAAATAATCATTGAGGCTACCGTGAAGGCTGGGATTCCGGGCGATTGGATAAAGCTGCTTGAGACCAGGGCGGATGTAAATGAAATGCTAAAAATGGACGAATATATAGATCTTCTGATACCCAGAGGCTCTAACGAGTTTGTAAGAAACATAATGGACAATTCAAGAATCCCGGTTATGGGGCATGCCGACGGCATTTGCCACTGCTATGTGGACGAAGCTGCCGACATAGCGTCAGCCGTCAGCATTGTAAACGACTCAAAGACCCAATACGTGGCGGTATGCAATGCGCTTGAAACGCTGCTGGTGCATGAGGGCGTTGCGCCCGTGTTTTTGCCGGAGCTTAAAAGTAAGCTCGACAAGAAAAATGTTGAACTGCTGGGATGTCCCCGCACCTGTGCGATAATACCTGCTGCTCCCGCGGACGAAAAGGATTGGGCAACGGAATATCTCGACTATAAGCTGTCGATAAAGCTGGTGGGAGGTATTGATGAGGCAATAGATCATATAAACAGCTATGGCTCAGGGCATACAGACAGCATAATTACTGCAGACAGGCAAAAGGCCGCATGCTTCATGGCTCTTGTGGATTCGGGAAATGTTTTGTGGAACTGCTCCACAAGGTTCAGCGACGGCTTCCGCTACGGCTTTGGGGCGGAGGTAGGGATAAGCACCGGCAAGCTCCATGCAAGGGGACCTGTAGGGCTTGAGGGGCTTTTGAGCTATAAATACCTTCTCATAGGGAATGGGCATATAGTGGAGGACTACTCAAGCAAGAAAAAAACCTTTAAGCACAGAAGTCTTAATAAAAGGTTCAATATATAAGAGGGAGTGCAATTGCACTTCCTCTTATATATTAATTATATCATTTATATTAATTATAGCATTTCCCTTTTTACCGAGCTTTCCGTGAATATAGGATTTATATCCAGAAGCACTTCGTCGCCTATTTCGGCGTCAATACCAGTCAGATCGATTATTATGTTATACATGCTTATTCTGCCCAGTATGCGGGCACGCTTACCGTTAACCCTTACGTACATACGCTTTTTCCATTGCTTAAGGTCGTTGTAAACGTACCTTAAAATATCACGGAGCCTGAAGGTATCCCTTATTTTCTCGACTCCGAAGCCGTCCTTGTAGCCAACGGGAACTATTCCTATTCTTGTATTCCTTTTGGTTTTGCAGGTATTTGCATAACCTATGTAAGAGTTGGAGGGCAAATCCTTAAACTCGATGATTTGAGATTTTAACACGCCTATCCTTGACAGTCCGTACTTGTTTTCTATGGGTATCCGTCCCAAAAAAGCCGAGCCAACCCTTACGGCATCTAAGTGCATACTTTCGTACTTCAGAAATGCGCACGAGTTGCATATGTGCAGAATTCCCGTATCTATGCCGTTTTGCTTCAGGCCCTCAGCACACTTTATAAACAAATCGAACTGGTTTTGTACCAGCTTTGTTTTTTTTGCAAAGGAGAAGGATAAATGAGAGTATGTACCCGCTATCTTCATGTTGTCAAAGGATTTTAAGAGAGAATAGTAGTTGTCTATCTGTCCGGGAAGAAAACCGAACCTTCCGAAGCCGGTGTCTATTTTGAGATGCACCTCCGCCGTAACACCGAGCTTTTTTGCCGCTTCGTTTATTGTTACAGAAGAATTGACAGATCCTACGGTGGCTATAATATTATTGCTTACGATAAGCTCCGCCTCCTGCGGGAGGCTTGTAGAAGCGAGCAGCAGTATTTTGTTTGTAAAACCGTTTTCCCTTAAAACCATAGCCTCAGAAAGCTCGGAAACCGCAAAAAAGTCTATTCCGTTCTCCGTAAGCAGCCTTGCGAAATCAACAATTCCAAGCCCATAGCCGTTACCCTTTAGAACTGCTATTACAGTTGAGCTTGTCCTTTCCTTTATACACTGTATATTTTCAACAAGCTTATCTCTTTCAATTATTAGTGTTTTCATTATGAACCTCATTTTTATGCTTCAGCATATAAATTTTTGATCTCATACTCCTTAAGAGCTTGAAGCCCTTTTCTACCATAAAATATACAAAAGGCTTGAACACATAATCAATTTCTCCGATCAGCTCTACCAATTCGCCGTTGAAGCCTTTTTTAAACCTGTAAATTCCGTACAGCGGATTGCTTTCGTCCATGTCTCCTGAAACGCCTCTGAAATCGTAAACGTCACACCCGCTTTCGAGCGCCCATTTCATTGCTTCCCACTGAAGAAGATAGCTTGCCATAACCTTTCTGTGCTCGTTGCTGCTTGCACCATAAAGATACCAGCACTTTTTTCCGTACAATATTGTTATGGTACCTGCAATAAGCTGTCCCTCATAGTATGCAAGATAAAGCCTCAAATGCTCCGGCGCCATCCGGTCATACATCTTTTCAAAATATTCCACACTCCGGGTTACAAAATTATCACGTACCCCAGTCTCAAGCATTATCTTGTGGAACTTAGGGATATCGCTCCGGGTGCCGATTTTGACCTCTACGCCCTTTTTCTCCGAAAGCCTTATGTTATATCTCCATTTCTGATGAAAGGATTGTATAAGCTCCTCCTCGGTTTTGCCCTTTATGTCCTTTCTATAGACAAATCTGGGGTTTATGCCCTCGAAGTTTTTTGAAGCGTTCTTAATATGAAAGCCCATATTGCGCACTATGCCGTTAAACTCCTTATCACGTATATCAACGTCGGGCTCAAGCATAAGCACATAGGATTTGTGCTTCTTTGCAAGCTGCTTTGCACAAGCCATCAGAGCCGACAGAGCTTCCTCATCGTGAGGGTCGCAAACGGGCGCACGTGACGACAGCATGACGGTATAGCCCAGCACGGGTATTTTTCTGATAAGGATGTTCATTGCTCCCCTGATGTTTCCGGCTTCATCCTCCGCCATGATTACCTTGCTGGTCCAATCCGATTTGACTTTGGCCCACTCCGACGACTGTGCAAAATTGCACAGGGGATGGGACAGCAGAAATTTTTTGTATTTTTCGTTATCTTCACATATGTAGGTGTTCAAGGTATATTTCCCCCTAGTAATTACTGGCGTAGCTTAAGAAATCTTCGAAATAAAGCATTTTAAACTTTTTATCCTCATAGATTTTATTAAGCAGCTTATAAAAATTATTGCCAAGTTTTTTATGAATATTATAAAAGTATAATGCAGAGTCATTATAAGCCAGACGGTAATACTCCTCACGTGAGGAATAATCGCTCAGAGCCCTGCTCAAAAACTTCCGGCTGCTTATGCCGCTGAACAAAGGCTTTGAGGGATGGCCGCCGTCGGGAAGCTCAGACAGGTAGGTTACCAGTCCTTCATCCAGAAAAGGCTCGTTTATCTGATCAGTTCCTATTATACCATAAAACCACTGATGTAAAACCTCATGATAAGTTAATGTTTTTAAGTAATCCTTATTCCCAAAGCACATGTCCGACAGGAAGATCATGCCTGAAAATTCCATTCCGTTTTGTGTAATGGGTGCCTTTACCACAAAGAAGGATGGGTATGGATATTTTCCTATGTTTTTTTGAGCAAAGTCAATGGCTTTTTTGACATATCCCGCTGTTTCAGAGGAATTTATATAAAAGATATCAATACCTTCGTGAGATATTTTGGATACGGAGGAGGATTCGGCTATAACTATGGGGAAATCCCTCATGTTTGCGGCCTCAAGTATGGTTATTTTATTTGCCCCGAAAATGTGCTCCTCCTTCTGTGCCGGAGCAAACACATCTAAAGACTTATCCGCCTTTATGATTATATAGTAGCTCATGCTGTTATAAATATAAGGGTCTCCCAGTGTGCTTTTATACGGGCGTATAAGCACATCCTTTTTGTATACCCCCGGGGTTATAAGGAAATTTGTAAGGTAATAGCGGTTATTCATATGGGTAAGGGTAGATCTGCCGCTTCCCAAGGTAATGTCATATTCAACAGTTATGCTGGACTCAACTCTACTGCCGCTTATTTCCAAAACCGAGCCCTTTTTTGAAAAGCTTAGATCCCCCGTAGAGGAGGAGACCTTTTTTATACTTGTCTCTGCGGTGTTGTCTGAATTCACATAGGCATAGAGTGTTTTTGAGGCTTTGTCAAAGTTTATTGTTTGAGTTATTGAGACAATATTTTTTGAAAACTGTATATCCGCCACAATGTCGTGGGAGTTATTCACGTTTAATTTTGATTTCTTAAATTTGTCTATGTCTTCCGATGCTTTTATATCGGCATTGCTAATATTAAAGGAGGTGTTTTGAGAGGAAAACAGCATATATAAAAAAACTCCTGCTACGGCAGTAAGCTCAAAAATAATTATAGTCACAACTGCAACAAGGAGCCTTTTCTTCATCTTATAACCCCAAACCACTAGATTAGTTGATTTTCATTATAGCATAAGAAAATCTGTGTTGTCAAAAAGGCAAGGCTGCTTGGGTGCATAAATTATATCTGACACAGCATTTCGGAAAATCGCCATAGGGATTACAATTGAAGCACCTTTTTAACATAACAGCATAATTATCCAAAAAAAAATGGTTAAAAAGAGCCAATATATTATGGCGTTTTATTCCAAATCCAGATTTTTAATAAGCTCCCTATCTATCTTCCCCTCACTTCGAGGGGAAGGAAAAGAAGGTCCATGTAGGTTTTGTAGGATGTCTCCTCATTTCTTTCGCTAGCTGCTTTACATGCGCATGCGTTGTTCTTCTAATTTTCTTCTCCAGCGCCCTTCTTTTTCTTCCCCTCAATGTGAGGGGAAGATAGAAGGGGAGTTAAAATTTGCATTTTCATTCATATTACCACAAAATATATTCGTTGGTAACATTTTCGTCACTTAAATTAAATACACCCGGCTGATTGTTTGTTCCACCTGCTTAATTTGTTATAGTCGGGGGCAAACCTTCCGTCAAAAAAATCACAGTCCATATAATACCTTATGTCACTGAGCCAGGTGCCTGCATATTCCTTGTCACTTAAGAATCTTTTTAATATTGATACGGGGCGGACTGCTAAATCTATAGCCGGACCCAGAAGCTCAGAGGGGTCTCTGAAGCACTCCCAGTCACAGAGCCTGCAATAGGCCTTGCGGTTAATGCTTTTAAGGTCAATGTCCCACAGCTTGCCAAGGTTGTCATTTCCCCTGTAGCCGCAAGGGTATACATCACCGTTGCGGGCATCCATGAAAAAGAAGTCAATCCCGCCGCGGCATGAATAGCTGTAATCGTTCTGCCCGCTGTAATGCCTGATAAGCGAACGCACCGAGCAGCGGGGCATAAAGGTTCTTATTCTCGGTCTATATACCGGGATCATGTTCCACAGCGCCTTGAATATATATTCCTTTTCCTTAGGTAAAAAATTAACTACGGAGTCTGTTGAAGCAGCGCCATACACAGCCTCCATGCCGCAATCGGATGAATTCTCAGCAAGACTCATGGGGTAGCACATATTGACTATTGTAAAGCCAAGCCCTGTAATGAGCTTTAAAAAATTTTCAAAGGTCTGTTTGTAGGTCTCGTAAAAAATCTCTGGATATTGGGGGTGAAGCTTGACGGAGCGGGTATCCTTGCCTCCCATATTGCGGTTTATTCCAAGGTTTGCGGAAGGGTATATGCCATGCCGGTGAAAAATGGGAAGTGCCTTTTCAATGCCCCGTATTACTCCCGGAAGTCCTCTCATTTGCTCATGTACCTCGGGGACACAGGAATCAATACTTATCCAGAAATTTCTGAGCTTTGTTTTAGAAAACGCCTCAGCTATTTTAGCTATTTTCGGCTCAAATTCTTCCGATTCGGGATTCATAAAAAGGAAGCCGTTTGTACCCGTTCTTATAAGATCTATTCCTGCCTCTGCCGCATACCGTATAAGCTCCAGTACATCATCAAAATAAATAAGGGGCTCTCCGCCGGTGAAGGAAACGGATTTGACACCATTTTGCACCGCTGCGTCTATTGACCTTTTTATGCAGTCCTTATTAAGTCTCGATCTCTTAAAATCGGCATGTATATTCATTCCGCACTGAGGACATTTCGCGTTGCAGGCATCGGTGTATTGTATTACCACCTGCCCCGGGGCTCTGCCCGAAAGGAATTTCTTCAGACTATCTAAATTTTTTGAAAATGAGTTTTTATAAGCCATATAATTAAATTCTTTCGTTTATAAAATACGAACTGATTCTATATAGGACGCGATAAAGATTTTACAAACATGGAGGATATAATTGCTTACATCAAGTTATATCCTCCATGTAAAATCTTTATCACTACATATATATATATAAGAATAATGGATAAATATTAAATACAGGTTGGTAAAGCATTAAGTTTATGTTACGTCAAAAACACCCGCCCCCTTCAGACCCCAAATACATTTGACGGGGCTTATTTTGTTTTATATACTGTAAATAAACATCCGGGAGTCCGGCAGCTTTTAAATGTTTATAAATATTTACAGGAGAATGTAAGAATGAAGGAAAAAATTAAGGACAGGTATAATATACTGGGTGCGTGCTTTTTTATACTTGGAGTTATAATTATTTTGAGGCTCGCAAACCTGCAGATTATAAACGGACAGAAATACGACAGTGAATCTCAGAGCAGGCTTTTAAACGAGAGGAAAATTGCCGCTCCAAGAGGGGATATATTGGACAGAAACGGTATTCCCATTGCAACAAACAGGATAGGCTTTACTGTACAGATTGTTTATGCGGGACTTGACAGTAATTCATTGAATGATATGCTTTTAAGGCTTGCAAATTTGTTTGAAAGCTGCAACGACGAATATAACAGGAGCTTTAATAAGTTTATAACCTTCAATCCCATAGGCTTCGGTTCATCCTTGAAAAACCTCAAGGAGCCTGTGGAGAGGATAAAGAGCGAATTCGGGCTTAAGCCTCAAAGTACGGACAGGCTTGACACACCGGAGGAGGCTTTCAGGTATATAAGAGAGAATAAATATAAAATTGATAAAAAATATACCGATGAAGAAGCGTATAAAATAATGACCATGAGGTATGAAATAAGAGGTTTAAATTCTCTTAATCCTATTACACTTGCAAGGGATGTATCTCAGGAAACAATGGCGAAGCTGGAGGAGATGCATCGACTGTTTCCGGGTGTTACAACGGATACCGAGCCTATAAGAGTGTACAGGGACTCTCAGTATGCCGCACATATTTTAGGGTATATAAGAGGGATTAATGACGAAGAGTACAAGCGCCTTAAGGATAAGGGCTACGCAATGAATGAGCTTATAGGGAAATCGGGAGTGGAGCTGGCTGCCGAGGAGTACTTAAGGGGCAAGGACGGGCAGAGGAGGGTAGAGGTCGACACCGAGGGAAGGTTTACGGAGGAGCTGAACTCCAGACCCGCTGTCCCGGGAAATAATGTTATTCTGACAATTGACATGAAGCTCCAAAAGATTGCGGAGGAATCTCTTGAACGTACAATAACCTCAATAAGAAATAAGCAGGGTGGTAAAACAAGCAAAAACAATAAAGGGGATGCCTTTTCCGGGGCCGTGGTTGCACTGGATGTGAATAATGGGGAGGTGCTTGCAATGTCAAGCTATCCTACCTTTGATCCGGCAATTTTCCTTGAAGGTGCAGGGAACAGGGAGGCGCAAAATAAAATAACCGAGTGGAACGAGGATAATGTCAATACTCCTCTTGTAAACAGGGCTATAGCTGCCGCCTATCCTCCCGGATCCACCTTCAAGCCCATTGTTGCAGTAGCGGGCCTGGAGGAAGGGGTAATAACAAAGGGTCAGAAAATAGACGATCCGGGGTTTATAATTGAGGAAGGCGAAAGATTGACCTGTCTTGAATACAGAAATGGAACAAAGCCGCACGGGCATGGCCCCATTGACTTAAAAGAGGCTTTGGCTACCTCGTGCAATATTTATTTTTACAAGCTGGGAATAAGCTTAGGTTCCGACAACATAGACAAATGGAGCAAGAATTTTGGACTTGGCGAATATACGGGAATAGAATTGGGAGGAGAGAGCAAGGGTACCCGCTCAAATCAGGAATATCACTATAAGCAGACCAGGAATCAATGGGGGAAGGTGCTTACCGCTCTTTCCTCAATAGGTCAGCTTTATAATAACTATACTCCTTTGCAGCTTGCAAACTATACCGCCACAATCGCCAACGGCGGGAAAAAACACACCCCTCATGTCATAAAAAAGATAATTGCAAGTGATGGCACGGTTGTTAAAGAGGATAAGCCGGAATATACGCAACTGCCTGTTAAGGCTGAAACAATACAGGCAGTCAAGGACGGCATGGAGGCTGTTGCAAATTCAACGGAGGGTACTGCCGCCAATGTGTTTGAGGATTTTTACAGGAGCTATAATATAAGGGTTGCTGGAAAAACAGGTACTGCTGAAACAAATGAGTCTATTTATCAGGGCAAGTCCAATAACGGAATGTTTATATGCTATGCCCCTGCCGATAATCCTAAAATTGCCGTGGCTGTCGCAGTACAGAGAGGTGTGTTCGGGTATTATGCCGCAGATGTTGCCAGAGACATTATGGCTGAGTATTTTAATCTCAATGACGACAATAATGTAGATGATATTGCAATATTGGATAAAGTAATATTTACAAGATAAATAAAAAGAGGCATGTCACAGTGTAATTACTATGATATGCCTCTTTTTGCTTTGGTTAATTATTTTCTAGTCAATAGGTGCAAGATTATCCTCCGCGTCGTTTGGGGGTATTATAACATCATCAATTTCGGGAATATTCGGAGGCTGTACTGTGCCTGTATGCTGAGAGGCAGGGTCCCCTGCTTCAGCGCCGCCGGGAGGAAGCAGTCCTTCATCATCAGGAAGCTGATCTCCGGTAGTTGGGTCATTGGACACCTCGCCGTGTATTGTGCAGTATTCAACGGGTACTTCATAAATCCAGTCCTTAGGATAAGGGTCGCTAGACTGCACCGGAGTATATGGCTCCTTTCTCTTTATAAACACTTTTGATACTGAGGAAGGA
This sequence comes from Anaerobacterium chartisolvens, assembly GCF_003337415.1. GTDB lineage: Bacteria > Bacillota > Clostridia > Acetivibrionales > DSM-27016 > Anaerobacterium > Anaerobacterium chartisolvens. The sequence goes on along the minus strand of NZ_QPJT01000007.1, from coordinate 11,049 downwards.
CAATATCTATCCGCCAGCAGCGCCCTTCCGTGTATGTCCTTGCTCTCGGGATCGCTGCAAACCTCTGCTGAAACATGGATGTCACAGACGTCGCTGCCCTTTGGCTCCGTTCCCTTAAGGAAATATTCCTGCCTCACCGCATTGCCCCTTGGGTCTTGGGAGCAGAGCTCGGACGGTGTCTTTCCGGAGTATATGCATACGGATTTTTTTATAACGTTTGGGGGTGCCGGCGAAAAGTCGGACTTTTGGAGGTTGCTATGGGCTTTTTGCATTACTGCCTGCCATATGACGGCAGAAGGGTTATTGCCCGAAACCTTTACTGTGGTGGGATAATCATAGCCATACCAAACCGCACCTACATAATAGGGGGTGTAGCCCACAAACCATCTATCCTTGTCATCATTTGTTGTACCTGTTTTTCCGGCAACAGGGAAGGACTCCTTTTTGGAATTGGAGATCTTTACATAGGATGCGGTACCTCCGGGAAGGCATACGTCCTTCATCATGTCGGTCATGATGAAGGCGGTTCCTTCATCATATACAACATTGCTCTTTTGCTTTATTTCTTTATCCTTCAGCTTGTTTAAAAGCTCGTTTCCACTGCTGTCAAACACCTTGGTATAGGTGATGGGCTGGTAATACATACCGCTGTTTACAAAAGGAGAATATGCCGCTGCCATATCAAGGGGATTTACACCGCCCTTCAGTCCTCCTAATGACACCGACAGATATTTGTCCTCGCCCTTCATGCTTATTCCTGATTTCTCCAGATACTTGAACGAGATATCGGGGCCCATGCTCATCCATGTTTTAGCAGCCACCACGTTTATGGATCTTGCAATGGCGGTTCTTATGCTTACCAGTCCTCTATACACCCTTTCAGACTTGCCGCTGTAGCTCTCAGGGAAATTTTCGGGGTACCTTCCCTTTTCTACACCCATCATATATACCGGCACGTCGTCAACTGCAGTGGCAGCCGTGATAAGGTGCTGATCTATGGCAGGCCCGTAGTCTGCCAGGGGCTTAAAGCTGGAACCCGCCTGTCTCTTGATTTGAGTAGCGCGGTTTAATACCCGGTCGGCTGTTTTTTCTCCACGTCCTCCGTATACAGCTACCAGCTTACCCGTTTTTGGATCGACTATTGCCATGCCTGCCTGTGGAAGCTCACCCTTGCTGTTTTTAGCTCCCGGGAAATATTTTTCTTCATTATTGAAAACCTCATCCATAGCCGTCTGGACAGAGGTGTCCTGAGTTGTGTATATCTTAAGACCGTAATTATAAACCATTGTATAGGCTATTTCTTCGGTATAGCCATACTTGGCCATGAGATCGCTTGCCACATCCTTCACTACCTGATCTACAAAATATGTCTGTCTGCTGGTAGTCTGATCGGCAACTTCAGGACGCTTCTGAAAGTCAAGGGGCGCGTCTATTGCTTCATCGTATTCTGCCTGGCTTATGAAGCCGTTCTCCAGCATTTTTTGGAGTACCAGCTTTTGACGTGACTTATTATTTAGTTTTCCATTTTCAGTAAAGGGATTATATTTTCCAGGAAGATTTGTAATACCAGCGAGGCTTGCACACTGAGCAAGGGACAATTCGCCTATACTCTTTCCAAAGTATGCTCTGGATGCCGATTCTACGCCGTAATAGTTTTCTCCCATATATGCAAGATTCATATACAGCTCAAGTATCTGCCACTTTTCAAGCTTTTGCTCAAGCTGTATGGCGCGCCATTGCTCCTGTATTTTCCTTTGAGGGCTTCTGTCGGTTTCTCCTGTTATATTTTTGACCACCTGCTGTGTTATTGTACTTCCTCCGTATGCCGAGTTTCCTCTTGTGGTTATGTAGCTTATTACAGCTCCCAGAGTTCTTTTTATGTCTATTCCGTTGTGGCTTTCAAAGCGTTCATCCTCTATTGCTATAAAGGCGTTCCTTAAATTTTTGGGGATTTTATCATAGCTCGCAAGAATCCTGTTTTTATTTTCAGAACCGTTCAGCTCGGCTATTTTCTTCTCTTCACTATCATAAACACTTGAATTCTGAATCTGTATCTTAAGCTTTGATTCATCCAGAGGAGGTGTCGACTTTATAAAGCCTACAAGTGCTCCTCCCGCTATTCCCACAGCCGCACATGAAACAGCTATAAAAATGATTAAAAATATTTTTATTACTCTTAATAAAAACCTTACGGCAGGCTTGCGCTGCTTCTGCTTCTTTTTCTTCGACGTGCCGGAAGGGCCGGCTTTAGCTTTAGGGTCCATATATGCCTCCTTCAATGTATCCCTTTGTGTCATGTAACGGAGTTTATCCGGCAGACACACTATTTCAAAATTAATAAAACCATAATTTCGGTTATATTATATCATAAAAACCTTTTAATGCATAATTGACGCATAATTAATAAAGTATTACAATGCTTGTAACATATTTTTCCCTGTTTTACGGAATTTCTATCATGAGAGGAAATGACACCTTGAGAATTTGTTAAGCACACAAAAGCTCTTTATTCCATAATATGAAGGTGAAGGGGTTTTATTATGCTTAATAATAGTATGTCTTACCGCAGAATGCTATATTTTAAGAAAAGGAACTGCAAAAGCTTTCATACATATTTAAGAATATTATGCATAGCTATTATATTTCTTTCAGCATTAATTTATGCAGAAAATAGAATAGGTTTATACCTTAAAGACTTCTATGCGCCGAAGGTTGAAAAAATAGCCGTACAGCAAGCAAGGACGGCAGTAGAAGGCATTACCGACGTAAATAATACAAAAATGCTTCAGGAGCTTTGTCATAAAGTAGAAAAAGGTATCAATGCCGGGATGGGTTCAGAAAATAATGGCTATATAAAAATACCTGCTGCCGGTCTTTTAGGAACGGGGTTTTATAAGGATAGCCAAAAAGGGCTTATAATTAAGGTAGCGATTTATACAGACACTCATGCTTCAATCGAGCCGGGGTTGAAAACACAGCGGCTCAGTACCGTAAGGCATACAATGAGTATTTATGTAAAACATAAAGTAACCTTTAAAATTCTTTTCAGAGAAAAAACCGAGGAGTTTGTAACAGTCATACCTATTACACAATGGGGTGTTGCAACAAAAGGAGCCACAGCCCTAAAAGAGGATTGGACAATAGTCCAACCGCTCAATCGGTAGTTAATTCATTTTTTCTGTCCTCATATACCTGCTCAAGCACCGAGCTCTTTTTATAATCCTTTGCCGTCAGGGATTTTTTAGACGGATTTTCCGGCAGGAAAACCTGATTCTCCTCCGTAGTATCAACCATGCTGCACTTACCCTCAAAAACTCCCCCTTCATCCGCTATGAAGCTATGTACCTGAATATCTCCGTACAGCTTTGCGGTTGAAAGGAGTTTTAATGAACCGGATGCAGTTATGTTTCCTTCCAGAGCACCTGAGAGATAAACATTGGTTGCATAAATATTTCCTGTTATCATTCCGCTGCAGCCTAAAAATACGTCACCGTCCACCCTTACATCTCCTATGACCTTTCCGTCAATTCTAACTGTTCCCTGAGATTGAATATTGCCTTCAAATATGGAACTTACACCTATTAAGGTATCAATATTGCCGTGTGAAGAGCTGCTTTTGTGTCCGAACATTAAAATTCCTCCTTAAATAATTTATCTTTCATCTAAATAATCAATGGGATTTACGGGCGTGCCGCCAAGAGTGACTTTAAAGTGCAGGTGAGTGCCTGTGCTCCTTCCGCTGTTCCCCATTCTTGCTATTACATCTCCCTTTTTTACCCTCTGGCCCTTCTTTACCAACAGCTTGGATGTGTGACCGTAAAAGGTTTCTATGCCATTGCCGTGATCAATTATGGCCGTATATCCATATATATTTATTTTTTCTGCCAGTATCACCTCTCCTGCCGCTGAGGCAAGTATCGCATTTCCGTATGGAGCAGCGATATCAATTCCGTCATGGAAGCTCTGCCTCCGTGTAAAAGGGTCTGACCGATTTCCAAAGCCCGAGGTGATTTTGCCTTCTGCAGGCCACAGCGTGGGGATGGTGTATATGTATTCGTTAAGCTTGTTTTCAGTTTCGGTTATTTCCCTAAAAAGGCGTGAATTTCCGGCATTTATGTTGTTTAGGTCCTCTATCAGGGACTTTAATTCGCCCAAGCCTCCCGATACCGAGCGAAGGCTTGCATTGCCGGATCTGTTTGTTTTTATTTCACCCGGGCGGTTTTGTATATAATCGTCGGCCATTTCCTTATATTTGTTTGTAAAATCCTCTATTTTGGAGTTTATATAGTCTTCCTTATCGGTTAAGGATTGTATTTGCTCCGATTGCCGCTTCAAAAGCTTTTGCTGATCCGCGTTCATGCTGTGCAATTTCCGCATGTCTTTTTTTAACTGAGCATTCTCATTCAGCGCTTTTATGGAGGATGCCGACGCAAGGGATAAAAACAATAAAACAAACAAACCCATTATTAAAGCCTTAGAATAGGGGCCGCTGATTTTTAATGTTTTTATACTGTCTGAGCAATGAGGAATAACCACAACCGATATGTATTTTTTCTCACTCTTGCTTTTGCCTTTTTCCATTATTACCCGCCTATAGCTTTACGTGACCTATAAGAGCAATTAAGGCTTTTATAGGGTATTCGTTAAGGGAGAGGATTATTAACCGATATCCATCCCTTCCAGTATTATACCCTATAGTAAATAGATATTCTACAAAACATAAAAAAATCCTTTTTAAGCATATTTAATAAATTATATTTAAATTATTTACAATATAGAATAAGCTTACCAAATAATTTATTCTGTTGTTTTTGGCAGATAGGACATTTGGCGTATTTTTGCCGGCAGGGCTTATTTAAAGAAGGATTTTGCAATAAAATATAGAATTATTTAACTGTGAATTAAAAGTGGAATATTAATGCAGTTTCAGGTGTTGCAATACAGGCAGAAACAGGTACAGCCTATTTATACCAGCAAATATTGAAGCCTATAAGCGAGGTAAAAGAATGATAAAGGTAAAGAAAAGGATTTTTATGGCGTTTACCGCCGTAATAGCTATTTCGGTTATTTCCATGGTAACTTCCATGTTGGGATATACTGTTATTTCAGGAGCGGTAAACAGCATCGATCAAAATAAGGCACGGGAGGATATTATCCGTTCTGTAAAGGATTCAATTTTAAGAGAGCAGCAGCTTATTTCACAAAGCATTATCAATTATGATATTTCTTCTGCAGACGAGATGGAGCGGTTGAACGCTTCTGTTGCAGATAAGCTGGACGAGCTCAAACGTCAGGCACCTCAGCTTAAGGAGAAGGATAACAGGGATATAGGGCTTATCTTTAAGCTGAGTGCTGAATATTATTCCCTATACAAAGGCATTTCCGATTCTGTGAAGCAGCAGTCAAGCCCCCGGCTAAGCTCCATTCTTGGAGAGGCCTCCGAAAATGCCAGAAATACGTTGAACCTCCAGCAGCAACTTAAAGACTCTGTAAATTACAAATTGAACAAGCGGATAGAAAATGCCGTATCTGACGTTGAAAAGTCGATTAAGGCATTGACGCCGGGCAGTGCCGAGGCGGGAGAGGTTATGAGCCTTGCGGCAAGTCTAAAGGAGAAGGCCGTTATCATTGCACAGCATCCGGCACAAGCCGGTTCCGAGGATATGACCGCCGGAAATACCGGCACGGATGAGGATATTAAGTCCGGCCTTGATTTGATAGAGCAGAAGGTTTCTTCCTTAAAAAAGGGATCAGAGGAAGCCAGGCTTTCTATGGAGGGTATTGATATTTCATCTATAAGGAATGAAATGGACATTTACTCCGATATAAACAGGCTTATTTATTGGACTCAAAGGAAGTACTACTGCATGTGCGAGGGAGTGGCATTGCCAGAAAAGGGGTTTGACGGCTATAAGGAGGCAGCCGCCAAGGCGGATCAGTATGCCGGCATATTGTCAACTGTGCCTGGGGGGAAGGAAAAAAGCATTTTAGAAAGCGTTATCGCTGCATCTGAGAGCATGGATAAGAGCATGGGTTCCATTGAGAAGGAGATAAAAAGGCTGGATTATGAGCGGATAACGGAGCAATACAACCAGTCGGAGGACATACTTGCGCGCTACAAGGAGGGCATAGCGAGGCTGGAGAAATCATTTGCGGAATACCTTGCGGACGATGTTGAAAAGTCAAGAGATATAAAAACTAAAATTATTGCGGCTCTTGCGGCTGTTACCTTTCTTTCGCTTTGTGCCGGAATGGCATTTGCTTTTATGCTGTCAAAAAGCATAATAAACCCCATAAGGAGCATGACGAGTCTTTTGGACAGAGCGGAAAAAGGAGATTTGACAGTAAGGGCGCAGGTAACAGGCAGCGATGAAATAGGGCAGCTTGGGCAAAAGGTAAATAGTGTGCTGGACGGACAACAGAAAATAATAGGCCAGGTGATTACTACAAACAGGGAGATAGGAACTCTTAAGGACAGGATGAGGGAGATCTTTGACACCGGCAGGGACAATGCGGCTAAAATTTCAGAGGGATTGAAAAATGTTTTAACAGGCTCTGAGGCTCGCAGTGCTGCTTCCTCGGAAGGCCTAACCGGACACCGTGCCGAGGCGCTGCGGAGTGAGGGTGTATCACAGGCGGTTACAAGGATAATGGATGACGGAAGGAAGGCTATTGAGGCGGCTTTCACGGGAGAGAAGGAGGTGTTGGAGGCTCAGGCTGTAATAAAGGGAGCTACTGATACCGTAAGTGAAGCGGCGGTTACAATAGGTGCGCTTGAGGAATCTTCAGAGAAGATAGGCAGTATTACAAATACTATAACAGAGATTGCGGCCAGAACAAATCTTTTGGCTCTTAATGCCGCCATTGAAGCGGCCAGGGCGGGACAGCAGGGAAAGGGCTTTACGGTACTTGCCGAGGAAATAAGAAAGCTTTCGGACGGGAGCAACAGGGCGGCGGGAGAGATTAAGGCCCAGATAGGAGAAATACAGAACAGGATACTGAGTGCAGTCAAGGGTGTCAATCAGGGAGCACAGGGTGTTGGAGAGGGTGCTGCAAGGATTGATAAAGTAAAGGGAAGCATTTCGGAGATAATTGACTCCATAAGGGTAGTAGTCGAGTCTGTAAAAAACACTGCCGAGCAATCGGAAAGGCAGAGGCAGTCGGCGCAGCAGCTTGCAGAAATTGTTGATGGTGTGGCAAGGTCTGCGGGAGAGACTGCTGCTACAGGCAGGAATATAAGTGAAAGCCTTGAGCATCACACAAGGCTGATGTCAGAAATGGAGGCGTTATCGGGTCAGCTCGACGAGGTATCGAAAAAACTGAACGGCACCCTCGGGCAGTTTAAGATGTGATGGGGTGAAGTGTATCATGGGTGACGATGCCGTAAGTTTGGCATTAATTCTATACAGGCACAGAGTCGGCAGGGCTATGGATAACTCCAGAGGCCCTGTTTTTGTATGAAAATTATATTTAATTTATACTGCTTTTGTAATGAAATAATAAAACTTACCGTATTAACATATGAAATTACTTAGCTAAGTGAAATCAGGTTCAAGGAAGGAGGGGTTATAAAATCATGCAGCAGCATGTGTTGAGTAATCCTTTGTTTGGAAAAGAAATTGAGCAAAAGGTAAGTGAGGAGGAGCAATTTTCCTGTATTTTTGAAGCCTGCTACAAGAGGGTCTACAATTACATATATTATCGTGTCTATTGCCAGTATACGGCGGAGGATCTTACGAGTCAGGCCTTTGAAAAAGCTATGCTTAAAATAGCAACTTATGAAAAAAGCAAATCGCCCTTTGAGGTATGGCTATTTGCAATAGCCAGGAATGTGGTCAATGATCATTTCAGGGGACAGAAAAAGCAAAGGCTTTTTTCTCTTGAGTCTATTCGGGAGCTGGTTTCAAGCAAGAAGGACCCTGAGGGTATGGTGATAAAAGGAGAAACCAATGACATGCTTTCAAGGGCTTTAAATACCCTCAGCGCAAGGGAAAGAAATATCATAGCCCTTAGATTCGGAGGAAATCTTAAGAACAGGGAGATTGCGGATATTTTGCATATGACCGAAAGCAATGTGGGAGTGACCCTGTATAGAACTATGAGGAAGCTCAAAAATGAAATGAAAGGTGAGATATAGCTATGGGAAAATTCCGTACTGAAGAAAGTGTTTTATATGGAACGGAAGTCGATACAGGTGCTGTATCGGAATATGGAAGAGACAGAGAGCTTTTAGAGCTGAGCGGCATTTTAGCTGGAAAGGATTTCAGTAAGTGCAGCAATAAGCAAGGCATATACAGAAAGGTTCAGGAAAATATAAATGGAAGCAGAGGAGAGCGTGTTATGAAAAATTCAAATAGAATCAGGCGTGTTGCCACTGTGGCGGTATCATTTACGCTGGTATTTGCCGTTAGTATTTCTTTAATGCAGACGACGTTTGCACAAAATGTACTTGAAGGAATAAAAAAATCTATTTCTCTAGGGCATATAACCGTTATACAGTTTGATGCTGATAAAATAGGTCCTGACGCTATTCCGGAGGAGCTTAAGGATGACAACGGAAAGCTGCTACAAGAGTATGAGGATTCAATGTATATGATAGTTAGTGAAGATGGGACTGATGTTTCAGCCGGTCAAACGGAAAAAATGCGGAAGGAATCTATTTTGGAAATAAAAAATGCTGACGAACTAAATGAATATACCTGCTTTAAGGTAATACTCCCCGGTTATTTGCCGGAAGGCTATAAGTTCTATAAGGCAGAGCTTTATAAAGATGAGAATGGTGCTGTGAGCGGAAAATATGTCAGCTTGTATTTTACGAATGAGGCAACGGGAAAGAGGATTTTTATGCAGCAGCGTTTTGCTGATGAAGAGACGGCCTATGAAAATGGCACGGGTGGGGAATTTGAACAGGTGGAAATTAATGGTGTGGCTGCTGTAATATCTAATGACAGGACTATTGAATGGGAGTCAGGAGATGTGCTTTATATGATGACCTGGACAGAAGATGACAAAGGCGAGCTGATTAAAATTGCCGAATCCATAAAGTAAATGCGGGAAATAACTGGACTTTAGGAATAACATATACTAAAATATGGAATAATGGTTGATAATGGCATACTGATTCAAATATTTAAGTCCCTTTAGGGGGACTATTTTTTTTGGTATAATAAGAATGCTTAAATAAAATTTATATTGCTGTATAGTACCGGGAAAGGGCGGTTTTGAACAGGTGTCGCAGATTAAAAAGAATGAAAATTATGTTATGGAGATTACGGGAATGTCTCATGAGGGGCAGGGAGTGGGCAGGATAGATAATTTTACTGTATTTGTGGACAGGGCCCTTCAGGGAGAGGTTGCAGAGGTAAAAATAATTAAGGTTAATAAAAGTTATGGGATAGGCAAGCTAATTAATATACAGACGGCATCACCGGAACGCATAGAGCCGTTTTGCGTCCACTCTGCAAGGTGTGGCGGCTGCAGCTTGCAGCATATGAGTTATGAAGCCCAGCTTAAATTTAAAACAAATGTTGTAAAAGAGAGTCTTAAAAGGCTGGGTAGGCTTGAGGATATAATGGTACGTGACACAATAGGTATGCAAGACAATGGTACGGGGTACAGGAATAAAGCCCAATATCCTGTGGGAATGGCAGGAGACGGCGTTTCCATGGGTTTTTATGCCTCCAGGTCCCATGATATCATTGACGGTAATTTATGTGGTATTCAGCATCCCTACAGTGACAGAGTAAGAGAGTGTGTAAGAAAATTTATGGTTGACAGCGGTGTTCGCGGATACGATGAGGGTACCGGCAATGGGCTGATAAGGCATATAGTGACTCGGATAGGATACAGGACAGATGAGGTGATGGCAGTTATAGTTATTAACGGCGAGCGCCTGCCTGCCCGTGATAAGCTGATACAGATGCTGATCTCGGAAATGCCGCAGGTGAAGAGCATATATTTAAATATAAATACTGCGAATACAAATATCATCTTTGGAAACAGGAGTATGAAGATTTACGGCAAGGATACCATAACAGATTATATAGGCAAGTTCAGGTTTGAGATATCCCCACTATCGTTCTTTCAGGTAAATCCTGTGCAGACAGAGGTGTTATACAGTAAGGCGCTGGAGTATTCGGGACTTACGGGAAGTGAGACGGTATTTGACTTATACTGCGGAATAGGAACGATATCGCTGTTTTTGTCACAGAGGGCTAAAAGGGTCTATGGTGTAGAAGTGGTGGAAGCGGCCATAGTGGATGCCAGATTAAACGCCAAAATAAATGAAGTGGACAATGTGGAGTTTATAGCAGGAGAGGCGGAGAAGGTGATCCCTCACATGTACCGTGAAGGCATCAGAGCTGATGTTGTGGTGATAGATCCGCCCAGAAAGGGCTGTGATGAGGTGCTGCTGAAGACCTTGGTGGATATGGAGCCTAAAAGGATTGTGTATGTGTCATGTAATCCGGCCACACTGGCGAGGGATGTGAGGTATTTGGCGGATAATGGGTATAGGGCTGAAGAGGTGCAACCGGTGGATATGTTCCCGTGGACGGGGCATGTGGAGTGCGTGGTAAGAATACAAAGGATAAATTAGTTGAAATCCTAGTATTTAAGCAGTCTGCGAGGTTTTGTAGTTTTAATGCAGATGGTGATGATTTCAGGAATAAAGAGCAAATAAATGAGGTTGAAGTATGTATTGCGGTAAGGATATGGTAGAAGTAAACATGTCAACCGGCAGAGGGTAATACGAATATATAGATTTAAAAGACGTCTGATGAACGAAAAATCAGGCGTCTTTTAACGATGTTAAGTGTATTATTCAAGTAAATCAACAATTACTCTTTCTTCTCCGGATTTCAATTGAGAAGGATATTTGGTGTTGAGGTTTTTTTGAGCATCGGAGGCTGAATATCAATCCGTGTAAATGACAATAATCTCCATATAAAACAAACGGAGGTTATGAAAATGAGACAGTCAAAAAACATTCTCACAGAAAAGGAAATGGAACTTGTAAGCCTGCTGATGCAGGACTGCCAAAGCACGGGT
>NZ_QPJT01000006.1 GCF_003337415.1 Anaerobacterium chartisolvens | reverse complement strand
TGTTTTAAATCTTTTTCTAACCATCTTCGGAATAACTAAATGCTACCCAGTTCCAGTTACTCTGTCAATGGTTGCATTTACTTTGACCGCCCACCTATTTTTTTAAGGCTTTTTTTAAGTATTTTTTACTTTCTCCACTCTTTTGCAGTTACATATTAATCGTTAGAGCTTGAAACATAGTTAAATCTATTATTTCAAGCTATTTTTATTTTAAAATAATTGTAAAAATGTATAGCGTATTATTACGTATTATGATATAATAGGTATATATCGCAAAGGATGGTAAGCATATGTATCTTAAGAAAACACCGCAAAAAACCGGTAGAGTTTATCTCTCCATAGTTGATGGATATTATGATAAACAAAAAGGATATTCAAGACAGATAACCATCGAAAAACTTGGATATTTAGATGATTTGGAAAAACAATATGATGACCCTATTGCTTTTTTCACTCAGAAAGTTCAAAGGCTTAAGGAGGAAAAAGCTGAACGCAGGGCCCCTCTCACATTTACGTTCAGCCATGAAGATAAAATTTCACCCAATACTACTTACAGAAAAAATTTTGGGCATGTAGTATTAAGCAGCATTTATCACGAACTTGAAATTAATAAGTTCCTTGTAAGCCGTCAACGCAGTTCAAACATAGAATTCGATACAAATAACATTATGAAGCTTCTTACTTTCTCAAGGTTACTTGCTCCTGCTTCAAAAAAGAAAACCTTTGAGGGCAGAGACAGCTACTTTGATAAAACCAATTATACTCTTGATGATGTTTACCGCTCTCTTTCGTTTTTTAACAAGCAAAGCAGCAACCTCCAGCTCTGGCTCAATGAAAGAATCAAGCAATCCTATGGACGTGATTCCAGTCTGGTTTATTACGATGTAACAAACTACTATTTTGAAACGGATAAAACAGATGATTTTAAAAAGAAAGGGCCTTCAAAGGAGCATAGACCAAACCCAATCGTCCAAATGGGTCTATTTATTGATAACAACGGGATTCCAATTACATTTCAGTTGTTTCCCGGAAACACTCATGACTGCCTGACATACCGCCCAAATCTTTCACGTATTAAAAAAGAATATGATTTGGGTAAGGTAGTCGTTGTGGCAGATAAAGGTATGACCACCGGTGATAACATATGGTATACCTTATCCGCGAAAGACGGATATGTTTTTAGTATGTCTATACGTGGAGCAGATAAAGAATTGAAAGAGTATGTCCTCAATGAGGACGGCTACGAATGGCTAGGAAAAGAGTACAAAAGAAAATCAAGGCTTTATCCAAGAACTATCCAGGTAACAGCCACCAACGGTAAAAAGCTGAAAAAAACGGTACATGAAAAGCAGGTTATCTTTTACAGTGAAAAATATGATAAGAGGGCAAAAGCGGAGCGTGCAGCCGCTATTACAAAAGCACAGGATTTGATAGCCAATCCTGGTAAATATACAAGAGCAACTTCGCACGGTGCAGCAGGGTATGTTAAAAATATCGATTTTGATAAAGAAACCGGTGAAATATTGACTACAGCAAAAGCCTTAGTGCTTGATTTGGAAAGGCTGAAGGAAGAAGAAGCTCTTGATGGCTATTATGCCATTGTTACAAGTGAACATGAAGAAACCGCAGACAAAATCATTGATATGTACAGGGGGCTTTGGAGAATCGAGGAATCTTTCCGGGTTACAAAAAGCGATCTTGAAGCCCGCCCTGTATATGTTTCAAGAGAAGATCACATTCAGGCACATTTTCTCACTTGCTTTATAGCACTTGTTATTGCAAGAATCCTGGAGATGAAGATGGGGCACCGTTACACCATTTCACAACTGCTAGAGAGTTTGAAGAAATGTGAATGTACTCATTTACAGTCAAACCACTATCTTTTTGATTATTATGATGACGTTTTAAAAGAAATCGGTAATGAATTCGCCATTGATTTATCAAAAAGAGTACGAAGTATCGGAGAGATAAAAAATATTTTAGCAAACACAAAAAAATGAAAAATTCGCTATGGTTTTTTGCAAAACACAAAAGCCCGATAATCCTTATATACCAAAGAATTCGGGCTCTTTTTATCTCGTTTTACTGCAAAAGAAAAGTTATAGCACCCTTTAGACATTAATGCAAGAGTTATATGAAAGTAATTTATATATTTTTTTAAGGCTTTTTTTAAGTATTTTTTACTTTCTGTTATAAAACTATTACTTAAGGGTATAAAATGTATAATGAATCAGAATATGCTGTCAATTTTAAGGGGGTATTATTTATGGATCTAAGGGATTTGCTGGTTTCCAACCTGAGCATAACAGAGGATGAATACAGCTTCAAGGGAAGCTTCGTACTGTCCGGCGAAGGGCTGTCTCTAAATGTTGATATCACAGATCTTGAGGACGAAGAAAAGCTCGAGTCCTTAAAGGCTCAATTTGGCCTGTCTGAAAGCAGCGGTGAAATAAGGAGCTTCATCATGGCAGGTGTGGTAGAAAAAGCAGCCATAGGCTCAAGAATTAAAGAGGGTGAGGAATATAGCGAGGAGGCAAAAAAAGACAGGCTTAACAGGCTTGCAGATTCTTTTGATCTTTCATAGCTGAAAGACATCCTCCGTTATCTGATATATCAAAACCTAAACTATATAGCTTAGCGCGATAAAAGCAGGGTATTTGAGCAATGTTTCGGCACAGCTACCCTGTTTAAGCTTTTTTTGCAGCTTTTACTTTCTCCTGTATGCTTTGATGTGCGCTTTAATCTTTTTTATTGCCCAATCGTAATGACTGGACGTTGCGGAAGCGCAGTAAGACCCTAGACTTGACGTTCCCGTCCACAAAAAGTGCTCCTTCTCAAACAGCTCGTCATTTGAGAACCGTTCGATCAAATTCAATACCTTCTTATGGCTGTCGCAAAGCATTTCCTTTGAATTCTCATATGGAGTAGACTGATGCTTCTCCCAAAATTCCACATTCATTTGAGGGTATGTTTTCCAGTTATAAGGCTCGGGTAAAAATGACTTTGCTTCCCCGTTCTGGTTGGCATTAACCCAATTAAGCAGTAGCTGATGCCATTCATACAAGTGAACAAGCACGTCTCGCAGATTTTTATCACGCTTCCAGTGCGCCTCCTTCTTATTAGAGATGTCACCAAAGCTAAAGGCCGCGCTCCGCTCATCGTCTGTCATGGAATCAATGAGTTCCCACATATTATTAAACTGTTCGTTTGCCGCCTTGATTAAATCCGGTTTGGTAGTTGGTCTGCCCATAAGTTAATTCCTCCTGAAATCCGATGATTTTCTTTCGCTTAATTCATTGTAGCAGATATAAGATGACAACAGCATGTCATATTTTATCTTGTATGTTTTTGAACTGTATGGCTTGTGCCGCATAGTCTTTTATCTTTTCAAGAATAACTTTCTCTTTCATATTCCCCCTTAAGCTACTTTAATTTCATGCTTAATTCTAATGTTAATTATAGCCCATAATTTGTAATAAGTAAATTATTCATGAAACAAGGGAGGCCGTTACAGCCTCCCTTGTCATATATTTGATTTTATAAATTTATTTTGCTTCTGTCCCATTGCCCCGCCGCCTGCGGCCACCTGTGCTAATACAAACATTTTTCACCCTATTTTCGATTTTACCTATGGCACACTTCAACAGTGTTTTTGGATCAATCTTGCCTGAAAATCCTGCCTGCCGCTGAAAACGTCTATAATCTCTATTTGACTATCCGTCACACGATACACTAAAAAATATTCACCTTGTATAAGTTTTCGCAATCTATTATCACCGAAGCGTTCGTCTGTAGTACCCAAAAACGGGAATTTTTCAAGTTGTCTTGCATAAATAACCAAATCACTCACTACTTTTTGGGCTTTAGACGAAGAAACTTGTGATATGTATGCCTTGATGGAATCAAGGCTTTCGATTGCTTGTTTGGACCAATATATACTGTATGTCATCGGCAAAACATGTCCTCAACTTGCTCCTGAGTGTATGTCCGTCCTGATTTAACATCGGCAAGCCCGGCGTTAATTCCAGCTTTTAAATATGCATTATACAGTGCGTCCATTAAAACCTCTTCATCAAACATCATTTCATCAGGCAGTTTCATCAGCATATTAATAACATCGTTCTTTGACATGATTTACACTCTCCTTTGTTATAGTATAGCATAAACAGGCATGGTTTACACGATGTTTTTAACGATTGTTTTTTCTTAGCAAACTGTCTACAATAATCACCTTAATTTTGATTATCGCTTATTATCCGCTACTAAGCCATCAATCGGATTTATAACACTTTCTCCATACAGATAGAATCCGGCATATCCTTGTAATCCCCGAAATTTGGTATTTCATAATAGCCAGTGCTTCTATATAATATCATTGCGGCAATCAACGGTTCACCAGATTCCAATACAAATTTTTTATAGCCTTGCTTCTTTGCCCTCTGCTCCAGTAATTCCATCAGTTTTTTTGAAATACCTTTCCCCCGGTATTCCTCCTTAATGAAAACACGTTTTACTTCCGCCGTTTCAGTGTCATAATGCTTAAAGCTCGCGCAACCTATAGGCTTGCTTTTATCGTACACCATAACAATATTATGAATGTCATCTAATCGGTTATATGGAATATATTGTGAGCGATTTTCTTCTCCCCCAACCAATTTGTTTAAAAATTCATCCAGTTCGTTACATAATAGTATAAAGTCTGTATCAGAACCATCTGTATATTCGTATCTCATATAGAAAGCCCCCATCAAAATCCCGTTTATCAAGCACATTTTCATTACTTTTTAAATAAATCCGCATCAGATAAATATATCTATCGCTGTGGACATAGGCATACCTAGTTGTGAAAGGATTTCCTCAGCCCTTTTTTACGCCAGGATTAACTCTTCCTTCTATATAACATAGTAGCGTTTTTGTCGTTACATTTCAATAGACACCTTGGCTACGCGCAGGGCAATCGCATTATAATTAATACGCATATAGAAACCCCGGCACCGTCATCCTGAGCGACTAGCGAAGGATCTATTCACTACAGCAAGATTCTTAGCTCTCGCTATAAAAATTTCATTTTTACCCGCAAATATCTCGGTATAAGTCTTTCCAGTCCTTGTTCATAATATTTATTAGGTTGATTTTCTTTTGTCGAGTAATTCCTTTAATTTGCTTTTCCCTTTGTATTGCCGATTTAATATCACTAAATATCTCATAATATACAAGCTTGTTAACATTATATTTTTTTGTAAAACCCTCAACCATTTTTTCTTTATGTTCAAATGTCCTTCTTACTAGATCGTTGGTTACACCTGTGTAAAGAACAGTATTTAATTTGTTGGTTAATATTACTTTCTCTAGTTATTCCGTGTCTAATATACATTTATACCACTTCTGATGTCTATTCTTCAGTGTATATATCGTACTTTTACAGGTATTCTTTACTGTAGCACAGAGATCCTTCGCTGTTCGCTCAGGATGACGGTCAACTGGCAAACACACATATTCTTTACTGTAGCACTGAGATCCTTCGCTATTCGCTCAGGATGACGGTCAACTGGCAAACACACATATTCTTTACTGTAGCACTGAGATCCTTCGCTATTCGCTCAGGATGACGGTCAACTGGCAAACACACATATTCTTTACTGTAGCACTGAGATCCTTCGCTATTCGCTCAGGATGACGGTCAACTGGCAAACACACATATTCTTTACTGTAGCGCTGAGATCCTTCGCTATTCGCTCAGGATGACGGTCAACTGGCAAACTTCGAAAATTTTAAATGCGATTGCCCTGTGGCCACCCGTCACACGATACACTAAAAAATATTCACCTCTACAACCTCTAAAATTTAAGGTTATCCTATCCATAATATAAATATGCCAGACCCGTATTTTGACGAATCTGGCACATTTTATTTAGAAGATTTAATTTAAGTTTAGTCCTTTTATTTAACGTAGAATGCATCGCCATTGTCTTTTGTTACGATATCAAGACCATTGTTCATCATTGGGAATATAGGTGATCTTCCGGCTTGCTTCCAGTCACTGATTGGGTTAATTATGCCTTTGTTGTAAGTCATAAGAGCCATCATGGACCAGAATCCTTGGTTAACTGTATTAGGATGCATACATGCTAATATAGTTCCATCTTTAACCATGTCGATTACTGCGGGATCTGCATCGTAGCAAAATACCTTTGCGTTTGTTTTTGCTTCTTTAACTGCCGTTCCTGCTCCCATACCTTCCATGCCTGCTGAACAATACATTAAGGCAAGGTCAGGGTTTGCCTGTATCATTGCTGATGTTAAAGATGCCGCCTTAGTCTGGTCGCCTTCCGCTTGACCACGTGCGACTACCTTCATATCAGGATATTTTTCTTTAATTCTTGCTTCAAATCCGTCAATACGGGCTGCATGGTTATTCTGAGCCGGCCTTTCAAGGATACCGATTTTACCCTTTCCACCTAATGCTTTCGCACAGAAATCAGCCGCTTCTCCGCCTGCCCGATAATCATCCGAAGTTATCCAGGTGATTCTTTTGCTATCCGGTGAATCTGAAGCAAAGCATGACACCGCAATACCTGCTTCCATTGCCTTGTTGATTGGTTCAACAAAAGCGTCTGCAACTGTTGGTGAAAGCGCGATCCCCTTTGGCTTTTTAGCAACAATCTGTTCAAAAACTGCAACCTGCTTTGCAGCATCACCATCGTCACAGCCCATATAAAAAGTCTTTACTCCCAAAGCATCTCCAGCTTGTTTAAAGCCTATGAAAACGCCCTTCCAATAGTCAGCCCCCTGATAGAAAGTACACATATAGTACTCATCCGTGGGTGATCCTGCAAAACCCGCCATTACCTCGGCTGCCGCTTTTGCGCCCGTCGTTGTTTCTTTAGGGGCTGCTGTTTCCGATGTACATCCAATAAGCCCAATTGCGAGTGTCATCACGATTACAAGCAGCATCGTGATACCTCTTCCTGTTTTAACGAACATGGTAATTCCTCCTAAGTTCTATTTAATAATAGCCTAATGCTTATGCCTTTTGGCCATAATTACATTATTTTCGGTCTATTTATCCTTATGCATCAGATAGTCTATAGTAACTGCAATCATCAACACTGCGCCGGTGACGAACTGGGTCCAGTTTACGGATATATTCAACATTACAATACCATTTGCAATGAAATTCATTAGCACTATGCCAAGAATCGAGCCTAATACCGTTCCTTCTCCACCCAACATGCTGGCGCCGCCTATAACCGCTCCTGAAATAGTCATCATGGCCGTGGGCTCTCCGGTAGTTGCAGGTGCAACTCCAAATCTTGCAATCGTGAGAATGCCTGCTATCCCGGCAAGTGCCGATGAAACAATATACACCCCCATTTTAACGTTTTGTGCATTTATACCTGAAAGAATAGCCGCTTTTTCACTGCTGCCAATATAAAAAACCTTTCTCGCAATGGAAGACCGTCTTAGAGTATAATCGCTTATGACCGCGATTATCAGCATAATCAGCACCAGAACAGGTAATATGTCAAGAATAAGACCGGTTCCCAGTGTTCTGAAGGCAGCCGGCATATTAGTTACAGAAATTGGTGTCCCATTGGTTATAACATAATCCAATCCTCTGCACATACCCATGGTCGCCATTGTTACAATAAAGGGATTCACTCCGACTTTGCCTATGAATAAACCGTTTAGAAATCCTACGAATACCGCAGCTAATAAGCCTATCAAAGCAGCAACAACAATATTTAAATTGTATGTCTGCCACAGCCGTGCTGTCAGTATGCCTGCCAAACCCATTACAGATCCTACCGATAAATCAATACCCCCGGATATCAAAACCAAAGTCATTCCTATTACAATGATGGAGTCTGTTGAAAGCGCCAATGCTATAGCTTTAAAGTTATTTACCGAAAAGAAGTGGGGTGAAGCTATTGACAAACCCGCCCCGATTACCAGAATAATTAAGATTATGGTTAACTCCCTGAAACCTGCTATTTTTTTTAATACCCCGCTTGCGATGGAATCTGCCTTTGTAAGATCTTTACCTGATTGTTCAAGTAATGCTTTCATTTTCCCTCTCCCTTTAAATATTTTTATTAACCTGCAAAGCCGTGCTCCTGTGAAGAGGCTGCATATGTCATTATGTGTTCTTCCGATAGGTCCTTAGCATCCAAAACCCCTGTTATCCTGCCCTCAGACATTACTATAACCCGATCGCACATTCCAATGATTTCCGGAAGCTCGGATGATATTATTACTATACCGATTCCTTCATCTGAGAGCTTTCTTAACATGTCATGTATTTCAGATTTTGCACCTACGTCAATACCTCTGGTCGGCTCGTCCATGAATATCAGCTTTGGATTTATTGAAAGCCATTTTGCTATAACTATCTTTTGCTGATTTCCTCCGCTTAAGCTGCTGGCTTTCTGATTTACATTGTATAACTTTATTCTAAGCTTTTCGGAAAAGGAATTTGCCCAATTCTTCTCTGCACCGGCATTGATTATCTTGAATTTTGAAACTTTTTCCAGACAAGAGGCCGTAATATTTTTTTTGATACTTAAATTAAGAAACAGCCCTTCTATTTTTCTATCTTCTGTAAGGTAAGCAATGCCTCTTTTGATTGCATCCCTATAGCTTTTAAAGTGTACCTTTTCCCCTTCAAAGTGAACTTCACCCGAATCAACCTGGTCAATCCCACACACCGCTCTTGCTACTTCGGTTCTCTTAGAGCCTACTAAACCGGCTATTCCTAATATTTCACCTTTAGAAATTTCAAAACTAATATTATTAAAAACGCCTTTTCTGGTAAGATTCCTGACCTCTATGATCTTTTCTGTTACTTTGGTACTCTTTGGAGGATATAAGTTTGTTATGTTTCGTCCGACCATTTTACTGATTACAATTTCAGGACTTATTTCTTTTACCTTTAATGAATCTATAAAATGACCATCTCTAAGAATTGTTATACTGTCACAAATTCTAAATATTTCTGACATCTTGTGGCTTATATAAAGTATGCTTATACCTCTGGCCTTTAAATTCGCGATGGTTACAAATAATGCCTCGGTTTCGCTTTCGGTCAATGAAGAGGTAGGCTCATCCAGAACAAGTATTTTACAATCAAGCGATAACGCCTTTACAATTTCTACCACCTGCTGGTCTGCTACGGTTAGCTTTCTAACTATAGTCTGTGGAGTAATGCCGGTTTTGAACAGGCTAAGGATTTCACCGGCTTTTCTATTGAGCTCTGAAAAGTCCAGCATACTTAATATATTTCCTTTAATCCTTCCCATATAAATATTTTCTGCAACAGTCATATGAGGACAAAGCGCTATTTCCTGATGAACAAAACCAATACCCGCATCCTGAGCATCTTTTGGTGAATGGAATTTGACTTCCTTGCAATTTAACATAATTTGTCCGCTGTCGGGCTTAATTACCCCTCCAACGATATTCATAAGTGTAGATTTGCCGGCCCCATTTTCACCTATCAGAGCGTGAACCTCTCCTTGCCTTAAGTCAAAATGCACATCTGTCAAAGCTTTTGTACCGGGATAGCTTTTATTGATGCCTTTTACACTTAAAATAGTTTTCTGTTCCAATGTATTCACCTCTTCATGTGTAGTTTCTATATTTAAATGATACAACATGAATACATCTAAGATTTCTGAACCTTTTTAATATAGACATGAAGTTTTTAAGTGTCCATAAGATAAGTTTAGTAGATAAATTTCTCTGTATTAAGAAAATTATATGAAATTAAAATAGTACTATGATTATTATTGAAGATTATGTAATATTACATTTGCCCTGAATTGTCTGGGGCTTAAACCCGTATTCTTTTTAAATATTCTGCAAAAATAGTTTGAATCTTCATATCCGGACATTTTACTCACTTGCTTTATATTCAAATCACCCTTTTTTAATAGGGTTTCTGCAAACTCCAAACGTTTCGTGGTTATATAGTCTATAAAATTGGTTCCGCACTTTTCTTTAAATATCTTGCTAAGGTATTGTGAGCTTAATCCTACTTCATTGGCAACAGACTCCAGCGTTATGTCCTTGTTGAAATTTCTATTTATGTATTCGAAAACCTTACTGATCATTTCCGAATTCCTACCAGGGCATTTCTCGACCTGCTCTATGATATAATCAACATTCTTCTTACACCACACCTCTATTTCATCTGCTGAAGTTAACTCAACCAGTTCTAGCAGCATCCCCATACTTAAAGACTTGTCCATATGTATTCCCATTTTAAACACATTTCTTTTTAAAATAAATATGAGCTCTTCGGCATAACCTTTTAAAATATCCATATTATCAATATTTGCTATTAATTCAGTTATGATTTCATCAGCAAAGCTTTTAGCATTCTCTATGTTTCCCGCTTTTATTTCATCAATAAGCTTATTTTCCAAGTCTAATGGATACTCATGAAACGTCCCTGAATTCATCTCAATACAAAGTGAGGAAAAATGAATTACACTGTTCTGATCAGATGATTTTCTAAGTGCAAAACCGGCTTCATTGTATGATTTACTGAAATTTTTAATGTCTGTGTACGCATTGCCGATTCCTATTGAGGCATTAACATCTCCAGCAACCTTTAGCTTTCTTAAAATATCCTGAGCAATTATAACCGCTTCATTCACAACCTCTTTGTGCTCGAAATTTTCATTAACAGGAATAAATACAACAATAGAATTCCCCTGAGGCTTGCCGAAAAAACACTTCTTATATAAAGGAAGATTGCGTGTAACAATTGCCGCTGTTTTTTCCTTAATAATTCTACTCCTTATACACTCATTGATTTCCCGGGAGTTTGTCCGGCCCGGGGATATCAGCATAAAATAACCCGCCTTTATTTCCTCCTGAAGAAATGCTATATAATTTTCCACCTTTCCAACATCACAATTGCCATTGATAAAAGCAGCCACAAGCTCGTTCTCCATGTACGGCTTAATCGCTCTGAGCTTTGCGTCAATCAATTCCTTGAAGTCACAATTGTTCAATTTCTCATCAATCTGACCTAAGACCTTGTTTATTTTTTCAACCACCTCCAGCTCGTTTACGGGTTTTAAAATATATCCCTTTACTCCAATATCCAAAGCTTGCTTTACATATTCAAAATTATTATATGCCGTCAAAATCAGTATACATGAATTGAAATATTCCCTGAGGATTTCCATCGAAGCATCAATGCCGTTAATACCAGGCATTTTTATATCCATTATAATTAAATCAGGTTGAAGCTTGTGATTTAATTCTATAGCCTGCCTGCCATTTTCAGCCTCACCGACAATTTCAATATTACTGAATTTCTTCGTTATCAATGCTCGCAAAACATATCTTGACAGGGATTCATCATCTACAATCATAAGCTTATACATTGACATCCCCCATTTCTGCTAAAGGCCTTGAAAACTCTTCCTTTTTCATGTCCTTTTTTAATATAACCCTGAGAAATATTCCATTAGTATCTTTAATTTCAACCGTAAGAGCAATGATTCCTTCATACTGCACAAGGGCGTTATTCAATATATGATCAACAAAATCTATGACACTCAAGTGATTGATGTTTATGTCTTCAAACCCACTGCAATTAAGATAAGTAATGTCAAACCTGTTTCCATAGCGAATTTTTTGTATGTCAATATAATTGCGTAAAGCCTCTAATTCCTTTGAAAGCAAAACTTGTGTATCACCCTTGTAAAAATACCTTAAAAGTTCACAGAACATCTGAAGCATCATTTGGGTTTTGGGAGCATTCTCCAAGTATGCCATTTGGGCTGCATTAACTACAAACATCTGAGTCACCTCATCAAATCTTCTTAGTTTCATAAATCACCTTTATCCAGAGATATTTTAACAACACGTTGCAAAGCACCCTTATTTATCAACGATTTCAATTTGCTTTTCCACAGGTATTTCTACCACATAACAATCATTCATGTACGTCCTTTCAGGAAGTGCCACCAGAATATTTACGGTTTTACACCTGTATACGAAGGCTGAGTAGTGCCATACCCCAGGATTAATACATACGACTACGCCCTTTGGTATACGAAAGATTTCTATGTCCTCAACCGGCACCTCTGCCTTTGAGGTAGCCGGACCGACATGCATAAGAATATCCCCATCCAGCGGTACTATCATTTCTCCCGAGTAATTGTGGTATTCAGAGGCATCAATAATCAACGGCCTCTTTAAAAGCCGGCATAAGGAAAAGGAAGCTAAATTACTATTTCCAAGCGGCAGCTTAATCATATCCCTATAAAACTCAACCGGTTCTTCCCCGAATTTAACCCCATTTGGATTAAGCATATCGGAGTATGTACCATATTTTGAAAAATTCTCCATGCACAGCTCATTTATCTGCTTTTTTATCATAAATATCATTCCTTTCAATGTACTCAAGGCACAAAATACAAAAGCTATAGATTCCTATATATGTGGCGATAAAGATTTTACATAGAGGATATAACTTGCCGGAAGAAATTTTTATTTGACCCGCAAGGCACTTTTTCGTTGCTATTAAAAATTTCTGTAGGCATTTGTATCCTCTATGATTGTAAAATCTTTATCGCATCCTATATATACGTTAAAAAAATTCGGATATCAATATCCACTAAGAATAAAAACATCCGAATGATTTAACTTTTAAGTATCCTTTTAAACTTGACTAAAAGGATTTTTTCAGTATCTCAATAATGTCTTCCTTACTTGCTCTTTTTGGATCAAGATCCAGCCCTCCACCCATATACTTCGTTGTTCCGGACGCAATCTCATCAAAATCCGATTCCTTGACTCCTTGTTTGCTAAGCGGAATATTCATGCCTATATCATTGATTAGCTTTTCAACTTCCTGTACACTGCTCTCGCATGTGCAGCATCCGTCATATTCTTCACAGCACCCTTCATCCCGGAGGAACATGCCGATATTTTTATATTTTTCAGGTCTGGAATCCATACTGAATCGCATAGTATGAGGCGTCATTGCTGCAAGGCTTTCTCCGTGGACAGTCTCACATACCCCACCTACC
The DNA here is from genome assembly GCF_003337415.1 of Anaerobacterium chartisolvens. GTDB lineage: Bacteria > Bacillota > Clostridia > Acetivibrionales > DSM-27016 > Anaerobacterium > Anaerobacterium chartisolvens. The sequence goes on along the minus strand of NZ_QPJT01000006.1, from coordinate 202,013 downwards.
GCATGGGAAATCGAATGACATAAGGTTATAACCGCCGTTGCGATTGAAAAGCCTGCCAAGGTATCTGCATAAGCCAATGCAGTTCTTGCTTCTATATCAGCACCGTTTTCAACAGCCCTTCTTAAATACTTTCCAACTATTCTTATAGCTTCCTCCGCCATTTTATCTGTAATAGGAGTAGCACTATTGCTGGTATAAGCCTCAATAGAATGGGCAAGGACATCAAACCCTGTTGCAGCAGTAATCTTCTTAGGTACGGATAGCATGAGCTCAGGATCTACAATTGCCACCTTTGCATATGTATAATCGCTTCCAAGTCCCGGCTTTTCCTTTGTAACGGGATTTGTTATAACGGCATACGGTGTTGCATGGCTTCCTGTACCCGATGTAGTTGTAATTGCAATAATGGGAAGCGTTTTTTCTGTTGCGGTCAAATCATCGGGGTCTCCGCTTGGGCAATAATTCCATATCGGTGCATTATGCCCCATTGCAACAGCAATCCCTTTGGCAGCATCAATTGCACTGCCTCCTCCTAAACCTATAATAACATCACAGCCGGTTTTTTTACCAAACTCCGCACCTGCATCTACTTGCGTTGAAAAAGGATTTGGGCTTACCTCGTGGAATAACTCCGATTCAACGCCGCTTTCAGCTAATATCTTTTGAATTCTTCCAACCAAACCACTGTCCTTGAAAAAAGGGCCTGTTGTAACTATTAATGCCTTTTTGCCGTATTGCTTTACGTACCCGCCCGCTTCATTCAATTTGCCTGCTCCAAAAACTATTTTCACAGGAACGAAATAGAGAAAATTGTTAATCATAATAATACATTCTCCTTTTTTTTATATTTTTTGAAACCCCCAGAAATCACCAAAGCTCTTATCTCATCAGCATCCCACCTGTAACGTCAATAGTTGCGCCAGTTATATAATCAGCCTTATCTGATGCCAGAAAGGCAACTGTGTATGCAACCTCCACAGGATCTGAAATCCTGCCTAACGGTATTCTTTCTATGTATTTAGCTTCATTTTCCGCAAGCTCTTTTTTATTCATTGGCGTTCTCATCATCCCCGGCGCTACTGCTGTTACATTTATTCCATATTTGGCGACTTCTCTGGCAAGTGAAACCGTAAAGGTTACAACTCCTCCTTTTGCCGCTGCATAATGGGCGTGACCACTGGTTGAACCATGAAAGGCAGCCTGTGAAACAATGTTTATAATTTTTCCCTTGCTCTTTCTTCCTATCAGGTTCTGTACAACCCGTTTACTAAACATAAATGGCCCGGTAAGGTTTATTTTTATTGTTTTTTCCCATTCTTCATCAGCCATGCTTTCAACGAAAGCTGTTGGCCATACCCCGGCATTATTTACAAGAATGTCTACTTTGCCGTAAATATCAACCGTCCTTGCAATGACATTTTCTATATCGCTTGCCTTGGTAATATCTCCATATAAAGGTATCGCCCGTGTATCATATTTTTCATTAAGCTGATCAACAAACTTAAAAACATTTGCCTCGTCAACAAAATAATTTACTACCACATTGGCTCCCTCCAATGCCAGGACTTCGCTTATTGAAGCTCCTAAACCGCTTCCCCCGCCCGTTACAATTGCTACCTTGCCCTTCAAATTAAGATCCATAGCCTTTCCCCCTTCTCTTATTTTGACATATACCGGAAGAAAAACAATCCCTAAAGAGTACCCTCAGCCTCCAACCTTGTCAAACATATCAATTACTCTTCTAAATTCCTTATACTTCCTCATATAAACTTCATTTCTTTTTGCATCTGGATAATAATGATTCTTATCCTTTACCATAATACCTATTGCTTTCTTGAAATCATTGTATTCACCTATTGCTATAGCAGTACAAACTGCAGTTCCCAAAGCTCCTACCTGTGATGCCTCAGTTGTAATTATCTCCATATTCAAAATATCTGAAAATATCTGACACCAAACATGGCTATTAGTAGCGCCTCCTGAAAGTACTGCTTTATTTCTGACAACTCCCGCGTTTCTGAGGCTTTCTATATGCATTAAGTGCGCAAAAGCGACCCCTTCAAATAAAGCTCTTAACATATTAAACACATTGTGTTCCGCCTTAATTCCAAAAAATGATCCCTCCATATTTTTTGAAAGCTGCGATTTATACAAAAAAGGCATATAAATAATATTTGACTCCTCAGCATTGATTTGGCTTATTTTTTCATCAATTATTTTATAAAGACGACTGTTTGAAATATCAAATAAACCAATCCCCTTCAGCACATTGTCAATAAACCATTCAAGGTTTACCGCAGATGTTGCGCTTGATTCAACGTAAATATATCTGTCAATATCAACAAAGAGCGAGCATTTCATCGTTTGCGCACTATACACAAGCTTTTCTCTGATTCCGGTATTCACATTCCAGGTTCCTGCGATCAAGCTGTATTTGTCATCATCAAAAACACCGCTTCCAAGAGCACATGCAATTACGTCATAAACCCCTCCGGTTACAGTCGTCCCAAAATTTAAGCCTGTTTCTATTGAAGCTTCCTTAGTAACATACCCTGCTATATCTGTCGTTTTTCTTAAGGGCGGAAGCTTGTCAAACATTTCTTCTATTCCAAATAGCTTTAGAACTTCCTTATCAGTATTTTTAGTAATGGGATTTAATAATCCGGAATTACTGGCATCGGTGTATTCTATCCCTGCATTTCCTGTCAATTTATAAATAATCCAGTCTTTAACCATAAAAATCTTTTCAATTTTTTTATAGCTGTCCGGTTCATTCCTTTTTAACCAAGTTAATATCGGGATAGCCTGACCGCTCCACAAATTTTGGAATAGGCTTTTGTAAGAGCTTTTGCCCTCCATATCCCATTCCTCGAGAAGCTTAATTGCCCTTGCATCCATTGAAGATACAGCTTTCCTTACCGGCTTATTAACTTTATCCAAGCAGTAAAGGCCGGCGCCATGCCCACTGTTACCAACTCCAACTATATCTGAAGGATTGATGTTTGATTTTTTTATGGATTCTTTTATTACATAAGCTGTATTTTTCCATTGCAGCTCCATATCAATTTCCGCACAAGCACCATAGTTCTCAACCACTGTATTTATAAGGCTGGAGGCTATTTCTTTACCATCTGTCGTAAAAATTACCGATTTGGTTGTTGTTAAGCCGTTATCAATACATAAAATGTATTTTCCCATTACTTCCTCCCCTACAAAAGCTGCAGTCTATTTGCCCACTGTATTTCCCATCTTTTCAAGGCATCTTGTTACCACTTCGACAAGTTCTTCCTTTTTAAGAAAGCCGCCTGCCCTATCCATATTTTTTATTACTGCCTTTACCAAATTCTTTAGAAGTTCAGATTTCTCATCGCTTTGCTTGTCGATACCTTTTCCCAAAATTATATCGATTTTGTGTTCCTGTGCCCAATCCTTTGCAGATGGAGTCAATATTGTGTCTGCCGGGAAAACAGCCTTTTCCATACCTGCAAACTTCATAATTTCCATTTGTGTTATTACCTGTGCCATATAAACATCACCTCATGACTTCTATCTTGTTTATGGAATCTAATTCCATATAACCTCGACACCCAATTCCTTAATTGCGTCTCTAGCTAAAGGAGTACAGATAACACCTTTATTTACAGTGATTACAGCTTTTTTCTTCCATGCCCTCCTCACGGTATCCTCCGTTACAAGTCCCACAGGTTCTTCTATAATAGCTTTTTGTGTGCTTTCGCTCTTAATTGGATCGCAGATATTTGGCACGACAGATAACCCTGAGAATAAAAGGTATGCCATTTCTCCATGCTTTATCCCTGCACCGTTGGCTTCATCAATATCTATATGAAATTCCAAAGCAAATTTATCACTTACCCGTACAATGACATTGTCAAATATCACTCCTCGTTCTCCTGTATACTTAACTTGAGCCTTCTGCCCATCCTTCACTCCATAACTTTCAGCATCAAGTGGAGTCATATGTATATGCCTTTGTGCAATAATGGCACCCTCCTTAAGGTGAACAGACCCCATAGGGCCAATAACGGTAATCCCGCCTGACCCCTTCAAATTCCCCGACTCCCTTATCGGTGCATTAACGCCGAGCTTAAAGGCATCACCTCGTGAAATCTCTATTTGAGTCTGTTTTCTTACAGGCCCCAGCACCTTTACCTGTTCTATGCACCCTTTTGGGCCGGCAAGCATGACTGTCTCAAATGAAACGCACTGCCCCGGCTGGGATAGCTCCCTCCGGCACTTCAGACTGTGTCCATGCCCAAACAAAAGCTCCAGATCTTCTTTTGAGAGATGTATATGCCTGTTGGACACACCAATTGGAAAAGGTTTGGGATGTAATTCCGTCACGGAATGGGCCGTTATCTTTTGAATTATTTTAATTACGATCTGCCTTAACAGCTCCTGTTCCACTTTCTCCGCCCCACCTTTCTTCAATTTGAATATATATGTAGCGATAATGTGTGTTTGTTACCGGGGTAAAATGGACTCAACTTCTGAGTGCGGACGAGGTATAACGTGAACTGATTTAAGCTCACCAACACGTGACGCTGCAGCAGCCCCTGCCTCAGTCGCAGCCTTTACAGCTCCGACATCTCCGCGCACCATAACTGTTACATATCCGCTTCCGATCTTCTCCATGCCTATCAAATTAACATTTGCTGCCTTCACCATTGCGTCGGCAGCTTCTATTGCTCCAATTTCACCAATTGTTTCAACCATTCCTAATGCATTTTCCATTTATTTAACCTCCGCTCTTATTGTTTTATCAAAACCTCTACTTAGGCAATATTGCCTCAACCTCTGAATGTGGACGCGGTATGACATGTACCGATTTAAGCTCTCCAACTCGGGCTGCAGCAGCCGCGCCGGCATCAGTAGCAGCTTTCACAGCTCCAACATCTCCACGCACCATAACTGTTACATATCCGCCTCCGATAGCTTCTTTACCGATTAATTTTACGTTAGCAGCTTTAACCATCGCATCTGCCGCCTCTATTGCACCCACTAGACCCTTAGTTTCAATCATGCCCAATGCGTTTTCCATTTAATATCCCCCCTATGCTTTTAATAATTTTGTTAAATATGCCAAACTTCCATGCAAATCCTGAAGCATTCGCTTTAATTATTTAGCAGCGCCTTTAGCTTCAGCCTTTGCTGCTTCAGCCTTTACTGCTCCGGCCTTTGGCAATATTGCCGAAACTTCTGAATGCGGGCGCGCAATAACATGTACGGACTTTACTTCTCCAACTCTTCCTGCTGCTGCCGCTCCCGCATCAGTAGCAGCTTTTACAGCCCCGACATCACCGCGGACCATTACCATAACAAGACCGCCTCCAACCAATTCCTTACCGGCAAGCTGTACGTTCGCCGCCTTGACCATTGCATCTGCAGCTTCAATTGCTCCTACCAAGCCTCTGGTTTCTATCATTCCTATCGCATCACTCATTAAAATAGCCTCCTCGATTTTATTTTTTATATTACTTGCTCCCTGCTTTTATTAACTCTTCAATTGCCCGGGTTATCTCTGCCTTTGTATAAAAGAAGCTTGACGGCTTGCCTGCCGCTTTGCCCGTTTTCTCCGGCAAATGGTACGCCAAGCGTTTAATGTTGATTAGGTGCAGCGGGGTTACATTATCCGAGGTAATACTTCCGCCTAATGTGCCGCATCCCAGTGTTAATGCCGGTGCAACACCAGTTGTATAGCCTATTGCTCCCTGAGAGGACGGTGTGTTTACCAGAATACGAAAAACAGGCTTTTTAATTGCAAATTCCCTTATTATATCCTCGTTTTTTGAGTGAATCACCAGGCTATGCCCAAGGCCTCCGTACTGTAGTAATTCAAAGCAGCGTTCACATGCTTCTTTCCAATCCTTCTCAATATATAGCCCTAGCACCGGGCACAATTTCTCGGCCGATAAAGGAAAATCTTTTCCGACTCCCTTAAGAGATGCAACTATTACCTTAGTTCCTTCGGGTATTGTTATTCCTGCTAAGGAGGCTATTGTCTCTGGACTCTGGCCTACAACCTTTGGGTTTACTCCACCGTTAGGCTGAATCACTATGTTTTCCAATGCAGCCAAATCTGCTCCGCTGACAAAGTATCCGCCTTGCTTTTTTAATTCATCTATAACTCTCTCTGCAATAATAGCTTCGGTCACAATTGCCTGCTCTGAAGCGCATACCGTACCATTATCGAACGTCTTGCTTGAAATTATCTTTTCAATCGCGTCGGTAATATCCGCTGACCGTTCAATAAACGCAGGCACATTCCCCGGTCCCACTCCGTATGCCGGATTGCCTGAACTATATGCGGCCTTTACCATTGCAGACCCACCCGTTGCTAAAATCACAGAGGTTTTTAAATGGTGCATCAATTCGTCTGTAGCTTCTCTTGTAGTTACAGAAAGACAATTTATAAGTCCTTTGGGAGCGCCTGCCGAAACAGCGGCCTCCTCCATAAGCCTCGCTGCTTCCAAGGAACATTTAATTGCCCTTGGATGTGGAGAAAACACAATGGAATTGCGGGACTTAACCGCTATAATGGCTTTATACAAAATTGTTGAGGTAGGATTGGTGGTTGGAATTATTCCTACTACAACACCCATAGGTGAGGCAATCTCCACAACACCCTTATCTGGCTCTTCCTTGATTATTCCTGCAGTACGCATATTTTTTATGTACTCATGAACATTTCTAGTCGCAAACCGGTTCTTGATTTCTTTGTCTTCAGCCACACCTATCTTTGTTTCTTCAACCGCCATAACCGCTAAGCGCCGGGCATTTTTGTACCCTGCTTCAACCATAGCCTCAACAATTCTATCTACCTTTATCTGGTCCAGCCCGGCTATAAGCTTTTGACTGTCATAAGCGGTCTGCATAAGCAGGTTTGCTTCTTTTATAGATAATGCCACATTGTCTGTACAAGCTGTGTCACTGTTACTTCCCATCTTTGCCACATCCCTTTTGGTTATTAATCCTTAATAATTGTCTTTAACAACCTTTGCGTTTCCTGTGGGGCAAGCTGACTTGCAATTTCCACAATTGACACAGGTAGCTTTAGCATTTGGATCAACCCCGGTATGAATAGCAACACCTTTACTTGTACCCAAGCGCGTTGCTCCTGCCCTAATAAGGTTAAGCGCAATTTCACGGTCATTTACACCGGTAGATGCCTTGACTCCCATATCAGGCCCAACAGTTTTTCTCATCAGCGAGATATCTTCAACAGTAGCTCCGCCTGTACTCATTCCTGTTGAAGTCTTTACATAATCTGCCCCTGCGTTTTTGGCAAGTAAGCACGCCTTTATCTTTTCTTGTTCTGTTAAAAGACAAGTTTCGATAATTACTTTAGTTAATGCCTGCCCTGCCGCAGCATCAACAACCGCTTTAATATCTTTCGTTACCATATCGTAATTTCCGTCTTTTAATGCCCCTATATTAATTACCATATCAACTTCCTGAGCTCCGTTTGCAATTGCGTCACGCACTTCAGCAGCCTTAACGACAGGAGTGTTAGCCCCTAAAGGGAACCCGATAACCGTGCATACCTTTACTTTACTTCCTCTAAGAATACTTGCTGCGTACCTGACATGCGTGGGATTCACACAGACAGATGCAAATCCCCATTCCATCGCCTCTTTGCAGAACTTCTCTATTGTCTTTTTTGTTGTATCAGGCTTTAACACTGTGTGATCACATGTAGCAGCCAAGTTATTTATGTCCACTTCATTAGGCAGGATCTCTGCAGATAATTCGCTGCCGTTAAGCTTTGACAAATTTTCTTCACCCAGCTCCTTTAAAACCTCCTGTGTAATTGTCTCGATAAGCTTGCTTATTTCCATCGCCTTCACCTCTCAATTTTTTTATGTTACACTTTCAACAACATCTACTATCCCCGCAATCACCGTATCTATCGGGGCCTTGGCATTTCCATATACCTGACGCGCTGATCCTCCCTCTGCAATGCAGAGAACCATATCTCCAACACCTGAGCCAACTCCATCAATTGCTATAAACTCATCACCTGCGTTTTTGCCTTCTGTATCGATTGGCTGCAGCAGCATGAGTTTACCTCCTAATAAATTGACATTTTTTTGTGTTGCAACGATATTTCCAACTACACGAGCAAGTATCATTTTGCAAAACTCCTTAGCTTTTACTATAGGCATAATCTACTATACCTATTATTCCTGCATCACTGGGTGCGTTTGGGTCAGGCAGAGGCATTGCGCCGTCCTTACTCTTTGCGCAGAACACCGTATCCCCCGCCCCCGCGCCTATAGTGTCTGATGCTACAACAGGTGAACCATTCGCCTTTCCGCTTGAATCAACAGGTTGGATCACAAGCAGCTTTACTCCCTTCAGGGAAGCATCCTTCTGTGTTGCTACTACTGTCCCGATTACTTTTGCAAGATACATTTTACAGTCCCCCAGTTAAGATATATATGTAGCGATAAAGATTTTACATGGAGGATATAGTTTGATGGAAGAAATTTTTTTGACCCGTAAGGAATACATCTAAGAAAAGCGCCTGATGACATACCCGTGAGACATTTCCCCGCAAGGCGTCTTTTCGTTGCTATTAAAAATTTCTGTAAGCAATTATATCCTCCATGTTTGTAAAATCTTTATCGTGTCCTATATAGGTACAAGAATACTACATACCTTTATCAAACACTTTTTTACCTTCAACATCTATTAAATCTACGATTGCCATGATAGTCGCATCTACAGGAGTATTTGCTGTAACTGCCGTTTGTCTTGCAGAGCTGCCTCCAACAACAAGGACTATTTCATTAAGTCCTGCCCCAACCGAATCTATCGCAACAGCAGGTTTACCTTCATATTGAAGTGTTAAAAGATTGACAGGCTGCACCACCTGAAGCTTTCTGCCGTTTAATTTCTCATCCTTGGCAGTACAAACCACGGTACCGATAACCTTTGCTGCGTACATATATCTTCAGCCTCCCGCTTTTCTAATGCTTTATACTGTTTGTTAAAGCTGTTGCTTACTTAAAGTTTTTTACAGCAGACTCAAATATCTGCTTATTAACCATGTATTTTGAATTCTGGCCTTCAAAAAGCTTAACCATTTCGAGTGCCAGCTTTTTAGGAGAATTAAAAAACGCATCATTTGAACCGCCTGCCATATGAGGAGTAATTGTTACATTGTCAAGCTTTACAAGGGGGTATTCTTTTCCTGGCGGTTCAACGTCAAATACGTCTAAAGCGGCGCCTGCGATTTTCTTATTCTTCAATGCCTCATATATAGCATTTTCATCTGCTACAGATGACCTTGAAGTGTTTATAAAATATGCTGTCTGCTTCATTTTCTGGATTAATTCTTTGTTAACAAGATTTTCTGTTTCCTTCATTGCCCTGACATGGATGGTTACAAAATCAGACTGCTCCATCAATTCTTCCAAGCTCACCATTTTGATCCCATATGGAGGATTATTTACAAAAGGGTCATAGCCTAAAAGATTAACGTCAAAACCAACAAGCCTCTTTGCAACCTTTTGGCCGATTTCTCCAAGTCCGATAACTCCAACTGTCTTTCCCGGAAGATCAGGAATATGCCCTGAATTTGAATATGTCCTTACCCATTCTCCGTTTTTCAAGCCAAAGTGTCCTCTGGCAATGTTTCTGCTTTCACTTATTAAAACTCCTATTGTAAAATCAGCAACTGCATCTGCATTTCTGCCAGGGGTATTGAAAACCATAATACCCTTTGAGGTTGCATACTCTACATTGATGTTCTCACATCCCGCCCGAAGTACTCCTATTACCTTAAGCTTTGTACATGCATCAATCAACTTCTTTGTAACGGTACAAAATTCAGTTATGATAATATCTGCATCCTTACATGCATCTATTATATACTCAGGTACTTCATAGGCTTCACTTCCGCTATGCTCTACCAAAAGATTTATATTCTGAAGCTCTTCAAAATCCTTGAGCTTCCAATCTACAGTGCAGACTTCAACTCCCAGTTCCTCGAACTGCTTAAATCCCGATAGTATATATTTATTGGGAATAAACAAATCACCAATTCCAACAAGCTTCATAGCCGTACTCCTTTTATAGCTTTGTAATAGTAAGCAATAGACCTACGGAACCAACACTATTTTCACAGCATTTCCTGCTTTGATTTCGTCCATTGCCTTGTGGAAATCCGAAAATGGCATAACATGTGTAATCAAAGGTTTAAATCCGTCGGGATTCTTCCTTAATAACGCCACTGCTGCTTGGACATGCTTAACTGTTGAATCCGATGTGCCGTATAAAACCAGCTCATTATAATGAATGGTACGGCTATTCATACTAAGCATCTCATCGCCCACAGGCAAGCTCGCAAAGTACGACACATACCCGCCTTTTCTGGCATACATGGGAGCTTTACTCTGCACTCCATTGTTAGGAGCGGTGATGAGTACAAGATCAAAGCCTTCTCCGTTTGAAAGTTCTTTGAATTTCCCATCAATTTCATCAGGAGCCACAACTGTCAAGCCCATATCCCTTGCCATATCAGACCTTTTCCCCGGGAATTCCACACAAACGATGTTTTTAACGCCTTTTTCGCGGACACATACCGCATGCAGCATACCGAGCGGCCCAAGACCTAATATAAGTACATTCTCAAGCTCTTCTTCAGGCACACGGTTGATGTCGTTCATTGCACATGACATTGGTTCACTAAGGGAAGCCACCGTGGCATCCAGATCTCCTACGTCAACCAGATGATTCTGTTTAACAGCCTTCGCGGGAATTACTGCATATGGAGCCATCGCACCCGCATAATTAAAGCCCATTGCCTCAGCGCTTCTGCACATATTCGTTTTGCCTTTATTGCAGTAATAGCAGTCACCACAGCCTATTGTAGTAGCCATAGTGACCCTTTGTCCAATTTTATAATTTGCAACACCCTTGCCCAATTCCACTATAGTTCCGCAAAGCTCGTGTCCCATAACCTGCGGAGGCTTTATTCTGGGATTCCCGTTTACAAATGACTTAACATCAGTCCCACAAACCGCACAGGCTTCAATCTTTACAAGTACCTCGCCAATGCTGATTTTAGGTATTTCATTCATTTCTTCGATTCTTACATCTTTTGGTGCATAATAATTAACACAATTTCCAACGGAGGCTCCCATATCAGTGCATCTCCCTTCCGCCTGTTATGTTCACCGCCTGACCTGTACAGTATTCTCCGCTTGCAGTAAGGAAATAAACATAATCAACAACATCTTCTATATCTGTCAGTCTCTTAAGCGGAATTTTTGCAGTAAAGGTCTTAATTACTTCTTCTCTGGATAATCCTAAATTATCTGTATATCCTGCGCTAACTGAGTTCCAGACGCCTGTTGCATCCGTAATGCCCGGGCAAATAGAATTTACTTTTATGTTGAATTGCGCCAGCTCAAATGCCAATGCATGAGTTAATGCTATTACCGCACCCTTAGCCGCTGAATAATGGGCCATTAATGCCGAACCGGTTTTGCCGGATTTTGATGAGAAATTAATTATTCTGCCGTTTTTCAGAGCTTTCATAGTTTTAACCGCAGCTTGTGCGCAGAAAAGTGTTCCGTTTACATTTACCGCCATTTGCTTATTAATCTGATCCGCCGTAATTTCTTCAAAAGGGCGTTGGTCGACTATTCCCGCGTTATTAACCAACGCATACACCGGGCCAAGATCCTTCACAATTTGCTCAAAGCAAGCGAAAACAGCGTCTCTATCAGTTATATTCAATATATATCCCTTTGCAGTCCCACCTTCTTGCGATATTCTATCGGCCTGTGCTGCAACTTCACTGCTAATATCAATCATAGCAACCGCCGCGCCCTCTTTTGCATATCTTTCGGCAATACCAAGTCCAATACTTCTTGCTGCTCCTGTAACAACGCAAACCTTGCCTTTTAATGATGAAAACATTTTAATTTCCTCCTCACAATCAACTCAATTGATATTTTTTAATTAAATTTTTTTATATATGTAGCGATAAAGATTTTACATAGAGGATATAACTTGCCGGAAGAAATTTTTATTTGACCCATAAGGAATACCTCTAAGAAAAATGCCGAGTGACAAACCCAAGAGACTTTTCCCCGCAAGGCACTTTTTCGTTGCTATTAAAAATTTCTGCAGGCATTTGTATCCTCTATGATTGTAAAATCTTTATCGTGTCCTATATATGACATTTGTCAAAATACTCTCTTTACAATTTTTACCGACCCACTGGCACCAATTGTGCTTCCGCCGCTTTCAATTATTGATAAAGCAGTGTTATAATCCTTAATTCCCCCATCTGCCTTTAAGCCCATATCATTTCCGACGATCTGGCGGAAGAATCTCATATCTTCGGCATTTACCCCAACAGGCCTTGTTGTAGCCGCAATTTTCAAAAAGTCTGCATCTGCCATTTTTGCAATTAACGCTGCCTTTATCCTCTCTTCCTCTGTTAAAGCGCCCAGATCAATTACAACTTTAATCAAAGCCCTCTTATTGGATGCGGTAACCACCGCTTCTACATCTTCCTTAACAGCCTTTAGCTGTCCCGCTTTGATCATTCCTATATTTATTGGCAGGTCTATTTCTGCTGCCCCATTTTCAATAACCTCAATGGTTTCCGCCACTTTAATCTTTGTGGACGCTATTCCCATAGGGAAGGCAACTGCTGTGGACACTTTGACGCCTGTCCCTTTAAGCAGTCCCGCAGCCATAGGCACAAAACATGGTGCAAGCGCAACATTGCGGAATTTATATTTTACAGCTTCATCGCAAAATTGTTTTACCATTGCAGGCGTGGCATCAGGCCTAATCATCGAATGCTCCATCCTTGCCGCAAGCGACACATCAAAATCTCCGCTAACACTGCCGGCTGAAGCTGTCAACCGAGCATTTGAACCCGAATCCTTATTTAAAAGTCTTTCTTTTGTAATTTCTTCAATAACTTCATTTACTACTTTATCCAGATTGTTAATATCCATTTTTATTCCCCGTCTCTTTAAAAAATCTCAATTGCTTACAAAAACCCTTCTTATGTTTAGTACAATAATATAAATCCCATTACTTCAAGGGTTTCATCACTATTGTTTTCGATAGAATGTGACGCGCCGCCCCCAGTTAAAATAACATCACCCTCTTTAACCTCTTGTCTGATTCCATTGTCAACACAAATACCCTTGCCTTTTAATATGTAATAGATTTCCTCTTCGTTTTCATGCGGGTGTTCACCAATTGAGCAGCCCGGATTAATCCGCATCCTTCCAAAAAATCTGCACTTTCCCTTTATTTGAATCTGGCGCAAGAGATGTGTTATAGCGACAGAACCCTTGCCGCCTTTCATTTTATCCCTAACTTCAACTTCCATAGTTCCAGCCCTTTGAATCATAAAACGCTCCCTCCTTTTTAAGTAAAAATTTACCTTCCTGTAATCCCCCCACTGACATCCAATGTTGCCCCGGTAATATAACTCGACACATCCGAAGCCAAGAACACCACAACTCTCGCAACCTCGTCAAGCTCAGCTATACGCCCTATCGGGATTTCTTTTTTGTATTTGTCCATATTTTTATCAAGGGTTTCAGCTGTCATCTCTGTATACATCATTCCCGGAGCCACGGCATTAACATTAATCCCATACCGTGCTGCTTCCTTAGCCAACGAAAGTGTAAAGGATACAATTCCTCCTTTACTTGCTGCATAGTGGGATTTCCCCGTTTTCGAACCGTTAAATGCCGATTGGGAAGCAATGTTGACTATCTTACCGCATTTGTTTTGGGCAATGAGCATATTAATCATTTCTCTGGAGGTTAAAAAGGTTCCCGTCAAATTGGTGCCTATCACACTATTCCATTCAGATAAGTCCATGTCTTTAACCATTGACACCGGGCATATTCCTGAATTGTTTACTAAAATATCTATTCTGCCTAATTGGCATAATACTTCACAAAAAATTCGCTTTACATCTTCTTCACTTGTTACATCTCCTTTTACACATATTGCTTTGACACCATATTTTTCTTTAATCTCTTCTGCAAGCAGCCAGGCTCTTTCATGGTCCTTCCTATAATTTATTGCAATACCGCTGCCCTCGGAAGCTAAGTTTAAGCATATTGCCCTTCCTAAGCCACGAGCTCCCCCAGTAATCAATGCAGCCTTATTGCTCAATCCAAAATCCATAATCAGTACTCCTTGCCTGCTTGGCAGTTTTCTGCAAAGCCCGTTAAATATTAGGATTTTGCAGGAAAAGATTTGAAATATTAATTGCTCTATTACATAGTTAAATAATATAATATTAATTGAGGTCATACTTGCGTAATATTTTAATAATTCTATGAAGTTTTTAATTGTAAGGGAAAAATTTGATTTGTAAGTTTAGTTAATTGTATTAAAAAAAGACTATAAAATTAAAAAAGTACTATCCTGATTATAGCAAATATTAATCGAATAGCACTTTTTTATATTATTCCATTATTTTATGGGCTTTACTGGATGTCGAAGTAATCGCAATTTTCCTTTGTTACTACGTCAATTCCATTATCAATAGTTGTAGGCAAAGGTGATTTATTTGCGGCTTTCCAATCGTTAGCAGGGTCAATCAAGTTATTTGCCGCCGTGTACAGGCACAGCATTGACCAATAACCCATATTTACAGTATTGGGCTGAAAAGAAGCAAATATCGTTCCATCTTTAATCATATCAATTATCTGGGGATCTACATCATAACAAAATACCTTTACCGGCTTTCCCGATTCTTTTACTCCCACTCCTGCACCTATTCCTTCTATTCCCGCCACGCAGTAAATAAGTGACAAATCAGGGTGCTCCCGAATCATCGCAACAGCCACCCTTGCTGATTTTGCCTCATCTCCATCTGCTGTGGCACGTGATACAACCTTCATACCGGGATACTTTTCTTCCAACCTATCCATGAATGCTTTTACACGCTTGGCATGGTTTGTTTGGTTAGGCCTTTCGATTATTCCGATTGTTCCACGTTCTCCAGTCTTTTGTGCTATGTAGTCAGCGGCCAGCCTTCCCTGTGTTATATCGTCGGTAGTTATGATGGTAAGCCTTTTGCTGTCCGGTGAGTCAGAAGCAAAGGTAGTAACCTTAATACCGGCTGCTATTGCTTTATCGATGGGATCTTTGAATATTTCCGAACTGATCGGAGACAGAGCAATTCCTTTTGGTTTTTTCGCTACAATTTGTTCAAAAACCTTCAATTGGGCATTAGCATCGTATTCGTCACAACCTGCAAATTCTGTTCTCACCCCAAGCTGATCCCCTGCAGCTTTAAAGCCTTTATAGACGCCCTTCCAATACGCAGTCCCTTTAACAAAAACGCACATAAAGTAAGCTTGATCTTTTGATCCTGCAAATGCGGTGCCTCTAACCTCAGGATCATCAGCAGAATTTCCTTCCGGGGCTTCACTGCTGCTTGCAGCAGGAGTATTTGCAGGATCAGGGGAATTTACTATAGCAGAACAGGCTGTTAATATTATGCAGAAAAGCAGTAGGAGTAATTTAAAAAACCAGATTCTTTTATTCATTTTCTAGTATCCTCCAGATTTTTGATGCTTAACCTCTAAATCATCTTAGGAAGCCGTATGTTAACTTCAGTCCCTTTATCCTTGCTGCTCTTAATTTCAACAACATTCCTGCCGTATTTAAGCTCTAGCCTTCTAATTACGTTCACGACGCCGATTCCTCTTTCAGAAGGGGAAGGCATGGATTTTTCTTTTTCAAAAAACTGACTGAGGATTTCCTCTTTTATACCAATACCATTGTCTTCAACCTTCATTAATATGTCACTTTCCATATCAATGATCCTTACATTAAGCCTCCCTTTTTCCTCTAAAGGCTCAAGTCCGTGTATTATTGCATTCTCAACAAATGGCTGGAGTATCATGCTGGGAACACAATGACCCATTACGCCTTCATCATAGTGTAATTCAAATTTTATCCTGTCCCCAAAACGTGCTTTTTGAAGATATACGTAGTTTTCAATAATCTTGAATTCTTCATTCAATGTAACATTTTCGTTTATCTTTTTGAGGTAATATTTCAAAATTTCAGAAATGCAGCCTATCATTTTCATGGTTTGCTCCGCACCTTCTATAAGAGCCCAGGCAGAGATGCTGTTTAAAGTATTATAAAGAAAATGAGGATTGATTTGCGACTGTAAAAATTTTAGCTCTGCTTGGTTTAGAAGATTGGACATTTCCAAATTTTTTATCTGCTCTTCTGATAATTCTTTTTCTATATCCGCTTTAGCTTTTATTTCTTCAATTAACCCTTTTATTTTAGCTGTCATAAGAACAAAGGATTCTATTAAAACATCTATCTCATCGTCTGTTTTAATGTTGATTTTTTCGACTTCAAACTCTCCCTTTGCAACTTTTGCAAGACTTAGCACCAGCTGGTGAATAGGCTGCGAAATTTCCCTTGAAAATCGAACGGCAATAATTATGCATATCACAGTTATCAATGCCGTTAAGACATAGATTACATTCTGCTGGCTTCCGATATCGTTTATAAAGTTTCTATAGTATGCCATTACAGCACCAAATTGCCCCAGCAACACATTCTTGACTTCATCGTCAATGTATCCCTTGAGCCTCGTTAATTCCGATACCGATTCGTTTATATAAATCAGTTGAACATGCTTATCACTATCTGAAATAATAACTTTACTTTTTTCATCAAAGGATAAGATCATGTTATAAATATCTGAGAATTTATAATGCTCCTCTCCATAAGTTTCATTTTTTAACCGACTGCATAAATCCAAAATAGAATCAGACTCTGTTTTATAGTCAGTTAAATAATTCGCAGCACCGCTATGCGCATAATTATCTATATCCTTGCACATATTATCTATCTTAAATGATATAGAATAAATATCCACCAGCCTTGTCAGCATTGTATAAAAATTTCCGTAGAAGGATTTGAATCTAAAGGTTGAATATGCATTCAATAATACCATACAAAAAATCACTATTAGAAAATATTTAATTATTCTATTCATTAAAGTATGATTTCGTTTTTCTGCTTTCATCAATTCCCACCTTTAAAGCCCGAGCCAAGGCAAGAGCAACGGCTCTGCTTTAATTATTTTTGGACAGGAAATTCGTCAATAATACCCAACAAATATTGCTTTATTAAAGAAAAATCCAGTGTTGTTATTCTGCCGTCTCCATCGACATCAGCAGCCAGTTTACCGTTTGGAGCGGGGAAATCGGTAATCTGTTCAAGCAAATACTGTTTCACTAATGAATAATCTATTGTATTTACCGTGTTACTTCCATCAACATCACCATATATTATATCTGTATTGGCAGAGCTTTCTTTAACCTTTAAAACCACCACGCCATGGGAGGGTACATTGGCCGTATACCCGGTATCGAACGTGCCGCAATCCTTATGCTCCCAAAGATCACGAACAGCGGCAGAACCCTCAGCAAGCTTTATATCCTTCCAATTGACTGTGATATCTGCCGAAGTGCCTCCTCGATTAAAAAGGATAACTGCCTTGGTAGTTCCATCTGTTCCCAGAGGTTTGCACCACACTTCAAGGTCTCCCGAAGCACTTACCTTAGTGCCTTGGATTCCTGCAGGGTCCTGATCAATAGCAATGACTTCTCTGTTAGTAAGAATTTCCTTGGTAGCAGGAGTCATATTCCTAAGATCATTTCCAGCGATAAGGGGAGCTGCCATAATGCACCACATGCTGAAATGCGATTTGTATTCTGTATCTGTCATTTGACCATTGCCAACCTCCAACATATCCGGATCATTCCAATGGCCCGGACCTGCATAGGCTGCTGACTTGGAGTTTTCGTCAATATTCTTTATAATGCTTCCCCAGTTATCACTAATATCTCCCGTTGTTCTCCAGGAATTACCGCAATCTACCATCCATGGACCCACAAAATACCAGCAGCATATGCTGTAGAAAATAGGTCTTCCTGTTTTCAAAAGAGCCTTCTGCATTTTTTCGTAGCCTGCCTGCAGATTATTGTCTGAAGCACAGTTATCATATTTTAAATAATCTACTCCCCAGTCGGCAAAAGTTTGTGCATCCCGTTCCTCATACCCCTCGCTTCCGCTCTGTGGAATATTGCAGCAAGTGGTTTTTCCTCTGTCACCATAAATTCCAAATTTTAATCCTTTTGAATGAACATAATCTGCCAAAGCTTTCATACCGCTAGGAAAACGCTTGGGATCCGGAATAAGATTTCCGTCAGCATCACGGGCAGGGTTTGCCATCCAATTGTCATCAAGATTAACATACTCATAGCCTGCATCCTTCATTCCTGTTGTAACCATTGCATCTGCAATCTGCTTGATCTTATCCTCATCGATGTTGCCTCCAAAGATGTTCCAGCTGTTCCATCCCATGGGAGGGGTCAATCCCAGATTGTTGTCCAGAGCCAGCACTTGATTCCCATTTTGAACAAATGGGAGAAATAATGAGATAAACGCCACAGTCAAAGTTCCGGCGATAAGGCGGTTGATTTTTTTCATTAATATACTCCTCCTAAAATAATACTTTTGCATTTTCCAAATCCCTTAATATTAGTTCTTTTTTAACACTATTATATCATTTATTTGAAGTTTTGGTAATTGTTTTATCGAAAAATATCGAAAAATTATTTACTTGTCAGAGCTGAAAAAATAAGGTGCCGGCATCAATAACTTCATGTGCCAACACCCTATTTATTATACTTTCAAAATCACCTAAAAATCTTGATTATACAAAGCCTTTCACGCCATTTATATTACTTTTGCGCCATTACCCCGCCACTATCTACTCCTGTACGAATAGTAAAACTAATATCTATCCAAGAATTCCGTCGGTGTAAGTATTTCAGGACGGTCTATATCTATCCCGGTAAAATCCTTATCTCCTGTTATCAGGACATCCACATCAGCAGTAATCGCAGAAAGAAGCACCGGCTTATC
Organism: Anaerobacterium chartisolvens; assembly: GCF_003337415.1. Classification (GTDB taxonomy): domain Bacteria; phylum Bacillota; class Clostridia; order Acetivibrionales; family DSM-27016; genus Anaerobacterium; species Anaerobacterium chartisolvens. The sequence goes on along the minus strand of NZ_QPJT01000006.1, from coordinate 183,026 downwards.
CTTTTCATCTCTTATTTTTGGTGCCGTTGACATCTCCGTAGGAGTATATGCCATTTCAAATGGCATTTTTAATAAAAAGGCATCTAGCACAGCTTTATATGTTGACGATTTTCTAGTAATAACGGCATTGGCTTCTTCAATTACATACGAACATAGGACTAACGTGTGTTTGTCTGCGATATACTCAATCAAATCTGCCATTTTCGCACTTTTAAATACAAGAGCCGATAAAAGAACATTCGTGTCAATCATTATCCGCATATTTCTTCTCCCACAACTCTTTTCTTACTTCTTTAACAAGATTGACAACATCATGTTCAGATTTTAGACTCAATTCTTCTGCTAATCCCTCAAATGCTTCCTGTGCTTCTTTTATTGCAAGTCTTGTTGGGTTCTCCATAATAACCTTGCCGCCGTCAGTCATAAAAACAACTTTGTCTCCATCTTTAAGATTCAGCATTTTCCTAATTTGAATAGGTATTGTTATCTGTCCCTTTGATGTAATTTTCGCTAACTCCATAATATATAACCGCCTTCCAAGAATTCAATGATTTCCTTACATTTATAGTATATGCTGCTTTGTTAAAAAAATCAATCAAAAATCAGGGTGCTGACAACAAAAAACCCGCTTGTCAGCACCCTATTTATTATACTTGTGAATTTATCTCAAACCTTGATGACACAGAGCTTTCTCTCCATGCTCATTCTTACTTTTGCGCCATTGCCCCCGCCGCCTACGGCTGCCTGAAAACTGCCTCCATTGCCAGCTTACTTAACTCACGAACACTTAGATCAATATTCAAGTTCTCATCACGCCATTTTGTATAATCAAAAGGCTCCTTATTCATAAGCATAATAAAGCGTTCAGCATCTACGTAACCTAATTTGGCAATTAACGCATTCATTCCTTCAACTTTTATAATTGTATCTGTTTTCATGAGCTATCCCTCCATCTCACTGATAAATTCAGCTGTAGCTGATTATCAAATAGTATATTGAAGCAACAATTATCCAAATCCTTCAAATATTCTTATTTTTTAAATAAATCCGCATGAGTGCCTGTTCGGGTAAGGGTAAGCGTCAATATATCACTTTCGATAATATAAATTAGTAGCCAATCTGATTGTATATGACACTCCCTAAACCCATCAAAATTACCTTTCAATGCGTGGTCGTTATATTTTTCTGCCAAAGGCCGTCCATTGACAATTTCACCAATAATGAACTCAAACAGCTTTGCATCATACCCCCGCTTCATCATCTGCCTGTATTCTTTCTTGAAACGAGAGGTTCTGTTAATCTTCATCATCGTTGTTCAAGTCCTCCATCAACTCCGCTACGCTATTATAACTCTTTGCCGGAGCTTTTCCAGTTATGATATCACGGGCTTCCTGAATAGCCGCAAGCGTTTCGACGTTATACTGAGGGTTTTTAACCTCAAAGGGCAACCCTCCAGCGAGAATGACCTGATGAAGAAATATATTGATAGCTTCTGTAGTCGAAAGACCTAATGTTTTAAGCGTAGCTTCAACACCAGCTTTTACGGCAGGTTCAACTCGAATGTGCAATGTTTCCGATTTAGCCATATTGCTCACCTCCTGTATTATCACATGCATTGTATCACATTTTATATGCATATTCAATACATTTTTTATCAAAAAGCAGGGTGCTAACAGCAAAAAATCCGCTTGTCAGCACCCTATTTATTATACTTGTGAATTTATCTCAAACCTTGATGACACAGAGCTTTCTCTCCATGCTCATTCTTATTTCTGTCCCATTGCCCCGCCGCCTACGGCTGCTTGTGCCGCTGCCAGCCTTGCTATGGGCACGCGGAACGGTGAGCAGGATACATAGTTCAATCCAAGATTGTGGCAGAACTCAATTGAAGAGGGGTCGCCTCCATGCTCTCCGCAAATTCCCAGCTTGATGTCCGGCCTCGTCTGTTTTCCCAGCTCCGAAGCAATCTTTATAAGCTTCCCGACTCCTGTCTGGTCAAGTCTTGCAAACGGATCCGACTCATAGATTTTCTTATTGTAATACTCGTCAAGGAAACGCCCCGCATCATCACGGCTGAAACCGAAGGTCATCTGAGTGAGGTCGTTTGTGCCGAATGAGAAAAATTCCGCTTCCTTTGCTATCTCATCTGAAGTTATGGCAGCCCTCGGAATCTCTATCATTGTTCCTACCTTATACTGAAGCTGAACTCCCGCTTTCTCTATAATGCTGTCCGCCGTCTTCACAACAACGTCCTTTACATACTTGAGCTCCTTGGTTTCTCCCACTAGAGGAATCATTATCTCAGGTATTACGCTCATGCCTTTTTTGTTTACATTAATGGCAGCCTCTATAACCGCCCTTGTCTGCATTTCAGCTATTTCAGGATATGTCACCGCAAGGCGGCAGCCCCTGTGCCCCATCATGGGGTTGAACTCATGCAAATCACAAACTATGCTCTTCAATTCACAGTATTCCAGTCCCATTTCCTTTGCAAGGGCCTGTATATCCTCGTCGGCCTGAGGAAGGAATTCATGGAGAGGAGGGTCTAAGAACCTTATGGTTACAGGATATCCCTTCATCTCCGTAAACAGTCCCTCAAAGTCACTTCTCTGCATGGGAAGAAGCTTCTCCAGTGCTTTTACCCTCTGCTGCTCCGTTCTGGCAACAATCATCTCACGCATTGCGGGAAGCCTGTCAGGCTCAAAAAACATATGCTCTGTACGGCACAGGCCTATACCCTCCGCACCAAAGCTCATTGCCTGAGCAGCATCCTTGGGCGTATCGGCGTTAGTCCTTATTTTGAGTGTTCTCATCTCGTCGGCCCACTGCATAAGAGTGGAAAAGTCTCCCGTCATCTCGGGCTCTACCGTGGGAAGCCTTTCCCCATATACATTTCCTGTTGAGCCGTCTAACGAAATCCAATCCCCTTCTGCATATTTTTTGCCGTTTTTATCAGTAAAATATTTTTCTTCCTCATTTATTTTTATATCCCCGCATCCGGCCACACAGCACGTGCCCATGCCCCTTGCAACCACAGCCGCGTGAGAGGTCATACCTCCGCGTCCTGTCAGTATGCCCTGCGATACGTGCATTCCCTCTATGTCCTCGGGCGAGGTCTCAAGCCTTACAAGTATAACCTTGTCTTCCCCTCCCTTTGATGCCTCCACAGCATCATCCGCTTCAAAGAAAACCTTACCCGTGGCAGCTCCGGGCGATGCGGGAAGCCCCTTTGCAACAGGCTGCGCCGCCTTTAAGGCCTTTGGCTCAAAATTGGGGTGCAGCAATGCGTCCAACTGCTTGGGATCCACCTTCATTATCGCTTCCTGCTTGGTCGCCATGCCCTCGTCAACAAGATCAACCGCTATCTTTAACGCAGCAGCAGCCGTCCTCTTTCCGTTTCTGGTCTGAAGCATAAAGAGCTTGCCCTTTTCAATGGTAAACTCCATGTCCTGCATATCCCTGTAATGCTTCTCAAGCTTCTCTGCAATGTCTGCAAACTGGTTGTATACCTCGGGATTGATTTCTCTTAGCTGCTCTATTGACTGGGGTGTCCTGATTCCAGCAACAACGTCCTCTCCCTGAGCATTCATCAGAAACTCTCCATACAGCTTCTTCTCTCCTGTGGACGGGTTTCTGGTAAAGGCAACCCCCGTACCCGAATCATTTCCCATATTTCCATAAACCATTTCCTGCACATTGACCGCCGTTCCCCAGTCACCGGGGATATCATTAAGCCTCCTGTATACAATGGCTCTGGGGTTATCCCATGAACGGAACACCGCCTTTACCGCCTCCATAAGCTGAGCCTTAGGCTCCTGAGGAAAATCAAAGCCCTTTTCCTGCTTAAAGAGCTCCTTATATCTTTTAACTACCTCCCTTAAATTAAGGGCTGTGAGATCAGTATCAAACTTAGCGCCATTCTCTTCTTTTACACCATGGAGTATTTTCTCAAATTTTGATTTCTCAACCTCCATAACAACATCACTGAACATCTGAATAAACCGCCTGTAGCTGTCAAAAGCAAACCTTTCGTTGCCTGTGAGCTCAGAAAGCCCTTCCACAACGGTGTCGTTAAGCCCAAGGTTCAATATCGTGTCCATCATACCCGGCATTGAAGCCCTTGCGCCGGAACGCACCGATACGAGAAAAGGGTTTTTAGGATCTCCGAACTTCTTTCCCACCAGGTTCTCTGTTTTTTCCATCATTTCCGATATTTCTTTCTCTATTTCGTCGGCAATCACTTTTCCGTCATTGTAATATCTGGTACAAGCCTCGGTAGTAACAGTAAATCCCCTCGGCACCGGAAGCCCCAACCCCGTCATCTCGGCCAGATTAGCCCCCTTGCCTCCAAGCAAATTTTTCATTGAAGCGTTACCCTCACTGAACAGATAAACATACTTCGCCATTAAGTAAACCTCCTATGTATTTTATAATTGTATAATTATATATGGGAGTGCATACAGCTTCGCATCTTCCATCTTATACTCCTCCAAAAAAGTCCAAGGAATAATATTCCATTTAACAGCCTTATTAATTATATCACAATTATATTATTTTCAAATTAATTAATTTTTAAATACACTGTTTTTTTAAGTACACAATAAGCAGTAATAAATTCTGTCCATAATCATGGGTATACATACTTTTAATGACTTTCTTTAAAACTCCAGCCTTTCTTCAAAATATTTGCCCAAATCATCAATTTTTATTCTTACCTGCTGCATTGAATCCCTGTCCCTTATGGTTACACTTCCATCGCTGACTGAATCAAAATCAAATGTAACACAGTAAGGCGTGCCCGTCTCATCCTGCCTTCTGTATCTCTTTCCTATGCTTCCCGTCTCATCGTACTCACACACATATTTTTTTGTCAAGTCTTCATATACCTTATAGGCATCCTCTCCAAGCTTTTTGGAAAGCGGAAGAACCGCAATTTTTATCGGAGCAATTGCTGGATGGAAGTGAAGAACAGTCCTTATATCTCCCTCCGCAACCTCCTCCTCATCATATGCGTCGCATAAAAATGCAAGGGTTACCCTGTCCGCTCCAAGAGAAGGCTCTATACAGTATGGTACATATTTTTGATTCGTTACGGGATCAAAATAGGACAGGTCATCCTTAGAGTGCTCCATGTGCTGCTTTAAATCAAAATCCGTCCTGTCGGCAATTCCCCACAGCTCACCCCATCCAAACGGAAACTTAAATTCAATGTCTGTCGTTGCATTACTGTAATGGGAAAGCTCTTCCTTGGCATGATCGCGCAGCTTCAGGCTTTCCTTCCTTATGCCCAAGCCAAGGAGCCAGTTATGACAAAAATCCTTCCAATACTCAAACCACTCAAGATCCTTCCCCGGTTCACAGAAAAACTCAAGCTCCATTTGCTCAAATTCACGGGTTCTGAAGGTGAAATTACCCGGGGTTATTTCGTTTCTGAAGGATTTTCCAATCTGCCCTATTCCGAAAGGAATCTTCTTCCTTGAGGTTCTCTGTACATTTTTAAAATTCACAAAAATCCCCTGCGCGGTTTCCGGCCTTAAGAATATTTCCGCCTTTGAGTCCTCGGTAACACCCTGAAAGGTTTTAAACATAAGATTAAACTTTCTTATATCGGTGAAATTGGCGGAACCGCACTGGGGACACTTCACTCCCTTTTCCTTTATATATGCCGTAAGCTGCTCGTTTGTCCATCCGTCAACAGCCGTCTCGGTTTGGTTTTCGTTATTCCAGTCCTCTATAAGCTTGTCTGCCCTGTGTCTGGTTTTGCAATCCTTGCAATCTATGAGGGGATCGCTAAAGCCTCCCACATGCCCCGATGCCACCCATACCTGAGGGTTCATAAGTATTGCACAGTCCACTCCTACATTATACGGGCTTTGCTGTATGAATTTTTTCCACCACGCCCTCTTTACGTTGTTTTTCAGCTCTACCCCCAGCGGGCCGTAGTCCCACGCGTTAGCAAGACCTCCATATATATCCGATCCCGGGTACACAAACCCTCTATTTTTCGCCAGAGCCACTATCTTTTCCATTGTTTTCTCCACCGCCATCAGTAATGTCCTCCTCGTTTACGTTTTATATTTATTCTTTAATTTCTTTTTTAAATAACATAACAGCCTCATCAAGTATTTTATGAGAAACGTCCCTTTTACTCATTTTAGGCAATTCAATCAAGCATCCATCCCTTTTTACAAGCTTTACTATGTTGGTATCTGAATCAAATCCCGCACCCTCGGCAGACACATCGTTTGCAGCTATCATGTCCATATTCTTTGCCTCAAGCTTAGCTTTGGCATTGGAAAGCAGATTCTCCGTCTCGGCACTGAAGCCCACGAGCAGCCTTTCACCCTTTACCTCTCCAAGCTCCCTTGCTATGTCGGGGTTTTTTACAAGCCTTACCGTCATATCATCACCGTTTTTCTTTATCTTATCAGGAGATATTTCTGCACATCTGTAGTCAGCAACCGCCGCCACCATTATAAGCATGTCGAAGCGGGCATACGCCTTCATCACCTCACTGTGCATTTGCTGTGCCGAAACAACGCTTATAAGCTCTGCACCGCCAGGGCAAGGTATGCTCACCGGCCCCGAAACAAGTGTTACCTCGGCGCCCCTTTTTAATGCGGCCTCTGCAAGCGAATAGCCCATTTTACCCGACGAGTGGTTAGAGATGTACCTGACAGGATCAATAGCTTCGCGTGTAGGGCCTGCTGTTATCAGCACCTTAATGTCCTTCATGTCCCTGTCCCGAAGCAGAATGTCCACAAGCCTTTCTACTATGTGCCGGGGCTCGGGAAGTCTCCCCTTGCCGTGCTCACCTTCAGCCGCCATGGACCCGGTTCCGGGCTCCATAAACATGTACCCCAGTGCCGCAAGCTTTGAAATATTGGACTTTAATATGGGGTTAGCATACATGGCTTGGTTCATGGCAGGAACAAAAAGCACCGGCACCTGCGCAGCCATTATGGTTGTTGTAAGCATGTCATCGGCAATTCCTCCCGACACCTTTCCTATAACGTTTGCCGTAGCGGGAGCAATAACAATCAAATCCGCCCTTCTGGCAAGAGAAATATGCTCAACCTCCCAGCTTTTAGGCTCTGAAAACATGTCCCTGACAACATAATTATTAGACAGCGACTGAAAGGTTAGAGGAGCAACAAAGCTTTCGGCGCTCTTAGTCATAATGACATGCACCTCCGCCCCCAGCTTTCTCAGCCTGCTTATCACCTCAACAACCTTGTATGCCGCTATTCCTCCGCACACACCTACAACAACCGTTTTACCTTTAAGCATAAATCCTCTCCCGTAAAAATACCAATTAACAATGGACAACGGACAATTAATAACTTGATTACTAATCGCCTGTTGCCCATTGCTGTTGTGCAAAAATCCCAGTCCACTGACGGATTTTATTTTATTCCGCTTTTGGTACGTACATACGTAATTTTATCTTCATTAATCTCATTAATCGCAATTGTAACAGGCTTATCGGAATTGCATTTGGTAAGCTTATGGGCCCCGTCAGCAAGCTGGCGGGCTCTTTTTGCGGCAGCTACCACCAGAGTATATCTGCTGTCAACCTTAGTCATCAATGAATTAATTGGCGGTTCAATCATTAAAATAACCTCCTAAAAACCTATTTCTTCTAGTATATGCTTGTTTCTTTCTACCGTGAGCTTCTCTGCCTGCAAAATGCAGTTTAGTTTATCCGCAGCCTCGTCAATATCGTCATTAATAATTATATAATCATATTTATCGGCATGCTCTATTTCCTGTCTGGCCCTTTCAATGCGCTTCTCAATAACCTCGGAATCCTCAGTCCCTCTGCCTGCAAGTCTTGTTCTCAATTCCTCAAAGGTAGGAGGCAGAACAAACACCGATACTACCTCGGGGTACTTATTTTTTATCCTGGCAGCTCCCTCTACTTCTATTTCCAGTACAACGTCATATCCCTGGCCCAGCAAATCCTCAATATGCCTTTTAGGCGTACCATAGTAATTTCCGCAATACTCCACCCATTCAACCAATTCATCTTTTTCTATCATTTTTTTAAAATCGCGAATGGATTTAAAATAATAATTGACGGCTTCCTCCTCGCCGCTTCTTGGACTCCTGGTGGTTGCAGAAACGGATAACCTTATATTTTTGTTTTTATGCATTGCTTTATTTAATATGGTTCCCTTGCCAACTCCCGACGGACCGCAAAGGATAACCAGCAAGCCTTTATGTGACATCTCAGCCCCTCTATTCATCCGCCTCTTCTGAATCCGCATCTGCGTCTGTATCCACATCCTTAACATTGAGCCTGTGTGCAACTGTTTCAGGCTGAACAGCGGAAAGTATTATGTGGTCGCTGTCGGTAATTATAACGGCTCTGGTCCTTCTGCCATATGTAGCATCTATAAGCATTCCCCTGTCCCTGGCCTCCTGTATTATTCTCTTTATAGGAGCCGATTCAGGACTTACTATAGCCACAAGCCTGTTTGCCGACACAATATTTCCGAAGCCTATGTTTATAAGTTTCATTAACTTACCTCCCGATTTCTAATTTTTATATTGTGCTATTCTATATTCTGGACCTGTTCACGAATTTTTTCCAGCTCACTCTTAATATCAACAACATGCCTTGTTATTGTAAGGTCATTGGCCTTAGAGCCTATGGTATTTACCTCTCTGTTCATTTCCTGCATAATAAAATCAAGCTTTCTTCCAACCGGCTGCTTCATATCCAAGGCTTCCCTAAGCTGGCCTATGTGACTTCCAAGGCGCACTATCTCTTCATCAATACTGCATCTGTCAGCAAACAGAGCAATCTCCACAGCTATTCTGCTTTCATCCACAGTCTGCTGATCCAAGAGCTCTTTTATCCTTGCTTCTAATTTTTGCTTATACTCCGTTACAACATTGGGTGCCCGCAGAGCTATTTTCTTTAAAAGCTCTTCTATATACTCCGTCTTTTCCATAAGGCTTTTTTGGAGCTGCTGCCCCTCCTTTTCCCTCATGGAAACCAACGCGTTTAAAGCATTTTTAACAGCCTCACTAAGCATCTCCCATAGCTTATCTGCATCCTCTTCCGGCTTTTCAACCCTCAGAACATCCGGGAAACGAGCTATAAGCGAAACAGATATATCATCATTAAGCCCGCTGCTATCCCTAAGAGACTTAAGGGCATCTATATAAGCCTTAGACAGAGCTTTATCAAACACTACGGTTTTGGCATTATCCCCCAAATCCTCATATGATATATATACATCGGCCTTCCCTCTGGATATGCTCCTGCTCACCACATCCCTCACCTTATCCTCAAGGAAGGATATATGCCGCGGCATTTTTATAAAAACATCACTGTACCTGTGATTTACGGTTTTTATCTCAACGAAAAACTCTTTCCCGTCATTCTGGCTTTCACCTCTGCCAAAGCCTGTCATACTCCTAATCATAACCTATTATCATCCTCTTTTTGGATTTTATACTATTATAACATAACTTTTAATAAATTAAACTTTATTTTGTTATAATCATAATTTTTTTATGATTTTCAGGTGTTTTTTCCGGTTTTCTTCCATTTGCTCCGTTTTTTTAAGGTTTATTTCCTGAGCTTTTATTTTAAATATGCCTTGCCACATAAACTCTGAAATAAAAAAAGAATACATTGTATTCCCAAAACCGCGCCCTACGAAGAAATGACATTTTGAATGGCCGCAAAAACCCTGGATTTATCGAAAGGCTTTACTACAAAATCTCTGGCGCCCAGCTTTATAGCCTCAATGACCATCGCCTGCTGCCCCATAGCCGAAACCATAATAATTTTAGTGTGAGGACTGACCTTTAATATCTCCTTTATGGCGGCTATTCCATCCATATCGGGCATGGTTATATCAAGAGTCATAACATCAGGCTTCTTAAGCTGTGCCTGATGAATTGCCTCATGTCCGTCTCCGGCCTCACCTACAACAGTATACCCTTCTTCTTCCTCAATCATCCTCTTTAATAACGTCCTCATAAATATGGCATCATCTACTACAACAAATTTGAGGTTACTCATTTCCTAAATCTCCCAATTCATACATTAGTATTGATATTACAGCTATCCCTGCAGTCTCTGTCCTCAAAATTCTGGGGCCTAATGTTATGGGCCTTATATTAAAGTCCTGCGATCTACGCACCTCATTTTCCGTAAATCCACCCTCCGGGCCCACAAAAACAGCTATTCTTTTGGTTTTAGATCCTTTAATAATCGGCTTTAAAAAGCTCCCGGTTTCCTTCTCATACGGTATGATGCACAATTCGGCAGTGTCCGAAGCCTGCCTTAAAGCATCCTCAAAGCTCACGGGCACACCTATATGCGGAATTGTGCCCCTGTTGCACTGCTTTGATGCCTCCAGTGCAATTTTCTGCCATCTGGCAGTCTTGACTCCGGCATCCTTTTCATTGGCTATTTTAACCACCGTTCTATCGGTAGATACCGGAATAATGCTTTTAACACCCAACTCAACACTTTTCTGGATAATGAAATCCATTTTATCCGACTTGGGAATTCCCTGAAATAAAACAATATCTATAGGCGGTTCAGCATTATTTCTCTCTGAGCTTATAATTCCTGCAATTATACAATCCTTTTCGAAATTTTCAACCCGCACGGTGTAATCAGTACCCGCGCCGTCGCATACCTGAAGGGTATCGCCGCACTTAAGCCTCAAAACACGCTTAATGTGGCTTACGTCCTCACCCTTTATTGTAACTGCATTATTGCAAATATCCTCTTTGCTTATAAAGAACTTAGGCATTTGAACACCATCGCCACCCATTCGCCTGATTCCAGCCGCTCTATGCAGGAAAATCCCTCGGCTTCGCAGGCCTCCATAACCTCCCGGCTTCTCTCCTTTATGATACCGGAGGCTATAAAATATCCACCTGCTTTTAAATAATACGGCATAATTTTTGAAATGTCAATTATGATATTGGCAATAATATTTGCGGCCACTATATCGGCCTTCTGTGCAGGAACCTCATCCAAAACGCCTCTTAAGGCATGTACCCTGTCGTGAACGCTGTTAATTATACAGTTCTCCCTGGTAACCCTTATGGCAACCTCATCAATATCCACCGCCGTTATATGATTCGCTCCCAGCTTGGCTGCAATTATAGACAGTATTCCCGTGCCGCAGCCCACATCTATAACCTCGTCCCCTTGCTTCAAATACTTTTGGAGCAGCCCGGCGCACATTGCAGTTGTCTCATGTGTGCCTGTACCGAAGGCCATACCGGGATCAAGCTCTATTACAATCTCTCCGTCCTTCATGTTATAGTCTTCCCATGAAGGCTTAATCACTATGCCTTTTGAGATGTGTATCGGCTTATAGTATTTTTTCCATGCCGTGGACCAGTCCTCATCATCGACCTCGGTATAACCGCTGTAGCCGTGCCCGGTGTTCAGAAAGTTTGAAATAAACCTTATTTTCTCCTTAACAAGCTGCTCCAGCTCGGTAATATTAATATCCCCCTGAAAATAAGCCTTAATAATAACATCGTTCCCAAGGCTGCTTAAAAACTCCTCATCGGCATAATCGAGAGAATCGGACCTTAAAACTTCCCTTCTTATATCATTGGGGTCTTCTATTGCCACACCACCCGCACCTATAGAGGTAAGCATTTCCGATACGGCATCCGAAGCCTCGTCTGTAGTCGTTATTTTAATTTCATGCCACTTCACGCCCTGCTCCTTTCAGCTTTAGCAATAGTAAGCTTCCACAGCTACATTCCCAATGCGTTTTTCATTTTGTCAAAAAAGCTTTTCCTCTGCTCATGGCAATCATCACCGCTTAATTCCGCAAACTCCTTTAAAAGGGACTTTTGCTTTTCATTCAGCTTTTTGGGTACCTCAACATTCACCTTAACATATTGATCTCCCCTGCCGTTTCCTCTTAAGAAGGGTATCCCCTTTGTCTTAAGCCTGAATACCGATCCGGTCTGCGTACCCTCGGGTATGGAGTATTTCACCTTGCCGTCCAGAGTGGGAACCTCAAGCTCACAACCCAAAACAGCCTGCACAAAGGTTATGGGCATTTCACACACAACATCATTGCCCTGCCTCTGAAACAGTGCGTGAGGCTTTACTCTCATTGTTATAAACAGGTCTCCCGACGGCCCTCCCTTTGTTCCGGGCTCTCCCTCTCCTCTTAAGGATATTGTCTGTCCGTCATCAATCCCCGCCGGTACATTTATTTTTATTTTTACGCTTTTTCTTATACGTCCCTTTCCGTTGCATTTAGGACAAGGGTCTGTAATTATTTTACCCTCTCCATGACAAACGTCACAGGTTTTAACGTTTACAAACTGCCCAAAGGGTGTACTCTGCTTATATTGTACCTGCCCGGTGCCGTTACAGTGCTTGCAGGTTGAGCTTGTTGATCCGGGCTTTGAGCCTGAGCCTGAGCATGTACCGCAGTTCTCCATTCTGTTTATGCTTATTTCCCTTTCCACTCCGAAGGCCGCCTCCTCAAAAGCAATTTCCATTGCATATTTAAGATCAGCACCCTTCTGAGGGCCTCCCTTGCTCCTTGCAGACCTTCCTCCAAAGCCTGCACCTCCGAAAAAGGACTCAAAAATATCTCCGATGCCCCCGAAATCAAAATCGGAACTGAAGCCTCCCCCAAAGCCGTTGGGATCAGTTCCTGCGTGCCCAAACTGGTCGTACTGCGCCCTCTTCTGGGAATCACTTAGGATTTCATAAGCCTCATTGGCCTCCTTAAACTTCGCCTCGGCGGCCTTATCGCCTGGATTCATATCGGGGTGGTACTGCTTTGCCAGCTTTCTGTACGCTTTTTTTATATCAGCATCGGAGGCACCTCTTTCAACACCAAGGACTTCATAATAATCCCTTTTGTTTGCCATCCAATCAACTCCTTCTCTAATTAAAGAGCCTTGGGGGTCAGCATGTATCCCCTTTCAAGCCTCCCAAAATTTCTATGACACCTGCGAAATATTATAGCATATGGATAATAAGGTTTACAAACAAATTTATACTGACAGGTGCTTTTATATACGCTTAAACAGGCCAAAGCCATTTGCAGAGAAGGCTGATCCCAAAACCCGAACATTGTCCGTCAGCTTTCTCATGAAGAAACCCGGAAGACCCCTGCCGGCAAACCGTCAGAGCTTCTTGCTTCTAAATGACTTTGGCCTGTTGTTCCACTTTATATTTTAAATTATGTTCTATTTCTTATCGTCGTCAACCACCTTGTAGTCGGCATCATAAACATTGTCCTGAGCGCCCTGGCCTGGATTTGCTCCTGCGCCCGGATCAAAGCCCGCTTCAGGATTTGCTCCCTCACCGGGGTTCTGCTGATAGATTTTTGAGGATATCTCATAGAAGGCCTGTGTCAGAGCCTCGGTAGCACTCTTGATTTGTTCGGTATCAGTGCCCTTAAGAGCCTCCTTAACCTTATTTATTTCAGCCTCAACCTTTGATTTATCATCCTCCCCAAGCTTATCTCCCAGCTCCTTTAAGGTCTTTTCGGACTGGTATACCATAGAGTCGGCATTATTCCTTACCTCAATCTCTTCCTTCTTTTTCTTATCCTCCGAGGCAAACTTCTCAGCTTCCTTTACAGCCTTATCTATATCATCGTCCGATAAATTTGTGGATGCCGTAATAGTAACCTTTTGCTCATTTCCTGTACCCAGATCCTTGGCCGATACATGCGCAATTCCATTGGCATCTATATCAAAGGTAACCTCTATCTGAGGCACGCCCCTTGGAGCCGGCGGTATTCCTGTAAGCTGGAACCTTCCCAGTGTTTTGTTATAGGAGGCCATTTCTCTTTCTCCCTGCAGAACATGGATCTCAACACTTGTCTGTCCGTCGGCGGCAGTTGAAAATACCTGGCTCTTTTTGCTGGGAATGGTGGTGTTTCTTTCAATCAGCTTTGTAAATACCCCTCCCAGAGTCTCTATTCCAAGAGACAGAGGGGTTACATCCAACAACAGCAGATCCTTAACCTCTCCCGTCAGTACTCCGGCCTGTATGGCAGCCCCTACGGCAACGCACTCGTCGGGGTTTATACCCTTGAAGGGATCCTTTCCAAGGTATTTTTTAACAGCCTCCTGCACGGCAGGAATTCTAGTGGAACCTCCTACCAGCAAAATTTTATCAATTTTGTCGGGTGAAAGTCCCGCATCCTTCATGGCCTGTCTGGTGGGGCCCATTGTATTCTCAACAAGGCCGGCCGTCAGCTCATCAAATTTTGCCCTCGTCATTGTAACGTCAAGGTGCTTGGGGCCTGTCGCATCAGCCGTAATAAACGGGAGGTTTATATTTGTAGTGGTAACGCCCGAAAGCTCTATTTTAGCTTTCTCCGCAGCTTCCTTAAGCCTCTGCATAGCCATTTTGTCATTCCTTAAATCTATTCCGTTTTCCTTTTTGAAGGTATCGGCCAGATAGTCCATTACCTTCTGGTCGAAGTCATCTCCCCCAAGCCTGTTGTTTCCGTTTGTGGCAAGAACCTCAAACACTCCGTCTCCGATCTCAAGTATGGATACGTCAAATGTACCTCCGCCAAGGTCGTACACCATTATTTTCTGGTCGTGCTCCTTGTCAAGCCCATATGCAAGAGCAGCAGCGGTGGGCTCATTTACTATTCTCAGAACCTCAAGTCCGGCAATCTTTCCGGCATCCTTGGTAGCCTGCCTCTGAGAATCACTGAAATATGCGGGTACGGTAATTACGGCCTGGCTTACCGGCTCACCGAGAAAGGCTTCGGCATCGGACTTAAGCTTTTGAAGTATCATTGCCGATATCTCCTGAGGAGTGTACTGCTTGTCGTCTATTTTGACCTTTCTGTCGGTTCCCATATCTCTCTTTATTGATATAACCGTTCTTTCAGGATTAGTTATTGCCTGTCTCTTAGCCACTTGGCCTACCAGCCTTTCGGCAGTTTTTGAAAATGCCACAACCGAGGGTGTGGTTCTATTTCCCTCGGGATTGGGGATAACTACCGGCTCTCCGCCTTCCATTACCGCCACGCAGGAATTTGTAGTTCCTAAATCTATGCCAATTACCTTTGCCATATAAAAAACCTCCTAAAAATAAAAATTAATTATATTTTCATACTTTCTTATTCCCATAATAAAAATTTATGTAGAACTAAAAAATCATATGCCCCTCATGCCACTAATTGGCAACCTTCACCATACTGTGCCTTATTACCTTATCCCCGATTTTATAGCCCTTTTGAAACTCCTCAACAACAGTACTCTCTCCGGCATTCTCATCCTCTATATGCATTACTGCGTTATGCAGAATGGGATCAAACTTTTCACCTACACTTTTAATTTCCTCAACATTCAGTCCCTTCATTACATCCTTCATCTGCCTGAACATAAGCAGAATCCCGTCCTTTAGAGAACCTGCCTCACCAGCCTCTCCCACCTTGGCGGATGCGTCTAAGGCACGCTCCATATTGTCAGCCACAGGCAAAAACGCACTTACTGCCTCTGCCACCGCTTCTACATATTGAGTCTCCTTTTCCTTTGCGGTTCTTTTTTTGTAATTGTCAAACTCCGCAGCCATTCTCTGCAGCGCGGACATATACTCCTCGCACTTGGAGGATTTTTCCTCAAGCCGGCTTTTTAATGCCTCCAGTTCCTTTTCGGTGCAGCCCGCCTCCGTCCCTTCGGACTCACAGCAGCCGGTATCCATGCATTCAGTATCTTTTAACTCATCATTATTTTCAGGGCATTCATTCTTACATGCCTCACTTGAAGCATTCTCATCATTGGATCTTTGTAAATTGCCATCTTCCCTTTTCATTGTATTTTAGTCCAACCTCCTACACCTCTAAAATTTTAGCTTGCAAACAGATATTTCTTAACTAAATTTACTCCGTCGAGCTGCCGTCAGGCTGTGAGCCTATAAGCTTATTCAGTTCCTGATTGATTTTCTCCCTTATATAATTCATAGTAGATATAACCCTTGAATATTCCATTCGTGTGGGGCCTATTATCCCTATAGAGCCTATGATTATATTGCCAAGGGAATATGTCGTGGTAATCAGGCTGCAGTCCTTTATTTCCTTCATTTCATTTTCAGCGCCGATTTGAATGGTTACTCCCTTTGAGGAGGAAGCTCCCTTTAAAATCCTGCAAAGTATATCCTTTTCATCCAGCGTGTCTAAGAACTCCTTGGCCTTAATTACATCCCTGAACTCAGGGTAATTTAAAATATTTGTGGTACCGTCAAGGTAAACCTCTGAAGTATCTGTCTGGTTGATACAGTCAGCCACCCCATCCAGAATAGGAAGCAGTATCTCCTTTGCCATTCCCATTTCATATTCTATTTCCTTTATAAGAGGAAAATTTATCTGCTCTAGGGTAAGGCCGCTTAATTTGTCATTAAACACATTGGATACCTTTATAAGCAGATCGGGAGTAATGCTTTCCGATATCCTTATAAGACCGTTTCTTACAATTCCTGTATTGGTAACTATGATTATCAAAGCCTTCCCAACCTCAACAGGAACAACCTGAACAGCCTTCAGAGCAATCTTATTGGTCTGGGGTATCATAGCCATAGATGTATATTTAGTGATTTTCGACATAACCAATGAAGCCTGCTTCATGAGCTGTCCCAATTCATTTATCTTTATCTCCATAGATCTTCTTATGTGTTCTATGTCTTCAATACTCAAATCAGAGGCACGCATAAGCTGATCCACATAGAGCCTGTAGCCTTTGTCGGAAGGAATTCTTCCGGCAGAGGTATGCGGCTGGGCCAGATATCCCATATCCTCAAGATCCGCCATTTCATTTCTTATTGTGGCGGAGCTTAAGCCAAGCTCGTGCTTTCTGGCAATAGTTCTTGAACCTATAGGCTCGGCAGTATTAATGTAGTCGTCGATAATAGCCCTAAGTATTCTCATTTTTCTATCATCTAAAAACATCATCAGCACCCCCTTTGTTAGCACTCATTGATATCGAGTGCTAATTCTATTCTAAAAATACCACCGTATTTTTTGTTTGTCAAGTAATTTTTTCAAGTGACACTCAGGGGACATTCCTCGACGAAGGAGAGGTGTGTCCCCTTACCTTATTAGCTCCACGAAAACGCTGTTTGCCAGATCCAGGCCCTTTGAAGACAGAGCAAGCCTGCTTCCCATGCATTCCAGCAGTCCCTTTTCCGTCAGTTCCTTAATTTGCATACCGTAGATGTCAAAAATCTCCCGGCCGAATCTTTGCCGGAATTCACTGATATCTATTCCCTGTGTCAGTCTGAGGCCCAAAATTACAAATTCCGATATTTCATCCTTCTTATATATATGCTCTATATTTTCAGCAGTATTTTGCCCATTATCAATGCATTTTATATAATTTTCAATATCGCATATGTTGCCGTATCTTTTGCCGTCAAAATACGAATGGGCTCCCGGTCCCACCCCTATATACCTGCAAGTCCTCCAGTACTTAATATTGTGGCGGCATTCATATCCGGGCCTTGCAAAGTTGGATATTTCATAATGCCGCAGGCCCGCTTGCCCTAATCTTTTTATCGCAAGATAATACATTTCCCTGTCCTGCTCATCGTCGGCAGGACAAAGCTCCCCCCTGTCAAGCATTTGCCCGAATACCGTACCGTCTTCTATCTTAAGGCTGTAGCACGATAAATGCTCTGGCTCCCACCGAAGGGCTCCCTCAATCGTCTCCTCCCAATCCTTTAATGTCTGTCCCGGCAGCCCGAAAATCAAATCGGCATTTATATTTTCAAATCCGGCTTTTCTGGCATCCTTAAAATTAGAAATAAAATCTTCCGCCGTATGAATTCTGCCCATCAGCCCGAGCAAATTTTTCTGGTACGCCTGAAGCCCCATGCTCAGCCTGTTTATGCCCGCCTGCCTATAGAGCGTGAGCTTTTCAACGCTAAGGGTTCCGGGGTTTGCTTCAATGGTAATTTCCGCATTACGGCATATTTCAAATGTCTTTACGCACAGCTCCATTAATTCATATATATATGCAGGGTCTACAAAAGAGGGTGTTCCTCCGCCTATAAAAACGGTATCCACCCTAAGTCCTCTCAATTTATCACCATATTGCACAAGCTCCTTTGCCACTGCATTAAAATAGGCCGGGATAAGCTGATCCCTGCCCGAAAATGAATTAAAATCGCAATAACGGCATTTGGATTTGCAAAACGGCACGTGAATATATAACCCTATACCTTCAATCTCCGAATGCATGATTTTGTCCTGCGAACCTCCCTGTTTTAAAAATCGTAATTGTTTTAAACGATTTCATTATTCGCTGTAGGGGCAGACCTATGTGTCTGCCCTGAATTTCTCCGTGTTCCGCGTTTCCCGGCAATTTAAGGGCAGACACGCAGGTCTGCCCCTACGATTTCTATAATACAATGTTCATGGAGAATATCGAAAAAACCTCGACATTCTAAACCAATTTTTAAAGGTTCGCAGGGTGCTCCTTGTCCCAGGGCAAATACACATGCCTAAACCCTATGTCAAGAAGGATTTCCCTCACCGTGTCAAAACCCCTTGCGGTATGAAGCACATCATGTGCATCACTGCTCATGCAAACACGCCTTCCCCTGTAATTAAAATATGCCTTCAATATGGAAACGCGGGGAAGGATTGAATTACAGGCTGAAAAAAGCCCCGAGGAATTGACCTCCACAATTTTGTCCGACGACGCACACAGCCTGGCAACCTCATCGTCTAACTCATCCAGCCATCTGTTCAGCTTTTCATCCCTATAAAAATCCTCGGTAAGATGCCTCCTGAAAACCCCTATATGTCCTATTGCGTCAAACACCTCTACCTTAATGCTGCTTTTCAGTTCCTTATAGTAGCTTTCTATTGTATTAAAAAATATGTCCCTGTCGTAAAAATGCTCCGTCTTTCTGTCGGATACCGGCCTTCCCCCCGCATTGTGTATGGAGCATATGGTAAAATCGTAGCTCTCCTCGTTCAGCCTTTTTAAGATCTCCTGCTGAACACTGAGGGAGTAATCAACCTCCGCACCGGCATACACAGCATAGCCCTTATCCCTGTATTCTTTTACGGAGGCTGTATATCCTCGGTAATCCAAAAATCCGTAAGCCCCGCACTCAGGCAAAAAGTCCAGATGCTCGGCAAAGCCTATTCCCTTTAATCCACCCTTGCCGATAACATCCGCGTATTCCGAAACACGGGATTTCCCGTCAGGGGAAAATGTTGAATGTATATGACAATCGTACAGCTCCATCACCCCCACGCTCAACAGCTATGTATCCAGCTTAAGCACACTCATAAAGGCCTCCTGGGGCACCTCCACGCTGCCTACCTGCCGCATACGCTTTTTGCCCTCCTTTTGCTTCTCAAGGAGCTTCTTTTTACGGGTTATATCCCCGCCGTAGCACTTTGCGAGGACATCCTTTCTGTATGCCTTAACCGTTTCCCGTGCTATTATCTTCCCTCCTATGCAGGCCTGAATGGGAATTTCAAACTGCTGGCGGTGAATTGATTCCTTCAGCTTCTCCGCCATTCTTCTTCCCCTTGAGTACGCCTTTTCCCTGTGCACAATGAATGACAGCGCATCAACAATCTCGTTGTTTAAAACTATGTCAAGCTTTACAAGATCCGATTCCTTATACCCCAAAAGCTCATAGTCAAGAGAAGCATATCCCTTAGTTCTGGATTTCAACGCGTCGAAGAAGTCGTATATTATCTCGTTTAAAGGCATTTCATAGGTAAGAATGGCCCTGCCCTCATCAATATAGGACATGTCCTTATATACTCCCCTTCTCTCCTGAGACAGCTCCATTATGTTCCCCACATACTCTATGGGAGTCATAATGGTCGCCTTTACCACCGGCTCCTCCATTTTGTCTATTTCAGCTACGGGCGGAAGATTGGAGGGGTTGTCTATATTGAGCACCTGACCGTCTGTGGCAGTAATCCTGTAAATAACACTTGGCGCAGTAGTCACCAAATCAAGGTTATATTCCCTTTCCAGACGCTCCTGCATTATTTCCATGTGAAGCAGCCCAAGAAATCCACACCTGAAGCCAAACCCCAACGCAATAGAGGACTCGGGCTCAAAGGTCAGTGCGGCATCATTTAGCTGAAGCTTTTCCAGCGCATCTCTCAAGTCGCCGTACTTGGCGCCGTCAGCGGGGTATATTCCACAAAACACCATGGAATTGACCTTTTTATATCCCGGAAGCGGCTCCTTTGCGGAATTGCCGGAAAGGGTTACGGTATCTCCCACTCTGGTGTCCCTTACATTCTTAATGCTCGCCGCTATATACCCGACATCCCCCGAAATAAGCCCGTCATGCGGAAGCAGTGTCCCCGGCCTGAAATATCCCGTTTCGGTGACGACAAATTCCTTTCCGGTGTACATCATTTTTATGCTGTCGCCTACCTTTACACTCCCTTCCATAATTCTTATATACACTATTACACCCTTATAGCTGTCATAATAAGAGTCGAATATAAGTGCCCTAAGCGGCGCGTCCTCCTCCCCTTCAGGGCATGGGATTTTCGATACAATGCTTTCTAACACCTGCTCGATATTTATTCCGTTTTTAGCCGAAACCATAGGAGCATCTCCGGCAAAAAGGCCTATAACATCCTCTATTTCCTTCTTTACATGGTCAGGCTGGGCACTCGGCAAATCAATTTTATTAATTACAGGCATAATTTCTAAGTTATGCTCTAATGCGAGGTATACATTTGCCAGTGTCTGGGCCTCTATTCCCTGTGCTGCATCAACCACCAGTATCGCGCCTTCACATGCCGCAATGCTTCTCGATACCTCATAATTGAAATCCACATGCCCCGGGGTGTCTATAAGATTATATATATACTCCTGACCGTCGCAAGCCTTATAAATCATACGGACAGGCTGTGATTTTATAGTTATCCCCCTCTCACGCTCAATATCCATGTTATCGAGCACCTGCTCCTCCATCTCTCTGGCTGTAAGCACGCCGGTCTTTTCCAGCAGCCTGTCCGCCAGAGTGGATTTGCCGTGATCTATATGGGCTATTATACAAAAATTGCGTATGTTTTTCTGTCTTTCGCTTGCCATCAACATATTCCTTTCATTAAAAGAGCATTTAGGGGGACATTCCCCGGTGAATTAAGAGGAATGTCCCCCTTGCATTATAGCATATGTATTAAAAGGTGAACAGGTCAATTTAAAGCTCTGATGAAAAATACTTTTAAAAATTTATAAAGGATGCGATCATTTCCCCAGAAAGCTTTGTATTCCCGCCTTCAGCCTCTCAATGTCCTCCTTAACGTATAAGGTATTTAAATAAAGCTTAAGGTTCATAAAATCAACCATAATATAGCTGTCATCCTTCTTCTCAAGCTTTATTATTTCTATTTTGCTCTGGTTCTTCATGATCATGTTTACAGAATAATCCGACAGGCATACCCCCGCAAAAACCAATGTAAAAAACAGAACAAGCGTCATTATGCATTTTGCTCTATACCTTCTTGCCCTCTTAAAGCTTTCAACCCTGCTCATTTTCAGCATACCGCCCCCAAACAATAAAATCACGGAGCTATAAAAGCACTCCGTGATTTTATTATTTCCATTTTGAGCATTATTTATTTTCCTTCAGCACTTCATCTATTGCCTCCGCAAGATATTTTACACTCTCTAAGCTTTCCTCAACGGTATTTCCGTCCGCCCCCACCTCTATAATCAGCGCTCCGTCTGTTACATGCTGGTTATACCTGTTCATACTAAGATTCAAGGGCCTTGTAAGTCCGGGATACTTGGAATCCAGCTTTTTCTGAAGCTTCAGCGCAAGCTTGAAGTTTTCCCTCCAATTTGGGTGTTTAAGCCTGCTTGACGTTCCCACCACAAACATTATCTTTGAGGTATTTTTATTGTTTATCTGAGAAACAACTCTCAGCTTGGGCTGATCCGAGCTCAGCCCGTCTCTGTGTATATCCAGAACCACTTTAATTGAAGGGTTACCCTTTAATATGCTTGTAACTGTTCTGTACCCGGTAGTATAAGAGCTGTTATAGTCATAGTCGTTGACAGTTCCGTTATGGACAACGCCAAGACCCTTTTTATCCAACGCCTTTGCAAGCTCCTCTCCTATCCTTACAACATTGTACCTGTTATCGCTGCTCCTGTTGGGAATTCCGCTTTTGCCTAACTCCTTTTCGTTTCTAAGATATGCCTCGGAGGTATGTGTGTGATAAATAAGCACTTGAGGCCCCTTTTTATCAAAATTAAGCTTTAAGGGCTCTTGAATAAGCTTATCTATAACAGCATCATCTACTTTAAACTTTGTCTCATTCTGAACGGCAATTTTGCCGGTATATATCGTCTGCAAATCAGGGCTTCTTCTCTCATCCTCATATACTATGCTGCTTGCATCCTCCTTAAACGGGGGATTTACTCCCTCCTTGCCCTCATTATGCCCGGCATTGTCATATATCCCGTGCTCTGGGACTCTATTCGCTGTTTTCCCCTCCTTACGGTTTAAAAGAGCACGATATTCATTATTATAATAGCTTGCTATAAACGGAGACTGGGCATTAATTATTGTAAGAGGATTGCCTAAGTCAACCGTAAACACCGCCTTTATAGCACCCTTAAGCTCATTTGCAAAGGAAAAATCCACATTGCCGCTGTTATATATGGTATCAATTATGGGTAGAGACTTATTTAGCGTAGACTTAAAGCTCTCAACATCAATTCTGTTAATAATACTAATATGTGTATCGGACAGAAGCCTTCCTCCAAACATTCCCCCCGCCATAATCAAAAATGACATCCCTATAAATAAAGCTGTCTTAAGAGTCTTGTACAAAATATTGCGTCTGTACTTTCCGTAAATTTTGCCCATTTTGTCCTCCGTTTACAGGTAGTGGGAATTATCATAAGCAATTCTCTTTATCATGGCCCTAATATGTATATATTTGCCTTTAAAAAATTATATTCTCTAAAGGCGGATACTATTACTTTTTTAGACGCAGCTTATATGCCAAATATATATGTAGCAAACGGGCATATACATTCTGGCGAATAGGGTGTATTTAATTTAAGTGACGAAAATGCAAATTTTAACTCCCCTTCTATCTTCCCCTCACATTGAGGGGAAGAAAAAGAAGGGCACTGGAGAAGAAAATGAGAAGAACAACGCAGGCGCATGCAAAGCGAAAACAGCAGTAGAAGTGGATGGAAGTATTCATGAACAGGACGAACGTAAGGAATATGACTCAATAAGGGAAGAAGTAATAAAAGCACATGGAATAAGGATTATACGATTCACCAATGAAGACATAATTGCTACTTAGAAGACCAGCAAAACCTACATGGACCTTCTTTTCCTTCCCCTCGAAGTGAGGGGAAGATAGATAGGGAGCTTATTAAAAATCTGGATTTGGAATAAAACGCCATAATATATCGGCTCTTTTTAACCATTTTTTTGGATAATTATGCTGTTATGTGAAAAAGGTGCTTCAATTGTAATCCCTATGGCGACTTTCCGAAATGCTGTGTCAGATATAATTTATGCACCTCTGGCAAATAATAATTCTTGATTTACGTTATATTAGGCTATATAATATTTGTCTGTAGATATGTGTCATAAAATGAGTATGCTTTGTGAATTTAGAAATACAAGCTAACTCTTCCAAAAATAATATTACAGGGAGATTGATATGCTGACAAAAATTTTAATTATTGCAGGAACCTTGCTGGTATTCGGGCTTCTGGCCTTTATGATGAACAGATCGATAAATACGCACAATTCACGCCCCAAGGGCAAGGTGAAAAAAGGAAGAATGAAGTATATGCAGGAATCAAAAAAACCGGGTAAATAACAAGCGGCATTTCTTTTCTTAAAGAAATGCCGCTCTTCACGGTTAAATGCTCACGCTGCTTTCGCCGCCTTCTGCGGCGGTATTTATTCCCGTAAAAAGTGTCTTGGGTTCATAGTGTGCGTCACTGCTGTGAAGATTCTTAAACGCCGCGGAAAGCATAAGCTTTATTCTGTTGAGCTGATTGACTTCGCTCGCCCCCGGATCATAATCGACGGCAACTATATTGGCCTCCGGGTACCTTCTCCTCAGCTCCTTTATCATTCCCTTGCCTGTCACATGGTTTGGCAGGCACGCAAAGGGCTGCATACAAACTATATTTTTGGCTCCGCCGTGTATAAGCTCAACCATTTCGGCAGTCAAAAACCATCCCTCCCCGGTCTGGTTCCCTATTGACAATATATCCTCCGCACCCCTTGCAAGCTCATGTATGCTGCATGGAGGCTCAAACCTCTTGCTTTTCTTCAATGCCTTTTTCATTACTCTTCTATAATATTCCATACCCGCTATGGCGGCATTATTAATAATTACTTTTTTTAAGCTCTCCGAAAGCTTTTCATGCTTAAAATTAAGGTTATAGGCAGAGTACATGAAAAAGTCTATTAAATCCGGCATTACAGCCTCGGCGCCCTCTTTTTCAATTACATCAACCACACTGTTGTTGGCTGTCGGGTGGAATTTCACCAGTATCTCACCTACCAGCCCCACTTTGGGCTTTAACTGGTCAGTTATTTCGATATTGTCGAAATCATTGACTATTTTATAAATGTTTTTCCTGAAGGTCTTATGGCTCCCGCTCCTGACCGAAGCCTTGCACCTTTCCGTCCATGATTCATAAAGCATATTTGCAGATCCGGGCACCTTTTCATAGGGCCTCACCCTGTACAGAACTCTCATAAGCAGGTCTCCGTATACCAGAGCCATGAGACTTTTATTTATAAGGCTTCTGCTTATTTTAAAGCCGGGGTTCTTTTCCAGCCCAACGGTATTAAGTGAAATAACGGGGATGTTTTCAAACCCGGCATCCGTCAATGCCTTCTTAAGGAAGCCTATATAATTTGTAGCCCTGCAGCCTCCGCCTGTCTGCGATATTATTACCGAAGTGCTGTCCAAATCATACCGACCCGACTTCAGAGCCTCTATAAGCTGCCCTATAACCAGTATTGACGGATAGCACGCGTCATTGTTCACCCATTTTAAGCCCTCGTCCACCGCCTTTTTGTCAACAGACGGAAGGATCTCCACCTTATACCCCGAAGCGTTAAACGCCTCCTCGATAAATTGAAAATGAATAGGAGACATCTGAGGCGCCAGAATAGTATGCCTTTTTCTCATTTCTTCGGTAAATACCGGCCTCTCCGGCAGTGTACGGACACGTGACGGCTTTATCCCGCTTCTGTCCCTCTCATCCATTGCAGCCTTAAGAGAACGCATTCTGATCCTTGCCGCGCCCAAATTATTACCCTCATCAATCTTCAAAACGGTATATATTTTATCATAGTCATTCAGTATTTCCTGAACCTGATCCGCAGTTACTGCATCCAAGCCGCATCCGAAGGAATTAAGCTGTACCAGCTCAATATTTGACTGTCTCTTTACAAACTCTGCGGCAGCATACAGCCGGGAGTGGTATACCCACTGATCAACCACCCTTAAGGGCCTCTGTATATTTTCCAGATGTGCAACCGAATCCTCTGTTAATACCGCCATCCCTAGCTCGGTAATTATGTTTGGTATGCCGTGGTGTATCTCAGGGTCTATATGGTAAGGCCTTCCCGCAAGGACAATTCCCTTTCTTCCGGCAGACTCAAGGTATTTTAATACCTCCTCTCCCTTATCCCTTATATCCCGCTTTGCACGCTCTTCCTCTATCCATGCCTCTTCCACTGCGGCAAACACTTCGTTTTTAGGGATGTCAAAGGCTCTCAGTTCCTCATAAAGCCTTTCGGACAGCCTTTTTTTATCATGATAAGGAAGGAAAGGATTCATAAAGCTTATTCCTTTTTCCTTAAGCACATCCATATTGTTCTTAATAACCTCGGAATAGGATGTGACAATGGGGCAATTATAGTGGTTGTCTGAAGTCTCCTGCTCCTTCTTTTCATAGGGCAGGCTGGGATAAAAAATGAAATCCACGCCGCTGCCTATAAGGCTCATTATATGCCCGTGTACTAATTTTGCAGGATAGCACACAGACTCCGAGGGTATCGTCTCAATCCCCAGCTCGTAAACGCTCTTGGAGGATCTGGGAGAAAGCTGCACCCTGAATTTAAGCCGGTTGAAGAAGGTAAACCAAAACGGGTAGTTCTCGTATATATTCAGCACTCTGGGTATGCCTACAGTTCCCCTTGCGGCGTCCTCTTTTTTCAAAGGCTTGTAATTAAAAATTCTTTTATACTTATAGTCATAGAGATTGGGAAGGTTATCTGTCTTAGCCTCTATTCCCGCTCCCCTTTCACACCTGTTTCCCGATATGAATTTCCTGTCGCCGTCAAAGCAGTTTACAGTCAGGAGGCAGTTGTTTCCGCACAGCCCGCACCTTCTCATTTCAGTGCTGCAGCTAAAGGATTCCAGCCTTTGTACTTTGAGCAGGGTGCTCTCGTACCCCTCGCAAAAGCTGTCCCTCGCCAGCAGCGCGGCGCCGAAGGCTCCCATGAGCCCTGCTATGTCTGGCCTTATGACCTCCCTTTCGGAGATTATTTCAAAGCTCCTTAATACCGCATTGTTATAAAATGTTCCCCCCTGAACTATAATTTTATTTCCAAGCTCCTTGGGGTTCCTTATTTTTATTACCTTAAAGAGAGCGTTCTTTATAACGGCATATGACAATCCCGCCGAAATATCCCCTACTGTGGCGCCCTCCTTCTGAGCCTGCTTTACTCTTGAATTCATAAATACCGTGCATCTTGAGCCCAAGTCAACCGGCCTTTCGGACTTCAACGCCTCGGCAGCAAACTCCTCCGCACTCATATTAAGGGAATGGGCAAAGGTTTCTATAAACGAACCGCAGCCGGACGAGCAAGCCTCATTGAGCATAATGCTGTCGATCACACCGTTCTTCACCTTAAGGCACTTCATATCCTGTCCGCCGATATCAAGAATAAAATCCACTCCCGGAAGGAAGAACTCGGCAGCCTTATAATGGGCGACGGTTTCTATTTCTCCCACATCAACATAAAGAGCGCTTTTTAGAAGGCTTTCCCCGTACCCCGTAACAGCGGAGCTGGCAATGCGGGCACCGGCAGGCATTTGCGAGTAAAGCTCCTTCAAAATCTTTATTGCGGATTTCAAAGGGCTTCCCTCGTTGCTTCCATAATAGGAGTATAAAATAGCCCCATCACCGTCAATAAGAGCCGCCTTTGTTGTGGTTGATCCGGCATCTATCCCAAGAAAGCAGTCTCCCTTAAAATCCTCGAGCTGCCTTCTTGCTGCAACACTTCTGCCATGCCTTTCTTTAAAGTCCTTCAGCTCACCGTCATTTTGGAACAGCGGCCGCAGCCTCTCAACCTCATTTGAGGAAGCGTTATTTATGGCGGGCAGTTTTGCGTTCAACTGCTCAAAAGGCATCGGTTCCTCGCCTCTTGAGGCCAGAGCGGCGCCAATCGCCACAAAAAGCTGGGAATTTTCAGGGAATACAACCTGATGCTGCTCCATGCCCAGTGTTTCAATAAATCTTTTTCTAAGCTCCGATAAATAATACAGAGGGCCTCCAAGGAACGCCACATTCCCACGGATTGGCTTTCCGCACGCCAAACCGCTTATCGTCTGGTTTACGACAGACTGAAAAATAGAGGCTGCGATATCCTCTCTTGCCGCCCCTTCATTTAAAAGAGGCTGTATGTCGGTTTTTGCAAAAACCCCGCAGCGGGCGGCTATGGGATAAATCATCCTGTAATTCTTTGCAAGCTGGTTTAAGCCCGCGCCGTCGGTCTGGAGAAGGGATGCCATCTGGTCTATAAACGCGCCCGTGCCTCCTGCACATGTGCCGTTCATCCTCTGCTCCACTCCATTGTCAAAATACGTTATTTTTGCATCCTCCCCGCCCAGCTCTATAACCACATCGGTCTTGGGAATAAACCGCTCTATGGCGGTTGTGCCTGCAATTACCTCCTGTATAAAAGGCAGGCCAAGCCACTGGGCCACCGAAATGCCCCCTGAGCCGGTGAGCGTCACCGTTATTTTGTCATTTGCAAAGCTTTGGTATGCTTCGCTCACTATTGTAAATATTGTTTTTCTTATATCGGAAAAATGTCTCTGATACTTGCTGTAAACGACGCTTCCTTCAGCATCCAGTATTACGAGCTTAACTGTGGTTGAACCTACGTCCAGACCTAAATGCAATAGTCTATCCATATACATATGCAGACCTTCCGAGGGAATACGAAAATCCCTCCGGGCCCTGCATTCTGCGCCCCCTTTGATTTACTTTTAAACAAAGCCTCACTATATAATATAAAAAGCCCTTCGGCAAAAATTTTTTAAAGTCCACACAGCATATATAAATACAGAAATTCTTATTTTATACATGCCTTCTTCTTATATTAACATATATGCGGGTAATAATAAAGATATCAAAATTTCCAAGGCACGGCGCAAATATAAGTTTTATAATTTCTTAAAATGCAAAAAAGGCAGAACACAATAATGTCCTGCCCTTTTTTGCTTAATATTTATTAAATGTTTATTAACGCTTAAACAATATTTAACTTGCTACTTGTTCCACAACGGCTGAAATCAATTTATTCCTTATCCTTGGAAACATAAAGATATATTCCTAATAAAAATACCAATAGTACTCCTATATACTGCACTACAGGAATATGGCTGGTTAAATTAGGAGAGTATTCTTTGTCAAGCTTATCTAAATGCAGCGATATCTGAGCCAGCATAATATTGATGGTAAATATTAAAATCGAAAAGCTCGCAAGCACAATACCGAGAACCTTTTTTGTGTTCATTTCATAACCCCTGCCTTTGCTATAATCTTTACTTTGGAATGTCTTAAGCCTAATCTAAATAATAGACACAATGTATGCTCATTACTAAAATTACGCAAGCAGCCGCTTTAAAATGATGTAACATTTATGAGCTGCCAGTTTCCATATTTATCAAGCTCATAGACTTCTTCTTCTGTCTTACGTTCTTCTGGTTGATTTTCTGTGGCTTTTTGAACTATATTGTCTACTACTGATGCTGAAGAAGATGATGTATAATACTCTAATTTAAGCTGTGGCATAATTGCTTCATATCCGTATACATATGCATATATACCTTGTGCGACATAACCGTTGTATAGCTGTTGTGTAACCTTACTTACATTATAATATTTTCTGCTGTAAGCTTTCACGTATTCCCCTTGTGATAAAGCTCTGGAGTATTTTGTAATAGAAAAAGATTTTTGTTTTCCGAAACTATATCCTAAAGAAGCTTCAATTTCACTTCTTGAGGCTGATATTGTTCCAGAAAATGTATGGGAATATGATTGCTCAAATGAGATGGAATCTATTTCTCCTGTAGCTCCAGCAGGATAGCCTTGGTATTTAAACTCCCAACTGGATCCGTTATTAGAAGTTGTATAGTTTTTATCTACACTCTCCACTTTATAGAATGATGCAGCATTTATGATAACTGTACTATCTTCAGATGCAAAGACAGAAATATTAGATATTAAACAAAAAGCACATACAAACGCTGTCAATATAATTAATTTTTTATTCATAATAAACCTCACCTTTCAAAGATAAATTAATTTTATAACTTGAATATACAACTTAGTTTTTGAATAACTTTGAAATTTTAATATTCATCGCACCTCACCTTTTGTTAAATTCCATTAAAGAGTTTATATTAAGCTGCAGCAACTATTTAATAGAACTATTGTTAAGAGGTTCTTGATGATCCTGCTTTAGTCAGTTACTATCTTGGAATTCCTTAATAAAACCATATGTCATATACTACCATAGAATAAAATGTAAGTCAACCAACATTAATGTCTTAAGTTGTTTTTTTTGCATAAAGAAACTTGTTTATTCTTTTTTCAACAGGTATTTGACAGTTGAACAGAGAAAAAAACAGTGCAAAAAAGGCAGAACACAATAATGTCCTGCCCTTTTTCATTTTTCATTTATTAAATGTTTATTAACGCTTAAACAATATTTAACTTGCTACTTGTTCCACAACGGCCCGGCGTTGTTAAAAGGCAGGAACCTGAATACAGCCTTGCCCGATATGTCCTTTATTTCCACAGGCCCTATAATCCGGCTGTCTATGCTGTTCATCCTGTTGTCTCCCATTACATATACAAACCCCTCAGGCACAGTGAGCTTGGCATATTGAGGGTCATTTGCAATAGTAGTATTACCAAGAATATAATCCTCCTTAAGCTCCTCCCCGTTGAGCAGCACCTTTCCAAACTTTATTTCTATGCTGTCCCCCGCAACCGCTACCACCCTTTTTATAAGAGGGCTTCTCTCTAAGCCAACCTTATCCTCAACATCCACAGTTACTATATCACCATGCTTAAGTCTTCCCAGCTTGGGTGAAATCTTCTCCACCCACAGGTTGTCATTATTGTGGAGCGTAGGCTCCATAGATTCCCCGTCAACAATAGTCCTCTGCACAACAAAATTTACGATGAGCAGTCCTATAGCCACCGCAAGGGCAATGTGGAAAGCCCAACTCAGTATTTCCTTTAAAGCAGGATTTTTAGCCGTATCCATCCCTCCTTACAGCCAATATGCCGGATATCATCCCCGGCTGTGGCACTCAATAAATGCTTTATTACTTTTAGCCGTTAGTCATTTTAATATGCAGCTCCTTAAGCTGCTTTGCTTCAACAGTGTCGGGAGCATTAGTCATGGGACATGAGGAATTCTGCACCTTGGGGAATGCAATGACATCCCTTATGCTGCTTTTTCCCGCCATAAGCATTACAAGCCTGTCAAGGCCATATGCCATTCCTCCGTGGGGAGGTGTGCCGTATTTAAAGGCTTCAAGCAGGAATCCGAATCTCTCGCTTACCTGCTCTTCTGTTAAGCCTATAAGCTTAAACAGCTTCTGCTGCAGCTCATGTATATGGATTCTTATGCTGCCTCCGCCTATTTCAACCCCGTTTAATACAATGTCATAGGCCTTCGAGCGTACCTTCCCCAAATCCGAATCAAGATATTCGATATCTTCATCCATCGGAGACGTAAACGGGTGGTGCTTTGCCGCCCAGCTCTTTTCCTCCTCATCGTATTCAAACAGAGGGAACTCTGTAACCCATAAAAACTTAAACTCATCCTTTTTGAGAAGGTCAAGCCTTCTTGCAAGCTCAAGCCTCAGTTGCCCAAGCGCGTCATACACTATGCTGTTTTTGTCTGCGATAAAGCAAATCAAATCCCCCGGCTCTGCCTTTGTCTCTTTTAATATGGCGTCAATTTCGTCCTGGCTTAAAAACTTTGTAATGGCAGACTTAAGCTCATTCTCCTCAACCGCAATCCACGCCATTCCCTTTGCCTTATATATTTTTACAAACTCCACAACGCTGTCTATCTCACGCCTTGAAAATTTGGCCCCGCAGCCCTTTGCGTTTATCGCCCTTACACTTCCCCCGTTTTTTGCGGCATCGGAAAACACCTTAAACCCACAGTTTTCAACAATATGGGATAAATCTACAAGCTCCAAGCCAAACCTTATGTCGGGCTTATCGGAGCCGAACCTGTCCATAGCCTCCTTATAAGGCATCCGTATAAACGGCGTTTCCAGCTCTATTCCCAGAGCCTCCTTGAAAGCCTTCTTTATAAAGCCCTCATTTACCGTAAGAACATCCTCAACATCTACAAACGACATCTCAATGTCTATCTGCGTGAACTCGGGCTGCCTGTCGGCTCTCAAATCCTCATCCCTGAAGCATCTTACCACCTGAAAATACCTGTCGAAGCCCGACACCATGAGAAGCTGCTTGAACAACTGCGGAGACTGGGGCAGCACAAAAAACTTCCCCGGCTGAACCCTGCTGGGCACAATGTATTCCCTCGCCCCCTCGGGAGTGCTTTTGGTAAGCATGGGAGTTTCAATTTCAAGGAAGCCGTTTGAGTCATAATAGTCTCTGGCGATTTTTGCAACCCTGTGCCTTAGCATTATGGTTCTCTGCATATCCGGCCTTCTTAAGTCTATATACCTGTATTTAAGCCTTACGTTCTCATTGACGTCGGAGTCCTCCTCAATATAAACCGGAGGAGTCTCGGCCTTGCTCAATATCCTTAGCTCTGTTGCCGCAATCTCAATTTCGCCGGTGGGTATTTTAGGGTTTACAGTCTCGGGATCTCTTTTAACAACCTCTCCCACTATGGCAAGCACATACTCATTTCTTATGGTTTCAGCCTTTTGAAACAGCTCGTTGCTTACGGCACTGTTGAAAACCACCTGAAGCAAGCCTGTCCTGTCCCTCAAATCAATGAAAACAACTCCTCCAAGATCTCTTCTTTTATGCGCCCAGCCCATAACCGTAACCGACTCACCCACATTTGCAAGCCCAAGCTCGGAACATTTGTGGGTTCTTTTCAAACCATATATTGATTCTCCCATTTTCTCTCCTCCATAATGTCTTTATTAAAAAGCTCTATTTTTTATTTTGCTTATAACTCCGTCGAGATCCATAGCCTCCTGCATGCCTGTTGACATGTCCTTCAGCTTAAAAAAGCCGTCCCTCACCTCATCCTCACCTATAACAACGGCATACGGAATTCCAAGCTTGTCTGCATAAGCGAATTTTTTGCCGGTCTTGCCTTCGTTAAAATAAACCTCCGCAGCAATTCCCGCCTCTCTTATTTTAGTGGCAAAGTCCAGAGCCGGGCCCATGGTATCCCGCATTGGTATAACCAGCAGCACTGTCGGCGTGGCCCTTTTTGACTGCTCCAATATCCCGGCCTCCCTAAGCTGGTAAAAAAGCCGGGTTAAGCCTATTGAAATACCCACTCCGGGCAGCTTCCTCTCGGTATAATTCTGAGCAAGGCTGTCGTACCTTCCCCCGGAGCAGACGCTTCCTATGGAGGGATAATTGTCAAGTATGGTTTCGTATACCGTGCCGGTATAGTAATCAAGCCCTCTGGCAATGGTTAAGTCTATCGCATAATTTTTTTCGGGTATATTAAAATAGCTTATATGCTCCAATACCCCCATAAGCTCCTCAAGTCCCTGCAAAAACAGAGGCGATCCGGCATTCATTCCTTTAAGCCCGCCTATTACTTCAGCGGCACTTCCCTTTATCTCTATAAATTGCATGACGCTGTCCACCGCGCTATCGGAAAGCCCCATCTCCTGCAGCTCCCTCACAGTGTTTTCCCTGCCTATTTTGCCCAGCTTGTCAATGGTTCTCAGCACCTGCGCCCTGTCCTCGATTCCCAATTCCTCGAAAAATCCGTTTAAAATCTTTCTGTTGTTTATCCTTATCGTAAAGTCCTCAAACCCCAGAGCTTTAAACGTAGAGTATATTACACTTAATATTTCGGCATCGTTTATAACGCTGAGCGCGTCATTGCCCACAATGTCTATGTCACACTGGTAAAACTCCCTGAAACGCCCTTTTTGCGGTCTTTCCCCCCTGAACACCTTTCCTATATGATATCTTCTGAAGGGAAAAACCAGATCATTATAATGCTGTGCCACATACCTGGCAAGAGGCACCGTAAGGTCAAACCTCAGAGACAGGTCATTGTCTCCCTTATTAAAGCGGTATATCTGCTTCTCGGTATCACCCCCGCTTTTTGCCAGAAGTATTTCCGATTTTTCAATAGTGGGTGTATCCAAAGGCAAAAAGCCGTATTTTTCATAAGTACTTTTTATAGTGCTGATCATTTTGTCAAACAGCATTTGATCCGCCGGCAAAAGCTCCATAAAGCCCGGAAGAATTGACGGCACTGTTATATTCCTGCTCAAAACAACCTTCCTCCATTTCAAAAAAACTGGTTATTATTTTAGTATCGCCATATGTTTTAAAGCAAATAAAAAAGCCTCCCTCCCTTAAAACATGAAATGTCAAGGGACGAGACGCCTTAAGCTCCCGCGGTACCACCCCATTAAGCCCTGCTTACCTGCCCTAAAAAAATCTGCGCGCTGTATCGCTGCACTTCTTTAACAGGCTAAGCCGGCCCGCTTTAAATCCTTAACGCCGGACAAACGTATCTGCCTAATAACCTAGAACCACATATAATCTAAGCTTTCGGGAGATCGACTCCAGGAGGTTCTTTCACCAACCTTTTCCTGAAAGAGCTTCCAGTCACGGCACTTTCTCCCTGTAGGCAGCATTGGCTACTTTTTCCGTTCACAGTCTTTCACACTATAGCCTATATTTTATATTTTCCGTCATAACGTTGTCAAGACAAAATTTTTTTGAAAGACATACTCCAAGGCCGCGACTGTAATAGCCCCGTCTGTCACCCGGATATAAAGGGATTGTTGGCCCGCTCGTAGCCTATTGTGGTGGCGGTTCCGTGCCCCGGGTATACTTCCACCTCATCGTCTAACACCATCAGCTTGGTTTTTATTGAATTGATAAGCTCGTCGTAATCCCCGTTGCCAAGGTCTGTTCTGCCTATTGACATCCTAAACAGAGTATCCCCCGAAAACAGACGGTTTTCCGCCTTTATGCAAATCCCTCCTGCCGAATGCCCCGGGGTATGTATTATATGTACATCCATTCCCCCCACCTTGAGCACATCCCCGTCCTTAACGGTAATGTCTGCATTACCGAACGCCTTCGCCAGCCCGAACAGGGCGGAGCCGTTAAGCCGCGGGTTGGAAAGGTACACCGCATCATCGGCATGTGCCGCCACATTAGCCCCCGTCTTCTCTCTGAGCTCGTCCATATGGCATATGTGGTCAATATGCACATGCGTCAGTATTATATACTTTATCCTAAGCCCCAGCTCTTCTACGGCAGCCATAATTTCACCGCACTCAACTCCCGGGTCTATTACCGCGCCCTCTCCGTTGTCCCCTATTATATAGCAGTTAGACGAAAACATTCCTGTCATCAAACGTTTATAAACCATAGTAGCCTCCTAAATAAAGCTTAATTTTAAAATTCCTTCCTGCTGTCTAGCATAATTGTAACAGGCCCGTCATTGCATATGTCCACCTCCATATGGGCCTGAAATTTTCCCGTTTCAAGCTTAACGGGATACCTCCGGCAATACCCGACAAAGCTCTCATATATCTCATTAGCCGCCTGTGGAGAAGCCGCTCTGTCATAGCTCGGCCTTTTGCCCTTTCTGCAGTCTCCGTAAAGAGTAAACTGTGAAACAATAAGAAGCTCTCCCCCGACATCAAGCAGAGAAAGATTCATCCTGCCGCTTTCGTCCTCAAATATTCTAAGTCCCGCTATCTTGTCGGCGAGGTAGCATATGTCCCTTTCACAATCCTCCTTCTCCACACCTAAAAACACCAGCAGCCCCTTTCCGATTTCACCCTCCGTCACACCCTCCACAGACACCCTTGCCCGGCTGACCCTTTGCACAACCGCTCTCATAAAAGCCTCTCCCTGTTCTATTGCTTATTTCTTGTAACCTCAAAAACACTGTCAATCTTTTTAAGCCTCTTGATTATCCTGTCAAGCTGCTCGGTGTCTGTAATCTCAAGAGTAAGGTTCATTACGGCTATCTGATCCTTTGTAGTTCTGGCATTTATGGCCTTTAAGGGTATTTTCGACTCTCCTATCGAATTGGTTACCTCCATAAGCAGCGCTGTCCTGTCATTTGCCATCACCGTGATATCCGCCTTATACGCCAGCTTGTTGCTGGCATTGAACCAGCTTACCTCAATCAGCCTGTTGTCACCGTCGATATTATTTACGTTTACACAGTCCTTGCGGTGTACCGATACCCCTCTTCCCCTGGTGATATATCCCATTATATCATCTCCCGGCACCGGATTGCAGCACCTGGACAGCCTCACCAGACAGTTCTCTATCCCCTTTACCACAACCCCGTTTTCAGGCATTGATCTTTTCTTTTTATCCCTGTCGGCCTTGCTGTTTAATGAGGCCTCAACAGCCTGCTCCTGCAGCTCCTCAGGCTTCAAGGTTTTCCTGTATTCCTCCTTCAGCCTTGAAATAACCTTGTTTGCGGTAATAGCACCGTACCCTATGCCCGCAAAAAGATCATCCAAGGTAAGAAAGGTATACTTTTTTAGTATTACGTCTACCCATTCCTGCTTAAAGAGCTGATTGAAGGTAAAGCCCGCCTTTTTTACCTCCCTCTCAACCAGTTCCTTGCCCCTTACTATGTTTTCATCCCTTTTTTCCTTCTTAAACCACTGGTTTATCTTATTCCTTGCCTGCGAGCTTTTCACTATCTTCAGCCAATCCCGGCTAGGCCCGTGGATATTGGGGGATGTAAGTATCTCTATAATGTCCCCGTTTTTAAGCTCATATCCCAGAGTAACAATTTTGCCGTTGATTCTGGCCCCCATCATTTTATTTCCTATGGCGCTGTGGATAGAGTATGCAAAATCAATAGGAGTTGAACCGGCAGGAAGGTTTATTACATCTCCCTTAGGAGTAAATACAAACACCTCATCTGTGAAAAGGTCAATTTTAAGCGTCTCAACAAACTCTCTGGCATCACGCATGTCCTTCTGCCACTCAAGGAGCTGTCTCAGCCAGGAAAGCTTACTATCAACATCGCTGGCCCCGGTGTTTCCCTCCTTGTACCTCCAGTGAGCCGCAATACCCACCTCCGCGACACGGTGCATGTCCCATGTCCTTATCTGCACCTCAAAGGGCTGCCCCTCGGGCCCGATAAGCGTTGTATGCAAGGATTGGTACATATTGGGCTTGGGCATGGCTATATAATCCTTAAACCTTCCGGGCATAGGCTTATACAGCTCATGTACCAGCCCAAGCACCGCATAGCAATCCTTTACCGAATTGACTATTACCCTCACTGCAAAAAGGTCGTATATCTGCTCTAACGTCTTATTTTGCTCATGCATTTTTCTGTATATGCTGTGAAAGTGCTTTGGACGCCCGTCAATGTGAGGATTCTCAATTCCAAGCTCGTTTGTCTTTTCCCTCAGGGTGTCTATTATCTGGGATATATATGCCTCTCTTTCCTTTCTCTTTGTGGAAATTCTGTTTACCAGGTCATAGTACCCTTTAGGGTCTATATACCTTAAGCATATATCCTCCAGCTCCCACTTTATTTTGGATATTCCAAGCCGGTGGGCAAGAGGCGCGTATATTTCAAGGGTTTCCTTTGCCTTTTCCGTCTGCTTCTCAGGAGACATGTATTTGAGAGTTCTCATATTGTGAAGCCTGTCGGCCAGCTTTATCAAAATAACTCTTATGTCCTTGGACATTGCAAGGAACATTTTTCTCAAATTCTCGGCCTGCTGCTCCTCCTTTGTGGTGTAAGGTATCTTACCCAGCTTTGTGACACCGTCCACAAGAAGCGCGACCTCCTCCCCGAACTCCTCCTTAAGCTCCTCTACGGTGTATGTGGTATCCTCAACGGTGTCGTGCAGAATTGCCGCAATAATTGATGTGCAGTCAAGCTCAAGATCGGCCAGTATGCATGCCACCTCTATGGGGTGAATTATATAAGGGTCTCCCGAAACTCTTTGCTGCCCGTCATGTGCGCCCTTTGAAACCTTATACGCCTTTTCAAGCATTGTAAAGTCGCAATTCAAATTATATTTTTTAATTTTTTCAACCAAGCGTTTATAACCATCAGTCATCAAAAATTCCCCCATAATAACGGCAGCAAATAAGCATACTCCGCTTAAAACTCTACTATTGAATGCACATTAAAGCCTTTAAGCTTATCTCTTCCGCCAAGGAACCCCAGCTCGATAAAATAAACTATGCCGGCAACCTTTCCCCCCAGCATTTCAATTAATTCAATATTTGACATTGTAGTTCCTCCCGTTGCCAGAAGGTCATCCACAATTACCACCCTTTGTCCCGGCTTAACGGCATCCTCATGCATTTCAAGCATATCGGTTCCGTACTCCAATTCATATTCCGCCTTTACGGTTTTATAAGGCAGCTTGCCCCTTTTTCTGATCGGTATGAACCCCTTGCCCATCACATACGCCAGAGGAGCCCCAAACACAAAGCCTCTGGATTCGGGGCCTACAATAAGATCAAATTCACCAAGCCCTCCAAGTCTTTCCTTCATAAGATCCAGCACCTCTTTAAATGCCTCGGCATCCTGAAGCACGGTAGTAATATCAATAAAATCAATTCCCTGCTTCGGAAAATCCATAACATGTCTAAGCTTAGCCTTTAAATCCATTTTAAAAACCCTCCCTTAAAAATATTAAAGTCATTTAGACCTGCTGCCATCTCATTTTTAAGCTCTGCAGCATTCGGTACAATTTTGAGTCCTCAAGCCTTTTTTTATCCTTTCCCGAATAAATTACGGTGAAAGCCACGCCTCCGTCTTTTCTCATATCCTTTTTAATAAGCTTCAGCTCTTCAAATATTTCCACACATCTTTTAATTTTAAAATAATTTATGTTTATATTATAGCAATATGCCACTTTCTCTGCCAGCCGTGAAAAGCTGCCAACTGCCTTACCTTCCGAAGCCCCCGCTTTTAAATACTGATAAACGGCCGCAAGCTCTTCCCTCTCGGGAACAATTTGCTCTATATTAAATTCGGGAGTCTCACCGCTCTTTACCAGACGGAGCTTATCCTCCCCTCCTTTTTCAATAACAGCCCTTAAATAGCCTTCATCAATCCAGCTTCCATATATGGCGGCATTGTCGAACCATGACAATTCAAGCCGGCGCGGATCGGGATTGACAAGTATAAAATTGCTGTTTGAAGTAAAATTATTACAATCAACACTAGTATAACAAATAATACGATTTTTTTTAATAGCAGTTTCATTGTTTATCAAAAATTTAACCAGACACTGGGCATCGGGGAGAGAATTAACCATAATTACAGTATTCTTTTCCGTTTGCAGCATGTCTTGCAGAGCCTCCACGCCCCTATAACAGAAATTAAAGGCCTCCGGCCCGCCGTATTCGGACAAGCTCCAAAATCTCATGCATTCATCCAGACTTATAAAATAGCTTTCCTCTTCAAATATCCGCGAGCATTGCTTTATGCCCTTAATATTCATCTGGACACGCTCTTCAGAATTCCATGAATTCACGTCAAGGCTGCATGCAACATCAACCCTAGACCCATTGTTAACCCCTTCAAGCAGATTCCCCATGTTAAAGCCTATTGCATCAATAAAAGATCCTCCATCCTCAAGCTTAAGCTTAAGATGCTTGCTTTCTCCCACCGCTCTGGCCTCTGCAACAGTGAGCGCGTCATACTCAAAAACAGGGCTTGGATTCCCCGCGCCAAAGGGTGCGAGCTTTTCAAGCTCCCTCACGCGGGCAAGGCTTATGTCCTCCCTTTTAATAACGGCATCTATAGTTATTTTGGGTATAAGGTCTCTTTCCTCCATTACTTCATCAGCATAAATGTTTATCTCTCTCCTCACGGCGGGTATATTTTCTGCTCTTAGGGAAAGTCCCGCCGCCATTTCATGTCCCCCGTACTTTTCCAGCAAATGCCCGCAAGAGCCCAGAGCCCGAAACAGATCAAAACCCTGTACGCTTCTGCCGGAGCCCTTTGCGGCTCCATCCTCCTCGCATGAAATCAAAATGCACGGCCTGTAATACCTGTCGGTAATTCTTGACGCAACTATCCCTATTACACCGTGATGCCACCCTTTACCGCATATTACGATAACCTTCTCAGTTTTAAGATCTATTTCTCTTTCAACTATCTCTATTGCCTGCCGCAGTATGCCCGTCTCAGTCTCCTGCCTCAGCCTGTTCTCCTCATTCAATTGCAAAACTATGCTAAGTGCCTCTTGTGCATCAGCAGTGGTAAAAAGCCGCACCGCCCGGGATGCTTTTCCCACTCTGCCCGCCGCATTTATTCTGGGAGCAAGTACAAAGCTGATTACCCACGAGGTTACCGGCTTGCCCTGCAGCCCGCAATTATCCAGAAGCGCTCTTAAACCCGGACGGCGTGTGCTTTGTATTATATCTATCCCGTTTTTTACAATAATCCTGTTCTCCCCCGTGAGGCTTACAACATCCGCTACCGTACCTAACGCCGTGAGATCCAGAAAATTGCTGCAATCGGTATCAAGCCCCATTTTTGCCGCTATCGCACAAGCAAGCTTATACGCCACTCCAACTCCCGCCAGTTCCTTAAAGGGATATCGTGAGCCCGGAATGCCCGAGCTTATAATTTCAAAGGCTTCAGGGAGTATCTCCTTGCATTCGTGGTGGTCGGTTATGATTATCTCCATTCCATTTTCATTTATGTATTTTACCTCGTCCACCGCGGTAATGCCGCAATCCACCGTAATAATGAGGCAGCTCCCCGCAAGCCTTATCCTGTGCAAGGCGTTTATAGAAAGGCCATACCCATCCTCGATGCGATCAGGTATGTAATACTCTACATTCGAGCCCAATTCCGATAAAAAGCCGTACAGCAGTGCCGTGCTTGTAATGCCGTCCACATCATAATCTCCGTATATTACAATCCTCTCATTGGCTTTCACTGCCTTTATTATGCGCTCCGTCGCCCTATCCATACCGTTAAACAAAAAGGGATCGTTAAGACCGTCCATCCGTGGGTCCATAAACTCCTTTATTCCTTCAGGATCACTCATTCCCCTTCCCAAAAGAATTGTGGCCAGAAGCCTTGATATTCCCGCTTCCTCTGCCACCCTGTCTATGTCTTCATCACAAACGCTGCGGCAAAGCCATAGCTTATCCAAGGGATGAATTTTATCCAAGTGACTGCGTCTATCTAAGTGATGACTTGCATCACCGTGGTGCAATGTATCCTGCGGCATCTTTTCTCCTATAAGCAAATTATGATTTTAGTCCTTATTACGTGTACAATACATTATAGATTATTTAAACTAAATGTTCAATTTTTTTTGCCCTCTAAAAATGGCATAAAAAAACAGCATAACAATGATTATGCCATTTTTAATGTGCCCCATTCTAAAAAAGCTGAAAGGCTATGCCCTCAAAAGAAGGATTATTATTGAGGTCAGGCTGAAGCAAAGGCTTATAAGACACAGAAATGCCAATGCCTGCTTGGGATTTAAGCCGGCCGAAAGCAGTCTGTAATGTGCCTGGCTTCTGTCCGCCTTATATATCGGCTTTCCCTCCTTCATCCTTTTGAAAACAACAAAAACATTATCAAATATGGGAACGCCCAGAGCAAGTATAGGAATAAGCACCGACAAAACTGTCGCCTGCTTAAAGGCTCCGTCAAGAGCTATTATTCCAAGAATAAAGCCCATAAAGGTGGCTCCGGCATCGCCCATATATACTCTTGCGGGGGGACTGTTGTACCTGAGATATCCCAGTGCGGCTCCTACCAGTATAATAGCCATATAGGCCGGCGCAGTCCGGCCCATGACCAGAGCGACGATAAAAAGGGTGGCGGAGGATATTGCGGAAAGCCCTCCCGCAAGCCCGTCAATACCGTCGGAAAAGTTAATAACCGTTGTAACTCCAAAAATCCATGTTACCGTCAGTACAAACTGAATCCATACGGGAAGCAATATGTACTGCCCTGTAAACGGGTTATTAAAGCCGGTAAATACAATCCCTGAAAAATAAACTACAGCTGCAGCTCCCACCTGAACAATGAGCTTGGGCAGAGCCGGGAATTCCTTTCCATGAGTTTTATACCAGTCATCCACAATGCCTATTGACAGAATCATTAAGCTTCCCACAAGGATACCCAGAGTTTCTCCGTCCCATTCCCTTACAAATGCCAGATACACCGATATAAAGCCTGCAAATATACCGACACCTGCCAAGTGCGGCACCGGCTCCTTATGAATTTTTCTCTCAGTCGGCCTGTCCACAAAGCCAATTCTTACCGCAAGCCCTCTTAAAGGGGGTATAATTAAATACACTATTATAAAGGCCATAAAAAAGGCCAAAAAATATCTGATAGTTCTCCCTCCCTATGCCAATCCACTTGCCAGATAGGCATTTATAAAGCCGTCCAGCCTTCCGTCCATAACGGAATCCACATTGCCCTCCTCAAAATTCGTACGGTGATCCTTTACAAGGGTATAAGGACAAAATACATAAGACCTTATCTGGCTGCCCCATGCAATCTCCATCTGAATCCCCTTTAAGTCCTCTATCTTTTCCTTATGCTCCCTCTCCTTAAGCTCAAACAGCTTGGATTTCAGCATTTTCATAGCAGTATCCCTGTTCTGGAACTGGGATCTTTCAGTCTGGCAGGAAACAACCACCCCCGTAGGGATATGAGTTATTCTTACAGCAGATTCAGTCTTATTTATATGCTGTCCGCCCGCACCGCTTGCCCTGTATGTGTCAACACGCAAATCCTCGGGATTTATGTCTATTACAATATCATCGTCAAGCTCTGGCATTACATCCATTGACGCAAAGGAGGTATGCCTTCTCCCGGATGAATCGAAGGGAGAAATTCTTACAAGCCTGTGTACTCCCTTTTCAGACTTCAAATACCCGTAAGCATTCTCTCCTATAACATGTATGGCAACGCTTTTAATTCCTGCCTCATCTCCGTCCAGAAAATCCAGAGTCTTTACGGCATATCCCTTGTCCTCACACCATCTGGTATACATTCTTAAAAGCATTTGCACCCAATCCTGGGCCTCAGTTCCTCCCGCACCTGCATGGAGAGTCAGTATGGCATTGTTTTTGTCGTATTTACCCACAAGCAGAGTCTCAAGCCTCAGCCTCTCAAAATCCGATTTAAGTGCTGCCAAGCCTTCTCCAACCTCTGATATAACACTTTCGTCCTTCTCCTCAAGCCCAAGCTCACTTAGTGTAATAAGATCCTCCCACCTGCATGTCAGGCTTGTAAATTTCTCCACCTTTGTCTTCAATGTTTTTGTCCTCTGCAGAACCTTCTGGGAATTCTCCATGTCCTCCCAGAATGACGGCTCGGAGGCCTTCTGCTCAAGCTCCTCCACCTCATCGTTTATCCTTGCGATGTCAAAGTGAAGCCCCCATTTCGTCTAAGTCTGCTTTCATAGCGTCCAGAGCAAGCTTATATTG
This sequence comes from Anaerobacterium chartisolvens, assembly GCF_003337415.1. GTDB lineage: Bacteria > Bacillota > Clostridia > Acetivibrionales > DSM-27016 > Anaerobacterium > Anaerobacterium chartisolvens. The sequence goes on along the minus strand of NZ_QPJT01000006.1, from coordinate 140,102 downwards.
TTCTAATTCCAGCATTCTACCATCATTCCTTCCGGCACCTTCTTAAATATTTAAGAGGTGTGTTTTATTTATTTGTTATTTCATGTGTGAAAATTATAGCCTCCGCTATGGATCTCATTGACATTCTGCTGTCCATGCTTTTCTTGCGCATTTTTTCATACGCCTCGTTCTCATTCAGCGAATTCCTCTCCATAAGTATCCATTTTGCCCTTTCAACAAGCTTTCTTGTCTCATAGTTGTCGGTCATCTCCTTAAGCTTTTTACTTAATTCGTAAACTCTTTTATAATTCATGTTAGCCATTGCCGCGACCTGAATAAAAACCTCTCTGTTCAACGGCTTGGGGCAAAAGGATAAAACCTTTGATTTTTCCATGAGGTCCATGACGTCACCATCACTATAATCGCCAATCAGAATACATGCGCACAGCATTTCATCCTCCAAGGTTTCAAGTACATTCCTGAGCTCTCTTAACTGCATACCCAGATCCACTACTATAAAGTCAGGCTGATAACTTCTTATTAATCTTATAAGAGATACAGCATCACTGCAATTCCCAAGAAAAAAATACCCTTCAGGATTAAGAATATTACGAACAGCTATTTGCAAGGGATTTTCAACCGCAGCAACTATATATTTTTCTCCTGCCACTGTCAGACCCGCCTTTCAGCCTATTTTCTACAAATATTATGACGCGTCTTTCCCCCACGGCTTCCAAGCCGAAAATCTTTTTAAACAAGCCTCAGCCTTTGAGCACGTCATAAAAACTTATTTACTTAAAATATAATTACAAATTCAGTGCATGTCAATACATTATTTATAAAGATGCAATTAAAGAAGCCACAGAAATCAAAATACCCGCACATATTATATTATGCCAATCAAAACGGCTTTTCTTTCATATCCTTTATAATTACCAGTATTATATCAGATAAAATGCACCTGCTGCAATCATTAAAATTTTAGCACACATGCCCCCATTATGCAAGTTCACCCTTGTAAACCTTCATATTTATTTCATTTTTCATACAGAGAATAGTTCATGTCGCACCAATTTATTTATATTCACATAGAATTGGTGAATTTACATAATTACATACAATGTTAGTTATATGAATTATAAAAATATTAATGTTGCATTTTTAAATGCCTGATGCTATAATTTTATTTAGAATACAATGATAGTATTGATAAAAGCGTTTGATTCAGAATGTTCCTTACATTTTTAAGAGATATTTTGAAATGATACGCTATTTTATTGCACAAATTACATTGAAGTGTTTATGTGCTAAAGGAGCTCCTGAAAGTAAATATTTCTTAAGAGGTGCTTTAAGCATGTGCTTTTGCATAACCTCTTAAAAAGCTTATTATCAAAGCTGATAATTTTTAGAAGTTCAACTGTATAAAGACAATAATATGGCAGTATTTCTTTATGCAGGGGAGTTAAAAATTAAAATCTTTTACTTTTATAAAAGGACATAACTCAAAAGGCAAGGGGGTTTATGTCTTTTTGAATCAAAAATAAGGAGTCGGAATATGAAAAAGAAAATTTATTCAATACTATCATTTTTGTTTATTATCTGTATGCCTGTAATTGCTTTTGCCGAAGGTGAAGCCGTTGTCGATACGGGCGATACTGCTTTCTCCGTGCTTTGCACAGCATTGGTATTCTTAATGACACCCGGCCTTGCACTTTTTTATGGAGGAATGGTAAGGAAAAAAAACGTTTTAAATACAATGATGAATTCGTTTGTTACAATAGGACTTATATCAATACAATGGGTATTGATAGGCTATACAATAGCGTTCGGCGCCGACACCTTTAACGGTCTGTTCGGAGGCTTTGACTTCCTTGGCTTCAGAGGCGTGGGTGCGGCACCTTCCGCATATGCGGAGACTATTCCTCACGGTGCTTTTGCAATGTATCAGATGATGTTTGCAATAATAACACCTGCATTAATAACAGGTGCGATTGCGGAAAGAATGCGTTTTCCGGCATTTGTGGCATTCATACTTTTATGGGCAACCTTTGTTTATGACCCTCTTGCCCACTGGGTATGGGGTGCGGGAGGATGGCTCGGAGAAATGGGAGCTCTTGACTTTGCTGGAGGAAACGTCGTTCATATAAGCTCGGGTATTGCCGGCCTTATAGCGGCACTGGTGCTGGGAAAAAGAAAGGGACATGGAACCACCCCCATGCTTCCCCACAATATTCCTTTTGTTTTAATAGGCGCATCTCTTCTCTGGTTCGGATGGTTCGGATTTAACGGAGGCAGCGCACTGTCGGCAGGAGGCCTTGCAATAAACGCTCTGATAACTACAAATACCGCGGCGGCGGCAGCCTTGCTGTCATGGGTCATCGTGGAATGGATACACCGCGGCAAGCCTACTCTCTTAGGCGCAGCTACGGGAGCAGTGGTAGGTCTGGTTGCTATAACCCCCGGAGCGGGTTTTGTGGGAGTTCTTTCCGCTATAGTTATAGGCCTTCTTGTAAGCCCGATATGCTATTTGGGAATAAGCTATGTAAAAGCAAAGCTTGGATATGACGATTCGCTGGATGCGTTTGGATGCCACGGCATAGGAGGTATATGGGGAGCTCTTGCCACAGGGCTTTTTGCAGACAAGTCCATAAACTCATTTGTACAGCACAACGGCCTTTTTATAGGGGGAGACGGTGCAACCCAGCTTCTCATACAGGCAGCTTCAGTTGTGGCTACAATAGCTTTCTCTGGGGTGCTTACGTTCATTATACTTAAGTTAATATCCTTATTTACCAAGCTGCGTGTGGCTGAAAGTGATGAAGAAGAAGGGCTTGATACCGCACAGCATGGAGAGGATGCATACCCCGACTTTACAGGGGCTCAGGTTTAAAATTATTATAAGCCCTTTAAAAACCTAAGCCTATAAAATGTTTGAATTTGAAAGTAAAAGTTTAGAGTTTGGAAATAACGCTCCTAAAACTCTAAAGGCTTAAAATAAATTTTTTTCCAAACTTTAATCATAAACAATGAAAGAGGTGAAGGTTAATGAAAAAAATCGAAGCAATAATAAGGCCTGCAAAATTGGAGGACATCAAGGAAGCCCTTAACAAATTCAACATTCATGGTCTTACCATAAGTCAGGTTATGGGCTGTGGTCTTCAAAAGGGACGCAAGGAATTTTACAGGGGTACCGAAATAACACTGAATCTGCTTCCAAAAATCAGAGTCGAAATTGTTGTCAGGGATAATCAGTTAGAGGACATAATAAAGCTTTTTTGTGATGAGGCAAAGACAGGAGAGGTAGGAGACGGCAAAATATTTGTATATAATGTAGAGGACGTTATAAGAATAAGGACGGGAGAACGTGGAGAATCAGCAATTTAAGCGTTATATTTTTAATGGAAATCATGCTGTTTTTGCAAGTCCCGGAACTTAAAAAACAAGGTGTGGATAAATCAACATCCATACCTTGTTTTTTTATCTCTTTATTTATATTACATTTTTATGAAATAATTCCATGTTTTTTTATGTTTAATATTGACAAAAATATATTATTGTTCTAATATTAAGACAAAGGTAAATTCTATAAAATATTGTATTATATATAATCACTGCACAATATATTTATTTTTTGTAATATTACATAAATTTATATTTTGGAGGATATTCCGTGAGTCATCTGGAGCGCGTAAGGCAAGAGCTGTACAAATCAATTGAGTCGGGAAATGCCGAAGAAATACTCAAAATAAGCCGCGAGCTGGATAAAATAATTCTTATCTATATGGGTATTGAGGAGAGCGGGCATAAAATGCCGGCATAATATACGAGAGTTTATATTTAAAGCGTTTATAATATAAATTCCTTTACCGCTTCCGCTACCCCGTTTTGGTCGTTGTCAAGGGTTACATAATCAGCAATCTGCTTTATGTATTCCTCAGCATTTCCCATTGCTATTCCAAGTCCTGCATTTTTTATCATGGAGGAGTCATTTTCATTGTCCCCTATGGCGATAACCTCCCCGGGCTGTATTTTCATTCTTTCTATAAGGTATTTGAGTGCGTTCCATTTGCTTACTCCATGATTTATTACCTCAAAATTATCGTAATTAGAGCTGGTGATGTCAATGGTCTTTACAAATTCCATACTTCTTCGAGCCTTTGAAAGCTTTCCCCCGTCCCTTGAAATAACAACTACCTTGGCTATGGGATCGGTATTGCCCTCCACTACCCTTTTAATGTCTTCAGTTAGCCTTATGTCAACCTTATCTTCCTCCGAAAGCTCCGCATTTCTATTCCAATAGAAAAGAGATGAATATTCAAGCCTTTCGGTATACATTGTGTCGCCTATATAAACATGAAAGTATATGTCCTCCTTGTGGCATACGTCTATTATTTCGCAGCAGGCCTGCGCGCTTAATGAATTGCTGTAAATTACCTTAGACGATGACATCTCTTTAATAACAGCGCCATTACATGCTATTACAGGCTCATTGGTCTCTATTTGCCCGGCAAAGATCCTTGCACCCGCAAAGATCCTCCCCGAGCATACCACAACCTTTACTCCCTTATCCATAGCACATTTTAATGCGTGTCTGTTTTCCCGGGAAACATATTTCTGTGAATTGAGCAGAGTACCGTCAAGATCAACTGCAATTAATTTGTACATTTTTTCCCCTTTCTATCTGGCACCTTCAATAAACCTCTTTATCCTTTTTAAAGCCTCATAAATATTTTCCATAGATGCCGCATAGCACGCCCTTATAAAGCCCTCTCCACATTCTCCGAAGGTGCTGCCGGGCACAACTAAAACCTTCTCCTGCATGAGGAGCCTTTCGCAGAACTCATCCGATTTCATTCCTGTAGACTTAATGCTTGGAAAGACATAAAAAGCCCCCTTAGGCTCAAAACATTCTAAGCCTGCCTTCTTAAAACCGTCAACCATTACTCTTCTTCTGTGGTTATACTCCTTCCTCATCATTTCAACATCCCCGTCACTGTTTTTAAGCGCCTCTATTGCAGCATCCTGTGCCACAGTGGGAGCACACATAAGGGCGTACTGATGAACCTTTTTCATTGCACCTATTATTTCAGGATGCCCACAGACGTACCCCAGCCTCCAGCCGGTCATTGCAAAGGCCTTTGAAAAACCGTTTATAACAACGGTCTTTTCCCTCATTCCCGGCAAGGAGGCTATTGACACATGCGTACCCTCATAAGTCAATTCGGAATATATTTCGTCAGATATTACTATAACATTTTTGTTTCTAAGCACCGAGGCAATTTTCTCAAGATCCTCTCTCTCCATTATGCCTCCCGTAGGGTTGTTGGGAAAGGGCAGTATAATAACCTTTGTCCTGTCTGTTATGGCATTTTCAAGCTCCTCGGCAGTCAGCCTGAATTTGTTTTTTGATTTTAAATTTATAGTTACCGGGGTAGCCCTTGAGAAATAAGTACACCCCTTATATGCAACAAAGCTTGGCTCGGGAATTATTACCTCGTCTCCCGGACCCGCAAGCACACGTAAAGCCGCATCAATAGCCTCGCTGCCCCCCACTGTAACCAATATCTCATCCTTCCAGCTATATTCCAAGCCGTATTTCCGCCTCTGGTATGCTGCTATCTCGGATCTCAGCTCAATAAATCCGGCATTTGAGGAATACTGTGTATGCCCTCTTTCAAGGGAATAAATTCCCGCTTCTCTTATATTCCATGGGGTTATAAAGTCGGGCTCTCCAACTCCAAGGGATATGACCCCCTGCATTTCATTAATAAGATCAAAATATTTCCTTATCCCGGACGGGGGGGTATTCCTTATATTTTCACATATCATGTCTTCTATAATCATAGAAAAATTGCCTCCCTGTCATCCTTTAATTTTTCTTTAAAGACAATCCCCTTGTCCTTATATTTTTTGAGTACAAAGTGAGTGGCTGTACTCAATACAGATTCAAGTGGAGCCAGCTTTTCAGCCACAAACAGCGCCACCCCCTTCATTGTCTTTCCCTCAACTATGACTGTCAGGTCAAATCCGCCCGACATAAGATAACATGCCTTAACCTCGGGGAAAAGGTATATTCTCTCAGCCACCTTATCGAAACCCTCTCCTCTTTGCGGAGTTACCTTTACCTCAATTAAAGCAGTTACAGCTTCATTATCCGTGTTTTCCCAATTTATCAGTGTATTGTATCCCAGTATTACATTATCTTCCTCATACTTTTTTATTGCCTGCTTTACCTGCTCGACAGGCTTATTAACCATCACCGCTATCTGCTCGTCATTGAGTCTGCTGTTTTTTTCCAATATCTCCAGTATCTCTTCCATCTCTTTACATCCTCCTTTTTAAAGCTACAAATTTTAAAGCAATAAAAAAACTCCTCTACCCCAAAACCCATTTAATACTCAAGGTCAAGGGACGAAGAAGTAATCCGCGGTACCACCCTAATTAGCACAAGAACAGTGCTCTCTCTCCCGGTACAACTCTATTATACCGTGCCTCTGTAACGTGAGGTTACGTTCTCCTCTATTGTTGGGGCATATTGCAACAGCATCTTAAGGCCGTGCCCGCAATTTCTCAAGGATAAACTCAAAGGCTGCGTTCAATATAGTCCTCTGCCGGATTCACACCATAGCCTCCGGCTCTCTGAAAGATTTGTATATTTACTCTTCCTTGTCATCGTCTTTATTATTATACATTTATATAATTATACTATCTCCTCAACATTTTTTCAATATGTTTGTAAAAGGTTTTTGTGGAACTCCCCTTATGCTATGTGATCTCCTTGCTTTTCCAGCATATTATTCAACTGGTTTTCGTATTTTTTAAGTGTGCTGGTGAGCTCCGATTTGAGAAATCTGATTTCGCTTTTTAAGTCCACCAGCTTTTCCCGCTCCTGCTCTATAACGACCTCAATTCTTCTCTTCTCCTCCATGGCCTTATTCTTTGCATCCTCAATGATTAAATCGGCTTTTTCCTGAGCTTTAATAAGTACGTCGCCTATCTTTGCCCTGTCGTCATTTACCTGATCCGCTTTTTGGGCAAGCTCCCCATACCTTAGCTTCATATCCTTTATCTGATTTACAAAAGCTGAAATTTGCTCATCCTTTTCCTGTAATTTATCATCAAACTCCTTGAGTATTTTTTCAATATATGTATTTACATCCGTCCTTTTAAATCCTAATATTGAAGTTCTAAAACGCTTTTCTCCCGCCACCTTGCACCCCCCCTTATGTAAAAATCCGCTAAAAGCATATATTCATAATATTCAATGCCTTCCTCTAAAATCCTCTTTTCCCAAAAAAATAAAGCTAATCCTGTCGGATAGCTTTATTTCCCTGAGCTATATAGGATGCAATAAAGATTTTACAAACATAGAGGATATAATTGCTTACAGAAATTTTTAATAGCAACGAAAAGACGCCTTGCGGGGAAATGTCTCACGGGTATGTCATCAGGCGCTTTTCTTAGATGTATTCCTTACGGGTCAAAAAAATTTCTTCCATCAAACTATATCCTCCATGTAAAATCTTTATCGCTACATATATTTCCCCAATAACATTGATATATAATGCATAAAGACTATAAAGCACGAGAGGCTATATACTCTTTTTAATCATATCCGCAAACTCATTTTTTGTCCTCGACCCTATAACCTTATCCGCCATATTACCATCTTTAAACAGCATTACCGTAGGTATGCTCATAACTCTATACGCTGACGCAAGCTCACCCTGCTCGTCAACATTTATTTTCCCTACTTTTGCACTTCCGTCAAATTCCTCTGCAAGCTCATCCATTAAAGGCCCGACCGCTCTGCACGGACCACACCACGGAGCCCAGAAATCCACTAAAACAGGCTTATCCGATTTAATAACCTCCTGTTCAAAATTGTCCTTTGTCAGTGTTATTATTTTTTCACTAGCCATAAACAAATCCTCCCAAACATATTTTCACCATTCTTAAGCTCTTATAAGCAAAAGCTAGGGCGTTTTATAAAACTGAAATTTTTTATAAATAAATTTATTGAATTATTATTACCCTCCATAAGCTTCTATCAAACATAAAAAGCAAACAATTTCCCAATGCTATATATACAAGGCATATATCCTTAGTAAATTACCTTCTGCGGCAGCCAGATATTTGCCCGCAATATCGCACAGAGTTCCTTTGTAAGCCTGCTCGGTGTTATCCGTTATATTGCGTACAATGCCCCCCTGAGCATCTATTTCATATATTGCTCCGTCACGGGTAATATATATGCAGGAAGGATCTGCCGGACTCCTTAATTGAATCTCCCCCTCGCGCTCAAGCGTGTACCCGTTAGCGGTCCCCCAATAGACTTTTGCTATCCTCCCGGCTTCATCATATTCTCCCATATAAATGCTATCTCCTGCTGCCACACTAAGCAGCACAGCCTTTTTCTCAAAGAATATTTCCCTATCGTTTTCATCCTTTCCGTGCCGTATTCCTATATGCCCTGTATCGCTCTGATACACCATTCCGTCCATGTATCTGAATACCTTAATGATTGTTGACGCTTTCTCCCGGGCAACAAGCTCAAGCTCATCTATTATATTATATTTAAAAATCCTTTTTTCCATTCCATTTATAGATACCTCGACATATACCATGTTTGTGAGGGAGGATAATTCTATATTGACAGTCCTGCTGCCCGCCGGAAGGCCTTCTATAAGCGGGTAGCTCCTTAACACTCCCGTCACAGCATCATATGTATCTACTCTGATATCACATTTATCCTTCCCTTCAACTGCTGAGGAGTATATAACCATATTTCTGTCATAAAGCCACCTGAAAAAAGAGATATTATCAAGAACAACGGCTTTTTTTTCCGCGGCTTTGTCAAGACCTTCCACATTAAGCCTTCCCTTATGAACATAGCCTGCAAAGCTTCCGTCAAAGGATATTTGAATATTTTGCGCATTGTTGGGCAGAGTAATTTCCTCCCTCCTGCCGTCCTCCGCATCGGCATACCTTGTCACCTCTACATATTTCCCCCGCCCGGGCAGGTAAACACTGTTTAAAACCCAGAGAAGCATAAGCTGGACTATAATAGAAAAGCAAGCCCACTTAAGCAGCCGCAGCACAATCTTCACCTGTCATACCCCTCCCCCCACGTCACTATAAAGGCAGAAGGTACTGCCCTTTCCCCCAGCCTGTCCGAAGGAGTATTTATTACCCTTCCGTTGAAAAACATAGTGGTTGATGATCCCCCGTCAAGGTTTACCGCATTCACAGCCCCATATGTAAGTAAAATGTCCTGTATATCTCTTAAGGTAGCTCCAAAGGTACTGGCGCTTCTTCCGTCTACCGTGAGCAGCAGCACCTCTCCTGTCTCCCTTTGCCCAATGGCAGTCCGAGGAGCAATTCCCCATCCTCCGTCTCCCTGCGAAATGGAGGGCTTTCCATTTACTATAAGGGGAGGCCCAAAGCTCACAGCCTCCTTTACGCCGTATTCCTTAAGCTGTTCAAGAGAATGCTTCCCAACTATAAGCATTCCGTCTTTAGTAAATGCGGCGGTGTCTATTCTTTCCTTTTCACTCTCCAATTGACTGTATATTACCCTCCCGCCGCTTATAATGAATCCCATAGGGCTGCCCCCCGTGCCGGTCAAAGAGTTGTCCTGAAAGCCCCCTGCGTTTATGGCTCCCACAGCATTATTCTCTTTAGCCAAAGCACTGACGGTTTGTCCGGCCTCGGGCAGCTTGTCTGAGTATGCGGCAGCAATTCTGGCAGGATCGTGCACCACCATCAATTTCCCGTTAAAGTCTATTCCCTTTATATTATATACCTCAATTTTATCCGATCGCTTGGAATCGAAACGCAGCACCTGTATTTTTTCTTCTCCAAATCCATAGTCCCATACTGTATTTTCCCTGAGTATTTCATTAATTGCCTCGTCAGACAAAAAAAGCCTTGCAATATACTGGTGGCTGAGGGTTCTGTGTGAAGCCCCGACAGCAATGCTTTTAATATTGTCAAAAGGCCCCAGAAAAATAATGGCAGGAAGCGTCATCGACACAAAAAGCATCTGAAACAAAAAAAACAGCGCGGCCGTTTTCCAAAACCCCTTTTTTGCAATGCGCCTTCCCACTATATCGGTTACAAGCCTGAACATATTCCACATCCCTTAAAATTGTCTTTTATATATAGGACGCGATAAAGATTTTACAAACATAGAGGATATAATTGCTTACATCAAGTTATACCCTCAATTTAAAATCTTTATCGTTATATATATAATAATAAATTTTAAGGCTGATTTAAACCCCTGTGCGATATGTTACCGCAATTATTGGGGCTGCCTTCTTGCCGTCTGATACATATCCATGGCATAGTGTATTCTCTCAAAAACAAGCCCCGCCACAAGCCATGCGGGCGCAAAGTCCAGTCTTACAAGTCCGTCTACGGCAAAAGGCCCTGTATATGCCCAGGGGTATATACCCAATATGTTTCCCATAAGAAATCCGCTGGTATATTCCATACCCCATATTATCACAACCCATATTAAGCCTCTGTATATCCACCTCCATTCCCGGATAATATCATGCAGGGGTTCTAAAAAAACCGCGGAACCGTAAATAAAAAACATCCACAGGTTTGTAAAGCCCTCCAGATATTTATCTCCGCTTATAAGAGAGCCCATTCCCGTCCATATTATTTCCATACACCAGCCCATAAGTCCATATATAAAAAATCTTTTTATCATACTAATATCTTTACAAAAATTCAATAATTTAATGTTAAGGAAATTATGGATAAAAGCTATATAAATTAGGATACAGACTATCTAAAAAGGATGTAAAATAATTTCCGGAGGAATAATTTCCCCGGAATACGTGACCGCGCTACAATTTAAGCTAACTAAAGTCACAAGCGTCTTCTACAGGTATACATGCTTCTGTAGTTAGAGTAGAAATTATTCTGGAGGATATTATTTTACATCCTCCGTTATCCGATATGCAAAAGCCTGAACTATATAAATTCACATATTACTCTAAAATACAATCTTTATTTCTTCTAAATTTCTTCTAAATTGTGTAAAAATTTAGCTTAATATCTACCACAGTAAGGATATATATGTTATTATTTAAAAAAAGATATCAGGTATATTAATTCACTGGAGGTTGTTTATGTATATTTTAGGTAAAATAACAGTGACGGCAGTCTTGCCGGACAGGTTAAAAAAGCTAAGGGATATGGCTTATAATTTATGGTGGACATGGAACGCGGATGCTATTGATTTATACAGGGAAATCGATATTGATCTATGGGAAAGGCTTAACAAAAATCCTGTCAGCTTTCTGCAGGAGGTAAGTCAGAAAAAGCTTGAACAAAAGCTTATGGATGAGGGCTTTTTAGCCCGCTACGATAAAACCTCGGCAAGGTTTGATTCGTACATATCAAGCAAGGACACATGGTTTAATCAAACCTATCCCGCAAAGAATGATTTTTCAATGGCATACTTTTCAGCAGAATATGGGTTAAATGAAGTTCTTCCCATTTATTCAGGCGGTCTTGGCGTGCTTTCAGGCGATCACTGCAAATCGGCAAGTGATCTCGGGCTGCCCTTCACAGCAGTGGGGCTTTTCTATAAGCAGGGCTATTTCAGCCAGCATATAAACCGTGATGGGTGGCAGGAAACAAAATTTACCGACCTGAATGTGTCCCAGCTTCCCATACGTCCTGCACTTGACTCGGAAAACCGGCAGGTGACGGTTAGCGTTGAGCTTCCGGGCAGACTTATATATGTTAAGGTGTGGGAGGTAAAGGTGGGAAGAATATCCCTTTTCCTTATGGACAGTGACGTAGAGCAAAACAGCTCCTCGGACAGAATGCTGACGGCAAGGCTGTACGGAGGGGATCAGGAGACAAGGATACAGCAGGAAATAATCCTTGGGATAGGAGGCTTCAGGGCTCTTCAGGCTCTTGGAGTAACCCCCCGTATATACCACATGAATGAGGGACATTCATCCTTCTTAGGACTTGAAATCATTCGGAGGCTTGTTCAGGAAAAAGGCCTTTCCTTCAACGAGGCCAAGGAGCTTGCCCTTTCCTCTCTGGTTTTCACCACTCACACGCCTGTGCCCGCAGGGAATGACGTATTCCCTCTTCATATGATTGACAAATACTTTGGGAACTATTGGGGATCTCTGGGCATAAGCAGGCATGAGTTTCTGGATCTGGGAATGAAGATTAATGACAACCACAACTTTAACATGACAGTGCTGGCACTGACCCTTGCGGGACGAAAGAATGGTGTAAGCGAGCTTCACGGCGCAGTGTCAAGAAATATATTCGGCAATGTATGGCCGGGAGTTCCCGAAGATGAGGTCCCTATAGGACATATAACAAACGGAGTCCATACAATGACATGGCTCTCTCCCTCTATCAAGGAGCTTTATGACAGGTATCTGTCCCCCGGCTGGGAGGAAAATTCATTCCGCAAGGAAATATGGAGCCAAATAGATGATATACCTGATGAGCTTTTGTGGCAAGCCCATTGCCGGCTTAAGTCAAAAATGATAGAATTTGTCCGCAGCAAGCTGAAGCAGCAGAGATCGGAGAACGGAGAATCCTCCGAAAGCATCCGCGAGGTGGATACTCTTTTAGACCCCGATGCGCTGACCCTTGGCTTTGCACGGAGATTTGCCACATACAAGAGAGCCAACCTTATATTCAGGGATGCGGCACGCATACAGAAAATAATGAATGATCCCAAAAGACCCGTTCAGATTATATTTGCCGGTAAGGCTCATCCCGCCGACTCACCCGCCCATGATGTAATCAAAAACATAAATGATATAGCACGGCAGGAGGGCTTTAACGGAAAGGTAATACTGGTTGAAAATTATAACATGACACTGGCGCGAAACCTTGTTCAGGGAGTTGACATATGGCTCAACAATCCGAGGCGTCCGCTTGAGGCAAGTGGAACCAGCGGACAAAAGGTGTGTATAAACGGAATTGTTAACTTCAGCATATTGGACGGATGGTGGTGTGAGGGATACAATGGTAAAAACGGCTGGGTAATAGGAGACGACAGCTTCTATGACAATGAGCACTATCAGGACAATGCCGACAGCCAGTCCATATATGAAATACTGGGAAATGAGATAGTCCCTCTGTTCTATGACAGGGATGACAAGGGCGTACCCGTTAAATGGGTGCAGGTAATGAAGGAGTCCATAAAATCGCTGGTGCATAATTACGGAACACATAGAATGGTTCAGGATTATACCAATAAAATGTATATTCCGTCGTTTGAGAGGCTTACAGCCATGTCCTCCGACAATTATGCAAGGGCAAAGGACCTTGCGCATTGGAAGCTGTATATGGCGCAAAACTGGCCTCATTTAAGTATTACGGCAGAAAAGGACATGAGCAGCCTCAAGGAGCAAAAGGCAATATCGGGAGAGACAATATCCATCTGCGCATCAGTATATCCCGGCGGCATTGACCCCTCAAATATAGACGTCCAGCTTTACTATGGATGCATAGGCAAGAATGGCATGATTGAAAATCCCGAGGTGAAGTCAATGCATTCCATAGAAAGCCCCGACCAATGCTCTTGCAGGTATTGCTGTGATATAAGCATTACGGAGGGAGGACAATACGGCTATACAGTTCGTGTTGTTCCCCGTCATAAGGATCTTATAAGCAAGTTCGATATTGGGCTTATAAAATGGGTGGTTGAATAAAGGATCAAAAAAAAGGGGGCTGTTAAGAAGCACGGTTTAATAAGAAAACTTACTGAACCATATCCCAAACCGATACGGAAATGACGGAAACGAGGCACTTCAAAGCGAAGAACCTCGTTTTCTTTTCTTTGAAACGTCGAAACGCTGAAGTATGAGTTGGAAATAAAGTTTGAAGGGTGTATTTAATTTAAGTGACAAAAATGTTACCAACGAATATATTTTGTGGTAATATGAATGAAAATGCAAATTTTAACTCCCCTTCTATCTTCCCCTCACATTGAGGGGAAGAAAAAGAAGGGCACTGGAGAAGAAAATGAGAAGAACAACGCAGGCGCATGTAAAGCAGCTAGCGAAAGAAATGAGAAGACATAATTGCTACTTAGAAGACCAGTAAAACCTACATGGACCTTCTTTTCCTTCCCCTCGAAGTGAGGGGAAGATAGATAGGGAGCTTATTAAAAATCTGGATTTGGAATAAAACGCCATAATATATTGGCTCTTTTTACCCATTTTTTTGGATAATTATGCTGTTATGTGAAAAAGGTGCTTCAATTGTAATCCCTATGGCGATTTTCCGATATGCTGTGTCAGATATAATTTATGCACCCAAGTTTGAACAACGTATTGCTAAACGTTATACAATAGAATATAATAAAGAAAAAGGAAGGGTGGAACTATTATGGCTATTAAAACAGCAAATGTCCTCGCTCGCGTTGAGCCCGATATAAAAGAAAAAGCGGAATCCATCATGGCAAAACTGGGAATTCCGGCTTCCGTTGTAATCAATATGCTCTATAAGCAAATCATTATGACTAAGAGCATTCCGTTTTCCCTGTCGCTTCCTGCTGCTCCGACTGCGCTGGATGAAATGGATGCTGCCGCATTTGACGCAATTATGCAGAATGGATTGAACGAGGCAAAGGCTGACCGTTCCCGTCCTGCTTCTGAGGTGCTTGCGGATTTAAGACGAGGATTGTAATTTATGGCGGATAAAACGTATATCGTTAAAATTACCGCGCAGGCAGAGGAACAGTTTCAAGAAATTATAAAATACATTACTTCCGAATTGAAAGCTCCAAAAGCCGCGCTGTCCTTGCTTGACAAAATAGAAAACTCAATTTCATCACTTTCTCAGTTTCCGCAACGCGTTACATTGACTGATGAAGAGCCATGGCGCAGTTATGGAATTCATAAAATGCCTGTAAAAAACTTTCTCATTTATTTCTGGATTGACGAAGAAAATAGCAAAGTACAGGTTACTGCCATTATTTATGGCAAGCGTGACCAGCTAAACCGGCTTTCGCAGATGGATACAGAGTAAGTGTCACAGGTCAAGGAAATTTCTCACATCAAGCTGTATCCTCCATGCAAAATCTTTATCGCTGCATATATAGCTCTTATTTTCCCTGTACAAAGTCATATACCTTCTTAGATATATTAGCAATAACGTCGTATCCTTCCTCTTCATTTATATTCTTGGACATTATAGCTATTACATAAGGCCTATCTGCAAAAACCAGCCCTATGTCATGCAAAGCGCCCAGCTGATTCCCAACCTTATGAGCCACCTTAACTGCCTTGGGGAGAAGCTTCGGTATACGGTCGTTATATATAGTGCTTTGCAGGGAGTCTATCAGCTCTCCTCCTACATCAGGGTTTTCATTATAAAAGTCATATATTGCCTTCATGTACAAAGCCATGTCACTTGGACAGGACTCATTTTTTTCTGTAACAACAACGCCTCCCGACTGTTTCATATAGTCCTTATAGTTTTGCCTGTCAAGCTTTCGTATAAGCATGTTTACCGCCACATTGTCGCTTTCTCTTATGGACAGTGCGGACAGCTCTCTTATTGTATACTCGGTGCCGTCATTTTGGTATTGTATTCTTCCCGTCCCGGCCTCATAGTCAGTGCTTTTGGTATATACAAGCTTCTCCTCGGGGTCTATTTCGCCGTCCTTTATTTTATTAAACAAATATAAATTGATGGGAATTTTGACGGTGCTTGCAGCCAAATACTCGTCACTTTCGTTTATTCCAAAGCTTATATCGGTATTCAAATCCCAGAAATATATTCCGTATTGCCCTTTAAAGGTACTGACATAATCCTCAAGCTCAGACTTAAATTCATCCATTCTGGATCTCTCAAGACTCCTATAGACCGCCCTGCCCTGCCTGACTCCCTGTCTTGCCCCTCCTATAAACGCGGCCTCTCCTATATCCTCCTTGAAGGTGGTAAGCGCAGCCTGTTCGGTGGTATTCTGTGTTTTAGCCGCAGACGTTGCGGGCATAAAAACTTCATTCTCCGGTTTTTTGAAAATTTTATCACGATTAAGTACAAAAGCAACAGTACCCGCAATAATAACGATAACTCCTATTACTGTAAAAAGTCTTTTAAAGTTCAGCCGCCTTCTTCTTCCAGACACTCTTATATCTATAGGTATATTGCCCCTAAAGCCCATTTTTCTCTCCCCCACAAAAGCTTTTAAAACCTAGAACAATTCTATCATCCTATAATCAAAATTGTCAAGCGACGAGCCTCTCTGCGCCGTCATTCCAGTATCCTCTCGGCACAGAGCATACCGTCCACCGCAGCGGAAATAATGCCTCCGGCATACCCCGCTCCCTCTCCGCACGGGTAAAGCCCCTTTATGCCTATGGCCTCAAGGCTCTCTCCTCTTGTAATACGCACAGGAGAAGAGCTTCTGGTTTCAGCCCCTGTAATAACGGCATCAGGATAAGCAAACCCCGGCATCCACTCCTCCATTTCATATATTGCCTGACGCAGGGAATCGGTTATATAGCCGGGCAAATAAGTATCCGTACGGCAAAAGCCTGTTCCCGGCAGATATGTAGGCAGCACCTCCCCAAAGCAGGATGAATTCCGTTTATTAAGAAAATCCTCCAGCCTTTGAACGGGTGCTCTATAGCCTCCCCCTCCCGCCTCAAATGCCTCCGCCTCTAAACGACGCTGAAAAGCAACCCCTGCAAGAGCATGGCTGCTTCCCAAATCTGCGCTTCCAAGGGTTACCAAAAGCGCGCTGTTTGAATTCCTGCCGTCACGGGCAAACTCACTCATTCCGTTTATCACAATGGCATTGTCCTCCGATGTAGCCGCAATAACGCTTCCCCCCGGGCACATGCAAAAGGTATATACCGCCCTTCCGTTGTTCAAATGCACCACCATTTTGTAATCCGCCGCTCCCAGTGCGGGGTGCTCGGCAAAGCTGCCGTACCGTATTCTGTCTATCATTGCCCGCGGGTGTTCGATGCGGACTCCCACTGCAAACGGCTTCTGCTCTATGTAAACTCCGCTTTCCATGAGATTTTCAAACGTATCTCTTGCGCTGTGGCCTATTGCAACAACAACATTGTCGGTGTAAAGCTCCTCATATTTACCGTTCTTTATAAAGCCTATTCCCTCTGCCACACCCTCCTTATGCAATATTTTTGTCAATACCGCATCAAAATGTACTTCTCCCCCCATGCGTATTATTTTTCTCCTGATGCCTTTAACCGTTTCATTCAGGCGATCAGTACCTATATGGGGCTTGTCTAAGTACATAATTTCAGGAGGAGCGCCGGCCTCCACAAGCTCACTCAGTATTTTCATCTTGCGGGGATCTCTTCTTCCGATTTTAAGCTTCCCGTCGGAAAAAGCACCTGCTCCGCCCTCCCCGAACTGCACATTGCTCCGCGTATCAAGAATTCCTGTCTGCCAGAACTTAAATACGCTTTGCTTCCTGCTGTCAACATCAAGTCCTCGCTCCAGCAGAATGGGCCTTGCCCCTTCCTGTGCCAGAAGCAGTGCCGCAAACAAACCCGCAGGCCCGCACCCTACAACTATTGGGCGTTTTTTAAGAAATTTCCTCTCTGGAAGGATGTAAGGAGATTCCGCTTCTACCGATATGCGCTTATCCCTGTTTTTGAAAGCAATTGCCTTCTCATCTCCTGAAACATATGCGTCAACGCTTGCCTTAAAGCAAACATTATTCTTGTCTGAAGCGTCTACCGATAATTTTGAAATTTTTATATTCTCAATACCGCTGCCGTCTATATGCAGTATATCAGCAACAATATCCGCAAGCAGCTTAAGGTCATAGTCAAGCGGTATTGCCAGCCCTGTTATTTTAATCATCATCTGCCTCTTATATTTAAAGCATAACAAACACTTATATTTTACCACACCGAGGCATCAATTAGTAGAATTTCTAAGCTTTTCAAACACTCTGCCGTCCCCCGGCATCCATCATATCACATGCTCCTCAGACACTCCGCTTGACCATTTTCCGCATTTATCTCCCCACCGGGCCATAGCATGTCCGTTGGACATGATTTCTATAATCTCACACATGTTGGGGCAGTCATTGCATTCAATGCTTCTTGCCTTGTAATCCTTTGCCGCTACCTCAAATCCATAGAAATTACTGTCCAGACCTGTTTCCTTCATCTTTTCCTTCGCCATCAGCGCAGCCCCAAAGGCACCCATTACATTGTAGTATCTCGGGATAATGACCTTTTTCTCAAGCGCCCTTTCAAAGGCCGCAGCTATGCCTACATTGGCGGCAACTCCCCCCTGAAAAACTATGGGCCCCTCAATTTCCTTTCCCTTGGCAAGGTTATTCATATAGTTTCTCACAAGAGCCTCACACAGTCCGTTAATAATATCCTCCACGCTCTGCCCCATCTGCTGCTTGTGTATCATGTCCGATTCGGCAAATACCGCGCACCGTCCCGCTATTCTCACTGCCGAGGCAGACTTTAAGGCGTAACGTCCGAATTCCTCAATAGGTATGTCCAGTCTGGCGGCCTGCCTGTCCAGAAAAGAGCCGGTGCCTGCCGCACACACGGTATTCATTGCAAAATCATATACCACACCGTTTTTTAATATTATTATTTTGGAGTCCTGACCGCCTATCTCTAAAATGGTCCTCACTCCAGGCACCAGCTTTTGGGCGGCAACAGCGTGACAGGTGATTTCGTTTTTAACCACATCCGCTCCCGCAATAACACTGGCCAGCTTTCTTCCGCTTCCCGTAGCTCCCCCGCCCTTTATTCTGACATCGCTTCCCATTGCCTCAGAAAGCATCCTAAGCCCTTTTCGGAGTGCATTTATGGGCTGTCCTCCTGTTCTTAAATAGAGCTTTTCGACTACTGTCTCACCCTCATCAATTACAACCAGATTGGTACTTACAGAGCCAACATCAATTCCCAGGTAATACCCAGCCTGCTTCACCAAAAAATCTCTCCCTTCTCTTTGAAAGCAAATCAACAAATGCCTCCAGTCTTGTTAAATATCCCGCTTCTCCCGTCATTTCGTCTATGATAAGCGTAAGCACAGGAATATCATAGTCTCTTTCCACAGAAGGCAGTATGCTCTCCGCAACAATTTCAGGCATACATGTGAGGGGATATATCTGAATTACGCCACTGTAGCCATTTTGAGCATACAAAATGGCATTCCCTATCGTTTCCTGCGCGTGGCCGCCTATCATTGTCCCCAGATAAGGTCTGGCCGCCTCCGCATACCTTAAATCCCTCGGCAGGTGCAGAGCCTTTTTTATCATATGCTCAAAAATCCACTGGCTGACAGTAACCTGACGGTCAACCTCTATTCCCATATTCCCCAGCCTTGAGTCTATATAAAAGCTGGTATAGGAATCTATAGTGGTGTAAATCTCCCCCACTATGCCCACCCTCATAGGGACAAAGCTTTTGTCCGTCTCTATTTCCTCCAGCTCGGCCTCAGTTTCCCTTATAAGCCTTTTTATTGCAGATGCCCCTCCGGCCAGTAACGCTTTGGCCTGAAAATTTTTATATACCCTGTCGGTAGTTCCCTTTTTTATTTCTCTGGGCCTCACCTTATAGCTTAATTTCTCAAGATTATCCACCTGCTTGGATATCTGGGCGGCGTTCTTTACAGCCCTTAATATTTTCACGCCGTCAAGACGCCCCGCGATTTTCTTGATCCTTTTTAAAAGCTCCTTTATCCCCTCGTCAGGCATTTCCAGTGTAATTATATCCATGCCGCAGCCCGCGTCCCTTAAAATCTCCCTGTGCATTTCACAGTAATACCCAAACCTGCACGGCCCGCACCCGCCGGTAATCATGACGGTATCGGCCCCCTTTTCATACGCCTGGATAAAGTTGCCTATATTAATTTTAAGGGGAAGGCAGGCCTGCTCAGGAGCATACCTGGTACCGATTTCCAGAGCCTTTTTATTATTGAACGGTGGGATCACATAATCCACATCCAAATCATCTAAAAGTGCTTTTGCCACAATAAAAGTGTTACCCATGTGCGGAAAAGTCAGTTTCATTCTTATACCTCCACCCAACCATATCTATAAATGCTTCCAGTCTTGTGTCCATTCCCGCCTCTCCCGAATGCTCATCCAGAGTGAGAACCATAAACGGTACATCCCTCACTCTCCTTATTTTTCTCTCTATGAGATCGGAAACAAAGGAATCCACCCCGCACCCAAAGGACATGACATATATAATTCCGTCTATATTTTTGTCCTCAGCCAGGCAAAGAGCTCCTCCCAGAGCCTTTCTCCCGAAATTCCAGAACATCCTCTTTTCAAGAGTTCCGCAGTGCTGGTTCACCACACTGCTTTCAAGCATATCCAGCGTTATAATATTTACGCCGCTGTCCTCAAGCTTACGCAGCATATTCATATTTACATATTCATCATACAGGTTGTACACATGCCCTATGACGGCAATGTTTAATTTTTTGCTCTTCAGGCCTTTTTTTTGCTCCTTATGCATCGGCCTGAAAGGGATCTCTCCCTGTTTTACTTGTGCTGTGAAGCACGTGTAGCTCTCCATAGCTTTGTTATAAGCTTTTCTTATATCGGAAATATTGTCCGAAAAATAGCCTCCCACCTGTATTGCTGCCTTAAGAGCTCCCTTTGGAGATTGTCTGGCATTTACCTCAACGTCAATAACAGCGGGAAGATCCTTTATGCTGTGTCTTACCATGTCGGGCAAACCACCGAATTTTGGACAGATATATTCCTTTGCCGATATGCTTGTCAACCTCGGTATAAAAATATAATCAACTCTGTCCTTAAGATTCAGCACATGCCCGTGGAAAAGCTTTACCGGGAGGCAAGCCTGATCAACACAGCTTTTTGTGCCGTCGTCAAGTATTTTTTTCGTTGTATTGTCGGACACTACTATTTCCGCACCCAGCTCTTCAAAAAATTTCTTCCATAGAGGGTAGAACTGATAATAAAAAAGACCTCTAGGAATTCCTACTTTCTTTGCCAAATATCAACACCTCAAGGGATATTATTAACTTTTAGAGCTGAACTTATACGCCTTATTATCGTTCAAGGCGTTAGGAGCGAGTAAAGTAGCGAAAAAAATAATGCGCTGTGGAAGCGCATCTATACCTTAATATCCCTTGAGTACAATATATATTTTGACGGCTCCCTAAATCTTCCGCTCTGTGAAATGGCTATACCATTTATGGCTATGACCTGTATCCACTTGCCGCTACTTTGGTAAAATTTACATCTGTATTCCCTTGAATTGTATTCCGAGCTTTCATCCGGGCCGGTTAGCTCTGTTCCCTTTGTAATATCGCAGGTTAAGGTAACCCCTGCAAGTCCGACGGGAATACCGCCCGATATAGTGGATCTTAAAGTGCTTGAAATTACAGACTGGGTTTTTACAGTCTCACCCTTTGCATAGGAAGCAATAAACCTGTCCGACTGGAATTCATTATATATGGTGTAGGCTTTTATAACCGAACCCATAACACAAATGCCCGGCGCATCGGTATCCGTTTTGGACAGATTGTCCAGCCCGCGCACTGCATACCCCACTTTAATTATCCCGATATCACCCGCGTCGGGGTCTGAGCCTGCAATGGAGAAAAGCTCCTCCATGCTTATATCATCCTTAAACTCTGTAGGAACAGTGACATTGAAGGTTCTCCCTCCAATACTTACAGCTTGTGCTGTCCCGCCGCTGTTGTCAGCAAAGGCCCCGCCTGCGCCCATGCTTAACAGCACTGAAATCATAAATACAGCCGCACATTTTTTTAATATTTGCATAAGCACTTCCTGTTAATTTTCTCTTATAATATCATATTATCTATTTATTGTAAATGTCCTTTGCATATGACGGGGGCATATAATAAAGGTGAATAAATAAAGAAGGGTTCGTAAAGGCACTTTTGACTTCAGTGGGTAATTCAGGGCAGACACGCAGGTCTGCCCCTACGATTTCTATACCAGTCTGTTAATATAATCGTTTGCTTCTTTTAATCCGGCACCAGTAATTTCTCTATATCTTTTAATAGCTTCAATCCTTTTGCCTTCTTGAATAAAAGCTTTTATTTTGCTATCCTCGGATGGTTCAGGTATACCAATTTTTTCTGAAATTTGCTTCAAAATAAAATTAGTATATTTAATATCATTTCTCAGCCGAATAATAGCAATAAATATAATTAGCAGTAACGCGGCACCTAAAACTACTAAAATAATTTTCTCGTCCATAAATATTAACCCCTTATTATTTAAGCACAATATATATTTTGGCGGCTCCTTAAAGCTTCTGTTCGGTGTTTTCTTATAATATTATTTATTGTATCGGAGCCTTGGGCTTGTTCGGCATATTTGATTTACTAAAGAAAAAATAATTCCTTTACGCCCACACACAGCAAAGGGGTACAGGTCTGCGCGCAGCCCTTTGCCGCACATGCAGTCACGTACCCCCGCCGCCATGCTACTTGCCCTTCAGTGCCTTGGGGACCTTGGGCTGATATACCCATATCGTGCAAGCAGATTTTGTGCTTGCACACGCCGCCCCCTTTATCCCTCTTGCAACTGCTCTGGCCAGCGGGCCCCCGTTCTTAGCATACTCACAACTTAACTTTGTCATATCCTTATCACCTCCATTATTTATTCCCTGCCGCCTGTTTCCATATCGCGCTCATTCTCGCTGATATGTTTTTTAATAAAGCTTATGGCCTTATCAACATTCCTTTCTCCTTCCAGTATTCCGCACAGGCTTTGAAGCTCAAGATAGTTCTTATCCTTTTCCTTTTTCAGTACAACCTCCGTATGCCTCATATGCCTCTCGCCCAGTGCAGCCGCACCCTTTAAAAGCTCTTTTACCATTATATAAATAAAACTGAATATAGCTGTGTAGAATGAAAGCATTATAATTAACAAGCCCACAGAATATGCCATTTGTAGTTTAAAAGAAAATTTATTAAAATCTGCAACATATATATATGAAAAGAAAGTATGTGCCATTACCATCAAAAGACTGCTTGCAGTAAAAATTATGCTGTACTTTCTATCCTCAAGAACAGTCTTAAAGCATACGTCATGCTTATAAAACATCGCAATTCCAAGCAATTGAAATGCTCTTATTGGCAGGGTAGAAAGGAACATTGTGATATTGCTTGCGTAAAAATTGGTTATGCCTTCGCAAAGATAGGTTATTACAAATGGCATAAAGGTATTCTCCAAGGTAAATGTATATAAAAGAGTAAGTGTAACAGACAAGACTGCGGCGTTAGCATTCATTTTATATATAGCCTTTAAAGCACCTACATATGCGATTGCATGAACTATTACACTCACAACAACGTTAGAAGACAATGGCCGCAAAATACATGTCGCCACCACCATGAGGCCAATTGCTATGATAAGCTTCGAAGCATTTTCCACATCCGGCTTCAGCCTCTCCTTATTTCCCGAGATGATAAGCATCAGAACAATACTCAGAAAAAACTCCGGGATAGATAAAAAAACCACCATGAACAGATTTATGAACACTCAGCATTTCCCTCCTTTTTTTGATACTATTGGTATTAATTTTTATATTATTTTACAATAAAATTCATATAATGTAAATAAGATATGCACATTAATTTATATTTTTTTGAATTATGTAGCAAATGGGAGGTATTCTGAATTGAATAAGCTATTTGCTTTATTTCATAACAAAAAATCAGGGCAGCTGCACCTTTAAAAAAGTGCCGCCACCCTGACTTTATTTAAAATATCCTATTTGTATTTTTCGTTGACTACGCCTTATTGTCACAGCCCAATACATTAACAATTTTCTTCTTAACAAGATCCTTTATTGCAGCCCTTGCAGGACTCAAATACTGTCTTGGGTCAAAATGAGACGGATTTTCAGCAAAATACTTCCTTATCGTACCTGTCAATGCAAGCCTTAAGTCGGAGTCTATGTTGATTTTGCATACAGCCATGGAAGCAGCCTTTCTCAGCATGTCCTCGGGTACTCCCTGAGCTCCCGGCATGTCTCCTCCGAACTTGTTTATCATTTCAACATATTCGGGGATAACAGAGGAAGCACCGTGCAATACTATCGGGAACTGAGGAAGTCTCTTTGAAATCTCCTCAAGTATGTCAAACCTTAATTTGGGTTCACCCTTGAATTTGAACGCTCCGTGGCTTGTTCCTATAGCAATGGCCAGAGAGTCAACTCCCGTGGTCTTTACAAATTCCTCAACCTCATCGGGGTCTGTGAAAGCCGCATCCTTTTCCGATACGTTGACAGCGTCCTCAATTCCAGCAAGCTTACCAAGCTCCGCCTCTACAACAACACCCTTGTCATGGGCATAATCAACAACCTGCTTTGTCAGCTTCATGTTTTCCTTAAAAGAATGGTGAGAGCCGTCAATCATAACAGAGGTAAATCCTCCGTCTATACATGATTTGCAAAGCTCGAAGGTGTCGCCGTGGTCAAGGTGAAGGCAAATGGGAAGGCCTGTCTCGATAATAGCAGCCTCAACAAGCTTCATAAGATAAGTATGGTTTGCATATTTCCTCGCGCCTGAGGATACCTGAAGAATCAGAGGGGCGTTTACCTCCTTAGCGGCTTCGGTAATACCCTGTACTATTTCCATGTTGTTAACATTGAAAGCTCCTATAGCATATCCGCCTTCATAAGCTTTTTTAAACATATCCTTTGTAGTTACCAATGGCATTTTAAATACACTCCTTTTATAATTTTATATTTAGTATATAACAAACCTTGTTAAGTTTTTATCATTTTAATTTTACCAGATTTATCTTTAAAAGCAAGGTCTTTTAAAGATAAATCCCTAAAATGTTGACAATTTAAAAAAATTTTTTAGTTTATAGCTTAGCTTTGCTGTTAAAAAGCCTTATTATACCTCAATTCCGTTTTCTTTAAAAAAGGTGGCATATTTCCTGTCTGAAAATATAATATGACTGCTGATCCATTCAGCCAGAAAGTCCAGTATTTCCAGAATGGCCTTTTGCTGGTCTTCATCAATATCCCTTTCAGAAAGGCTTCTTATCTTATCAATATAAAACTTATGCTCCTTCTTCTGCTCGTCGAAGCCGTTGTAGCCGTGCTTTTTCATAAGCTCCTCTTCATATCCGAAATGGTACTCGGTGTAGTCGATAAGGCTGTTAATCACCTTCAGTATTTCATCATACCGGTCATACGAGCTCTTTAGCATGGCAATGTCATAAGCCTCATTTCCAATCTCAAACAGCCTCTTATGCTGTCCGTCAATTTCCTCAATGCCAAGCCTGTACCTGTCTTTCCATTGAAAGGACATTCAATCATCCCCCTTTTTAAATATAATATATACATTATAATCTTTTTATCCGGCAGAAATCAACATTATCCTGCATTCACGGGTGCATATAGCAAATATGAATCAGGATACAAACTATCTAAAATTAGAGTAAAAATCCTTGTGGAGGATACTATTTTACATCCCTCTGGATATTTTGCCGACAGACTTCACAAGCAGCTCTATGTCCTCCATGCTGTTATACACTCCCAGAGATGCACGTATACAGCTCTTTAAGCCATATGCAGCCAGAGCGGGCTGGGCACAGTGATGCCCGGCACGAACCGCTATCCCCTCCTGATTTAAGTATTTAGCGGCATTTTCCGGAGAAACCCCTTTAATTGTAAAGGAAATTACACTGGTTTTATTGGGTGAGGTTCCTATAACACGTACACCGGGTATACGCGAAAAGGAATGCATAGCGGCTTCGGTCAGCTCCTTTTCGTGCCTTTCAATATTGTCCATGCCTATTTTTTCAAGGTACTCCAATGCCGAACCAAGGCCCACTGCATCGGCAATATTTCCAGTACCTGCTTCAAACTTGTATGGGAGTCCGCTGTATGTGGTTTTATCGAAGCCGACATCCTTTATCATCCCACCACCCGACTGCCACGGAGGCATTTTGTCCAGCAGCGCCCTTTTACCGTATAACACGCCTATTCCTGTAGGGCCATATGCCTTATGCCCTGAAAACGCGTAGAAATCCGCATTTATTCTTCCCACATCAACCCTCATATGGGGCACAGACTGGGCTCCGTCTATCATAACGTGTGCCCCGTGTTCATGCGCCATCTCTGTCATTATATCCACGGGGTTTATAGTACCAAGCACATTTGACACATGAGTCATGGATACCAGACGGGTGCGCGGGGTTAAAAGCTTTCTGTATTCCTCAAGCATGACCTCTCCGCGCGCGTTGATTGGTATGACCTTTATAACTGCCTGCCTTGCCCGCATAAGCATCTGCCACGGCACAATATTTGAGTGATGCTCCATTGCAGTCAGAAGAATTTCATCTCCCTGGCGTATATTTATGCTTCCCCAGCTCGACGCGACAAGATTGATTGCTTCAGTCGTCCCCCTGACAAAAATTATTTCCTCCTGTGACGATGCGCCTATAAAGCCTCTTACCCTTTCCCTGGCCGCTTCATACGCCTCTGTGGAAAGTCTGGCAAGGGTGTGCGCTCCTCGGTGAACGTTTGAGTTGTACCCGGTGTAATACCGGTTTAAAGCGTCTATTACGGCAAACGGCTTTTGAGTGGTTGCGGCATTATCAAGCCAGACCAACGGTTTTCCGTTAATTTTCTTCTTGAGAATGGGAAAATCCCCGCGTACAGCTTCTACCGGGGCGTATTTCCCATAGGTAGCGGTGGTGTGGTGTTTCCGCTCCGCCGCTTTAAAGCCCGGCATAAAATAATATATGTCCTCTCCATTATCCTCCAAGTCATATGCTGAACAAAATTATTGTCTATACAATAATATGCTTAAAGGGTTTTGAAGGTGATTTGCCAATGCCTGCCGCTACAAGTCGTATTTAGTGACAACGATGCTATTTTATATCATTCAAAATGCTTTCTATCTCTGGCTTGACTATAGTGTGAATCTCTGCAGAATCATTTATTGGTTTGTATTTAAATCCATCCAAATCAAAGGGCGGCTTATGATATTCTTTTGTTGGGGCAAAATAGAATACCATTCGCCCTGTCTCAACGTGTTTAAGGGCATACCCCACTTCAACCATTACATTATGCCGGCAGCCGGTCAAATCTGCAATAAATATATCGCATTCCTTAATTTCGTTGTACATTACAGAGCGGATATCAAAAGTGCCCCCATCCTGTGTTCCCAAATCAATCAATCTGAGGTTCAGACTCTCAACAACACTTTTTATTGCATTAAACCGGTGTTGTGCGTTTTGGTAATTTTCATCCGTCGTGGCAGGATACCACCGCGCCAGAAACACATTTTTGGGTATGTTATCATAAACCTTATCAAAGATGCTTATAAGGTCATCTATGCTAATGGTTTTAGCATCCGCAATATGATTTTTTGCTATCCACCTAATAAATCGGCTATGCTTGTCGGGGTCAGAAAGCTTATAATACGCTAATGCTCCAACAATCGAACTATTATTGTAAGAAGCAGCTATACTGGCTTCGTTTATTGCGTTCTCTACATTTACAAGCTCATTTTTCACATCCTCAACAGCTGTGGCATTGTTAATTAAGCACTCTTTACACAAGTATCTGAATAAATCAGTGAAGAAAGAATATTTATTATCATACACAAAATTTTTTATATGAGGAAAACAACCAAAATCAATTTTGTCGTTCCCGCATAACAATTCTCGGGTAAACCTATAGTGCAGCCCAAACGGCTGGGGCTTTTCAAGGATACTATCGGTAAAAACACCGCTGCTTTCTATAATTATCTTTATATTTTGCTCCAATTTTAACGGTATTTGTTTTGAATTTATGTTATGAAATATTGCTCTTGAATTGTTTTTTGCTTCTTCTTCGTTAGGAAATATAATAAGACAAAAGGGAATCAAAATATCATTGGCTAAATAATTAGCGGCGCTTAAACGGTGATTTCCATCAATTCTGCTTAATTTTATATCATTTTCATCAAATGCTATTTGAGCAACTTTTAATTGCCTGCGGTCATCAATTAGCTTATTCTCATCAGGCTTAAAATTGACTTTAACGTTCCCAACCTTCAAATTGAAGCCTTTGTCGGCCGAATCAACAGCAACGGCAAAATCTTCAAAAACTTCAACCTCATCAGACAGACCAACATTCATCGACAAAACAACTTCCGGAAAAAAAGCATACTCGCCCCTCTCTAAAAAGTCCTTCATTTCATCTTTGTGGTCTTCCAGCAAATCCCTTTGTATATCAGGATTAACTTCGGATATTTTAGCCAGTGACTTTATACTCGCAATACCACGCAAGCACAAATAATTGTCCATAACTTTTGAAAGCATTCCGTTTAATTTCATATGCATTCCCCTTTACACAAGTCCTAAATATTTTTCAAAGAAGCCAAGCAGCTTCGCAATCACTCCCTGTTTTTTCTCAGAACGGTTGCCGCCGCCGAAACGGGACACGGGCGGCAGGATTTTGTCAATATCCGTGCCGGTAGTCTTTAACGCACCATCACGGAATGAATTGTCAATGAATCGCCGCGTTTCCTTTTCCTTAAGCTTCTCTTCGGCAACAAGCGTGGCAAGGTCAGCTTCTTTCTGTTCCAACACAAACTTGCGCCAGTCCTCGTCAACTTGGGTGGATGTATTAACACGGGCGACGAAGCTCTCTATGAGTTCCTTTTTGCTGCGCAGCTCAAGGCTCGAATTGACGGCTTTATCAATTGCCGTGAGGATTTCTTTATCGGTGCAGTTGCTTTCGTGGTACTTCGCCACGAGCATAAGTATATAGTCGATGTTAACCTCAATCTGTTTGATTAGCTCAATTTCAAATACTATATCATCGTTGATATTTTCTTTATCTCCTCTGTCTTTGGGTCTGAAATTCTGGTACAAGTCTATATACATGCTTTGGTAATCTTGAAAATCACGTGCGGTGAGGATTTCATTGCCTGCAAAATCGTCAAACGCGGTAAGTATGTTACGAAGCCTCAGTATTGCGCCAAACAACCGAATGAAGTCCTTTTGCGCTGTCTCACCCAGAATTGCCATTCCGGGCGGGTAAGAGCCCGTTAATATTTCAATGAGTTCTTTATATCCCTTGCGCTGCTTACTGTCCTGCTTATACCCATTATAATAGTCTTTGTAAGTTTTGAGCAGCGCGATGCTGCCCGCCTCCCTGTCGCCGTAAAGAGCGATTGCGTCGTTGGTGGCTTTTTCCAGACCGCGGAAGCAAACGATGTTGCCAAACGTCTTAACGCTGTTTAAGATACGGTTTGTGCGGGAAAATGCTTGAATCAGGCCGTGATACTTTAGATTCCTGTCCACCCAGAGCGTGTTCAGCGTAGTTGCGTCAAAGCCTGTAAGGAACATGTTCACCACAATGAGCAGGTCAATCTCGCCGTTCTTCATCCGCAATGAGATGTCTTTATAGTAGTTCTGGAACTTATCCGATGAAGTGTCATAAGAAGTATCAAACATTGCATTATAGTCGTCAATGGCCCGTTCAAGGAATTCGCTGGAGGATTTGTCCAGCTTACCGTTATCAAAATCTTCATCGGGAATAGTGCTGTCTGGTTCTTCCTCATTAGCGGCAAAGCTGAATATGGTGGCAATGCGCAACTTACGCCCGCTTTCGGAAAGCTGCTTTTTGAACTCCTCGTAATAAAGCTGTACTGGTGAAATCCGTTGTCCGTTGATGACAATGGAGTTTGAAACAGCGAATATTGAGTTGAAGCCTCTAACCTTTAATTCTTCCGTTTTTTCTTTGATGCGGGCTTCAAGGGTCTGGGCTTTGTCTTTCGCCACCTCTTCAATATTCGTTATTCGCTTGTGTGTGTAAAAGCTCTGTCGTTTCGTTTTTTGGTCGAAATGCTCCAGCACATATTCGACAATGCTTGTGATGCGTTCAGGAGATGCCATTGCGCTTTCAGTGTCTATGGCGCGAACCTGCGCGTCCTTAATGTTGTCAGGCATCTTAATGGTGTCTATAAAGTCGATTCTGAACGGCAGAACATTTCTGTCCTTTATTGCGTCAACGATGGTATATGTATGAAGCGGTTCTGTTTTATATTTATCTGAGCGCGGTAATATTTTGCCTTCCTTTTCACAATCCGCCTTCCACTTGCTTTCGTTGAAATCTCCTCCGAACGCCTGCGGGGTTGTCCTCAAATTCGGGTTGCCGCCTTGTCCTGCGTTCAGGGCGAATATCGGCGTGCCGGTGAATCCGAAGATATGGTATTTCTTGAACGCCTTTGTAATCTCCCGGTGCATATCCCCGAACTGGGAGCGGTGGCACTCGTCGAAAATCAGGACGATGCGCTTGCCGTAAATCGCGTGGTTCTTGTTCTTTCCGATAAATACACCAAGCTTTTGAATAGTCGTGATTATAATCTTGACGTTTGGGTCTTCAAGCTGCCGCTTCAATACCGCGGTAGAGGTGTTGGAGTTCGCCGCGCCCTTCTCAAAGCGGTCATATTCTTTCATCGTCTGATAGTCGAGATCTTTACGGTCAACCACAAAAAGCACCTTATCTATATAGGACAAAGCCGTGGCAAGCTGCGCGGTCTTAAAGCTTGTCAGCGTCTTGCCGCTTCCTGTGGTGTGCCAGATATATCCTCCGCCGTCAACCGTGCCATAGCTTTTATAATTGTTGGCAACCTCAATGCGGTTCAAAATACACTCGGTTGCCGCAATTTGATATGGACGCATAACAAGCAAGATCTCTTCTGCGGTGAACACGCAATAGCGCGTGAGTAGATTCAAAATTGTGTGCTTGGCAAAAAAAGTTTTTGTGAAGTCCACAAGATCGGTGATGGACTTGTTCTTTCCGTCTGCCCAGAACGATGTAAATTCAAAGCTGTTGCTGGTTTTTTTCCTGCTTTTGCGGGCATTCCCGCCCATTTCCTTGATGTGCTGAAAGCGCGTTGTGTTGCTGTAATACTTCGTATGCGTCCCGTTGCTGATAACGAATATTTGCACATACTCAAACAGACCGCTCGACGCCCAAAAGCTCTCACGCCGATAACGGTTAATCTGGTTGAACGCCTCTCGGATGGCTACTCCGCGCCGTTTAAGCTCTATATGTACAAGCGGCAGACCGTTGACAAGCACAGTAACATCATATCGGTTTGCGCGTTCACCGTCCGATGTTTGGTATTGGTTCAGCACTTGCAGGCGGTTGTTGTGGATACTCTTTTTATCTATTATGGCGATGTTTTTGGTTAAACCATTATCAAGCCTGAAGCTATATCTCTCATCTATCTGGATTTTCCGGGTTTTTTCAACAATACCATCGTTTCTGTTCATTAGATATTCATTGCAAAAGCGCTCCCACTCACTATCATAAAACCTATAATCATTGAGCCTTTCAATTTGAACGCGGAGGTTGGCAGCCAGCCCCGCCTCGTCATTTACGCTGATGTATTCGTAGCCCTGCCCTTGCAGCCGCCTGATAAACTCGCGCTCCAAGTCCGCTTCGGATTGATATTCCTTAGCTATGCGGTATTCAGCGGCGTATTCCGCAACAACGGTTGATGTGTTGTCGGAACTGATGATATTGTACTCGCTCATTAACTCACTTCCTTAAAATTCAGGAGCTTATCCCTGTAATATTCGTATTGCTTCCGGCGCGCCGCGATTTCGGCGGGAAGACCTGTGGTTATGTCGGTAGTCAGCACATCGAACTTATCGAGGATTTCGACGATGCGTTGTTGCTCCGCAAGCGGTGGAAGAGGGATCGGAATTTGGTTGATTGTTTTCAAGCTCAATGTTTTTTGACTCCCGCCTCCGACATTATTTTCAATAAATTGTTGAGCACCTGTTGATGTTAAGTATTGATATAAAAAACCAGCATTTATTTTGGGGTGAATAACCACAGTGTTCTGTCCCATGCACACTTCTTCACTTCGGGGTACTATACTAACATTCCCATATGAGCCAACCCTTGATAAAACCAAATCTCCTTTTTGAGGGGCATACTTTTTTGTAAAAGTCATATATGTTTCTTTATCAACTTTAAGCGTTGAATCAATATTTAAATATCCGCCCTTTATATCCGTCACACGAACCATAGCATAACCGCTCTTAACATAACCCGGAGTTTTATGAAGTGAATCAACTATTGTGCTAACAGAACATAGAGGTACCCACTCCACATCATCAAAAGTCAGCAAACTATCCTTATAATACTCATATTGTTTTTTTCTCGCTGTAAGCTCCGCTGTAAGCTCCGCTGTAAGCTCCGCAAAATTGTCCAGAATACGGACAATTTCACTCTGCACAGGCAGGGGCGGGAGGGGGATGCGAATTGCTTTCAGAGCTGGAACACTTGAATGGACAACCTTACTTTTTACCTTGCCCTTGCTCTTTTGTTCCTGTGCTGCGACCGTTGACAAAGCATAAGAAAGATACTTGGAGTTTTGCTCATGCTTCATGACCACAATGTCTCCACCTGCATAGCAAACTTCGTGACCAATATATGCGCATGACTTGGCAATCTCATCAACTCGCTCGCCCGTAATCGCAAACAGGATGTCGCCGTGCCCAAAGGTTTTAGTTCCGGCATTGGTATGTGATACACAAGTATCAAACCAAATTCCATAGGTTGTGTAAATCTCACCGTAGCGGACACAAGGCTTACCGTTATCACTGACTTCTTCGCGTTTGATTCCCGCACCGCGATATATATCCGTAGCGATTTCTCCCAGTGTCTTAAACGCCACTCCATTAGGGCAATGCTCCGCTATAAGCTGCTCCAGCCTGCTCATATCTCCACTCCCTCAATCTCAGCGATAATTGCGTTTATTTCTTTCCGCAAAACGGCTTCGCGGGCAACAATGCGGTCAATTTCGGCATTCAGTGCCTTGATGTCCACAACCTCCCGTGTGTCTTCCTGCTCGACGTATGTAGACACCGAGAGGTTGTAGCCCTGTTCGGCTATTTTGCCGTTTGGCACAACTTGAGTGAAATAATCAATGTTTTTTCGTTCCATATATGCCGCTACAATTTTATCAACATTACCGCCCTTGTCTGTTGTCAGCTTGTTGCTGTTCGTGATCTTCACGAACTCGCGGCTCGCATCAATGAACAGAGTGGAGTTTTCACCCTTGGCTTTCCGCAAGACCATAATGCAGGTGGCTATAGATGTTCCAAAAAACAGGTTGTCCGGCAGTTGAATGACGCAATCCACAAAGTTGTTGTCAATTAGGTATTGACGTATTTTCTGCTCCGCTCCTCCGCGATAGAGAACCCCGGGAAAGCAGACAATCGCCGCCGTCCCGCTCGTGGCAAGCCAGGAAAGCGAATGCATTATAAACGCAAGATCCGCCTTGCTCTTAGGTGCAAGTACTCCTGCGTGGCTAAAACGCGGATCGTTTATCAACAGCGAATTTGCGTCCCCGTCCCACTTGATGGAATACGGGGGATTGGAGACAATCGCCTCGAACGGCTCATCGTCCCAATGGAGCGGGTCCGTGAGTGTGTCGCCGTGGCCTATGTCGAACTTGTCGTAGTCGATGTCGTGCAGAAACATATTTATGCGGCAGAGGTTATAGGTGGTGATATTGATTTCCTGCCCGAAAAATCCGTTCCGTACATTCTCCTTTCCGAGAATCTTCGCAAATTTCAACAACAGGGAGCCGGAACCGCAAGCAGGGTCGTACACCTTGTTGACCTCGGTCTTGCCTGCAATCGTCAGACGTGTAAGCAGCTCTGAAACCTCCTGCGGCGTGTAGTATTCGCCGCCCGATTTTCCGGCGTTGCCCGCATACATACCCATCAGGAATTCATAGGCGTCGCCGAAAGCGTCTATAGTATTGTCTTTATAGTCGCCGAGCTTCATATTGCCCACGCCGTTAAGAAGCTTTACAAGCCTCTCATTGCGCTTTGCCACAGTGCCTCCGAGCTTATTGCTGTTCACGTCGATGTCATCGAACAATCCCCGGAAGTTTTCTTCTGATGGTGTACCCTGTGCAGATGCCTCTATATTCTTGAACACAGCTTCAAGGGTTTCATTTAAGTTTTCATCTTTATCGGCACGGGCGCAAACTCTCTCAAACAATTCCGACGGCAGGATGAAAAAGCCCTTTGTTGCGACCATATCCTCACGAGCCTGCTTGGCGTCGTCATCCGATAGCTTGGCGTAGTCAAACGCAGTGTTTCCTGCCTCGTGCTCGCCTTCATTTATATAAGCGGTGATGTTCTCGGAGATATAGCGATAGAACAATATGCCGAGAACATACTGCTTGAAATCCCATCCGTCCACACTTCCGCGCAGGTCGTTGGCAATGCCCCATATGGTGCGGTGGAGTTCCGCCCGTTCCTGCTCTTTTCGGTTATCAGCCATTGGTTAGTTCCTCCTATTTACTGCGGATCTTGCATACCGCACGAATCTTGGCAAGTTTAGTTTCATTGCTTTGTAGCTCTTCTAAATTTAATATCTGAAAAATTTCTCTAATATTTAATGGAAATGCTGTTTGTGCGGAAAAATCTACTTGTCTCCACCTCTTACTGGAAATTATAGCATGTGTTATAACATTTTTCAATCTCGAGAGGTATTTTAAACATAATTCAGCAGATATATATTTAGCAATAAAGATTTTACATGGAGGATATAATTTGATGAAAGAAATTTTTTTGACCCGTAAGGAATACATCTAAGAAAAGCGCCTGATGACATACCCGTGAGACATTTCCCCGCAAGGCGTCTTTTCGTTGCTATTAAAAATTTCTGTAAGCAATTATATCCTCTATGTTTGTAAAATCTTTATTGCATCCTATATATCTTCACCAGACTGTGATATGTTGTGTTGCTGAAGGATTTGGCCATATGAAAAAGCAAATATCTTCCCAAATAGCCGGGCAACAGCAAAGGCAGACAGCTCAATCTGCTGCCTGCCTCAACCAATACTCACGATTCATAAAATGTCCCTATGGGAATGCTCCTAATTAGCCCCCTTTTTAATACTGTAAATCGCTGCTTATTTTTTATACCACTGGTTGGTGCCATCATCAACTCCCACGATTTTGTCGTTTGCTCCTCCGTTTGTGGATACGTTTTTACTGAATATGTGTGTGCCTGCCTCAAATGAGAAATTCCTCTGCCCGTTTTGGTACGCTTTGTTTCCTGTCATGGTTATTGTGCCTGTGTTTCTGTTGTAAGTAAAGCCGTGCTTTTTATTTGAATAGGAGGTGCAGTTTTTTACTGTATGGTTTACCGCTATATCCTCTCCCCCAAGCTTGAAGCCATTTCCGTCACTATCTGCGGTATAGCTGCCGTCAGACGTCACTCCGTTTTTGTATGACGTGCAGTTTTCGAGATACACCGCTCCTATTGCCCCTGTGTCACTCTTTGTGTACAAATCCCACCCGTCATCCACATTGTTGTAGGCAACGCAATTAATGAATTTGTTTCCGTCTCCCGTTGTCAGCTTACACGCAAAGCCGTCAGCATCCTCTCCGTCGTCAGGGTCCATATTGTTGTGCGACACACAATCTATTATTTGATTATGAGAAGGCCACTCACTCTTTGAAGCGCCGGACGAATATCTTCCGAGCTGAATTCCTGTATCCCTGTTGCGATGCGCCTCACACTTCTCTATTATATTGTAGCTTCCGCCTATAAATATGCCGTTGTCTGCCGAGCCCTTTACCTCAATCCCCTTAACATGCCAGTAGTGGGCATTAATCTGCAGCCCCCTGTAGTTGGAGGACACATCTCCATACGGCTGTGAGGAAAAGTCAAGTACAGGCTTTTCCTCGCCATACGCGAATATTTTTTTCATTTTGCCGCTCTGCCCGTCATTTCCCCTCGCAATTGTCAATTGGGTTGAAAAGCTATAGGTTCCGCCTCTTAGGTATATAGTCCCTCCCGGCTTCACAAGAGCAATTGCCGCCTCAAGCGTGGTGGGATTGCTTATAGTCCCTCCCGCACTGCCTGAGCCGTTGGGGGAGGCATAGATATCTCCGTCTGTCGGCTGAGGGCCGGGATCATCACCCGGGAATTCCGATATCAACCCAAGCACATATTTTTGCATGTATAAATAATCAAGAGAATTAACGCTTCCGCTT
This sequence comes from Anaerobacterium chartisolvens, assembly GCF_003337415.1. GTDB lineage: Bacteria > Bacillota > Clostridia > Acetivibrionales > DSM-27016 > Anaerobacterium > Anaerobacterium chartisolvens. Next base: position 104,089 of record NZ_QPJT01000006.1, on the reverse strand, counting down.
TTATCTACGTCTGCGGCCTGGGGATAGGGAAATGAGCTTATTGCACCAATGAGGTACATTTTCATCATTGCACAGTCAAGTGAATTAATTGAGCCGTCGCCGTTTACATCCCCTGCAGCCACCTCCGCCGGCTCTTCGGGATCAATAGGTTCCTCAGGTTCTTCCGGGTCAGGAGGTGTTCCGCTTTTTTCCGCTCCCGCATACTGGCGCAACAATGACGGCACATTGCCGGCGTTGTCAAGTGCATAGCTGTACGGAGGGCTGAAGGAAAACCCCGAATCATTTACCATTGGCTGTCCGCTGCCGGAATCATAGTAGTTGCTTCTTTCCTTTACCTTTCCCGCGGGATCATTTGACAGTGTGGAGGCGGCATCCGTACCCGGTTGGGGCCATATGACGGGTCTTTTTACCGAAGCGAAATAGTTTCCCTCAACTAAAACCTCGGCATCACATGTCGAAGCCACTCCATAGTCTGTCAGCCTGTCAAAGAAGTTATTATATACATGCACCTGCCCGAAGCGAACCCTAGGGTGCCTTGAATTTGTGCCCTCAAACCAGTTATGGTGGTATGTAACCTTCAGCTTGCCGGAGTCTGCACTTCCATTGTTTGCAGAATGTCCGCACAAAGCCGTCTTTTTATGCTCCTTAAAGTGGTTCCATGAAACCGTTACATAATTGGAGCCGTTTTTAATATCCAAAAGCCCGTCGTAAGCTCTCATAAAGGTACAATGATCGACCCACACATTAGTGCTGCTGTCAACGCACAGCCCGTCATCCGAGCAATCGGAAGAGGTAATGTTTTTAACTATTATATTTTGAGACCTGACAATATTAATCATAAACGAAATTTTTGCGTTGTTTCTTCCTATGATTGAAACATTAGCCGTATTCTTAATGTCGAGCTTATCACTGCCGCTCATGGTGCCGTCAATGTACACTATTACCTTCTCCGTTATGCGCTTGTCGGGGTTATTTGATTCCCTCAGCTTAAAGTATGCCTGCATGTCCGAAAGCGAGACGAAAGTTTTCTCAACCCCTCCCGTACCGCCTGTTGTCCCCCCGTCATACGAAGCCCATCCTATAGGGCCTTCTCCGGCAGCACTTGCAAATTGGCCAGATTGGCCGGAAAGCAGTGCCAGCATTAATAGCATAAATGCCAATGTCGTGCAGCTTATACGCCTCACAAAAACTCCACCTTTCTTTGCTGTAATAATACTTTATTACTTTATTTTAATCCGGCTTGAGTTTATATAGCAGACACAGTATAATGGTGCGGTGATAAGGATATTATTGCAGAAATATAAAGATATATTAAAAGCTGATTGTATCGACAATATATTGAATATTTTACATTTAGAGAATATCATTAGTGGTATTTGCATGTCAATATTTATTTAAAAATCGTATTTTTTTATACTTTTTTCAAAAAATTATATAAATATATAGGACGCGATAAAGATTTTACAAACATAGAGGATATAATTGCTTACAGAAATTTTTAATAGCAACGAAAAGACGCCTTGCGGGGAAATGTCTCACGGGTATGTCATCAGGCGCTTTTCTTAGATGTATTCCTTACGGGTCAAAAAAATTTCTTCCATCAAGTTATATCCTCTATGTAAAATCTTTATCGCTACATATATAGATGCCTCTTTTAAATGCAGATCTTTTAAAATTTATGGTTTTATATGAATTTTCTACCTTAATTATAATACAAACTTCCCTAAAAATGTAAATAATTATATAAAAATACTTTACTTTACGTGCAACATGCACTAAAATATATAGTAGGAAGCTTCTATAATAAAGGAGGAGCCCTTGGAATGGTAATGAATTTATACATATTATTTTTTGTTTCGCTGCCGGATGCAGTTTTGAATTCTTTCATATTGCTGCTTTTTATAGGTGAGAAGGACAAGCTTAAAATAAATTCCAAAAATATATTGCGTTTTACCGCCGCCATAGCTCTTATGGTAACAGCCTCATGGTTCATTAGGCCTATTTCGGGTAATGTCGCAATCAACATGACACTGCACAATATCGCATATGTGATTATATTTTTTGCGGTATACAGACTAAATATAGTATATTCCGCTCTGGGAGTTGTTTTTTCCTCTCTGGTTCATTCTGCGCTTGAAAACCTTTATATTCCTTACATCATAGCTTATGCTTACAATGGAATGGAGGCGTTTTCTCAGGACTACCGCATGTATGTTGTTTACTCGCTTCCAAAGCAGATTGTTCAGATATTAATTATTAGATTTTTATGGAACAATGAAATTTTGCTTATAACAAAAATAAACAAACATATGCATAAAATTTTTCTTGCATTTTCATTTGTTCTGATTTTTATTGAATGGTTTTTTGTATATATTTTTTATACTTATTCCAACAGAATGATACTGCACCATCAAATCTTTTTCTCCTTGTGCCTCTTATGTATGGTAACACTATTTAATTTACTGACGTTTAAGCTTATATACATTTCGATTAAGGGCATTGTGACTAAAGGATATATAAGATATACAGAGCTGGAGGAAAACACAAAATTTATGCTTGAGGAATTAAACCAAATGCTTAAAGCCAATAAAGTGGATAAAGCGCTGAAGCTTATTAATGAGTTAAAGGGCAATGACAGTCAGAGCCTGTAGCATAATTCCCATCTAATAGTCAGGGCACTTTGGAGCTTTGCCTCTGGAAATTTGCTGCCATAACTTTATTGGTATCCATATATTTGTTCAATCATTTAAATAATTCCAAACACAGGGGGTGAAAAAATGAAAAACACAAACGTTAATCTGTTGTCCGTAGTTTCCGGCATGCTTCAACTGATAGCCGAAAAAAACATCAGTACGGCCTCTGCAGGAACCATGTACCAGCCAAAAGCACCTGCATCGCTAAAAGCAGGTAAATAAAAGCTAAGTACAAGCGAAAAGCACCCTTTTATAAAATACCAAAGGGTGCTTTTGCTCCGCCATGACAAATTCCCCCGTTAATTTTCCACAATTTAAAAATTTATTGAAATTATCAACTTGATATGTTATAATTGCTGGAAGTTATGACTTAAGAGAGCTGGTAAATAGATGAGATTGCGCACAAATTTTCTTGCCGAACGGGACTTTAATTTGTTTTTGCTTGCGGGGCTATTCTCAGGAGTTGGGGCAGGCATTAATGTATCAATATTCAATAACTACTTAAGCGATATATTCAAGCTATCGGAGGATATCAGGGGTTTCCTTGAGGTGCCCAGAGAAGCTCCCGGCTTCTTTATTATGTTAATTCTGGCGGCGTTAAGCTCCTTTGGTGATGTACGGATTGCAATGCTCGGTATGACGGCAGCGGGTTTGGGTATGCTTGGACTGGGTATTCTGTCACCCACCTTTGCGTTCATGATAATCTGGATGATGATGTACAGCCTCGGTACGCACATGACAATGCCCGTCACGCCATCTATCGGCATGTCCCTTTCCAATCAGCAATCTTTCGGGGCCAGACTTGGAACAGTCAGTGCCTTCGGCCTATCAGGAAGCATCCTCGCTTATATTTATATCTTTGTGGGCTTTAATTTCATGCATATGACTTATCAGACGGCGTTTATCACCGGAACCGTTTTCTATTGGCTCGCTGCTTTTGCGGTGGGAATAATGAAGAAGGGCGGGACGGAGGCTAGACAAGTAAAATTTGTTTTTAGAAAACGTTATTGGCTCTATTATATACTGGCCGTTGTAAGTGGCGCAAGGAATCAAATTTTTCTGACGTTTGCGCCGTGGGTATTGATTAAGGTTTTTGACGTAAAGCCTCAGATGTTTGCTATCTTGGGTATGGTGGTTGCCGTTATCAGCATAGGCTCACGCAAGCTAATAGGTAAATTGATTGACAGCCGCGGGGAGCGGTTCGTCCTGAGTTGGGAGGCTGTTCTGCTGTTAGCCATCTGTCTCGGATACGCATTCTCGGACAGAATTTTCTCTGCCGGCATCGCCGTGGTAATCATTGCCGGCTGTTATGTCATTGACAACTCCATGGCTGCGGTCGAAATGGCGCGCTCCACATATGTGCGGAAGATCGCCATCGATCTTGCCGACGTGACGCCAACGCTGTCTACAGGTGTAAGCCTGCAGCACATCGCTTCAATGGTCATTCCTATTTTCGGAGGCCTTTTGTGGCTGCAAGTCGGATATCAGGCGGTATTTATGGCGGCAGCCGTTATCGCGCTCCTCAACTTAGTTCTTTCGTTAAAAATTAAGATTGCAGCTTGAGGATAAAAAAAATGCCGGCAGGGCCTGATAGGGTCTTGACGGCAGAGTGTTTCAGCATTATTCCTTATTTTTAATACCATAAGTCAATTGTCGAAGAGCTTATCATGGCTCAACTGACAACGCCTGTGGGTATGATGTGTTTCATTGCAATGCCTCTTTTCAAATTTACTGTGAATGTGACTGTTCATCCTGTTTCATTGTGGCTTTGTATATTGTTTTTAATGTTTCTTCCATAAGGTTGGGCAATTCACGGTATACCCCCGTGTTTATCCTGCTGTAAACCTCATGGTTTTCTTCATTAGGAATAAACTCATCCTTCTGTTTCACCATCTGCTGCACCGCTTCATCAAATCCCCCGTATAGCCCGGCGGCTACCGCAACGCAAATTGCCGCTCCCAAAGCTGCTGCTCCGTTCATTTCATTTCTCACCGTCTTTACACCATAGGCATCTGCAAAAATCTGCATAAATAAATCACTATTGGAGCCGCCGCCGGATATGATAATCTTGTCTGGCTTTATTCCGATCTCATTGATCATGGCGTCATAGTGGTTCTTTAACGTCAGAGCTATGCCTTCCAGAATGGATCGATAGATATGCCCTCTGGTATGGCGTTCGTCAAAGCCGATCATAACACCCTTCCTGTGCAATTGGCTTGCAGGTGCCAGCCAATCGGGTATCGTCAATAATCCGTCTGAGCCGGCCGGGGCATTAACCGCTTCCTTTGCCAGGTATTCCTCAACGGAGTATCCTTCGCTTTTGGCTTTAGCTGCATACTCTTCGCCGATAATGCTCTTGTACCATGAAATATGCCACATCCCACGTCTGATTCCGTTGCTTTCGTATAAATACCGATTGGGAATACAGGATAAATTCGTCCAAAAGTTCGCAGGAGAAGCTTCATTCTTGCTGCCGCAAACCATGGAAGCAATATAGGTTCCCAAAGAGATAAACCCCGCGTCAGTCTTCAGAAGTCCTGACCCAAGGGCTTCCACCGCTTTATCATTGGCGGTTGCAACCACAGGAATTCCCGAAGGCAATCCCGTTTCTCCCGCTGCTTCTTCTGTTACATATCCCAGTACCGTACCAGGCATACGCAAGTCCAGCAATTTCTCTTTTGGTATATTAAAGCTGTTAAAGTATTCTTCGTCCGCCGACCAGTCCCAGGTATCCATGTCAACAGGGAATTGCCACTGGAAGGCATTTGCGGCCGTATCCTTGAATTCTCCCGTCAGCCTGTGCGTCAGATAGCCTGAGGTAGGACATGTGTAGCTGATTTCCGGGTTATCGTCTTGGAACTTCTCATAAGAGCGGATATCCATCCAGCTCATAACAGGCTGCGCCAATGTGCCGTCCTTCTTCATAAACACCCTGCAGCAACGGATGGAGCAAAGGCCCAAACCCATTATGTCTTTCGGATCACCCTTAAATTCCTTCATTACCTTTTGGGATGCTATTTTAAGGCTGTCCCATAGATCATCATCAGGATGCTCCACATATCCGGGCTTTGTTGACATCATTTCCTTAAGCTTTTCGCTTGCACTGCAGATAATATCCCCTCTTTGATTGAATATAACAACTTTTGTGCTTTGGGAACCGCTGTCTACTCCAATGAGATATTTATCTCCCACTTTTACACCTCCACAATGGTATAATTCTTGTCCGTACAAAACTCATCACACAGGCTTTGCGTATCATCTTGTCAAGAAACCGCCGTCTACCGCGAGGATATGACCATTTATAAATTGAGATGCCTTACTTGCGAGGAATACCGTTGTACCCATTAAATCGGCAACATCTCCCCACCTTCCTTCCGGAGTATGGTCAACAATCCATTTGTTTCTTTCGGGATTGCTTATGGAAGCTTCAGCAACCTTTGTTTTGAAATATCCCGGCGCGATGCCGTTGACCTGAATATTGTACTGTGCCAGCTCATCGCAGTAAGCTTTTGTCAAACCGGCAATACCGTGTTTGGAAGCAGAATAGGCCGGTGACCACTGACCGCCAAGGAAAGAGAACATGGAGCAGATATTGATGATTTTGCCGCTCTTTTGTGGAACCATGAATTGTGCAGCTTCATAGCTCATTTCAAATGCCGCTGTCAGATTGATCGCAATCATGGGGTCCCAGACTTTTCTGTCAAATTTCAAAACCGGCTCACAGAGACAGATGCCCGCACAGTTAACGAGGATATCCACCGAACCTAATACTTCAACGCATTTTTCAACTATCTGCTTGGGAACTCCGGGCTTGGTAATGTCTCCTTCCATATATACCGCTTTTACACCCTCCGCTTCAATCAGCCTGTTAAATTCCGGGTCATCGGGCATAATGCTCGGCATGAATATGTTGGCTCCTCCTTTTGCCAGGGCTAAGGAAAATGCCTGTCCCAAACCCGTATTGCCTCCAGTAACAATGGCGTTCTTCCCGTTTAAAGAAAAATAATCCATTTTGAAATCTGTAATATTCATCTCTCGGCCTCCATGTCCTTATTCTTTTTACTATTTCTGATTTTAGTCAATAATTTTTCTATAAACTCTTTCGAATCACCCTCCACAACAATGTCGGACAAGCTGCAGATGGGCGCATTTCTGTTAATGTTGACAGAGATAATGCTTTCCACATTTTTTAACCCTTCCATATGCTGAAGCGAACCGTAGATCCCCAATGCAATGTATAGCCTCGGGCTAACCGTTTTCCCCGATTGCCCCACTTGGATGCTGCGTCCCGCAATACCGCTGTCAACCACCCTTCTGCTGGCAGATACCATGCCGTTCAATTCATCGGCAAGCTGATAAAGCCAATCAAAATGATGGGCTGCTCCTCCCCCTCCTGAAACCAAAATTTCGCTTTCTCTGATGTCTTTTGCCCTTTCCTTTTCTTTGGCCTCCAGCAGCTTTATCTTGCTTGGCTGTAATGAAACAGGATGAAAGGGGATTATCTTTGTATCTTTTAAATGCTTAGAAGTATACGTAAAAACATTTGGCCGGACGCTCATCATAACAGGGCTGCAATTTTTATTGGTAACGCCTGCGAAAAGCTTGCCGCTGAAAGCAGGCCTTACCATTTCAAGCTCTCCGTCGTTATATTCAATTCTTGTAACATCCGCAACCAGTCCCACTCCAAGTCGCATAGCCAACCTCGGAGCAAGCATCCTGCCTTGATAGGAAGCAGGAATCAGAATGCTGTCAAAAAGGTAAGTCCGATGCAATTCTTCCAGACAATTTGTCAGGTTTACTATGTCACAGCCTTGCAGCATGTTATCCCGAACAGAAAAAACATAGTTAAACTTGCATTCTGCAGCTTCTATCGGTTGATTGAAACAAAAAGCATATGTTTCATAACACTCGTCCCGATAAATCTGACGGACTGCTTCCAATAAATCTATGGAGCTTTGAATATCTTCCTCATCTAAATAAATCAGGCTTTTTTTCATAACTAAACAAATCCTTTGGATTTCAAAAAATTATACACCGTCTCAATACCCTCTTCATCATTGCACACCACTGTTTTTTCCTTACTCTGAAGTTTCCTTGCAAAGGTTCTTTTAACCTTGGTCAGCGACCCCTGCAAACCTACTTCAGCTTCGGAAAAACTTAAGTTTTCATTTTTTATGACTGAGACACGGTCATTTACATCCAGCTCTAAATCCTTATATCTCACAAAAGGCAATTTGTATTTGCTGTCCTTTCCTATACTTAAAATACAAGGAAGAGCAATTTCATATTTTGATATGGTTTTATCGGTATCTGCTTCAACAATAACGGTTTTACCTTGTAAGCTCTCATCATAAACCCTTACTATATTGGACATCTGCTCCATCTTCAGCAGCTCGGCAACTTGTGAGGGGACATGGGATGTATCGCCGTCTAAAGAATGGGTTCCTGTAAGAATAATGTCATATTCGGTATTTTCCAGATATCTGGCTATGATTTTGCTTGTCACATAGGTATCGCTGCCTGAAAACAACCGATCAGAAATTATCACCGCCCGATCAGCATTGCGCCTTAGCAAATCCTCAACAAGCGGTAAAACGCTTGCCGGTGCCATCGTTACGATTTCGACAAAGGTATCCGGCCTCCTTGCCTTCACTTCCAGTGCAAAAGCCAAGGCGCAAGCATCATCAGGATTCAGTATCAGTTTGACATTTTCTCTGACCAGCACGTTTTTTTCATAGTCATATAAAAAGTTAGCAACGTCAGAAATAAATTTAACCAGACATACGATTTTCATTGGCAAGCCTTTCCTTCTTTGTGAGTCTGATAAACGTAATGACAAGCAATGCACCGATTACACCAAAAATTGCACTTATTATGAAGTAGGCATTATATCCTCCGTTATCACCAAATGTCTTAAAGAGGAAGCTGTTGAAGGGCCCAAGGATGATATCCGGCAAATATCCTACCAGAGATATGAAGCCTATCGCTGAACCGACGATGGAATTGTCTATTTTACAATCGCCGATCAGTGACCAGTATGTGCCGCGGATAGCATACAGGAACAGTCCCGCACCTACAACAAGGGCGTAGAACACGGAAGTACCCGAGTCCGAGGGTAGAACTGCCATTAAGACAAGGCATACGGCGGTTGCCAAAAGCGCGCTCATGACAATGGCTCCTTTTCCGAACTTGTCTGCAAGGAATCCGCCTCCGATACCGCCAAGTGGCCTCATCCATAGAACGATTACCATTATTGTCGCTACTGTAACGGGATCAACACCAATGTTGGTCTGCAGGAATCCACCGAAGTAATATACCGTCCATGTCACGGCATAAGACAGGAAAATAATGCCCCCCATCAGATACACGAATTTGTTTTTAAACACCTGGCCTAAATCAGCCAATTTGATACCGCTTTGTTTGACAGCTTCCGCATTGTCAGACGTTTTAAGCTTCTTGTCGTCCTTAACGAAAATGGTTACAAGGATACCGATTACAAGCAATACGATGGAATACATATAAATAATCGCAACCATCGCCGACCTCTTATCCGCTATGTCGGTGCTACCGCCCAAAATGCCGGAGAAAATCAACAGGGCAAAGCTGGCTAGAAGTGCTTCCACAACACCGCGCCCGCCATCTAAAATTCCAAAGAACCGTCCTTCTTCTTCTTTACTGGCAAGCAATTTAACGAGCTTCATATGGGAGCTCCAAAAGGTAAATACAGAAAATACTCCCCAGATGCAAAAAATCACAACAACATTTGTATAGTTTGGAATCTGTGCAAACCAAAATCCACCTGCAGCGGTACCGAAAAGAGAGATGGCCAGTAGTTTTTTAGCAGAAAACCTGTCACTTAGCAAGCCGCTGGGCAGATAGCCCACCACCCATACGATCCCAAGGAATGAATAAATCATATTTAACTGGGGCAATGTAATACTAAATACTTCTAAAATAGTTTCCTGATAATTTGTTTTCAAATACATAATCGGAAAGATTGCACCTGCAGCTAAAACAACCAAAAGAAATTGGAAATACCTTTTCAATTTACTATGATTCATACCGCTCCACCTTTCACTAAAATATTATTGTTGTTGTTGCATTGCAATTTTCGGCAGGCCGTTTAGGAATAATTGCTATTTTTGATATTTAACACCTTCTTTCTGTGGATAGATTGTACCGAAATTCATGATACCGTTTGGGTCAAAAGCCTCCTTCAGCTTTTCCAGCATGTAATACGCCGTTCCGTGTTCTTCTTTTGTCCATTCGTTGCGGTATTTGCCAATTCCGTGGTGATGACACATGGAGCCTCCCAGCTTCAGCGTTTCCTCAACAATTATTGTTTGCAGCGGATGATGGTAAATTCTCATTTCATCCTCCGGGGCACAGTTGATATTGTAATTATAAACAAAGTACATATTCGTCCCATTGATGTAGCTGTGGGAGGAATGTCCGCCAAGCATTGTTAAATCATCTGCTCTCGGGAACTCGCTTTTGATTCTGTTGATAACATTGTGATAAATCTTGGGTATTGCTTCCCAGTTGGCTGAGATTTCCGTTGTGAAGCCATCGTGCTTGTCATTGTCAATCATGCCCTGAACTTCATCATCAATGTCCTGCTGCGACCAGTTCAAATGATCGAACCAATCCGATATAAGTTTACTGTCAACCTGCTCTATAATCCCATCCTTAAATTTATCAACTGCCGCTTCAATTCCCGCACAGGTAGCATTAACAATTTCCCGATTTCCTTCAGCCATAAAAATCAGTATACTTTTTCCCTTGTAAAAATGATAAAAATGCTGCCTTGCATCTTCTTCGGAGTAAGTGCGGGCAATAGACGGACGGTATCCGTTAACCATTACCTCCCTTAGTAATTTAATTCCAGTATCAATGTCTTGAATAAGGTATCCATAGAATTTGCTGTTCTCCGGGTAAAATTTGAATAATTTCACAGTAACCTCAGTAATATAGCAAAGCGTACCCTCGTTACCTATGGCGATATGCCGGATATCCGGCCCACCTGCACGGCGCGATACATTTTTGATCCGTGCGATATGCCCATCCGGGAAAACACATTCCAGTCCTACCACCATGTCCTCAATACCGCCGTATAAAGTGGAGAATTGGCCGATACTCCTTGTTGCCACCAATCCGCCATACTGGGCAATGGGTTTGGATTGCGGGGAATGGCCTGTTGTGCAGCCCAGCTTTCTCACCTCATCCTCCAGTGTCTGCAGAGGAACACCCGCTTGTACTGTCGCTTCCATATTATATAAATCCACATTAAGAATTTTGTTCAGATACTTTCCATCAATGACAAGTGTTTGCTCTTTCCAGTTTTCCAGCCCCCCTTCGGTAGCAGTTTTACCGCTTCTCGGGATTACATTGATACTGTTTTCATTACAGTACACTAAAAGCGTCCGCACTTCATCCACAGATCTTGGGTATACGATTGCGGTTGGCACGGGAACATCCAATACCTTCCTGGCTTTGGCATATTTTTTATAACGATCTGCAGCGGCATCATACAAATTATCATAATTTGTATCAATCTGCTCTTGTGAAAGAATGCATTTAAGACCATCCAATAATGTCTGATTATCCAACGTTTAACCTCCTCATATTTAATTTTCAGATTTAGCTGATAAGGTAATTTTACTATAATACTCACGATAGATCAATAGATTTTACGGAAAATTTTTTGTTTTTAAAAGTTTATAGCGTTAGTTTCGGAAAATTTTCCGTTTGCAAAGATATATGGCAACTGCTATAATCAATTTAAAAGAATCTTACTATATAGGATGCAATAAAGATTTTACAAACATAGAGGATATAATTGCTTACATCAAATTATATCCTCCATGTAAAATCTTTATTGCTAAATATATATTATGATAAAACACTAAGCAAATGGAGCGGTTAAATTTGTATTATGATAAACATTGATTTTAATAAGTTAAACCCATTGGAAAAAAAGATAAATGAAACGCTTTTGAACCACTCGAAAAGCGTTTCCGACATAACCATTAAAGAAGCAGCGGAATTATGCGGCTGCTCTATTTCAAAAATCTCCAAATTCGTAAAGAAGCTTGGCTTTAACAATTACAAGCAATATGTAGACTTTCTGTATGGAAGAGAGCAGCCGCAGCGTAAACCTTCCGCCGAGCTTGAACGGATAAAAAATTTCATAGATGATTTTAACATATCTCTGGTTGATGAATTTATTGAATTGATGAATGCCCATGAAAAGATTATCCTTTTTGGTTATGGACCTTCTTTCATTTGTTCACAGTATTTTGAATATAAATTGAGAATCGTAACAAATAAAGTTGTCATGGCCGTTTCGGATGAAGTTTCGGTGGAAAATCTGATTGATGACACAAGCCTGCTTGTTATTTTTTCAGCAACAGGGCAGTTCAAATCCTTTGACAGCATAAATAACAGTGCTAAAGAAAAAGGGTGCAGTGTTCTATTGATAATAGAAGAATACAATCCTAAATTACTGGCAAATTACCACAGGATCTTTTGGCTGTCCAAACACCTTCAGCCACAAGACTTGAGGCCTTACGAGAAATCAAGAACCATATTTTTTATTTTTATTGAGGAAGTGGTTCAGCATATTCTTTTTAACAACCGTGGGGAGATATTGGGATAAAATCAAAGCGCAAACGGGGACAGAGGAATGTCCCCGTTTCCAAATCATCTTGTTTTATTATAGAGAATACAGGTGTATTTTTTGTAATCTTTGTTGATACTTTTGCAATTCCTCTCTGGCGCAGCCCTACCAGCTGAATCACTGTTTTAAGATCACTTCAAGGGTTTTAAAAGCCGTATTCTGTTAGTTATAATTGCCATATTCTTTTATGAAGTCTAAAACCAATTGTTTAATTTTATCTTTAAGCTCTTTGACTTTATTAATTTTTTCTTCTTCTGTGCCGGTGAATTCTTCAGGATTTTCTAAATCCCAGTGAATTCTTTTCGGTATACCTGGGAATGTCGGGCACTCGGTTTCTTTGGCCCTGTTACATACAGTAATGACATATCCATAAAAATTCTGGGCTTTTACAAGGCTATACACACTTTGAGTTTTCTTTTCGGTCAAATCAATGCCTTCCTCTTTCATTACTTCTAAAACTAAGGGATTGATATCAGTTGGATTAAATCCGGCGCTTTCAACCTCAAACTTTTCACCGCCTAATTTTTTTAGCAGTTCTTCAGCCATTTGGCTTCTTGCGGAGTTATGAACACATATGAATAACACTTTTATTTTCATAGAATAGACCTCCCTTTTTAGATTATTTTATCATTCAAAATTGTTAAATCATATTAAATTCATATTATAATCGTGTTTGATTTAATCCTTTGCGCAAGCAGCTTTATTTTTTGCTCAATCTCATTTATAACGGTTTTAAACTCCTCGTCGCTTTTTCCCGAGGGGTCCTCAAGGCCCCAGTCCTCACGGTATTTGCATGGAAGAAAGGGACAGTTTACATTACAGCCCATGGTTATAACAATATCAACAGAAGGAATATCAGACAGCAGCTTTGAGCGCTGCGTCTTCTCCATATCAATAGAATAAATCTCCTTCATCAGCCTGACGGCATCTTGGTTTATCTGCGGCTTTATTTCGGTGCCTGCAGAGTAGCTTTCAAAGATATCTTCCGCAAGGTGCTTTCCAAGTGCTTCGGCAATCTGACTGCGACAGGAATTATGAACACATATAAACGCTACTTTCGGTTTACCCATTTTTAAACCATCCTTTCGTATTGTTTGCAATTTTAACGAGGGTCAGCATAACCGGAACCTCTACAAGCACGCCTACAACTGTTGCAATAGTGGCTCCTGATTTTAAGCCAAACAATGATATCGCAACCGCAACGGCAAGCTCAAAGAAATTTGACGCGCCTATCATACCTGCGGGTGCTGCAACATTATGAGGCAATTTCCATAGCTTTGACCAGATGTATGCTATAAAGAAAATCAGAAATGTCTGAAGAATAAGTGGTATGGCGATAAGCACGATATTTATCGGATTATCAATAATCGTTTGACCTTGGAAGGAAAATATTATCACCAGCGTTAAAAGCAGACCGATAATGGTAACATTCCCAAACCTTGGTATGAAATTGTTCTCGAAATAATTAAGCCCTTTATTTTTTGTAATCAACACTCTTGATAACCACCCGGCTGTCAAAGGAATTACTACAAATAACACCACAGATAAAAACAAAGTATCCCAAGGCACTGAAACATCACTAATCCCAAGCAAGAAAGCGACTATAGGAACAAAGGCTATAAGTATTATTAAGTCATTGGTTGCCACCTGTACAAGTGTATACGCAGGATTTCCTTTGGTCAAGTGAGACCATACAAACACCATAGCCGTACAGGGTGCGGCACCAAGCAGAACAGCACCGGCAAGATAGTCTTTTGCCAGTTCTGCCGGTATTAATGCCTTGAATATAACAAAAAAGAACAGGCTGGCTATGCCAAACATCGTAAAAGGCTTAATCAACCAATTTGCAACCCAAGTAATTATGAGTCCTTTTGGTTCTTTTCCTACTTGTTTAATGCTTGCAAAATCAATCTTCAGCATCATTGGATAAATCATAAGCCAGATTAATATTGCTACGGGAATTGATACCTGAGCATATTCAAATTTGCTAAGAAACTGAGGGATCATTGGTAAATACACCCCGATGACTATTCCTGCGCCCATACAAAGCAGTACCCAGAGAGTTAAATACCTTTCAAAAAAACCGATGCCCTCCAATTTCTTATTTTGCACACTGTTTTGTTCATTCATATTCCTTTTACTCCTTCCACTAATTGCATGTTATATTTTTCCTTGACAACCATTCATTCAAACTTAAACGGTCATTATTAAATATTTCAAGCCTTCTTAAGCTGTCAAGCACCAAGCTGTCGATAAACTTCATTTCCTCGTTTCGTATGATTGAATAGTAAACCCATTGAGCATGTTTCCTGTCTGAAACCATTCCGGCATTTTTTAAATAATTCAAGTGTCTGGATGCTTTTGTTTGCGAGATTTTGAGGGCTTCCATTATATCGCAGACGCAAAGCTCTTTTTCGTACAACAGATTGACAATCCGCAGACGAGTTTCATCCGATAAAGCTTTCACGGCATTCAATAGCTCTTTCATTGTAGTCTCCTTTTGTATATGTGTATAATCGCATAAGCGGTTATACACATATTATATACCACGAGCTGCTCAAATAAAACTATAGATTATAAAATTTTGTGTTAATTCTTTGTAAAATAAAAGGGGACGCTCCTGCTTATTGCTCAATAAGCAGGAGCGTCCCCAATTGTTTTGCCTTATTCATGTCGTCTTTAAAAGCATTGCTAATACAGCTTCCCATATTTCCAAAACTGCATCCCCGGCTGTACTGCCATTGATTAACACAACGGGTTTGCCTGTGTTAACCGCCTCTATTACCTTTGGATCGAAAGGTATCCTGCCGGCTACCGGTATTCCCCGTTGTACACAGTATTCTTCAATCTTCTGAGTGTTTACGAGATTTACATCAAATTTATTGATGCATACAGCACAAGCAACACCAAACTTGCCTGCCGTCTCCACAATCCTCTCCATATCATGCATACCTGACAAGGTGGGCTCAGTTACAACCAAAACCATGTTGACCCCTGTTACTGATGCAATTACAGGACAACCAATCCCCGGAGACCCGTCTATTATGACAAGCTCTTGACCGCTCATGGAATTATACAGGTTCTTCCTAACCTGTGTGACCAGCTTCCCTGAAGCACCGTTTCCCATTTTAAGCTCTGCCGTTGAGAAAACATCGACTTCATTTTTATATACCATTGTCTTTCCCGACACGTTATTTTCAAGCCGGATTGCCTTCTTTCCATCTCCTCCGGCAGAGGGACAGAAAGCTTCACAAACACCGCACCCTTCGCACTCATATGGATTGACTTTCCCATTCTTTATAGCACCAAACTGGCACAGCTCCTCACATTTCCCGCAATTTATGCAGTAATCATCATATTTTACAGCCTTCTGATACCCGTAAAAGTCTTCGGTTTGTGGCTGTTCACCTTTTGCATATACAAGCTGAAGGTTGGGGGCATCCACATCACAGTCGGCATATGCCTTATTCCGGGCAAGAGCAATGAAGGATGCTGCAACAGTTGTTTTTCCCGTCCCACCTTTACCGCTCAATATGACAATCTGCTTCATGACACACCTCCAGCTCAATGTTATCAAGGATTCCCTTAAAAAGCCCCAGATATCTTTCGTATTCCTCTGCAGCTACAAGACCTTTTGAATTAGCCAGTGCAATATCGGAAGCATATGGAATGGAAGCAATAACCCTGATATCCTTGTCACTGCAATACTTTTCAATCAAGCCTATATCACCCATGTCTTTATTAATAACAAGCGCATGGGGCTTGCCAAAAAGCTTCACCAGCCTGTAAACCATATCAAGGTTATGAAGCCCAAACACTGTTGGTTCAGCCACCATCAGACAGAAATCCGCGTCCCTGATACTTTCCATAACACTGCAGGCACTGCCGGGCGGGCAGTCCACAATTACATGCCTGTCTTTTGGAAGTGCAGACCGGTCGTTGGCTTGGTCTGCTGCCCACCCATGCATTATGGAGAGAAGCTTCCGTATTATAGGCACTCCTGTGGCCTCGCCTGTATTTAAAATTCCAGTAATGACCTCAACCTCTCCTGCCTTACCATATTCAATGCACCCGATATGCCTGCCCGATTGGGAAAGAGCTTTTTGGGGGCACAGCATCACACATCCCTTGCAGGCATGGCATAGCTCCGGAAAAACGAGCAGCTTGTTTTTTATATAGGCTAATGCATTAAACTTGCAAAACTCCACACACTTGCGGCATCCTGTACATTTGTTGGCATCAACCTTAGGAATCATGGTGTTTACCTTCTCCAAGTGCTTCTCCTGCGGCTTGAAAAACAACCTTCCATTGGGTTCCTCCACATCACAATCAATGTAGATAGATTTACCGTTTGCATAAGCCAGGTTTACCGACACAAAGGTTTTTCCAGTGCCGCCCTTTCCGCTTAAAACAGCTATCTGCATGAGTTAACCTCCATGCTGGTGGTACCCCGGATGTATCTCTGTCAACTCAACAAGCTTTCCTGCCTTATACTTCTGAACAATTTCTGAAACTGTACCGGGAACCGCCTTCATTATTTTAATATCTGCCGCCTTCAGAACATCAGATGCATTCTGCCCGCAATGGAACGTTACCACTGTATCCGCACCGCTGTCCACGACAGCCTGAGCAGCCTTTATTCCGGCTCCGCCCTGGCTGCTGGCCGCCTGATTGTCAATCACTTTATATTCAAGTGTTTCCGAGTCGGCAACCACAAAGTAGTAAGTGCGCCCAAAAGACTGGCAAACACTGCTCTCTATTGTATTTCCCTCAGATGGAACTGCAATTTTCATTATTGATCACTCCCTTGCTTTTCAATTGGGCATTTGTCCGCAGCAGCTTTTTCAATATGCTCCACGGCATGATCGAGATAAGAATGATTTAGCTTTTCAATATCTCCTTTATCACAAAGTTCGGCTATCGACGGATCTATAGGCATCTTTCCCAGTACAGGTATACCCAGCCCGGAGGCAATTTCTTCTATTTTGCTTTCCCCAAACATCCGGATATCCTTGCCGCAGTCAGGACACCTGAGCCAGCTCATGTTTTCAACAATGCCAAGGACAGGTATATTCATAGATTTAGCCATATTGTATGCCTTCCTCACTATCAGTGAAACTAAATCCTGAGGTGATGTAACAATGACTATACCGTTCAAGGGTATGGATTGAAACACCGTCAAAGGTACATCTCCGGTTCCAGGCGGCATATCAAGGAAAAGATAGTCTATGTCTCCCCATATCACATCCGTCCAGAACTGTTTTACTGTGCCGGAAATAATTGGCCCCCTCCATATTACAGGCGAATCGTCCTTTTCAAGAAGCAGGTTTACCGACATCACATGAATATTGTTATGAGTCTTCTCAGGATAAATCCCAAATTCACTCCCCTCAGCTTTCTTAGTAATACCGAACATTTTGGGTATTGACGGGCCGGTAATATCAGCATCAAGAACTCCTACATTATATCCCTTTCTTCTCATCAAAACCGCCAACGTTGATGTTACCAGAGATTTACCCACACCACCCTTTCCGCTCACTATACCAATTACTTTTTTGATACGGTTAAGCTCATGGGTTTTCTCAGTAAAGTCCTGTGGCTTACTGCCGCATTCGTTAGTTGAACAGCCTTCGCCTGCACAATCTGTGCCGGTACAATCGCAACTGCATTCGCTCATATCTTCATCTCCTAATTGTTTTATTTGAATGTTATTCAATGAAATTATTGATGTTTAAACTAAATTTTTATTTGCAGCCTGTGCAGCCTGTACACTTTTTAATCATGTCACAGGTATTGCACATTTCAGCCTTATCACTTGCAACAAGGCAATAGGTTCCTTCAAGCTTCCAGCAAGGCTTTGATTCATTTACAGCAATAGGGCTGTTCTGTGCTGCTCCGCCCTTGCAGTTCCGCTTATACCAGCAGGAATACATTGAGGTTAAATGCTTTACCCCGGCAATGTTCAAGCCTTTTTCATGCATGAGGTATTTTATAAATTTAAGCCTTTTAACATCATTATTGGAGTATTTCCTCTGGTAACCTTCTCTGTCAGGGCGCAAAAGGCCATTCCTCTCCCACACCCTCAACGTTTCAGGATGCTCCCCTATCAATCCCGCTACTGTGCCTATGGTATACAAGCCTTTGTCTTCATCAAACATGTATTCCACCACTGTTCTCCACCTCAATAATATTATGCATATATCCCTAAATATTATATATTTATTTTTAATATATTTCAATAATATTATTGAGGTTGATGTCAGAGAAAAGCCTATTCCCGATAATTCAAGTCAGATATTCTCTTATTTACTGCCTCCAACTGCGAATTGAGCCAGACTGCCGTGCTTTTTAAATACTCAGTTTCGTTTATGCCATTAATTGTTGTATTCCCCATTCCCGCCATAGCCATTGCTCTCCTAGACGGTAATAAAGGATTATGTCTGCAATACGGAAGCGGATTCCCTGCCCCATAGCCCTGACAGTTTGCATGTCCGCCAAAGCCCTGTCCCCTAATACTCTGTCCTCTTATTCTTTGTCCTCTCATTTCTGATTACCTCCAATTCTTTTTTTAAGATGCATACAGGTGTAAAATCCAAGATCAGCTTTATTCTTTTCCACCGCGAAACCGTCCGCATCTTCCATGGCCCCCTCCATGATGTCCTGAAACCTCATAACTGCCGCCCTCAATACGAATGGTCTTTCCATTGACAAGGGCATCCGCAAGCTTTTGTCTGGCAGCATTTATAATTCTTTGAAAGGTCCCTCTCGAAACCTGCATACTTATAGCGCAAGTTTCCTGCTCCATAGCTTCAAGATCAGAGAGCCGTATGGCTTCGACTTCCTCTATGCTTAACACTATTTCCTCAGCATTACGAAGGTGCGGATAAAACATTTGATTGTCGGGTATAAAACCAACCCTTCTGCATTTTCTTGGCCTTGGCATTTTCTCACCTCAATATTATTATGTGCATATGCACATAATAATATTACACCCCGTCAATTTTTTTGTCAATATGTTTTTATTTCTTTTCAAGAATGAGCTCATCTCCGGAATTGAGTAAAAAGCAACTGTCACCAAACTTGCTTTTTAAGAAACAGCTTGAAAGGACTCCCGAGCAATGCATTGGAGCAATTTTTTCTATGCCTGCTGATTTAAGTCCGGCCACAATCTCATCAAGCTGATCGGTGTTATACTTTTCAATATGCATTCCTCCAATTAATCCGCAAATATTAGTATCAGGGAAAAGATATTTTGCGTATGCAACACAGTTTAGTACTCCAGGATGACTGCATCCAACAAATATAAATATTCCTTCACTTCCATTTACAATCATAAACTGCTCGTCGGTAACCATATCGGCTTCATAGCCGCCTGAAATATTTCTTTTTATAAAATTTAAGGATTGCCTGTCTTGGCTTTGAGGGATCTCTCCTGATAGTAATATGTCTTTGTGTATTCTGACAGGCTCTTTTACATAAACCAACCTGTTTTTAAACATATCCCTATCCTGACAGCTCCATGGTATTCCAATGCAATTGCCTGCAGGCTTGCCTTGCACTGCGTTGTATCTTTCACAAAAAGCGTCAGGGTGAATATATATCGGCGCTTTGTGATTAATCATGCAAAACTCAGGAACACCTCCTGTATGATCGTAATGTCCGTGACTGATAACAAGAGCATCGGCCAGCGACAAATCTATACTCTCCATATCGGCATTCAAAGAAAATACATCTGTTTGTCCTGCATCAAACAACACTTTAAAGTTATCAGTCTCAACTAATAACGAGAGTCCATGTTCGCCAAGTATCCCTCTCTTTTTTGCACGGTTCTCTGCAAGGACCTTAAGTCTTATCAATTACTTCACCGCCCGTTATATACTTATAAACATATTTTTCAAAAGCAGTTCTGCACTCAGCGGAGTGCCATTTCCTTTGCCCTTGCCTTTACAGTCTTTACTTCAAGGTTTGGAGTATCTTAACAATATCCTTGGGCTTTAAAACCTTTCCGAAGGAAACAACCTTCTCATCAATTACGAGAGCGGGAGTTGACATTACACCATAGGCCATAATGTCCTTAAAATCAGTAACCTTTACAATCTCCGCCTCAATGCCTGCCTCTTTTAATGCTGTTTCGGTATTTTCCTTTAATGTCACACAATTTTTGCATCCAGAGCCTAAAATCTTTATTACCATAACAAATCTCTCCTTAACTTTATTTTATAATCCTAAATAGAACTTATAACACGCAAATTGGCATAATAAATATAGCCATAAGAATCCTATGTATTTTACATACTTAACTATATAACAGTATCGATCATTCTAATCCCATTTCTTCCAACGCACTTACCAATTGTTCTTTTGTCATTCCACCTTCATGAGCAGTAAAAACATGTTCGTTAGTATCCCTTGTTGAATACAGCCTCATTTGCATGGTTTGTGGGTCTTTAGGTTTAAATGGGTTACCATTAGCATCAATAAAAATTTGCGTAGGTATCAAACTTATAGGGTAACCTTCAGCTAAATCCCTATACTTCCATACATCAACGAACTTGATAATAGCTTTCCCTTTTAACTCAGCATTTAAGTCTTCCAATACCGGAGCCATTTGCTTGCATGGGATACAAGAATCTGCTCCAAAATCTATTACAATCGGAAGTCCATATGATTTAAGTTTTTCAAGGTCAATCTTTTCAGTCACATGAAGGTCAAAGTCAACATTGTCAGGATTAACCGTACTCGGTTTGTCCGTTAGATCAGCACTAGTCTTTTCAGACTCAACCTCAATTGGTTTGTCCGTTGGAGCAGCACTAGGCTTTTCGGACTTAACCTCAATTGGTTTGTCCGTTGGAGCAGCACTAGGTTTTTCAGACTTAACCACGCTTGGTTTTTCTGTAGAAGTAACACCAGAGTCTTGAGACTCAACCGTAGCTGGTTTATCTGTTGAAACAGCACTATGGGTTTCAGACTCATCCATGCTTGATTTATCTGTGGAACCCACACTAGTGCTTTGGGACTCAACATCTGTTGGTTTATCCTCCAAATTAACACTGTGGTTTTGGGACTCAAGCACACTCAATTTATCAGTCTCGACTGGGTCAGTATTTTTTTGTTCGTTCTTTACAACCCATATACCTACTACAACACATATAAGCACAACAGGCATAATAATTTTTACAGCCAAACCTTTTTTAAATTTCGTGTTATTCTCGTTATCCATCGGTAGTATCCTCCATATTTTTTCCGAATGAACAATATCATTTTAAAAACCTAAATAAAACATATATAGGGCTATCAGCATAATAAGTGAGCCCATTACAATTTTCAGTACTTTACTTGCACCGCCATACTTCTCACTTGATGACAGCTTATGCACAAAGCCTACGGATGTTCCGGCAATCATTACCAAGAAACTATGTCCTATAGAATATAACAGCAAAAGCAGTATTCCCCACAGCAGGTTTCCTTCCTTTGCAACCATTGCAAGTAAAACAACTAAAACAGGTGTTGCACAAGGGGAAGAGAAAAGTCCTCCCAAGACTCCGGCAATAAATGCTCCTACAAAACCCCGTTTAGTATTTTTACTAATGGCATAGGAAGACGGGATAAAGTTATACACCTCCCATGTTTGAAGTGCCATTAATAGCATAAGTATGCCAAGAAGTATATACCACCATGAGCCTGTTCCTTGCATAAGCCTCCCAAGAATGGAAGCCGCTGTGCCTAAAATGGTAAATGTGACAGCCATGCCTATAGAAAACACAACTGACAGCCAAAATGCTCTTTTAGTATCCCGTTGCCCCGTACCTCCTACATAGCCTATGATAAGCGGCACACTTGTAAGCGCACATGGAGTAACAGATGTAAGTATCCCTGCAATCAACGCTAAAATCGGTGCAAGCCAAATGTTTGCGGAAATAGAGCCCGAAAGAGATTCAAGCCATTGATTTATAACGGCATCCATTATTTCAACCCCATTTCCTTAAGAGCATCTAATATTTGCTCTTTTGTCATTCCGCCTTCATGTGCTGTGAAAACATGTTCGCCATTATCTCGTGATGAGTACATTTTCATTTGCTTGGCTTCCGGGTCTTCAGGCTTATATGGATTGCCGTCTGCATCAATAAAAATCTGTGTAGGTATTACACTTACAGGATACCCTTCTGCAAGCTGCTGATACTTCCATACATCAACAAATTTTACAATAGCTTTTCCCTGCAGCTCATTGTTCAATTCTTTTAATACCGGCGCCATTTCTTTGCATGGAATACAAGAATCGGCTCCGAAGTCTATGACAATAGGAATACCATATGACTTAAGCTTTTCAAGATCAATTTCCTCTGTAACATGAAGCGCAAAGTCAGGGCTGTCGGTTCCGGCCGGGCCGATGCTTTCTTTTTTGGTATTCTTCACAATCCACATTCCAACTAAAACACTCAAAATTATAACAGGTATGATAATTTTAACAGCCATCCCTTTTTTAGACTTAGAATCATTTTTGTCATTCATTAACAGCACCCTCCGTTCTCATCTCCACATGAGCAGCCACAGCTTTCACTTCCTTGTCTTGCCTCACCCACATAGCTTATTGCTTCTGACGGACAAAGATTTCCGCACCCATGACATCCTTGAATGCATCCTTCCGGCATAACCACAACTGGAACAGGAGCTTTCTTTAGATCGTATACCCCATGCTTGCATTTTTCTGTACATGCACCACACTCAATGCATTTCTCGTAGTCAATAACAGGATACCAGATTTTTGACATAAAACTGACCCCCTTAAGTGTATTATAATTCTAAAAGCCATTTATCTTAAATTATAAGATACCCAAATGCGTTAAAGATGTATCCAATCAAAATAATACCTATAGTAACAATACCTGCGAATATAAGCAGCAGCCTTGTTTTAACCACTTTCTTGAGCATAATCATCGATGGAAGTGAAAGCGCAGTCACGGCCATCATAAAGGCCAATACCGTACCAATGCCTACACCCTTTGAAACTAAGGCTTCGGCAATAGGAAGCGTTCCAAAAATATCTGCATACATGGGAACGCCGACAATTGTTGCTAATAAAACGGAATACCATTTATCCAAGCCAAGTACTGCCGATATTATTGACTCAGGAACCCAATTATGGATGCCTGCTCCGATTCCAACTCCCACTAGAATATACAGCCATACTTTTTTAATTATATTTAAAACCTGTTCTTTGGCAAAATCTATTCTTTCACGCGTTGTCAGTTCCTCTTGCGCTGCTTCAAACACCTTGTTGTTAAATACAAAAGGCTCTACATACTTTTCAAGCTTTGATTTGCTGATGATAGTTCCTCCTATAACCGCAAGTATGATACCTACAACTACATATGATATTGCAATTTTCCAGTTAAAGATGCTGGCCAGCAGAAGAACAGAAGCCAAATCCACAAGAGGTGAGGATATTAAAAATGAAAATGTAACTCCTATCGGCAGACCTGCACTTGTGAAGCCTATAAACAATGGAATGGAGGAGCAGGAGCAAAAAGGCGTGACAGTTCCCAGCAAAGCACCTAATATATTTGCTGAAATCCCATTGTATCTGCCTAATATCCTCCTGGTTCTTTCAGGCGGAAAAAAGCTTTGAATATATGAAATCGTAAATATCAGGACTGACAGCAATATAAATATTTTAATTACGTCATAAATAAAAAAGTGTATGCTTCCACCTAACTGTTCCTGGACACTCAGTCCAAAAACGTTTTCTACAAGAAGCTTTATTAAATTATAAAGCCACTCCATTTTAAGCAATTGATTATTCAACCATTCAAATACAAACAAAACATCATCTCCAGCTTATTTATTCTTTTCCAATAAGGACTTTGTTTCCTCTATTTGCCTTAGTATGATACCTTCTGCAATACCAATCATCTGGTACACCTCAGGACTTTTTATACGATATATCACCATAAGCCCGTCTTTTTTACTGTCAACAATGCCTTGGTTTTTCAGTACCGACAAGTGCTGAGATGTATTGGACTGCTCCGACTCCAGTTGGGGCAGGATCTCACAGACGCACAACGGCTTTTCCTTTAAAAGCCTTATAATCTGAAGCCTCGTCGGATGCGATAGTGCCTTGAAAATATTCGAAACAAGCTGATTTCCCATATTTGACATAAGTAATTCTCCAATCTGATAGGCTGCGTTTATTTCTACATGCTCAACCATTTTCTTTGCACAGGATACAGCACCGCCATAATTTCATGTGGTTTACAGATACAAGCCTCAGACATAAATTCAACCCAATTCCGTAATGCATTTTAGTATATTAGTTTTTCCTAATATACTAAAAATATTATATCCCTCATTCCATGAAATGTCAATATGAATTTTTTCGTCCATACATATGGCCAATCATTTCCTTAATTGAAAAAGTAAACTCCACCCATTTTTTAAGTCAGGTGGAGTTTACCTTTACAAATCTGAGTAAGTAGGCCATGTGGAATTTACCTTTGCAAACGCAAGCTATTAAA
This sequence comes from Anaerobacterium chartisolvens, assembly GCF_003337415.1. Lineage (GTDB taxonomy): Bacteria > Bacillota > Clostridia > Acetivibrionales > DSM-27016 > Anaerobacterium > Anaerobacterium chartisolvens. Next base: position 79,205 of record NZ_QPJT01000006.1, on the reverse strand, counting down.
GTAGCTTTTATGCCGCGAAAGCCTCTTGACAATGAGTAGGATGGCATGTTAGGCTGTCGAGTCAGGCATCATCCATGCTACAGAGCAGTACTCCTTTGTTCAGAATGGGTGGTGCCGGTAAATGCCTGATAATATGCCATCAGAGGCTCATTGTCAAGAGGACCGTGGAATAAATGTGGAAACCATAGTCTATTTTGTGGTAAAATCTTTTATAAATTCGTGTCCGAAGGGCGCAACGCTATGCCTTAAAAGAGTGGATTTTACCTTTGCAAAAAAAAGTTAGATTTCACACTCTTATTTGTTATACGCAAATTTCAGTAAAAACAGGCCTTTTACTTCTTCATTTTACCAAATTGCTTTTTAAAATGCAGTTTTCCTGCATGAAGTAGTTTCTGATAAAATATGTCGGTGTACAGCTCCATGCGTGGCAATAGCTATTTATTAAGTTACTTCCATAAGGTGAGTAATTTTTATCTTCCGGGTTATACAGCTCCCAGAAAGTGTCCGCTCCATCTTTTATCATTTCTCCCCAATAGGCTTTGATCTGTTCAATAGCAAAATCTTTTTTCCCAGTTAATATAAGAGCGTCTACTAAATGATGATACGCATATGGAGTTGTAAGCTTCAATTTGGGTTGTTTTTCAAACAGTCTTTCCATCAATGCTTCATTTTCTTCTTTTGTCAGGACCTCCGCAAGAACCATCCATATTTGTGATGCCCACGATATTTGCTTTGTTTTACCGCTTACAAAAAAGCCTTTTTCTTTATCCCATAGATAAGTAATGGCAGCGGCAGAAACTTGGTTGACCTTTTCTTTTAAAAAATCTTTTTCTTTAAAGTCCAATTCTTCAGATAATTTCAGGGCTCTTTTCATGCAATATATCAAAACAGCTTGAGCAGGCGTTTGTTTATTTAAATCTTCGTGCCAATCTATAAATGCCCACCATTCATTATCATCTCTCTCTATATTATTCTCATCCAATCTTTCTAAAGCAATTTCAATTTGTCTATATGCAGACTCCCATAAATCTTTTAAAGTCTCCATATCCCCTGTCGCCTTATAATAGCTGTAAAGACAGTCTACAAAGAGAAGTGAATAATCATAAAGAAAAGTATTGTCGGCTGTTACCTCAGGTTCTATAAACAAACAGGAGGAAATTTGTCCATCTTGCCTTGTTATTCCTGCAAACAGATATAAGCATCTCTTCACCAAATCATAATTTTTAAACGTTTTATAATTTGCTATAGCCTGCAGTCTCAAATCCCCTATCCACAACCTTCTATCTCTCTTTGGACCATCTTCAAATACCTCCTGCATACAATCCTGCAGAGTCTTTATACTTACCCTATCTATTTCAATGAGCTCCTTATCAATCATAGAGGGAAGTTCTTTAACAGCTGATAAATCTGCAGATGTTACAGTTTTGCAATAAATCTCATCGAAAGATACTTTATATTTAGGAGAGGTATCTATTACTTCTGCTTTCAAGTATCTGAAGCTATATCTTCTAGGTAAACTCAACACTTGCGGCAGTATATCTATATTTATTATTTCTTCTTGAAGCCAGGAACTACTAATCCAGCCGTTATATTCTGAAAAAGGCTCTTTAACTTCACAGGGCATTTCACCAAAAATCAGCTTTAAGCGTAGAGGCGCATCAGGAGGACTCCCTACAGGTCTTATTTTCATAGTCAGATAACCTACTTCATGAGCCCCAAAATCCAAAATAAATTTATCGCCCCTGCCACAGGCATACTCTCTCAAATTATCTATACTATCTGCTTTATTAACTTTCCAACCATGAATTACTGTTTTATCTCTTACTACTTTAACTATATCTTTAGGATAGATTACTTTTTGAATTAACCTTGGTTTTAAGCCCTCCGCTATTTTAAGGAATTTATCGTTTTTCCTGAGTTCCATTTCAACCGTTTGTATCTTCATATCGCTTATTGCATTTCACTCCCCCAACTATATAAATTAGGATATAAACTATCTAATAAAGAATGTAAAATAATTTCCGGAAGAATAATTTCCCCGGAATGCGTAACCGTGATATAATTTAGGCTAATTAAATTCACAAGCGTCTTCTACAGGTATACATGCTTCTATAGTTAGAGTAGAAATTATTCTGGAGGATATTATTTTACATCCTCCGTTATCCGATATGCAAAAGCCTAAATTATATAGTTTCACTTTCAATATAATCACCATTATTTAATTTTCATAAAAATCTTTAAGAAAGTTTGAGTAGTATCTCTTAGTCTATGCAAAAAAAAATTTACTTTCTATCTCACCCTTTAACTGCTCCAGATGCAAGTCCACTCATAAAGTACTTTTGCAGTACACCAAAAGCGAGAATGAGCGGTAATGCACATAGGAAACAAGCTGCAAATAGAGTATTCCATTGCGTTGGATTTTCCTTATCACCCATAAATCCCAACATAGCAAGTGGTAATGGCGTTTGACTGCTTTTAGAAATAAAAATCAGATTGAAAAAATAATCATTCCATATCCACATACCCTGCGTAATTATTACCGATACTGTAGCAGGTAAAAGTAGCGGGAATACTATAATCCAAAACCTTCGAAAAAGTCCTGCCCCATCTAGATATGCAGCTTCCTCCATTTCCTCAGGAACACTAGCTTTTATAAAGCCTGTATACAGAAAAGATGAGAACGGTATGCTGCATGTCACAAACATAAGAATTGGAGTAAACTGTGTACTTGGTATATGAAGTCCCTTTATCATTTGAACTATAGGGATTATTACCATCTGGCCCGGAACAATTAGCCCTGAAAGGAAAAACAGGTACAAAAACTTGCTGACATTGCTTTTTATTCTTGCCATAGGATATGCAGACATAGAAGTAACTACAACGACAAAAGCAACTGAAATAATCGTCAAAATAAGGCTGTTTAACAATGACCTGGAGAAATTCATTCTTTCAAAAGCTAGCTTATAGCTTTCCAAAGTAAACTCATTAAAAAGGTTTAAAGGTGATGTCATATTGTTAGGAGAACGTAGCGAGCTTGACAATGCAATAATAAGCGGATACATATTTAGAATAAGAAATAGAATGATGCCTGTATGGATCAGAATTTTCTTAGGGAAATCTTTCTTGCTCATAACGATACCTCCTTTTTTCTTAAATTCATCACCAAAATGCCCGTAATTATTATAATTATGGTAAATGCTACCACTCCTAGCGCAGAGGCCTTACCGAAAAGCTGTTCATTATATGCATATTTAAAAATTTTAAATATCAATGTGTTCGTAGCAGTTCCAGGTCCTCCATTTGTCATTATAAACGGATAATCAAACGCTTTAAGCCCGTTTACAACGCTAAGGGTGACATTTATAGTAATTGATGCAGCCAGCAAAGGAATCCTTACATATCTTGTCAATTTCCATGAGCTACAGCCATCAATTTTACCTGCTTCAATAAGCTCATTAGGTATAGTCTGCAAACCAGCTAAGAATATTATAGTGTTCGTCCCTATATTTTTCCATATTTCAACAAATACAATTGCGTATAATGCTGTCGTTCCAACACCTAGCGGATTAAAGTCCGATCCATCTATTCCAATTGCTTTTAGGACTGAGGAAATAAGTCCGCTATCCGGCATATATACGTAGCTCCATATGAAGCCTACAACAATTGCACTAAAAAGAGTCGGTATGTAAGCTACAGAACGGTATACACCTTTACCGGCTATGTTCATGTTCAGAATAAAAGCCAGACATAAGGAGAATATATTACCAAACAAAACAAAAACAGCAGTATATATTAATGTGTTTTTAATGGAGTTAACTAGAACCCCCTCTTTAAAAAGCGATATATAGTTATCCATACCAATATAATTAAACTTTTGTACAAAACCATTGTAATCAGACACGCTATATTGAAATATCTTTAAGATAGGAAATATCCAAAATAGCAGATAAAAAATTAAAGCCGGCAGTACAAATAAGTACATCGATCTTTTCATTACCGATGAATTCATGATAGTCAGTCCTTTCGTAGCTTGTCTCCTTGTAATCTCGAGGGGATGGCCTCTGTCTGCCGCCCCCTGAAGATTACATAATATTGTAGAATGCTGTTAATTCTTCCAAAGCTCCTTAAATTTTGCATCCATTGCTTTAGTTACATCTTGCGGAGTCGTCTTTTGTCCGCCAATCATCTCCTGAAGTTTTGTTTCCATGTCTGTTGCTACAGCGCCAGGCCACATCTGGTTGCAGAAATATACAGATTTTCCGTTCTGGTATATGTCATATACACCCTTAAATAATTCATTCTCTAAAGGAACACCCTTTACTACACTGATTGAACTGCTAGCATCACGATATGCTGCAAAAAGCGATGAGTTTACATCAAACCAGTATTCAAAAACCTGCTTGACAGCATCAGCATTTTTAGTGCTGGCATTTACGGCATACCCGGCAGCTGTGGAAGCTGAAGCATATGTCGCTTTACCAGACTCGTTGGCAGGTGTAGCCATAAACCCTCTTTCAAATTCAGCTTCTCCTTTAGCCATCAGGGTATTGTAATCCCATGTACCATCAAATATCATTGCAGCCTTTCCATCAATAAACATTGAGCAAGCCTGTGCACTTCCTATGCCAAGAGAATTTTTAACAACGTAACCCTTAGCATATAGTTCATTGAACATTTCTATTGCTTTAACCCATTTAGGGTTTGTCAGGGACTCCTCGCCTGCCTGAAGTTTAACATCAAAATCCATGTCATCAGGATATACAACATTAGCTGCTATCTGGTATAGAGCAAACTGGAGATACCATGGATCCTTGTCGCCTGTCACTATAGGTGTGATACCCGCGTCTTTAAGCTTTTGGCATACTCCAAGGAATGATGTCCAATCTTTAGGCTCCTCGGTAATTCCTGCTTTTTGGAAAAGAGCTTTATTATAGTATATTCCCAGTAAATCCAACCCTTTAGCTACAGCACGAACCTTTCCATCATAAGACATATCCTCAACAGCACCTTTAGCAAAATTGTTCCAGATGTTGTAGCCGGATATATCCATCAGATAGCCAGCTTTAGATAAGTCAATTGCTCCGCATACCCCGGTCTTAGGCCAAACTAAAAATATGTCAGGACCTTCACCAGCAGCCAGCTTAGTTTTAATTGAGGTGTTGTACTGTTCATCCGGAAGTTTTGTTGCTTCCAGATTGATATTTGAAAATTTTTCCTTTATCATTTTAGGTAAAATATCCAGTTCTATGTCTTTACCATCAGGAGATTTATTTCCGGACACCAACATTGTCAGTGTTACTGGCTTTACGTCTTCAACTGGTTTCTGAGTATCTTCCTGATTGTTTGTACCCCCTGTAGCTATTGAGTCTTCATTTTTCTGACTTCCACCACAGCCGCTTAACAAACTTAAAGCCAGTGCTAAAGCTATAATCACAGCTAAAATACGTTTCATTTAATTTTTCCTCCCAATAATCTCAATTTTGATTAGTTAAACATACTTAACACTACTCTATAATGGGCCCTTTTGATATTCCCCTGTGCACAATGTCATCTTATCATATATGTGGTGTACATACTTTGGCATTTATAGTGTACTATTTTTAGATTGCAAAACAGTGTTTTACTCACCATGAAAATGCCATTTGTAAGAAATATAAAGTAATTTTAGTTACAAGGCTCAGTACAGTTTCAAGCTGCACTAAGCCCTGCAATATTTTAGTGCTGTTTATAATGTTTGTTTTTTAGGGCTCAATTTTCCGAATAAATCCTATATAGAATTTGTGCCGCTTCAGCCCTTGTTATAGTTGAAGTAGGATTAAGGTTCTTGCCGCTTCCCTTGACAAATCCTGCTTTAAGCATTATTGCTACATTCTCTACTGCATAACTTGCTATCTGGGATGCGTCAGCAAATTTATCCATATCGCCGCTTCCTTTAGCCAGCTTCTTATTGGCTGCTTTAAGAGCGTTGACAGCCAATACCATCATATCCTGTCTGGATATATTTGTATCAGGCCTGAAATTACCGTTGTTCCCTTGGGCTATACCCAATTTCTTTGCAATCCCTATTTCCTGATAATATTTATCTGTGTCCTTCATATCAGCAAAGTTGGTTTCAAAGCTGGTTGATAAGTCTAATGTCTTTACCAGCCATGCCATGAGTTCACCTCTCGTGATAGCCTCGTCCGGCTCGAAGCTTGGGTCTGTTACTCCCTGTATTATACCTTTTGAAGCAAGTACTCCTACAGGTTTCACTATCCATGGGTACTTACTGATGTCATCAAAAGTTTTCTTCACAAATGCTGCAGCATACTTGCCCGAATATGTCGTTGTAAAGATTACTTTGCCGCTGTCCTTGCCATACCTGCTGTTTGGTATAGGTATCAGGCTGCCTTTTCCATCTACATAATATATAGTTATGTATTCGTAATCCTTTAGTTCTTCTGATGTCGGAGTATAGTCAATCGCAGCCGTGACAGGAGCATCCGGGTTATTCCACCTAATGGGTTTCCCATCAACCTTTATATTAAGCTCAACCACAGACCTGTTACCAATGTTTTTTCTTGCTTCGTCACTAAGGCTTGCATTATCTGCAACACCTATAGATAGCTCTACTGTCTTTGCCTTCTGCGCATCCTGTGCATTCAACATGTTCCCAGGTACTGTCACAGATGCAACAGGGGTCTTGATTTCAATCTTCATGTTACCTCCATTTGAAGTAACCATTGCTGCCGGAAGCTGCTGTAAATAATTCTTTGCACCTCCTACAGATTTTACATCTATTACAATAACCTTTTCTCCGCGTCCATTAGCTATTACCTGTCCAAAAGCCTTATTAAGTTCACTGGCGCTAACAGCAGACACTGCATTTCCATTTTGTAATGATGCTTTAATCTCAATTCTCCCGTCTTTTGGAGATGCATTGCCGGTATTGCTTGTGCCAGTTGTACTTCTAGGATTGTTATTTGGGGTGTAATGGGTCGTTTTAGTACTGATTTGAATAGCAAATGTCTTTTCTGCAATTCTACCTTCTGCATCTGTAACAACAATATTTACACTATAATTTCCTGCTGTAGCAGGTGTTCCCGATATGATACCGGTCAATGAATCCAGTTCAAGCCCGTTCGGCAATCCTGTCGCAGACCATGTATAAGGTGCAGTACCGCCTGTTACCGTAAGCTTTTGAGTATAGCCGGTATCTTCCTTACCCGAAGGAAGGCCGGTTGTTCCGATTTTAAGAGCTTCTACTTCAGGCGCAGCAGTAATCTTAATAGAAAATGTTTTTTCTGCAGTCTCGCCTTTCGCATCTACCACAGCAATGTCTACATTATAACTCCCGGCTGTAGCAGGCGTGCCCGATATAACACCGGTGGATGAGTTCATCTCAAGTCCTTCCGGCAGTCCCACAGCAGACCATGTATAAGGCTCTGTCCCGCCTGTCGCAGTAAGCACCTGGCTATAAACGGTATTTTCCTGACCCGAAGAAAGACCCGTTGTTTCAATTTCAAGAGATGGTACCTCAGATTGAACGTTAATTTTGATAAAAAATGACCTTTCATATGTTTTACCTTCGGAGTCCTCTACAACTACATATACGTTATATTCCCCGGCTGTAACAGGAGTCCCCGATATAACACCGGTGGATGAATCCATCTCAAGTCCTTCCGGCAGTCCTGTGGCAGACCATGTATAAGGCTCTGTCCCGCCTATCGCAGTAAGCGTCTCCTCATACAGGGTACCTTCTTGGCCTTCCGAAAGGCTGTCCGTTTCAATTTCAGGAGACATTCCCCCATCTTGGGCACTAATCTTAAGAGAAAATACCTTTCCGGCAGTTTTACCTTCTGCGTCCGTCACGATAATATTTACACTATAGCTTCCGGCCGTAGCAGGTGTCCCCGATATAGTGCCGCTGGATAGGTCAAGAGTAAGTTCTCCGGGCAATCCCTCGGCAGACCATGTATAAGGCTCCGTCCCGCCTGTCGCAGTAAGCGTCTCCTCATACAGGGTACCTTCTTGGCCTTCCGAAAGGCTGTCCGTTTCAATTTCAGGAGACATTGTCTCATCTTGGATATTAATCTCAAGAGAAAATACCTTTTCGGCAGTTTTACCTTCCGCGTCCGTCACGATAATATTTACACTATAGCTCCCGGCAGTAGTAGGTATCCCCGATATAACAGCAGTGGATGGATCCAGCGTAAGCCCTTCCGGCAACCCTGTGGCAGACCATGTATAAGGCTCTGTCCCGCCTGTCGCGGTAAGCGTCTGATTATAGGCGGTATTTCTCTCCCCATCAGGAAGGCCGGTTGTCTGAATTGCAAGAGATTCTTCTATGGTTTCAGTGCTAAATTGTATAGAATCTACACGTATATCCTTGCTTTTGAATACAAGATACAGGTTATGATATCCTGATAAAGTTGAGGTTAAATCTTCTGAAACATCAGTATAATCAAGCTCTATAACATCATAGTCAGTACCCTCAACATCCCGTGTTACCACCGATGTGGCATCAAATGAAAGAACAGCCAGCGTGATTCCCTCAGGTGAATCTGCACGTACCTCGATAACAGAGTTTGAATTAGTGGAAGCACCCCGTAAGGTAATACTTTTCATATCGGAAAGAGAAACCTGATTAAGTGCTACCCAAGCATCGTCATTTTTGGACATAACAGAATAATATCCATATTCGGCTGCCTTGTTCTTGAGACCCTCCGCAGTACGTATTTTTGATACTTCACGGTAAACAACATCTTTTGTCGCAAAGGCAGAATCATAAACATTAATTGCTTTACTTGAAGCGTCCAGTTCATGTATTACTCCTCCAGTATAATCAAATTCTTTGGTAAGAAGGATATTATCTGAGGATTTTCCTGCCATTATTGTGTATGAGCCTGTCTCTGTTACATAGCTTGAGCTGTTTACATCCCATACAGCAAAATCTGCCGGGTCTGCGGTAAGAGTCACCGTCTCTGTTTCCCCGGCCAGAATATAAACCTTTTCATAAGAAAGTAACTTTTTCTTGGGCACATATTCTCCATAGACAGAGTTGTCATTTTTAATGTAAATCTGGACTACTTCCGAGGTGTCAACCGTCCCTGTATTTTTTACATCAACCGTCACTGTAAAAGGCGAATCACCGCTCACATCCTCCGGCACTGAAAGATTTAAGTATTCAAACGCACTATATCCCAGTCCAAAGCCGAATTCATATGTAACATCGGCATCGGTGTACATATATGTCATGCCCGTATCCAGCGGATCGCCGTTTGTCATATCCGCGGTGAAACGTTTATCAATTTGTGCCAGTGTTGTTGGAGTTGCTATACCTTCAGGCAGAGAATATTCACTGATTGCAGGGAATGATTCTGTTCCTGAGTACCAGGTTGAAGTCAAGCGGCCTGTAGGGGCATAATCCCCGAACAGCACGTCGGCAAGGGCTTTGCTGTCATATTGTCCGGCATATGGCTGATAAAGTATAGCACCAACATTGTCATTATTTTGTACTTGTTTCATATTCACGGGATAGTTGGATTTTACAATAACGATTGTTTTTCCGGGGAAAGCTTCAGCCACGTTGTTTATTATTTCATACTGATCCTCGCCCAGGTCGAGATCGGAGCGGTCAGAGCCTTCACCGGTACTGTGTCTGGCAGGAGCACCTACAACAACAACAGCATAGTCATTGCTTATTTTCCAAGCTTGAGCATCAGCACCTGCTTCTTTTAAAACAATCTCATCAAATTTTTCGGCATTAGTACGTGCTGCCGCTCCGGCTTCATTAGCAAGCACACTGCTCGAAACAGTAATGCTGTCCTCTGAATCTACAGTTGCAAAACGGCCAGCTGTATAGTAAACAGTTTCAAACCCTCCACCAAAACTTTCATTGTAGCTTCCGCTAATCAATGATACTGTCCCATCAGCATTAACCTCACGTCGGAAACGCCCGGGCAGAGTGCTGGCAGTTGCCACATTCGAAAATGGATTTTCCGTTAAATTAAGGCTTGTACTATCAGTATTTGTAACACCGTCATTAGTAGAATATTTAAGCCATTTATTATTGGCTAAAGCTTTATAGCTATAACCACCCTGACCCCAGGCATAGGCTTCAAAGGCTTGGGAGTCAGTATAAGCCTTATCATCCTTTTCATATGTGTAGGTGTCTTCCGGCACAGATTCTGCTTCTGGAGGTTGATATGTCGCAGTCAACCGTTCCCCTGTTTCTTGCTCCGAAGCGGTAACAGTTTTCTGGTTTGATACTGATTTAAAGGCTACGATTTTAGCCCCTGTTCCATAAGTTACATTGTCTGTACCAATTGCGTTACGAACAGCTCCAAGCGGTGATAATCTGGAGTTTTCAATATCAGGCGTAGTACCGACAGAATACGTAGCTTTGAAGCGTGTATCAGCAAAAATGCCGGTCACTGCCACCTTGCTGTCTTTGCTTAACGGCAAAATATTATCTTTGTTCTTCAATAAAACCACACTTTCATGTGCAGCCTCCATTGCAACTGCTTGATTATCAGTTGATGTATAATTAACAGGAGATTTATCCTTCGCGAGATTTGTGAAGGGATAATCCTTTGCAGTTCCATCATCCTCTTTTTCACTGAAAAACCCTGTACGCACCCACATTTCAATTTGGCCACGGACACTTTCTTCTAATTCATTTCTTGAAACGCCAAATAATCCATTGGTTACAGCATTCACTAGATTAGTTTTGTTTGAAGAGAAAGTATTTGCATGATTACCAGCGAGAAGCAGCAATGCTGCTGATCCGTTTGCATCTGTATAGTTCTGATATCCGTTACTAAAACCGGAAGTCATTAACGTGTCAGCAAAAATAAAATCTCCAACCGGCATCAAACTGTAATGAGATGCGTTTCTGGCACGTATTATATTAGGAGAAACATGGTTTGGTATGCCGTTTGTACGCCCATAGGTAGTCATTATGCTTGTAACCAGACCAGAGCTTAAAGGATATAAAAAGCTCTTCATCTGATATTCATTAATAGCACGCGGGCTGGCATAAAACTGCCCACTGGTTCTAAACCACTGAGCCAGATAGTTAGTAAAGTGTTTGGTGCCCAACTGTGTTTTAAGCCAAAAACCATCTTCATTCCCTTGCTCTCCATAACCGGTAATTCCCGTAGACATGGAATTAACCATTGTACCCGCAAGGACAGGATCCTCTGCAAAGCCTTCTTCAAAACGTCCGCTAAGAGGATTAATCCTAAGGTCTGACACAGCGGAGAACATAAGCGTATTTGGATCGGTGCTGTTGACTTCACCTCTGCGCTCATTGCCCATTACCACACCTACTTCATTGACAAGTTCCTTGTTCCATGATTGTCCTAATGCAAGCATTGAAGGCATGTCGGTGCTAACACCCATAACGCGGTCTACACCGCCTGTAGCCGTAGCCGGAAGTGTATAGCCTCCTTCAATCACTCTTGGATTTTTTGCATTCTTTTGATCCGCATAGTATGAGAGATCATCAATGCTCATGTCTGCTAAGACCAGATCGACAAATGCATCAAGATGAGACGCTACTCCGTCGAAAATCGGCATATTACTGGCGTCCCTCTCGAAAGTGATAGTGCTTCCTTCCGCTGATACATGAGATGCCGGCATGCATGATATGATAATCAAGCACACAATCAAGAGACTTAACAGCTTCTTTGGTCTACTACAATAACTCATCTTTCAACAACTCCTTTTGTTTATTATCTATTTAAATTTAAATAGAACCAATTATTAATTGCAGCAAAGCCTTCATCTTGGTTAACAGGTGCAGTGAATAGCCTAAAAGTTTAAACTCATTTTTAAGGCTTCCTAAATTTGATTTTAAGTGGGTAATATTTATTTCTTCATTTACATTTTTTGTAAATCATCTTATTATAAGCTAACGAATTGCCATAAATGGAGTACTTGATATTTTCATGTAGCTACATCTTAGCACATTTATAGTGTACATAATTTAGTATTTATGGTATACTATTTTTAGATAGAAGGGGTGAGATCTATTAACTCATATTTCTTAAACATTAAAGCAAAGTTTCTCATTATATTTATTGCGATATCTGTAATTCCGATTATAATTGTTACCATAACATCTTACAACAGCTATACAGAGCTTATCAGTCAGCACGTATCACTAGTTTCTTCAAATACCCTTAAAAATTCAGTAGAAAGGGTAAGTTATGTTTTGCAGGATATAAATCGAATCACTGTATCCTTTCAACAGTACTCGGCAGATACATATAATTCAACAACAGATAGCACAATAGCCGAAGAATTAAAAAAATTGAACGATAACATTAATAGTTGGTCTCAATACGATCTTTATATGAGTAGAAAAAAAATGAGGTTTCTTTGTGAGAATCTTATGTACGGATATAGCTATATAAATGGGATTTATATATTTACTCTGAATGGTAATTATATAAGTTATAGCAGTTCAGGAACCGATCTTAAACTTGGCTATACTCCATTTAACGACGAATGGTATAAAAAGACGTTAGAGAATAATGGTCAGTTATATGTTAGCGATGTGGAACCCAAAAGTTTTATATTAAATTCTAAAAACTCGATTTTTTTTTCTCGAGCAATTTTTGATACAAGCACTCGTGAATTCCTTGGTGTCCTTATGTTGGACTGCAGTCTTGACATATTTAATGGTTTGGACAGAGATATTATTCCTAATATAACGGATATTTATCTGGTTAATGAGAGTGGGAAAATTTTATTTGATAACGAAAAGAATAATATAGGGCAATATTTGTCCAGCGATATACTTAATAAAACCTCAAGCGGCGCTGAAGGCAGCTTTGAAATGGAAAAAGGAAGCGTGCTTACTGTATACAAATCGTTCCCGAATAATAATTGGAAAGTTGTAGCCTCTGTGTCAATAAATGAATTAAACAAACAGTTTGGCATCACTAAAAAATTAATAATATATATATCAGGAACATGTACTGTTATTTTCATAATACTGTCCGTAATACTATCAACTTTTTTGACTAAACCAATCACTGAATTAAGTGATATCATGCGTAAAAACAAATTACATAAACTTGTAATTGCAAAAAAGAAGCATTTGGAGCGTATTGATGAAATAGGTACATTATATAATGAATATAACAATATGATAAATGAAATAAATACTTATATAAAGGAAAGCTATCAAAACAAGCTCATAGCCCTGGATTCGCAAATGAAGGCTTTGGAAGCCCAGATAAATTCCCACTTTTTATATAATACTCTTGAATCTATCCACAGCATAGCAGAAATAGAGGAAGTGAATAGTATTGCTATCATGTCAAAAGCTCTCGGAGATATGTTCAGATACAGCATAAAGACTACTAGCGAATTAGTAACGGTAGAAGAAGAATTATTACATGTTAATAACTATTTGTCTATTCAAAAAATCCGTTATGAGGATAAGATTAGTTTCGTACAAAACATACAAGTTGATTTATCTTGTAATAAAGTTCTAAAACTTATACTCCAGCCAATAATTGAAAATGCTATTTATCACGGCCTAGAAAGTAAAAAGAGCAAAGGAATCCTTACTATAAAAGGTTACGGTACAGAAAGGGAACTTTGTTTCGAGATTATGGATGACGGAATAGGAATGTCTGTTGAACAGGTTAATGAAATAAAGGAATTATTGAGTGAAAAACCTAAATTTACCGAACTGGGTCAAAGAAATAAACGCAGTATCGGAATAAAAAACGTACATTCAAGAATCCAGCTCTATTACGGTATGGAATACGGTTTGAGCTTTGAAAGTGAGCAAAATTCAGGAACAAAGGTTAAGGTTCGTGTACCAAGAGTAATTTAGGAGGTATTTTATGTATAAATTTATAATTGTAGATGATGAGCCTTTGATAAGACGTGGCATATTGAAGAAGCTAGAGACCTATGAAAAAAATATTTCATTTGCCGGTGAAGCAGATAACGGTGAAGATGCCCTAAAATTGGTACATAAGATCAATCCTGATATAATAATTACCGATATGAGAATGCCTCTTATGGATGGAAAATCTCTGTTAAAGCTTATTCAAAAGGATTATCCTGAAAAGAAAATAATTGTCATTAGTGGATATAGTGATTTTGAATACATGAAGGAAGCCATCTCTGCAAATGTGGTAAGCTACTTGTTAAAGCCTTTTAATCGTGAAGAACTTCATAAGACCCTGACAAAAGCAATCTCTCTCATAGAAAGAGATAATTCTATTCAACAAAAAATAGAACTCATTGAAGATGAGAAGGAGCAAATCAGCTATAATTCTGATTTACAATCCTTGAGCAGCATAATCCTCGACATTAACAAGAAAGACGCTGTCCCAAGTATCAGGTCGGGAAAACTGAAAATCATAGATAATGCAGATTCCTTTTTGCTTCTTTCCATATATTCAACCAGTAAACTGGAGGAATATGTTTTTTATAATTACATGGAACAGAATGACTTAAATAATTCCTGCATTTTTCTTCCTCATCCTTATAATGACCAAATTTGTTTCTTCATATTGCTCTATTCAGAACAATTGGATAATAAAATTATTGAATTGGCCTCTCAAACTGCAAAAAATCTGATTGAGATATTCAGCAGCAGCCCGTTAACTGAAGTTTTTATCGGTATCAGCAATATAAAGCACAATATTATTGAATTGCGTCAAGCTTATAAGGAAACTGTTTCGGCTTTAGACAGCAGAAAGATTTTTGATAACAGTATTTTTCACTTTTTCACGGATGACACTACTGTTCCGAATTCATTTGAGTGGGAAAACTCTGATGATCTAGTATTTTACATTGAATCCGGAAATACTCAAAAAATAACAGAATTAACCAGAGATTTGTTCGAATTTTTTTCCAGAGATCCGCTAATGACACTAGCTGTAGTTAAACGTAATTGCCGGAGTCTGCTTAAAGAAGCAAGAGATTTATTACATGAATATTTTGATTCAATGCCAGATAATACACTTCCATCCAGCTATGAAACAATAATTGATACATTATTTGACATAAATTCAATTAGAGCATATTTACTTCAAGTATTATCAAACATTTCTCTGATGCTGGGACAAAAAGCAATTTATTCTTCTGAAAATATTATAGATAATATTAAAACCTATGTACAAAAAAATTATTCTAAAAATTTGACATTAGAGAAAATATCTTCATTATTCTTTATTAACCCCAGTTATTGCAGCTACTTGTTTAAGGAAAAATCCGGTGATAATTTCATTGATTTTATAAATAAAGTAAGAATACAAAAAGCTACAGAGTTACTCAGAAATTCTGATAATAAAGTGTATAAGATAGCAAAAACCATTGGCTTTGATAATACAAAATATTTTTTTAGGGTGTTTAAAAAGGTAACCGGGTATACCCCTAAAGAGTACAAAGCTATATGTGATCTTTGGAAATAAAGCTTATTCTACACCAGCCTAAAGCACCTAAGAATTTAAAGTAGTAAATTCATACGCTAAGTATTCGAAGTATGATGAGCGGTATCTGTTTTTTGATACCAGTTTTTAACCAATCCACCCATAAATAGGTTGAACATGCTGATTTGAAATTCTTTCCCTTTTTTGATGTACTCAGGACTTCTGACAATTGGACCAAAGGCAGAAAAATAGGCGAGAATCGCTTCATTGTCGAGGGAGGAATCAATATCGCCCGAGCGTTTCCCTTCTTCCATAAACTTCATAATTATCGGTAGAGCATAAGTGGCAGTCATTTCCTTGATAAGCCTGAGAAGTTCCGGGTCGTCCCATGCCGTGGAATGGATAAACCGCTCTCCAATCCTTTCCCTCCCGGCAAGCCTTGTGTTCAGAAGTTCGAGCAGCTTTTTATGAAAAGGCTTGGTGCTTGAAAGGATGGTTTCATATTCCTTCATGAGCAGCTCAATCCATGAAAACATTGCCTCTTTCGCCAATGCTTCTTTATCCCCAAAATATTTGAACAGGGTAACTCGGGACACATTTGCTTTTGCCGCAATGTCGGTGACACTGACCGCCGCAATGCCTTTTTCTGAGAACAGTTCCTGCGCCGCTTTAACAATGGCATCCCGCTTTTTTTGGGTTCTTCTCTTGTATCCGTTCATACATGCACCTGCTTTCTATATAGTTTAGGCTTTTACATATCGGATAACGGAGGATGTAAAATAATATCCTCCATAATAATTTCTACTCTAACTATAGAAGCATGTATACCTGTAGAAGGCGCTTGTGATTTTAGTTAGCTTAAATTATATCCCGGTCACGCATTCCGGGGAAATTATTTTTCCGGAAATTATTTTACATCCTTTTTAGATAGTTTGTATCCTAATTTATATAGGTTCAGTATACCACGAATATGAACCGACGTAAATTGTAAGTTCAATTCATATTGACTTGCAGATAGAAAAAGAGTATAATGAACTCAGATAATATATCAGTTCATTATTTAAAAAGAGGGCGGGCATTGATATTGGGAGGTGTTAATATGAAAATGCATTTGAAAAATGAAATGGAAACTCTAATAATCCCACTGTACGGTAAAGCTAAGATGAGCAAAATGGGAGTTTTTAAGGATCCATATGCCGAAGCGGCGATAGGCAAGCTTGATTACGATTACTCAAGGCTGAAAATCCAAAATAAAACACAGGTTATGCTTGCAATGCGTGCGGCAATTATTGACGATTTCTCAAGGAGTTTCATCGGAGAAAGTCCAAGCTGCTTGGTTTTGCATCTCGGTTGCGGACTTGATGCACGATTTATGCGGTTGGGACTTCATGTTGGAATGTGGTATGATTTGGACTTCCCAGCAGTTATTGATATTAAAAAGCAATTGTACGGTGAAACAGACAGCTATAAATACATTGCTTCCTCTGTTACAGACCTAAGATGGTTGGAGGGCATGGGAGCAGTCGAATATGAGGTACTTGTTATTGCAGAGGGATTGTTTATGTATCTTTCTGAAAATGAGATAAAAGCACTTTTAAGCGCCTTGAAATCCAAGTTTAAGAGCTATACGATAATTTTCGATGCATATTCTAAATTGACTGCAAAAAGTTCAAAGCATCATCCATCGTTGAAAAAAACAGGCGCAACTATAAAATGGGGGGTTGATGACCCTCGGGAAATGGAAGGTTACACTAAGGGGGCAAAGCTTTCGAAAACGCTCTATTTGACTGATAAAAACGTGATTGAAGCACTGCCCCGAAACTATCGCCCAATATTTAAGCTTGCAGGCCTTTTTAAAAGTTCAAGGGAAGCACATAGAGTTTTTGTTATGAATGTTAGAGAATAAAAATCCCGCACCCTCAATATTCAAAGGTTTCGGGATTTTATTATTCATAAAGGATACACTTTATTTTTTTTTACTGCACCATGGAGATCAGTGTTTGAGAAAGTCCCAGTATTCTTGCCGCCTGTCTTTGTGACAGGCCGTCAATTTTTTTTATTTTCATAATTATTTCGTTTCTTATTCCCTTTGGCAAATTTCTTATTTCGCCTATATCCATCTCAGGAGCCAGACTTGTTATGTGTGCCCTTGCCTGATCATCCGTAAGCTTTACGGAGGAATTGCAGTCCATGCAGCTATCCTGATTTCTCGCTTCATTAAATTTTCTAAAGTCTTGTGAAGCCGCTGCTTCATCCTCAGAAAACGTTTTGAGTAAAGGCTTTATATCTAAAAGCCCGGCGGGACATGCTTCCTCTCCGTAATATTCTCCGCAGCTGCTCCATTTCCATTCCGAGGGTGTTGATGCAATTCCGGCATTAACGGGATTTTGATGTATATATCTCGCCACTGTCAAGAGATACTCATCGGTCTCTATATTTTCACTTTGGTATCTGCCATAAAATACATGTCCCATCGACTTGTACTTTCTGTTGTAGTGCCCCGCGTAGCTCACTGCAAGCCTCTTCATGGTATCGGAAAGCTCTTCCTCTCCCCTTTTTATAAGCAAATGCAAATGATCAATCATAAGGCACCATGCATAAATTTGTACTTTAAGCTCTCTACCGCACCTGCCAAGCTTCTTAAGAAACATCAAATTATCTTCATCATCCCTGAATATGGCTCGCCCGGTTCTGCCTCTCAGTATTATATGGTATATACCGCTATTACTTTTTTCTCTGGCTAATCTAGGCATTTTTACACCAACTTTTTTGCTTTAATCTTATTATTAAACAGCTCTTCATCAAAAAACCTGTCCCGCTGCCTTTGGAGCTCTGGACTTTTTAGAGGTAAAGGCCAAGACAACCATAGTGGCTATATATGGCAGCATTTTGTAATAGGCTTGATTTATGCTTAAAGCATCCAGAAACGGGATCAGTGAGATTGAATAGGCCAGAGTACGAAGGAGCGCGAAAAATAATGCCGCAAGCAAAATTTTAATCGGCTTCCACTGCCCGAATATCATAACGGCAATTGCAAGGAATCCAAATCCCGCAACTCCCGTATGTCCGTTAATGTTTCCGTCCATCACGCCTACCGCATAGAAAAAGCCCCCGATGCCTCCCAAGATACCCGAAATGCCCGTGCCTGCATACCGCATAAAATGCACATTTATACCTGCCGAGCCTGCCGCGTGAGGATGCTCTCCACATGCACGAAGACGCAGCCCAAACTTGGTTTTATAAAAAATAACGGTAGAGGCAACGAGAAGCACCCCTCCCATATACACGGTGATATATGTATTCTGAAACAGCATTTCTCCAAGCACCGGTATTTCTCCAAGCAGCGGAACCTTTTTAATATAAAAGCTGCTGTCCGTTGTAATTCCGTCACTGTTGAAATGCATTTTGGAAAACAGCAAAATGGCGGCAGGAACCAGCATATTTAACGCAGTCCCGATAATTGTCTGATCCGCCTTCATGTTAATCGCCGCAAAGGACAGAAGCAGTGAATATATAAATCCCGAGCCCGCCGCAATAAGCATCCCGGCGAGCAGTATCATCTGTGCATCAATGCCCGTACCCTGCACAAAAAAAACAAACAGGCATCCGAAAAACGCTCCGAACAGCATTATGCCCTCAAGTGCAATATTGACAACTCCGCCGCGCTCACTGAACATGCCTCCAAGTGCTACCAGAAGCAGAGGCATCGCAACGGGAAGCATATTTTGAATAAGATAATATAAAATGCCCATAAAAATTTACGCCTCCTCTCCTCCGGCACTTGCGGGCGCATTTGAAGCGTCCGTGCTCTGTGTCTGCTTTTGTTTATGCCTTTTGTTATACTCTTTTGATATAAACCTGCCCAGTGTGGCTTTTATGAGCACCGAAAAGGCGGAGAAATAAATAATTACCGCCACCACCGCATCAATAATTTCCGGCTTGTATCCATAAAGGCTTGCCAGTGTACCCCCTCTTTGAATATGCGATATGAATAACGCCGAAAATATAATGCCTATGGGACTGGAGTTCCCGAGAAGCGCTACAGCTATTCCGTTAAATCCGTTTGCCGCAATAACATTAATAGGCTCATACGTCATGCTGCTTCCCGGTATGATGGACGGAGCCAGAATGGCAAACGCTCCCCCAAGCCCCGACAGAGCCCCTGCAATTGCCATAGTCACAATAATGTTGCGTTTTCCGCTCATGCCTGCATATATACTTGCGTATCTGTTATAGCCGGTAGCTTTCAGTTCGTATCCAAACACAGTTTTATTTAGGATAATATATAAGATGACAGCCACTGCAACTGCAATAAAAATGGAGATGTTTGCACTGGAATTCTTTACTCCCAGTGAAGGAATCTGAGCCGACAGAGGAAGGTATGCCGTTCTGGCTTTAGAGGAAACATACATTGCCGAATTGCCCTGTATAAGCATGTCCACAATATACATTCCCACATAGTTGAACATGATGGAGGTAATAACCTCATTAACATTTAACAGCGCCTTAAATACACCGGGAATAAGCCCCCACAGCAATCCTCCTGCCATACCCGCGGCAACGCAGGCCAGCCAATGAATTGAGTCCGGCATATCCCACATGAACCCTGCATACAGTGCAAAAAACATTCCCATTGTATACTGGCCTGAGGCTCCTATATTGAATAGTCCCAATTTAAAGGCAAACCCCACAGAAAGCCCTGTCATCAGTATAGGAGTTGTAAAGTAAAGCAAATCGCCAAGACGCAGAAATCCTCCCCAAAGCACCGTCATAAAGCCTGAAAAGGAATTGCCCGTACTCGCTATGGCCATGACAATATAACCAAAAATAAGCCCTAGGAATATTGCCAGCAGCGATGCCAGAAATGCAGAAAACCCCTTGTTTTTCACCAGCTTTTTCAAGTTAAATGCTTTTAACGGGGTAAATGTGTTATTACGCATTTTCAATCTCCTTTATCAAGCTGCGTTTTGCTCCCGACATATAAAGGCCAAGCTCCTGAACGGAAGCTGTCGAAGGATCAAGCTCACCTACTATCTCACCCTCATACATTACAAGAATGCGATCACTTACATTCATAACCTCCTCAAGCTCAAGGGATACCAGCAGTACCCCCTTCCCCTCATTGCGTCCTGCAACAAGCTGCTTATGTATGTACTCTATAGCGCCCACATCAAGGCCGCGTGTGGGCTGCACGGCTACCAGCAGTTCATGCTGCTTGTCCATCTCGCGTGCGATGACAGCCTTTTGCTGATTTCCTCCCGACATTCCGCGCACAATCGTGGCAGCACCCTGACCGCTGCGCACATCAAACCGCTCAATCAGCTCTTCGGCATATGCACGGACCTCATGGCGTTTTATAAAGCCCATATGCTGAAACTCAGGCTGCCAATACCTCTGGAGCACTATATTATCCTCGAGAGTATAATCAAGTATAAGCCCATGCTTTTGCCGGTCTTCAGGTATGTGGCTCATACCGGCCTTGGAACGGGCGCGGATTGATGCCTTTGCAATAGCCCTGCCACAAAGGGTAATGCTTCCTGTGCTTAATTTTTCAAGGCCGGTTAATGCTGAAACCAATTCGGTTTGGCCATTTCCTTCAATGCCTGCAAGGCACACAATTTCACCCTGCCTTACATCAAACGAAACGTTCTTGACTGCATTTCCTTTATGAATTTTGGAAGGAACGGTAACATTTCTCACAGACAGCACAGCCTTACCGGATTTTATTTCTTTTTTATCCGTCTTAAAGCTTATATCACGCCCGACCATCATTCTTGACAGCTCTTCTCTGGTAGAGCTCCCCACCTCAACCGTACCCGTGCATTTGCCCTTGCGCAGCACCGTGCAGCGGTCTGCAACAGCCATAATCTCATTGAGCTTATGAGTTATAAACAGTATGGACTTGCCCTCTCTTGCAAACCCCCTCATTATTTCCATAAGCTCGCCAATCTCTTGAGGAGTCAGAACTGCAGTCGGTTCGTCAAAAATTAAAATATCGTTTTCACGAAACAGCATTTTTAAAATCTCAACCCGCTGCTGCATTCCCACCGAAATGTCCTCAATTAAGGCATCGGGATTCACCTTAAGCCCATATTTTTCACTGAGCCCGACCACCCTCTCTCTGGCCTTTTTTTTGCCCAGAAGCCCAAGCCTGCCGGGCTCAACACCCAGTATAATGTTTTCAAGCACCGTGAAAATTTCCACAAGCTTGAAATGCTGATGTACCATTCCGATCCCAAACCTGTTGGCATCATTGGGGCTGCCTATTCTTATCGTTTTGCCGTTCTTTCTGATCTCGCCCTCTTCAGCCTGATATAGCCCAAAGAGTACGCCCATGAGGGTAGACTTGCCCGCTCCATTTTCACCCAGCAAGGCGTGGATTTCACCTTTTCTCAGGCGCAGCGTAATATTACTGTTTGCTGTAACCCCCGGAAATTCTTTAGTTATACCCAGCATCTCTATAATATATTCCTGCATACACTATCTTACCTTAACTGTAACCTTTTTAAGCCCAAGTCCCGATACAAGCTCTGCGTCTGACGCATAGCCTTTGGAATCCTGAATATTAATAGTACGCAAGGGCTTTACCGAGCCATCGGAAAGAGCCTTGTATATGACATCATAATCCTGTTTGGAGAAAGACGCAAACCTGTCGAAGGCGTTGCCGTCCTTCTGGCCTATTACAATCGTAGGCAGACCCACACCGCCATTCGATGCACTGAAGTATGTAGTCTCCCCTCCATACGTATTCCAGCTTTTGGTATTGTAAATAGAATCGAGAACCTGTCCCACCGAAGTGCCAAGGCCCTTCATGGCAGATGTAATAACTGTTTCACTGTCATATCTCTGATCAACGTCAACGCCTATAACCTTTCTCCCAGCCTCCGCAGCAGCAGACATAACGCTCTTTCCTGCCGAGCCTCCGCAAGCGAATATGCACTCGGTGCCTTCCTGATACATCGTTTTGGCGGTAGACTTATTTGTGTCAGTCTCGGCAAAATCACCGGTATAGTGGTAAATAACAGAAACGCTTCCGTCTGCAAGCCCCTGCTTTACCGCAGCAGCCTCGGCCCCCTGCAAATAGCCGTACCCGTAGGCCTGAACAGCAGGTATAGCCATTCCTCCCATAAATCCAAGCTTTTTTATTCCGTCGGCAACTGCGGCATATCCGGCCAGATAACCTGATTGCTCTTCACTATACATAACACTTGCCACATTTTTTTCTGTTTTTGATATTGAATTATCTGCGGTATGAGGTTTTCCATCCAGAAGTATAATTTTGACATCAGGATATTTTGTCTGTGCTTCGTAAACAGCCACCTCAAACAAATAGCCCGGTGTTACAATAACCTTTGCTCCTCCTGCAACAGCTAAGTCTATAGCTGCAAGATAGCCTGCATCGGATACCTCCTCGGGCTTGTAATATTTGTGAGTGATTTTGTTTTTCTCGGCAAACTCCACCACTCCCTCCCATGATCCCTGATTAAAAGATTTGTCGTCAATATTCCCCTTGTCGGTGATGAGCGCGATTTCAAAGCCCTTACCTTGTTCCGCTCCGCCGCACCCGGCAAGCATAGTGCAGGTAAAGATAAGCGCCAACATAACTGCCAAAAATTTTTTCACAAAACGTCCCCCTTGTTTCCCAATTATAGTGATATTCAAGTATATTTTAACATCTATACACAAATTATCAACCACTAATCATGGGGACATTTCCCATTGAATCACAACAAATTATATTGGATTTATTTATTGATTTTTAACGTAAATTAAAGCATTTTAATCATATGAAAATAGCTGTGTCCCGCTATTTCAATTTCTTTTTCCGTAAGATATCCCATTCCCTTATACAACCTTTGAGCACGGGTGTTATTAAGCTCCACATTTATGGACAGGCAGGTAAGTCCTCTGTCTCTTGCCTCTGCCTGAACGCTTTTCAAAAGCTCCGTGCCGATACCCCTTCCTCTGAACTCCGGCATAACGCAGAGGGAATCTATATAAAATTCTTCTTCCTCCGCTTCCTTATCCAGTATAATATCCTCACTCAGTGAAAACGTATCTCTTATAATCCCGGAAAGCTCCCTGTCAAGCCTTCCTGCATCCGCGCCGTGATACACCACTGCCATCCCCACGGCATGGCTCTCTATTTCCTTTACCCATATGTTATTGTAGCTGAACCTGCTGGCCTCGCCCTTAAATGCTCTGACTATAAATTCAAGGACCTTAGGCTTGGCATGTGCCTTAAGCATGGGAATATCCATTTCATCCAGAATAATATATATCAGCTCCGCCACTTGGGGAGCATCCGTTTTTTTTGCACGTCTTATCAATTCCGATCTCTCCTTACTCCAAAAGAGACAGAGGAACATAGTACTTTGAGTACTTGTTCCCCGCCTTGTCTGTGAGATGCCCATTCTTATCGTTTACCATTACGGTGGCTCTCTTATTTATATTATAGAGTATTCCCGTGAGCCTCTTCCCTTCAAACGTAAAGGAAACAGTGTCTCCGATATTAATTCCTAGCTTCTGCCTGGCTATCTGCTTGTGAGTCGCAAGCCTGTGGTAGCTTTCAGTCTGCCCGAAAATATTATTGGCTATTGCTTTAAACCTGCTGCCGCTGCAATTTGATCTTTTAAAAAGGACAAACTCAATTACATGACAAAGCTCGTGCTCAAACACAAGCTGCATTGCCTCAAGGCTGCTGCTTGTATTTATTCCGCACACCGTATTGGTACCCTTAACCGTTCCATAGTGAAAAAAGAAGTCAACCCCTATCCTGATCTCTATAGAAAGCTCCTCAGGCTTTATGGAATCTATGTTTTTAGGGCAAAGCGTAAGCCCCGCGCTTTTTGTCATACGCCGTGAAAGTGAAAATTTAAGTTTACCCGGAAAGCTGTTCTTAAACCAGCTTTGAAAGAATATTTTATCATACAGCTCAAACATCAGCTTAAGATCAGAAACGGATATTGTTTCAATTGTGCTGCTTTTTATATTGCGAGAGCTTTCTTTTAAAAAGGCAGCTATTTGCATTCTTTTATTGCTGATATCCTGAGGCTTTTGTTTTATATTTATTAAATCCAGCATCGGTAATTCCTCATCCGTGAATTCGTATGCATCCTTAAGATAATCTGTTTTCATTTATGAGTATATCATATTGTTTCTATAATAGGTATATCTTTATCTGTAATAAACATTGTAATAATTGACTTGCTATAGAGCGTGCCATCTTCAGAACGCACCTCAACCTCACACCTGCTTATTGTCCTTCCAAAGGCAATCATTTTGGCCTCAGCAATCACCTTCCCGGAAAATGCGGGCTTGATATATTCGGTATGAGCAGTCAGCGTGACAGCCTGTTTTCCGCAGAAAACAATAGCGGTGCCTGCCGCCACATCAGCCATAGTATACAGCAATCCGCCATGCATACTGCCCATATAATTTTTGCTTGTCTCACCTATTGTCAATTCGACCGTTGCGTACCCCTCTCCCATATCGGTCAAGCTCATACCGTTATTTACAGAAAACATGTCGTGCTTATTAAAATATTCCTTGTATTTTTGAAAATCCATCAATATCCTTTACCCTCCCATTAAATGCAGATAGTGCAAAATTCACAGTCCTACCCGGCTTCATAAGCTTATGCTGCGACTCTCCCTTACGTATAATAGCATACCGCTGCGCCATATACAATATTCCGATATAACCAAACAAAACAACTGCTTTATTTTTTACTTTATATGTAAGTCTATGATTACCATCAATAACCACTAAATTATGCGTATTATTTAAAAATGGCACTATAAACATCGGCTTTTCAGAATTTGTATAAGAATTTGCAAATGAAAGAAGTATGAATTACTTCCTCCCCATGAGAAAACAATTTTAAGTTGATAAATATTCTGCCGCATGGTATACTAAATAGTAGACTTATAATTCCACTTTAGGAGTGATTTTTTATGGTTGAAACTAAATCAATTAAAGTTGCAGCTTCAACATACGAAATATTAAAGGAAGCCGCTGAAAAAGAAAATACTACTTTACAGGCAATTTTAGATAAGTTGGCAAGAGAATATAAAACTAAAAAGTTTTTTGAGGAAGTTAATTTGGCATATGAAAGAATGTCGTCAGAAGATTGGGAAAACGAATTGGCTGAACGCAAGGAATTGGATATTACGCTTATGGATGGATCGGGGGATGCTTCTGATGAAACGTGGTGAAATTTGGTTTGTAAACTTAGACCCCGTTATAGGTAATGAACAAGCTGGCAAAAGACCGGTTCTTGTTATTTCTGTTGATGCTTTTAATCTTGGCGGTTCAAGGATGGTAGTTGCCGTACCATTTACAAAGCGTGATAAAAAACAACCTCTCCACGTTTTGGTAAAGGCACAAGAAACAGGATTAACAGTTGATTCATTTATAAAAACAGAGGATATTAGGGGTATATCCAAGGAACGATTGATTAGCAAAATTGGCGAAGTAAATGAATCAACAATTTCTGAGGTTGAAATAAGACTTAAAAGGCTTTTAGGACTAGAATAATCCACAAATACTACAAAAGTTCAAGGGCAGCCTCTTCCTCTTATTTTATATTCTCTACCTCTTCCACTGTCAGTCCTGTAAGCTTAGCTATGTCATCATCCTTTATTCCCTGACTCCGCATATTTTTAACTATCTGAATATTTCTCATTTCTATGCCTTCTTGTCTTGCTCCTGTAATCCTTGTTATCTCATCATGCACAGCCATTTCCCGCGCTTCATAGTACCTTCTTATCTCATCGAAGCTTCCAAGATACTGAAGCACCTCCTCAGCCCTTGCTATTGCAGGCTCTTCTCTCATTGCCATCTCAATCATCTCCTCCGGCGAATCTTCAATAAACACCAGCCATCTGTCCAGCGGCTTTCCTAAATCCGGCTTTGCCCTCCTGAACTTGGGCAACTCTATAAACCTTACCTCCATTATGTCTGTCAGCTTGCAGTCCTTATGCCTGTCTTCCCATAGGTGAAACACAGTGCTGTAGCTGTCCACATCTATATAGCTGAAATCCAGTATGTTTATCGTTATTGTCTTTTTAAGCTCATTAAAGGGCTGTCCCTCCTTAAGCTGTTCCGTAAATATTTTCGACCAGTAAAAAATAGTCCTCTTATCCATATTATACTGGTTTACAAGCTGAACCTCTATATTTATATGCTCTCCAAGCATGGTTTTGGCCCTTATATCCAGTATTCCCAGCTTGTCGTTTATTCCTTCCTTTTTTAAGCGTGTATTTTCTATTATCTCAATGTCCAGAAGCCGTTTGTTTCCTTCAAGCTCCAGCACCGCGTTTAAAAAACTTATCAGTATTTCCTTATTTTCAGGCTGCCCGAATATCCTCTGGAATATAAAGTCATTCTTTACTTTCAGCCTCTTCATACAAACCACCACATCCCGCATACCGTTATTTTCAATATATTATTATTTTACCAGAAATCATCACATATTAACATAGATTTGTTTGTCGGCTTCGTAAGAAATGAGGTAGGCTTTGCTGTGAAGCAGCCGAAAGCGGCAAACGCGCCGAAAAAAATTGTGTCCAAACATATAATCAAGGCTCTCAGGGGAATCCCTGAGAGCCTTGATATTAGTGGTTGCGGGAGCCCGCAGCACGTAATATGTACTACTTTTCTATATCGCGGAACGTTTTCCAAACTGTTTTTAGAGACAACAAAGAAATTAAGACCCAGAGATTAGCAGGGCCTTTATATAATATGCTTTAATGGACCCTACATTTAAGCAGACTTCCACCTTGATTTATTATTGTCACATCCGAAAAATTGTTTCAATCCTTGTTTTAATGGAACTTGCTCTTAAACTTTCTGACCTGTCAACAGATTTGCAGGATTTGATCTGTTTCAATCCTTGTTTTAATGGAACTTGCTCTTAAACCTCATGTTGCATCAGTCATAGAAATTATATTCGTATGTTTCAATCCTTGTTTTAATGGAACTTGCTCTTAAACTTTATCCAATTTCAATTTAATTTTCTCTATATATAGGTTTCAATCCTTGTTTTAATGGAACTTGCTCTTAAACAATGAACAGGACTTTTCAGTAACAAGAGTTTTAGCAAGGTTTCAATCCTTGTTTTAATGGAACTTGCTCTTAAACAAAAAAGCACCAGGATATGGGATTATTCCAAATAGTATTAGTTTCAATCCTTGTTTTAATGGAACTTGCTCTTAAACATTTCCTCTGCCGTAACCATTGACGAATGGGCGAAAGGTTTCAATCCTTGTTTTAATGGAACTTGCTCTTAAACTACAAAAAAAATGTATCCCGAAGATATAGATACTATGTTTCAATCCTTGTTTTAATGGAACTTGCTCTTAAACAAAAAAGCCGCACAGAGTATGCATAAAAAATTTATACTGTTTCAATCCTTGTTTTAATGGAACTTGCTCTTAAACTCTGAAATTATGGCGATAATTAACAACCTCTATGAGTTTCAATCCTTGTTTTAATGGAACTTGCTCTTAAACCCATTACAGTAGTGTCCAACAAGCTTTCTCCTGTTTCCAGTTTCAATCCTTGTTTTAATGGAACTTGCTCTTAAACAGACCTTTTGGGCAAAATCCTTATATTTCAGTCATTACAGCATTTTCTTGACCCCTTAAATATTGTACTTTTTTTCGTACATCAGGCTCTTTTACCCCGTTTTTTACCCATTTTTCAATCAGCAACAGAGCACTTAAGCCCTACAGCCATGTGCTTTTGCGGATCCAAAGCCGTAAAATGCCGATAATTTCTCAGGAACAGAAATTTTCAAGGTGCAAATCTGCCGGAACACACCGCTTTTAAATCCGGGTGTGTTACTTTCTTGCCTTTACGCTGATTTTACCATATATCCTTTTATTTATCAACATATGTTTTGCTTCGTTGCCAATACGCTTCTCCGATATATCTAATTTTAGTATATATATAATCCCATCAGACTCCCGCGGATACTTTTTCTCAGTACCCCTACCATGCAGCCTATAGCAAATCCCGCATATGAATCTCATCCCCAGAAGCTACATCGCTTTCCCCCAAGGGAAAGCTTCCTATCAAAAATCAGTGCAGCTTATACACACATATACTCTTATATATTAAAGCCTCAAATGCTCTTATGGGTTCTCCTATCCTGCCAGACAAGGTTTCTTGCACGGTCTGGTAATCAACGATTTGGACTATTCTTTTGCCCTGTCTCAAGGAATTGGAATCTTCGGTTAAAATCACTCATAATTTTGTAAATATACCGATAGGTTTAGCCCTTCCAGCAGCAAAACACACCTCATCCTTTCTATGTATTGGTATTATATGTAGGTTATTTACAGTCCGACTGGACATGATAGAGAAGTATGCCATTCGTTAAGTTTTTAACACTCTGAAATGCAAAAAAAGCTCTGGAAAGCCACAGTCCTCTACCTCACTAAGGCTTTCCAGAGCTTCCTTGTAATCTTGGCTTACTTTTTTGAGAACCGCCCCCAAAGGCAACCTCTTCTCCTTATTTTATATTCTTTACCTCTTCCACTGTCAGTCCTGTAAGCTTAGCTATGTCATCATCCTTTATTCCCTGACTCCGCATATTTTTAACTATCTGAATATTTCTCATTTCTATGCCTTCCTGTCTGCCTTCCTGTCTGCCTTCCTGCCTTGCTCCTGTAATCCTTGTGATTTCATCATGCACAGCCATTTCCCGCGCTTCGTAGTACCTTCTTATCTCATCGAAGCTTCCAAGATACTGAAGCACCTCCTCAGCCCTTGCTATTGCAGGCTCTTCTCTCATTGCCATCTCAATCATCTCCTCTGGCGAATCTTCAATAAACACCAGCCACCTGTCCAGCGGCTTTCCTAAATCCGGCTTTGCCCTCCTGAACTTGGGCAACTCTATAAACCTTACCTCCATTATGTCCGTCAGCTTGCAGTCCTTATGCCTGTCTTCCCACAGGTGGAACACAGTGCTGTAGCTGTCCACATCTATATAGCTGAAATCCAGTATGTTTATCGTTATTGTCTTTTTAAGCTCATTGAAGGACTGCCCCTCCTTAAGCTGCTCTGTGAATATTTTAGACCAGTAAAATATGGTGCGTTTATCCATATTATACTGGTTTACAAGCTGAACCTCTATGTTTATATGCTCTCCGAGCATGGTTTTTGCCCTTATATCCAGTATTCCCAGCTTGTCGTTTATCCCTTCCTTTTTTAAGCGTGTATTTTCTATTATCTCAATGTCCAGAAGCCGTTTGTTTCCTTCAAGCTCCAGTACCGCGTTTAAAAAGCTTATCAGTATTTCCTTATTTTCAGGCTGTCCGAATATCTTCTGGAATATAAAGTCGTTCTTTACCTTCAGCCTTTTCATACAACCTATCACATCCCGCATACCGTATTTTTAATATATTATTATTTTACCAGAAATCATCACGGATTAACATAGATTTGTTTGTCGGCTTCGTAAGAAATAAGGCAGGCTTTGCTGTGAAGCAGCCGGAAGCGGCAAAGGCACCGAAAAAAATTGTGTCCAAACATATAATCAAGGCTCACAGGGATTTTCCTGTGAGCCTTAATATTAGTGGTTGCGGGAGCCAGATTTGAACTGACGACCTTCGGGTTATGAGCCCGACGAGCTACCGGACTGCTCCATCCCGCGGTATATAAATATTGCATGAAATTTAACGCATTCTGGTGCCGGAGACCGGAATCGAACCGGTACGGTCGGTAAGGACCGCAGGATTTTAAGTCCTGTGCGTCTGCCAGTTCCGCCACTCCGGCTTACTCTTATGGCGTATCACCCATCGGCGACTTTTCTATTATAATACATACTGCTATGTGTGTCAACACTTTATTTTATTTAATTTTCTACTTATAAAATCCCCCGCTTATGAAGGCTTTATAACATTGTATATCCTGTTTTATCTGCGCGAAAAACAAAACGGACTTAAAGTCCGTCGTATTTGCATAGATAAAGAATCAATCGTTTAAAACTGAATGGATTTCCTGTATCCGCCGCTTCCTCTTTTTGATTCAAAGTTTTTTTTAAGGTCGTGAAGCTTCTCATCACTGTCCTTCATAAATTTCGAAAGACGATCTTCAAATGACAGGTTATCATTCCCGCTTTTATTCCAGTCTACATCCGCAGGCCTGCTGGATCTGACACTAGCCCTTCCAGTCTCTGTAAGTGCCTTTTTAATTGACAAGCTTATCTTTCCATTGTTGTCTATAGAGATTACCCTGACCTTAACAGACTGATTTTCTTTAAGATGTGCTTTAATATCTTTTACGTACTCTTCCGCAACCTCAGAAATGTGTACTAAACCTGTCTTTCCACCTGCTAGCTGAACAAAAGCTCCAAAGCTTGTGATCCCGGAAACCTTTCCTTCAACTACCGTTCCTACCTCAACCAGCATATACTAAGAAATCCTCCTAAAAAAAGTTATAAACCATCTTGATTATATAGCATATCCAACAATTCGTCAAGCACCTGATTCAAGTTTTTTACCGCGTTTCCAGTGCCCCTTTAACGAATTAATCCACATTAATAAAAACCTTTTCTCCCGGCTTTATAAACCCCAGCCTTTCCCTTGCAACGCGCTCGATAAATTCATCGGAGTTTATATCCTCCTTCTGTCTCTTTAAGCTTTTATTTACCCTTTTCTCCTCCTCAATCTTTCTTTCGATCTGTTTTCTTTCCTCTTGCTTAGCGTATATGATTCTTTGCTGGTCTATCATAATACAGGATAAATATATAATACCCGCAAGTATTATAAACAAACCAAGCCTGGATTTTTTCCTCTTGCTCATATCCTGTCCGCTCCCCTAAAATATGTAAATATGCTCCATATATAATATATTTCTATATATCGGCTTAAAATCCTTCTTTATTAAATCTTTTTCCTTATATTTTTTAATACTCTTTTCAGCCCTGCAACTTTTTGCAGCCTGCTTTTGCCAATTCTCCCCGCCCCCCTCACGCCTTTCCCTGCCAGCCTTAACAGCCACTTGCACGGCCTCCTTAATATTCTTGCCAACAGCCTTATAGGGTAAGTTGCTATAGTCCATATGATTTTTAATATTTTGGAAATAATTTTTATTGCAGTAAGGAAAAGCTTCATTACAATCCTGCTTAAAGCAACGACATATAAAGTAACCCCCAAAATAGTACCCGCAAAAATGTACCCTCTTATTTCTCCATCATTGCTATAGTATACTATTATAAACATTACCAGTGTAACAATAAGCCAATATACCAAATCCTCCATATTAGTAGCAATGATTCTGGTTCTTACGGTTCTTCTCTTAATTCTGAAGATATCGTAGATAAATCCAATAATCATGCCGCCAACTACCGCACATAAAAAAATGTGCGCCTGACTGCTAACAGAAATAGTCAACTATTTATCCTACCTCCATGGCTATAAACAGAATTTATTTGAACATTTTGCTAAAGAAGCCCCCGCCCTTGGATTTTGAGCCTTCCTTATCGGAATACTCGCAGCTCATGATATCTCCTTCAATGTTAAGAACAGAATCATCAAGGTTCAGCTTGTTTATATGAAGGTCTTCCCCCCGTATAATAAGCAAGCCCATTTCAGTATCCACTATAACCGATTCGTCATTAAAGCTCTCAACATCAATAACCCCGGAAATACTGAGCTTTTCTCTGTTTTCAAGGATGATATTCTGTGACTTCTGTCTGGGAACCTTTTTTTCTTCAATCATTTTTCGTCTCCATTTCCGGCATGGAATATGCGGCATATTCCCTTGCCGATACTAAAATTTTTCATAAAGCTTTATCGGTTAACGCACTGTCTAAGCTGTCGGGCTTTTGTTTTTGATGTCCAAAAGCAAGCTGCACAGGCAGGCTGCTAATTATAAATATGCATGTACAAGTGAAAAAATTACAGCATAAATAAAAAATCAAGGCCTATAGAAGCTGAAGGATCTATTTTTTAATCCTTCGCTCTGCCTTGATTGGTAATGCTCTTTTAAAATAAATGCACTATTTAATTATGTACATTTCCTTGGATTCGGCCTTTGAAACATGCTCCGATATTGAAGTTACTTCTACCTTGGTATTGCTGTTTCCAAACTGAATCTCAATGACATCTCCCACCTTGATGTCAGTTCCCGGCTTTGCCGTTTTACCGTTTATTTTGACTCTTTCCTGCTCACAGGCCTCATTTGCCAGCGTGCGTCTCTTTATAAGCCTTGAAACCTTTAAAAATTTGTCGATTCTCAAAATTCAATTCCCCCTTAGATATCTAGCGATAAAGATTTTACATGGAGGATATAACTTAATGGAAGAAATTTTTTTGACCCGTAAGGAATCCATCTAAGAAAAGCGCCTGATGATTTACCCGTGAGACATTTCCCCGCAAGGCGTCTTTTCGTTGCTGTTAAAAATTTCTGTAAGTAATTATATCCTCTATGTTTGTAAAATCTTTATCGAGTCCTATATAGATATGTCCATCCAAACCCAATATCCCATGATTCAAAAGCTCCCATGCATTTTATTATACACAGGAGCTTTTGATACAACAATTTATTTTACTTGTTTATTGAGTCCTTTAATGCTTTTCCGACTTTGAAAACAGGAGCCTTAGAAGCAGGAATGTCTATTTCCTCCTTTGTCTGGGGATTTCTCCCCTTCCTTGCAGCCCTTTCTCTTACCTCAAATGAGCCAAAACCCACAAGCTGAATCTTTTCCCCTTTTGAAAGAGCATCCTCCACGCTTTCCATAAATGCATTCAATGCCTTCTCAGCATCCTTTTTTGATAAATCGCTTTTCTCAGCCATATCGGCTATTAAATCTGATTTGTTCATTTATTTTCCTCCTTTTTAAACAATTGACGGTGTGCTTAAAATTATAGCACCCGGCAATTAATTGCTGATTTTATGCTTTTTCTTCTGAAAAATATGCTTTGGCCTCATTCCAGAGCTGATCCATTTCCGCCAAACTCATATCCTCCAGCTTATTGCCATTTTTTATGCTGTTGCTTTCGACATATTCAAATCTCTTTATAAACTTGTTTATAGTCCCCGTAAGCGCCAGCTCGGGCTGTAGCTTTAAAAACCTTGACAAATTTACCAGAGAAAATAATACATCTCCCAGTTCATCCTTTATTCTTTCCATATTTTCACTTTTATATACATCCCTAAGCTCTCTTATTTCCTCTTCAACCTTAGAAAACACATCGTCTAAGTTATCCCAATCAAATCCCACCTGAGCCGCCTTCTGCTGAACCTTGTAGCTTCTCATCAGAGCAGGAAGGTTTGACGGCACATCCTTCAATACCCCCGTCTGGGTTTTCAAGCCCTTCTCCCTCTTCTTCAAAACCTCCCAGTTCTCCACCACCTGCTCAGGGGTGTCGGCCATGTCATTTCCGAAAACATGGGTGTGTCTCAAAATAAGCTTTCTGCATATGCCTGTAATAACATCATCCATACTAAAAGCCTTTGTCTCTCTGGCTATCTGTGCATGGAACACCACCTGCAAAAGCACGTCACCCAGCTCCTCACACAGCTTGTCCCTGTCATTTAAATCTATTGCCTCCAGTGCTTCATAGGTTTCCTCAATGAAACAGCTTTTGAGGCTTTCATGAGTCTGCTTCCTATCCCACGGGCAGCCCTTCTCACTTCTCAACAGCTCTATCAAGTCAATCAAGTCGCTGAGGCTGTACTTGTCCTTGAGCATAATTCATCTCCTGTCCAACTGCTATATAAAAAGCATATCCAAAACTCATAAATTTAACCATGTCACATACCTATTTTATATAGTAATGCCCCGTAAGTCAAACAATTGGGCAAAAATCCTTCATATTAAAGCCTTATTGCTGCTGCATGGTGATATATTTACCCATTACCCAGCCCGAAACACCGTTTGCAGTCTTTATATTGTACCATTCTCCGCTTTTTGACAGCACCGTCACGCTGTCTCCCTTAACGAGGCTTCCTACGATTTGTGCACTGGTGCTTTTTTCAGCCCTTATGTTAAGGGAGGATGCATTAACAATTCCCTTTTGAGTAACCGTCTCCACCGGCTTTTCGACCTTCTCCACAGGAGCGTCCTCTACCTTGTAGCCGCCTCTTATCAGCACCCAGCACTGGCCTGTAACCTTAAAGCCTCTTCCGTCATCCCTTGCTGAAATAACCAGATGATTGTATTCCAATGCCTGTCCGTTGTCAAGATCCTTAGCGGAGGTTGTATCGCAAAGCCCTCCGTTCTGTCCCTTAACAGACACAGCCTTCCCCGATCTCATAACAATTTCCGTCCCCGCACCCGTATAAACAATTTTACCCGCGTCTATGGAAACGGATTCAAAGCCCTGTGCCGCCGTACCCGCTCCGCCTGACTTAAGTTCCTCCACCTGCTTTTTTAATTCCTCCACCTTTTTTTTATATTGCTCTATACTCGCGTCCACATAGCTTTTAGACACCAAAGGGTCTTGGTCAGACCCCGGCTCCGCCGCTCCGTCGGATGCCGCCAAAATTATGTTGAACCCTATCGACACTATTAAAAGAAGGGTCAAAGGAAAAATTAAAATCATATGCCTTGGTAATTTCATAGTAGTCTCCTATACAAAGATATTTTCATAGCCTGATGTATTAAATTATAATTTTTACAGATGAATATTTGGTTACAATATCTTTAAAACATTGTAACAATTATATGTCATCTGATGAATATATGTAGTTAATAAACACCTCTTCAACTCATAAACTGCCCGTCTCCGGCAATCCTGCCTTCCGTTTCATGGCCTCTTGCCGGCAAGGTGCCAAAATTGACTAATACACTAATCAATTATATAATACTTGATATAAATGTTTATTTCAAACATTTCCTTTGCAAAATTGATACAAATGCCGGAAAGGGGATTTGAAAATGCAGCTTAAGAAGCTTTTTTGTTTATTTATAACAATTATTATTGTCGCATCATACTCATTTTCAGCCTTTGGCTTACCCGGCTCTTCCGCTGAAAAAGCTCCCGATATTGATGCCGCATCGGCAATATTAACCGAGCCGCTTAGGGGGCAGACGCTTTACAGTAAGAATCCTTCCCAAAGGCTTCATGTATCAAGTGCGTCAAAAATAATGACCGCAATCATTGTTATAGAAAGAGCAAAGCTTGACGCAAAAATTGCAATCAGCAAGGAATCCGTAGATGTAACGGGTTCAATGCTTAATCTTGAAGCGGGTGAAAAATTCACTGTCGAGGATCTTCTGTACGCAGTGCTCCTTACACCTGCAAACGATGCCGCCAATGCGCTTGCAGAGTTTGCGGGAGGAGATGCCGATAAATTCGTTTCTATGATGAACAGCAAGGCAAAAGAGCTCAATATGGAGAACACACTTTTTAAAAATGTTACCGGGCTTTTTGATAAGGATCAGTATACAACAGCACAGGATATTTCCCTGCTTATGAGCCATGCATTGAAAAACCCTGAGTTTTCAAGGATTTTTTCCTCTAAGGGGAAGGTTTTTAATTCGGGAGTGCTTGTAAACCATAATAAGCTTTTTTGGGAATATGAAGGAGTTGACGGAGGAAAGGCAGGGTATAACGATAAGAATAAGCAATCCGCTATTACTACCGCAAAAAAAGGCAATCAAAGGTTTTTGTGCATAATTCTCGATTCGCCGGAGAATAGCGTGTGGTCCGATTCCTCAAAAATTTTCGACTATGCCTTTGATAATTTTAAAACGGATGTACTTGTGGAAAAGGGACAGAAGCTGCATAGCATAACCATATCCGACACACCGTTAAATCTCGTTTCACAGGAAGAGGTTCTTTATACCTATCCCATAGGAGAGAGCAATATAAGGGATGTAGAATTTCACTTAAACAATGATTTGAGGCTTCCTCTATTAAAAACCCAGAGTGTGGGGACAGCAAAGTATATTTTAGAGGACGAAACCATTATAAATATTTCCCTGTACCCTCAGGAGGACACCGGCGAGTCTAAAAAGACCGTAAGCTATATTTGGGGAAAGCTGACCGAGCACAAGGATTTGCTGTATCTGGTTGTTATTCTCATAATTATAGAGTTTCTTCTTATAATAAAGAGTTTGGTGGGATTTATAAAACGAAGGACTTCATTAAAGGAGAAAAGAGAGGACACATAGCTTTGTATTATGTCCCCTCTTTAAGCTTAATTAATGTCACAGTGTTTTGGACCATATATTCATGTCTTCAAAGCTCCCGCATATATCGCAGTTATTTAACATTCTTCCTGTATATTTATAACCGTGCTTACAAAGGGCCATATTTATTCCCGGGTTTATGGCACGTGAAAGGCTGTAGGCACAGTAAAAATTTCTTTCCTTTAGATCCTGCTCAAGATAATATATCAAATTTGACAGTATTCCCCTTCCTCTGTATTGGGGGTATGTGGCACAATCAGTTATCTCAGCATTGAGATTGTCCTTGTCCATATCCGCAGATGCTGCGGCAACCACCCTGCCGTCTATACAGGCCACCTTATATAATGCTGTTTTATTTAAATTGCTTTTTATATATTCTTCATCAAACACAGGCGAAGGGTAAGTCTCAAACACTGCTTTGAACAGCTCCGTCATGTGGAAGATATCCCCTCTTAAGGCATCTCTCATGGTAATATCCTCCATATCCTTTAATTTAAAGCTGCTTTTTGATTCCATGCACCGTTGTATAATTGCATCCTCTTTATCCTTTTCAGCAGATGCCGCCCTTTTGCTGTCTAAAAAATAAGAAACGCAAAGAGCATCCTCTCCTTTAAAAAAGCCGTAGATCATACCCTCAATTTGAAACCCGGAGGAGATGAATGTCTTCATGGCCTTTATATTAACATTGGAAATAATCTTGCCAAGGCTTTCACCTCTGGCCATTTCTATAATATCCTTTAATATGTCTTCCGAGATTTCTTCATATTCCAGTATTTTGACACGCAAATTGACATAGTCCATAAAAAGCCTTACTCCCTTAAAATACCTGTAGCAGCCTTTATCATTGCGCGCTGTTATTGAATTTAACATGCTCCTCCCTCCTCTTCATTCTTATGTTGGTATTTGGTATCAGGCATATTCTTTCACCCCTCATAAGGCTTTCAAGACCCCTGTACCCGTAATTTTTATACTTTCCGCACATGCCGCATTTCATACACCTGTGAGTCTTATCCTTTGGCTCGTCATATGTGCATATAACTCCCTCAAAGTTTCTTAGTATTACCTTATCAGGCGACTGGGAAATCATATACTGCGGGTTTACAGGTATCTTCCCTCCGCCTCCCGGGGCGTCAACCACGAATGTCGGCACAGCATATCCCGAAGTATGTCCCCGCAGTGTCTCTATAATCTCAACCCCCGCCGAAACACTGGTTCTGAAATGCTCTATGCCCTCCGACAAATCGCACTGGTATAAATAGTATGGCCTTACGCGCATCCTTACCAAATGCTGCATGAGATTTCTCATGACATACGGGCAGTCATTTATATTCTTTAGCAATACCGTCTGGTTTCCCATAGGAATTCCGGCATTTGCAAGCATACTGCAAGCCCTTTTGGATTCCTCGGTAATTTCGTCGGGATGATTAAAATGCGTGTTTATCCACAGGGGATGATATTTCTTCAGCATATTACAAAGCTCGGGCGTGATCCTCTGAGGCATAACCACAGGTGTTCTTGTTCCTATCCTCACCACCTCAACATGCTTTATGTCGGAGAGGCTTCCCAATAAATACTCAAGCTTATTATCCGACAGGCATAACGGATCGCCTCCTGAAATAAGTACATCTCTTATTTCCCTACAACCCTTTATATAATCTATTGCCTTTTTTATGTTTTTCAATGGCATGGCGCTGTCCTCATGGCCTGCAAACCGCCTTCTGGTGCAATGCCGGCAGTACATTGAGCACTGATCAGTTACAAGAAGCAGCACTCTGTCGGGGTACCTGTGGGTAAGCCCCGGGACAGGGGAATCCAGCCCTTCGTGCAAGGGATCATGGCAGTCTGCTTTAGATATTTGAGTCTCCCATATTGTAGGAACCGCCTGCCTTCTTATTCCGCATTCAAACTTATCCGTATTCATTAATGATGCATAATAGGGAGTAATAGCCATCTTAAGACTTTTAAGGCATTTATTTATTCCCTCACGCTCTTTGTCGGTAAGATTTATAATCTGCTCCAGCTCATCTAATGTGGTTATCCTGTTTGATATTTGCCATTTCCAGTCGTCCCACTGCTCCTGCTTAATATCCTTCCATAGCTTTATATTTTTATAGCTTCTTTTCATAGCTATTCACCTCACTTTACCCTTATACGGCCTGTAAGAACTTACCCAAAAAAATTCGGGTGCGATTATTCTTAGGTGTTGTAAATATTTCCTCCGGAGGCCCCTCCTCAACTATCCTGCCCTCATCCATAAAAACTATCCTGTCTGACACCTCTCTTGCAAAGCCCATTTCATGGGTAACTATAAGCATTGTCATGCCTTCCCTTGCAAGGTCTCTTATAACATTTAAAACCTCTCCTACCAACTCTGGGTCCAGCGCGGAGGTGGGCTCATCAAATAATATTATTCCTGGCTCCATAGCCAGAGTCCTGGCAATAGCAACCCTTTGCTTCTGCCCTCCCGAAAGCATTGCGGGATATACATGGGTTTTATCGCTCAAGCCCACATTTCGGAGGATCTCTTCGGCCTGCGTAACAGCGTCCTTTTTAGGCACTCCCTTGACCTGAATAGGCCCCTCAATTACGTTCTGCAAAACAGTCTTATGCGGAAAAAGGTTGAAATGCTGAAACACCATTCCTACATTCTGGCGCATTTTATTTACCACCTTCTCTTTGCGCTCAATGGCATTGCCACCTATATAAATTTCACCCGACTGGCTCTTTTCCAAAAAATTAATGCATCTGAGCAGGGTACTCTTGCCGGAGCCGCTGGGCCCGATAACCGAAACCACCTCTCCCTCCGCCACGCTAAGCGTCACATCCCTTAAAACCTCAAGACTTCCAAACCTTTTGTTGAGATTTAAAATCTTTAAAATTTCAGCCTTATTTTTTTTATTCATAGCATATCACTCCTATCTGCTGCTTATATCCAGCCTTTTTTCCACCTTGTGTATAATAAGCCCCAGCACCGATGTAATGATAAAGTAGTATATCCCCGCAATAAGGAAGTACTCCATAAAGCGGTATGTGGATGATCCAAGCTGCTGTGATTTCAACAAAAGCTCCCGCACTGTTACCGCACTTGCCAGAGATGAATCCTTTGTAGCTATAATAAGCTGATTTCCCAGAGGGGGAATTGCCCTCTTAAACGCCTGAGGAAGTATTATTCTGTACATCGCCTTAAATTTACTCATGCCTATTGATCTCGCCGCCTCCATTTGCCCTTTATCTATTGACTTTATGGCACCCCTGAATATTTCAGCAATATATGCCCCGTTATGCACACCAAAGGCAATAATGGCTGATGGGTAAGGGTCAAGCTTTATAATTCCAGACAGACCATAATAGACTATGAACAGCTGCAGAAGTATAGGAGTCCCTCTTATAATGGTAACATAGGCTGATGCAGGATAGCGGAGGACTTTAAACGCCGATATTCTTGCAAAGGCTGTAAGCAGTCCTATCACCATACCCACTATAATAGCAGCAGCAGTTATTTTAAGGGTTTCAACGGCGGCCGGTAAAAACAAATGAAACTTTTCAAATATTATACTGAAATCATACAATTTTTACGCTTCCCCCAATCCAAGTCATAGTGGATAACCGGCGGGACATTCCCGCCGGTTGTTTTTTTACTCAAGGTCTTCAGGCCCTTTAATCTTTGAATCCTTAGCTACAATAAGCTGGGCTCCCGAATAATAATAAGGGTCTGTAAAATCAACCACCTCCATGCGCTCCTCGGTAATAGCCATGCTTCCGAATATCCCATCATAGCGGCTGCTCCTTAAGCCCTCCAATATTCCGTTCCAGTCGGTAGTAACAGGCTCATACTCCACCCCAAGCCTTTTTGCTACCTCCATCCCTATATCCACGTCAAAGCCCGTCAGCTTATCCTCGTCATCAAAATAGTTGAACGGCGGATAGCCTCCGCTCATAGCAAATACAATCCTGCCCGCATCCTTTACCCTTTGCAGGCTTCCGTCTGAGGCTTCCTCTTCTCCCGCATGGGTGTGTAAATATTCAACCCCTTCCAATATATCCACATCAAAGTATTTTTTGCTTATAGAGGCATATGTACCATCCTCTATAATTTCCTTTAGGGCTTTGTTTATTGCCTGCCGCAATGATTTGTCATCCTGCCTTACCGCCACGGCTATAACCTCCTTATACAGCAGCTCTCCTGCCAGCCTCAAGTTGTCATAGCCTCCGTTTTTTATGCCTATGGCACCCACCATTCTGTCTGTTATTACTCCGTCAAGCCTTCCGTTTGAAAGCTCCCACAGTGTAAGGGTGTCGTCCTTGTACAGCTTTACCTCCTTCACCTGACCGAGCTTATTGGCCTCAGCCTCAAAGGTTGTACCCGTTACAACACCTATAGTGTACCCGCTGCTCGCGCAGGCGGAAATCAACCCCGCAAGCATAAAAATCATAATGGACATGCTTAAAAGCTTTAAACCTCTCACCTTCATAGTTGTTAACCTCCCATTTTGTAAAATAAATTTTTTTCCGCCGCCTTTGTCCTTTCAATGCGGAAGGACGTTTTAAGACGGCAAAAAAGCCGCAGAGAAAGTATCTGCGGCTTTAAGGTATGCCAAAAAAGTATGTACCAAACCAAGGTACAATTAATAAAGCATATTAACCACCTTCTCTTCCAACGCTTACGAGATTAGCTGACGGATTCGGATCGAAAGATAACCCTAGATACCTTGAAGCTTTAAGCCACAAAGCATAATTCACCCCAAAAGGATAGGACTGAACAGCCCCCCTTTAAAAATTTTATAACCAGAAGATTATAAAATTAACCGGTTCTCCCGTTCTTACGATTAAGCGCGTATTTTTAATATTAAATTTTATAAACATCATATGAGATAATTTTTAAAATAGTACATTATCCCATATTTTCACTAATAGGTTTATATAGAATATACCGTTAGCTTTTGTTTCTCCCTTATTATCCCTAAATTATTACATCAAGTCTTACCCATTTTAATCCATATAGTCAATCTTTATAGGTTAATATACCAGACATATCAGGGTATGTCAACCTTTCACGACGGCTTTCATGCAGAGTTAAACGTCTCAAACTGGCTTATAGCGTCTATTGAGGCATATTCGTTTTTTTTTAAATTTCCTGTAAAAAAATTAAGGGCAGACACACAGGTCTGCCCCTACAGCAATGTTTGTCCCTATAACAAATAATATAATGGTCTGCTATATATTTAGCAATAAAGATTTTACATGGAGGATATAGTTTGATGGAAGCAATTATATCCTCCATGTTTGTAAAATCTTTATTGCATCCTATATATTATATTTGTTTAAAAAATCCTTCCCAAAAGATTGGATATTTTTATTCTGGAGTCTTGAAAAAATTCTACAATTTTAAACCTTACCTTAATAGGTATGTCATCCTCGCTGTCAGCCGAGGTTACAATGTCATATTCCTCCGCTGTCAGAATATTTTTAAGATCAGCTTTCACCGAATCGGAAATAGTTCCGTGGGTTGCATCTACAAAGCATAAGGGAGGGAATAGAACACACCACCAGTTTGCACCCTCGCCCTTTCCTATTACTACCCTTAGGGCCTGATAATTCCCCGCAGGGAGCGTTATATCCCCATACATTTTTGTCGGAAACGGATGAATTCCCATGTCGGCCTTCACCTCGTACGCCTTTCCCTGACGAAAAATTTCCTCTTTTGCAAGCTCTTCTATTTTCTCCATATCCCTGCTTATTACATTCTTTGTATTCTCAATGTCCTTTGAATCCTTTAGCTGCTGCTGCATATAATTTATAATTACATCCCTTACATCACGCTTTAGCGCCTGATCCACATCGCCATCACTGTTGGCAACCACATGCAGCCTGATGAGATTTTCCGACAAGCCTTTGTTGACATCCTCAGAATAAGTGGTCAGATAAACCCCCAGCCACAGTATTGCAATTAAAAACAGTAATATGACTGCTTTTAACGGAATGTTATTTTTTACACCACTTCCAAATCCCTTAACACTTTTTACGATCCTGTTCATGGCTCATTCCCCCTGTTTTATATTTTTTACCGATACATTACAGGTAATTTATCAAAGTCTTTTATAAATTCTCATTAATTTCTTATGTTTATAAGTATTATCAAACTTATGAGAATTTATACTATACATAAAATAATTTCAAAAATTACAGGGGAAAACTAAAAACCGGCCCCGCTGCCTCAAAAATTGATTTTTTGAGGCAGTGGGGCCGGTTAAGCCGGAGCTTTGTCTTTATCTATTTACAGACCTGTCAAATGCCGCTTTGACAAAGCTTTTAAATAACGGGTGGGCCCTGTTCGGCCTTGATCTGAATTCCGGATGAAACTGTACTCCTACAAACCATGGGTGTTCGGGCAGCTCTATTATCTCAACCAGCTTTTCGCTGGGAGAAAGCCCCGAAAAAATCATCCCCTTGGAACCGAGCTTCTCTCTGAACTCATTGTTGAACTCGTATCTGTGCCTGTGCCTCTCATATACCAGCTCATCACCGTAAATCTCGTATGCCCTTGTGTCCTTTCTGAGCTTGCAGGGATAAAGACCAAGTCTCATAGTCCCGCCCTTTTCGTCTATGTCCCTCTGCTCCGGCATAAGGTCTATGACAGGATAGACGGCGTCGGGATTAAATTCCGAGCTGTTTGCATTTGGAAGCTCCGCTATGCTTCTTGCAAATTCAATAACCGCCATCTGCATTCCAAGGCATATTCCGAAATACGGCACTTTATTTTCACGCGCATATTTCGCGGCAAGTATTTTGCCCTCAATTCCCCTGTCTCCAAAGCCCCCCGGCACAAGTATGCCGCTGACCTTTCCCAGATAGTTTTCTATATTTTCCTCATCAATATGCTCTGAATTAACCCACTTTATTTTTACGTCAATGCTGTTTGCTATTCCTCCATGATTAAGCGATTCCACT
This sequence comes from Anaerobacterium chartisolvens, assembly GCF_003337415.1. GTDB lineage: Bacteria > Bacillota > Clostridia > Acetivibrionales > DSM-27016 > Anaerobacterium > Anaerobacterium chartisolvens. The sequence continues at coordinate 35,720 of NZ_QPJT01000006.1, read as the reverse complement.
ATACTTAAATAGGCGTCATGAAGCTCCACATACTTTCCTACGAGAGCTATTGTAACAGTATTGGAAAGGTTTTTTTGCCTTTGCACCATGTCCTGCCACTCTGTCAGATCGGGCAGATTGCACTGCAAATGCATTTTGCTGCATACTATGTCTGCCAGTCCCTCTTTTTCCAGCATGAGCGGTACCTCATAAAGTATTTCCGCATCCATATTCTGAATTACCCATTCTCCCGGAATATTGCAAAACAGGCCGATTTTGTCCTTTAAATCCTTGGAAAGATGCTTTTCGGTGCGGCATACAATAATATCCGGCTGGATACCTATGCTGCTCAGCTCCTTAACGCTGTGCTGGGTAGGCTTGGTCTTAAGCTCTCCCGATTTGCCGAGGTAAGGGACAAGAGTAACATGTATATATATCACATTCTCTCTTCCAACGTCGGACGCAACCTGCCTTATTGCCTCTAAAAAAGGCAGGCTCTCTATGTCGCCTACCGTACCGCCTATTTCGGTTATTACCACATCAGTATGGTCGGACTTCCCTACCCTGTATATTCTTTCCTTAATCTCGTTGGTTATGTGAGGTATTACCTGAACCGTGCCTCCAAGAAAGTCCCCTTTTCTTTCCTTGCTTATGATGGACCAGTATATTTTACCTGTAGTGACATTGCTGTTTTTACTCAAATTCTCGTCTATAAACCTTTCATAATGACCAAGGTCTAAATCGGTTTCCGCTCCATCATCGGTCACAAAAACCTCACCATGCTGATATGGACTCATTGTACCGGGATCTACATTTATATAAGGGTCAAACTTTTGAATGGTAACGCGCAAGCCCCGGGCTTTTAAAAGCCTCCCTAAAGATGCCGCCGTAATTCCCTTGCCCAGCCCGGATACCACTCCCCCGGTGACAAATATGTACTTCACAGACATTTTATTTAATCCTCCTAAAATAAATTGGGCCATTTCCTCTGTCTCTTAAGAAACGGCCTTGGCCGAATAAGCTAAATTATTTGCTATTAAATATTTAGCAATAAAGATTTTACATGGAGAATATAATTTGATGGAAGAAATTTTTTTGACCCATAAGGAATACATCTAAGAAAAGCGCCTGATGACAGACCCGGGAGACATTTCCCCGCAAGGCGTCTTTTCGTTGCTATTAAAAATTTCTGTAGTCAATTATATTATCTATGTTTGTAAAATCTTTATTGCAACTTATATAAATATTTTTATAAAAAAGCACACCCTATATTTTATATTTCATACAATTAGGTGTCAATAGAAATTAAATCTTAATTTTTTAACAATTCAACAGCTCTGGCATACTGCTTGTCATTTTCAAGCCTAAGCCTGTTCAGCTCTTCATTAAGCCATTTCTGCGTTGTAAAGTCAAGCCTTCCAAACCCATAGGGGCCTCCTCCCTTAAGCTTTTGAAACTCGCCCACAGCGGCATAGGTCTTTTTGTCAAGCAGTGAGTCGGGCTCATCTATATCATATCCCAGCAGCTTGAGTATTTGCTCGGCATAGTAAATGTCCCCCCCTTCGTCGTTCAGCCCCGGCTTCCACGTCACTGTGAGGTTTTCAATTGAGTCGGTATCAATCCCCGATCCCGGTAAATCACGCGATACCTCAACATCAGGCTTAAGACCCACTTTGTCTATCATTCTTCCATGAGGAGTTGTATAAACGCCCATAGTTATCTTGGATGAACCCAGTATTTCCTCCTCCGCCGGGTTTATTCCGTACTCCCAAAGCAGCTTAGACGCATCCACAATCTTGACTCCCAGCTCATCGCTGTACTTTTTATAAGCCTCAGGAGTAAGAATAGGAACTATATACTGGACCCTCGCCTTTCCAAAGGTTTTTTCCCCGACCAGCCTTCCCACGCCGGTGTCCTGTATCGCTCCCGCCAATATTTCCGAAGCGCTTGCAGTATTTCTGTTAACAAGCACCGATAGCTTGTATTTTACCTCGTCCAGCGGCGATTCATATTTTATGTTCTCCTTGTATCCTTCTTTAAATTCAAGCCTTGTAACCAGCCCGCGCGGAACCAGCTTAGAGGCTATGGCAACGGCGGCTTCAACATATCCTCCCGAATTGTCTCTTAAATCCAGAACTATATCCCGTATACCGTTGTCCTCCATTTGCTTTAAAGCGTCTATAAATTCATCAACGGCGGCGCCGCCAAAGGATGCTATTTTTATATAACCCTTGCCATCACTTATATCATGCTTTACAAGCCTCATAGAAACCTCTCCCGTCAGCAGCTCAATGTCCTCCTGTTTGCGCAAATCCCCGCGCAGAATCCCCAGCACCACCCTGCTTCCCTTCTGACCACGGATAAGCTCCACCGCATCCTTAACAGCCATGTCGGCAGTATTGACGCCACCTATTGAAACGATTATATCTCCTGCATAAACTCCCGCTCTTTCGGCGGGTGAGGATTCAAAAACCTTAGTTACTTTTATATGATCGCCAATCTTGCTCATAGAAATTCCTATGCCGTAATAGCCTCCGTTTATGCTTTCATAGAAGCTCTCCTCCTCCGCTGCCGTCATATACTCAGTATAAGGGTCCATCGAACCGAATATTCCCTTTAGCGCACCCTCCAGCAGCTCACTGTCGGTAACCTCAAATCTGTATCTTTCCTTTATCATTTCCATAATACTCACTATGTAATCATCACTGCCGTTCAAAATTCCAGAGTTCTGTCCATCCGCAGAAGCAATCTGCGGCAGCAAAAGACAAATTGCCAGTGCCGAGGCTATTAGGAGCCGGGGAAGCCTGATTTTCATAAATATTCTCCTTAAAGTAACAAATTTATATCTGTAATATTATTTTAACACAGCTTATAAAACCATATTTTAAAAAAATGTTTCAAAATTATTACCGAATAATTAAAAAGACGGCCGGCAGCCGTCTTTGACTATTTTAGAAATTGATTATCCTCTCCCTGTAGTCCTTCCTGATCCCATCCTGCATATACTCTATAAACCCCGAAATAAGCTGCGCCGCCTGAGCCTTTGTAAGAGTTCCCGAAACATTTATGTTGCCCTTGCTGTCAGGCTGTATTATACCTATTCTTTCGGCAACATATACAGCCGCTCTGGCATGGGAGGGTATTTTGTCGTTATCCCTGAAGGTTGTAACCGGCGCAGGGTTGGGCGCAAGACTTTCCAAGCCCACCGCCCTTATAAAAATCAAAATAGCATCGGCTACGGTTATATAGCTGTTAGGGTAAAATTTTCCTCCTACCCCGCCCTCCATAAGTCCCCGTTTATACGCACTCTCTATCCCGTGAAAATACGCGTTTTCGACAGAAACGTCCCCGAACGGAGATATTAATTCCTGATTCTGAGTTCTGGGTGTCCTCACCGCTCTTGTGGAAAGCGCCGGGTCGGCAGGAACCTCCTTTGCGGCGGCTGTAATTGCCGAAGCGAATTCAGACCTCGACATGTACTGCTCAGGCTTAAATACGCTCCCGTCCAGCTTAAAGACCTCAAGCCCGTAAAGCAGCTTTATGTCCTTCTCGGCCCAATGTCCTCTCAAATAGCTTAAGCCCGCAACAGGAAGATCCTTAGATGTAGGAAAGGATTCAAGCTTAAGGCTTCCCTTCCTCTCTAGCATAGTGTCTGTGGAAATTCCTTTAGAATCAAATTCCGGTAGCCTGCTGGTATACTCCATTACGCTGTCGTTATTTTGTCTCTGCACATACCTTCCGCTAAAGCTTATTTGATCGGGTATGCTCTCTATATACTCAAACCTCTGCGTAATGCCTGACGAAAGCTTAATATTGGCCGTTCCCCCCCATTTGTCAACCTGATCCCCGTTTCTCATCTCAGCCTCTATTGTGTAATCCACAACCTGTGCCTCTGAGGTTCCCCAATACTGGTCATAGCCATAAAACTCACCTGTCTGCCTGACAGTAACGGTACCCGTTCCTCCGCCTCCTGTAACCTGATATGTCTTAACTCCTCCCAACGTCCCCGCATAATAATTGATAGAAGGCTTTTCATCTATAACACTTGATCTGGAAAAATCATAGCTCCTAAGCCTGTACGCTCTACCTCCTATTATTATGTTCTCATTTAAACGGCTGTTGGCGGGAAGCGAAGTCTCCTCAACCGTCTGTCCGTTATCCTTTTTAGTTCTTTTAGTGGTAAGCGATACCGTCCTCCTTAATGTGGCACCTATGTCTGCATTCTCAAGGCTGTATGTATAAACTGTGTTGACATTATTCTGCTTAAGGCTCTTTTTCATGGTAAGGCTTCCTTTAAAGATAACAGGCTCACCGCTTACAAAGCATATCTCCTGATAGTTTATCCCAACCTTGTCAGGCTCATCCCCGGAGGCTATACCCCCTTCATATCCGTTATCACCCTCTCTCGCAAAAGCTGAGGCGGATATGAACAAATTTAAAAGCATGGCTATGCAAAGAATCAGGCTTATTCTTTTTAACATCAGAGTACCTCCAGTCATTTCAAATTTTAAGGCTTCAGTTCTCAACTATAATAATGTACGCTTCACCCGTCGTGGTACTGTCGCGCTTTATCACTCTAATCTTATCTCCGTTTTTGAGCTCAGAAGGCTTGGCGACTTTTTTATCCTTTAATATTATACTTCCCGGGAGAATTTTAAGCTCCATATCCTTGCTGTCCAGCCACATATGCCGGGATGCCCCATACACCTTTGCCTCTGTCAGCTTTATATCGGTGGGCTGGGAAATTATAGTGCCTCCCGCGCCTGTATCTCCCCCCGATATGCTGTAAATCCTGCCTCGTGCGTTTACCGTACCGTAAGGAGCGGTTGTAACAAGCAGTGCATTAAGGTTGTCGGCTACTATATATACCGTACGGTTGGCATAGCTGTTGTCACCATAATCGGTAAAGTCCCTTTGGCCTACTACACCCTCATCCCCCACTATACGGGTGTTATATGTTATGTTAAAGGTTTTTGGAGTATTGCTGTAGCTCCATGCAGTTCCGTTAAGCTGTGAGAAGGACTCTACGGTAAAGCTGCTGTTTTCATTGATCTTCTTTATCCTTGCGCGGTATATCTGTACAAAGCTGTCATCCTGCCTAGCCCCAATTTGCACCACTCCCGCATAATAGCTCCCCGTATCATAGCTCCTGTTGGCAACGACATAAACCTTGTCGTCCTCAGATATGCTCCCGGTCGAAACAAGCCTGCCGTCCTTTACAACAATTGTACCTTCTCCTCCATTGATTGTGTGGGTCTTTTTGCTGACAGAAAACTGACCTGAGGACGGATATGCGTGCGAAACACTGTCGTCATACGGCACATCCTCGGTATCCTCCTCATTTCTGAAGGAAATAAGCACTGCCCTCTCCTGTCCTCCATAATCCTTCTCTACTGCAATATAAGCCTCCGCCTGCTTAAAGTATTTATTAGCCTGAGTGGTGTCAATAGCCCTGTTATCAAAATACATTTTATACTCTTGGGATATGCGTATATCATTGGTTCCCTTTTGTTCAGTCCTTACCCACTTTCCGTTGGTAAACCTTTGAAGGCTGTCGATGCTGATCCTCCCTGATGCCGTGTTGATTTTAGATACCTTTCCCTTGTAAATATTGGATATAAAGTGCTCGTCGCCCTCAATAGTGATTTCCTTTATTACTGTGGCCTTATTGGTAATGCTTAAGAGCAGCTTTACCCTGTCACCGTTTTGCAGCTTGCTCATGGATACCGCTCTTCCCTCATAAACAATAAAGGCCTTTCCATCCACATCAAGTACCTGCTGTGTGCCGTCGTCATACTGTACACCCAGTGTAGAGCTTGTCCTTGACAGCACCTTTCCGTATTTCACAGTGTAATTGTCGACTCCGCTGACAGAAACAACACTCGCCGTACCATCCAGCTTTAAAAAAACGGTGTCTCCCGGCTCAATATCCTCAAGATCTGCGGTCTGGTGGTTTTTAAAAACCTCAATGTCGTTCTGATCTCCGTAGTTATAGGTTCTCGACTCAAGGAGTCTCTGTGCCCCACCGGGTGAATTGCCGGTGCCATCCTCGTTATAAAGCGTTATATACCCAAGCTCAGGATTATTGTCCTCCACTATTCCCCGTACAACGGTATTTCTGTTGTCCTGACCTAATTCCAGATATTTTACCGCAGTGACAATATTGTCCTTAACAGTAAGTATTACATACGTTTCTGGCGTAACAGAGACGATGCCGGAGCCCCTGCCTCCCGTATCAACCGACACATTGGCACTGTATCTGTAATTCACAACAGCATTTTCATTTCCCGGAGCAAAGGATATGTTCGCCTTTGATAAATCGAAGTCGGGATAGTCCAGCTTAAAAAATACAGAAGTGTTCATGAGCAGGTTGGCAGTGTCAACATTATTTATTGTGGCAACATAATATTTGGTGTCATATATGCTTGACAGCACCTTTACAAACCTTACGGTGTTGTCCTGCGAGACAATATACTCAATTCTGTCCCCGGTTTTTAAAAGGCTGCTTTTACCAAGAGTTCCGTTTTTGTATACTACTATGTCTCTCTGTCCTCCCGCCGAAGTCTTTCCGCTTCTTTCATCAGCCTGCGATGAGCCTGCGGCTGCCCTCAGCTCTATTCGGTGCAGCCTTCCGCTTGTGTTTCTCACATCTATGGTCTTAAGCTCTTCCCTCGTACTCCCGGAGTAGTCCCCTTGATTCCTTATTTCTTCAACTATGCCTGTCCTTCTCCCAAGTCCGGCGGCAGGCAATATCAAGCCCTCGGAATTTTTTATAATCTGTGCAAGCTGTGTCCTCGTAACAGCACTGGCAGGATTGAAGCTGCCCTTGCCGTTTCCGTTCATTATACCCGCGCTTAAAACAGCCTCTATAAAAGGAACCTTAACGGGATCGGCACTTTTCCAGTCATTGAAATTGTTGAATATGCTCTGCTGATTATATACCGGCACCAAGCCCAGAGCTCTGGCAAGCCAGTACGCCACCTCCTGCCTCTGTGCAGCCGCCCCTCTATGGAAATCCCCCGGCTCAAGTCCGGCCTGATCCTCATCAAGCGCATCCGCCAGCTCATTCGCCGTTATCAAGCCTTCGTTTGCAGCCAACTGAAGAAACCCGTCAGCCCACATGCTCAATGTATTTTTCTTTTTATCCTCTTCCGATCTTGCGTTGTCCAGATTCTGAGCCAGCACCTGTGCCTCGGCCTCACGCCCGGCAGCGGTATATATTTTGGTGATGGCCTCCTCCTTAGATACCGCTTTAGACAAGCCGAAGTTTTTATCTCCATAGCCCTTTAAAAGCTCCAGCACACCTGTTTCATAAACAGCCTCCCTAATCCACAGGTCGGCACTCTTCACATCTGTGTAAGCCATGTTGTTTATAAGCACATCGGCATTGGTTACGCCGGTATAAACAGCTTCGGCAGTCTCCGCGGCGGCTGTGCCAATCGGCAAAGATGACAGCACAATAGACGCGGACAGCAAAGCCACGGCCCACCTTTTGATGTTGAGTATTTTATGCAATCCGTACTTTCTACTATTCATATATGTACCTTCCCAAATTCCTTGCACATACGGCCGCTCCAAGCACTAACGCCGCCGGCCTTAACAGGGGCCTTAGGCTTTTAGGCCATATTTTGCATTTTGTTATTTTATTAGTATATAACTGTATATTATTTATCGGCAAAATTATATTTTAAGTTTATCTCTGACGCGTTACCGTATCTTTACTTTTATGTTACACAAATAAAAACGTACCCGGCATTAACCCCCCGCTTGTCTTATAACCATTATAAAGTCATTTATTCCTGACTTCTGTCCGTCAATTTCTATTTCATAATCCACCTTAATTTGTCCGCCATCATCATCCACACTGACATCTACCTCATTGGTGAAAATACCTATTGTAAAAGCGCCGTTAACGGTATCATAATACGACATGTGCTTTTGTCCCTGCTCAAATATAAACTGGGTGTTGACGGTTCCAAAGCGCATAAGAGTAACGCTTCTGTCTGAGATCTTCAGCGTTGTGGTGGTTCCCTCCATTCCCGTAACTTCGCTTTCCTTATAAACGGCATAGTATGTATCCGCCTTTTTATAATACCTTCCTTCAGTAACCAGCTCCACGTGATTTATACCCTGATCTATAATAGCCTGAGTCCCACTGACGGAGATTATAACATTTTTACTTCCCGAATTATTTAACAAACAAGCATCCTCCTGTAAAATAAAACTAAACTTATATAATCTAATATTTTTCTATATCTATTTTTTCCGCGGAGTGCAGTGTACCCTCCAGAAATGAGCCTCCGAGTGCCTCAAACTTTTCCACGCTGTCACTGGTATAGTACCTGTATACCGGAGGTATCCTCTCGTCCCTTCCTATGCCCCTTTCCTTTATAATATCACCGACTGCCCTTGCAATCTCAATCCCTGAGCTCACAAGCCTTACCCCGTCTCCCATCACCCCGGATATAGTTCCCTGCAGCAGCGGGTAGTGGGTGCAGCCCAGTACAAGGGTGTCTATCCCTTCTTTTTTAAGAGGTATCAGATATTCCTCAGCCGTTCTGACAGCTATATCGTTAGACCACCACCCCTCCTCAGCCAGAGGAACAAAAAGAGGACAGGCCCTTGAAAATATCTGCACACTGCCGTCAATTTCAGTTATAGCCCTCTCGTACACCCCGCTGCTTATAGTTCCCGGAGTGCCTATAACACCTATTTTTTTTGTCCTGCTTTCTCTTACGGCAGCCTCCGCTCCCGGCCTTACAACCTCCAGCACTGGTATGTCAAAGCAGTCCCGTATCCGCTTATATCCATACGCACTGGCTGTATTGCACGCTATTACTATCATTTTTATGTCCTGATTCAATAAAAACCTTATATCCTGAAATGTATACTTTATTATGGTATCCTGAGACTTGGTGCCATAAGGAGATCTCCCGCTGTCCCCAAAGTAAACAAGGCTTTCACACGGTACCAGCCTCATAATTTCCTTAAGGACCGTAAGTCCTCCAAGTCCCGAATCGAATACCCCTATAGGTCTGTTATCCATATTACCCCCAAATATAATCAGCAATCCTTAAGCAGCCCTCAACAATCAATAGAGCGCTTATTATCCTCAAATCTTTCAAACGCAAGCTCTATAAGCCTTTCGATCAGCTTATCGTATGGTACCCCGGATTCCTCCCACAGCTTCGGGTACATGCTTATGCTGGTAAAGCCGGGCAGTGTGTTTATTTCATTTATATACACCTCTCCCGTCTCCTTGTGCACAAAAAAATCCACTCTGGAAAGCCCGGAGCAGTCAAGAGCCTTAAAAGCCCTGACGGCATATTCCCTTATTTTGAATATTGTATCGCAGGGCAGGTCTGCGGGAATTATGCATTTTGAATTGCCGTCAATATATTTTGCGTTATAATCATAGAACTCATTGCATGGAACTATTTCTCCAACCGTTGAAGCGACAGCGTCATCATTGCCTAAAACAGCGCATTCAATTTCTCTCCCGTCTATAAATTCCTCAACAAGTATCCTCCTGTCATACCGTGCGGCAGCATTTAAGGCATTAACCAGCGTGTGCCTGTCATGTGCCTTCCCGACCCCCACAGACGATCCCGCATTAGAGGGCTTAACAAAGCAAGGGTACTGCAAAGCAGCCTCAACCGCGCTTACCGCCGAATCCATGTCGTGTTTAAGCTGCTTTCTGTTTAACACCACATACTTCCCCTGAGGTATTCCTTCCTTCTCAAAAACTATTTTCGAGTATGCCTTATCCATTCCAAGCGCTGAGCCCAAAACACCGCAGCCGACATAGGGTATGCCCGCAAGCTCAAAAAAACCTTGAATTGTGCCGTCTTCGCCATTGCAGCCATGCAGCACAGGAAACACCGCATCAATGCCTCCGCACCCATTCTTTGCACCGGCAGCCTTAAAAAGGCTTACGGCAGAATTGCTTTCGCACAGGCAGGACGTATCCGAAGACCCTTCCGCAATTGCCTGCCATTCACCGCTCCCCAGCTTTTCCACAGGCCCGTTATATGTAAGCCATCTGCCTTCCTTTGTAATTCCTATCATCACTACATTGTATTTATCCCTATCAAGGTTTTCAATAACGCTCTGAGCTGAAATCCTCGAAACATCATGCTCGGAGGACTGTCCTCCGAACAGGACGGCAATTGTTTTCTTGTCCGTCATTCTCCCCTGCTCCCCCCGCATATTAATGGCATCAGGCATAAGCCTGCTGCCCCCGGTGCTTTTTAACGCCTTGTATGCCGGAAATCCGCCGTGTTAAAAAGCCTCGGTTCATTACCTGCTTTATATATATTTTTCATTTTACTATTTCATTACGGCAACTTCAAGTTTTTTTAAGCAGCACTGATGTTGTCTTTTTTAATTATGCTTTGGTTATCCAAATATGATATAATGTTGTAAAATTATTTTCCCGGAGGTTTTTGAGAGATGCCATTTTATGATTTAAGATGCAAAAAATGCAGTGAGGAGTTTAACATAATGGCCAAAATGAGCGACAGGGAAAGCAACACCATAAAGTGCCCCGCCTGCGGCTCAAACGAGCTTGAAACGGTATTTAAAAGCGTTAATATAGTTCATTCTAAAAAAGCGGAGGCCGGAGACTGTCCCCACGCCCACACCTGCGGGGGCTGCTGTAATCATTGATAGTAGGGGCAGACCTATGTGTCTGCCCTGAATTTCTGTATATTCCATGTTTGTGGGCAATTTAGGGCAGACACGCAGGTCTGCCCCTACTATAATACAATTAAAATGATACAGTGCCGCCGTCCCTTTTATTTGCGGCATACAACGGTAAAGTCATTGTTGAGATAGTTTTCAACTATCTTCATTGTTTTAACCCTCTGAGGCAGTTCCTCCACAATATCCTTTACCTCCTCCGGGTCAAAGTAGTAGTAAGGTTCCTCTTTGTCGGGGGATTTATGATGCAAAAGGTTAAAAACAACCGCCTCTTTGGACAAATCCATAAAAAGCCTTAACGCATTTGATAAGAATTTTCTATTGTTGTTTAAATTCAAATTGAAAATCCCCGAAGCATAAATGATATCGAAGGAATTATTTTGGAAAATATTTTTTTCAAAAATATCCGCATGGTAAAATGTACCGTTCAAGCCCTTTCTTCCGGCCTGCTCAATCATGCTTTTTAAAATATCCACTCCTGTATAATCTACCTGTATGCCTTTAAGGTTTAAGTATTCCAAAAGGTTGCCCATGCCGCAGCCCACATCAAGTATTTTTTTGCCTGCCATGTCTACAGAAAAAATAAGCGAATTAAAACGAAGCCTTTGAGCCTCCTCGCTTTCCCATCCTAAAACCTTATATTCGGGCAGTCCCTTGTTCATATTCTCTTCGTAGTATGTTCTGATAACCTCAACTTTTTTCATAAATGTATTTTACCCCTGCCCCGCGCATATTAAACAAAAACCCCTACAAATATAATATGCATTCTAAAGGCCATAAGTCAAGCCATAATGCTCACAGGGATGTATAAAATAAAAGCAATTTAAGGGCAGACACGCAGGTCTGCCCCCTATAAATTCGCTAATATAATTAAAATCATTTGGCTAATGATTAACACCACTATGTGCAGGTATATTTCTATTCCATAATTTCTCCGTTTTCATCCAAAGCTCCGCCGAATTCATTAAATATTTCTTCCGTTATGCCGTCCTCCTCCTGATACACCTCTCCTGACTTTTTATCATTTTTATCGTTCTTATTATTCTTATCGTTTTTATTGTTCTCATTGTTCTTATCCTTCTCATTGTTCTTATTGTTCTCATTGTTCTTATCCTTCTCAGGGACGGTTGCATCCCCCGCCTCCATATTCCCCACCTCGTGCTCTAACATTATGTCTTCATTTTGTATGGCCTCCTCATAATCGGCTGTCCCTGATGACGGCACCTCCTTGCTTATCAATGAAGCAGTTCTCGGGAAAGCGGAATCAAACCGGAAATTTCCCTTAAACTCCTTTTGTGCCTTGCCGTCGATTGTGAATTTCACCTTTTCAATCTCCTTAAGCTCAGTAAGAGAATTGACTATTGAGTAAATAGTAATTCTTTCGGCATCCTTGCCCCCCGGGTGCTTGCTGACAAATTCCTTATTAAAGTCCACAGTGGCAGTCGAGCTTTCCGCATCAATTTTTACGGGAGACGCAAGCTTGGCTTCCTTGGGTATGGTGCTCTTTAAGGCGCTCCCCTCTGAGGGCCCCTTTATAAGCTCTTCAACAATCTTGCCCGCCAGATTGTTGACACTTTTTTTAGCCTCGCTTACAGGCATGTACCTTATCTCAAGCTTCAGTCTGGTATTGTCCTCATTTGCAAAGTAGAGGTGTACAGGCACCTTGTCAGTCAGCTTTTTGGCTTCATCCTCGCCTATGGCAATACTGCTGACAGGCGTGACCTCATCGCTGTCCCCTTTCTGCAATCCCATTTTTTGCAGAAGACCACACCCTGAAAAGACTGAAATTATTATAAAGCATAATGTAATAAGACTTATAGCTCTCCGCATTATCCGGCCACCTCGCACAATATATTTATTCTTATACGATATTTTTATGCCGGTACGGCTTTCAGTATTCTATATACAAGCAAATTTTACAGTGATACTCCTCCTCATACCACCTCCAGTGTTCCCGCAAGCCTGACATCGGCGGAATTGGAGCCGAGCATAACATCATATATCCCCGGTTCCACAGCCCACCTGAATCTGCTGTTTAATACTTTAAGCTCCTTTGAGCCCAATGTAAATGATACCGTCCTTTTCTCTCCGGGCTTCAGTCCTATCCTCTGAAAACCCTTTAACTCCTTCAAGGGGCGCACGGTAGAGCTGCACCTCTGGTGAATGTAAAGCTGTACCACCTCGTCGCCGGCCATATGCCCTATGTTCTCTATTTCCAGCTTAATGGTGCATTTACCTTTGGCCGAAATGCAGGGGGGGTCAATCACAAGGCTGTCATAGCAAAAGCTTGTATAGCTGAGGCCATATCCGAAGGGGAAAAGAGGCGCCCAATCCTCTTCAACATATTTTATGCCGCCTCCCGGCTTGCGGTTGTAATTGACGGGAAGCTGTCCAACTGATTTTGGGAATGATACGGGGAGCCTCCCTGCCGGGTTCACATCTCCGAACAATACTTCGGCGACAGCCTGCCCCCCTTTTTCACCTCCAAACCATGCTTCTAAAATAGCAGGGATATTTTCAAGCTCCCATGTAAGAGAAAGGGGCCGTCCATTTTGAAGCACAAGTACAACGGGAGTGCCTGTCTCATACACCCGTTTTAACAGCTCCAATTGTCTACCGGGAAGGCACAGATCCGACCGATCCATATTCTCTCCGCTCGTCTCATCGGAATCTCCCAGCACCATAATGGCAACCTGCGCATTTCTGGCTGCTTCAACGGCCTGAGCTATTTCATCGGACTTGTCGCACAAGCCGAAAAACACCTGCGCTCCATTTGCATCCTTAAGGTATTCCAGCCTCACCGAATATTCTCTCCCCTGCTCCAGCACAACAGGTATGCTCCGGCTTGAATTTGCGTACAGCCCCCACCCGTCTATTAAAAGCATGTCATCGATCCACAGTCTCATGCTGTCATAGCTTCTAGTGCCTATCCATCCCTTGAAAGCCTTGTCTGGAACCAGCTTTCCCGTCCAGCGTACAGTATAGCTGTTTTTTGTCAAAAGCTCCGATGGTCTGGTAAACACCCAGCTAAATTGGATCTTCTCATCATTTCTTACCATAACGGGCCGGCCGGTAAAATCCCTGCTGTCAAAATATTCGCCCGTTAATCCGTCATTTCCTTCGGGAGTCCTAAGCCATCCTGAAGGGAACGGTAGTATCTCCTCCTCAAGCACCCCAACTCCTCTTACGTATTCCACGTTTGTATGCGCTCCAACCACTTTTCTTATGCCCTCTAAAACTGTTACCGGCTTAAAGCCTTCAACTACAGGAGTATAATCTCCAAGCCGTGCTTCATCGGCATTTGGCCCTATGACAGCAATAGAGCCTAAGTCTTTTTTAAGAGGCAACAGTCCCCCTTTGTTTTTAAGGAGGCATATCCCGTCACGGGCAGCTTGAAGGGTTATCTGCCCATGTTTCTCACACCTCATGGCCTTTTCATAGGATGCGGGGTCGGTATAAGGATTTTCAAACAGTCCCAGCAAAAACTTTACCCTTAATATCCTGCTGACAGCGAGGTCAATTGTCTCCATTTTCATAACCCCATCCCTGACCATCTTTATGATGGACTCTTGATAAAACTCATGGGAAAAATCATAGTACTGCATATCCACACCCGCTTCTATTGCCTGCCGAATTGCATCCTCGGGGCTGTGTGCAGTGCCATGGGTATCATAAAGCCTTACTATCGAACACATATCAGCTCTTACAAAGCCCTTCATCTTCCACCTGTTTCTCAGCACACCGGTTAAAAGTGCCGAGTTTGATACACATGGAATGCCGTCTATAGAGCTGTAGGAATTCATTGCATTAATTGCCCCCGCTTCTTTAAAAGCGGCCTCAAAAACAGGCATGAAACAGCTTTCATGCTCATGGGGACCCAACCGCACAGGCGCACAGTTTAAGCCTCCCTCAGCAATTCCGTATGCTGAGAAATGCTTTACCTCGGCTATAACACTGTCAGAGGAAGATATATCCTCTCCTTGCAAGCCCTTAACCATAGCAACTGCCATTCTTGAGGAAAGGTAAGTGTCCTCCCCATATGTCTCTTCCAGCCTGCCCCACCTTGCGTCCCTCGCTAAATCAATAACAGGGGAAAAAACCTCATGTATTCCGCAGCAGCGTGTTTCGGCAGCAATGCTCCTGCCTACCCGGTATACAAGATCAGGGTTCCATGTCGCCGCAAGAGTAATCTGCTGCGGAAAAATACTGCAGCCCGGCCTACCTAAACCATGGAGAGCTTCCTCACTGAACAGAATTGGAATACCCAATCTGGTTCTTTCGACAGCATACTTCTGCAGTTCATTATTTATATCCGGCGTACCATACAGGTCATGAATACAGCCAACCCCCAGGCTGCCTATAGTCTGCTCTACTCTTTCCCATACTATATCCGCCCCTCTGTCGGCACAGTTATGCTGCTCAGGATGCGCCCTATCTACAAGGTCGGTACCGAAGTACTGATCCATCTGCCGGACCTTCTCCTGAAGGGTCATCCTTTGCAGAAGATCCTGTATTCTCTCCTCCAGTGGAGCATTGGGATTCCTGTATTCCGCAATTTTATTTTGATTGTCAATCTCTTTTCCCATAATATTTTGTCTCCCTGCCTTTCCGTATCAGACTGTGTGAAAACTATTTTGAATGAAATCGTAATCTTTAGTTCTTGCAAAAAAGTAGTGAAGGAATCTTGGGGACGGATTCCTGTGCTTCCGCAGCGCAGCGTAGGACTGAAGGGAAAGCATAGGAACCGTACCCCATGATGCCGTAGCGGTGGCAAGCTGCAGTTTCTCAAATAACTCTGGAGTTTTCACACAGTCTGGTATAGCTTATATGTAATGTAAGAAGCTTTTTTTATATATAACTGTAAAAAGGGCAGTGTAGAATAAAATCCCACACTGCCCTTTTTATATCCCACTTTTTTATTTGCTTATCAGGTTGTATATCATTACCGCCGCCGAAGCTCTTGTAATATTACCCTTCGGGCTGATACCTTTTCCTCCGCCCTTTACTATTCCTGCTTTTACAAGATTGGCTATGCTCTGTCTTGCATAACTGGCTATTTCCTTCTCATCATTGAATTTCTGCAATTCATCAGTTTCCGCTGTGTCATAGCTCCTGCCGCTTATTTGAAGCGCCCTGTCCGCAAGCACCATTATATCCTGTCTGGATATCTCCTTGTCGGGACTGAATTTATCAGTTCCTCCTCCTGTTGCTATTCCCAGAGCCTTGGCTGTTGCTATCTCACGGCTGTATTTGTAATCCTCGCCCACATCATTGAAATTCTGATCAGCTTTTGCATAAAGCCCCAGAGCTCTTACCAGCATACCTATAAATTCTCCTCTTGTCATATCCTCTGCCGGCTCGTATTCTGTGCGGTCTGTGTCTATAACACCCTTAGATGCCAATACCTCAATCTGCTTCTGTGCCCATTTGAATTGGCCGGCATCGTCAAATGTCTTGCTTACATAGGCCACCGCATATTTGCCTGGTGTATCAGTGGTAAACACAACCTTGCCTGTCACAGGGTTGAACCTTGAGCTGGGGACAGGCACAGAACTGCCGTTTTGGTCTATGCGCAATACCACAATATTCTCCTGACTGCTCAGTTCCTTATCTGAAGGCCTGTAGGCCAGAGACATGGTTACAGAGCCCCCATTCCATTGCACCTCTTTTGCACCTGCTTGAAGCTTAACTTCTACTGAAGGCCTGTCCCCCACAAGATGTTTTACTCCTTCGCCAAAGCCTTCCTTATCAGCTTTCCCTATGCTTACAGTGATCCTGTCTTTGATCTCCTTGCTGCTGTAAAGCATATTTCCAGGGAGTGCAACGCTGCCCGAGGCTGTGTCAATAATAATTGCTTTGTCATTAACAGCAGATGACAACACCGACACAGGAAGCTCCACAGAATATTGTCTCGCATTCTTTACTTCGGGAAGGCTTACCATAACCGTCTTTTTATTCCCGCTGTCTTCCTTTGCCATCTCCACGGCCTTCTTAATGACATCTGCCCCAATAGAAGCCTTCGCATTCTTATTTCCATCAAGTACAGGTGCTATTACTATAGTTGCTGTACCATCCTGATTTGCCTGAACCTGAGGTTTAGGTAAAGGAGTGCTTTCAGATGAAGAGCTATGTGGATTACTGGGTGGTGTGTACGAAGGCTCTGTCACAGTCACGGAACACTCTGCGTACTTTGACGCATCCTCTGCACTTGAAGCCCTTACGGTAGCCGTACCTGCCTTAGCCGCCGTAACAAGCCCCCCGCTGACCGTTACCACTCCTGCAGTGCTCTCATTCAGCACCTGCCATACAACATTTTTGTTTGAAGCATCCTCGGGAAGAACCGCAGCGGTAAGCTGTTCACTCGCTCCTGTCTGCAATGATACCGTGGTCTTATTAAGACTTACCTGCTCTACAGGTATAACAGGGTCGGCTCCAGCATTAACTGTTACAGCACACTCTGCGTACTTTGACGCATCCTCTGCGCTTGAAGCTCTTACGGTAGCCGTACCTTCCTTAACCGCCGTAACAAGCCCGCCGCTGACCGTTACCACTCCTGCAGCGCTCTCATTCACAACCTGCCATACAACATTTTTGTTTGAAGCATCCTCGGGAAGAACCTCAGCGGTAAGCTGTCCGGCCTGTCCAGGCTCAAGAGTCAATGTATTATGTTCCAGACTTACGCTTTCTACAGCTACCGTTCCGGCAAGGGTTGTAAAATCTTTTATGTCCCCATAGAAAGTACCGACAGAATTAGTTGCATACGCCCTGTAATAATATGTTGTTCCGCTTTCGAGCCCTTCAATAGAAGTTGAAAAGCTGTCGTCACCGCCTTCTACAGCTATTTTGGAATCTTCCTCGGTAGGATCGTTATCGGTAGAGTATACAAAGCCCCTTTGAGTTACCGTGCTTCCTCCGTCAGACTCCACTTGGCCGGAGATTTCCGCACTGTTCTGCGTAATTTCCGATGCAGAGCCTGTAATTACTGTAGGAGTGTTTATTTCCCGCATAAGGCTTATCGACATAATTTTTATATTGGTATTATCGGGCAATGTTAGTCCCGTAACGGTAGTTCCTCTTTCAGGTGTCAGATAATAGGCAAATATACCGCATGGGGTGTTGTCATCTTCATTTGTGCAGCGGTGTCTGTGAGTCATTGCCAGCACTGTGTCCTGTCCGCTTGTGCACCAGTCATTCATTGCTACGCTTACTTCACTGCCGTCAGATTCTGAATAATTGATAGTGAAGGTGCCTGTCTTATTTCCATCTGTGGTGGAACCCAAAAGCATTATGGAGGCATAGCTGCCCTCATCAAAATCTATGTCCTGGCCTGTGCAGTCTATGACATTGTTGTCGCCATCGGTAAATGAGCCCCATTGAAAATCTATTCCATTATAGGAAGTAATGCCGGATTCCTCAACAAGATCTGCCGAATAGCAGAAGTACCACGGATAGTTGCCTCCGTCAAAATTTCCATCTTCTCTGTTTGAATCATAGCTGAAGCCGTCTCTGTTAAAATAGCTCTCAAGATCCACCTTCATTACTTCTTTTACGCTTTCTGTCCGTGTTATGAAGTTCTTTATCTCTCCGTAGGCGGTACCTTCGGAATTGGCGGCATAGGCTCTGTAATAATACTTCGTTTGGCTGGAAAGCCCTGTAATATTTGCTTTGTAGCTGCCGCTTCCGCTTCCTTCTTTCACCAGCGTGCCGTTCTCTTCCGAGGGGCTGGCATTCTGAGAGTATATGAAGCCTCTTTCGGTTACCATGCTGCCGCCGTCTGAGGTTACTTCAGCAGAAAGTGCAGCACTGTCATAGGTTATATTTTCCGCTCCGCCTGTCGCCACCTGGGGAATAGTCTCCTCCCCTGTCAGGGTGTTAAATGATTTAACCTCTCCGTAAGCGATACCTTCGGAATTGACGGCATATGCCCTGTAATAATATGCTGTTCCCATTTCGAGCCCTGTAATGCTGGCCGAAAAGCTGTCCTGTACACCAGCGGATTTTATAACAGTGCCATTGGCTTCAGTCGGATCATTATTTTGAGAGTATACGAAGCCTCTTTCGGATATTGTATCGTTACCGTCCGAGGTTATATTTCCATGAATTACCGCACCCTCCGCAGTAATATCCGATGCCTCCCCCGTTGTTACATCAGGCAAGGTTATCTGAACCTGTCTGAGATATATCCGCTCCGACTTATTGCCTTCATAGTCCTCCATCACCACATACATAGTCTCTGCTGACGATGTGAATTTCAGGCATGATTTTGTTGAGCGTCCGCGTATAATCATCGGCTTGTTCCCTACACTGTATGTAGTGGCAAATTGTTTGGGATTTCCGTCTTCATATACGTACATATACCGCCAGTCCCTCGTATTAGGCATAGGCAGATTGAGCGTATTGCCGTTCCACGACCATTCTTCTGCATAAGGCTCGCAAACCTTGTCTATGAAATTTCCGCTGACGGAAACCGGAGGATTGCTTCCCACAGCTATCTGTACAATATAGTCGTCTCCGTTTACAGGCATATCTGTAAATGCAGCAGAGACTGACCCTGACGGCACCGTTGTTTCTTTTGATATTACAGCTTCCGGTTTAAGGTTTAATGACCTCACCTTAACGGTGATATCCCCCGAAGCATTTACGGGATTCGTCCAGGAAACGTTGAAATTTCCGTCTTCCTTTGATTCCACATTAATATTGCTACCCGCTTTGCCGAGGTCAAACGGCACAGATGCTGCCTCGCCTTCAACACCATCCGCCCCAACCGGGACAACCTTCACCGTTCCCGACGCGGCAGGAAGTTTTTTAATATACAATACACCGTCATACTTGCCGCCTACATAAATATCGTTTACATAAACGTTATATTGTTTTACTTTGGAGTAATCTGTATCCATGTCCCATTTGATATTCATTTCACCCGTGTTTACAAAGATATCCGTTATCTCGAGTCCTGAAGGAGCAGAGGGCTCTGCCGCTGACCCGTCATAAACCCTTATTTGTCCGATATTCATCTGATAGCCGTCAATTGCAGCACCGCCGTTGTCGAATACAAGTCCCATTACGGCGGCAGTTCTGCCGGCATAAGCCGAAAGGTCAAGCTGCTTCGATATCCAGCCCGCCGTCTTATTCCCGGAATCTGCAACAGGTACCTTTACTACAGTATCAGGGGCATCCTTAAATATCAGGCCCACACTCATAGTTGAAGCATCACCGTCGGAAGGCTTATTATATGTAATTGACAATTTGGAATTTGCATTGATGCTTATTTCTGTCTTATACAAACGCAAGAAATCTTCGGCATTCAGATTGCCGTTTACAACAAGGGAGCTTCCCCCGTTGTAACCGCCTATTTTCTGATAAGCGAAACGGTTATTTGTATTGCCTGTCATACTGTATTTCTCGCCATAGTCAAAGTCTGCCTCAAGCTTATTGCCCGTTGTCTCCTGCCACCACTGCCACGTAACCGGAATATCCTGAAGGCTCATGTTGGACCATTCATCGTTGTTGGACACCGACCCGTTTACATAATATGATAGTCCGTGGCCCGTATTAAAGTTTGTAAAGAAATTTGTTCCTTCTATGACTGAACGCTCCGAAATAACCGAAGCTATACCCGGCCAATAACGATTATCTGCATAAACGTCACCAAATCCATTAGTTGCAGCCTTCGCCGTGTTTTTTGGATCTTGGTTGGGGCCTGACCACCACAGACGATCGCGTACCGTTGTCATCCATTGATAATCATTCTCCGACCTGTGACTAACGGGCCATGAAAGTCCCATGTCTTCATCCAGACCCGCATGGACAAAATCAGTACCAAGCACTGCTATGCTTGTATCAGGCAAACCACTGCCGTTTAGCTTGCTATTTAACGCAGAGCCCTGTACACTTTTAAATCTATCCCTGCCGCCTTCAAGTCCTGCAAATCCAACGTCAAATATATTGTAATTCGTACCATAGTTAGAATTTAAAGCGTTGAGGTAGCTATTTGAGCTATTAATGAGTGCCGAACCTACTCCATAATCAAAAAAGAATGAATTTGTAACCGGTTCATTAGCAGCTCTGTCATACAGCCAACTGATATTGCTGTCGGCAAATGTCCTCGCAAAAGAATTTGAGCCTGTGCCGGTATTTACAGAGTCATACCATTGCACATAAAGCCCCTCCTTCTGAAATACCTTTAAAAAAGCTATGTAGTCAGGAATATCCTGGGTCTGTATGTTAGGGCCCACTTCTTCTTGATTAAAGAAATATCCGTCATAGCCAAAATAGTGTGCCATTTCAACCATTTTCTCGGCAACGGGGAATTTACCGTTTTCATCCTTTACAATCATTTGCTTGTAAGTCTGCTGTCCACGGTCGTTATTGGAAAAGAAAACACACGCAAGAGACAAAACTCCGTTTTTATGAGCTGCGTCGGTATACGTGGGGTTGGGGATATTCAGACAGCCGAATTCAAACCACTTCTGCTGCCAATTCGACTGAGCGAGGTCATCATAGTATTGCGGAGGAGTATATGCTGTTGCCGTACCATGCCAGTATGAATAGTAATCGACATACTGCCAGAAGTTGAAATGATATTGCGCAAATTTATTGGTATATGCAGCATTCTCAATAAATGCGTTTCCATAGTCGCCCGCCAAGTTAAACATCTTAACTTTTGGATCGAGATTCGGGTTGGCCTGTGTCTGTGCAAAGGCATTTATGCGCTGCTGCAGCGGTATAAAAGACCTCAGCATTTCTGCGCCGGGATCGGTTTCAGGGCTCCAGTCGAGAATCTGTCCGCTGGTATAGCCATGCACACTCGGCTGGTTCACACCATGTGCGCTTTCCCCTTTAAACGGCCATGTATCGCCTGCCACCACCAGCATTACCAAGCTTTGACTTACCAGTGCAACTGTCAGTACAAAGGCTAGAGCCTTTTTAAAGCTTCCTCTTTTAATAAGCTTACCGCTCATTGTTTTTCCCCCTTTTTCGTAAAGCCGTTTTTTATTTACCGTTTGCCGCCTTCCATTCGTCAATCTGCTTCTGAAGCTCCTTCTTAACCGCATCATAACCATTTGAATTCATCTTATCCATATATTTGGGCAGATAAGACTTATAGTCAACTGTGCCTGTAACGATAGGACGGTAGAATTCCGCATGTATGTTGCTTAATGCCGCTACCTCTTTCTTTACACCGTCAAGGTTGGAATTAAATCCAAGAATAGGGGACTTGATTCCCGAATCGTTAAAGCTCTTGTACTGATCCCACAGGTCATCGGGATCATCTTGATAAAGGTTGCATATAAACCTGTTTCCAAGTGAGAAGGAAGGCATGTTGTAGTCATTAGTTCCTTTTTCCAGATCAATCTGCTTTCCGTTTTCCATTTTATAGTGTACATTCTCTATTCCCGAATCAACCATATTTCTTACAAACTTATCGGTATTGAGCAGGTTCAAAAACTCCATTGATTTTTCAGGATTCTTGGATGTAGCCGATATTGCTATCATTGAGCCCGAAAGCTGGCTTCCCGAGATGTAAAGGTCTCCTGTAATAGGAGTAGATACAACAGGGTCTTTCTCTTCCCTTGACCATATCTGATCGGCACCGGGGAGCCATCCTCCTATTCTTACAAACCACTTTCCTGTTTTCTTGTAATCCTGATCGGTGCTGGTGGCAGCATCCTTTCTTATGTAGCCTGCGTTAAAATATTTCCTCATTGTATCGAGGCTCTTTAATACATCCGGCTGTTCAAAATACTCTATTACCTTGTAATCCTTAGTAGACATAGGTACCACCATAGGAATGGAGGTTCCTGCCGCCCACTCATAATCATCGGCCTGTCTCGGAAGGTTAAAGTCATTGCGCACCACAAGCAAATCGCCAATGTCTTTTTCTCCCTCTTTTACGGTTCTGAGCATGGGTTCCAGTTCTTCCAGTGTAAGAGGCTTTGAAATATCAAGCTTATACTTTTCTACAAGTGTTTTATTGAATAGCCATCTGGACTGGGCCGACAATTCCTTGTTAACTGGTATGGCATAAAGCTTTCCGTTAACCTTGTTGGCTTCGAGGAATAAAGGGTTCTCACTTTCAATAATCCCCTTCCCGTATTCCTTCAGCAAATCATCAACAGGAAGAAATGCATTCCTTGCAACATTAGGCAGGTACTGGTTTGCCCATGAACAGGTAAAGCAAAGGTCATAGGGCTCACCCGAGGAAATGATTACATTCATTTTGTTGTTATAGTCATCTCCCCAGTTAAACTGCGTCATCTTTACCGTTGCATTTATCTTCTCCTTGGTATACTTGCTCAGCTCTTCCATAACATCAGGAATATCCTTTTGCGGAGAACCGATGGTGTACCACATAATTTCATAAGGCTTTCCCTTGTCCTCAGTATTTTCATTTTTTACCGCTGTCTTATCACCTGCGGCTGTCTTATCTTTTCCCGAAGCTGCACCGTCATTTGAGCCGCAGCCCGACATCAGGACAGCAAACAGCATAAATGTTGCCAGCATTAGTGTCAGGGCTTTTTTTGTTTTCGTTAACTTATACATCATAATTCCTCCTTGTTTTTTATTATTTAAACAAATTACACCGCATTTTGCCAAAAAGCATAATTTGCATAAACGACCCGTTATTATGAAGCTTTAAGGGCTTGTTTAACCTAACCCTTAACCGCACCCACCTGCAGTCCCTGTATAAAGTATCTCTGAAAAAACGGATAGGCCAGTGTTATTGGAAGTGTGCTTATAAAAACCATAGCCATTCTTGAGCTTTCGGCGGGAACAGACTTAAAGGCATCACTTGCATTTGCTCCCAGCATGGAGCTGTTTCTGACAAGGAAATCTATTTCACTCTGCACCTGAGACAAAAGATATTGCAACGGAAACAGCTTTTCCGTCCTTATGTACAGCAAGGCGTTAAACCAGTCATTCCAGTATGCAAGCGTAGAGAACAACGCTATTGTGGCAATTCCCGGCAGTGACATGGGGAAAACAATAGATACCAGAATTTTTAGCTCATTTGCGCCGTCAATCATGGCAGAATCAATAATCGATTCATGAATACTGGATTTTAAGAATGTCCTCAATACCATTATGTAAAACGCGTCAACACACAGGGGCAGAATCAGTGCAAGCACATTATCCTTCAACCCGAGCAGCTGTGTGTTTATAATATAGCTGGGAACCGTCCCCCCATTAAAAAGTATTGTGAAAATGGCCATAAAAGAGAAGAACCTCCTGTATTTAAAGCCATCGCGGAACAGGGCATAGGCATACATAGTCATAATCGCCACTCCTGTCACAGTTCCTGCAATTGTCACAAATGCGCTTATTCCGAAGGAATTCAGCATCTGATCCCCTATTTTAAATATATACTCGTAGGCTGTCGTTCCCAGCTTTTCAGGGAAAAAACTGTAGCCGTTGGCGGCAATAGCACTTTCATCTGTAATTGAAATAATGAAAACCAGTATGAAAGGCAGCATACATAAAGCCATAAATACTATAAATATAATATTTAAAATAAAATTCGCAACCGGTGAAACCGATCCCGGAGATCTCTTTTTCCCTGTAAACTTAAAATTTGAGCTGTTTTCACCAAAAGCAGACTGGCTCATTTCCATTCCTCCGTATAAAGTTTGTAGTATGTTAAAACAATGCTTGATCCTTGTCAAATCTTCTTACAATTAAATTGGATACCATTATCAGCGTAAAGCCCAGTACCGACTGATAAAGCCCCGCCGCAGAGGTCATGCCTATATCCCCCATTTTCATAAGCCCTCTGTAAACAAACGTATCAATTACATTTGTCACGGGGAACAGTACGCCCGATTCACGCGGGATCTGGTAAAACAAGCCAAAATCAGCATAAAAAATCTTTCCTATTGCAAGCAGTGTAAGTATGACAATCGTCGGCGACAGCAAAGGAATAGTAATATACCTTATCTGCTGTATTTTTTTCGCCCCGTCAATCATAGCGGACTCATAATATGTACTGTCAATACCACATATTGCAGCAAGATAAAATACCGTATAATAACCCACACTTTTCCATAATGCCATTATGGTTAATATCAAAGGCCAATATTCAGGCTCAGAGTACCATGAAACCGTGTCCTTCCCCAGAAATCCCAGCATATTGTTCATTATGCCCTTGTCCACACTTAAAAATGAAAAAAGAAAATAACTGGCCACCACCCAGGAAAGAAAATACGGGAAAATCATTCCGGTTTGATATATTTTAGAAAACCTTTTGCTGCGTATTTCATTAAGTCCTATTGCAAATGCCACAGGTATAACCACCTGGAGAATTATAAACAGTCCGTTATAGCCAATGGTGTTCCTCATAATAATAAAAGCGTCACTAGAAGCAAAAAGGTATTTGAAGTTTTCAAACCCAACCCATTCACTGTTGATAAGACTGAAAACAAAGCCTCTCCTGTCAATTTTGAAATCCTTAAATGCGATAACACTCCCTATCATGGGAAGATATTTAAAAAGTACGAACCATATTGCTCCCGGCAATACCATCAGAAGCAGAAACAGGTTTTTTCTGGTGGATACACGGCCGTTTTTT
This sequence comes from Anaerobacterium chartisolvens, assembly GCF_003337415.1. GTDB lineage: Bacteria > Bacillota > Clostridia > Acetivibrionales > DSM-27016 > Anaerobacterium > Anaerobacterium chartisolvens. The sequence continues at coordinate 10,474 of NZ_QPJT01000006.1, read as the reverse complement.
GCCTCTGTTCCATAGGAATTTACTTTCATTATGTCATCTCCTGCCCGTAATAAATTCATAGACTAATAGTACTTTAGCATTTAGGAAAGAAATATCTTCCGAAATAATTTTCAACAGCATCGGAAAGATGAATTCGGGGGAAAAGTCTCTAGGGAACGAGCATGAATTCACTTTCCTCTGAGGTATTCCTTACGGGTAGATGAAAATTATTCTCCAGAAATTTCTTTCCACCGCCAATCTAACACAGTACTCCTAAGCTCGTGATAATGCAATTAGACCCTAGAGTTATTATATTATAATTATAATGCCGTCCTTGGCGACAGTAAACTTTAATAACTATAGTATTACTGTAAAAATTTTAGCTCAGTCAAAAACGGGGTTTTAACCATATTGTAAAAGCTTCTAAAATTAATTATAATAAATAAGTAGACATAAAACTCCATTATAGTTAAGGATCGGTGCAGGGAAATGAAATTTCATAATAAAAGTTTTAAAATAAAGCTGTTCAATAAAATATTTCTTCTGTATTCGATAGTTACAGTTTTGTCACTTTCTGCACTGTCATTTTTTATAATTGCAAATCTCACTCAAACCTTAAGGCAAAAGGAGCTTAACTTCAACAAGCAAATCCTTGACAGAATAAGCACCAACTTCAGCCAGAAATATTATTCCTCACTGAGCATCATACAGCAGCTCTATGCCAATAATGAGGCGTCCTCCGATTTGACATATTACTTAAAGAATGATTATGACGACTATATCATGCAGAGGCTGGACAGGCTCTACAACAGCCAGTCCAATACGCTTTTCAGATGGCAGACCTATTTTGAGACCTATTTTTCACGGGATCAGGATATCAACAGCATAATGCTGTACAGCAAGAAAAAAAATTTCTTTTCGGTTTACGGCGACAGGAAAATTCCCGGCTCCTTTGAGCTGGACCCAAATATTCAAGGATTTGTGGATAAGCTTTTTGAAAACACCAACCGCTATTATCCGTACATACTTCCCGACAGTAATTTATCCCCTGACAACCAGCAGGTGTATTCCATTATAAGTGAAATAAAAGACCCCGAAACCCTTGAAAATTCAGGTGCGCTGGTTGTTAATTACAACACGGAAGGCATATACCGTACTTATGAAAAATATCTAAAGGACATAAAGGGGTATATTATTATGCTGACCGATGACGGCAGAGTGCTGTTTGATTCCTCGGGAAGGTACTATAAGTCACAATACCCTTATTTCAACATGATTAAGGAATCGGAGCTGCCTCAGTTGCTTGAAGAAAAATCCTATGTGAACCTGATCCGTCTTCCCGACTCAGGGGTCGTTATTGCGGGAGTGATCCCTGTCTCTCATATTATTTCGGGTATCGCTCCCACCGTAAGGACAATATACCTTATTTCTTTTGTGCTGATATTCTTAAGCTTGCTGCTGGCTTACTTTATAATAAGTACCTTTTCAAGACGCACAAAGGTTATTATGCAAGGCATGGAAGCCCTTAAGGAGGGTGATTTTACCACAAGAATACCTGTCGGCAAAAGTGACGATGAGCTATCCCAAATAGCCGTAAATTTCAACCACATGTGCGAGTCTCTTACGGATTATATTAAAAAAGTATATGTATCGGAAATAAAGCAGAAAAATGCCGAGCTTACGGCACTGCAGGCACAGATAAATCCCCACTTTCTTTACAATACTCTCGAGGTCATACGCATGAAGGCGGTATCAACAGGAGCATCCAATGTTGGAAACATGATATATATTCTGGCTGCTTTGTTCAGAAACACGGTAAGAAGTGAAACCTTCATACCAATTTCTGAGGAGCTGAGACAATGCGAGCTTTATCTCCAGTTATTCAGGACAAGGTACGAAGAAAAGCTAACCTATGTTATTGACGTAAAAGAAGAAATTTTCGACTATACCATTGTAAAATTTACTCTTCAGCCTATTATAGAGAACTGCATATTTCACGGAATAAAACAGGATTCGGAGGATAATACCATTATCCTGTCAGGATACCGGGATGCGGGAGATATTTGTTTTACCATCAGCGATAACGGGGCCGGAATCAGTGAAGTACGTCTGAATTATTTAAAAGATGTCTTAAACGGAAAAGGAAATTACCCTTCCAAATCCATCGGCCTTTCAAACGTCCATGAAAGACTCAGAATAATATTCGGAGAGCCTTACGGCCTGAACATTTACAGCGAAGTGCAAAAGGGCACGACAGTTGAAATCAGAATTCCTGCAAAAAAAAGGGAGGATATGAATGACTATGCGCAAGGTATTATTGGTGGATGACGAACCGTTTATACTTGACGGCTTAAAAAATATAATAGACTGGAAGGCTTATGGGTTTGAGATAAGCGGACAGGCCCTCAATGGAGAGGAGGCTTATGCAATTTTCCTTAAGGAACCGTGTGACGTACTGATTACAGACATTACCATGCCCAAAATGGATGGATTGAAGTTGATAAGTAAAGTAAAAAGGCTTAATCCTGATACAAAATTCATTGTGCTGAGCGGATATAACGAATTTGATTTTGTTAAGCAGGGAATAGTTCTTGGAATAGAAAACTATCTTCTGAAGCCTGTAAACATTGAAGAGCTTGTATCTACCCTTACAAACACACTGAAAAAACTGGAGTCCTCCGTTTACAGCGATATATACAGCAATGAAAATTTCAACATATTAAGAGACAACATACTGTACAGGTGGGCTACCGACAGAATTGACTATTCCGAGCTTAAGGAACGCTCCGAAGTACTTCAGATCAATATAAGCCATTCTTATTATTGGGCATGTATATTAAAGGTTTCATTCAGGCGTTCCTCAAAATCGTCTGCGGCTTACGCAAAGCTTCCGCCCTTCTCAACCGTTTACAGCAGTATTTATACCGTCATCGGGCAAAATAGCTCGTGCCTTTGCTTTAATAACTTTGACGGAGAATTTATACTTATATTCGGGTCTGAATCGGAAGCCACCGGAGAAGCATTTATCAGGCAGAAGCTTGATGTGCTACGGCCGGAAGTAGAACGCCTTCCTAATATGGGGGTTTTTATAACCGTAGGAGATTGTCAGCCGGGATGCACAAACCTTTGCAAGAGCTACTCTCATGCAAAGCAAATGCAGGAATACAGCCTGATAAATCCCCATGAAAAAATCCTGTTTTACCAAGCTTCAAATGATGAACCTCAATCGGACAGTACTCAGTTTAAGATAGATTATCAGTGCCTTTCAAAGCTGCTTCTGTCAAAAAACAAAGAAGAAGCATCCGAATTTATCGATTCGGTCTTTGAAGCTATGCAAAGCAGTCCCAATATAACCCCCTCTTACATTCATAACTGCTGCATTGAAATGCTTTTGCATATTAATAAAACGGTACATAATTTTGATTACAGCAGTTCTTTTGCAGAAAATGATTATAAGGAATTATTCTTATCGGTTATCAAGCTGCACAGCCTTGAGCATCTGAAGGATTATATCAAAAGCATTGCAGAGAATGCTATCAACTGCCTGATAGCCGATGACAACAGGGTCAGCCCCATAATACGCCAGGTTTTGAACCACATCAACAAGCACTACACCGAGGAATTGTCCTTAAAAACTCTGGGGCACAGGCTAAATGTCAGTCCTGTATATCTGGGGCAGCTATTTCAAAAGGAAGTAGGCCAGCTATTCAATGAATATGTAAATGTATTTAAAATGGAAAAGGCAAAGCAGATGCTCTTAAACACCAATCTTACAGCCACAGAAATATCTAAAAAAATAGGATTCCCGGATTCAAACTACTTTTTCAGATTATTTAAAAAGTATGTCGGAGTGTCCCCTTCAGAGCTCAGGCTTCATAAGCAATATTAACCCGCGGCCCTTACGAGCCGCGGACATGGTTTTTTATAACACAAGTCTGAAGGTTTTAATTTCATAAGGCTTTATCAAAAACTCAAAGCTGTTCCCGTCAGAATCCACAGGGGACAGAATATTCTCCATAAGGTCGCATTCGTATACCTGTTTAAATTCTTTGAAAGATGTCAGCTGTGCCGCACTTCTCCTGTTGTGGCACTCATACATCCTAACAATAATGTCGCTGTTGTCTTCAGCAAGCTTTACCGTTTCAAGAACAATATTGTCCCTGTTTATGCCAATTAGCGAGAACACCTTAGGCAAATCCCCTCCATGCGCTTCCTCAAGCTTTGTATACATAGGACAATTCAACTCGTACGCCGCCTTAACCGTACCGCCCTTTTTCCAATCCTCCGCATGGGGGAAAATAGAATATGTAAACTCATGAAGCTCCCTGTCGGCATCAGGATAAGGCACAACTCCGGATTTCAAAAGGGTTATGCGCATTATTCCATCCTTTATGTCATACCCATACTTGCAGTCGTTCATCAGACTTATTCCATAACCGTCCTCCGAAAGGTCGGCCCATTTGTGGGCACATACCTCAAACCTTGCGGTATCCCAGCTTGTATTCCAGCAGGTGGGTCTTTCCACATTGCCGAACTGCACGTCATAAGCCGCCTTATCTGTGTGGATATCTACCGGGAAAGCGGCTTTTAAAAGGATTTGGCTCTGCTTCCAATCAATTGTTGTATTAAAATCAATTCTGGGAACATGGGTATAAATACATATCCTTTGTATTATAACAGAATCCAGAAACCGTCTCCTTATTTCCACAGAAGCCCTTACAGGGCCGTTTTCAACTGCTTCTATGCTCTCCACATCATTTATTTCCCACATCTTCTGGGAATAAAAAATATTTATATCCCATGCATCATAGTCCAGAGGCATATCCTCAAAAGCTTGCAGCACGTTTCCTCTGGAGCCCTGTGTCAATAATTCCCTTTTGTTCGTTTTATCATAAATGGATGAAAGGGTTCCCTGAACGTCAAGCCTTATATCAAAAAAGCGGTTTGTAAGGCGGTATTTATCAGCCTGAGCAAAAGCCCCACTCTCTTCACAGCAAACGCGTAAGTCCTCACCCTTCACCAGTTCAAATGCCTTATATCCCTTGGAAGGAATTTTCTCGGCAAAAAACATAAGCTGGGTCTGTCCCTCGGAGGAATTGTTGCAAATTTTCTGTACAGGCAGAATATTTCCCTCATCCCCCAGAAGTTGTATATCCCCCATGTCCTCAGGTACATTTAATGAAACGACGTCACTTCTTTCAAAGCCCAATTGATTAAATACCACTACCGACTTCCCATGCAGTGCGATGTTGGCGCCAATATTGCCAATTGCTTCATCAAGCAGGCCTTCTCCATCCTTTATGACTCGTAAATAATCTTTTTTGGAATCGTCGTATACCTCTTTTATTGAAGACCCCGGAAGAATATCATGAAACTGGTTTAAAAGAATGGTCTTCCAGCCCGCATTCAGCCTCTCTCTCCTGTAAAGACGCGCAGAGCTTGTCATTGTGCCCATAACCGACAGCATTTCGGCATCCTGATAAAGGAATTCGCACTTCCTGTTAGCCTTCTTATTCCTTGCCATAGAGGTATATGTACCCCTGTGGTTTTCAAAATAAAGCTCCCCCGTCCATTTAGGCATATCCTTGCGGTGACAAACCCTTTCATCAAGATTTTTAAAGAATTCCGCCGCAGTTCCAAGCTTGACTCTAGGGCAGCCGGGTATTCCCTTTTCAAGCCGTCTGGCATTCTCAAGCATTTCTTCTGTGGGGCCGCCGCCTCCATCCCCATACCCGTATGCCACAAGCACCTCATTATTGATGCTCTTTTGCTGGTACCGCTTCCATGCCCCTATAACCTGTGAGGGATTTATGATGCCTGAGTACGTGGTAAAAAACGACCTGTCAACAGAAGCAGCCTCACTGGTGGTAACAAGATACGAAAGAACCTCCGAACCGTCCAGCCCCTTCCACATGAAGGTGTCATACGGAAATTTATTGTACTCATTCCAGCTCAGCTTGGTTGTCATAAAATACTCAATACCGCTTTTTTTCATAATTTGAGGAAGGGCGGCACTGTACCCGAACACATCAGGCATCCACAGCACCTTGCTCTTTACCCCGAATTCCTTTTCAAAAAATCTTGTACCAAAGAGAATCTGTCTTACAAGAGATTCCCCTGACGTGAGGTTGCAGTCAGCCTCCAGCCACATAGAGCCTTCGGCCTCCCATTTCCCTTCTTTAACCCTCTGTACTATGTTCTTATAAATCTCAGGGTACCCCTCTTTGACAAACTCATAGAGCTGAGGCTGACTGGACATGAAAACAAACTCAGGATAACGCTTCATCAGCTCCAGCGCACTCGAAAAGCTCCTCGCCGATTTTTGCTTAGATTGCGATACAGTCCATCTCCATGCAACATCAATATGGGTATGGCCTACACAATACACCGCTGCATCAGAGCTTTTGCACAACCTGCCGTAAAAATTTTCCTCCAGGTGTTTAATGGCTGCCTTTACTGAAGCATTGAACTCTTCAGAAAGAGGCTTCCTGAAATCAATTAAGTTTATGGAAGCATTGAGGCAGCCTAACATATCTATTTTCTTTATATCCTCTTTATCCATCAGAATTGCCGTTTCATACGGGTTCTTTAAATCATAATAAAGCTTTTTTACGTTATTATCCACACAGTGAAGTGATGCCTCCAGTATGCTTTGCTTCTCCTCCATCCCGGAATAGGCATGAAGCACTATGCAGTATTCATCTTCCGCCGTTGCATTGCCTGAAAGTATTATATCCCTGTGGTTTACGTCCAGACCCTGCACGGGAAGGTCGTCAACATATGCCATGAATTGTGGATTCACAGCATCCCAGCCGCCTTCCCTTCCCGTTTTTACCCTGAATACTATTTCCTTGCCCGAAAACCTTTCAGGAACCTTAACAACCATTTTGAACCAGGAATACCTGTCATACCCTCCCCACGTATCACCCGGCTTAAAGTCCTCCCATTCCTCAATATCCCAATTTATTCTTTTTTCATCAGCCTCCCTCTTACACAAGCAGCTTGAAACCTTTTCGCAATCGGGATAAATATATTTTTGAAGCTCCTCGACAGCTCTGCCTACTCTTTCCTGAATTAAAAACATTTCCGCACCCCCGTTTATCAGCCGTACATATACGAATATAGTATCCAATCCCGGGGGTATCCGTAAACTTCAAAAAGTATATCTTCACTAAAATAATTTAAGTTTTATGCGTAATAAATCACTCTTCAAGTATTATTTTTACTATTTCCGCCACTATTGGATTAGTGACGCTGTAGCACACCTCAATGCCCCTTCTGTCACCGTTTATTATCCCTGCCGCCTTAAGCTTTGCAAGGTGCTGGGACACCGTAGATTGAGGCAGCCCCAGACATTCCTGCATTTTAGTCACATTGCACTTATTTTCAAGCAGGCCCTTTACTATGCAAAGCCTGTGAGGATGCGCCAGTGCCTTCAATACCTCGGCCTTGCCCTCATACTTTTTAAAGTCTTCCACAATAATACCTCCGATTTAGAAAGGGCTATTCTGCGAGCATGTGCCCGGGGTGCATACACCGCTCCGCAGCAATTGCATGAGGGAACTTCCGCAGCCGGATGCATCAGATGAACATGCCCATATCCGATTCCTCAACCGCTCCGAGGAAGGAAGCCACTCCCCCAATTTCCACTCCGTCAATAAGCTCTTCTTTTTTTATTCCCATTATATCCATAGACATGTTGCAGGCGATAAACCTTACGCCGTTCGATCTGGCCTGCTCCATCAGCTCCTCCATGGAGGCAACATTCTTTTTGCGCATAAGAAGCCGTATCATTTTAGCTCCCATGCCCCCCATATTCATCTTGGATAATGACAGCTTTTTGGAGCCTCTCGGCATCATAAATCCAAACATTTTCCCGAACAAGTCTTTTTTTACATCCACCTTATCAGATTTTCGCAGAACATTCAAGCCCCAGAAGGTGAAGAACATTGTGACCTTCCTGCCCATCGCGGCTGCTCCGTTTGCAATTATAAAGGACGCTATGCATTTGTCAAGATCATTGCTGAAAACTATAAGTGTTTTGTCATTTTTCTGACCGCGCCCAACACCGGCCTCATTCGGCCTGTCTTTTTTTATAAGGGCTTTAAAGGCGTTATTTTCAAACGACACACCTAAAAGCCTGTTTCCCGTCCTCTCACACCATGTTTTTATATCCTCTCTAAAGGCCGGATCGGTAGCTGTAACCTGAAGCACTTCTCCATGACTCATGGACTTTATGGATTCATAAACCTTCATTATGGGGCCGGGGCACTGAAGCCCGCAGGCATCAAGCCTTATATCGGCATCCGGCACAGCTTCCTTCCCGCAGCCGCCCGCCGACTTTATTTCATCATCCTTACCTATCTTGTCATACTCGTAAATATCCTCATTGGACTGCTTCTGTACCGCAAGCTGGTACGTCTTGTAGCCGCCGCTGAGGTTGTATATCCTGCTGTAGCCCTTCTGTGCCAATATTCTGTAAGCCAGATATCCCCTTAGTCCCACCTGGCAGAATATATACACATCCCTGTCCAGAGGTATTTCATTCAGCCTGCTTCTTATGGTATCAATAGGAATGTTAATGGCTCCGTCAATGCTGCCCAGCTTAAACTCCATAGCATCACGCACATCCAGAAGCACTGATTTAGTTCTGTCTATGGAAGCCACCTCGTCCCAGTGGAATATTGCGCAGTCCTTTTTCAATATGTTTGCCGCCGTAAATCCGGCGATATTAACAGGGTCCTTTGCTGAGGAATACGGCGGTGCGTATGCAAGCTCAAGCTTCTCAAGGTCGTAGACCGACATTCCGGCACGTATGGCGGTAGCCAGCACGTCAATCCTCTTATCAACGCCCTCATAGCCCACTATCTGGGCTCCCAGCACCTTACCGTCATTCTTTGCAAACAGCAGCTTTATAGACATTGGAATAGCTCCGGGATAATAGCCTGCGTGCGAAGCCGAATGGGTGAAGGATTTTTCGTAGTCTATTCCGTTTCGCTTCAATGCCTTTTCATTGCTTCCCGTTGTTGCCACGGTTATATCAAACACCTTTAGTATGGAAGTGCCCTGAGTCCCGTAAAAGCTCTCCTCCATACCGCACATGTTGTCCGCCGCAATCCTTCCCTGCTTGTTTGCGGGCCCCGCAAGGGGTATAAGGGCCTGCTCCCCGCTGACAAAGTCCCGCACCTCCACCGCATCGCCCACGGCGTAAATGTTTGGGTCGGAGGTACGCATATGCTCATCCACCGCTATTCCCGATCTTGCTCCAAGCTTTAAGCCCGCACCGGCGGCAAGCCTTGTCTCGGGCCTCACTCCTATACCCAGCACTACCATGTCGGTCTTTATGGCTCTTCCGCTTGTAAGCTGAACCTGTATGACATTATCAATGCCGGAAAATTCCTTTACTCCGTCGTTTAAATAAAATTCCACATCCTTTGACTTCATGTGCTGATGAACTATAGCCGCCATATCGTAGTCAAGAGGCCCTATAACATGGTTAGCAAGCTCAACGACTGTGACCTTGACACCTCTTTCCGCCAAGTTTTCGGCGACCTCAATGCCTATAAAGCCGGCACCCACCACAACAGCTCTTCTGGGGCGGGTATTATCCACAAAATCCTTTATCCTGTAGGTATCCGGGATATTTCTCAGCGTAAATATTCCGGGAAGATCTATACCGGGAAGAGGCGGCTTTACCGGCTCCGCTCCGGGGGAGAGGAGCAGCTTGTCATAGCCTTCGCTGTAAGTCCTGTTACGGGCCTTGTCATGCACCTCCACCACCTTTTTTGCGGCGTCTATTTTTATAACCTCACTGTTTACTCTGACGTCAATATTGAATCTCTCCCTCATCTTTTCGGGAGTCTGAACCACCAGCTTATCCTTCTCCTTTATAACCTCACCTATATAATAGGGCAGCCCGCAATTTGCAAAGGAAATATACTCGCCCTTTTCAAACAGGATGATCTCCGCATCCTCATTGATTCTCCTGAGTCTAGCGGCAGCACTGGCTCCCCCTGCAACACCGCCCACTATTACAACCTTAAGCCCCATACCGTTACCCCTCCTTATTATCTATACATTCATATATTATGATTTTATGATATATTTGTGTCAATGTCAATACACAAACGGGCAAAAAAATGGGGACACTTCTCAAAAAACGGACAGAGAAATGTCCCTGTTTCCTTTTGTGTCTTCCGCAGCCCCTTGCCGCTTTTGAATGACCAAAATCGGCGGAAAAGTCACCATTCAGACGCCATGAGGGCTTCCGCCGCTAGCAGCCATGCAGTCGCCACGCTATGGGATGAATTTATGACCCTCCTGTCCTCCCCTGTAAGCCTTATTTTTCCATGCAGCCGTGCTTCATGAGACCGAGGCGTATGAGGCTTGCTGCCGCCATTCGGTCTGTGACGGAGGACTTGTATCCGCTGCTGTAGCATTTGTCCTCCACATCCAGTATCATGTCCTCCAGCTCAAGTGCCGCCTCAGGATTGCC
>NZ_QPJT01000005.1 GCF_003337415.1 Anaerobacterium chartisolvens | reverse complement strand
CCGAGGTTTATCCGCTTGGAGCTTACCGATGAATAGAAAAACGGCGAACAATAAAGTCCGCCATTCATCGTATAAGCTGCAGCAAGCGTTGGGTCGCTCCTCAGCGTCGCCCGATTTATGCTGCATTAAAATTATTAACACAAATTTGGTGGATTATTCCATTTACACTAAAAAATATTCACACCCCAGCCTCATTAAAAAGCATCAAAGGGGATAGCCTAAAGCCGATTTTTGCTTATCCCCTTGCTTTTTCCTCAATACGTTGACCTATCTCATGACATTGGCAGCTACAATTGCAACCGCTGTAGCGGCAGCAAGATATATAAGCGCAAAAATAATCCCCTTCCCCACCTTATTCATTGTCCTTCCCCCTTTTTCGTCTTTTTAAAAAAACAAAGGTGGAAAGCTCATATAAAGAGCCTCCCACCCCAGAAGCGAAATCTCTTGAAACAGACCTTAAGTCTGCCCAACCGACTGCAAATTATTTTTTTATATTCCAAGTATACCACTGTTTTTGTAGGATATCAAATCTGCTTAAAACACCATCAAATTATTTTATATCCTCAATCTCTTCCTCCGTAAGCCCTGTGACCCTGGCTATGTCGGAAGTCTTCATACCCATGCTGCGAAGGTTCTTCACTATACCCGTTTTTGCTTGCAGAGCGCCTTCTTGCTTACCCTCCTCTCTGCCCTCGTCTCTGCCCTCGTCTCTGGCAACCTTCTCCCTTGTCCTCTGATCCATAAGCCAGAGCTGCCTTGACTCATACTCCAACCTCTTTTGCTCGTCATTGCTTATAACCTGCAAATAATTGAACGCGTCCCTTATAGTCTCGTTTGTCTCAGCCATAATCTCCATCTCTCCCTTCGTCCTTGCACCTATAAACCTCATCCAGTCTATAGACGGGTCATTCATATCCGTTATCCCAGTCCCTTCTCTTACCTTCTTAAGCTCACAGAAATGCACCTCAACCACATCCGTCAGCCTGTGCCCCGTCTCATCCTCATTTAAGTGGTATACCGTGTGCATCTTATTCACAGGCAGAAATTCATAGTCCACTATATTTATTGCTATGCACTTTTTAAGTGCGTGAAAGGTTTCTCCCTCTTTTACCTGCATCGTGTACATCTTGCCCAAATAGTACAGCGTCCTCTCAGCCATAAACACCGACGGCAGCACCTGTATCTCTATATCCACCTGCTTTCCCCCGGAAAACCTCGCGCGTATATCAAGTATACCCTTTTTGTCCTCCTCGAACATCCTCGGCAGCTCGGTGTTGATAATTTCTATCCCTTCAAACTCCTTCTCAGGCAGCCTCAGTATGGCACTTAGCAGCGATATGAGCCTTTCCTTATGCTTAATGTCTCCAAACAAAAGCTTGAAAACAAAGTCCACAACAGGCAGCATTATAAAGTCACTGTCTTGTGCTGCTTTTGTATGCTTAGACATATGATTTCCCCTTTCGCAGCCTTCAATATACTATTATTTTACCAGAAATTTTAATGGATTAACATAGATTTGCTCTTAAAATATGCGGACAAGGGAACTTTAACTCTACAATAGCACAATTATAACAGCCCCATCAGCTACAGCTCAACCTCTACCACTCTGCCCAGTGCTCTGGATTTTTTCACATCTATTATCCTCTGATTCTCAGAGCCTTTAAACGCCAGCAAGGGATTCTTTCTGTCAAGCTCAAAGCGTCCGTCCACAAGTATATCGGTTCTGTCTATAAGCATTCCCCATTCGGGTCTTTTTTCACAGCCTGTTGTAATTTCCTCGTAGGTGTAGCCTGTGTATGTCATTACATCCATACCCAGCCTGCCCACCTTATATGCAAGCTCCGCAAAGCCCTGCCCCTGCTCAAACGGCTCTCCTCCGCTGAAGGTAATGCCTTTAAGCATTGGATTTTTGGCTGCAAGCTCAACAATGTCGTCAACCTCTATCACAGCACCGCCCTCAAAGGAATGGGTATGGGGATTGTGGCAACCCGGACATCTATGCGGGCATCCCTGTGCAAATACCACAAACCTTATACCGGGCCCGTCTACAATAGACTCCTTTACTATTCCCGCAACCCTTAAGATAGCACTCATCAGATGGGTGTCTCCTTTCATGCCTAAAAAGGCTGCCGCAAAGCATAATTTTGAGGCAGCCTTAAAGCTTACATATGCTTTACTCTGTCCCTTTCCTCGGCTTTTTTTGCATCATTGAAGCGCTCAAGCGTTCCTACGAGATAGCCTGTAATCCTCCTTATGCGCTCAAATGTTATATCCCCTTCACTTCTTCCGCATTTAGGGCATACCTCTCCTATAATCCCCGTATACCCGCAAACAGGGTCTCTGTCTACAGGATGGTTTACAGAGCCATAGCCTATGCCCGCCTCCTTCATCGTCCTTATTATTTTTTCAAAGGCCTGAAGGTTGTTGGTGGGATCTCCGTCCACCTCAACATAGGTAATGTGTCCCGCATTAGTCATCTCATGATAGGGAGCCTCAGTCTTTATCTTATCAAACGCATTTATTTCATAATAAACAGGTATGTGGAAGCTGTTTGTGTAATACTCCCTGTCGGTTATGCCTTCAATCGGACCAAAAATGTCCCTGTCAAATTTTACAAACCTTCCCGACGTGCCTTCGGCAGGTGTTGCAAGGAGTGTAAAATTCAGCTTGTATTTACTGCTCGCCTCATCCATACGCTTTCTCATATAGCCTATAATTTCAAGTCCCAGATTCTGCGACTGCTCCGACTCGCCATGGTGGCTGCCCGTCAAGGCCTTCAGGCACTCTGCCAATCCTATGAAGCCCATGCTTAGAGTGCCATGCTTTAAAATATCTCTTATTTCGTCATCCCATCCAAGCTTATCCGAATCAATCCATATTCCCTGTCCCATAAGAAAAGGAAAGTTTTTTACCTTTTTTCTTGCCTGTATTTCAAATCTTTCAATAAGCTGGTCTATAACGAGATCTATTTTCTTGTCTAGCTCCTCAAAGAAAATATTTATGTTTTTATTGCTTCTTAAGGCTATTCTGGGAAGATTAACAGTAGTAAAGCTCAAGTTTCCTCTTCCGTATATGATTTCTCTGGACGGGTCATGCACATTGCCTACCACTCTGGTCCTGCAACCCATATATGCGATTTCCGTCTCGGGCTTTCCGGGCCTGTAATACTTTAAGTTGTATGGGGCATCCAAAAACGAAAAGTTGGGGAAAAGCCTTTTTGCACTAACCCTGCAAGCCAGCTTGAACAAGTCGTAGTTGGGATCCTCAGGGTTATAGCTTACACCCTCCTTAACCTTGAAGATGTGTATGGGGAATATAGGTGTCTCTCCGTTTCCAAGCCCTGCCTCAGTGGCCAGCAAAAGATTTTTTACTACCATTCTTCCCTCAGGCGATGTATCTGTTCCATAATTAATTGAGCTGAAGGGTATCTGAGCTCCCGCTCTGCTGTGCATTGTGTTAAGATTGTGTATAAACGCCTCCATAGCCTGATATGTGTTCCTGTCAGTTTCGGCGCTGGTCTTTTCTCTGGCAAAAGCCTGAGACTTTGCAATAATATGCTCCTCAACAAAGGCACTCATGAGCTCTGTCTCAAGCTTCCTATACTCCTCGTCTCCCTCGAGGGATGGTAGCCTTCCATGCTTTGAAGCAATCTCCTCAAACATTCCTTTAATCTTTTCATTATACTCCTGGGTACCGGTCAAAAGCTCCACAGCCTTTAAAAGATTTTGCCTGTAAAGCTTTATATAGGTTTTAGCCACTCCCGGAGCCATTCCATAGTCAAAATTAGGTATGCTCTGGCCTCCATGCTGATCATTCTGATTGGATTGTATGGCAATGCATGTCAGCGCGGAATAGCTGTGAATGTCGTTGGGCTCCCTTAAATAACCGTGGCCTGTGCTGAAGCCTCCCTTAAAAAGCTCAACCATGTCTATCTGGCAGCAAGTAGTTGTGAGTGTCAGAAAGTCCATATCATGTATATGAATATCTCCCACCCTATGTGCCCCGGCATGCTCAGGCTTGAGAACAAACATCTCATAAAACTCCTTTGCTCCCTCGGACCCGTACTTCAGCATGGTACCCATGGCTGTGTCGCCGTCTATGTTGGCATTTTCACGCTTCAAGTCATTATCCTTAGCCTCCTTGAACGTCAGATCCTCAAAGATCTTCATCAGGCGGGTATTCATATCTCTTATGCGCGTCCTTTCGGCCCTGTATAATATAAATTCCTTTGCCGTTCTGGCGTGCCCTGTTTCTATAAGAACCTTCTCAACGGCATCCTGAATTTCTTCCACTCCGGGAACGTTTTTATGAAGATTTTTGTCTATGTAATCCGTAACCTTCTCCGCCAGAGTCATGGCAGTCTTATAGTCCTTTCCTCCCGTTGCACTGGCGGCCTTAAATATGGCGTTTGCTATTTTTTCAATGTTAAAGGGTGCCTCTCTTCCATCACGCTTTCTAATTTTTGTAATCACTATATCCCTTCCCCTCACGTTTATTAAAATTAATTGCTGCAAAGACACAATTAGAGCCTACCGGCAAAACCCGCCGACAGGCCGAAAAGTGCACAACCTTCCTATGCAATGCATGAGTCCTGCATAAGTAAAGCACCTGTATGTAATTATCTATAGCCGTCTAATAAGCTGCCTGATAAACTTACTAAAACTCACCAAGCCACTTGCTAAGCTAATTGCTAAGCTATTTGCTAAGCTACTCAACATTTAGACATTAGAATAATACCACACACAATATATAGTGTCAACAGTCCAAAATACCTATCTTTTTTTAATAAAGCTGATTACATCCCCCTTACAGCATAAATACTTTTTTCTTTACAAAAACATTATATATAATGTTTGCTTGTATTGCTCATATAATTATGAATATTAATCTTCCTTTTTTTTAATACTATAGCTTGTAAATTAAAATGTTGAAAGGAGATAATAAAATGTCACAATTAAACCATCTTGAGCTTCAAAATTTAAGACATCTTATAGGCTCACATAAAACATCGTATCAAAAGCTTCAAACATATGCACAGCAGTGCTCGGACTCTCAGGTTAAGCAATTGTTTGAAAAATCGGCACAGGATGCAATGAACACAAAGCAAAAGCTTATGTCATTTTTAAATTAGGAGGAAGCAAAATGAAGGAAAAGGATATGGTTAATGACGTTTTAAGCCAAATCAACAGTAGTCTTACCGGATATGCAAGTGTTATTTCCCAATCGTCAAACCCTCAGTTAAGGCAAACAATTCAGCAAATAAGGAACAGCTGCGAAACCTTCCAGTATGATCTTTATAAGCTGGCGGAGCAAAAGGGCTTTTATCAGCCTGCAGCACAGGCAAATCAGAATGAGGTTATGCAGATAAAATCCCAGTTGGGAGGGTAATAAATTTAAAAAAACAGGAGTCCTGCGCCTAATGGCCGGGATCCTGTTTTTTACTTCCGCACAGCGGGCAATTCTGCAAGCTTAGAGGGCTCTCCAATCCACATTCCTCCAGAAGCCTGCAATCGGCAAGTATGTCCCGTGCGAGTCCGTCAGCCGCTATCCTGCCCTCCTTAAGCACTATTGCTCTGTCGCATACCTCCATAACCATGTCCATGTCATGAGAGGTAATGATTTTAGTCTGACTGAGTTCCTTAAGCATGGATATTAGCCTGCGTCTGGCTTTAGGATCAAGAGAAGAGGTAGGCTCATCCATAACCAGTATGCCCGGCTGCATGGACAGCACTGAAGCAATGGCAGCGGCCCGCTTTTCCCCTCCCGACAGCCTGAATGGAGGGCGATCCTTCAAATATAATATCCCCACTGTTTGAAGTGCTTTTGTCACTCTCTCATTTACTTCTGCCTCATCAAGCTTATAGTTTCTGGGGCCAAAAGCTACATCGTCATATACATTTGCCATAAAAAGCTGGTCGTCAGGATCCTGTAAAACCATACCTATCCTTTGACGGACAGCCGTTAAGCTTTTGGGTGTAACCTTAAGCTCCTCCACCCATATTTCACCGCTTTGCGGCATTAGCAATCCCATAATAAGCATGAGCAAGGTAGATTTTCCCGCACCGTTTGCTCCTATAATCCCTATCGACTCTCCCCTTTTAATTTCAAAGGATATATCCCTTACAGCGGTATGTCCGTCGGGATAAGTATACACTAAATTCTTTACACTGGTGATATAATCGCTCATTTAAAGCACTCCCGTTATTAATAAGCCTATCAATGCAGGAATATTATAAATCCTCACTGCAGCAAAAAACAAGACCCATATGGCCAAATACGCAATATCCTTTATATTCATTGGAGCAAGCTCCCCGGTATTGTACTCACCATTGAAGCCCCTCATAAGCATAGCCCCATGTACGCGCTCGGCTCTGCCCAAGGTTCTTAAAAGCAATTGCCCCGCAAGAGATCCCCATGCATTCTTCTTGACACCCTTCCCGGAGCCCTTTCGGGCAGAGGCTCTTAAATTATATGCCGTCAGTACCCTTGCAGTTTCCTCCATCAACACCGATATATATCGATAGGTTAAAAGAAGCTGTAAAACAAATGCACGGGGAACCTTGAGCATCCGCAGAGCCTGCGCCGTTTTATCCATGCCGGTAATCGCAATAAGCAGCAGTGCCGACATCACCGTTAATGCTCCCTTTATAATCAAAGACATGCATGCGATCCATCCTGCCCCTATACTAACACCGCCTACGTAAAATACGCCGTGATCAAATAAAGGGTTTAATATTCCCATGCCTGCTATAAACGGTCCCGCCAAAAGCATTCTTTTAGCCACAGGCATCACGGGAATATCTCCCACAGCCAACAGTACAACAGGGTAAAAAACAAGCGGAAGCAGCGGAATAATATCATATTTCCCGAAGGATGAAGCAACAAGTATGTATGTGATTGCAGCCAACAGCTTTGCAACAGGGTGTATTCTATGAATAAAGGTTCCCTTGCGGGCGGCCATATCAAAAAATCTTATAGTGTAGAGCGAATTAGTAATATTAGTCATAATAAAAATATTGGGCTGTTATGCCGCGCCCGCCTTTTTACCTCTCTTTATCAATGCTATTGCCAAACCGGACAAAGCTGCCAGAGCCAGCGTCATTACTCCCCCAACCAGCCCCGAGACACTTGTTCCCGCATTGACCGAGGGCCATCGCTCCCCACCGCCTTCGGCACCTTGCTGTGCTTCTTCCTCCGGCACCTTAAAGCCATAGTCGGGCAAAAATGCCGTCTTGCTTTGAATATCCGACATGGTGGTGTGAACCTCTCCTGAGGACTCAATCTCACTGTTTCCGTTAGTATTAAACACAGACCATTCCAGTCCGTCGGGATATGATGACGCAAACCACGACAGCATTCCCCCTGTTATGACAACAGCAGCAGCAAGTGCTGCAACCACTCTTTTTACCGATACATTCCCTATAGGCTCGCCCTGTGCGCTTCTTTCAACAATTTCGGGACGCGCCTTCCATATAAACACCACTACTGCTGAGGTAATAAGCCCCTCCACTATTCCTATGGCAAGATGAATAGGCTGCATCATAAGAGTAAATGCTGCAAACGGCAATTCCGTTTTCCCCGAAAACAGGGTTTGCAGCACCACGCTGAAGGATCCAAGCTGAAGCCCGATAACTGCCGTGAGCATGGAAGCGGTAAAAATACGTCCCGCTGAAAAGCCCCTGTGTATAATTCTTCTGTAAATAAGTTGGTAGGCAACAAAGCATGTATAGAACCCCATATTGAAAACATTGCATCCAAAAGCCAGCAAGCCCCCATCAGCAAAAAACAATGCTTGTATGGCCAGTATTGAGGCCATAGTGAGAAATCCGGCATAAGGCCCAAGCAGGATGGAAAGAAGCATTCCTCCTCCTATGTGGCCGCTTGACCCCGTCATGGGTATGGAAAAATTAATCATCTGTGCCGCAAATACAAAGGCACCCATAACACCCATGATAGGAATTTTTTTCTGTTCAAGATCATCACCGGTTTTTTTAATAGAGTAAGCAATAGCTCCGACAGAAGCCGCCCACATAATTCCTCCAACAGCCGGTGATATCAAAGTGTCAGCCATATGCATAAATACACACCTCCAAAAGCAAAAATTTAAACCCAAAAAGATCCCTTTATCCGGTATCCTTTTGGGTTCATCCCAAAGCAGATCAGTCAAATTATAAGGTAATATACTATAAATCCAAAAGCCTTCGTGGCTTTAATTTCCAAAATTTAATATATCACAATTTATATGGCTTAGTCAATTTATATCTTTATGTCACTGAGCTTCTTTTCATTTTTAGTAACTATGAACTGGGCTTCCTTCTTCCACGTCTCCATCTGCTTTGCGTAGTCTTCATTGAATTTACTGCTTACCATTTCATTCTTAACACTGTCCTTTACCTCATCAAAGCTTGGTATGTTGAGCTTTTCAAGCTTCATTACATGATATCCGTAGCTTGTTTTTACAACCCCGGTATCACCCTCCTTATGCTCAAAAGCCCAATTTTCAAACTCCGGAACCATTTGGCCGTCCTTTTTAAAGGTATATTCCCCTCCGGTGTCCTTTGAACCCGGATCCTCGGAATATTCCTTTGCAAGCAGCCCGATATCCTGTCCGGAATTTACCTGAGAAAGAATACCGTTTGCCTTTGCCTCCGCCTCTTTAATCTTATCCTCGGGAAGAGCTGCTCCGGCATCATCTATAGTTTTTATTAAAACATGCTTAATCGTTACTTCTCCATATTTTCCAGGATCACTGTCATATTCGGCTTTTATCTCTTCATCGGAAAATGTGATTTTTTTTGATTCCTCACTTCTGAACTTTTGTGTTAAAGAAAATTGCTTATATATTGATTTAAAGCTTTTTTCGTCAACACCATACTGCTCTTTAAGCTGCTTGTCAGCCTCTAAGGCGCTTCCGAAGCTTTCTATAAATTGATCGAGATTTGCGTTAAGATTTTTTAACTCCTCACTGCTCAAAGCTATTTTCTGCTCTCCAGCCTTAACCAGCTCTATTTTGTATTCCACCGCCTTATCAAGGGCAGTCTCACGTATTAATTCCTCTATTGTCTGATTTCCTACCTTCGTCTTCATCTCCGTCTCTCCTAAGGTGGTAATTCCTAATGTAGTCTTAACTTGATTTTCCGCCAGACTTAAGAAAAACTGATATTCTTCCTTTGAGATTTTTTTGTCCCCAACCTTTACGACATAATTATTAGAATTGAAATAATAAATACTGCCTGATATCGCAAGGGCAACAACCAAAACCACAGCAATTATGATATAAAGCCGTTTTCTGTTCAATTTTATCTCTCCTCATCCTATTATTTAGTTCTTCTGAATTTTACGGGAAAGAAAAATGTCTTTATCCCCTAAAATTCACATACACATTCGGCCCGTTGGTCTCTCGACCGAATATTTTTATAACAGACCGTAAACTTTAACATACAAACCAATTTTAATTATAATTCATTCTGCCTCTTACTTCAATTCAATAATGTCCTGTAACAAAATCTTAATATTGCCTAGAAGATTTTGTCTGTTTATGTCGGATGTTTTAAAAGTAATATAGGGAGTATTACTGGCTGTAAATATCAACCTTCTTTTGTACTTGTCCATCAGCTTTCCCAGTATATCAAGATTTACACAGCCGCTGTTTTTATATTGAAGCAATACCAAGGCTCCCCTCTCCTGTATGGATATAAAGCCGCATACTTTCGCAAGAGCTTTTAGAGAGGCAATTTGGAGGAGGTTTTTTACAGGCTGCGGTATTTCTCCATACCTGTCCATCAGCTCATCCTCTATGTCGATAACATCCTGCTCGTTTGCGATTGACGCTATTTTTTTATACATTTCTATTTTTTGGCTTTCGGTTTTTATATACATATCATCAATATATGCATTTACATTTATATCAATTGATATCTCATCCTCATCCGGCTCGAAAACCTCTCCTTTAAGCTCTCTCACCGCCTCATCCAAAAGTCTGCAGTACATGTCGTAGCCCACCGATTCCATATGCCCGTGCTGCTCCGGCCCCAAAAGATTGCCTGCACCCCTTATTTCCAAATCTCTCATTGCAATTTTAAAGCCCGAGCCGAACTCCGTAAATTCCTTAATCGCCTGAAGTCTCTTCTCCGCTATTTCGCTTAAGACCTTGTCCCGCCTGTATGTAATATACGCGTAAGCCAGCCTGTTGGAACGCCCTACTCTTCCCCTGAGCTGGTATAGCTGCGAAAGTCCCATTCTGTCCGCATCCTCAACAATAATGGTATTTACATTAGGCATATCAAGCCCCGACTCAATTATAGTGGTACATACAAGGATGTCATATTCACCCTTTATAAAGCTGAACATAATATCCTCAAGCTGCCCCTCATCCATTTGCCCGTGTGCCACTGCCACCCTCGCATCGGGAATGAGCTGCTGTATCTCTGCCGCCTTCATCTGTATCGACCTCACGCGGTTATATAAATAAAACACCTGGCCGTTTCTGCCGAGTTCTCTTACAACGGCATCCCTTATAACCTCGGCATTGTGCTCCATTACATACGTCTGTACCGGATAACGCTCCTCCGGCGGATCCTCTATAACGCTTATATCTCTTATTCCCACAAGCGACATATGAAGAGTTCTCGGTATAGGTGTGGCAGTAAGCGTCAAAACATCGACATTGGGCCTTATGTTTTTAAGCCTCTCCTTATGGGATACTCCAAAACGCTGTTCCTCATCCACTACAAGAAGTCCGAGATCCTTAAACTGTATATCCTTTTGAAGCAGCCTGTGAGTGCCTATCAATATATCTATATTTCCCGATTTTACGCCCTTTAATATCTGTTTTTGCTCAGGCCGGGTGCGGAACCGCGACACTACATCCACCGATACCGGAAAGTCCTTTATCCTTTCCTTGAAATTGTTATATTGCTGCTGGGCGAGCACTGTAGTAGGCACAAGGTATGCCACCTGCTTTCCGTCCATAACGGCTTTAAACACAGCTCTTATAGCCACCTCTGTTTTACCGTAGCCCACATCTCCGCAAAGCAACCTGTCCATGGGTCTTTCAGACTCCATGTCCTCCTTTATTTCCTCAATACATTTTAATTGATCTCCCGTTTCCTCGTATGGAAACAGCTCTTCAAGCTGATTCTGCCATATTGTGTCCTTAGAAAAGGCAAAGCCCTTGAGAGACTGCCTCTGCGCATACAGCTTAACCAGTTCCCCTGCAAGCTCCCTTAAGGATTCCTTAACCCTGCTTTTTGCCTTGCTCCACTCAAGACCTCCCAGCTTGTTCATTTTAGGAGTTTTGCCGTCCGAGCCTATATATTTTTGTATCAGGTCAAGCTGGTTGGTGGGAATATAGAGATATCCTCCCTCCTGATATCTTATTTTAAGATAGTCCTTTTTAATGTTCTCTACGGTAAGCTTTTCTATTCCTACGTATTGCCCTATTCCGTGGGCCTGATGAACTACAAAATCCCCCACAGACAGGTCTGTAAACATTTTTATTTTACTTCCCTGTTTTTTTGCAGATGTTTTCCGAAGCTTTTTGTCATGTGAAAACACCTCTTTGTCACTTACCACCGCAAGACCTATTGAAGGATATTCAAAGCCCTTGTTTAAATTTCCCTTTGTCACAATAGCCTGCCCTTGAACCAATTCATAATCACTATCATCTACATAAGGCGCTTCAATTCCTTTTTCGGAAAGTGCCAAAGACAGCCTTTCTCCCCGTGGCCTGAGCCCCGACAGTATTATAATTCTGCTTTTGCCCTTCATCCAGTTCTTTATATCATCCATAAGCAAATCGGTATGTCCCGAATACATGCTTACCGACTTTGAAGGAATGCTGAAGCTTACCGCCGGTTTAAGCCTGTCGCCCTGAGCTGGAAGAGTATTTAAGGTTACCGCATTCCCGTTTTCTATACGGTCTATAATATCCTCAGGTTCAAAAAACACCTCACAGCTCTTTGGCAGTATATAGCCTTTTTCCATCAAGGCCTTACAGCCCTCATAATGCTCCAGGGCAATATTATTAAGCCTCTGGCCAAGTCTTTCAGGCTGGTCTGCAAAAATCATGCCGCAGCCGCCGCTGCGGGCATAGTCAAGCAAATTTGCAGGCTCGCTTATAATATAAGGTATATATTTATCCATACCGGGGAAATAATAATTGCTCCTGAAAGCCTCAATTCCTGAATTGATTTTTCCTTTTATCTGCTTTATATAGTCAGAGCTGCCCATTACTTCAGGCTTTTTGATATGCCGGGACAAATCTGCTTCTATTTGCTTTATAATTTGTTCCTTGTCCTCAGGCCTGTACATTGCTTCCTTTGCGGGAATAATCCTGACAATGCTCAGGTTATTGACAGACCTCTGGGAGGCCACATCAAAGCTTCTGACAGAGTCCACCTCGTCATCGAAAAGCTCTATTCGGGAAGCATATTCATTGTTAACCGCAAATATATCTATTATGCCTCCCCTTATGGAGAATTGCCCCTTTCCCTCAACCGACACAACTCTTTCATACCCCATAGCCACAAGCCTTGCCGGCAATGCCGATAAATTCACTTTATCTCCTTGGCCTATTTTAATTACATTTGCCAAAAAATCTTTGACGGGTGAAAGCTTATGGGCAGCAGCCTCTGCGGAAGTGACTATGATACTGTAATCTCCCGATAATATCCTGTCAAGCATTGTAAGTCTTTGAAAAATTTCATCATAGCTTTTGGCCTCAACATCATGCAATATTATTTCCTTATTGGGAAAAAGCACTGCCTCATTGCCCATAAAAAAAGAAAAATCCTCATGCATTTTTCTGGCCTGCATTTCGTTATAGGTAATAAACAGTCCCTTAACTCCTCCATGCCTGCACAGGGCATGACAAATATGGGCCTTCTGGGAATCAGCCGGCCCCGTAACATTAATTGGGAATGAACAATTTTTAATTGATTTAAGGATGTCTTTGTACTCCTGCATTTCGAGAAGCGGATTTATAAGACTATTCATAGCAATCCTTTCATAAGCTGTAGCTGTCATATTAAATATGGCATATTTAATATGTAATTATTTATTATATTTACTCATAGTCGTTTCAATTCCTCCGCTGATAATTGAAGAAACAGCCTCCACAGCCAAATCAATACTTGTATTTACTGCCCTTCTTTCATCCTCCTTAAACCGGGAAAGGACGTAGTCCGCCAAATCCCAGCCTTCCGGGGGCCGGCCTATTCCGATCCTTATACGCGGGAAATTTTCCGACTGTATGTGGTACAATATCGACCTCATTCCATTATGAGTGCCTGCACTTCCTTTTGACCGTATTCTAAGCTTTCCAGTATCTAAATCAATGTCGTCATATATTATTATAACATCACTTAAGGGGACCTTGTACCAATCTGCTATATCTCTTACACTTTCGCCGCTTAAGTTCATAAAGGTCTGAGGCTTTGCCAGAATAACCCTTTGTCCGTCTATGCTTCCTTCTCCTATAAGCGCCTTAAATTTCAGCTTCGATATTTTTATGCAATGCCTTGCCCCTAGCAGGTCAAGCGTGTCAAAGCCCACGTTATGCCTTGTATTGTCATATTTTTTTCCGGGATTACCCAATCCCACAACTATAAAAAGCCTATCCAAAAAATCCACTCCTCCAATTGCTTTTACGCGACATTAAGGCCCCTTGCTAAAGAGGCCTTACCTTTAAAAATTACCAACCTGTCCTCACTGTCCTCACTGTTCTCACTGTCAGAAACCAATTAGAGAACATTTACCCATCACGGCATACGCAATGGTGCGGCTATCTCTGTGTAAACAATGTGCTTATTGACATATCCCCGTATATTCTCTCTATTGCCTCTGCAAATATACCTGCCACAGACAGAGACTTTATTTTTGAAAGCTGCCTGCCTTGAGGCAGAGGAATAGTGTTTAGGGTAATAAGCTCTTTCATGGGAGATCCCTCTATCCTGTCCAATGCAGGACCGGACAGCACACCGTGGGTGCAGCAGGCATATATTTCCTTAGCCCCTATTTCAGAAAGAGCGTTAACAGCATTTACTATTGTGCCTCCCGTATCAATAAGATCATCTACAAGTATAACCCTCTTATCCTTAACATCACCTATAATATTCATAATCTCGCATACATTTGCTTTCGGCCTTCTTTTGTCAATAATGGCAAGAGGAGTTTCTAAACGCTCCGCCACCTTTCTGGATCGCGTAACACTTCCTACGTCAGGGGAAACAACCACCACATCGTCAAAGGTTTTAAACTTTTGCTTGAAGTATTCAGCCAGCAGCGGCATTCCTACAAGATGATCAAGCGGTATGTCAAAGAAGCCCTGAAGCTGAGGTGCATGTAAATCCATTGTCAAAACCCTGTCTGCCCCCGCCACTGTGATGAGGTTTGCAATGAGCTTGGCGGAGATTGGATCTCTTGCCTTTGCCTTTCTATCCTGTCTGGCATACCCAAAATACGGCATAACAGCAGTGATTCTTCCTGCTGAAGCCCTTTTCAATGCATCTATCATAACCAGAAGCTCTATAAGATTGTCATTTACAGGGCAACAGGTGGACTGGATAATAAACACATCCGACCCTCTAACCACTTCTCCTATATTAACCTGTACCTCTCCGTCGCTGAACTTTCCCACTGTCGCCATCCCTACCGGCAGACCTATTTTTTCAGCAATTTCCTCTGCCAGGCCTCTATTGGAATTTCCAGCAAAAATCTTAATATCTTTTCCGTGTAAATTCATTTCTCTTCCTCTTCTCTATTAATACAGCTTATTCCTTAAACTATAGTTTTCAGTCCCAGATACTATTTACCATCTCTTTTCATATCCTTTTCCTTAACCCAGTTTTCCTTTACTATCTGTCTTGATCTTGCTATGGCAAGAGAGTTTTGTGGAACCTCGTCAGTAATTGTAGAGCCGGCGGCTATATACGCATTTTCCTTAACGGTGACCGGTGCTATCAGATTTACATTGCAGCCTATAAAGCTGTTGTCCCCCACAACAACCCGGCACTTCTTCCTTCCATCATAATTTACAAAAACAACTCCGCACCCCAAATTTACATTTTTTCCGACTTCCGCGTCTCCCACATATGTAAGGTGTGATATTTTAGTTCCGTCCCCTATTGAAGATTTTTTGACCTCAACAAAATCTCCTATTTTTACATTCCTTCCGACATGGCTTCCCGGCCTGACATACGCAAAAGGCCCCACATGAGCTTTCTCTCCTACAAAGCTTTCAATGACTACAGATTTATTGATTTCCGCACCATCTGCAACCTGTGCCGAAACCAGCCTGCTGTCGGGCCCTATAATGCAATCCTCTCCTATAACCGTTTTTCCCTCTATTATTGAACCGGGGTATATTACCGTATCCATGCCTATCTCTGCGTCATCTCCTATAAATGTGGATGCCGGATCAATTATAGTGACCCCTTCTAGCATGTGCCTCTCTAAAATTTTTCTCCTGCAGATCTCAGAAGCACGCGACAACTGAAGCCTGTCATTTATTCCGAGAATTTCATCGGAATCCTCGGCCCTTAACGCTCCTACCTTAAGATTATTTTTTATAAGAATTTCCAGCGTATCGGTAAGGTAATACTCACCCTGACTGTTTGCGTTGTTTATTTTTTTAAGCGCCTCCATAAGGCAGGATATAGTAAAGCAATAAATTCCCGAATTTATTTCCCTTATATTTTTTTCCTCTTCAGAGGCATCCTTATGCTCGACAATTTTTTGTACATTTCCCTGCCCGTCTCTTACAACCCTTCCGTAGCCGTCAGGGCAATCCAGCAGAGCAGTGATAACGGTAGCCGAATTTGAGTTTTCCTCATGGTACCTTACTGTACGTAAAATAGTCTCCGAAGTTATAAGAGGAGTATCCCCGTTTAGTATAATAACACAGCCTTCCTTACCTTTGAGCTGCTCCTCCGCCTGCATTACAGCATGCCCTGTGCCCAGCCTCTCAGCCTGAGTCACATATTCCACCCTGTCCCCCAAGCATTCCATCACCTGATCCGCGCGGTGCCCCACAACCACTACTTGCTTGTCAACTCCCGCTTTTGCGGCTGCTTGACTTACCCATTCAATAATGGGCTTATTCAAAATCCGATGTGAAACCTTGGAGTTTTTTGACTTCATTCTTTTTCCTTCACCCGCAGCAAGTATTACTGCTATTAGGTGTTTCATACTGCCAGTCCCCCCAATACGACTATATAAAATATATATGGAAAACATCCTTAGCTGTTACACTATATTCATAGCAGCCTGTTTTACGGATATATTTTCTCACTTTTTATAAAAAGTTTCAACTTTTTATTTATATATGCAGCGATAAAGATTTTACATGGAGGATATAACTTGATGTAAGAAATTTTTTTGACCCGTAAGGAATACATCTAAGAAAAGCGCCTGATGACATACCCGTGAGACATTTCCCGCAAGGCGTCTTTTCGTTGTAGTTAAAAATTTCTGTAAGCAATTATATCCTCTATGTTTGTAAAATCTTTATCGCGTCCTATATAGCGATTGTTGTTTTCCTTCTTATTTCCATATAGATTTTATCAAGAAAAAAGACACCCTCATCAAGTGTCCTTTTATATCTATTATTCATTTGCGGTAGACTCATATTTTTCAAAAATTGCTTTTTGAATTTTTTCTCTGGCGGCAGCGTTTATAGGATGTGCTATGTCTTTAAACTCACCATCTGGGGTTTTCCTGCTTGGCATCGCAACGAACAGCCCGTTTTGACTTTCTATAACCTTTATGTCATGGATTACAAATTCATTGTCAAATGTTACAGAAACAACGGCCTTCATCTTTCCCTCTACATCAATTTTCCTTATGCGTACGTCTGTAATCTCCATAAGCTGTTACCACCTTCCGTTATATTTGTATATATTAAATATAAATATTCGCTATAAAATAAAATTTTCCTTCTTTACGGGCAATAAAATTTGTATACTTTTTATAAAATCTACTAAAAATTTTATATAATATTCATCTTTTCATATCATATCTTAATTGCAATTTTTTATACCCAGGATATACTGGGCTTTATATCAATCAAATCCTTGGCTTCATTTACCTCATTAAGCGTAAGAAGGGAAAAATAATTGTCCACCAATTTTTTTTGAGGCCGGGCAGTCTCAATCAGCACTCCTATGCCTGCCACTTCACAATCAAACTCCTTTGCAAGCTCCAAAATTCCTTTTGCAGTGCCCCCGCCCTTCATAAAGTCATCTATAAACAGCAGTCTGGATTTTCTTCTTAATGCCTTTAACGATAGCACCATTGTCTGAATCTTTTTTGAAGATCCCGATACATAATTGATATTTACAGACGAGCCGTCGGTTGCTTCATTATAATGCCTTACAATCACCAAAGGAACATTTAAATGCTTTGCAGTCTCAAAAGCCAGAGGTATCCCCTTTGTCTCAACGGTGACCACATAATCCACACCTTGCGAAAAAAAATGTCCTGCAAATATGCGTGCTATTTTACTTATTCTTTCAGGATCACAAATAATGTCGAGCATATAAATATAGTCTCCCGGCAATATTCTTTCACTTTTTGACAGCTCTCCGCAAAGAGAATGCAGCACCTCATGAACCCTGCCTCTTCCCAGAAAGGGCATAAGCCTGACTCCTCCTGCCGCACCGGGTATGGTTTCTATATTTCCCAGCTCAAATCTCTTAAGAGTATTTCCTGCAATATCTATGTCTTCACTTATTGTAGACTTTGCAGATCCGAACATTTCAGCAAAATATCCAAGCGTGAATATTTTCCCGGGTGAATCGCACAATATTTTAATTAACGCCGAAACGCGTTCATTTCTTTGGAGTTTATCCATCCTCATACCTCAGATTAATTCAATTTTAAATATATATATTATACTATATATACAGTACAAAGTGTAAAATATAATAAAAAATGTTCATGCCTTAAATAGTTATATAAATACTAATATTTGGATACTACTAATAATATAATAATTGTATATTTTATATTTTAAGAACTTTTTCTTTTATATAAAATGGTGTATCATATCATATGTAGTGCATAGAGATGCGGGGGCCTTATTTACTGTGCTTTTGTTTCCCGCACAGTTTGATGCACTGATGAAGGAGTGTTTATACTTTGACATATTTTAACTTGTTTGAGTCGGACGTAAAAAAAATACACTTTATAGGAATAGGCGGAAGCAGCATGAGCGGTCTGGCAGAGATCGTCATAAATTTGGGCTATAAAGTATCGGGTTCCGATATAAAAGCCTCTGATGCAACCCAGAAGCTTGAAAAGCTTGGTGCAAGAATACATATATACCACAACGAGGATAACATTGAGGACCCTGATCTGGTTGTATATACCGTTGCGGTGAAGGAAAACAACCCTGAGCTGTGCAAGGCAAGTGCGCTTGGCATTCCCACAATAGACAGGGCCGCTCTGCTTGGGCAGCTTATGAAGAAATATCCGTTCAGCGTCTCCATATCAGGCACACACGGCAAGACTACGACAACCTCAATGGCTGCCATGATTATGCTGGAAGCGGCTTTAAATCCTACCGTGCATATAGGAGGGGAGCTCGCAAGCATAGGCGGTAATACGCGCATAGGAAGCGGCAAGTACTTTTTAACAGAGGCCTGTGAATACTACGGAAGCTTTTTAAAGTTTAATCCGTTTATAGCGGTTGTGCTGAATATAGAGCTGGATCATGTTGATTATTTTAAGAACATAGATCATGTCAAGGATACCTTTCTGCGCTTCGCTTCTCTTGTTCCCCCGGAGGGCTATGTAATAGGCTGTGCGGATGATTCAAATATCCGCTGGCTGCTGGACGGCGTTTGCTGCAATAAAATTACTTACGGCATAGAGAACCAGAATGCCGATTGGACAGCAAAGGAAATTACCTTCGACCAGAGGGGATGCGCCTCCTTTATAGTGTTTAAAAACAAGGAGCGTATGGGAAGCATAGATCTTAATGTGCCGGGAATACACAATGTAAGCAACTCCCTTGCGGCAATATGTGCGTGCTATACCCTTGGCTGCGGCATGGAAGCCATAAGGGAGGGTCTGTTTAAGTTTAACGGCACACACAGGCGCTTTGAGCTAAAGGGCAGCTATAACGATATAAAGGTGATAGACGACTATGCACACCACCCGTCGGAGGTAAAGGCCACCTTAAATGCCGCACGAAACGCAAGCCGGCGGAAGGTGTGGTGTGTCTTCCAGCCTCATACCTATACCAGAACCAAATTCCTTCTCGATGACTTTGCAGCCGCCTTCTCGGATGCGGATACCGTAATTGTATCCGATATTTATGCCGCAAGGGAGGCCGACACGGGAGAAATCCATGCTTCGGTGCTTGCAGACAGAATAAAATTCTCGGGAAAGGATGCGTTATATCTTGACAGCTTTGATGCCATAGCCGAATATCTTGAAGAAAATGTGTCTTCGGGGGATCTGGTGATTACAATGGGCGCAGGGGATATATACAAGGCGGGAGAATTGTTTTTAAAAAAGCTGACGGAAAGGATAGAGGTCTGAAATAAGGGCCTCTTTCTTAAATTATACTTTAAACAATCTTAATTTGGTTCAGCAAATCTTTAGGATTTACGGTATTGTCATATTTATATTCCTTAGAGAATATCCCTCGTATATAAATAGCATTTTATCAGTTCAATTATTGCTCTTAATACCTTTAAATATTTTTACAAGTTTTCCAAGCATTTCATTAGTATATTCCAATTTATCAATATCACATCCGGCTAAGACAGATAGTGCCATGTAGGATATATCTGATTCAGCTTTTCCTTTATCTTCGGCATTACCGAATACAAGATAGTCTATGGAAATTTTCATCAACAATGATATTTTAACAATTGTACCAAGTGAAGGTTTTTGAAACGCATTTTCTATTTTTGAGTAAGAGCTGTAAGATATGCCCAACATTTCACATACTTGTTCTTGGGTAAATCCAAGCTCTTTCCTCCTCTTCTTTATCCTGCTGCTCATTTCTTTATATTGAGACTTATCCATAATTCACCTCTTATAAAGATTGTAAAAAAGATTCCCTTGCTTTACTATTCGTTAAAGCAGTATACTCAAGCATGGAAAAAGACTTGAGAGACATGCTTTTAAACACGTCTGCACAATTAGACAGAAAACTTCAGGCACTGCGTCATAAGCTTGGCCTATAGCCTCTGGCAGCCCTCACAGAAATATATGCTCCCTCCCATATAGCTTGCCTTGCGGATAGTGCTGCCGCATACACCGCAGGGCTTGTCCACAGTGTTTTTGCACAGCCTTGTCCTGTACCCCCCATAGCAGCCAAAGAGATCCCTTTCGGTGTCCCGTCCCCCTTCAAAGACCATCTGCGAAAGGGTGGACTTTATAGAGTTAAACAGGCTGTCTATGTCCCTATTGTCAAGTGTGCTCACCTTCCTCTTGGGATGAATACCACAATTGTAAAGAATGTCCTGCAGCACGCCGTTTCCTAAGCCGGGAATCCTCTGCTCTGTAGCAAGAAAAGCCTTTGCACTGAGCTTTTGCATATCCAGCAGGGATATGAGGGAATCATAATATGCCCTGTCAAATTGAGGCGTTATGGGAGAAGGCTTTTCTTTTGCCACCTTATAGTAGGGGTTGTCCAGCTCCCCCTCCTTAAAGCACCATATGCCTCCATACATCTGCACTGAAGCACTGACAGCCGAGAAATCCTCAAACTCTATAAGAAGCTGGTGCTTTTGAGGATGCCTGTCTCCCTGTGCATGATACCTTAGCCCCACACCGTCCCCGACAAGTATTACGGCTCCACCGGCTTTAATCTCTACCATTCCCCCGAAGCCTTCCGCTCTTTCTACAGTTTTTCCCGAAAGCAGCCCGTGGTAGCCCTCCGGCTCTCCGAAAAACCAAGCGAATTTATGGGGAGATTGAGCGGCGGTTACATTCATAATTGTTTTTCCCAATATTGTGGAATTTATCTGTCCGGCAATAGTAAAAGCCTCCGGCAGCTCAAGCATCGGAACACCTCCTAAGCAGACCCACGGGGCTTGGCCTCACCTAAGCCCCGCCCCTGCTGCTTTTATTTCCATATTATCTTTATGATACTATAAAAAAGATGTTTTTAAAATACCTTTAAATAATATCGGATTATTTTACATCCTGTGAGGAAGCGAATCAATTATATTCATAAGGTAGCTTTTCAAAATAGCATAGTCTATGGAGTTTACCTGTCCGTCGGCGTTGACATCAGCCGCCTGCATATTTGTATTTTGGGCAGGCTCTCCTATCAACACTCTCTTTAGTAATGCAAAGTCTATAGAATTAACATTTCCGTCATCATTCAAATCTCCGTAGATAAACTCCGGCTCTCCCAAAGGAGGTTCCTTACCCCATAGAAGAACACCGTCATCATATATGGGTATGTACGGAGTCATTCCCGCAAAGGATATGGCATCATAGTCAGGAGAGCCCGTTAAACCCTGATACGACCAGTCATTTGTGTTTGAGCCAATGTCGCTGCGCTTATATTTTATTGATACGGTGGCATCCTTTTCACACATTTGCCATTCAGCCGGCAAAATCTGTGTGCCTGAAAAATCCACCGTAAAATAGTAAATATTGTCCTTGTACCGCTTCAGTCCGTAAAGCTTTGCTCCCTCGTTCTGCCCAAGTGTTATTTCCACATCCTCCAGACCATACCCTGCCTCAAACAGCTCGGACAGATCCATGTAATAACGGGCAGAAAGCTTGTCCTTCATTACAGCGGGGTGAGCCGAACGGTTGTTAATCTGAAGCATCAGGTTCAAGGCTCCATAACCCTCATACATTATCCAGCCACGCACGAAATATTCATTCAGGTTGTCCTCGGGAGCTCTGAAATCCTCAGGCTGAGGCCAATTTTGAAGGGGCTCTCCCCCGTATATATCATACATTTTGGCTAAAGCACCTACAAATCCCGCATTATAATCAGTCGCCACCTCGTTTAAGGTGTAGTCGGAGATATCATCCTTCCAGCCGTCGTCCGAGCCCGGACCTCCAACCAACGCCCCGTAAAGTATATTGCGGTGGAACAGGGGTACCGACAGCATACTTGTCCATGAACCGTGGGCAGTCCTGTGATGCGGATGAACAGGCGAATTTTCGCCGAAGCCCACCACATAGCTTCCTCCCCTTGGGTTATCTCCAAGGGCATAATTTATCTGCCTTTCGGCGAAATTGTGATAGGTCTCTTTTTTAGAGGCAGTCCCTACCGTTTTGTCGTCAGACCATACAAATGCTAAAAATGCCGCCGTAGACGCATAGCGCAGAGATCCCCATTGTGAAAGCCATGCCAGACCTCCGGGAGTATACTTCATACTTCCACCAGGCATCCATATGTCTAGGTTTTTTTCAACCATAGCGGCATAACTGCTGTCGTGGGTAGCCTGAGCTATCTTAAGTGCCGCACCGTAGCTCACATCATCCCAGCAATGTGTGTGTCCCCCGCCTAGAGAGGTAACCGGCAAGGCCGACTTAGCCTTGTCAAGGTAATATGTATTCTCTGTTTTTATATAAAGCCAGATAGCTCCCCACGCCAGATCATCCATATACCCTCCCGAAGGATATAAGCTTCCCAGAGGGTTTTTACCTCTATATGTATCGGCAAAGCTGAAAAGCTGCTTTGCATGAGTTAAACAGGTATTGGCATATTCAGGATCGGTAGGCTCAAATATAATGGATGCAATGGCTAATGCTGCGGCAGTCTGTCCTGCCACATCTGACCCCGGTGTGGACGGGTCTACCTTGAAGGATTTCCTGTCAGTCACATAGTCAAGCATTTCATGGGTTACCCATACCGAATGATCCGATTCCTCGTAGCCGCACATATAGTACAATAGATTAGGACTTGGATGTGCCTTTATGAAAAAATCCGTAGCCCATTTGATTTCATCAAGAATATTGTCCAATTGCCCCGACTTTTCAAATGCCCTGCGATACTCATACACCGCCCATCCCAACTGGCCTGCGGCATAGGACATGGGATGAGTGAACTTAATTCCGTCTCCTGCATCTGCCCAGCCCCCCGTCAAATCAAGACCCACGTCCTGTCCGTCTGTCATGGCGGCATCTCCACGGTAAGGCAGAATGTAATCGTCAGGCAAGTCGCCGAGACGGTTGGCCTTGTAGAAAAGAATTGCTTTTTGCATGGCTTCCCCATAGCTGTAGTAAGACCCGCCTATACGCGGTGAAGCAGCTCCCTGTACCGTTGGCCCGGGAGCAAGCAAAGGCAGTAATAAGGAAATTACAAGCAGCATGACAATCGGCCTCAGCCACTTTTTGCATGATGCTTTGCCCTTTGTTTTTTCCATCGTTAATCTTCCCCCTTATAAAATTATATTTATATAAAAGACATTGAAGCCAGTATTTTTAATAATATTGGAGCTTTACAAGGCCAATTGGTTTATTGGGAAATGCGAATTGTTTAGTGTTGTTTATGTTGGGAGCATTGCTTCTAGACTATAATAGGCTTTAATGTAAAAAAATTAATAGAATTACTTTTTATTATATAATTATATTATTAATTTGTATAGTAGGAGAACTATGGTTTTAAAAAAAGTCGTATTTTTGTGCTTCTATTCCGGCAGTTTTTATTATATTTTGAAAATATATTGCGAACATTTTAATTTTAGGCTAATATAATTCTTATAATTTACCATTCATTAAAATTTAAATCTTCCATTTAAAAACAATTGGGGGGTTAATATATGTTGTATTTAGATATAAAATTAGAGCAGCCTCAAGAAATGTTTTGTGAGGAAGCATTATTGGCCACCGTATCATTTTGGCTAAAACGCCGGTATGACATGATTTTCTCCCGGTTTTGGAGTTTTGGGCTGTTGCCCGCAGCTCCGAATAATTCGTCAGCCATTTTTGACAGAATATTTATAGAAGATAACGACTATGCTTCCCTCTTAGAACAATATCACGGTATACAGCTAACCTTTATGGGAATAGAGGGAGTTGAAGATATTATAGGCATAGCATACCGCGAGCTTAAAAAGGGCTTTCCTATTGCAGTAAACTTTAATAACAAATATTACCCCTGGACTCCTGAGAACACAAAAGGGGAGAGCCTTTATTATCCCTGTCTCGTCACCGGAATAAGCGATGACAATGAAGGCATATATTGCATAGACATACATGATTTCAAAAAGCCTGCTATAATACCAAAGGATGTATTCATAAAAGCCTATAAGGACTGTGTAACCTTTTCAATAGTAGATGATGAAAAGAATGATATAGACTGGCGCGCTGTAATTAAGAGCAATACAAGCTCTCTGCTTGAAAATAATTCCTTCGAGTCCATAAGGGAGTTTTCAAAACTCATTGCCAATCCTGACAATTATGCTTTGGAAATCAGCGGCAACGGTAATCTTGGTGAAAAAATAAAATATACATACCACAGCCGGTATTTTTTCTCCCACTTTTTTACTTATTTAATTAATTACCATAACGCTCATGTACTTTCAGAGTGCAGGGATCGTTTTATTTTCCTTTCCAACCAGTGGCTGTCACTGTGGGGACTGGTTACCGCAACAGTTTATCGGCAGAAATTAAATGGTGCGATGGATGTTACTTCACAAGGCAGCTTTATCCGTAAACTTGAAACAGCTTCGGCCAAGCTTTGCAATATTGCCGACATAGAACAAAGCCTTTGTGATGATTTGATAAAGATAATTGAAGGCAGGTCTGTATCCTCCCAGGTAGCAGATTCTTCCGCAAATATAACTGCTCAGACGGACGGGCTTCAGGAATACAGGTTTGTAGATATTTCCGGGTTTCTTAATAATGAGGGGTTTTACAGTGATATAGGCGAGTATACCGAGGCGAGCCTGACATCTACAGGACAGGTTTTTTTGACGCATGGACTCCCTTCGGATGACATATGGAATTTTCAAGGCATGAGATTTAAGTTTCCGCAGCCGGTTGACAACAAAACCGACAATATCTCCTGCGCGGGCCAAAAAATCAATTTAGAAAATGGTTGCTTTTCTTGTATTATGCTTATGGGCTGTGCAGAGTGGGGACACTACTCTGAATTATTGGAAATCCGTTATTTGGATGGAACTGTTTCTCACGTTCCTCTGGAATTTACAGACTGGACCTACCCCGAATCTCATTTTGGTGAGATCGTGGTCTGGGAAGGAATGTGCGCGGAAAAAGACAGAGATGGCGTGTTGAGAAGCAGTATGCTTAAAGGGCATTTGTACGCCAGAGCTTTGAATTTGAACCCAATCCGGCAGTTAGATTATATCCGGCTGCCGGACTGCAGCAATATTCATTTATTTGCAATTACACTTGCAAAGTAAATATCTTCTAGTGCGTGTGACTTTCCTCAGCGGCCTCTGCAATTGCTTTGGTCGCATGAACCGTGCCTTTCGGATGCTGGGGCGGTGCATAAATAGAGTATAATTTAAGCGGCCTGTAGCCTGTGTTGATAAGGTTATGCCATTTACCGGCAGGTATGATGAATGCAAAGTCATCATAGACCTTCTCCTGAAAATCCGGCTTATCCTTTGTATCACCCATTACAACAAGCCCCTGGCCCTCTTCAATGCGTATAAACTGGTCAAGTCCGGGGTGAACCTCGAACCCTATGTCCTCCCCGACATTGATGCTCATTAAGGTAACCTGCAAATGGCTTCCTGTCCATAAGGCCGTGCGGAAGGTATTATTTTGCAAGGTGGCCTCTTCAATGTTGATTGCGAAAGGCTGCGGGCCATAATCCTTCAATTTGATTGTACTTCCGTCCTTTTCCTTACCTGTAAAGGGAATATACTGATTAGGATACTGCTTAAATAAATTTGAGCTATACATTGGTGCAGTCCCGGAGTAAGGAAAGGGATTATAAGCATTATACACCGGCGTGTTTATGTAATATGGATATGTATTATACATGTTATACATATTTCTCAATCCTTTCATGTGCTTATAGCATTATTGTATGCTCTATGCCGAAAGGCTGTGATTTGATTAGCACAATAAGCGCTGCGAAAAGATGAGAGACAAAGACCAGGGGCCTCTTCATCTCCTTATTACAAAACTTATCCGATATATTCTCTGTTTTTATAGCTGTTTATGTAAAAAATTGATATAATAGGTGTATAAAAAATGCTAAGGATTATAACAATATCGGAGGTATAAAGCCTTTTGAAAAAAATTATATATGTTTTAATCGGTATCCTCTCATTGGCACTTGGCTTACTGGGCGCCATACTGCCCGGGCTTCCCACAACTCCTTTTCTCCTGCTTACGCTATATTGCTTCACCAGAGGCTCCGAAAGAATGAATCACTGGTTTAAGGGAACACGGATATATAAAAAATATTTATATGGATATGAAAGGGATAGATCCTTGCCGATACAGCAAAAGCTGGTCGTGCAGCTTGTTGCCAGCTCTGCAATTGCAGCTTCTTTTATTGTGATTGACAACCTTATAATACGCATCCTTCTTGCAGGTGCTTTTGTGACACATCATTACGTTTTTTTATTTGTAATAAAAACACGAAAACAGAATTAAAATAGTCTTTCGTTTTGCTTGCCAAAAATTAAAAATTATGATATACTGGCTGCAATTGAACAGGGTTGATTTACGGTTGGGCGAGTTTGGTATTCGTTTTCAAGATTTCAGTCTTCTGGGGTGGGAAGCTCATTATTTATGAGGCTTTTCGCCCTTTTTATATGCCTTTAAAGCATAAACCATGGAAAAAATTTTTTATGAAAGGGTGGTGTCCATGTCTATAGCTCAAAGTATAGGACTGTCTTTGTTCTGCATTTCATTGGTGTTTTTTGTACTTATATGCCTGTTTTTCTTAATAAAGCTGCTGTCGGTAATTCTAAGCAGTGCAAGGCATAATAAAAGCCAGCCGGCTCTTATACAGGCGGAAGCTTCAGCTCCGGCTGCTAAAGAGCTTGAGGAGGACAATCGCGGTGTTTCGGCAGGAGAGCTTAAGCTTATTAACGTAGATGAAAAAACTGCTGCTATGATCATGGCTATTGTAAGCCATGAATCAGGCATTCCTCTATCTCAGCTTTCTTTTAAATCAATAAGGGCTTTAGAGGAGTCTTAAAGAGGCGTTCTCGTTATGAGGTCCTCTACCTGAATAAACCTGCTTCGAAGCACAATGCGGGTGCAAGTCCTCAGTACCTTGTTTCTCGCATTTGTTTCGCAGCGGCTTTTTATTTGTGAAGCTTTTATGATATCAGCCTTTATACAACAAATCTATTATTCATTCCCATTCTTTTAGCCGATTCAAGAATTCCCGATATTTTGTCGCATGTTTCTTTATCAAAAAGATTTATTTCTATGGCAAACGCACTTTATGTTTATCCTGTAATTTTTTATGTCCGTAAAAATGTACATGGTAATTTAAACGACGAATTAACATATACTTAATATGCATCTAATGCATATGGCTTAAATTCTGTAATACAGGCCACAATAAAAAGGAGCGTATAATAATGTATAAATTTACATGTCTTCGTTGCTACAATTGTAACTCGGTCATAATAAATCTTCCTGAAAGTGAGGTTGAAAAGCTGAACGGCCTTACCTTTCAGTGCGAATGCTGTGATTATCTGAATCTTCTCAGTAATTCACGCTTTATAGAAGCTGCGAAAGAGAATTTGAAAAGCATATGCAGCTTTTCTTAGCCTTCCCTTTTCGCCTGAACATTTACATCTTAAGAGTTGATACATATTTTACTTACTGCCGCACTATATAGTATAATTATTATTAAAAAAGCTACAATAAATAATTATATTATACGTGGTGAAATAAGTATATGGATAATGCTGCCGGTTCAAAACTGAAAATTCACATTCCCCCTCTTCCGCTTCGCGCAATTGAAGCCTTAAACTCAGAAGGCTTTGAAGCGTACGCTGTGGGGGGGTGTGTAAGGGACAGCCTGATAGGCATAAGCCCTAATGATTGGGACATAGCGACAGGCGCAGAGCCGGAGCAGGTTAAAAAGCTTTTCAAAAGAACTGTAGACACGGGTCTTAAGCATGGCACGGTAACTGTTTTGCTGGATAATGAGAGCTTTGAAATTACAACCTTCAGGATAGACGGCGAGTACCGGGACAACAGAAAGCCTGAGGAGGTACGCTTTACCCGCTCACTTAAGGAGGATCTTTCAAGAAGGGATTTCACCGCAAACGCAATAGCCTATCACCCGTTTCACGGCCTAATAGACCCCTTTGGCGGTGTCTCTGACATACAGAAAAGGATTATTCGCGCCGTAGGAAATGCAGAAAAAAGGTTTAATGAGGATGCTTTGAGGATTCTGAGGGCCGTGCGTTTTTCTGCGCAGCTTGGCTTCGAAATAGATAAAAAGACCTTGGAAGGCATAAAAGCCACGTCCTTTCTGCTATCTAACATAAGCAGCGAAAGGATCAGGGATGAGCTTACCCGGTTGCTGCTGTCGAATAACCCTATGAAATTCAGCCTGCTTAACGACACGGGAATTCTCTCTCACGTGCTTCCCGAGCTTGAACCATGCTTTGCAACCGACCAGAGGCATCCTTATCATATTTACAATGTAGCTCTGCATTCTCTGACAGCTGTAAAGAATATTGAAGCCACTCCCGTTCTCAGGTGGACAATGCTTTTGCATGATACCGGCAAGCCTCATACAAAAACCACAGACAAAAAAGGCACCGACCACTTTTACGGACACCATCATAAGAGCACTGAAATAGCGAATGCAGTGCTTAAAAGGCTGAAATTTGACAACAAAACTATAGACACCGTATGCAGGCTGGTTAAGAACCATGACAGGCAAATAGAACCCCAACCCACAGCCGTAAGAAGAGCCGTATGCAGCATAGGCGAGGATATATTTGAGCTGCTTCTGAAAGT
Source organism: Anaerobacterium chartisolvens (assembly GCF_003337415.1). Lineage (GTDB taxonomy): Bacteria > Bacillota > Clostridia > Acetivibrionales > DSM-27016 > Anaerobacterium > Anaerobacterium chartisolvens. The sequence continues at coordinate 212,685 of NZ_QPJT01000005.1, read as the reverse complement.
CAGAGCAGCCGATATTAAGGCTCAAAACCCCGCCTTCCTGCCCGACAGGCTTGAAAAGCTGGGCAAAATAAGGAACATATATATGGAAATCAAAGCCATGGGGCAGTGCTTAAGCACCAGAGAGCTTTCCATAAACGGGGATGACCTTATAGCATCAGGTTTTCGTCAGGGTAAGGAAATAGGAGGGATATTAAAAAATCTTCTGAAAGAAGTAGTAAATAACCCCGAGCTTAATCAGAGAGAAACTCTTCTGGAAATGGCACTTAAAGCACAGCGCCGCAAACCCCGATGACAACAATTTAAACCTATTCTATGACTGCATTATTGCCCTTAGGCACAATCTGAATCCATGTCTGCCCAGGATTCAATAAAACAGGCTTTCCCTCCATATCCATATACTCTGTTTTTGAGCTTCTTGATTTCTTTGACCATGTTATTTCCATCATTTTTCCGCAGGATATAAACAGCCCTCTTCCGCTTCCTATGTTGGAAAGCTCCTGCCTGTCCTCTCTGTCCCCGCTGATTCTTTTATTTGCGACATACTGAATAATGATGTTCTTTGCCGTTAGCTGAGTATTGTCTGCTCTTTCCATATGAGGCTTTCCCTGCCTGAATCTGGAATATTTTTTAGAGGAGGAATCATACTCATAGCTGCATACATACCCTCCCGAATATTTTATTTTAATCTTCTCGGCCTTTTCACCGGTACCCGGCTCTACGTCCGACGCATTATAAGAAAATATAAGCTTTTTATCGGTGCTCACGGGATATTTAAGCCTTCCCACACACTCATCAAGATTTTTTGCAGAGGTATAAGAATCCTGCCAGTTATTTTTGTCCTTAGTCAGATCCCAGAATGCCTCTCCCCCCTTGCCTACTCCGTTAATATTGTTGATTTTAAGCTTTGAAATGTCCGATTTGGCAAGAGGACTCCATCCAAAATGCACGTATATTGCGTCATGCTCCATAACATAGTCCAGAAAATAATGCCTTGAGCTCCTGACCGGGCCTATTAATTCACCATCGGCGTTCCAGAATATAGGCATAAGCCTTGTTACTCCGCCCTCTGCTATCATCTCATATACTATCTGTGCCTTTTTTATTCCGCCCTGAGGTAAAGGCTTGCTCCCTTCATTATCTATCATTACCGCATACGGCCTTTTACCTTCAACAGGCATAATAAATGCATCCTCTTGGGCTGGCTCTTCTTCAATTCCCGTGTCCTCCGCAGGTATAAAGGTCTGCTCTGAGGTGGAGTCCTGCTCGGCTATTATTTCCTTTGCGTCATTGCTGCAGGCAGAAAGCATTATAAGCAGCAAAAAAAGGGCGGCAAGCATAAGTCCGATTTTCTTCATATGTATTACCCCTCCAGAAATGAGTTATAGATTATGATTCTACAAATATTTATCAATACCTTTTAAAATTAAAATCTTTTTATAGATATGAAGATGATGAATAAAAAAACCGGCATGGCAGCCGGTTTTTTTATTCATCATCTTCAAATTCGTATTCATCTTCCATTCTAAGCTTGAATTCCTCAAACACCGCATTGAGCTCCTCTTCATTCTCTACACTCACAAAGGAGTCCTCTCCGTCTTCCCCATGCTCTATTTTAAGAATAACAACCTCTTCCTCTTCCATATCCTCGTCTTCATTCTCAGAAAGAGGTATTAATATTACATATTCGCTTTCATTAATTTCAATGGTATCCAGATGCTCAAACTCTGCTTCGTCACCATTGTCATCCACCAGTATAACTATATCATCCCGTTCTTCAGCCATCGTATACTCCTCCTGTTCTAAAACATCAATCATTTGGATTCCAACCCATTATAACATATAAAATTACCATTTCCCATATTATTTCAACAAATTTCAAAATGTAATTTAAAATTTGCTTTGGGTACAATAATACTATTGCTAACACCTTCTGAAGCTGCCCCGTGGGCAACCCAAGCTTAGGTTTTGTAATATAAGCTTTTTTATTCAAAGGCGCTTATAAATTCTTTAAGCTGTCAAGATACCCTTGCAGTATATAAACAGCCGCAATCTGATCAACCAGCTTTTTCTTCCTGGAGGTTTTCACTCCAAGCTCATGCATGGTTCTGTTTGCCGCAACCGTAGTGAGCCTCTCGTCCCATTTGATAATTTCAATCCCATTTTCCTCATTATTAATTTTTCTGTCTAAAAGCTCTATAAATTCAAGTGTCTTCTCTCCCCTTGGCCCTATGGTTCCATTCATGTTCTTAGGGAATCCCACAACAATTCTCCCGGCAGAATAGCCCTGCGCCAGCTCGTATATTCTCTGCAACGCTTTAGAGGTACTGCCGTTCAGATTAATAGTCTCCACAGCCTGAGCAATCCAGCCCATAGGATCACTTACCGAAACGCCTATCCTGCTGTCACCATAATCAATTCCCATTATTCTCATACTATTTGCGCTTTCTGTGCACAGCACAGCCCTTCCCATAATATAAAGCCCTGCATTTTTAATAATACAGGGCCAAAGGCTATTTCTTATCCTCCAGATACCACTTTAATATTTCCTCAAGCAGCTCATCCCTCTCAAGCCGCCTTATTACACTTCTTGCGTTCTGATGACTGGTTATATATGTAGGATCACCCGACAGAATATATCCCACTATCTGGCTTATGGGATTGTACCCCTTCTCCTTCAAGGCTTGGTAAACAGTCATTACTACCTCTCTTGCCTCGCTATCCTTATCCTTTTCCACCTTAAACATCATTGTCTCGTTAATATCAGCCACATCAACCACTCTCCCAACTACAGCATAGACTATATCTCACTCAAAACGACCATTTGTAAAATATAAAGTGAAATCATCTATATTTATATAGTAATACAACGGAGTAATTTATGCAAGACATATAAGCTTAGGATTTGCAAATCATTCAACAATTTTTCCGGCAGCATAGTCCTGTTCCGCGCTTTCTATCTCAACCCGTGCAACCTGTCCTTTTAACTTAACGGGAGCCCTGCTGATTACCTTTATGTAATTGGGAGTCAGTCCCTCTATCATTCCTTTTACGCCTGCATAGTGCTGCTCAAAAAGCACAGGCATGATCCTTCCTATAAAACGCGAATTAAATTCAAGTGTTTTGAGCCTTGCAAGCTCTGTAAGCGTCTTGGCTCTCTCCTCCTTTAATTCTGAAGAAATTTGATCCTCAAAATCCGCGGCGGGAGTTCCCTTCCGGCGGGAATATTTAAATATGTGCATTTGTGCAAATGATATTTCTTCTATAAATCTGTATGTCTCTCTAAACTCACTGTCGGTTTCTCCTGGAAATCCCACCATAATATCGGTAGTTATAGCCACATCGGGCACAGCTTGTCTTAGCCTCTCAACCACTTCCTTATATTCAGCTACGGAATATTTCCTGTTCATCCTATTTAATGTGGCATTACACCCGCTCTGGAGCGACAGATGATAGTGCGGGCAAAGCCTTGTAAGCTCCTTTGCCATGCCGATAAACTCATCCGTTATCGCCATAGGCTCCAGCGACCCCAGCCTTATTCTTTCAATCCCTTTAACTTCATGCACCTGCCGGATGATTTCGGTTAATGAGGTGCTTTTAATATCCTTCCCATACGAGGCTATATGTATTCCTGTCAGAACCACCTCTTTAAAGCCGCTTTCCGAAAGTCTTTCCACCTCACTCAAAATCTCATCATGCGGCCTGCTTCTTATGGGTCCTCTTGCATATGGTATAATACAGTATGCACAAAACTGGCTGCAGCCCTCCTGAATTTTCAGAAAGGCCCTCGTGCGCCCCTCATATGCATCTATCTTAAGGGCTTCAAAGCTTTTTTCCTTCATGATGTTTTCCACAATGCAAACCTGTCCGGCATCTGCTTCTATTTCATTTACGTAATCAACTATTTTGCTTCTTTCCCTCGTTCCTATAATGACGTTCACCCCGGGAATATTCCGCACCTCCTCGGGAGATGCCTGAGAATAACACCCTACAACGGCGACAATAGAGTTTTTATTGCTGCTTTTTGCCCTCCTGATCATCTGCCTGGACTTTCTGTCGCTAAGGCTGGTAACGGTACATGTATTTATAACATAAACATCCGCCTCACCGCTGAAATCAACCACCTCATAGCCTTTTTGCCTGAAAATCCCCGCCATGGCCTCCGTCTCATACTGGTTAACCTTGCAACCGAGGGTAAACATTCCCACCGTCTTTTTTCTGCCGTATTGCCTGAAAAACTCTTCACCATCCAAGCTCAAATCAACTTTCCCATTATTATCCTTCATTTTTATAGCATCCTCCGAAAGCCAAAGACTATCCCCGTAAATAAAAATATCCTCATAATTATGTGCTTTATGCACATAGCCTATTATACTCTACCTCACCTCATGCTGACAAATATAATGCTTTCTTGCGTCCTCCTTTTTCCTTAACAGTATTTTCTTAATTTTCACATAAATTTGCACAAAAGTTTGTTAATAATGCACAATACCTTTCATAAGCCGTCTATAATGCCACATTCAGTCCATTTTCCAATAACGGCCTTAGAAAGTTTTAACAACATCCTCATTGACTTGAGACAATAAAAAAGATAATATTATAGTAGGTGGTTATTAAATTGAACAGACTATTGCAACACCTATTATTAAGGAGGTATAGATATGAAAACATTCAATATTATGCTAAAGTCAATCAATGATGTTAAGGATTTCGTTAACTTTGTAAACAAATACGATTTCGATGTTGATTTAACATCCGGTCGGTATATTGTAGATGCAAAATCAATTATGGGAATTTTCAGCCTTGATTTGAGCAAGCCCATTAAGGTTGATGTCCATACAGACGCATGCGATAACTTCTGCGAAGAAATCAAGTCTTTCTTAGTTTAATATACAGTTTATTTAAAAACCGGACATATATGCCCGGTTTTTAAATATTAAGCCGTTCTTCCGAAACAACCTCTATACCGTTTCTTATAAGGAGCTCGGAGGTAACTCCGTTGCCCTTTATTTTATTTCCTGAAAAGCTTCCGTCGTATATGCTTCCACATCCGCAGGACGGGCTTCCCGATTTTAAAACAGCCCTCTTTGCTCCTGTAAGCAAGGCTATTTTCAGCACCTCCTCAGCCCCCTTAATGAATTCCTGCGTTGCGTTCTCTCCATTCTCCTTTACTACAATGCATTTCCCATCCAGTACATCCGCGCCTGTTCCGTTAAGAATTTCGGCCTTAAGGCGCGGGGTGGGACAGCCCCCCATCTGCTCGGGACATACCGGGACAGCCTTGCCGCTCTTAACCAGCTTTTCCGCTTCGCTGTTAAAATTGCTCTTACCGTTATATTTGCACTTCACACCCGCAAGACATGCACTCACAATTACCATTTTTCACTCACCCTCCATACAGCATATCCATATATAGCGATAAAGATTTTTTAATTAAGACTTTTTTCTTCTGCCCTTGCCCATTATATTTTTTTTAACCTTTGGGTCCATAGTCTTTTTACCTCTTTTGATCTTGGCAGGCTTCTGCTCCTTAACATGTTCAGGCGCGCTTTTGGCTTCCTCGGAAGCCGGAGCCTCCACAAGCACAAAATCTATCTTGCGAGCGGCAATATCAGCCCTGGCAAGCTTTACATTCACTATATCCCCTATTCTGTAAATTTTTCTGCTTCTCTCTCCGATCAAATAATACTGCTTGTCATTGTATATATAATAATCATCCTCCATGCTGCTCATCCTTACAAGCCCTTCTATGGTGTTGTCAAGCTCTATAAACATTCCGAAGGATGTAACATTTGAAATAATGCCCTCAAATACTTCTCCCTCCTGCTGCTTCATAAACTCAACCTTCTTTAAATCCTCAGTCTCTCTTTCGGCCTCCTCCGATGCCCTCTCTCTCTCAGAGCAAAGCTTTGCAACTCCTGGCAGCCGGGAATTTAAGACCTCCTGCCTGTCCATTCCCATCTGCCCCTTTATATACTCCTTCATTATCCGGTGTATAATGAGATCGGGATACCTTCTTATAGGTGAAGTAAAGTGGCAGTAATATTTTGCCGCCAAGCCAAAATGCCCTCCGTTTTCATTGCTGTACCTCGCCTTTTGAAGCGAACGCAGCATTACGGTGCTTATTATCCTTTCCTCTCTTTTGCCCTTCACCCTCTCCAACAGCTCCTGTAAGGCTCTTGGATGAATTTTATTAATACCTTTGACATTATACCCAAGATTGTGTATAAACTCATTAAATGAAGAGATTTTTTCGGCATCCGGGTCCTCGTGTATTCTATAAACAAAAGGACAGTTCGCCCAATAAAAATGCTCCGCCACAGTTTCATTGCATACAAGCATAAACTCCTCAATAATTTTATTGGCTATGGTGATTTCATATCTCCTAACTTCTACCGGCCTGCCCTTTTCATCAAGTATGATTTTGGCCTCCTCAAAGTCAAAATCAATTGCTCCTCTTGCAAACCTTTTTTTGCGCAGTATAGCCGCCAGCTCCTCCATAGACTTAAAGTCCTCTATAAGGTAATTATACCTGCTTATAAGCTCGCTGTCGTTTTCAACCAATATTTTATAGACATTCGTATAAGTCATTCTCTCGTTTGTTTTTATAACGCTTTCAAAAATCTCATGATCGACTACTCTTCCGCTTGAATCTACATCCATCATGACGGAAAAGGCAAGCCTGTCCACCTGAGGATTAAGACTGCATATCCCGTTGGAAAGCTTTTTAGGCAGCATAGGTATAACCCTGTCAACAAGATAGACGCTTGTACCCCTTTTCAATGCCTCCTGATCCAGAGGGGAGCCTTCCGTTACGTAGCGGCTTACATCGGCAATATGTACTCCCAGCCTGTAATTCCCGTTAGCAAGCCTTTCTATAGAAACGGCATCGTCAAGATCCTTCGCATCCTCCCCGTCTATAGTCACCATTGTAAGCCCTCTTAAATCACGCCTCCCCTCCAGCATTTCCTCTGTTACGCTATCGTCTATATCCTCCGCCTGTTTTATTACATCCTCGGGAAACTCCTCAATAAAGTTATGCGCCTTTATAATAGACAGTATATCTACTCCTGCTTCATTTGCGTTTCCGATTATCTCAACAATCCGCCCCTCGGCATTTCTTCTTTTTTCCGGCCATTTTACCAGCTCGGCTATAACCTTTTGCCCCGGCTTGGCATTGTTAAATTCATCCCTTGGAATAAATATGTCCCCAGAAATTCTGGCATTGTCGGGAACGACAAACCCAAAGTACTTGCTTTTTTCAAATGTCCCCACAACGGTGTTGTTGGCGCGCTTCAAAATTCTTATTATCTCACCCTCAGACCGTTTATCCGCCGTTGTTTTCTTGCTTATGCGCGCAATAACCCTGTCATTATGCATGGCTCCGTTTAAAGCCTCCGCAGTAATAAAAACGTCGCCTACTCCTTCCTCGTCAGGTATTACAAAACCATACCCGCGCTCATTTCCCTGCAACCGTCCTACTGCAAGGCTCATTCTGTCAGGTACGCCATACCTGTCCTTATGTGTCTTGAATATTCTGCCTTCAGCCTCAAGCTCTTCTATCACCTCTTCAAACTCCTGCAAATCGTCCTTAGGTACATCCAGCACCATAAGCAGCTCCTTGAATAAGAGGGGCTTGTACGCATCCTCTCTCATAAAAGCAAGTATCCGTTCTTTTCTCTGTTCTCTCATACAAAAACCACAGGGCCGCCGCAAAAAACAATTTACACTTATTTCACGGCACTTCCGCTTTCTCCTTATTCATAATTAACTATAACTGTTATCACTAATATCTATTGTTTACAATTATTAATACTTAATTCATATTTTCCATGAGACAAAAAAGACAAAGGGACATTTTTTTGATCCCTTTGTCTTTACTGTATTTACTTTATATTCAACTATATTAATTTGCTTGCGAAAGCATAAACCAGTATTGAGGTAATAAGAAAAGCAATAGCGGCAACGGCAGTGTACTTGCTTAATAAAGCGTCAATAGTCCTGCCCTTGTTCTTACCGAAAAAAGTCTCCGCACCACCTGAAATAGCTCCCGATATCCCTGCTGTTTTTCCAGACTGCAATAATACAATAACGATGATGGACAACGCAAATATTACATGAATTGCAGTTACAATATAGCCACCTACGCTCAAAGGAAACACCTCCTAAAAAATTGACAAGTATCATTCTAACATATTATAGAAAAAAAAACAAGCCATAGCGACTTGTTTTTTTATTAGCAACATATTACTTGTTTTTAAGATTAAACCATGCGCTTAAGCCGGGATATTCTGCAACCTCCCCGAGCTCCTCTTCTATCCTCAGAAGCTGGTTGTACTTGGCAACACGGTCAGTCCTTGAAGGCGCACCCGTTTTGATCTGTCCAGAGTTTGTCGCAACGGCGATGTCTGCTATAGTAGCATCCTCAGTCTCACCTGACCTGTGAGAGGTAACAGCGGTATATCCCGCTCTGTTAGCCATTTCAATAGCTTCCAGCGTCTCTGTAAGAGACCCTATCTGATTAACCTTTATGAGTATTGAGTTGGCAACACCCATATCTATTCCCTTTTTCAGCCTTTCGGTATTTGTAACAAACAGATCGTCTCCGACAAGCTGAATCTTGGAGCCTATCCTTTCGGTGAGCATCTTCCAGCCCTCCCAGTCCTCTTCCGATACGCCGTCCTCAAGAGAAATGATAGGATACCTTTCAGCCAGATCCGCCCAGAAATCCACCATTTCCTGCTTGCTCTTCCTTATACCCGTCTTCCAGAAGAAATAGGTTCCGTCCTCTTGATACATTTCCGTCGCAGCAGCGTCTATAGCTATCCTGAAGTCGTCACCGGGCTTATATCCCGCTTTTTCCACAGCCTCAAGTATAACCTGAATTGCTTCCTCGTCAGTTTTGAGATTGGGCGCAAAGCCTCCCTCATCACCCACTGCGGTGCTGTATCCCTTGCTGCTCAACACTTTTTTAAGGTTATGGAAAACCTCGGCGCACATCTGAAGAGCTGTCTTAAAGCAGCACGCACCAACAGGCATTATCATAAACTCCTGTATATTTACGCTGTTGTCGGCATGTTTGCCTCCATTTATAATATTCATCATAGGCACAGGAAGAGTCTTTGCATTTACGCCTCCTATGTACTGGTACAGGCTTAATCCAAGTGCTTCAGCCGCTGCCTTTGCAGTCGCCAGTGAAACTCCCAATATGGCGTTTGCTCCCAGCTTAGCCTTGTTTGGTGTCCCGTCCAGCTCTATCATTAAGCGGTCTATGGCAACTTGATCAAAAACATTCATTCCCTCTACTTCAGGAGCAATGATGTCATTAACATTATCTACAGCCTTTTGAACACCTTTCCCAAGGTATCTGTCCTTGTCCTCGTCTCTAAGCTCTACAGCCTCAAAAGCTCCCGTAGATGCTCCCGAAGGCACTGCGGCCCTTCCTACAAATCCACCCTCGGCTATTACTTCCACCTCAACGGTCGGATTGCCTCTTGAGTCCAGTATCTCTCTGGCAAAAACGCTTTCAATTTCCAAGTATTGCTTCATTTTTGATTATCCCTCCCATATATAAGTTTTCATTATTAAGAATACCCTAACATTTTGAAAATGTAAACAAAATTTAGTCTTTAATTTTTATTATAACGTTATTTTAACCCAATTTTAAAAATTAAATCTGCAAGCGCAAAAAGATTTTGACTTATTTTTTTATTTAGTTATTTCATCATAAAAATAGGGTATATTAAAGCCATAGCGCAGTAATGCAATAATTTTACGTATAAGCATTTAAAATAAGGAGGTAAAAATTATGGAAAGGCTGGTAGGTATGCAGGCTCCGCATTTCAAAATGGAGGCAGTTGAAGGCAACGGAGATACCTTTACATCTGTAGATTTGTATGACTATAAAGGGAAATGGCTTGTTTTGTTCTTCTATCCCCTTGATTTCACCTTTGTGTGCCCCACTGAAATATCTGGAATAAGCAGAAGGATAGCCGAATTTAAGGATCTGAAGGCCGAGGTTGTCGGTGTCAGCATAGACAGTGTTCATTCGCACAAGGCATGGATCAATTCCAGCCCGGAAAATGGAGGTCTTGGCAAAATCAATTATCCTCTTGCATCCGACATAACCAAGGAGGTATCCAGAAATTACGGGGTACTTCTGGAGCAGAACGGAATAGCCTTAAGGGGATTGTTTATAATAGACCCAAAGGGTGTTGTGAAATATTCCGTTATACATGATTTAAACGTTGGGAGAAGCGTGGATGAAACCTTAAGGGTGCTTCAGGCACTTCAGTCCGGGGGCCTGTGCCCAATAGACTGGCAGCCGGGAGAGGCGCAGCTTTAATAAAGCATAATGATGCAAACTCACCCCCGGCCCCTCTCTTTTCAAAAGAGGGGAGCAGGGGCGTGAGTATTGCCTACTTTTGAATAAGTGAAGCCCCTGTCATTTCGCCGGGCTTTTCAAGCCCCATTATGTCAAGCATGGTGGGCGCAAGATCGGCAAGCTTGCCTTCCTTAAGCGACGCTCCTCCAAGGCCGACTCCTATTAACGGAACAACATTGGTGGTATGGGCGGTAAACGCTCCGCCTGTTTCATAATCAAGCATCTGCTCTGCATTTCCGTGATCGGCGGTAATCAGTGCAACTCCTCCCTGCTCCTCTATTGCAGCTACCACATGCCCTAAGCATTCGTCTATGGCTTCAACAGCGGCTTTAGCAGCACTTAATACCCCTGTATGCCCTACCATGTCGCAGTTTGCATAATTTAAAATTATTGAATCGTACTCCTTTGAAGCAATCTTTTTTAATATCTCATCAGTCACCTCATATGCACTCATTTCAGGCTTTAGGTCGTAGGTGGCAACCTTCGGCGAAGGCACAAGCACCCTGTCCTCTCCCTCATACATTGTTTCAACCCCTCCGTTAAAGAAGAAGGTTACATGGGCATATTTCTCCGTCTCGGCTATTCTGAGCTGCCGGAACCCAAGCCTGCTTATATATTCTCCAAAGGTATTCTGAAGGCTTTGCGGCTTAAAGGCAACCGTTACATTGGGAATTGTTCTGTCATACTGCGTCATGCATACATAATGCAGCGGGAAGAAGCCCTTTGCCCTCTGAAATCCGTTAAATTCGGGGTCAACAAAGGTTCTGGTGATTTCCCTTGCCCTGTCGGGCCTGAAGTTAAAGAATATCACAGAATCATTTTCCTCTATTCTTGAGGCATTGCCCGCACCAAGTATTACTGTGGGCTTTACAAACTCATCCAACTCATTTCTGGCATAGGACTCGGCGACAGCCTGTGCGGCACTTTCGGCAGAAAGCCCCTCGCCCAGCACCATAGCTTCATATGCCAGCTTTACCCTGTCCCATCTGTTATCCCTGTCCATGGAATAGTACCTCCCCATAACAGAGGCAATTTTTCCCGCTCCTATATCTGAAAGCTTTTGCTCAAGCTCCTCTACATATGTCTTGGCGCTGTCGGGAGGGACGTCCCTTCCGTCGAAAAAGCAGTGTATATATATATCTTTAAGCCCCTGCCTTTTAGCCAACTCAACCAATGCATACAGGTGTGTGTTATGGCTGTGAACACCTCCGTCGGAAAGCAGCCCGAACAGGTGAAGCTTTGTGCCCTTGCTCTTGCAATTGTCAATGGCATCAAGAAATTCCTTCTTGTCAAAGAAATCTCCGTCCTGTATGGACTTTGTTATCCTGGTGAGCTCCTGGTAAACGATCCTGCCCGCTCCTATATTTGTATGTCCAACCTCCGAATTGCCCATCTGTCCGTCCGGCAAGCCCACATCCATACCGCTGGTATGAACAATGGTGTTGGGGTACTCATTAAAAAGCCTGTCTATATTAGGCTTGCTTGCAGCCTTTACCGCATTGCCATCCTCTCTGGGGTTTATTCCAAAGCCGTCAAGAATAATTAACGCAACCAATTTATCGCCTTTCATATTTCACTCTCCGTTTCGTTTTATAAAGGGCCTTAGAGACTAAGTCATATTATAAGTTAAGACTAAGATTAGGTTAACCTTAGCCTTAACTTAAAGTAATATTTATATTTTAATTGTGACCTTAAGCAATACAGTCGTAAATTATTTATTGTATTTAGCTATCTTTTCAAAGTCGTCAAGCTTTAAGCTCGCTCCGCCGACCAAGCCTCCGTCTATGTCGGACATCGAGAAGAGCTCACCTGCGCTTGCAGCCGTTACACTTCCGCCATACTGGATTCTTACGGAATCTGAAGTTTCTCCGTCATACAGCGACTTTACAGTTTCCCTTATAATTGCGCAGACCTCGTTTGCCTGTTCGTTTGTCGCGGTCTTTCCTGTGCCTATGGCCCATATTGGCTCATATGCTATAACCAGCTTCTTAACCTGTTCTGCGTCTAAGCCCAGAAGTGCTATTTTAACCTGATACCTGATAAGGTCGGGCATTATACCCTGCTCCCTTTGAGTAAGGGATTCACCCACACAGATTATAGGTGTCATTCCATATTTAAATACCGCATGAGCCTTCTTGTTTACAGTCTCATCTGTTTCCGCGAAGTACTGCCTTCTTTCAGAATGCCCTATTATAACATAATCAACACCTAAATCTGAAAGCATAGAGCCTGAAATCTCTCCTGTAAACGCACCCTTCTCCTCCCAGTGCATGTTCTGGGCAGCAACCTTTATATTCGAGCCTTCTACGGCGCTCTTTACTCCGGGTATGCACACAAAAGGCACTCCAACAACCACTTCAGCATCGGCATCCGCTACTCTGGGCTTTAATGCCTCTACAAACTCAACCGCCTCTTTGGCTGTCTTGTTCATTTTCCAGTTTCCTGCGGCAATTTTCTTCCTTGAGTTTTTATCCATCAGTACAGCTATTCCCGGCAGTTCCTTGCCTTCAAGGAATTCAAGCGAGGCTCCTCCGCCTGTGGAAATATGCGTTATTTTATCGGCAAAGCCCAATTGCTCAACGGCGGCCGCCGAATCTCCTCCTCCGACTATAGAGATGGAGCCAGACTCCGCAACTGCTTTTGCAACTTCCTTTGTGCCTGTCGCAAAGTTGGGGAACTCAAACACTCCCATCGGTCCGTTCCAGATAACCGTCTTTGCCTTTTTAATTTCCTTTGAAAATTTCTCTATTGTAAGAGAGCCTATATCCATTCCCATCCATCCGTCAGGCATGTCGTCGGACGGAACATATTTATGCTCGGTATCGTTTTTAAATTCCTGCCCTACAATACTGCCTATAGGCAGCATTAATTTAATACCCTTCTTTTCAGCCTTTTCCATCAGGCTCTTTGCAAGATCAATTTTGTCGTTTTCACATATTGAATTTCCTATCTTGTAGCCCTTTGCCTTTAAAAAGGTGTATGCCATACCTCCGCCGATTATAAGAGTGTCCACCTTATCTATAAGGTTTTCTATAACGGCAATTTTGTCAGAAACCTTAGCTCCGCCAAGTATCGCAACAAAAGGTCTTGCAGGATTTGCAAGAGCCTTGCCCATGAAGTTCAGCTCTTTCTGAATAAGGAATCCGCATACCGCCGGGAGATAATCCGCAAGGCCCGCGGTAGAGGCATGTGCCCTGTGAGCAGTTCCGAATGCGTCGTTTACAAAAATTTCGGCCAAAGAAGCAAGCTCCTTTGCAAAATCTGCATTGTTCTTTTCCTCCTCCTTATGAAACCTTACGTTCTCCAGCATTAAGACTTCCCCCGACTTAAGGCTTGCAGCCTTAGCCTTTGCATCCTCGCCTATAACGTCGGCAGCCATAACCACTTCTTTTCCAAGCAGCTCGCTCAGTCTTTCAGCAGTGGGCTTCATGCTGTATTTATCCTCAAAACCGTTCTTAGGCCTTCCAAGATGAGAAACCAGTATGGTTTTCGCTCCATTTTCAACAAGGTACTTAATAGTAGGCAGTGCGCCCACAATTCTCTTATCGTCGGTTATTTTTCTGTTTTCATCCAACGGTACATTAAAATCAACCCTCACTATGACCTTTTTGCCTTTTACGTCAATGTCCTCAATAGTCTTTTTGTTCATCATTCCCATAATACTTCACCCTCCTGTGCATTAATTGATTTAAATTATATTTTTTAAAAATAAACTGTATTTCACCGGGTATTGCTTAAATATTTGTCCAATGAAAGACGCCCTTGTTCTACAAATAAAGCACCAACAAACGACCGCTGTCAGCTATTAGTGTTTTTTAAATATAGAAAATTTATGTACATCTCTCAAATAAAACACTCTTTTAAAACCCTTTGCAAGCCTTTAGGACGTTAAAGTTAACACCACCTTAACCGTTTACATTTTACATCTTTTTGAAGGGTATTTCAATAGGCCCGCCGAAATTTATCTATTTTTTAACAAAGTCTCTTAGGGCTTCCTTTGTTCGTGTATTCCGCGCTGTGCCTTAAAGCTAAAAGCCATATTGGCCTGCTCTTTAAAAATCACCGCCTTTGTGCATGATATTAAGCCTTAGTGAAGATACTATATATATAGCGATAAAGATTTTACATGGAGAATATAACTTGATGGAAGAAATTTTTTTGACCCGTAAGGAATACATCTAAGAAAAGCGCCTGATGACATACCCGTGAGACATTTCCCCGCAAGGCGTCTTTTCGTTGCTATTAAAAATTTCTGTAAGCAATTATATCCTCCATGTTTGTAAAATCTTTATTGCATCCTATATATAAATAATTACTTTGTTAGAGGTATTGCCTATGTTCAGAATTTTTGTTGTATTGATATCTGTTTTCTGCTGCTTTATATGGGGCGATTGGAAAAACTGGAGGATGTACTACCCCACAATTTTATATTTTATAATATGGGATATGATATATAACTTTATTTTTTTCAATCATACGCTATGGATGTATTCAGGCCTTGTTAACCATACCTTCAGCACCCTGCTGATAGCATTTACAGTCTTTCCGTGTACTACTATGGTATATTTGCCCCATATCCCTAAAAAGCTCTGGCAGCAGGTTGCTTACATATTTTTTTGGGTATTTCTGTATTCGGTTATCGAATTTATATCTTATCTCATGAAAACCTTTGAATATGATAATAATTGGAATATATGGTGGTCGGCAGGGTTTAATACGGTAATGTTTTTAATGCTGTGGCTTCATCACAAGAAGCCTTTGATTGTCTGGCCCATATCTGTTGCACTGTTTTCTCTGGCAATGTACATATTTAAAATCCCATTTGATAAAATTAAATAAAAATTATTCCTTTGTTTCAAGGGCCTTTCTTTGTGCCTTCATGACAGCATTCAATATCACCTTGAAAGATACTGCTATAATAAAGTAAATGGGGAGTGAAAAGAAGCTGTTCCATTTAATCAGCCGGTATATTCCAATCCATACAAAAAGAGGCTCTCCTACAAAGGAGAATAACACTGATGTAACAAGGCTTGCCCATATAAACGGCTTCCAGCGGGTAAAGTACTGGTAAATAAGCATGTACCCAATAGGAAGCATTGTAAAGTTCATGGATATAAGTCTGGGAAACAAAGGCTCAATGTCATAGTGGTACTCCCAAAGGTTCAACTGGCATCCAAGCTCGTCAAGGAAAGCCGCAACTGTCTCCACCAGCAACCCGTATATGAGTATTTCGGCAAGCCTCTTTTTATCCGCAAATCTCCACCATATGAACCACGGCAGGATCAGCATCGCAACAAGCAGCCAAAATTGAGCGGTAAATATTTCAAATTTTAACCAATGCTCCGTCTGCAATTCAACAACCTTATCCTGCAGCTCCAAGAGCTTCTGAAATGACTCGGATTCACTCATACGCAAGAATACTCCCTTTTTATACGCTTTACAAATTAATTTGTACATATATTCTTTAATTTATACTATATAAAAAGAGAATAAAGATATCGTTCATTAAAATTCGCGCCATTTATAGCTCTGTTATTTACAATGCTTTTTAGTCGAATAGTCCCTTAAAAAAATCAAATATGCCTTCTATAATGCCTCCGCCTTCATTAATATCTACATCTGTAATTGCTTCGGCTGTATCAATGGAATCTGCTATATCGGCAGAACTGCCTGTGTCTATAAATGGCGCGAAGATTTCCTTCTGCTCTGGGGTTAAGCTTCCTGTGGCAAAAGAAGTTGTAATTGAATTGCTGATCTCCGATTTTTCATCATCCGAAAAACTGTCCTTAACCCTATCCCATAAATCTGACATTTTATGCTGAAGCTCCTGCATTCCGTGTCTCTGATACGCAGGTGAATTCGTAATCTCTTCAATTAATCTGGTCAGATCTTCAGCTCCCGCATCACCAGTTTTCTTTGAAATTAATTTCAGTATGGTCTTGGTCGGTCCAAAGAAATCAGTAGGATCCATAAGCATTAGCCCCCTCTTTAAAGCGGCATAATTTTCTCTAAACTATTTACGCCGTATATTTGCCATATACTAAGAAAAAGTCTATCACAGCCCTCCTCCCTTTAACAGGAGGATATTTGTCACCAAGATAGTGATTAATGTCACCGTTTATTTTCAGCTTAAGTTTCCTAAATAAAAGCAAGGCTGTTCATAAGCCTTGCTTTTATCTTCACCTATAATTTAGTTATTCCCCGAATAATTGTAGTTAGCCAGCATCTGGGCCACCGCCTCAGCCAAGTCATTGTCATCAATAGTTCCATCCTGAATTACGTCAACATCATACCTTGAGGTATCTGTCTCACTTGCCGGGTCACCATAGTACCAGGCGGCAATTCCTAAGTCAAGGAGGGTAAATTCGCCTGTCCTGTTAATATCATATATCATACCTATATTAATTGTTTTCTCCCCGCAGCTTTCGTAATCCACATCTTCCTCAAGTGTCCCATTATCGGCAATACGCCCATTTATTATGTCAATTTTGGCTTGCCCCGGTGCCTTTGCCCTGAACCTGAGATGAAACAGAACCCTGTCTCCTTCGGCTGCATTGTCTTTACCCAGACTTGCAGTAATGTAGCGGTTTGTGCCGTCTCCCAAATCGGCCTCCTTGTATATTCTCATTCCATCCGCTGCTTCCGCACCCAGATATTCCAAGAGGTCGGTATCATATTTAATTTTTATATCCTCGGCGCATATTGTGTGTGCATTGTTTATTACCACATCGGCAACAAATTCATTCCCTATACCGGCAGTATCGGAGGCCGAAATGTTAAGAGCAGCACCATAGCTGACAGGCTCTCCGGGAGTGACGGAAATCTCGTTGGAATCGGGAAGCTCCACAGAATCAACTACCGGGCTTACAACATAGTAGTATGTAATACTTCTGACTACGGTAGTATCAATATAGGTGTTGTTTGTTACTCCCGCCGCTATTGTGATATATGGGCCTCCCGGTGTTTCGGAGCGCTTTATGTTGTAGCCGGACGCATTCTCTGCTCCATCCCACGAAAGGCTCACTGCCGGAAATGTGTACTCGGAATCAAATTCGCATATGAATCCCGCTACATTAGAAGGCATTAAGGAATCAAGCCCCCGCTCGTTCAATGCCGCTACATTCTGATCCCATGGGGTTTGCCATGAATTTGGCTCGTTATTTAACGGATCCCATACGTTGTCGCTTAACGGCGTGTAATAGAAGTAATCACCTTCCACCCCCGGTTCAGGCTCGTGCATTATCCCAATGACATGACCGGAATGCTCCCAAATCCATTCTCTGGTATTGCCGCCCTGAAATGCACAGCCGCCTGTCCAGCCAAGTGAAGAAAGACCTTGAACGGCAGCCTGCTCATCATATGTTTCGAGCGTGGCAAGGTATCCTCCCATCTCCTCACAAAGGCTTTTGGCCTCATACCAATTAAACAAGCCTGTAAAGGCCATATAGGTATGCCCATTGTAATATATGCTGTCCTGAGGCACTATGGCCTCTGCCAGATATACCGGGCTCCCGTTTTGTACCTCCTCGGCACTTGCGGATAAGGGAGCTAAAGCCACAACAAGCACCGCTATAAGTACTGCTGTAATTATTGATTTTTTCATACATGTATTCCTCCTTAAATAATAAATAAATTTACAAAAATGTAAGTTATGTGTATTAACAAAAAGTGTACCATAGACCTCCTACCTTTAACATCAGGATATCTGTCACTAAGATAATGATTAATGTCACCTTTTATTTGCCCCACACGCCCTACAGGTGACATTTATAACCGGCAAATGTTACAAAAAGCCTTATTTTAAAACACCTTCCCCTATGGTATATTCCAGTTAACATATATTTTCATTTGTGTAAAGGGGGAGTGTTTTATGAGCATATCGGGAATAGCACGTGGACTTTTTAAAACTATCAGAGGCGTAGCTGAAGGAGATGGAGAATTAATAGCCCAAGGGGCTATTAAAACGGTAAAGTCCACTGTAACAACCATAGTAAGTGCTGTAGCCGCAGATATTGCAGAGGTTATCCATAAGCCGGAGGATCACGAGGATGATTAGGCATATTTAATGCTGACACTCGCAAATCCCCAAATACCATATAATTTCCCGTGCAGCTCAGCCGTTTCAGCCCGGAGTACCGCTTTTGCCACTTAACGACGGTACTCCTGACTGATACACAATCACTTCAAAACATAAATATCCCCGTTTCAGTTCATTCTCTTAAGGCACGCCGGCTCACGGGGCTGATAAAACATAAACCACGTGGCGGAGCTTGCCACCGAAGCTGCGATTACAACCAGTAAAGCCGCAGCAACGGAGTAAATTTTATATATAAGCGGTTGCTTCATCCCTGTTCCCTCCTTCATTTTATTTGCAAGCCGGCCTGCTATGTCTTTATTCTAATCCCTGAGGCATTGACGTTTTAAGTGCTTCAATATTGACTTTTTATTGCGGATGTATTGACGTGCGGATAAAAACACACGCAGCTTTTTTATCTGCTTGCAAATGATAAGGCAGGAAGGTAAAATTGTGGTATAAAGACAGTGAAAGGAAAATACGGCATGGAGGATCAGTTGTTTAGCATAAAGTCCTTGCTTGAGATTATATGCAGAGTGACAGCCATATCGGCCAGCAGACTTGCGGAGAATTATCTCCATAAGGATCCTGCGGTTATAGTAAGGTGGAAGACAGGACGCGTGATTCCCGGAATGGAGGATTTATCCGCAGTTGCAAAGGTTGCTTCCAAAAAATCAATGGAAAGCCAGAAGATTCAAATGCGAAAGGAGATTGAAAATCTTGCGTCGGCCTCAGATCTTGCTCCCGAGCTTAAAGCGGTGATACTTTGCAAGGCGGATTTTGAGGAATTTCTTTTGGAAGCGTTAAGCACTTCGGTCATGAGACGGCCCAAACCCTCTCCTTGTAAACATGATGATCAGAACGCCTCTGAAATAATTGAGGCCATGGAATGTATCCGCGGAAGGCTTTCATACTTGCAGGAGCATAGCTTTTATAGCACGGAATCCATGCAAATTGATTTAAAGCAGGTTGAGTCATTTACTAAAGCGGTATGCAAACTGCCTGTGAAAGCCGGACTAATGGACGGACTGCAAAAGCCGCAAAAGGAAAGTAAATTAAGCTGCGGGCATATGCAGTCCTTTTATGATGATATCAGGGACATTTGCGGACAGTATGACTCCCTTATTGAGTTTTTGGGTGCAGCCGCACAAGCCGCAGCAAGCCGTCAGGATATACTGTCCTGCTATATTGAGTTTATAAGGCTGAACACGGAAATCATCGGAATATGCACAAATATCGCCTGCCTCAACGGGCTCCTTGCCTTAAACGACACAGTTAAATTAAATAAATTCTCCGTGCTCCCTTTTAAAAGCATACCATGCCCAAGCACAGAGGAAATACTCTCTGTCCCCGGAGCGGCGTTAAGCTGTCTTTCAGCTTGCATGACCCAATACGATAAGGCTGTCCTTGGAAAAGCAAATCTCCTGGAGAGGCTGAAGGCTATTGATTCATAGGGACGGTTAACGTGAAAACGAATTAAAATCTATTTTATAAGCAGAGGTGTTTTATGGAGGAAAAATTGAGGTTGGCAATATGCCAAATGAAGGTGACGGAAAACAAAGAAGGAAACATCCAAAAGGCGTTTGACATGATAAGAACTGCGGCAAAAAATCATATTGATATGGTTTTGCTGCCGGAAATGTTTATTTGTCCTTATGACAACAGCAAATTTGAAGCCTTCTCGGAAGACCCGGACGACAGCCCTCTTCTGGGCGGGCTGTCCCAATTGTCCAAGCAGCATAATATATTTATTGCCGCAGGCACCATACCCGAAAAAACGGGGGACAGGGTATACAACACAAGCTTTATCTTTGACAGAGAAGGGAAGGTAGCGGCAAAGTACAGCAAAGCCCATCTGTTTGACATTGACATACCCGGAAGGATAACCTTTAAGGAATCCGATGTTCTGTCTCCGGGCAGCGGGATAACCACCTTTGACATGGGGCTTTGCAAGGTGGGGGTTGCCATATGCTATGACGTAAGGTTCCCGGAATTTTTTAAGCTCATGGCGTTGCGGGATGTAAAGCTGATAATTTTGCCGGCTTCCTTTAACATGGTAACGGGCCCTGCCCACTGGGAGCTGCTTATGAGGTGCAGGTCTGTGGACAATCAGGTTTACATAGCTGCCGCATCTGCCGCAAGGGACACAGGTGCGGGCTATGTTTCATACGCCAATTCCATGGTTGTCGATCCGTGGGGAACCGTCACGGCCAGAGCAGGGGAAGGTGAAGAAATAATCTATGCCGATATTGACCTGCAAGCGGTCGGCAGAATCCGCAACGAGCTCCCGTTGCTCAAAAACCGCAGGACGGACATTTACGATCTGCGTGAGATATAAGTCTTTTAGGCGGCGGCAGTTAAAGCTCTGTAATTAGCCCCAACAGATACCTCCTCATCTGCAAATAGTCAATGGTATCTATACAACCGTTTCCATCAACATCCGCCGCTTCAAATGCATTCCCCGTTAAAAGCTCAATCTCAAGTATATGCTTTTTCATAAGCGCAAAATCCACAGTATTTATGCTTCCGTCAAGGTTTACATCCCCTTTTTTTATGACAGCCGCCATAATATCCATCTGATCAATATTGGCAAGATCCTGCCCTGTCGATTCCAGCCGGATCGTATTTGAAGCCCCTCTATTGAGTACAGCTTTTACTTCTTTTAAAGCCCAAACTGTCCAATCTCCGGTGGGTTCAAAGGTTATATCCCTCCAGTCCCCTTTATTTATCTGTATTCGGCCTGTTCTTGAGGCATCGGCACCCAAAGCATACCTAAGCATCAGTGACGCGTTTCCTCCGCCACCCCCGTCTACATTTTGGAACTCAATATATCCTCCGCTGGCGGGCAGATTTATATACCCCGTCCCGTAATACCCTGTGTTTTTTGCTTCAAATACAGTGCCGGTTCCTCCATAAGCAGCTTCCTCAGCCTGATACAAACTTCCCCCCGGTACCGTTGCGGGAGCGGTATATGTTGGCCATCCGTTTTCAAAGTAAAGGTCGCTTATGCGGAGAGTAGCCATACCGTTATTGTTTGCATCATAGCAATGCCTAACCATAACCAATCCCGAACCATTTTGGGCAACAGACTGCCCTCCCGGACCCTTCCAGCGTGTGCCGCTCTGCTCAAGGAGAGTGCCTCCGCCTTCCCGCATGTCTTTACCGCTTTGGTCAAGATACGGCCCCGTTACGCCGGATGAGCGCCCATATGCAATTTTGTATGTGCTGTTAACACCATTGCAGCAGCTATCCCACGAAACAAACAAATAATAGTATCCGTTTGCATATAGAATGTATGCCGCCTCTACAGGGTTTCCTGATACGCCGGGTCTGGATGCGATAGAGCTAATAGCAGCTTCTGTGACGGGCTTCATGGTTTTTTTATCAATCTTCACCATCTTGATGCCTGTCCAGAATGAGCCGAAAGCCATCCAAAGGTCTCCCGATGTATCCTGAATAATAGCCGGATCTATACAGTTATAGCTGCTTGATCTGGTGGAATACATTACCAGACCGTCATCCCTCCAATCCCCTTTAATAATGCTTGTGCAGGATGTAAGGCCTATACACGATGTGTTTGAGCCGAATGTGGAAACAGAATAATACAGCCAGTATCTTCCGTTATAATAAAATATCTCGGGTGCCCATATATTACGGTCAGTCTTATCCGGCACATATGCGCTCCACCATGAAAGGTTGCTGGAGAATATAGGAACACCCTGGTTCCAGGAAGTTCCGTTAGATGAGTATTTTACCCCTATTCCATCGGCAGTATAGAATTGCCACCAGATAGATCCCTCCTTAATAATACAGGGATCGTGAGTAAATGTACTTCCCGTAATGTCCCAATCCGCGGCTGAAGCCGGCAGTGCCGCAAGCAATATAATAATAATTGCCGTACACATGGCCAAAAGAGTCTTATTTTTTAAGACATGCATTTTATTACCCCCTTAATCATAGCAAGTACTCCTGCCCCTTTAAATATGGTTTTGTAATATGGATAAGTATGCTTCTATGAGCAGATAAGTAATTTAAATTTTGCAAAAAGGTATTTATTAGTTAATTTTATTGTATTGTACAATTTTATATCTGCACTGTAAATGAGATATTTTTTGTTAATATATCAAATTTATATGGATTTTCTGTGAAGACGAAGAAATGAAGGGGGACAATTGGCGTGTATGGGATCAAAAGATTTATGCAACGGAATGAATTTGCAAAAGAAGGCGAAAGGAAAAGATCTGCCCCCCTCTTTTGAAAAGAGAGGGGCTGGGGGTGAGTTAATTCTTTACTTCAAAGTTGGAACAGGCTGTATATAACAAGCTGGCTTAAGGCTCCCCCTGCCGGATGGCCTGAATTCAGCACCGCTGTTTCGTACCCTTTATTTCTCACCAGCTTAAGGAGTATCGGCGTCCCCGCCTTCTCACCCGCCAGAGCAGAGGATAAATCAAAGGGCTCCATAAAAACCTGCCCGTTAATTGATATAATCACATCTCCAAACTGTACGCCTGCCCTTTCAAGCCCTCCCCCATTATTTACACCAAGCACCATAACGCCTAATGCCCCCTGATAAAAATCGGGGTTTTTAAGCCTGTGCAGCGAGTTCTCGGCAAATCTCCTGTGCGTGGGCGAAATATCCCCAAGCTCCAATATCCTTTGAAAGTATACAACAGTGGCCTCACCGTCAAGCTCAATATACGAAAAGGCAGCAAGCTGAAAAAGCTTTAAGGGGTCCCTCTCGTCCATGTCTATTTTCAAATTCCGAAGCTTTCGTATTTCAGCCTCCGAAAGAGTTTCGCTCAAGCCGACAGTTCTTCGGAGCATGGCAATATAAGGATCATGAATATGGGGATCCACATTCCTTATTCCCTCATCCTCCACAATACGCTCCCTCAGAATGTGCGTTTTTTCCTCCCAATATTCCGCAATCTTTTTGCGGCACTCTGAAAAGGCCTGTTGCCCCGGAGCCACGTTTACGCATATATTTGCCATGCAAAGGGATAACAGCACCTCCGCAATATCAGCCTCCCCGTCAAACGCTTCAAAGTAATGCGCCGCAGCCTCCAGCAGCTCTATCTTAAGCATAGCGGCAGCCTCCTTATGCTTTGAAAGACACTCCCTGTGCCTCCTGCCGTCTTCAGTTCCAAGGCTTAGCAGGTGATTTAAATAGTCATCATAGTCATGAATATAATAAATAACCTCTTCAAAGCTTCGGTATATTTTGTCTAAGCTTTCGAGCATCCCTCCGTCTGTAATGTAGGTTTTAAAAGATAAATACATCGTTTGTGAATATCTTATTTTTGAAACCTCCGAGGTCACCAGTTCCTTGTATTTTAAAAATGCTCCCTCCGCTCTGGACTGATAGCCCTGCTCCGTTTCATTAACCCTGCGCTTGTCCCAGAAGGGCTGCGGCTTTAAGCACTCAATCCCAAGCACATGCTTTGACAACTCGGTAAAATTGTTCTTGATCTCAGAATTTATTTTCACCCGTGCTTCCCGCTGTTTTTCGGCAACGTCACCTATGGTTATATTTCCAACGGTATTATTTCCCTGTATGATAACGCTTCCGGCCAGGCTTTCGGCCTGTACGCTGTATTTTGCTCCTCCGTCGCCACCCGTGGCACCACTTTCCCGCGTATTACCCTTGCCTCCGTTCTCCCCGGGATTTTGCGAATATGGATAGTCCATATCAAGTATACGCTCAATCCCGCCAATTCCAAGCTCTTTTAAAAAGCTTAAATCAAGGCTGTTTATTGTACTCCGTCCTATTTCCCTGAGCAGAGGCTTATAAAAGCTTCTTCCCAAAAAATGCTCCCGCCTTAGAACCTCATATATTTGCCGGCTTACGCCGCTGTCCTTCTCTCTGATAAGTTTTAGGCCCGCACAGGCCTCCTCCCAATTATCCCCCATTATTTCTGTTTCCTTTCGTGAAGTTTAAAAAGTCTATACCCATATTTTACTCCACAGGTATTGTGGCATATATCTGAAAACCTTTGCAATCCGAAGAACCAAAGCTCAACTGTCCGCCCAGCTCCTTAATCCTTTGCTCCATACCCGAAAGCCCCAAGCCTTTTTTAATCTCGCTGCACCCCGTACCGTCATCGCAGATGAAAAGCTTTAGCATCTCTTCAAAGCGGAGGGCCACCGTAATATTTAATGCATTTCCGTGCCTCACGGCATTGGATACAGCCTCCTGGCATATCCTGTAGACAGTGCCGGAAAGTCTGACGCTGCCTGTAAACCTCCCCTGCATTGTAAAATCAATGTTTATACCCGATGATCTAAAGCCTGAAAACAGCTCCCTCAATGCAGCCTCAAGATCTTCACACTCCAGACTTTCCGGGATCAGTCCGGCAATGGATCTCCTGATTTCCCGAAGGCCTTCTCTTGCGTAATCCGCCGCTTCCGTAATCATTTCCGACTCTTTACCGGCATTTTTAAACGAAATACGGCACTTTTCAAGCAAGGCTATAATCCTAGACATTGTATGCCCTATTGTGTCATGGGCATCCCTCGCAAAACGGTTTCTCTCTTTGGCTGCCGCCAGCTCAGCCACGGTATCTAAGTGTTGCTCCATGAGCTTTTTATATTTCAGCAGGCTTAAGCCTGAGCTTACATTGGCATAAACCATATATAGAAAAGCTGTACAATTGGCAATAAGTATCCACTTGTTTTCAGTCCCGGACATATAAACATAGTAATTCATATTACAAATAATGATTAAAACGGTAACAGATAGAAAGGCTATATTGGAAATAAAAATACTCCTTCTTACAGCCGGCGGAAATTTGGAAACGAGCCTGAAAAACCTTATTATCAGCAATTCAATAATGTATAAGGAAAAGGTCAGAAGGCACGCCGTTACATATACCCTAATATCGGAAAACATCCTGCCTATGTCAAGAATAGATAATATTGCCGCTGTGCCAAGGCTGGCTATAATAAACAACACCATTGTAAAAAACATAGATATGAAGCACTTCAATATACTGAAGCGATAAACCAATTTAAAAACGGCAAAGTAGAGAGCGGCAGTTAAAATAGTGCTTATAGACATGTTTACCGGCGCAAAGAGCAGATGGGACAAGCTTTCTAAGAGGCTGCACAGGATGCCTAAAATAAAGGAGTACAGCAAATGCTGCAAAACCAGCTTCTGTTTAAAGACCATAAAGGAAAACAGGAATAACACCAGCAGTGCCTGAATGCTGTTCATAAGAACACCTGTGTATATCTGGTATACGTTCCCATATCCCGTCACGCTATCAACCCCATGTGAGCATATTATACAATATTATTTTTAAAAGCATATATTGCAAGCTGTGTCCTGTCTCCCAGATCAAGCTTTTTGAGCATATTGGTTATGATGTTCCTGACCCTTCCTTCAGAGAGTAAAAGATCTGCCGCAATTTCCTTATTGCTCCTTCCGCATACAATCCGCTGGAGCACGCTTTTTTCCCTTCCGGTAAGGCGTATTGTTAAGAGTCTCTCTTCACTTTCATGTGTGGGCGGGCTGCTTTCAGTATACCCGGTACCGTGCTTTATCATTTTGCTTAAAACATTGCTGTGAACGGCTCTCAGCCCCATCACAGTGCTTTTAATCATCTGAATCAGCTCTCCGGGCCGAACATCCTTTAAAATGTACCCGTCAGCCCCGCTGTCCAAAGCCTTTGACACTGTATCACTTTCAAAGCTGATTGTTAATATAATCACCTTTATATCATATTTACTTTTAATCAATCTGGTTCCCTCAACGCCGTCACATTCAGGCATTGAAAAGTCCATCAATACCACATCAGGCAGCAGCCTGCCGCAAAGCTCAAAAGCCTGCAAGCCGTTAGAGGCGCAGCCAACCACTTCAATAGCCTCATCCTGCTCAACCGTCAATTTCAGTGCCTCACGGATAAGCTGGTCGTCTTCCGCTATAACAATCCTAATCACATCGACCCTCCGAAAACCCGGTCTGTAAGCCATTTAAATATGCAATCGCATTACTATTATACCATAAAGTGGTGGGATGTCACATAGTGTGGATTTTATTTTTATCTGCTATTCTTTTTTCTTCCTTCCTCTTTTCTTTTGTTCTTTCACATCCTGAGCAGGGCCGGTACTATCCATTTCCACTCCGAACATGGCTCCTAGATCTGCATCTTCTAAAATGCGCCGGCTCTTCGCCCCTGTTCTACCCAGCATGTCCCTTGTTTTTCCTTTGATAGCTTCGGTAATTAGCTCTTCTATGTTTACGTTTCTTAAAGTAAAGAACAACGCGGGATTCTCATCAAGCCTCGCTCCAATTCCATACAGCACAGCGGCCACATGCTTGCACATGACAGCCCAGTCAGGGCAACTGCAGCTCAAGCTTGTTTCCTTCGGCGAAGGAAACAAACCGCTTCCCTTTGCAGTGAACAGCTCAGATAACGCCTTGGGAAACTTCCCATCGATCAGCTCCTGCAATGATTCTATCTTGCCTTCACATGACTTTTTTATCTTTTCCCATGCTTCATTCTTAATCTTAGCAATCCCTATCTCAACTTTATAGGGCTTAGAGGAGCTTCCCTGCACCAATGCAATTACCGTGCCTTTTTCAATCTTTAAGTCAAGAACCGCACCGTTGCGTACATAGCTGCGTCCCCTGTCAATACGGTTTTCATAATCTGAATAGCTCTCTAAATTGTCATTCCATGCCTTTCCCCACCATGTAACGGCAAGCTTCCTTCCCTGTATCACTACCGGTGAAATATCCGGGTTCTTTTTCTTGAGCTTCTCAACAGCTTTCTGGGCCTTTCTCTTTTTTTCTGCCACAGGTACATATTCAGGGAACCCATAAAATGGCATATGCTCCACCTACCTATCTGTAGAATTCTAACTATTATACATGGTTATACTGTTAGTCTGAATAAATCCATCAACTGTCTGCTATCCATTTCGGTAATCCATCTTTCGTTCATATCAGGCATAATTTCACTTGTTATTTTTATCTTTTCCTCTATCATCCTGTCAATTTTCTCTTCCACTGTCCCCTTGGTAATAAATTTATGCACAAGCACATTTTTTCTTTGGCCTATCCTGAACGCCCTGTCCGTAGCCTGATTTTCAACAGCCGGATTCCACCAGCGGTCAAAGTGTATTACATGATTTGCCGCCGTAAGATTCAAGCCTACGCCTCCCGCTTTAATGGATAGTACCATAAACGGCACATATTCATGCCCCTGAAACCTTGCAACAATATCCTTACGCTTTGCTACAGGTGTCTCCCCATGAAGCACAAGCCCCTCATGCTGGAAGACATCTTTTAAAAATGCCGCAATGGGCTCCGTAATCTCTTTAAACTGTGTAAACACAATTACGCGTTCTCTTTTTTCGTATATGGTTTCACAAATTTCTCTAAGCCTTTGATACTTGCCGCTTTCATTCTCGGCATAAGTATGCTGTCCAAGGTACTGGTCAGGATGATTGCATATCTGCTTGAATTTTGTAAGTGCTGCCAGCACAAGCCCTTTCCGTTCAATGCCTTCTGTAGTTTCCAGCTTCCTTTGAAGCTCGTCCACCATAGAGCTGTACAGCGCGGCTTGTCTCTTGCTGAGAGTTGAATAGGTTTTCATCTCGATTTTTTCAGGCAGGTCTGCTATAATGCTCTTGTCAGTTTTCAGCCTTCTCATTATGAATGGTGATATCATCTGCTTAAGTTTTGCATACCCTTCACTGTTTTCCTTGAGTTTCTTGGAAAACTCGGTGAATTCCTTTGCGCTTCCCAAAAGCCCTTTATTTAGAAAATCAAAAATAGACCATAAATCCGATAACCTGTTTTCTACAGGAGTCCCTGTCAGTGCTATTCTGCTCCGTGCTTTCAATTGTTTTACGGTTTTTGACTGTTTTGTTCCGGCATTTTTTATAGCCTGTGCCTCATCCAATACAATTATGTCCCACTCGGTTTGTTTTATCCACTCCAGCCTTAGCAGCATACCGTAAGTGGTAATATAAACACCGCCGCTTGAGTCGTCAGCTTCGGTCACTATTCTGCTTTCCTGAGGATGTATTACATAGTGCTTCAGCATTGGAGCAAATCTTGCAATTTCTGAAGTCCAGTTGCTGATTAATGAAGCCGGCACAACCAGCAGAACCCTCTCTTCTTTTTTCATCCTTATGCTGTTTAGCAGGGCAATTACCTGTATTGTTTTTCCAAGACCCATGTCGTCGGCAAGACATGCTCCCAGCCCAAGCTCTTTCATGGTATAAAGCCATCCAAGCCCTTTTTGCTGATACTCCCTGAGCGTAGCGTTAAAATTGGCTCCACACCCCACAGCTTTGATATTATCAGGACTTTTAAGCTGTGCCAGAATTGTTTCCAGCCACTCTCCGTTGCTGACCTCAACCTCACATATATTATCTTTAATATTAAGGAGCTTTTCTGCCGAAAGCTGCATCCTCATAGCCTCCATCATAGTCAGCTCTCCCCGCTCCGCTTCCCTTTTGGCATGTTCGTAGGCTGCCAGAGTCTCCCGAAGCTTTATGGGATCTACCTCCACCCACTTGCCTTTAATAAACGCCAGACCCTCTGATTCAGATACAAGCTTGTTCAGCTCTTCAACTGTTATTTTTTCTCCTCCCAAGGACAAATGCACATTGAAATCCACAAGTGCGTCCAAGCCCACAAATGAAGCTGCTTTTTCACCTATGCTCACAGACATTTTCAGGGATTCCGCTTTTTTTCTCCACCAATTGGGTATCCTGCAAAGAACACCTGCCGATTCATATAAAGGCACTTCCTTTAAGAAAGTATATGCCTCGTCGGGGTATAGTCCTATGGGATAGAATATTTCACCTGTTTCCACCAAGCCCGATATAAACTGGCTCTGTCCAGCCGCCTTATTGACGGTAGATAACAATTCCAATAATTTTTTGCTGTTTTGCCCATACTCCATCAGCGCATTCTTTAGGGGCAGATGTCTGGCCTTTCCGACAGCGGACGGCTCTGCGGCATACGTCGCAAGAAGCGCAAAGGGATAATCCTCCTTTTTGCTTTCTACCAAATGGAAATATACCTTCCCCGCAAAGTGAATATCGGGATTTTTGCTGATAAAGTATTCCGCCACAGTGCCCTGATGCTTTTTCATTTCTTTGGAAAAAATCTTGTTCAGCTTGTCCCATGCACATGTAATCCAATGCCTGTCAAGGTACTCTGCGCCGTTTATAAAGGGTGCTTCAGCAAGCAGCTCGTCCTGCTCTTTATCCTCCGGCAGCCCCTTTGCCTTTTCACGCAAGGCCTCCAGATCGGGATTTCTTGAAAGACACTTCACAAAAGCCGACGCTACTTTAAACAGGTACTCCACCGTTTCAGGAAGCACTACGTTTTTTTTCGCTGCACCCAGCATAAGCAAAGCCATGTCACGATCTGCAAGATACATGTCATATATATTTTGTTGGAATTTGGCGCAATATTCTTCAACATCCTTATTCACATATTGCCAATCAAGCGCATATCCCCCGTCCGGCTCAATGATGGCAATTAATTCCCTTGGCTTCGGCGTCGTATACTCCATTGCAGCACCTCCCTTAGGCTGTCGGTTTGGTACAAATATAATTTATTACAATTATAACCACAATCCCAGTCAAAAGTACAGATATTTCAGGTTTTAAAAGGAATATCATTATTAAGTTTTCTGGCTCTGGCTTTTGCTTTCCTGAATATCTGCAAATTTATACCGTTCAGAAAAATCAAAAGTTGCAAAATAGTCAGCCGGTGTCTCTGCCCGGCGAATAAGCTCAGTCTCACCATTTTCTTTCAGTAAAATTTCAGCAGATCGCAGCTTGCCATTGTAATTGTAGCCCATAGCAAATCCATGAGCACCAGTATCATGTATAATTAGCAAGTCCCCTATATCAATTTTAGGCAGCATTCTATCAATTGCAAATTTATCATTATTTTCACACAATCCTCCGGTTACGTCATATTTATGGTCAGAAGCATCTTGCTCCTTGCCCATTACTGTAATATGGTGATATGCTTTGTACATTGCCGGACGCATTAAATTCGCGGCGCAAGCATCCAATCCAATATATTCTTTATGTATACGCTTTTGATGAATTACTGTTGAAACAAGGCAGCCATATGGTCCAAGCACAAACCTTCCCAATTCAGTGTATATTGCTACATCATCCATACCGGCTGGTACCAGTATCTCTTCAAAAGCCTTCCTGACTCCCCGCCCCACCCTGTAAATATCCGCTGGCTGCTCTTCTGGGCGATATGGTATGCCAATACCTCCTGAAAGATTTATAAATGTGATATTTGCACCCGTTTCTCTATGAAGCTCTACTGCGGTTTTAAAAAGCATTCTTGCCAAAACAGGATAATACTCATTTGCAACTGTGTTGCTTGCTAAAAATGAATGCAGTCCAAATTGCTTTACCCCTTTATTGATAAGCATTTTAAAGCCTTCGGTCAGTTGCTCTCGTGTGAAGCCATACTTGGCTTCCTGCGGAGTGTCCATAATGTCATTGTCTATTGCAAACACCCCTCCGGGATTATAACGGCAGCTTATTATTTCAGGGATTCCCGCAATTTTTTCTAAGAGAGCAATATGTGTAATGTCATCAAGATTAATGATTGAGTTCAATCTGCGTGCAAGCCGAAAATCCTCTTTGGGTGTAACATTTGATGAAAACATAATTTCATCATCGTTAAATCCTACAGCTTCAGCCATCATAAGCTCCGTATAAGACGAGCAGTCAACACCGAAGCTTTCTTCCTTGAGAACCTTTAATATATACGGGTTTGGTGTTGCCTTCACTGCAAAGTATTCTTTAAATCCCTTGTTCCATGCAAATGCTTCCTTTAGCCTCCGGGCATTTTCGCGTATTCCCTTTTCGTCATACAAATAAAATGGTGTTGGATATTTTTTTACTATTTCCTTTAACTGCTCAGTACTAACAAAAGGCTTTTTCATGTTCTGTTTTCTCCTTTCATCATTTCTATCAACCTGATTTCATTTTTGAGAGAATCCTTTAATAGATCAATAAGGTTTTTCTTTTTGGAATAAAGGCAGGTGGAGTGTTCACCATCATCAATATCCCCTGTAAGTACATTTGTTGAGTCTACTATAAGCCGTATCTGCTGCTGTGGCTTCTCTGTGAAATAAGCCGTTGCACCCTCTAGGCTGAAGGACATATTGGTTATTAAGACCATCTTTATTCCTCTATTTATTGCATTCCTGATTTCAGGAAGAATGCATTGAAGTGCCGTCTCTGATATAGAAAGATATACTCTCTCTTTTGCTTCCTTTACCATGTTTCTCATTTTATCGAGTATATGGCTTCTCCCTTTAATAGTGATATATCCCTCAATCTCATCCCTTTTGTGAGGAATGCTCTTTATGATGTCCTGCTTTTTTTCCTGAAGATTTCTTATTTTATTTTCACAGAATTCTTCAATTGGAACAGGTGTATATCTGGTAGTTGGACCCTCTATAGTAAATGCCCCCCCCTTATCTACTAGAGAAGCAAGGGAAGTATATGTATTGGAGCGTGAAATGCCAGTGACCTTTGCAACTTCATATCCGTTCATATCACCTTCCGAAAGCAAGGTCAAATATATAGAGGCTTCTTGTCTTGTTAAGTTAAATTGTATCAGCAAATCAATTATATCCATTTATGCATAACTCCTTTGGTATTAGTATTAATAGGCAACAGTTTAGTGTTCCTTTATAGTAATACTATATACCATATGAATACTTTTGTCTATATGAAAAAATAAATACCGAATAAAGCCTTAACCAGACCTTAATCGGTATTCTGAAAATCAAGTAATATTGAGGTGTTCAAGAATGGCATCCCTTGCTGCGGAAACCATATAATCTGTTTCGCTTTCATTTATTATATATGGGGGCATGAAGTATATTATATTGCCGAGGGGCCTTAATAGAACACCTTTATTCAAGGCTTTTTTATAAATTTCATAGCCTACTCTTTTTTTCCAATTGAATCCTTCCTTTGTTTTTTTATCCTTAACAAGCTCGATTGCACCAATCATGCCTATTTGCCTGTATTCCCCAACATGAGGTATATCAAGCAGCATCTTTTCAACACTTTTTCTTAAGTAATTGGATTTATAAATGTTTTTTTCAAGGATCTTTTCCTCTTCAAATATTTTCAATGTTTCAACTGCAACGGCACACCCCAAGGGATTGCCGGAATAACTGTGGCTGTGCAGAAAGGACTTTAAACTGGTATAGTCATCATAAAATGCAGAATATATTTTATCAGGTACAAGTGTTAACGACAGAGGCATATAACCCGCTGTAAGGCCTTTTGATACACACATCAAATCAGGGGTTATATCTGCATGGTTGCATCCGAACATTTTGCCGGTTCTCCCAAATCCGACTGCGATCTCGTCTGCTATAAGGTTAATATCATATAAGGTACAAAGCTGTCTTAATTTTTTCAAATATACGGGAGAGTATATTTTCATACCCGCAGCGCATTGAACAACAGGTTCAATAATTATTCCTGTTACCTCCTGATGCTTTTCCTTCATCGAATTTTCCAATATTTCAAAGCATTCGGCATTACAGGTTTCTCTTTTCAGATTATATTTGCATCTGTAGCAATTGGGTCCTTCTGCCCGGATTACTTCGAGAAGTATAGGTTTGTATACATTATTGTATAAGTCAACACCACCCACAGATAATGCCCCAATGGTTTCACCGTGGTACGCATTCGTCAGAGCAACAAATTTTTGTTTTTTGGGTTTTCCTGTCTGCCTGTGATACTGGAAGCTAAGCTTTAATGCTATTTCAACAGCGGATGAGCCGTTATCGCCAAAAAACACTTTGCCAAGTCCTGCAGGCGCCGCATTTATAATTCGCTCAGCAAGCTCAATAGCAGGTTCATGTGAAAAGTTAGCAAAAATCACATGCTCCAACCGGTTTACCTGTTTGTATAAAGCCTCATTTATTCTTTTGTTGGAATGCCCAAACAAATTAACCCACCATGAGGAAATGGCATCTAAATAGCGATTTCCGTTAATATCCTCGATAAATACTCCTTCACCCTTTTTGATAATTATTGGAGGAAATGTTTCATAGTCCTTCATTTGTGAACAAGGATGCCATATATATTTTAAATCTTTTTGAGGTAAGTCTTTAGTATGCTCCAAATTAATCCCCCATTAAAATACTTTTAATATTTCATCAATATTCATACTTCGTGCATACTCCAATTTAGCTTTTTCAATAAATTTTTCTTCATTCTCAATATCTATCCGGCTCAAAACTGATATAACTTTAATTCCGGTTATATTTTCAATTACTTTTATATTATCTTTTTCAAAATAACTGCCATTGTACCCGTTGATAATTATACCTTTAATAGTGATTCCAATGCTTTTTGCAAAATTAACGGTCAGGGCGGTATGGTTAATCGTCCCCACACCTGCTCTGGCTACAACAACCGCAGGAATATCCAAGTCTTTCACAAGATTGTATATGTAATATTTTTCTCTTATAATAGGTACAATAATTCCGCCGGCACCTTCCACGACGACATAATCATATTTGTCGCCAAGGGTTTTGTAGTCTTCCAGTATTTTATTTATATTAATATTAATACCCTCTGCTTCCGCTGCCATATGGGGTGATACCTCGGCTTTAAGACAGTAAGAATTCATATGAGCGCAGAATTCTTGCATATCGTTAATGTCTTTAATAAATTTAATGTCTCCCGAAACAAGCTTACCGTCTTTTAGTATGCCTCCGCTTTGAACTGCTTTAAAGCAGCACACATTATGGTGGTGCTGTTTTAAGATGTATGCAATTCCGGCAGTTGCAAAAGTTTTTCCCACCCCTGTATCTGTTCCTAAAATAAATATACCTTTTGCCAAAGCTAACCTCCTATATTTCAAGACCCGAACAAATAATCATTTGTTTGTCTTCTTCTACATTACTTCCTGAGGTTGTAAGGTAATTTCCTACAAGAGCCGCATTTACTCCGGCTTTAAAACCAATACCTTGCTTGTCTTTTAATGCTATTCTGCCCCCTGCATAGCGTATATAAGAGTCGGGGATAATGAAGCGGGCTACAGCCATTGTTTTTAATATTTCCATTGGGGAAAGTATTGGCAAGGCCTCCAGAGGCGTACCCTTTATCGGATTTAAAACATTAATCGGTATCGACTTGACACCCAGCTCTCTTATTTCAAAGAACATTTTAATGCGCTCTTCCAAGGTTTCACCCATACCGATAATTCCACCGCAGCAAATTTCCATTCCCGCTTCTTGGACATTTCTTATTGTATTTATCCTGTCTTCATAATCATGGGTGGTGCAAATATTGGGGTAGTGGCTGCTGCTGGTTTCTATATTATGATGATACATGCTTACTCCGGCTTCTTTAAGCTGTTTTGCCTGTTCATAGGATATTATCCCATGTGAAGCACATATTTTAAGAGAGGTATCCTTTCTTAATCGTTGGTAAATACTTGTTAACTTATCAAGTAATTCTTTACTTTTAATTCCTCTTCCACTAGTTACCATCGAAAATCTGTGAGCGCCTTGGCTCTGAACTTCCAAAGCTCTTTTCAGCACGTTTTCATAACTTACAAGCTCAAACTCTTCCGCTCCGGTGGTATAGTGTGCGGATTGAGCGCAATATTTACAGTTTTCAGAGCACTTTCCCGATTTGACATTCATTATTGTGCATAAATCAACCTTGTTTCCTGCAAATTTTTTTCTTATCTCATTTGAACTTTCAAATAAAACAGAGAGGGTATCCGCGTCATTTTCATCAATATTTATCAGCTTCAGAGCTTCATCAAAATCAATTGAATTTCCTTGCAATACCTTGGCTTTTAATTCATTAATAAAATTTAACATTATTTGTTTCTCCCCTTATTTTATATTTATATAAGCAAAAATATTGTGATAAGTAGCTTTTACCTTGTTATTTACGGAATGATCCGAATCGTAAATATCCATTACTTTTTCAATAAAGTCATGTCTTGAAGCATTTCTGTCACTTTGACTGTTGTTTGCTCCAATCTTTTTGACCGAATATAAAAAATCCATACAGCAGTCAAAATATTCTGTATCATAGATTTCTTCCAAAAAGAATTCCGAATTACCATGTATATTTTTTCCAATAACATCCTTTAGCTTTGCCACAGAAAAAAAAGACTGTCCGGGGGTGATAGGTTCATCAATTTCCAGCAGCTCTCCCGCCTTTAAAAAAGCCTGACGCAATTCACTAAAGGTGTGTTGCCCGAAGATTGAAAAGCACAGAACTCCTCCCTTGTTTACCAATTTGACTAAATTTTCAAAAGTCCTCTCCAGATCATTAAACCATTGAAAGGCTGCATTCGATATTATTAAGTCATACATACTGTTTAAATCAATGCATTCAGCATCGGCACATATAAAATCCACATTTTGATTTTGAACGGTTGACTTTATATGCTCAATCATACCGGGAGCGATATCTATACCCGTAATTTTAGCATTGGGGAATTTATGTACCATAGCTCTGGTTATGTAGCCTGTGCCGCAGCCTACTTCTAAAATATCATTGAAATAAATGTTTTGGGATAAAACGTAGTCTATAAGCCTGTCCCCCATCCGTTTCTGGACAGTTGCATATTTATCATACTGTTTTGCATTTCTGCTGAATCTTATTTTTAATTTCTCTTTGTCAATCATATTTACAATAGTCCTTTCAATAAAAAATCATTAATTATTTGAACACATTTCTCAGGCTGCGTATAAAACGGCATATGGCCTGTTGCTGCAAGGACTGTGAGTCTTGATTTATTTAAATGCCTGTCCAAATAAATTCCAGCTTCTAAAGGGCATATCCTGTCACCTTCACCGTGTATCAGACAAACCGGAGTATTGATCCTCTCCATGGTCGTTCTCATATCTTTTGAAATTAAGTATTCCAGTCCCACTGATAGTGATTTAACGGAATATGTATTTGTCAAGGTCCCGGCAGTCTCAAGAAAATTGTTATAATAACCCTTGCTTTTTTCCGAATATGTAAAAAGCTTTTTATAGAAGCTGTTTAATGTATTCTCAAGCTGTTTTGTCAACACAAATAACATTTTGTCAATATTTCTTTTATCCCAGCCAAATTTATAATTGGTTTTGTTGTCACATACAAATCTGGCTGTTCCATTAAAAAGTACCATTCGCTCAACCCTTGAGGGATAAGCTTCTGCAATCTCCATTGCCGTCAGACTTCCCAGAGACCAACCAAGCAGCGTAACCCTGCCAATTTTTTTTGCTTCAATATGTGAAATGACCTTTTGTGCGTATTCCTCAGTTGAATTAATATCATTCCAATCAAATACATCTATTTCATAGTCGATATTCATCAATTCACATAATGGCTGCCACACCACCTTATTTACCGCCCATCCTGACAATATCAAAATATAATTCTTCATCTATGTACCTTTTTGCCATGTTTTTTAATCATAGCCACAACATATTGCAAATCTTCACGGGTATGAGTTGCCATGAGAGATATCCTAAGTCTGCTCGTTCCGCGTGGTACGGTGGGAGGTCTTATAGCGGGCACATAAATTCCTTCTGCATACAGGTTATTACACAGCTCCACAGTCTCATCGGCGCCACCTGTGATAACAGGAATAATGGGAGTGAGTTCGCCGGACACCGTAAAACCCGATTCTTTTAGTTCGGTTCTAAACCAGTCGGAAAGTTCTTTTAAATGTTGTCTTCTGTCATTATCATTTTCAATAATTTCTATTGATTTCAGAGATACCGCAATAGTTGATGGAGGAAGTGCCGTTGAAAAAATAAAACTCCTTGAAAAATTCTTCAGGTAATCAATAATTCCTTTTTTTCCTGCTGCATATCCGCCGACAGATGCCACTGCTTTACTTAATGTTCCCATTTGTATGTCTATTTGTCCGTTCAAGTTAAAATGTGACACAGTTCCCGAACCATTCTCTCCCAAAACACCAAATCCGTGCGCATCATCTACCATTGTAAGGCAGCCGTACTTTTTTGCTATCCCGACAATATCGGTTAATGGGGCAACGTCGCCATCCATACTGAATACGCCGTCGGTTATTATTAAATTATTATCGCCTTTATTTGTATGTACCTTGCGTTCCAAGTCACCCATATTGCAGTGCTTGTATCTTATTATTCTGGCACCGCTTAATAAAGCTCCGTCAACTATGCTTGCATGATTATTCTTATCACAAAAAATAGTCCATTTTCTGTCACATATAGCAGAAATAATTCCTGTGTTTGCCATATACCCGGTGGTATATATAAGGCTTGACTCAACACATTTGAATCTGGCGATTTTTTCTTCGAGCTTTTTGTGCAATTCATAGGAACCTGTTGTAAGCCTTGCGCCCCCTGAGCCTACACCATATTTGGCCGTGGCTTCCATAGCCGCTTCCTTAAGGCGGGAATCGTTACAAAGCCCCAGATAATTATTTGAACCCAACAGAATAATATCCCTGTTTTCAATTACTACTTTAGGAGCTTGTTCCGTATTTAAATACTTAAAATCTCCCCTGTATAATCCGTTCTCTTTTACATAGGATAGTTTTTTTTCAAAATAGTCCATAACCATTCCTTTTATATCAGCTATATATATATCGATAAAGATTTTACATGGAGGATATAACTTGCTGGAAGAAATTTTTTTGACCCATAAGGAATACATCTGAGAAAAGCGCCTGATGACAGACCCGTGAGACATTTCCCCGCAAGGCGTCTTTTCGTCGCTATTAAAAATTTCTGTAAGCAATTATATCCTCTATGTTTGTAAAATCTTTATCGTATCCTATATAGATATATAAACAATATATATTAAACCAAACATCATTGTCAACTTGTTTGCGAAAAATGGTTTACAATTAATACTATTAACTATATAATACTTGTAAAATATATCATGTAAGGAGCAGGAATTATGGTTTATGAGAGGGTAAAAAAACTGTTCTGGGATATTATGGGGATACCTGAAGAAGAAATTTCACTGGAAAGCAATTTATATGATGGGCTGTGTGCGGATTCACTTGATATTTCTCAAATAATTATCCAATTGGAGAATGATTATAAGATAAAGGTTGAGGATGATGTTGCACTTAAGTTAAGGACGGTTGAGGATATTGTAAAGTATGTCGAAGGCAAAATCAGTTAATTTCCTTAGCGGAGGCATAAATGAAAAAAAGAGTTGTAATAACCGGTCTGGGTGCTGTGACACCCATTGGCAATAATACTTCTGATTTTTGGAGAAATTCCAGAGAAGGTGTTTGCGGCATTGACTACATAAAAACCTTTGATGTGTCAAATTCCAAAGTTAAGATTGCTGCAGAGCTAAAAAATTTTGAACCAAAAGATTTTTTTGACAGAAAGCATGTAAACAGGCTTGACCGTTTTTCGCATCTGGGAATTGTTGCGGCGAGAGAAGCTTATGCTGACGCCGGACTGTATGGCTTACATGTGGATAAAAACCGTATGGGAGTAGTAATAGGGACTGGGGTAGGCGGAATAATTACTATTGCAGAAGAAACCGCAAATCTTGTCAACGGAGGTATGAATATGGTTTCGCCTCTGCTTTTGCCAAAATCACTCCCGAATATTCTGGCTGGAAACATATCTGTGGAGTTCAATGCCAAAGGTATATGCAATACGGTTGTTACAGCATGTGCAGCCGGGACAAATTCAATTGGAGAGGCGTTCAGGGCAATTCAATATGGGGATGCCGACATTATTATTTCGGGAGCAAGCGAAGCAAGCATAACTCCGCTTATGCTTGCGGGTTTTACCAACATGAGTGCCCTTTCTGTCAAAGACGATCCTTGCAGGGCTTCAATACCATTTGATAAGGAAAGGGACGGTTTTGTCATGGGAGAAGGAGCCGGAATTTTAATACTGGAAGAACTGGAGCACGCATTAAAAAGAAATGCAAGAATTTATTGTGAAGTTGCGGGCTATGGCTTCACCTGTGATGCCTATCATTTAACCGCCCCTGCACCCCACGGCGAGGGAGGTGCGAGGGCCATGAGACTGGCTCTTGATAATGCGGCTATAGAACCGGAAGATATTTCATATATAAACGCTCACGGCACATCGACCCGTTACAATGATAAGTATGAAACCGAAGCAATTAAATCAGTTTTTAAAGAACATGCATATAAAATACCCATCAGTTCTACAAAATCAATGATAGGACACTTGCTGGGTGCGTCGGGCGCAGTTGAAGCCATTGCATGTATAAAAGCAATTGAAGAGGATTATATACACGGGACAATAGGGTATAAAACAGAGGATGAAGAATGTGATCTCGACTATACCGTAAACAAAGGAAAAAAAGTCAGGGTAGAATATGCTTTGTCCAATTCCTTCGGTTTTGGAGGACATAACGCTTCAATTATATTTAAACGTTTGGCTTAGTGCCACAGCGAAACCGACAAATTCATTTTTATATCTTATATAGTTTAGGCTTTGCATATCGGATAACGGAGCATGTAAAATAATATCCTCCAGAATAATTTCTACTCTAACCATAGAAGCATGTATACCTGTAGAAGACGCTTGTATTAACCAGTCAATATTTTTGCCCAAGCTTTTCTCTTGCTTGCTGTGTTATAATTCTAATAAATTCTGTCTTACCTTGAGTATAAGCTTCCCTGTCATTTTCAAATATATCCTTCAGTTTACGTTTTACAATTTCGTATTCTTTTGCAGCCTCAGGATTCAAGAGAAGGTAATCCCTGAAATATAGCTCATCCCAATCCCCACTGTATCGGACATGAAGGTGAAATGCCTGTCCTTCAAAGCCATCAGGGGTGTACCCCTTCATAAACATCATATGAGGAGCTGGATTATTAGGCTGTGGCGTATAGAGATAGCCCATACCTTTAACTTTTGATATAAGATTGTTAATATCAGCTTCGTAAGCAATCTCCAGCAAAATATCAATTGTTGGTTTTGCTGCCAATCCAGGCACAGCAGTACTTCCGTAGTGGCTTATTCTTGTAATATTTTCTTTGCCAACAACATTTTCAATTTCTGTTCTCTCGCTCTCATAAAGCTTTTTCCAAGCTGGATTATGCTCAGCTATGATAATAGGGAAAAGCTTACCAAGCTCGTGTAGGTTCATTTGTTCAAGCCTTTTCGTCATTTATTATTCCACCCAACCATTACTATTTTGACAACCAAAGTGTCATGCCTGCGCCCAGTGAATCATTTGGTACGTCAACAAAACCAAACTTTTTATAGAAGTTTTCTTCCCCATAGATGCCATAAGCGCGATATATACCCTCTGTCCTTCTCTTAAACCATCGAGGTAATTCTTAATTTTACTGTACTGCAAAAATCAATTCCATACGGCACTCTCCTCAATACCCCGACTTTTTACCTGTCAACGACTCAATTTCCACCTTAATAATCATCGTTTTTCCAAGTACCTTATCGGGGTATTCAAACTCAACTCCCCCTGTATGCTTTGTCATTATCGCATCTAAAGCTTTTACCTTCTCTTTTTTTTCATCTATTAAAATTGCCTTTCCTGTCCCAAAAACACTCAGATACCTGATGCTGCAGCTGCAGGCTTCTTCCTTCATAACCGGTTCCACACCTGTGTCTGTCTGGAATGCCACCTTATTGTTTTTACTTAATATGTCAATCTTCCTGCCTTCCTTAGCAGAATGCATATAAAGGCAGCTATCAACGTATGCATAATTCATGGCAACCAAGTACGGGCTCCCATCATCAACCATGGCAAGTCTGATGACCTCAGACTTGTTCAGAATATCATTGATTAATTGTTTATCGGTAATTTCCTTATCCTTTCTTCTCATTCATTATGCTCCCACATTTAATAAATTCGCACTTTAAAATTGCATAGATACAACTGTCTTCTATTATACCGTTTTTAACAGCATTACATTTCAATTCCGCTTCCAGCCTGAAACCGACCTTTTCGAGACTACGTCTTGAAGCAACATTCCTAGCAAATGGTTCTGCATATATCCTAGTAATATCAAAGGTTTCAAACACATATTCTATAAGAATTTTTATTGCTTTTGTCATAATGCCTATTCCCCAATATTCTTCAGCCAGATAATATCCGATTTCAGCATTTTTTCTATAAACATCTTCCTTTAAAAATGCACCAATACTCCCTGCAACTTTTCCATCAACCAAAATTGCAAATACCTTTGATAGCTTATTATCCCCATTGAGCTGCAGCGTTATATATTGCCTGGCATCATCTATTGAATAAGGATGAGGAAAAGCATCCCTCAAATTATCATAAATCTTCTTATTGTTTGCAATTTCAGCAAGCCTTTCAACATCGGTTTCTTCCCATTCTCTCAATATAATGTTATCATCTTCGAGCTTCATTTTAGCCCCTCCAATCCACTCCAAGCATATGCTATTACAAGTTTTTCTTCTAAAAAGTTTTTTTCGCAACCAAATCCCGTCATATCAACCAAACAGGAACGGTCCAATTTTTACTGTCAATCGGACGCAGGTTATTGGCAAGGCATATGACATTACCTGTTCCAATTTTCATTTTAAGATGCTTTGAAAGCTCGTCAAAATTGGTTTCATCCGTTACCGGGTTCAATACGCCGAAGTTTTTTGTTGCCCCTACCGGGTTTGAGCTTTTTTTAATCTCTATGGGATACAGCGTACCATTCTGCCATATGATTAGGTCAATCTCCTTTGTATTACTGTCTCTGTAATAGTATAACGGAGGCTTTTTCCCAACATTGACAAAACTCTTATAGATTTCGGAAACAACATAGGTTTCAAAAAATTCACCGGCCATAGCGCCTGATTCTAAAACAGCTGAACTGCTCCACTTGGTCAAATGAGCTGCCAGTCCTGTATCTAAAAAGTACATTCTGGGTGATTTCACCACGCGTTTTAATGCATTATTATG
The DNA here is from genome assembly GCF_003337415.1 of Anaerobacterium chartisolvens. Lineage (GTDB taxonomy): Bacteria > Bacillota > Clostridia > Acetivibrionales > DSM-27016 > Anaerobacterium > Anaerobacterium chartisolvens. The sequence goes on along the minus strand of NZ_QPJT01000005.1, from coordinate 170,302 downwards.
GTACGGCTCAATCAGAATTACAATTCCGGAGGAGACTAAAACAGATAGCCATTGCTTTGCCGTAGGTGCTGATATTTCAGCTTCCTTTGCAAGCGCATCATAGTTTACCATTGAGCCTGTACGTGCGGCGGCAATACACAGAAACCGATAAAAAGTTAATTCATCCGCAACCTGTGTCAATTCTCTGATATCTCTGCTTAGATACGTCTGAACATAGGAGGAATAGTATTCCTCTTGATTTACATTCGGCTGCTCATAAATCCTGGGCATACCGCCTTTGAATATTCGCTCAAAGACATCAGGCAGGGTCATGGGCTTTGCGGTATGAATGCGCTTTAATAGTTCATCCTTTTCAGTCGTGTACTGCTCAAATAAGGTTCCGGAAATCTCATTATTTGAAAGCCCAAACAAATTGATGATTCCTGCCCTTCCAGCCAAACTCTCCGAGACATTTTTCATCATGTGGAACATCTGCGAGCCTGTAAGCCAAAAGTCACCGGAATTTTTATGACGGTCAACATGCATTTTAATATATGGAAATAATTCCGGTGCATACTGAATTTCGTCTATAATGACAGGAGGACTATACCGCTCTAAAAAAGCTGTAGGCTCATTTCTCGCAAATAATCTGTCAGCAGGATCATCTAAGGTGACGTATTTCCTGTCAGCTTCACTCAGTTTGTTCAATAGCGTTGTTTTGCCCGACTGCCTTGGGCCGGTAAGCATGAGGACAGGGAAGGTACTGCTTATATTCAAAATGGTATCCTCAACTTTACGCTTAATGTACATATAATTTCACCTCTGTTTAGGCAAATCTAAAGTATGAGTTTATATTAGCATGAACAACTAGGAGTGTCAACATGAATGGGCAATTTCTTTCTAAAAGCGTTGATTTTACCGGATTTTACGGTTATATTATATAATAATTCGAGAATTTATGGTGTAATAATTTGGAAATTTAAGCTTTAACTGAATTTTTATCCTGTATTCAAGTAGAATTTAATGTACTTTTGTATACCTTTCAGTCACTGTCGGAAATCCTTGTTTCCTGAGTTTTTCGTTGGTGAGGCTCGCTGCAAGGATTGGGCTATTGGATACTCTCCAGTAGCCTTTTCTTGTATTTGCAAATTCCCACGCTTTATAGTTGTCAATCCCAAGTTTGACAAGGTTGTCATGTTTGGTTTTGATTTTCTTCCAGCGTTTCCAGAAGCACATACGTATCCTTCTCCTTAGCCATTCATCCAGTTTCTTTGCAAGTCCAGCCATGTCTGCAATCCTGAAGTAGTTCACCCATCCCGTGATTATCTGGTTAAGCTTTAGAGTCCACTCTTGCAGACTCTTTACCCTGCTTCTTCCTGTAGCTTCCTTCAATTTCATCTTGAATTTATTTACAGGCTTTGGGTGTACTCGTATCCCGATTCCACCCTTTTTGTAGTAAAACGAGAACCCAAGAAATTTCAGCTTCCACGGTCTATCAACAGCACTTTTGTCTTTATTAACTCTAAGTTTCAGCTCTTCTTCAATAAATCTCGTAATACTTGCCATTACGCGGTCTGCTGCCTTCTTGCTTTTGACGTAGATATTCGCATCATCAGCGTAGCGACAGAATCTTAACCCTCTTTTAGTGAGTTCCCTGTCCAGTTCATTCAGCATAATGTTGCTGAGAAGGGGCGAAATATTTCCGCCTTGTGGTGTTCCCTCCTCAGTATTGATAACCACACCGTTTATCATCACTCCCGACTGCAAGTACTTCCTTATAAGGGATAATACCCGACTATCTTTTATCGTTTGCGATAGAAGCCTCATCAGTTTGTCATGGTTTACCGTGTCGAAGTACTTCGCAAGGTCAATATCCACAGCCCATGTGTAGCCTGCCTCTATATATTCCTTGCACTTCCTTATGGCTTGGTGTGCATTCCTTTTGGGTCTGAATCCATAGCTGAATTCTGAAAATTCTCTCTCATAAATTGGAGTCAGAGCTTGTGCAATGGCTTGCTGTATTACTCTGTCAAGCACTGTCGGTATTCCCAGCAGCCTTATTCCACCGTCAGGTTTTGGTATTTCTACCCTTCTGACGGGCTTAGGGATGTAAGTCCCCTCCATTATGGCTTTCTTGATTCGGTCCCCATTCTTTTCAAGAAACGGTCGAAGTTCATCCACCGTCATTCCATCAATTCCAGGTTTGCCCTTATTTGCCTTGACCCTCTTATATGCTCTATTCATGTTGTCTTTGTCAAGAATCCTCTCAAGTAGCCTAGTACAGGATGCCGGAAATCCGTACCTAATAGGGCAATAATGGATATATACGAACCAGTGAATAATACAGGATATCATAACCAGTGAGTTTTTATGTAAATCAAGTTACTATAGTATACATGAGAAAGCTGATTGATAAAATAAGGGTAAATCGAGATCAAAGAGAAAAGTTGATAAAAATAGTGAGGGCAAAAAAGTCGGAACAACGGGAAGTGCTAAGGGCAAGAATAATTCTTCTGCTTTGGGAAGGAAATGATGAAAACGAAGTAGCAGAGAAACTTAGCGTAACTGCCAAGACTGTTCGAAAATGGAGAGACAGGTTCCATGCTAAAGGCATTAAAGGACTTAAGATAGCCCTCGCCCAGGGGCGCCAACGACCTTTACTGCCTTACAAAGGTGTGAAATTATAGCGATCGCATGTGATAGTCCTAGCAATTATGGCCACGATACGCATAACTACTGGACCGATAAAATCTTAACGGAAGCAGCAAATGAAAATATTGAAGGTCTTTCCATAAGCGAATCCAGCGTAAGAAGGACTCTGGAAATGAATGATTTAAAGCCTCACAAGCTCAGAATGTGGCTTCATAGCAAAGACCCTGAATTTACAGAGAGGGTTAATGAGATCATTGAGCTATATGTAAATACCCCTCGTGATGAGACGGTTATCTGCGTAGACTAAAAGACAGGGATGCAAGCTACTGAAAGAATTGCGGAGACCGTCCTGCCAAAACCCGGTATTGCGGGTAAGTATGAAAGTGAATATATTCGCCATGGCACACAGTATCTAATTGCAGCATTTGACATCAAGACCGGTAATGTCATCGCACAGTGTGGAGAAAAAAGAACCGCAGAAGATTTGCTCGCACTGATGGAACAAGTAGTCCAGGCATATGCTGGCGATAAAAAAATACATGTTATCTGGGATAATCTCAACATTCATAAAGATGGGGCAAATGAACGGTGGACCCAGTTTAACAAAAAACACGGGGACAAATTTGAGTTTCATTATACCCCAAAGCATGCATCATGGGTTAATCAGATAGAAATATTCTTTTCGATACTGCATAGAAGGTGCCTAAAACTCTCAAGCTTTAAATCAAAAGAATAATTGAGAGAAATGGTAATGAAATTTATCAAACTCTGGAATGATAAAGAAGGACACGCTTTTAATTGGACGTTTAAAGGTTATCCAATGCAGAGTGTAGAAAAGGAGGTTGCTTAAATGTCTGAAAACCCTTTGAAATGGACTTGTGACACTGTAGAGAACGAACTGAGATCAAAAGGATACAATCATTTGAAAACTGCCGCAAGAGGAAGTCATATTGTTATATATACAGAGCTTACAGAGCAGTTCCCATGGGTTTTAGCAAAATGGTAAGTTTTGCCTTTTAGGAACGAATTTATGAAAATCTGTACTAGTAGTAAGTCAAAACTACTAATAAAATCACCAGCCGCCGGAATCGCCGGCGGCTGGATATAGACGCGCATAGGGCTAAATATACTTACAAGCTCAAAAGTATTAACTTAATTCTATTCAGATAGACATGCATACGGTTCGGAAAGCATTCCTTTTTTATTGTAATGTATACAGGAGTGTTATATTTTTGATGTACCTTGGGGTTTGAAAACAACATTAAGTTAACCATAATTATTTTAGCATAAAATAAATCTTCATTTCTGTATTTTAGTCCTTTACAAATAACATATGTTGCCGAGTCTTCCACACAGTGAATATCGCACATCTTCAAGTTTCTGAAATCGAAGAATTTTTCTCTTTTCTTGTCAAAAACTCAATATTCAATTAAGATAAATTGTTATAAAATTTTCTCATCCCACTACAAAACACCGACCTATTCTCTATATTCACAGAGTCTTAACTCCATCCAATATTTTAACCCACTTATCCTCATCAAGTCCATGCTTGCACGCAAATACGTACGCAAGCCTTTCAATTCCAAACCCAACACATCCTGTACTTATCCAATTGGAATCGGACTTTTTGATATTAAACCTTTGTCCAAAAAATTGGTCATGAAAATTAAAGGATGCTGCTGCAATAGTCTTGTCTTCTTCAATATTCAACCTCAATTCATATTTTAATTTCTGCATTTTCTGGTTAAATATCTTGGAAGCAGTGTCAGGACTGCAAAAGAAAGGGTCACTGGCAACCTCGCAATGGCCTTTTAAATCAAGGCTCTCAATTAATGCAAATGAAGCTTCCATGAATTTTTGACGACACTCCAACACAAAGTCTTTAGATCCCATGAAAACTATTTCACGTATTGTAAAATCCCACAGTCGTTCTAATGTACGGAAATACTTCGACTCAAATCTAAAGGATTTCCCCTTTGAAGTAACAACCCTATTTTCATTGGATTCGGTATTTCTCATGTGATGATATGTGTGATAGCACATTGTCGGAGGCAGGCAGTAGTCGGTGTTATTGCAATAATTAAGAACATACGAGTCTATTCCCTTTTTATTTCCGTATTCTCTGGCGAAGGCTTCATAAGTTTCTACATCGCTGTGCAGACGGGTTACCATCATAAGCATATGTGGAAATGAGTTAAAATAGCCGCAGTCTTCCAGAGCTCTGGTAGGAATCAAGGTAGGATATCTGTATTCATATCCCCCCATCTTAGAAATAGCAATATCCTTGATTTTATCATCCAAAGCATCCATAAGTCTGATAAAAGGTTCACCAAAGCAGAGCTGACCTTCTCCCATTTCAAAGACTAGGCCTTTTTCAACCAGCCGGTCAAAAACATCTTTTTCAAATCCGCTTTTGTCGCTTGACTGCCAAACGATTTTAGGCGGTAGAATTTTTTGGGTGGTTATCTCTGCTTCAATTGTAAGGTTTATTTTCTGAGCCAGCCTCTCAACATCCGCATCATCGGTTATTTTAACTTCTATAGCCTGAATATTCTCGTCCTTAAATGAAAGTGTGAAATCCAGAATCTCCGAAGCTATGAAATATATGCGCCTGTAAAGCTCCTCGGTGTATATTTGTGGAATTGGTTTTCGAAACATTATTATTTCAGTTTTCATTTTCTTCCTCCTAACATGCAATAATATTTTTCTTCTTCCCGATAAAGTTATTAATATTATTTATGGAGTTGAAGTTTTCCAAGTCAAGATCATTATCCTGAAAACAAATTCCAAACTCTTTCTCCACAAAAAGTACTATCTGCATCGCAAATAAAGAATTTACAACTCCCAATTCAAAAATATCCTGATCGTCGCTAACTACCATATTATTTAAAATTTCATAAATGAACGCCTGAATTTTTTGTTTATTATCTTCCATCTTTTAACCCTCCTAATTAATATATCAATTCCTTTGAATATGTATAAAAACCCTTCCCGCTCTTACGCCCCAACTGTCCTGCATCTACCATCTTTTTCAACAAGGGGCACGGCCTGAATTTACTGTCATTAAAGCTTTCATAGAGCACTTCCATAGAATAAAGAATTGTATCTACACCAATCAGGTCCGCGGTTTCCAGAGGCCCCATTTTATGACCGTAGGAAGTCTTTATAAGTCGGTCGATATCCTCAACCGCCGCAACCTGTTCCTGAACGAGAAAAGCAGCTTCGTTAATCATAAACGTCATAAGCCGGTTTGAAACAAAACCCGGCATGTCATTTATTATAATTGCTTCCTTTTGCATATGCTTTAGTAATTCCTCTGCTGCTTTAATGGTCTCTGCGGATGTATGAAATCCCCTAATAACCTCTACTACAGGTTTGATTGGAACGGGATTCATAAAATGCATGCCTAAAATCTGAGAAGGACGCTTAGTTACAGAACCTACTCTGGTAATCGATATACAGGATGAATTAACTGCAAACATTGTATTCTCGGGACATATCTCATCAATCCTTTTGTATACTTCCTTCTTGGCTTCCCAATTTTCAGTTATATTCTCTATTACAAATGAAGCTTCTTCAAGTTCTTTATAATCGGTAGTAAAGGTTAGTAATTCCATTATTTCATCCGCATTACCTATAGGTTTTGTCTTGTTGTACAGTTTGTACAACCGTATGTTTTGCCTTATTTTATTCCGGGCAGTATCCAGTGCAGCCTGGGAAACATCAACAACGATTGTCTTAATCCCGTTTTGGGCCAAATCCTGGGCAACTCCGCTCCCGATAGTACCTGCTCCAATGACCCCCACTGTTTTATTATTCATGTGTATTCCCACCTTTTATAAGAATTCTTTCTTTAGAACTCCATTTTTTTATATGTGAGATAACTTCTTCACTCACCTCAGTTTTTTCAGGGTTTTGTATACCTTCTTTTATTCCGGCTGTAAATCCCCTTAAAAATCCTTTTACCTGGTCCACACTCATTCCCATATGAATCAGCCTGTAGAGATTGTGCAGATTGAAATTGTGTACCGGAACCCAAACCGATTCCTTAATACCTTCTATAAGTACTTCTTCTATTAATCCGCATGCTTCGCCACACGACATGGTATCATGACTCCACACAAAATTGGAACCTTTGATATTGAAAAGTTCCCTGTTCTTCCATATAGGCGTTACCCGGTCAAAATACCATGGCTGCATCCTATAAAAGTCGGGCTGGAACTCTTTTATAAAGTTAACGGTATCCCGCAAGGTTTCTTTGGTTTCTCCCACAAAACCTACAATAAAGTTGGTGTGAATCAATATATGGGATTTCTTTAATAAGCTGATACCTTTGCGGTATTGCTCTACTGTAACCCCTTTTCGCATATTGTTTAATACTTTTTGGTTAGCAGATTCAATGCCCAGGTATACACCCTCACATCCGCTTTCTTCCATTAACTTTACCATTTCTTCATCAGCAAACTGGCAGCGGAAATAGCTGTTCCATTTAAAAGAATAATTCTTCCTTATTATCATCCTTAAAAGCTCTTTAAACCGGTCTGGAGGATAATTAAAAGTATCATCAATAAAATTAATACTTTTAACAGTACCTATGCTTTCCAATATATCCAGCTCTTTTTCGACTTGTTCCAAAGAAGTCATCTGATGCTTTCCCGCTCTTTGATTGAATCCGCAGAAATAGCAATTGAATGTACAGGACAGGCAGGTCCTGACGCCTACAAATTTACCGACCTTTTCCTTGAAAAGATTCCAGTCAATAGTATTTTCATCAAGTTTGTTATTCTCATGCTCGGTGAAATTAACCCTTGCCGTACCATCCTTCCAGTAGGCAATATTCGGAATTTGGTCCATTGATGTCCCGGATTTGAATGCACTTAAAACATTGCACAGGGCAGCTTCCCCCTGGGAACTGTTGATTAATACATCGGCCTTGGTTGTTTTCAGGAAGGTTTGAAGAGTCTTTTGGTCTTGTGATGCAAAAAAGAGATTTAGTACGTACGGCCCTCCGATGATAATTTTGACATCCTTGCTATACTGCCGTATAAACCTGCAAATTTCATTTATTGGTCCTGAACTGGTATACAATGTGGTTGTAATTCCTACAGCCATGACATTTCCGCTCAGTAATTTTTCCTTCAATACTTCTTTTTCATACTTGAAGTCATTAATATAGTCATAGGAAAAGCCCCGGCGGTGAAGATAGGTGGCCAAATATGCTATAGTTGTGCTAAAGACATCTCCCATGTGAAATTGAAAGGAATCCGAATACTTGTTTAGAATATCTGTCACGGTATGTCTTTCGCCTTTATGCCATATGAAATTTAACCTCAGGTCTCTGTATGCAGGAGAATCCTTCCCTAAAGCATACACAGCGTCAGCATATGTATTGAAGTCCATTTCATTATGCCCGATTAATATACAATCTGTTACTGAATTCATTTCATCCCCCCTCAAGGATATTCTGTATAATTATCCTATACTAATTTGTATTAAAAGTTATATTAACCGCCTCTCAAAAAGCACTTAACACAGCTATTTGATTTGTGGAATATTACTATATTTAATGCAAATTAGTATTAATTGCTGCTGATGTTTCTATATAGTTACTAGCTTCTATACAGAAAGTCTTCATGGTTTTGTTGCCTCTTCCATATAGCTTAAGTAACGGGCTGCATACTCAAAGTCATCCCCGCACATTTCCTTCGACGGCCTTAAAGCATTACATACAGGCGGACGTTCCGGTTTGCCAAACAGCATACACTTGTTATCGTGCGTTAAGTGAATGCATCTAACCCCTGCCGGCTTTCCATCCGGCATTCCGGGTATCGGACTGCTGATGGATATTACGATACAGCAGGCGCCGCAGCCAACACGACATTCCATTTTATTATCTCCCTCCTTTAACCACATCTAGGTTTTATCATCAATAGTTATAAAAGTGTTTATTTAAAATTCCCATGGTTTTTGGTGATACCTTCTGTCTTTTTTCCATGTTTTCTTTTGAATAATATTCAGTCCAAAGCCAATGAATTCCGTCTTCTATTGTCTTCGGCGACATGCCTATGGGTTCGTAAACTACATTTGAACAGTCATATTTTGACCAGTCGTTAGATAAAATTCTCCCGTCCCTTTCCAGGCGTTCGCGTAATTTTGTTCCGGGGAATGGAGTCATTGCATTAAATGTCCCCATATCTATACCGGTTTTCTGCGCAAAGTCAAAAGTTCTTTCAAATACTCCTTCATCGTCTCCATCCAATCCGAATACAAAAGAACCGTTTATTGGTATCCCATAAGAGTGGACCTTTTTTATTATCGCTTCGTATTCTTCTACCTTGTTGTGACCCTTTCCCATGCCTTTCAACAAGTTTTCCGAGAGAGATTCAAATCCGATAAATACATTTGTACAGTTGGTTTCGGATAATATCTGCAGAATCTCATCATCTGCCGCATTCTTAAGTGTCATCTGACAAGACCACATAAAATGTCCAAGCTTTTTCATTTCTTTGAAAAGCTTCAGAAAGTATGATTTCCTTGCAGTAATATGGTCATCAACAAAAAACAGTATTCTTTGTACCCCTGTTGCATTCTTTAGGGATATGCTAACTTCCTTTACCACATCTTCAAGCTTGCGGAACCTGTAACTCGCACCATAGGCAGCGGTCACAGCACAGAACTCACAGGAATAGGGGCAGCCTCGGCTGGCTTGAAATGTATTGGGAATGGTGTACTGGTCCAGCTTCAAAAGTGAGCGTTCTTTTTCTGTTATTACAGGTATTTTTGTTAAATCACACTTTTCTGTCGGGACATACCTCTGTTTTAAAGTTCCGTTTTCAAAGTCCCTTAGTATTTCCGGCACTGTATTTTCAGCTTCCCCAACAGCAACAGCATCTGCATGCTGCAAAGCTTCATCTACCATAAATCGGACATGCAAACCTCCCATTACAACTTTTGCTCCTCTTTTCCGGTAGTTGTCCGCAATATTATACCCGCCTAATACATTGAAGGTATAACTCGTAATAAATACCAGATCTACAGGTTCGTCATAATTAATCACTTCATTTCGGATACTTTCATCAATTATTTTTACTTCGTGCTGGGGAGGTATAAGACTTGCAATAATTTTCAATGGCATGGGCGGAGCAAATTTGTATTCCGATGTGCGAATATTTACCTTCGGCGTTACAATGTGTATTTTCATTTTGTATCCTCCTTGAGAATTAATCAGGCAGTGTTTTTACCTACCTATTTATTTTTGTAATATGTTTCTTCATTTCTTCTATTATTTCGCTGCTTATGCCGGTACTTCCGGGATATTTAATCCCTTCTTTTATTCCTTCATTGAAGGCTCTTAAGAATCCTTTTACATCTTCTACATCCATGCCCATATGTATTAATCTGAATAGGTTATGGAAATTAAAATTATGTACGGGAAGCCATATTGAAGATTTGATTTGGTTAAGAATGATATCATCCAGGTAGTCACAGACCTCGGATGAGGTCATGGTATCATGGGACCACATGAAGTTAGAGCCTTTGATATTGTATTTTTCCCTGTCCTTATAAATTGGTGTGCCAGCATCCAGATACCACATTTGCATACGGTAAAAATCCGGTGCATAATCGTTTATGAAATTTACAGTATCCTTCATGGTTTCCTTTGTTTCCCCCACATAGCCCAAAATGAAATTGGCGTGAACAATGATTCCGGTCTTTTTCAATAGTGATACTCCTTTTTTGTACTGGTCCAGAGAGACACCCTTCCGCATATTGTTCAAGACCTTCTGGTTTGCCGATTCAATCCCCAGATATACTCCTTCACAGCCACTCTCTTCCATCATTTTCACTGTTTCTTCGTCCATAAACTGGCAGCGTAAATAGCTGTTCCATTTAAATGAGTATTTTTTTCTAGTCATCATTTTAAGAAAATCCTTAAAATGATCATGGGGGTAATTAAAGGTACCATCAACAAAATTTACAGTTTTAACCGTTCCAATACTCTCCAGGGTATCCAGTTCTCTTTCAATCGCTTCCAGACTGGCAGTCCTCAGTCTTCCGGCTCTTTGGTTGAAGCCGCAGAAATAACAGTCGAAAGCACAGGAAATACATGTCCTGACTCCGGCAAATTTTCCTATTCTGTCACCGAACAATCCCCAATCTACTGTATTTTCATCCAGCTTATTGTCTTCAGGCTCAAATTTATTGGTAGCAGGCACACCATTTTTCCAGTAGGTTACGTTTGGTATTCCATCTAAGGATTCATAATTTTTAAAGGCTTGTATGACTCTGACCAAAGCTGCCTCTCCCTGTGGATTGGTCAGCAATGCATCTGCCTTTGAACTTCTAAGCAAATTATGCAGGGGTTTCACATCCTGAGATATAAAATGAAGGTTAAGTACAAAAGGCCCTCCGATTATTATCCTAGCCTCTTTGTTATACTGCCGGATAAACCTGCATATCTCCAGAATGGGTGTGGGGACGGTATAAAGTGTGGTCGTAATTCCTATGGTGCGTATATTTCCAGCCAACAGCTTATTCTTCAACTCCTCCTTCTCCGCTTGAAAATCATTTATATAGTCAAAGGTTAGCCCCCGGCGATGAAGGTAGGTTCCAAGATACGATATGGCGGTGCTTAGAACATCACCAATTTTAAACTGCATTGATTCATTCGAGTACCGATTGAAAATATCTGTCACTGTGTGGCGCTTTTGCTCATGCCAGATGAAATTCAATCTCAAATCGCGGTACGCAGGAGAATCTTTTCCCAAATCATATACTACATTGGAGTATTGCGTAAAATCCATTTCATTGTGTCCAATGAAAAGGCAGTCGGTCATCATATTCATTCAAATTCCCTCTTTACAGTAAGTTTGTTTTCATTGCGCTACATTCTGCATAATTTAATCAGTCTGCCGTCTACGTAAACTCATTATCTTTCGCTTGCTTTTCCAGGGCTGCTGCAATATACTCCACCGTCCCCTCAGAAAATAATACAGACGGGGGCACCTGCCTCCCGAAGGCCTCCATTAAACGGTAATTCAACTTTGTTAATGCCAACGAATCACCCCCAATCTCAAAAAAGTTGTCCCTGATTCCTATGGTTTTTTTGTTCAATATGTCCTCCCATATTTCAACAATCTGTTTTTGGAGTTGATTCCTCGGCTCCTCAAATCGACTCACCCTTTCAAAAGTGCTTGCCTCCGGGATACCTAAAACACTGCGGTCAAATGTCCCTTCATTTGTAAGCTGAAGTTTTTCGATAGTTATGAATTCGGAAGGTATCATATAATAGGGATAGCCAGGAATTTCGAAGGATAAAAAGTGCTTTAATTCGTCTGATGTCGGTTTGATTACACTGTCTTTGATAATGTATGCCGCCAGGGATTTGTGCCCCATTCGATCTTTTTTAGGTAAAACAATAGCATTTTTGACGCCGGGGTGCATTTCCAAAGCAGCCTCAACATGCTCTAAAACTACCGGATATCCCAAAGCAGCCTCTGCTTTATCCGGTTCCTTTCCCATCAATTCAATCATCCCTCCAGGAATATAGCGGCCTGTCACTCCGGTTTTATATAAACGTTCCTCGGTGACCGGATGTATGATAAAACTTGCTTTTTCCATACCCTTATCTTGCCAATATCCCTCCGCAAGGGCAGACCCGCCAATATATACCTCTCCCTGTACCCAAAACGGGCAAAGCTTCAGGGCATCATTCAATATATAAAGTTTTTGATGCTTAAACGGGTACTGGAATACAAGGTTTTGGCATATGTTGCTTTTACCGGAATATTGGGTTAAGTCCACAGGATTATGCAATGAGAATATGGTAGCCTCCTTACAGCCCCACACACTGACTGTCAGGGCGCTGTCAAACACTTTTGCCGCCCTGTGGGCAAGCTTCACCGGGATCCGTTCCCGGTTTATCAGTACCAGTCGGATTTTAACACTTCTCTTGTCAAAGTGCTTCTTTTCAAAGCTAGATACCAGTGGTTCGAGCAGGCCCGGTGTTGAATTAATTACTGTGACACCTTCTTTTACCGCCAGCTCCGCCCAGTACTCATTTTCCATTCTTGACCCATCATCACCAAACACAATTGCCGCCCCGGACAGAAGCGGTCCGAAAATATCATAGAGCATCAAATCGGAGCCCGGCTGTGAAAGTGAGAGCAGCTTATCTTCCCGACCAACTCCATAGCTTTCATTCATGCTTAATATTGAATTAACCAGTGCCTGATGATTTAATACGACACCGCAGGGTCTGAGACTCCCTGGTTTCTGCGAGGCGAGAAATTCGTTTATAATACATGCCGGAGCCCTGCACTCTTGACTCTCGGTATTATACCTTTGCGAATGTCTGGAGGGCTTTTCATCGTCTACAAGATACCTTTGTACTCCATCAGGCCATCTGCGACTCCCCTCAATGGATGCCTGCGTCAGAACTACACCAATATTATAGAATTGCAGTGTTTGACAAAGGACCTCATCAGAAATTTCAGGAGATAGGAAAAGAAGCACCGCATTTGCCTTTATAATTCCCATGGCAGCAGCCGCCAATTCCCAGCCCATCTTCATCACTACGGCGACATGGGTTCCCAGTAAAACACCTGACTGCCTGAGTCTGCCCGCAATGCCTTCAGATAAATTATTCAGTTCACGGTAGGTCAGAGTCCGGTCAGAAGCTATTACCGCAATTTCTTCATGGCATTCTATGACCTGCTTTTCAAACAACGTATTTACCATTTCATCAGAAGTTGAATGGGTATTTTCAAAGAATTTGATGCATTCAGTGCTCTGCCGCAGCGGCATCCAATTTATTTCAGCTTCCTTCCATAATTCTTCCCAGCTTTTTTTTTCTATGGCAAGCCGGAATAAGTGGCTTTTAAAGGCATTTATCATTTCATCTATCATTCCGTCAGGGAAAATATTCTCTGCGATTTGCCACTTTCCCGAAAGACTGCCGTCGCTGTCAATCCTGAATGTAGGGAATAAAAGCATTTGCGGTGCGAAAAGTGTTGCCTCGATTCCTTCTATTACAGGATCAGGCATGATAAATTTCCTTATTATGCCCCCTTCGCTTCCGGATTTATTTTCCCCATGCACAGTATCATGGGAAATTGTATAGTCAATCACGCTGTTGAAAAAGACAGGGGTAAATACTTTGGAAGTATATCCGTACCTAGAATTTAAATCCCTCAATACACGGCATCCCGGATAGTAAGGATAATCCATGGCATTCACAACCTGCTGCTGGAGAGCCCGTGCCCTTTCTGTAAAATTGCCCGACATGACATCCACATCCAGAATAAAGGATGTATTAAAATTCCCTACAACCTTATCAATTTGAGGATGTATAGGAGGACGCTGCGCCACTATAAGATTTATACTGAAACGCAGCTTCCGGCTCCAGTAGGCTAATACATCGGTAAAAGCCGCAAGTATAAAATTCGAGGCACTTATGCCTTCCGCACCGGCCTTCTTTGAAACTTTTCCCCACAGTTCCCTTTCCAACAGTTTTACTTGCTTTAATATAATCTCTGTCGGTGTTGACGGAGAAATATTTGTATTGAAAGGCAGCTGAGGCCCCGGCAATAATTGGGGCAAACGCTCGTTCCAAAAGCTGTGGGATTTTTGATATAGAGGATTCGATGTAAAGTCTTTCATTATCAGAGCATAATCGCGATAGCTGCATTCGACAGGCTCCAAAACGATATCTGGGTCTTGCACCAAACGGATTAAATCTCTCCAGATTATAAACTGGCTTGTTCCGTCGACTATTAATGAACTAATCCTGAAATGCAGAATGACTCTTTTATCGGGGATAAAAGCCGCTAAAACATCAAAGAGAGGCCACTTTCCGATTGCTACTTTTTCAGAAGCCATCTGCTTCTGTACCTGACTTAGCCCGTCCTGTACCTTCTCCTTGTCTTCTCTCCGCAGGTCAATTACCTTTATTTTATACTCGGGTACATTTTGCAGTATCTTTTGCTCTCCTGACGGAAGAATGACCGCACGAAGCATTTCATGGCGCTCAATCAGACGCTTAAATGCTTTATTCAGAATTCTTTGAAACATCATCTTTGTCAGGCTTGTTACTCTGGAAATTTCCACCTTCATGTATATATTTCCACCCGAAGTATTCAGGTCATACAGCCCGCTTTGACCTATCCAATAAGTTTGCTGAATATCGGTAAGGGGAAAGGGTAGATGCCTGTTTTCCCTATCCTCGGTAATTTGAGGCAGAATAGGCCTTTCAACGGATTTGTCCTCCAGTTGCTTGCCTAGCTTTTTTAAAAGAAGCTCGCGTTTTTCCGGTGATAGTGCAGCAATTCGTTGGTTTATATCATTCATTCATCACACCTCACAAATGTTCACTGAGAAAATTGCATAATTATCTGAACTATATACTCTCCACCTCACCCAGCATTTTTAACAAGTCATCTGTATCTACCATCTTCGCCTGCTCCTGTAATATAACCAGTGCAAGACGCTCAATGGTGGGTGTTTCAAACAAGTCCCGTATAGGCAGTTCAACATGAAATACTTCTCGTATCTTATTTATCACTTGAGGTACAAGAAGAGAATGTCCCCCTAATTCGAAAAAGCTCTCATTTATTCCGATTTCGTCAATGCCCAATACCTCGGCCCATAATTCGGATAACAGCTTTTCTGTTGGTGTTCTGGGTCCTATGAACTCATTATTTGGATCAGGTGTGCTCTCACGGAATTGAGAAAGCGCCTTCCTGTCAATTTTTCCATTAGGGGTAAGTGGAATGGCTTCCAGCGGCACAAAAACTGACGGAACCATATATTCAGGCAGCCGCTCACCTAAAAACGTACGCAATTCTCCTGTTGTCGGTATTTCTCCACCTTTTAATACCATATAAGCTGCCAGTCGTTTATCTCCCGGTTCATCCTCACGAATGATAACTATGCTTTCCATTATTCCTGGATGTTGTCCAAGTACAGTTTCGATTTCTCCCAACTCAATTCTGAAGCCTCGGATTTTCACCTGATTATCACAGCGCCCCATGAATATAATATTGCCATCAGGCAGGAACCTCGCCCTGTCCCCGGTATCGTACATACGGTTGTTGGGCTTATCATTGAAAGGATCATCTACAAACCTTTCAGCCGTAAGCTCCGGCCGATTTGCATAACCGCGTGACAAACATTCTCCACCAATAAAAAGTTTTCCCGCAACCCCTATCGGACATGGATTTAGATATTGGTCAAGAATGTAGTATCTTGCATTTTGTATTGGCTTTCCGTAGGGAATACTCGTCCAGCCCGGATCCACCTGACCAATGCGGTAATAGTTGGACCAGACCACAGCTTCAGTTGCTCCTCCAAGGCTTATTACTTCAGCCTTCGGGAAAACATTTCTTATCAAATCGGGAAGCTGGACCGGAATCCAATCACCGCTCAGGAATACTAATCTAAGGTTATTCACTTCCCATTCCGGCCTGACCGATGACAAAAACGGTACAATCTGCTGTAAGGTAGCCGGAGCCGAATCCCAGAAAGTGATTGGCTTGCTGCACATAATACGGATTAGTTCCTGCGGGTCCCTGACTGCCGTTTCGTCAGGTATCTCAATGGAGCCCCCTGCAGCCAGTATCCCGAAAATATCATAAACCGATAAGTCAAAGCACAAAGAAGTGACAAACAAAAGCCTATCGTTCGGGTTGACCTTGAAGGTACGGTTTACCCATTCAATAAGATTAATTACCGGTCGGTGACATACTTCTACGCCTTTAGGATTGCCCGTTGAGCCTGAGGTATATATGATGTAAGCAAGGTTATCGGCAGTTGCTTTGCTTCCCGGATTTTTGCCACTTTTGCATTGGATTTCCTCCATGCAGTAATCGGTACATACCACTCTTCTGTTGCCTGCCGGAAGTCTGTCCAGTAAGCGTGATTGGGTTATCAGTACTGAGGTATTTGTATCTTCCAGCATGAATGCAAGCCTTTGGGAAGGATATTTGGGGTCCAATGGCAAGTACGCCCCACCTGCTTTAAGTATGCCTAAAAGGCCTACAAGCATATCTAGAGAACGTTCCATACAGATGGCTACCGGTACATTAGGTCCTACTCCCAGTTCCTGCAGATAATGTGCGAGTTGATTTGCCTTTCGGTCCAATTCCCCATAACTCAGTTTTTCATCTCCAAATACCGTTGCAACTGCATCAGGAGCCTCATTTGCCTGCTCTTCAAAAAGCTGGTGAATAAGCTTGTCTTTTGAATATAACGTAGCGGTATCATTCCATTTTGTTAATATTTGATAGCGTTCTTCGTCAGATAATAAAGGTATATCGGAAATGGGACGATCGGGGTTTTGTACGCAATTTTCAAGCAGCCTTTCAAAATAGTGCACAAAATAACGCATGGTATTCCCGCTAAAAAGATCAGTATTATATGCAAGAACACCGCCTAATCCCTCTGAAGTTTCCCACATCTGGAACTCAATATCAAAGCGCACAGGTTCAATATCAAAGGTTAGCGGGCTAATCTTTAAATCTCCGAATTTTTCCTCTTCCATCAAAGGTGTTCCTTGAAGTGTAAAGACCACCTGTGCAAACGGGGTACGATTCAAACTACGTTCGGGTTTTAATCTTTCAACTAGAAGCTCAAAGGGCAAATCCTGATGGTCATAAGCTTCTATTGTCACATCCCTCACACGGCTTATCAATTCCCTAAAGCTCGGGTTTGCGCTTAAATCTGTCCTTAAGACCAACATATTAACAAAGAAGCCTATCAGTCCTTCGATGTCGCTCTTGTTACGGTTTGCAATCGGTGAGCCTATGACTATATCCTGCTGTCCTGAGTAATGGCCCAACAAGGTACTGAATGCTGCCATAAGTACCATGAAGAGCGTTGCTCCCTCCTGTTGGCTCAAAGCCTTCAGTTCTCTTGTCAATTCCTTGGACAATTGCAAGATTTGCCTTGAACCGCGGTATCTGAAATCAGCGGGACGCGGGTAATCGGTAAGCAATTCCAAAGCGCTTGGCGCTCCTTTTAAGCGGTTTTCCCAATATTCCAGCTGTTCTTTAAGGTTATCCCCCTGCAGTTTTTCCCTCTGCCATACTGCAAAGTCAACGTATTGAATCGGCAATTTGGGTAGTGGTGACGGCTTACCATTGCTAAACGCCTCATATAAGGAGGTTATTTCTCTAATTAATATCCGCATTGACCACCCATCCGAAACAATATGGTGCATGGTTAAAAGCAGTATATGTTCTCTTTCATTAAGATAGAGTAGCGTTATACGCATCAATGGCCCTGTGGAAAGGTCAAAAGGCTTCATTGCCTCTTCAACTGCAAGTCTCTGGATTTCACTTTCCGCTTCCTTTGGGGATAAATTGTGCAAGTCAATCACAGGAATATCCATATTCAGTTCGGGTAAAATCACCTGAATAGGCATACCGTCCAAGGTTGCAAAGGTAGTGCGCAATGTCTCATGGCGGTTCACAATTTCATTAATTACTTTCTTTAAAGTACCGGTGTCCGGCAGTCCTTCCAAACGTACAGAAAAGGGAACATTGTAAAATTGGTTACCTGGGGTAAACCGATCCAAAAACCACAGCCTCTGCTGAGCAAAGGATGCAAAGGCATATATCTTTCCTTCCTCCAGAAGCCCGATAATCTCAGTCTTACACTGTACTATCTCATCTTTCATTTCAGACGCAAGGGCATCCTTTGGCGCCCAGTAGCGGAGTTTTCCATCCGCAACCCAAAGCCGTATTCCTTTTTGCAATGTCTCTAAGACAAAACGTAAAGTACTCATATTTTCACTCCCACTTCTTCAGCTTCAAAGAATATTTCAATCTTTTTTATACTACTTCGTAATATTGTATCCCCATCCCGAACCCTTCCCCGATGAAGGGCTGTTTACGGAGGTTAAGTCAAACAAATTTTGACTTAACCTCCTCTTAACCCCTATAAAAATTGAATTAACCGGATAATAAAAAAACTCGCCATCAAGGATTTAATTCCTTGATAGCGATTTATAGTCCAGACCTTATTAAAATTATATTTGGACCTTTGCCCGAAAAATTCTTCAATATCTTTTTAGTTTTTTACATATATTCAGGTCGTCAATTTCTGGAGTAAAGCTGCTTTAAAAACTTGCCCGTATAGCTTTCCTCTACCTCCGAAACTTCTTCAGGAGTTCCCTGGGCTACAATCCTTCCGCCTTCATCTCCGCCATTCGGACCTACATCAATAACCCAGTCGGCCGTTTTTACTACATCGAGGTTATGCTCAATTATAATAATGGTATTCCCCTGGTCCGTGAGTCTGTGGAGTACATTAAGCAGTTTCTGTATATCTGCAAAATGCAAGCCTGTAGTCGGTTCATCAAGAATATATATGGTCTTGCCTGTATCCGGTCGGCACAACTCCTTTGCCAACTTGATACGCTGAGCTTCTCCGCCGCTCAGGCTAAC
Organism: Anaerobacterium chartisolvens; assembly: GCF_003337415.1. Classification (GTDB taxonomy): domain Bacteria; phylum Bacillota; class Clostridia; order Acetivibrionales; family DSM-27016; genus Anaerobacterium; species Anaerobacterium chartisolvens. The sequence continues at coordinate 151,226 of NZ_QPJT01000005.1, read as the reverse complement.
TGCGCTTTGACCGAGCTTGATATAATCAAGTCCTACATCTTGAAGCGTACGCAATATACGAGTGATTTTCGCATTTCCTTCAAAGAGTTCCAAAGCTTGCTGTGCATCCATGTCTAGCACATCGGAAATTGTTTTACCTTTATATTTCACTTCCAGCACCTGCTGGTTATACCTCTGACCGTTGCAATCCTGGCATTTTATCCATGCATCGGGCAAGAAATGAAGCTCTACTTTTTTCATCCCCAATCCTTCACAGGACTCACAACAGCCCTCTTTATTATTAAAACTGAACCAGTCGGCAGAAATTCCTCTTATTTTAGCTTCGTCTGTTGCAGCAAAGACCTTACGGACTTCATCAAACACTTCAATATAAGTTGCCGGGTTTGACCGTGGAGTACGTCCTATGGGAGTCTGATTCACCCTGATAAGCTTATCCAGCAGGGCTATCCCCTCAATTTGCTTATAAGATCCCGGAATGTCCTGGGAGTTATTTAATATTCGGCTTAGTGCAGGTGCAAGCGTCTGAGCTACAAGACTGCTTTTGCCCGAACCACTCACCCCGGTAACACAAGTAAGCATTCCTATAGGAAAACGGGCCGTAACATCCTTTAAATTATTCATTTGTGCACCAATAAGGTTTAGCCATCCTTTCGGCTGGCGTTTCTTAGCTCCTTTGGGAGAAGATATCTTCAATTCACCCTTAAGGTATCTTCCAGTCAGGGAAAGTGGATTTTGCATTAATTCCTGAGGCGTTCCGGTCGCCACCAGTTGTCCCCCCAACACCCCTGCTCCAGGTCCAAGTTCAATCATATAGTCGGCTTCATACATTGTATCTGCATCGTGTTCAACCACCACTACCGTATTTCCCGAATCCTTCAGGTTTTTCATAGTCTCCAGCAGCGGCTTGTGATCGCGGGGATGCAGACCTATGGAAGGTTCATCCAGAACATATAATATTCCTACCAGACCGCACCCTAATTGGGTTGCAAGCCTGATTCTCTGTGCCTCACCGCCCGAGAGAGTTGGGGCAGGACGTTCCAGAGATAGGTAATGCAAGCCTACACGGATCATGAATTGAAGTCGAACTTGGATTTCTTTCAAAAGCTCTCTGGCTACTTGCAGTTTATCTGATTTAAGTATATTGGGAAGATTGCTTATCCATCCGTTTAATCTCGCAATTGACATAGATGCTACTTCCGGATAACGCACATTTCCGATTTCAACATAGCGTGCTTCAGGACATAAGCGCTCACCTTTGCACAACTGGCAGGGCTGTTCGCTCATATACTGGGCATAGGCTTCCCGGTTTTTATCCTGCTTCGTCTGCCGATACAATCGGTTTACCATATTAACCAGTCCTTCCATAGGCCGGTTGATATCCGATGACCTTCCCCCTTTATTCATTTCATGAGTAAAGTGTATGCATTCCTCTCCTGTACCATAAAGCACAGCATCTCGAAACTCTTTGGGAAGTTCTTGCCAGGGCTGTTCCATATCTACTCCAAGTTTTTCAGCAAGAGCAAAAACCTGTCCTGTAACCCAATTTCCGCCTTTCTTTGCCTTTCGCATGTCCCCGTAAATCTGACATGCGCCATCCATCAAGGATAAATGTGGTTTATTTACAATCAGATTGGCATCTATATTGAGCTTTACTCCGAGACCATCACATTCAGGACACATGCCCTCGGGATGATTGTAGCTGAAATATGATGTTTTAAGCTCTGAATAGGTAATATCACAATCAGGACATACATTTTTTTCACTTAAAGTAATATCCTTTTCTCCTTCGAGAGAAACGATTAATGTGCCCTTTCCTGCCTTATAGGCTTTCTTAACCGCATTAACAAGCCTGTCAAGGAATTGAGAATTCCCTCCCTGTACATTTTCCGGAACAGCCATTCGGTCAATCTCCACCTCGATGCTATGTAGCTCCGCTTTATCCAGTGAAGGTATTTCATCCCGCAGATCGTATACTTTCATGTCAATCCGTGCATGTGAATATCCCTGTTTAACGAAGTCACCAAAAAGCTTGCTTTGTTCGCCTTTTGCTCCTTTAGCCACGGGGGCAAATATCCTGAATTCTGTCCCTTTTTTCAGGCTTGACAGCCTGCTTACAACCTGCTGAGAATTATATGGTTCTACAGCTTTACCGCACTGTGGACAGTGGAATGTACCAACTCTTACGAAAAGCACTCTCAGATAATCGTAAATATCCGTTAATGTGCCCACCGTCGAACGCGGATTGCTGCTATTATTTTTCTGTTCAATTGCAATAGTCGGATTCAGCCCTAAAATTTGGTCAAAATCCGGTTTTTCAAACTGCTGCTGGCTGGAACCCGAAAAGCTTCCTACAAAGCGCCTTTGGCCCTCGGCATAAAGTGTATCGAAGGCTATGGAAGATTTCCCGCTTCCACTGACACCTGTAACTACTGTAAACTTAGACCTTGGTATAGTTAGGTTCACATTTTTAAGATTATTCTGTCGGGCGCCTCGAATGACAATATTATTTAAATCCACGGGCTGGCTTTTAACATATGCACCTTGTGAGTCAGCCAGTTCAAGGAGTTCGGACTTTATCCGGTTCTTTATGCCGCTATCGGATTCCGCAGGTTTGGCACGAAATTCATCCAAACGGTTTATATCCGATGTAACAAGGTTATTTGCATCAACTGCTTCCATATCCCCGGTTAAGCCCAACAAACGGAGCTTTGAACGAACAAGGCGGCTGTACGGCATCTCTTCGTATATCTCTCGGATTTTGTCCAGCGAGCTGTCCGCATCGGATGTCAAATCAGCCAGACTTTCCAACCATGCTTTTTCTTCTCTGGTCAGCTTGTTGTCTTCCTTTTGGATCAAATCGCCGAAGAAGTCCCAGGGAAGCAGTTCGATACTATTCAGCGAATCCACATCCCGCAGCAGATTACCGCGTATATAGCGGTTTCCTCCCCATTTCTTGTATCCGAAATCAAGAGGCTTGGCATTACCTTCCCGACAAAGTTTCCACGCATGCCCAGCAAGATAAAAATGCTCATGATATTTCAAATCCGACATATCAAAATCTATGTTATAATGCTCGCGCTGTACGTCATCAATGGACGGATCGACTAAAACCCATTTGGACTTTCCACTATTCCAATACTCAACAATCCAGCGGTCTTCATTTTTCTTTTTATCAAGATATGTAGCAAAACCCACCCTCATTCTTGCTGGAATTCCTTTGCTGCGAAGCATGGAAATCAAAAGAACCGAAAAATGGCGGATGCTTCCCGAAACTCTTTGAGAAGGCTCACGAGCCGAAGTAAGCGGCGAAGCATCAAATTTTTGAATATTATATAGCATGTGGCTTACAGTCCTCATATGGGCTTCTTCTCGCTGTTTAGTACTGAAATTAACTCCATACAGGTCATCATCATTAGGATTGATAACTAGGCCCTGAACAATTCGCACCAGTTCAGGTACAGCCTCTGGGAGTTTATTAAAAAGTCCTGCATATTCTCCGGGGTCTGTAAAGAGACTATGCCTTGAATAGAATTCAAATGCTGTGTCTACAGCTTTCGTCATGCTTGTTTTTCCCTCCTGATACCATAGTTTCCTGAATATTTTAACATATAATTACACATAATTGGAATAAGTTTGATTTAAAAGCCCCGATATATTTTTTCATCTCTAACTGTAGAATATTCATTTACGACTATAAAAATTTATTCGATGCCGCTCCCAAATTGGCAGCTCTTAACGAAATCATCCATAAGTTCGGGTGCTATAGTGTTTCTGCCAGGATTCTTCAACTGGTCTCCAGCAGCCAGTCTGAAGAATCTTAAGAACTCTTTTATCTGCGGAAGTGTCATTCCCCTTCTTTGCAGATAGAAAACGCTCCAAAAAGCAAACCCGTCCAAAGGCAGCCAGTTTGAATTGTGTACCGTCATAAACACCTTTTCCAGCAAGTCGCATGCAGTTTTCCAATCCATTGTATTGTGGGTCCACCGGAAAGCCGAACCTTTTATTCCATATTCCTCTCGCTTTTTATAAATGGGAGTTATAGGGTCGCAATACCATAGCTGGGCATTAAAAAAGTCTGGTTTAGCCTCTTGAATAAGGTTTATTGTGTCCTGCACCGACTCCTCTGTTTCTCCTGGAAATCCAACGATAAAATTGGTATGGGTCACAATTCCAAGTTCTCTAAAGCGGGGTATCATCTCATAAACATCTTTGGGGCGTACACCCTTATTCATGTTTTTCAATACTCTTTCATTTCCCGATTCTACCCCAAGGAATACACCTTCACAGCCTGCTTCCTTCATCAGTTCCAAAGACTCCTCGTCCCGGAAATCACATCGGTAAAAGCAGTTCCATTTAAAGTTATACTTGTTCTTAACCATTGTGCGAAGAAGCTCTTTAAATCTGTCCTTAGGAACATTCAGGGTGTCATCAATAAATGTCAGCATCTTTACCGAGCCTATGTCCCTCAGTGCATTCAAATCCTTCTCTATATGTGCTACATCCAGGAATTTGTATTTGCCTCCACGTTCGTGGAAACCGCAGTATGTACAAGCAAAAGGACAAGACTTTGAAGTCCTCAGCGATACATATTCACCCAGACTCTCTTTAGAGAAAAGCTTATAGTCAACCGGGTTTTCTTCCAATGAATTATTCTCTTCTGAGGCCTTAGTAAATATAAACCCGTTATCACTCTTGTAGTAAATGTTGTCTATCTCGCTGTAGTCCCCATTGTTTTTAACAGCCCTTATGATTTTCTCTAGTGCAGTTTCACCTTCTGTGTTAACAATGTAGAAATCTGCCCCTATAAACTTGAAGACCCTCTGTATCTCAGCCTGAGTAGAACTTCCTCCGGTGCTGTTTAAAATATAAGGACCGCCGATAATTATTTTCGCGCTTTTATTATATTTTTTTATAAACGATATTATCTCCAATATAGGGTGCGGAGTCACATACATGGTCGTAGTGATTGCAATTGTAAGGATTTCTTCATTCAACAGCTTTTCTTTCAGCTTCTCTTTCTCAAACTGAAACAGGTTAATATAGTCAAAAGACAGCCCTCTTCTTGAAAGAAAGGAACCGAGATAAAGAACCACCGGCCACATAAAATCAGCATTATGCAGTGGTTTATAGCTGCCCGGAACTTTATCCTTAAAATGGAAGTGATTTAAAATATCCATACTCCTGTATGGCTTTCCTTCGTGTTCAACAAAATGGAATCTTAAGTCCCTATAATTCCCGTAATCTGTTCCCATAGCCCGTACCATAGTCACATAATCCTGAAAATTCGATACATTATATCCTAATATTAAGCAATCAATCATTTTTTCCTCCTAATACACTACATATATCTTCGATTTTCTATTTATTCTACGGCTGACTCCAATAAATCAGCCGCAAAACAAAGTCGGAGAGGGGTGGCTTAAAGCTCCCCTTCCTCACCTTCAAGCTCTCCGATAATTGAAGCAGCCCCCTCTTTATAAGTGCCTTCATCAATCATTCTTGCTAGATTTTCAATTGTTGGTGCTTCAAAAATACTGCGCAGCGGCAGCTCTATTTGGAAAGCATCACAGACTCGGGATACTATCTGCGTAGCCAGCAGTGAGTGTCCTCCCAGCTCAAAGAAGTTGTTGTTGACACCTATTTTTTCTATCCCGAGGGTTTCAGTCCAAATCTCAACCAATGCCTTTTCGGTTTCAGTCCTGGCATCAGTAAAGTTTTCTGTTTTCAATCCGCTCGGTTCGGGCAGTGCCTTCCAGTCTACCTTACCGTTATGAGTCATTGGAATTTCATCCATTGGCACAAAGGCCGTAGGTATCATGTATTCAGGAAGTTTTTCCTCCAGGTATCTGCGAAGTACGTCCACAGTAATTTCTCTTTCCGGCCTTGCAACTATGTATGCGATAAGCCTTTCGGAAGTTCCAGGTATTTCACCCGATACATTACGCGCCTTCCTATCATCAATAACTACTGCATTCTGTACATCAGGATGCTGCAATAATGCTGCCTCAATTTCACCCAATTCTATACGGTATCCGCGTACCTTTACCTGTTGGTCCAAACGTCCAAGGAATTTCAGACTTCCGTCAGGCAGGTATTTTGCCAAGTCACCGGTTTTGTAAAGCCTTGCCCCATCCTCATTGCTGAAAGGATTTGGAACAAATCTTTCCTCTGTTAATTCAGGTCTATTCAGATAGCCCCTCGCAATTCCCGCACCGCCAATGTATATTTCACCAGCTACACCTATCGGTACAAGTTTCTGATACTTATCCATCAAGTATATCTGAACATTTGATATAGGACGGCCTATTCCCGGTTCTTCCCCGTTGTCACTGAGATGCGACATAGTAGCACAAATTGTACCCTCTGTCGGGCCATACGCATTTATGAATCGGCATTTACCCGCCCATTTTTCTGCTACCGACGCAGAGCATGCTTCACCGGCGGATATGACGGTGTCCAATGCCTCAAGTCCATCCGTCTGCAATACCACCAATGCTGAAGGAGAAAGAGTAATTGTTGTAATTCCGAGGTCGGACATTACTTTATTCAACTGCTGTCCGGGCATCAGCGATTCTCTCTGACCCATAAAGAGTGTCGCACCGCTGATAAGGGTTGTAAATATCTCCGATACCGAAGCATCAAAGCTTAAGGATGCAAATTGTAGAACTCTGCTGCTTGGACTTAAGTTAAATTCCCTTATTTGTGCTTCTGTCAAGTTGCATAGGCCTTTATGTTCTACCATTACACCTTTCGGTTTTCCGGTCGAACCTGATGTATATATAATGTAAGCCAGATTTTGAGGCTTCACTCCGCTGTTAGGGTTTGTAGAAGGCTTAGCAGCCACTAATGCGGAATCTCTGTCAAGGCAAACTACTTCACCTTTATATGCTGACGGAAGCTTTTCCAATAACTGCTGCCCCGTAACAAGTATTGATACCCCGGCGTCCTCAAGCATGAATTCCAGACGTTCGTTTGGATATGCCGGATCAATCGGCAGGTAACATCCTCCAGCCTTTAAGATACCAAGAATACCCACTATGGATTCAATCGAACGCTCTGTGATTATTCCGACTACTTTTTCCGGCCCTACACCCTTTTCCTGCAGCAAATGCGCCAACTGATTGGCTTTTTCATTCAACTGCCTGTAGGTCAGTGTCTTCTCTTCAAAGGCTGCCGCAATGCTGTCTGGGCTTTGTTCTACCCTAGCTTCAAATAACTCATGGATACAATTGCTGCTGGAATATACCCTATCCGTCTTGTTCCATTCCACAAGCAGCTGCTGTTTCTCCGCTTCAGGCATCAGCGGCAATTCTGAAATACATTGTCCCGGATCACGGGTGATTCCTTCCAACAGAATCCTGATGTGCTCTATCAAACGAGTAATTGTTTCATCCTCAAACAAGGCAGTGTTATATTCCATTGTTCCCCTGAGGCCTTGTGAGGTTTCCATAATAGTCAATGTCAGTTCAAATTGCGCTTGCTGACGGTCAATATCAATAGGAGTAAGAGTTATTTCAGGGAATTGGAAGTGCTTTGTAGGCTCTCCCGGTAAGTTCTGCAATGAGAATGCCACTTGGAACAGAGGATTTCTGCTCAAATCCCTTTCGAGATTCATAGCGTCAACCAATACTTCAAACGGCAAATCCTGATTGGCATATGCTCCGAGTGTTACTTCGCGCACCCTTGTAACCAGTTCTTTAAATGACAGTTCACCCGACACATTAGTCCTAAGGGCCAACATGTTTACAAAGAAGCCTACCAATTCTTCAATCTCTCTCCTGCTTCGGCTTGCAATAGGCGAACCGACGATAATATCCTCCTGCCCGGTATACTTGTACAATGCTACATTGAAGGAAGCCAGCAGCGCCATAAATAGGGTTACTCCCTCCTGGCGGCAGAAATCCTTTAATTCATCCACAAGTTCAGTAGGAAGAATAAATGTTTGAATGCTTCCTTCATAGGACTGTACCTTTGGTCTCGGCTTGTCTGTCGGAAGATTCAGTATGCCCGATGCACCCTCAAGCTGCTTCTTCCAGTACCCCAACTGGGTTTCAGTTGTTTCTCCCTGCAGCCATTTTCTTTGCCAGCTTGCAAAGTCTGCATACTGTATTTTAAGCTCCGGCAGAGGTGACGGTTGATTCTCATCAAACGCCTTTGCTATAGATGCCATCTCCTGGATAAATACCCCCATGGACCATGCATCGGATACAATATGATGCATTGACATTACCAAGACATGCTCTTCCTCAGCTGTCTTAAGCAATTGGCACCTTACCAGAGGCCCAACTGCAAGGTCAAAGGATCTATGAGCCTCGCCCTTGGCAATACGCTGTATTTCTGCTTCACGTTCTTCCTCAGTCATGGACTGTAAGTCAGTCAAAGGCAGTGAAACGGTTAATTCCGGCTTGATTATCTGGGTAGCCCTACCTTCAACAGTTATAAATATCGTGCGCAACGATTCGTGTCTTCTGATGATTTCATTAAAGGCCTTTTCCAAGGCTTCAACATTAAGTCTTCCGTTCATTCTTGTAGCCGCAACTACGTTATACGCAGGATTGCCGGGTTCCAGCTTATCCAGGAACCACAGTCTTTGCTGTGCAAAGGAAAGCGGAAGTTCTCCATCACGCGGTATGGGAACAAGAGGCACCGATTTCAGGTCACGTCCTGATTTCATGATATCCTCTATTTTCTCAGCGAGACTTGCAATGGTAAGGGTATCGAAGAGCATTCTCAAAGGAACCTCTACCTGAAGCACCTGCTGCATACGCGATACGACCTGCATAGCAAGCAGTGATTGTCCTCCCAGTTCAAAGAAGTTATCATTTACGCCTACTTTCTTGATACCGATTACATCGCCCCATATTTCAACCAGCATAGTTTCAACCGGGGTCCTAGGAGCCACATATTTGCGGGCTCTGCCAGCCTCTCCTGAGAATTCTTCCGAATCCGGCATTGGCAATGCCTTCCTATCGACTTTTCCATTAGCTGTCAGCGGCAATTCATCAAGGACAACAATAGCAGTCGGTATCATGTAAGGCGGAAGCTTCTGGCTCAGGTATTCCATGAATATATCCATAAGCGAACCTTCCGCTTCCGATTCATCATTGGACATAAAGGACACTTGGTATCCGCTCCAGTCTTTTACAAGAGCCTGATATTTATCCTGGGCTGTGTCAAAACCTCCGCCGATTAGGCAATGCAGGAATACATTGCTTTCTTCAAGCTTGAAAAGTTCCTGCACCCTGTCCAGCTCTACAATACCAATCTGACAAAGTCCTATACCGCAATCCGGTGCTTTTGTCTCCAGGAGCTGTGCCATCAAACCTGCTTCTATATTCAGGAAGCGGTCGCTGAATTCATTTCCGTACATTGGTTCAATAGCTTTCCTTTCTCCGATAAAGAATATTGAGAAAGCTGATTGTTCTATAAATGTTTGTTCATTCTTGGTATGAGGGCTACCGTCAATCTCCTCAAAGGGTTTAATAAGTATCAATTTATGGTCTTTTGAATTGTAATAATAAGCCCCTCCGCTTATTCCCTCAACTCTTCCCGGCTTTATATATAGGTATGCCTGTACAGGATAAAGACCTCCGCCTGAAGAATATTGATATTTCGGGAATGGCAAATCTTCAAATTCCACTTGTAGCAGACTACTCAGCAGCATACTGAATTTTTCCTGCGAAATAGGCTCTTCCAGGAAGTTTCTATGGCTGCGGCGGTCGATATACGAGTTGAGAAACTCCTTGGTCTGCTCGGGTTTTTTCAGTTCAACTGAAGGAGTCTCACTTTCAAACCGGCGTTCCCCATAATGTTTAAGCTTAAACTCCATACGGGCTATAGGGTCGGATATGATATCCTCTGGCAATGTATCGAGGAACATTTGCTCCTTGTCCTGCATTGCTGAAGACTGCTCATTTTCCAGCACCACATATGCAACCAGACGTTTGTCTTCTCCCGGCTCACCAACGGCAGAAACTGCTGAAGCCCTTACTTTGGGATGTTTTGCTATTACAGCTTCAATTTCACCAAGTTCAATTCTTTGACCTCTGATTTTTACCTGGAAATCCGACCTTCCAAGGAACTCTATGTTTCCATCGGGCAGATACCGTCCCATATCTCCCGTCCTATACAAACGTTCGCCCGTCCTTGGGTGCGGAACAAAGCTGGTACTGTTTTTCTCTTCATCACTCCAGTATCCTTTTGCCAATTGTACCCCCGAGCAATACATTTCTCCGGGTACCCATACCGGGCAATCTTCCATCAATTCATTGAATATAAAATATTTTGAATTGGCAATCGGCTTACCGTAAGGTATACTGGTCCAATCCTTATCGATATTGCCGATAGGATACCATATGTTCCATATGGTTGTTTCGGTTGGTCCACCGATACTGAGAATATTGGCATTCTTACCCAATGCTCTGATACGTTCCGGCAGCGTTACAGGTATCCAGTCTCCCCCTAGGATTACTAATCTTAAGGATTCAGGAATCTCCCTGGACTGTTCTTCCGCATAGGTTGCCATCATTTCCATCAAAGCCGGCACAGTATTCCATATAGTTACCTGTTCCTGTTTCAAAAGTTTAAGCCAATGAGCAGGATTAAGTCTGGATTCCTCATCAGGAATAACCAGAGCACCTCCGCAGGATAACATACCGAAAACATCGTACATAGCCAGGTCATGATGAATGGTCGTCAATGCAATAGCCCTGTCGTCCGGGCCTACCTTAAATTCTTTATTTGTATGTAAAACAACATTTACTACGTTGCGGTGAGAAATCATTACACCCTTTGGGAATCCTGAAGAACCTGATGTATACATTACGTATGCCAAATCATCAGGACTTTGTTCTTTTGCTACAGGCTCGTCGCTCCATCCATCGAATGTTTCTTCACCATCAAGTATTATAACCTTCACATTTTCAGGCCAGGTAATAATTCCGTTCAAGTGGGCTTGCGTAAATACAACATCAACTTCGGCATTTTCCAGGAGATACCATATTCTCTCCTTTGGAAGCTCCGAGTCAATAGGCAGGAATGCAGAACCCGACTGCAAAATTCCCATAATGGCTGCAATTTGTTCCCAACCCTTTTCCATAACAACTGCCACTAACTTATTAGGTTTAGCATTTTCTGAAAGCAGCATATGGCTTAACTGGTTGGAATATCTATATAATTCCTGATAGGTCAATGTTTTTTCGCTGGTGATTACAGCCAATTGGTCAGGCCTTTGTGTGACCTGAGCAGCAAAAAGTGAATGCACGAGCTCATCCGACACAGCAGTATCGGTATCATTCACCGAAGCCCTTTGCTTTAGCTGCCACTCGGGAATCATCTGGGCTGTTTTCCCTTTCCATGCAGTTTCACCTTTAGCCAGACTCTTCAACAGCTTGCAGTATGTCCCAAACATATCATCCAGAAAGCCTTTCGGGAATAGTTCTTCTACAGCATCCCAGTTAAAGGTCAGGGCGCCGTCCTTTTCTCCTATCTGGCAATCCAGCCATACCTGAGGAGTCTGTGATATACTGTAAACCACATTACCCAACATGGTAAGAGGTGAATCCCCTTCATTGAATTTTTCCGATGCTCCGGTTCCTGCGTCAATTAGACCTATGGTACTTGTGTATACAATAGGCATTGCTACCTGCGGAGAACCCTTCTGCACCCTTGCAAGTTCACGGAGTATTTCTACACCGCTTACATAACGGTTATTCATATCTTCCCACAGCTGCCGCTGAACACGCATAGCATGTTCCTCAAAGCTTCCCTCGGTAGAATTGTCTACTTCCAGAAGATAGAAGGACGCAAACTCTCCTACAAGATTGCCTACTTGAGGATGCAAAGGCAACCTGTTGAAATGCGGTATATTCAAAGTAAACCGCGGTGATTTGCACCACAGCCTCAAAACCTCTGCAAATGCTGCCAAAACAGCTCCAGCAGGAGTCATTCCAGCCTTTGTCGCTTTTTCCTTAAGACTGTTCCACTCTTCAATACTCAGCTCATCTCCACGACGTACAAACTTTGGCTGTGAAATAGATGTAAAACTCTTTGCCAAAGGAAGGTCAGGGGCTGGTGGAAGGGTTTCCACACGCTTATACCAATAATCCAGTGCCTTTTTATATAGCTCCGTTTCCTTTAAAACCTCCAAGCCTACCACATAATCACGAAATGTAATATCCAGTGGTGCAAGAGGTGCTTCGATGTCCTGATAGACTCTGCATGCCTCTTCGGTCAGAAGTCCCACGCTCCACGCATCGGCAATCAATGCATCTACACTGAGATGAAGGCGCGTAATGTCATTGTCCAGTCTGGTTACCTGAATATCGAAGAGCGGCCATTCATGTGTTGTTAAAACCTGATGGGACATATATTCACGCATACTGTCAAGTTCGGATTGAATAAATTCAGGTTTCTTACCTCTTAAATTCGTCACCTTGATTTCATAGTGGGGAATATCCTTCAAAACTTGCTGATGTCCATCAGTCAACACTATCGTTCTCAATACATCGTGGCGGTTTATCAGCCTTTCCCATGCCTTATCAAATCTTTCAAGATCAAAGTTTGAGATATCAACCTCCTGATAAGTGTGGCATGCAACATTTCCAAGGGCAACCGCATCGCTTCGGCCTACCAGATACGCTTGCTGCAATCCGGTCAGAGGGAAAGGCTTGTGCAGGTTTTCAAGGTCAGGAGTTATTTTCGGCAGTTCGTCCGCCGTATTCAATGACTTCTCCCGGTTTTCCGGATTCTCCTGATTTTCAATTATTTTGAGAGCAAGTGCTTCCACTGTAGGAGTTTCAAAGAACAACTGTATGGGCAGCTCCACATGGAACTTCTGATAAATCTGTGTGAGCACCTGGGCAGCAATAATGGAGTCTCCTCCAAGGTCAAAGAAATTATCTAATACACCTACCTCGTCAACATCCAGCTCACGGGCAACGATAGCTGCCAGTTCTTTTTCAATCTCGTTGCGAGGCTCTACATAGGTTTTCTCAGTTTTATTTTCCCCGTATCCCGGAACAGATAAGGCCTTCCTGTCAATCTTCCCATTCATGGTAACCGGCAAAGCTTCCAAGGTGATTATAGGGGCCGGAATCATATATTCCGGCAGCTTATCTTTCATGAAACGCTGCAGTCCATTTTCATCCAGAATTTGTCCAGCCTCAGGCACAACATAACCGGTCAAGCGTCTTGTACCATTAGCTTCATCCACCACCACAGCTACTCCGGCCTTAACTGCCGGATACTGCATAAGCACTGCTTCAATCTCTTCCAATTCTATTCTGTGTCCGCGAATTTTAACTTGATAATCTTCCCTGCCTAAAAACTCAATGTTTCCGTCAGGCAGATATCTCCCCAAGTCTCCTGTTTTGTAAAGCCTTTCACCTGTTTTAGGATGGATGATAAATCTGTCCGCGGTTTTTTCATTATCTCTCCAATAGCCCTTAGCTAATCCGATACCGCCAATATAAAGGCTTCCCGGAACCCATACCGGACGCTGCTCCAGCATATTGTCCAGTACATGCATGCTCTGGTTAACCATAGCCTTTCCGTAAGGTATACTTGTCCATGAAGGGCTTACCTCGTCAATGGGGTATATAATGGACCAGATAGATGCTTCTGTAGCTCCACCAAGACTTATTACCTTAACCCCATCTATTAAGGATTTTATCCTTCCCGGGAGTGTAACCGGAATCCAGTCACCGCTTAGCATCATAAGGCGCAAACTGCACTGCAGTTTGTCCATGCGGCCTTCTACATAGTTTACCAGCATTTCCATAAAGGCCGGAACGGTATTCCATACCGTAATATTTTCCCGTTGTATCAAATCTAACCATTGATACGGTTCCCGGCTTAACTTTGCATCCGGGTACACAACGGTTCCGCCTGCCGCCAGAATTCCAAAAACATCATATACAGAAAGGTCAAAGCTTAGTGACGAAATAGCTAAAACGCGGTCGGACGGTTTTATATCAAATCTCTGATTTATATCTAAAATAGTGTTTACTGCACCTATATGGTCAATCATTACGCCTTTAGGATTACCGGTAGAGCCTGAGGTATAGATTACATAAGCTAGGTCTTCGGGACTTTGAACAACCTCCAGGGGCTCATTGCTCATCTTTTCCATCTCACTGCTTCCAACTACCAGCCGCTTTATTCCATCTGGCCATATAATACGTCCATCTGTCACAGGCTGAGTAACAGCCAACTCAACCTCACCATTTTTCAGCATGTACTCTACTCTGTCCTGAGGCATGTCGGATGCTATAGGAAGATAAGCCGCACCCGCTTGAAGTATCCCAAGCACCGCAACCGTCTGTTCCCATCCTTTTTCCATGAATACGGCAACCAACTTGCTTTGCCCGGCACCCTTTTCTTTAAGCCAGCGTCCTACTTGATTTGCCTTACTGTATAATTCTTTGTATGTCAGCACAGCACCAGAAGATACAATTGCTGTCTGTTCTGGCTGTAAGGATGCCCGTCGTGTAAACAATGTATGCAGCATTTCCCCTGTCGCATGCTTGACTGCCGAAGAATTATCATTTTCAGGCAAGAGCTGTGATACATAGCTGTAAATAAGTTGACGGGAATTCTTTTGCCATGCACCGCTATCATTTGCCAAAGTATGAAGCACATCGGTGTAAGCCTTAAACATACTGTCTAAAAGCCCTTCTGGGAAGAGGTCTTCAACAGCATCCCAGTTATAGAAAAGAGCTCCGCCTCTTTCAGCTACCTGATGGTCCAGCCAAATCTGAGGCGTTTGGCTTATGCCGTAGATTTCCTTTCCAAGTCCAACAACTTCCACCAATTCTGTGGAATCTTCCTGAGCTTCATTGTTTTTCTGATCGATAAATACCGATTCATCGGTATTTTCAAGCTCGCTTGTGAAAACAACCGTCATGGTATCCATTTGCGCTCCGCGCATTTTGGCCATTTCTCTCATTACACGAACTCCACTGACATATCGGTGGTCCATATCCTCCCACAAACGTTCCTGAAGTCTGCGTGCCTGCTCTTCAAAGGTTCCCTGTCCTCCGTTTTCTACTGCCAGAAAAATCAGAGACGAAAAGTCACCGATAATATCATTAATTTGCGGATGCAGCGGCAGTCTGTTAAAGAGTGTAAGGTTCATTGTGAAATCCTGGTTTTTACTCCATACCGCAAGCACCTGTGCAAATGCGTTCATTATTACTGCCGATAAGGTTAATCCCGATTTGGATGCATATTGTTTTATTGATTTCCATGTCTTTTGGTCCAATCTACCCTTCCGTCTGACAAAATTCGGGTGGGTAAGCGTACTCGGATGACGGCTTAACGGCAGCTGCGGAGCAGGCGGCAATGTGGGCAGCCTTTTCCTCCAGTACTCTAAAGAATTCTGAAAAACTTCCGATTTTTGCAGTTCTGCTTCAGCCAGTACACAATCCCTGAATGAAAGCTCCAGAGGAGGCAGTTCCACCAAAGGATTCTGGTAGACCTGTGCAAATTCTTTTATTAGTATTTGGCAGCTGTGACCATCGGCAATCATTAAATCGATACTTATATGCAGCCTTACCACGTTGTCATCCAAAAGAGAAACCTTCAAATCGAATAATGGCCATTTATCACAGGGAAGTACCTGATGAGAGAGTGTGTCTCGGATTTTTTGAAGCCTGATATTTACTTCATCAGCCTCCATTCCGGACAAATCAAGAACCTCCATTTTGTATGCAGGAACCTCTTTTAAAATCTGCTGCTGACCATCAGGCCTTACGACCGCACGCAGCATTTCATGACGCTGTATCAGCTTTTGCCATGCCTTTTCAAGGCGTTCCGGCTCCAATCCTACATCCTCAAACTCAACATAAAGATGGGTAGCAACATTTCCTAACTCAAAGTTTCCTGTACGTCCGATCCAGTTTGCCTGCTGGACATCGGTAAGCAGGAACGGCTGGTATTTATCCTCCGGTACAGGTACTATCGGAGGCAATTGGATTGTGCCTTTGCTCTCCTTTAAGAATTTTATTATGTCCTCTTTCTGCAACATAATCTCGTCTCTAAGATCTGGAGTCAATACGCCCATGGGAGCGTGAAAACGCAGCCTGCCGCCATCGACTTCGAGCTTTACATTAAGACTTCTCAAGCGTGATAATAGCTCAATAACTGTTGTGGTAATCATCTTTTCCCTCCTGAAGATTTTTACAGCTGTGAATATAAGGCACGTTTCAACAATAACTTCCCGTAATTTTCCTCCAAAAATCCTTTGTTTCCAGATAAATTGCGAAAATGATTTCACAAGGAATCAATTGGATTTTCGCAATAATACTTAAGGTAATATAAGCGCACAAAAGGATAAATGAAAAAACTTTTGTGCGTTATATATAGATATTTTGTTTTCAAAAACGGGAAGTAATGTTTAAGCCGTCCATTAGCACAACCGGGAATTATATTAAATACCAATTTGGTAATTATCCCTAAATTTCGACCGTCTCCCAGCACATTTCGGAATTTTCAGCCTCGTCTGTTCCGGAAGTCATTTGATATTCCCCTGCAAGCCACTTTACCGTATCTACGTAGTTTGCAAGGAAAGCTACTGTCGGTTGTTTAGCTAAATTAGCCATTGAAATGTCCACATTGAATATCTTGCGGATTTGAAAAATAACTCTTACGGCAAGTAAGGAGTTTCCTCCCAGTTCAAAGAAATCATCTTCTATGCCTATATTTTTAATTCCCAAAGCCTGCTGCCAAACCTCCGCTATTTCAAGCTCGGTCTTTGTACGGGGAGCTATAAATCCGGTCCGTAAATCCGGCCGTTCATATAGCATAATATTGTCCTTGTATAATGTATCATGGAATTCGAGGGTTCTTTGGCAGGCTTCCTCAATCCTGTCCGGCAAATCTAACGTTGAAACGGTTATTTGACCTCCGATACCTGATGCTAGAATCCGGTTCAATACTTGCTCTTTTTCATCCTGAGAAAGAGCTAAAGCTGCCAGCTCTGTTTTAATTTCGGTATTTTGAACTTCCTCACGCTTCTGCCATGCATCCCAATTTATACTTATCCAACGTAAGCTGCCTATCCGGTTCTGCTCTTTGGAAAAGGCATCAAGGAAGTGGTCTGCCGCAGCGTAGGTTAAGAAGCCCATCCCTCCCAGAATTGTCGATAAGGAAGAGCTTAAAAGGCAAAAATCAGGCTTTTGCGAAAGCAAAAGTTTCTGTATGCAATACAAGCCGTATATTTTTTTTCGGAAGTGGGATTTAATATCATCCAATTCCACCATTGCAGCCAATTGAAATAAGGTTTCATCCTCTGTCCCTGCAGCATGAATGAAACCGTTAACAGGACCGAACTTTTCAATTCCTCGGGCAATTACGTCCTTCATTTGCTCCGGTTCGGCAATATCCGCTTCTATTAACATTACTTCCGCACCAAGTTCTTCAAGGTGCTTTATCATTTTTATATTTTTCTCCTGATTACTCAGTTCTTCACGCTGTTTGTCTCCAATGGAATATGCATCGCCAGCACCTGGCAGGATAAGCTTTCCTTTGACCCTTTTGGCTAGGAATTCGCATATGGCAAATCCGATATTACCCAGCGCGCCAGTAATGAGGTACACTCCGCCATTACGAAGTTTTCCTTCTTTGTTTATTGGTTCCTGGAGCTTGACCTGTTCAAAGGTCTGTACCCAACGGTATCTCCCCCTGTATGTCACAACTGGTTCAACGTTTTTTAGTGCAAATTCCTTCATTATCAGGTCTATATATGCTTTTTCCAAACTATCCGGAACAACATCAATTATTCTGCAGGTGATATGGGGATATTCCTGTGGGGTCACCCTGGTAAAGGCCTCCATACAAGTCTTTTCAGGATTCAGCTCCTCTTCACCCGTTATCTCATATAGACCATTTGTCATAATGACAATTTCCAATGGCTGATTAATACCTTTTCGCTCCATGCTTTGCAGCATTTCAAACAGGCTGTAAAGTCCCAGTGCCTGAGTCTCTTCGAATAATTCTTTATCATAAACTGTAGAAATATTTTTATTTATACTCCAGAGATGAAGGATTCTTTTCGGTACTCTGCCCGTTTCTGCAAGCTCCCCGAACAAAAGGTCATAGTCCTTACTCTGCTTATGATTCACAGTGTATACATTGCCGGAGGCTCTGGAAAAAGCTTTGTCTGCCTCTACAATTACAACATCCTGCCCATCTTGTACCAGACGATTGATAATTTTATCTCCTATTTCTCCTGTGCCCTTTAATACCATACAGCAGTATTTTTCATCAGCCTGCTGCACACTGAATCCTTCTACATCGGGCAGCACTGAACGTTTCCAAGAAGGATGGTAAAACCAATCCGCAATCTCGTTCTTCCTTCCCGGCAAGGCTGAAGGTACCTTGGTATTTTCACCGGGTTCAACCCAATAGGGCTTATACTCAAA
Organism: Anaerobacterium chartisolvens; assembly: GCF_003337415.1. GTDB lineage: Bacteria > Bacillota > Clostridia > Acetivibrionales > DSM-27016 > Anaerobacterium > Anaerobacterium chartisolvens. Next base: position 132,804 of record NZ_QPJT01000005.1, on the reverse strand, counting down.
GGGATACGTCGGAAGTGGAATCCGAAGCCGCCTTTCCTCTGAGTAAAACTTCTGCCAGTCTACCTGTATTCCAAGCAGCCACAACTTGCCAATGGCACTTAACAGCTGCTGCATATCGGACTGCAAGTCGAAGTAGCTCCGTAGAGTAGAGGCTACCCTTTCGGCTCTGCCTTTACTTGCCGGATGCTGTACCGATACGGTACTTAACATATGCCCCGGTCCGACCTCCAATAATGCCCGGTTTGGGTCTTTCCAAAGCTCACAAATGCCATCGGAGAAACGAACAGGCTGACGTAAATGACTGACCCAATATTCGGTGCTTGCCGCCTGTCCGGGTTCAATCCACGTACCTGTTACATTTGAGATATAAGGAATTTTTGGCGGCTGGAGTTTTATATTACTGATAATACCTGCAAAGCTTTCCATAACAGGTTCCATCATTTCAGAATGGAAAGCATGGGTAGCCTGAACTCGACGGCATGCAATCGCCTTTGATAAAAGCAAGCTTTCCATCTTGTTGACAGCTTCTATCCCTCCTGCAATTACACACGATGCAGGTCCGTTTATAATTGAAATGGAAACGCCCTTTACCAAATATGTCTTTAGTTCCTGTTCGGGCAGCATAACGGCTAACATGGAGCCTCCAGGCAATTCTTCAATCATTTTGCCCCTAATGCTGACCACCTTTAATGCATCCTCAAGTGAAAATACTTCCGCCAGGCAGGCCGCTACATATTCTCCGATGCTGTGTCCTATCATTGCCTGTGGGTAAATCCCCCACTCCATCAGCATCCGGGCTAAAGAGTACTCTATAATAAAAATAGCCGGGTATCCCAGCGATGGTCTGTCCAGTCTTTCGGCTACTTCATCCTTAACCTCATTTCCCCGGTTGAGTAGTTTTCGGAAATCAGTCCTTGACGCTCCGGGTTGGGATACGCTATCCGATTTCTGCTCAGCTTTGTTTACCTGTATCTCTTTTGGGAAAAGTATTTCACGCAAATCAACCTTTACAGTTTCTTTTAATATTTCCATACAGCGGTCGGCATATTTTCGGAATACCGGTTCATCCCTGTATAGTTCCTTTGCCATTCCCGGGTATTGTTCACCAAGCCCCGGAAACATAAATGCAAGTGAAGGATTTCCTTCATAATATCCTGTCAGCACGCGTCTGGAATCCTTTTTTTCAATGGCATCCAATGCATCTTCCCAGCTGCTGCAAATTATCGCTCTGCGATAACTGAAAGGCTGTCGGCCTATCTGCAAAGTATATGCGGCATCTGCCAGATTTACCGTAGGATTTTCATTTAAATAAGTAGAAATATTGTCAGTCGCATTTTCAAGTGCCACCGCAGTCTTCGCAGACAGGACAAGCATCTGTACTGCCCTTGAGATTCCCGAAGGTCTGACCTTTGGAGCCTCTTCCAATATAATATGGACATTGGTCCCGCCCATTCCGAATGAACTGACCCCTGCCCTCCTTGGAATACCATCGGTGTTCCATTCCTTCAGTTCGCTATTGACATAAAAAGGGCTGTTTTCAAAGTCAATTTGCGGATTTGGCTCTGTAAAATGCAAGCTGGGAGGAATTTTTTTATTTTTAAGTGCCAATACGGTTTTTATAAACCCTGCCATTCCTGAAGCTGTTGAAAGATGTCCGAAATTCGTTTTTACCGAACCTATGGCACAGAATCTGCCTTTTTTAGCATTACATCGGAAACCCTGTGTCAGGGCTGTAATTTCAATGGGGTCTCCCATTTCAGTCCCAGTTCCATGGGTTTCCACATAAGTCACTGTTTCAGGACTTATACCCGCCACACTTATTGCTTCTCTTATAACCGAAGCCTGCCCTGTTACACTGGGTGCAGTGTAACCTACCTTCAAAGCTCCGTCATTGTTAATAGCAGAGCCTCGTATTACTGCATGAATATTGTCCCCGTCCTTAAGTGCATCTTCCAGCTTCTTTAAAAGGACAATGCCAATACCATCACCGAAAAGTGTTCCCTGGGATTTGGCATCAAAAGCTCTGCAATGTCCGTCAGGAGAAACAATGCTCCCGTCTTCATAAAGATAGCCTGCCTTTTGAGGAACTCCTATTGATACGGCACCTGCAAGAGCCATATCACATTCCCCGCTTAAAAGGCTTTCTACGGCTTGATGTATTGCTACCAATGATGTGGAACATGCCGTCTGGACCGATATGCTTGGGCCACGGAGGTTAAGCTTGTATGAAACACGTGTGCTTAGGTAATCCTTATCATTCATTTTGCTCTGGATTACACCTACCGAAGTTATCATGTCACTATTAGACAATAGATTATTGAGCAGGTATGTATTTGTATCCGACCCTGCATAGACACCGATTCTTCCGTCAAACCTTTCAGGGTCATAACCTGCGTTTTCCATAAGCTGCCACGAGCTTTCCAGGAATATGCGCTGCTGCGGGTCCAGCATAACAGCTTCCCTTGGGTTCAATTTAAAAAACGGAGCATCAAGATTTTCAATACCTTCAATAATTGGTCTTGCTTTAACATAATTCGGATTTTCAATAAAAGAGGTATCAACCCCGGAATCTTTCAGTTCTTCATCTGAAAAAAAAGTTATGGATTCAATACCTTCACATAAATTTTTCCAGTACTCATCAATATTTTTAGCTCCCGGAAAACGGCAAACCATACCAATTATCGCTATCTGATCAAGCTGTTCATCCATATCTTCTTTCATCTATCAATCTCCTTTATTCCATTTTTACGCTTTCCCTATAACCGTGTCTGGCCTCTCTTCTCCTCTGCCTGGATGCTTTTCTGTTCTCACCGCGCTTCTCCCCCTGTTCCAAAGAGGATATGTCATCCTGCTGCCAGTTTATATACTGGCATAAAGAATAAACAGTAGGGAATTCAAACATTCTGACAATAGGTATATCCTTTCCAAGGACCTCTGTAAGCTTGTGGTGTACACGTATCAGGTGCACAGAATTTCCTCCCAAATCGAAGAAGCTGTCATGTATTCCTACATGCTCTGCTTGCAGTATTTCCTGCCAGATGGCTGCAACAGCTTGCTCCATCTCAGTCTGAGGAGCTTCAAAAGCCTTTTGCTGTATTTGCTTTATGGAATCCGGCTTTGGCAGAGCACGGCGATCGACCTTGCCGTTGGATGTCAGCGGAACTTCGTCGATGCATATGTATATTGACGGAATCATATATCCGGGAAGCTTCTCTCTTAAAAATGAACGCAGTTCTGCAACCAATTCATCCTGTGGAGCTGATTTCACTTGTTCATATTGAGGAATAGCGAAATTCACTTCTTCAATATCCGGTATCTGATAACTCCCATCCTCCTGACCGATGAGATTAATTAGAGACCTAAGTTCACTGGAGTCCTCCTGTAGTGCCGTAAGTTCTGTCTGGTCGGCATGAATATATCCTCCCAACAGGCTATGAAGATACAAGTGACTTTCTCCAAGTTTGAACCACTGCTTTACAGAGTCAAAATCAAAATTACCTATCTGACATAGCCCTATTTGAAATGAAGGAGAAACCATTTCCATTAGTTGTGTCATCAATCCCGCTTCAAGCATGCAAAAATCCCTGGATGATTTCCCATAGAGCGGAGTAATGGCATTCATCTCGGCTACAAGGAAAACAGAAAATGCCGATGCTTCAAAAAACTCTCTATTTCCCGGGGGATATATAGAAGGATCAATTCGGGCATTTTCTGTGAGCGCTATTAAATTGTGTTTTTCAGGGTGGTAGTAATACGTTCCTCCCGTTAAGCCCTCAACTCTGTCGGGCTTTACATACAGATATACCTGAACGGGATAAAGGCTTCCAGCAGAGCCATACCTGTACTTTGGAAGAGGAACCTCCTCCAGCCTAGTCTGGTGCAAACAGCTTAAAAAGCTGCTCAGCTGCTTTAAGGATATAGGATGGGTTTGAAATTTCTTGTAGCTTCTTCGCACAACGGCCAATTTCATCAAGTCTTCATCCGTTTCAGACTCGGGAAGTTGTATACAATCCTGTTCATTTTCCATCTTTCGCAATCCGGGATGTGTCAATTTGAATTTCAGGCGCACAATGGGATCCATGAGTATATTCTCACCGGCCGCATTGTCTTGCTGGTACGAATAAGTTTCAGTTTTATCCTTATAGAATAAGTTATTATCTTTCAACACAAGATAGGCCGCCAGTTCTTTACTGCCTCCGGCTTCCGTCACTACTGCAGCCACACTTTCCTGTATCCTGGGATGCAGGTTTAACGCCGTCTCAATCTCACCCAACTCTATCCGGTATCCACGAATTTTCACCTGGAAGTCCTCTCTGCCAAGGAATTCGATATTCCCGTCAGGCAGATACCGACCCATATCTCCGGTCCTGTAAAGCCTCTCGCCTGTCTTTGGATGGACTATAAAAGATGCGTTTGTTTTTTCCTCATCCCTCCAATAACCTTTTGCCAGTCCGATTCCTCCGATATATATTTGTCCCGGCACCCATACCGGTCTCGGCTGTAATGCTTCATCAAGAATATGAATTTTCTGATTTATCATTGGTGTACCGTATGGAATACTTCTCCATGTAGGAACTATAGTTTCTATAGGGTACAAAATCGACCAAATGGATGCCTCGGTTGCTCCTCCGAGGCTTATTATCCTTACATTTCCGGCCAGTGTTCGTATACGGTCGGGTAAAGCAACCGGAATCCAGTCACCGCTCATCATTACCAGTCGGAGGGATTTGGATAAACACCCGGAATAATCACCGGCATATTCCACGAGCATTTCCATGAGGGCCGGTACAGTATTCCAGACAGTTACAGCGTTTTGCTCCATCAATTCCAGCCAATGAGACGGATCACGTCCGGCAGAAGAATCGGGAATAACAATAGTTCCGCCCGCAGCCAGCATTCCGAAAACATCATAAACAGAAAGGTCAAAGCTCAGTGATGAGAGGGCTAGAACCCTATCCTGGGGTCCAACATCGAAACGGCAATTGATATCCCTAATTGTATTCACAGCTCCCCGGTGGTCTATCATAACCCCTTTTGGAAACCCGGTAGAGCCTGAAGTATGAATAACATAGGCAAGATCGTCAGGGCTCTGCGACATCTCTATAGGGCTGTCGTCCAATCCCTGTAGTGCTTCATCCTCGTCCACATTCAGGCATAGAACTCCTTCCGGCCAGGCAACTGAGTTTTTTACCCAGGACTGGGTCAATGCCAATTCTACCTTGCAATTTTTTAAAATGTATTGCAGCCTTTCCATGGGAAGTTCAGGGCTGACAGGCAAATAGGCCGCCCCCGATTGAAGCACACCAAGTACACCTGCTACTTGCTCCCAGCCTTTTTCCATCACTACGGCTACAAGCCTGTTAGGGCGCGCTCCTCTATCGGCCAGCCATCGCCCGATTCTATTGGAGCAGCGGTATAATTCATCATAGGTTAATGCCCTTCCGGAGGTAATTACAGCAATCCGGTCAGGCTGCCTTCCGGCAGTTTCGGCAAACAATGAATGCAGCAGTTCGTCGGATACAGCCGTAGAGGTATTATTTATAATTTCACGTTTTTCAAGCTGGACTTCCGGCACCGGGAGCAATTGCTGCCGGGTTAGCTCCCAGGCATCCGGTTCATCAGCCAAACGTTTCAGTAGCTTGCAATATGCATTAAACATATCATCCAGCAATCCATCCGGAAAAAGCTCTTCGACAGCATCCCAATTAAATACCAGTCCGCCCTTTGATTCGGTGACCTGATGATCAAGCCACACCTGCGGTGTCTGTGAAATGCTATATACTTCACTGTCCACGCCATTTACTCCTAAGGAGCCCAAATCAACCATGGCGGAAGCATCCTGGTCCGGCGTTATCTGGTTGAGTATACTGGTAAATACTATAGGCATAACCGCCCCGGGAGTTTCTCCAGACATTTTTGCCTTTTCGCGCATTACCTGCACTCCGCTGACATAGCGGTTATCCAGGTCCTCCCACAGCTGTTTCTGGATGCGTCTTGCACGTTTTTCAAAGCTTTCGCTGCCCGAATTATCGACTTCAAGCAGTATTAAAGATGTAAAATCCCCAACAATATCATTGACTTGCCGGCTTAAGGGCAATCTATTAAAAAGTGTCAGATTAATAGTAAATGCAGGATTTCTGCTCCATGCTGTAAGAACTTCGGCAAACGCAGCACACAATATTCCCGACTGTGACAGCCCGATACAAGCTGCCCTTGACTTAAGACTGTCCCATGTCTCCGCAGCAAGTCTGGCTGTCCTGCGCACAAATCTTGGCTGTTCAAGGGAAGACGGGTTTTTAGCCAGTGGAAGTTCAGGAGCAGGCGGCAGCGTTGGCAGGCGCTCCTGCCAGTACTTCAGCGACCGTTTGTATATTTCTGTTTCACGAAGCTTTGCTTCTGTCATTACATAGTCTCTGAAAGTCAATTCCAGAGCAGGGAGCACAGCCTCGGTATTTTCATAAAACTTAGCCAGTTCTCCGCTTAGAATCTGCATAAAACTCCATGCGTCCCCAATCAGAAGATCAAGACTGATATGAAGCCTTATCCGGTCGTCCAACCTGCTGGCTTGTATATCAAACAAAGGCCATGTATCACTCGGCAGAATCTGATGGGACATATGTTCACGGATGCTCTCCATTTTTACGGCAGCTTTTCCGTCTTCATATCCTCGCAGATCCACAACCTTTATCCTGTAATCCGGCACGCTTTCCAACACCTGCTGTTGACCATCCTCCCGCACTATAGCTCTCAGCATTTCATGGCGATTAATCAAGCATTGCCATGCCCGTTCAAATCTTTCCAAATCTAAGGTGGTGCTTTCCACTTCCCAATAAATGTGAGTAGCAACATTCCCCAGTTCCATTCCCTTATTGCGTCCAATCCAGTATGCCTGTTGGACATCGGTAAGTGGAAACGGTTGATATCGTTCATTTAAATTGGTTGTTATTTGCGGAAGCAAATCCAATACCGACTGTGTTTTTTCCATTGAGGAAATTATCACACCCAGTTCAGCGATAGTTGGCGTTTCAAAGAACTGGCGCATGGTCAGTTCTACATGAAAGGCTTGACGGATTTTTGAAATAACTTGCAGTGCTAGAAGCGAACTGCCTCCTAATTCAAAGAACTTGTCATATATTCCTATACCGCTAATTCCTAATACTTGCTGCCAGATTAACTCGATTTCTTTTTCGGTTTCATCCCTAGGCGGAACAAAAGCAGTCATCAGTGCCGGTCGCATATGGACTTGACCTGTAGAGATATTATCCTGTTTTAATACTATTTTTTGACTGTCCTTGTCAGAAATCATTATTTCTGCCGAGGATGAGACCATGGAAATACCGTTTCCGTTCTTTCCATTTTCTATCCAATAACGCTCCCGCTCAAAAGGATAGGTTGGAAGCGGTATGCGATGACGATTTTCTTTTCTATAAAACAATTCCCAATCTATATTAACACCCGACATCCACAGTCGTCCAAGCATTCCGTAAAAGAATTCCATATCCGGCTGACTGTCATACATCCCCGGAAGTGAGGATAAAACTCTTTCTGCTGCCCCCTTGCCAGCGGGATGTTGTATTGCTGCACTGCTTAAAGTGTGTCCTGGTCCAATCTCCAATAAAATCCGGCTTGTATCCTTCAAAAGCTCCTGTATACTGTCTGACAATCGTACCGGCTGTCTAAGGTGGCTCACCCAGTATTTCGGGTCTATTGCCTGTTCCTTTGAAATCCATGTTCCAGTTACATTTGATATGAAAGGTATTTCAGGCATATTCAACTTAACAACTTTAAGTACCTCAGCATAGGCTCCCATAATAGGTTCCATCATTTCTGAATGGAAAGCATGGGTACTCTGAACACGTCTGCAGGCGATCCCCTGCTCCAGCAGCAACTGTTCCAGCTCTGCTACTTTCTCCGCAGTACCCGCAACAACACAGACTTTTGGACCGTTTATAGAGGATATGGAGAGACCATCACTTAAAAGGGGCTGGATTTTTTCCTCCGAAAGCATTACTACCAGCATCGCGCCGCCAAGCAATGTCTCAATCAGCTTTCCCCTTCTACTTACAAGTTTCAAAGCATCTTCAAGGGAAAAGACACCCGACAGGCAAGCAGCTACATATTCGCCTATACTATGTCCCATCATGGCCTGGGGACGGATTCCCCAATCCATCAGCAGCTTTGCTGCGGCATATTCAATTGCAAATATTGCTAGATATGCCATCGAAGGCTGAGAAAGTATATTTTCTGACTCGTCTTTACTACTCTGTCCTCGTCCCAATATTCTTTTCATATCAAAAGTCGGCTCACTGCCGACTGTATTTCTTTTTCGGTCCTGCCTTCCCGGGAAAAGCACTTTACGTATATCCATTCCCAGCTCAGACTTTAAAATCTCGGCACAATTATCCACATGACGACGGAATTCCTCTTCATTGTGGTACAATTCCGAGGCCATATCCGGATACTGATCTCCTAAGCCTGTAAACATAAATGCAATAGGTCTTTCTTTTTCTGTACATACAGTGGAAAGCACCCGTGACGGGTCACGCTTTTTAAGAGCAACTATGGCATCATCTATGGTCTTACAGATCACAACCCGTCGTTTTTCAAAGCTATGACGTCCGACTTTGAGGGTATAGGCTGCATCATCCAGATTTGTATGTATATTTGCATTAAGATAATCCGTCAAATTGTCCGTCATCTTTTCGAGGGCATTGTCGGTTCTGGCTGACAATGCTATCAGTTTGTATGGTCGGGATTCTCCCGAAGGCTCAATTTCAGGAGCTTCCTCTAAAATCACATGGGCATTGGAGCCCCCCATACCGAAGGAACTGACCCCCGCACGAAGTATATTTTCTTTTTCCTGCCATTTCCTTAGCTCTGTATTCACATAAAAGGGGCTGTTTTTGAAATCAATTTTCTTATTAGGCTTACTATAGTGCAAGCTTGGCGGAATTTCTCTATTTTTCATAGCCAGTATTGTCTTAATAAGACCTGCTGAACCTGCTGCCGTTGATAAGTGCCCGAAATTCGATTTTACCGAGCCAATTGCACAAAACCCGTTTTCTTCAGTATAGGTTCTAAAAGCCTTGGTAAGAGCTGTAACCTCGATTGGGTCACCCAGTTCGGTTCCTGTGCCGTGAGTTTCTATATAAGTGATAGTCTCAGGTTCAACCCCAGCCATTTCAATAGCTTCGGTAATTACACCCGATTGTCCCTCTACTCCCGGAGCAGTATACCCTACCTTTAGCGAACCGTCATTATTTATAGCAGTTCCTTTCACAACAGCATATATAGTATCTCCGTCGTTAATTGCATCCTCCAGCCTCTTCATAACTACAACACCGACACCGCTTCCGAAAACCGTCCCCTGAGCATCTTCATCAAAAGCACGGCAATGCCCGTCGGGAGAAAGAATTCCTCCTCCAATACATTTGTAGCCTTCCTTTTGTGGTACCCTGATAGAAACCGCACCCGATAAAGCCATATCGCATTCGCCGTTCAGAAGGCTCTGAAAAGCCATATGTACCGAAACCAAAGCAGAAGAGCAAGCTGTCTGGACTGCAACACTTGGCCCCCTAAGATTCAAGTGGTATGAAACCCTCGAACTAAGGTAATCTTTTTCGGTTAACGTAATTATCTGGTAAGGGTTTAACGAAGACATAATGCTTTTGTTTGAGAAAATATTATTTAAAAAATATGTATTCACATCAGCACCGGCGTAAATACCGATACGACCTTTATAAGTCTTAGGGTTATATCCTGCATTTTCAAGCACACTCCATGCACTTTCAAGAAATACCCTGTGCTGTGGGTCTAAAAGCTCTGCTTCCCTTGGAGTAAGATTAAAAAAGAATGCATCAAATAAGTCTATGCCATCGAGAACAGCTGCCGCCTTTACATAATTGGGATCATTTAAAGCAGCTTCGTCTACACCTGCATCCAGCAAATCCTGTTCGGTGAAGAATGTAATGCTTTCTACTCCGTCTCTCAGGTTTTGCCAGAATTCCTCGGTTCCATTTGCTCCCGGAAACCGACAAGTCATACCAATGATGGCTATTTGTCCGAAATAATCCTGATTGTCCTTACCGTTTTGTTCTTTCATCATTGTTGTGTTCGACCCCTATCCTTAAGCATTGCTCTTTGTCTCATTAAATCTTTTCGTGTCTGTGAACGTTCTTGACTTTCCCTGGTGGAAGCCGCCTCATCCTTTTTCTTGCTCAAATGCTTGGCAAGATCGCGGATAGTAGGGTTTTCAAAGATTTTAACAATAGAAATCTTCTTTTCCATCAACTCCTCCAACCTGCCGTGGATTTTAATGATTTGCAGAGAATTCACACCTAAATTGAACAGGTTTTCATATACATTTACATGCTCTACATTCAATATATCTTTCAGTATTTCAGCAATTATTCTTTCGGTTTCATTTGCAGGCATTTCGTTTTCCAATGGCTGCTGTTTTCTCACGCTCCCAAGCTTCACAAGTGCCTTGTGATCTACTTTGCCGTTGGGAGTCAAAGGTATTTTGTCCAGCAGCACAATACTAGACGGCACCATATATTCCGGTAGCTTGCTTCTCAAATACTTTCTTAATTCCTCAACTAGCTTTGTACCTGAGTTCAATGCCGGTTCGTAGGAAATATGTTTGCCAGGTTCAAAGGATTTGCAGCCATTATCTTCATCAGAACCCTGCTCTTTTATAAGTTCCAGCATGGAGTGTACATCCTTAGAGTCGTCAACGAGCGCATGTATTCCCCTCTGTTTTACATGTATTTGTCCTCCGAGCAGACTGTGCAGATAAATCTGGCTTTCTCCAAGGCCAAACAAGACCCTTACAGGGGCAAAATCAAAGCCGCCTACCTGGCAGAACCCCAATTCATGCCGGGGTGCAGCCATTTCCATCAGCTGGCTCATCATTCCTGCTTCCAGCAGACAGAAGTCCCTTGACCATTCACCATACATCGGTGCCACTGCATCCAACTCTCCCACTAGGAAGATAACAAAAGCGGATTCTTCAAAGATATCTCTGTTGCCCGATGCAAACATCATGGAATCCATCTCTGCATTCTCCTTAAGCAGCACCAAATAGTGCTCCTCAGGATGATAATAATAGGCTCCTCCAGCCAATCCTTCAATACGACCGGATTTCAGGTAAAGGTATATCTGCACCGGATAGAGACTTCCGGCAGAACCATAGCGGTATTTACGAAGCGGTACTCCTTCAAGGTCAATCCCATAGAAGCAATTTAGCAGCAAATTAAGCTGTCCAAGGGTTATAGGTGTATCCATAAACCTCCTGTAGCTTCTTCTGGCAGTATAATTCTCGACCTCTGCTTCACTAAGCTGTGGTCTTTCAAGCTTAATGCAGCAGTTATCCTCTTTTATTTTTCTTACCCCGGGATGACTCATCTTGTGTCTGAATCGTGCAATCGGGTCCTGGATTATATGATAGGATTGCGGCTTTTCAGCCACATTTGCTTCATCCGTTAACAATTGTTTAGGTACAACATAAGCTGCCAAGTACCTCTCGCCTTGCGAGTCTCTGTTTACAGTGACTATCCCGGACTGAACATCCGGATGCTTTCCCAGCACCGATTCAATCTCTCCCAATTCGATGCGGTAGCCTCTTATCTTGACCTGATAGTCCTCGCGGCCTAAAAATTCAATATTTCCGTCAGGCAGGTAACGTCCCAAATCCCCGGTCCTGTACAGACATTCTCCCGTTTCAGGGTGAATTATAAAGCTGGTCTGGGTTTTCTCACTGTCTTTCCAGTACCCCTTAGCCAGCCCTGCGCCTCCGATATATAATTGTCCCGGAACCCAATCCGGCTTGGGACTTAACTTTGCATCCAGTACATGGAATGTCTGGTTTGCCATAGGCATGCCGTAGGGAATGCTCTTCCAATCGGCTTCAACCTGTTCTATGGGATAAAATATCGACCATATGGATGCTTCTGTAGCTCCACCCAGGCTAACAAGTTTTACATCTTTAAGCTTTGAGCGGATTTGTCCCGGTAATGCTACAGGAATCCAATCTCCGCTCAGCATTACCAAACGCAGTGATCTCGGCAGGTCTTGGGAATGAACTTCCACATACTCCATCAGCATTTCCAATAATGCCGGGACTGAATTCCATACAGAAATCTTTTCCCTTCTCATTAATTCCAGCCAATGACCGGGGTCCCTTTCCGCAACCTTATCAGGAATTACAATGGTCCCACCGGCTCCCAGTACTCCGAAAATATCATAAACCGAAAGGTCAAAGCTTAAAGACGAAAGAGCCAAAACCCTGTCTAAGCGGTTTATATCAAACCTCCGGTTAATATCTAAAATAGTGTTCATTGCACCTTTATGGTCAATCATTACACCCTTCGGAAATCCAGTAGATCCCGAGGTATAAATTACATATGCCAAATCCTCCGGTTTCTGCTGGGATTCCGATATGCATTCTTCATCTGTATCCGGCAGTTCTTCTCCATCTACACACAGTAATTCGACCCCTTCGGTCAAAGTTATGGAATTTCCAAACCGCTTTTGAGTCAAAACAAGTTCAACCTCACCGTTTTCAAGGAGATATTTAATTCTCTCTTTAGGCAATTCGGGATTTATCGGTAGATATGCAGCCCCTGAAAAAAGCACTCCCAGAACTGCAGTCACCTGCTCCCAACCCTTTTCCATTACCACAGCCACCAGTCGGTTTGGACACGCACCTTTTTTCCTCAGCCATTGCCCAATCCGGCGGGAATAAATATAAAGTTCACCATAGGTCATTGTGCGTCCGCTGCAAATGACTGCATCCAGTTCTGGCTGCTCAATGGCCTTTTTTATAAGAAGATTATGAAGAAGTTCGTTTGATATTGGTACGGAAGTGTTGTTGACACTTTCCCGTTTATTAAGCTGCTCCAATGGTAAAGGAACCAACAAATTCGTCGCTTCCCCCCATGCCCCTTCACTATTTGCAAGCTTCTCCAGAAGATTGCAATAAGCAGTAAACATATCATCCAAAAGCCCTGACGGAAAAAGCTCCTCAACAGCATCCCAGTTAAACACTAGAGCACCTTTATACTCTGCAGTTTGATGATCCAGCCATACCTGGGGAGTCTGAGAAATACTATATGTCCCATCCTCCGAGTCACTAAACCCAAGGGCATTGAAATCAATCAACACTGACTCATCCTGTTCAGCCGCAGGCTGGTTAAGAATACTGGTAAACACAACAGGCATCGCAGCCTTTTGTGCTTCTCCCCTCATCACCGATAAATCCCTCATCACCTGTAAACCGCTGTAATACCTGTTGTCCAGGTTTTCCCACAACTGTTCCTGGAGGTTCAGCACCCTTTTGTCAAACCCGTTTTGTTCTCTATTATCTATTTCCAGGAGTGTCAGCGATGTAAAGTCTCCTACAATATCATTGACCTGAGGATGCATGGGAAGTCGGTTGAACAATGTCAGGTTCAATGTAAAATGCGGGCTTTTGCTCCATACCGTCAGAACCTCGGCAAAAGCAGCTGCCAAAACTGCAGAAGGTGTAAGTCTCATGCTGCTGATTTTCATTTTCATTTTGTTCCAAGCTTCCGCCGAAAGTCTGCCTGTTCTCCTAACAAACCTTGGATTTTTTATGTAAGATGGGCTCTTGGCCAGCGGAAGGTCTGGAGCGGATGGCAGCTTCGGCAATCTCTCCTGCCAATACCTATAGGATTTTTTATATCCTTCGGTATCAGCGAGTTTTGCTTCTGTCAACACATAATCCCGGAAAGATAGCTCAAGTTTTGGGAGGCTGGCGGATTCATTCATGTAAAGTTTATTTAATTCTCTCCCTATAATCTGCCAACTCCACGCATCTCCGATTAATACATCTACGCTGATGTGCAGCCTTACCCTGTCACTCTTCAGCAGAGAAGCACGTATATCAAACAAAGGCCACTGATCACTGGACAGAATCTGGTGAGACATTTCCTCTCTGGTTTCCTCAAGCATCAAAGAATTTTGCTCAGTTATCAGCTCTCTTAAATCAATTACTTTCACCTTATAGCGAGGCACATACTCCAAAACCTGCTGTTGTCCTTCCCTGATAATAGACCTTAACATATCATGACGTTCAATAAGCCTTTGCAATACAATTTCAAACCTTTGAACATCAAACCCTTCCAAGTCAATTTCGGTATAGCCATGAGCAGCAACGTTACCCAATTCGTATGCATCTCTGCGTCCGATCCAGTACGCCTGCTGCACATCAGTGAGAGGAAAGGGTAAATATTTATCATCCTGAGACGATATAACATTTGGGAGCACAGCAGCCGCAATCGGCTCCTGGCCTTTCATGCCCATTTGTCGCTCAATCTCCTCAGCCATAAAGGCTAAAGTAGGCACTTCAAAAAAACGTTTCAATGAAAGCGTAACCTGGAATTCTTCCTGAACATGGGATATTATTTGGAATGCCATCAGAGAGTGTCCGCCAAGTTCAAAGAAATCATCATTGACTCCCACCCTTGGAATTCCTATTACCCTGCTCCATATAGCTGCCAATCCTTTTTGGATTGGTGTTTCGGGCGCAATATACTCTTCACCTATCTCTGGCCTTTCATAACCGGGCACAGGCAGTGCGCTGCGGTCCACTTTACCATTGATGGTCAAAGGCAACTTATCCAATTTTATAAAATGCGCAGGAATCATGTACTCGGGAAGCTTCTGCGACAAAAACGCCCTGTGCGCAGATACCGGAATATTGGAATTTGAGACGTAATAGGCTGCCAGATACTTATCAGGCTTCTCCTTATTACGCTCCCTTATGCTGTATCCTATTTCAGAAAGAATCCTCTTTGCCAACTCCTCATCAACATTACTTTCAATCTCTTTCAATACAACCTTTCTGGCTGCATGACCCAAGCGTACTTCCCAGCTTTCGGGAAGGGCATAATTATGAAATCCCTTTTCCTTGGTATGTACATAGATACCTGCATCATTCACAAGACAATTTGTCGTACAGCCTGTGCCTGCCGGATTCCGCCATGGAACATTCTTTTCCAGGAAACTGTAGATTTCTTCCTGGGAAACATCACAATACCTGTAGAAATCCTCAAACTGAATATCCTCAAATACCCTGTCATCCTTAAAAATGCTTACATCCAGACATCTGGAAATAGCATCATCCATTCTGTGGTATACTTTTCTTGCTTCCAAAACCGTATCGTCAATATCCCTGACGTTAAATCCAGGATTGTTTGTAAATATATTCATTAAGCGTGTTTCAAATATCTGTCCTCTGGACAGTCCTGTAACAACATGCTTTATACCGTACTCACCGGCAAGGTTGATACTAAGGGTATAAATAACCTTGAAGCAGCTATTGCATACATTGCTGTATCTTTTGAGCCCGTCTGCCAGTATATCCTTAATAAATGGAGTCGTACCCATAACATGGTCTACCCCAAGTTCTTTGACAACCCTCAGTATGTTGTCTTTTGCACCTTCATAGAGGTATCCGTTGTCAAAGGTGTAGGCCAAGACTTTAAGACCCATGCTTACTACCTTGTAAAGCATATAGGTACTGTCCTTGCCTCCGCTGTACAACACCAGGCAATCATATTTCCCTCTTTCTGAAGCCTTTACAGCTTCAAAAATCGCCTTGAAATCATCCATCGTCTTAAAATATTCCATGGCCTTGCTTTTATAATTCTCAAAAGCAGCGCACATGCTGCATACACCCTTTTCATCAAAGGTTATTCCAGGATAGTTTGATGGAATTACACATCTAGTGCAGTACTTTATTTCACTATGGCTTTGAAGCCGCTGCTCCGATGCCACAATATCCACTACACACTCTGAAATTTCTTTATTTGAAAGCAGAGCAGCCTCAATTTCCTCCAACTCAATACGGTAGCCCCTGATTTTTACCTGGCGGTCCACACGTCCCAAAAACTCAATATTTCCATCAGGTAAATAACGCGCCATATCTCCTGTTCTATAAAGTCGGCTGCCAGTTTCGTCACTAAACGGGTCTGGAATAAACTTCTCAGCCGTCAGTTCAGGACAATTCCAATATCCCCTGGCTACTCCAGCCCCTCCTATATATAGTTCTCCAGCAACACCGATTGGAACGGGATTCAAACTGTTATCCAGAATGTAGAGTCTTGTATTGATGATAGGCCGTCCGATAGGTATAGAGCCGTCCCGCCCCTTACCTGGAACTACCTGATAAGTACAGCATCCCACCACAGTCTCGGTAGGCCCGTATTCATTCACCAGAATTGTATCCGGAGCATTGTCCTGCCAAAATGCCGTACTCTCGGCTAGTAAATTCTCTCCGCCGATAATAAAAGCTCTTGTCCGTCCTGCTGCCTCTTGCTGATATAACTGCCGACCGAGCAGTTCCAGATGTGCAGGTGTTATTTTGACAAGGCTGAAGTCACCGACCTCCCTCAGTACTTGGCTTAACGTCTCGATAGACGGACCCTGGGGAAGCAGATGCACAGTACGGCCCGATATAAGCGGTGAAAAAATGCTTGTTACAGTCAAATCAAAGCTTATGGAGGAGTGTACCGGGGCTCCGGCTCCCTCGTTAAGAGGGTAGGCAATTTTACACCATGTAAGATAATTCACCAGACCCCTGTGAAGCAGAACTGCACCCTTGGGCTTACCTGTCGAACCTGATGTATAAATGACATACACCGGATTATCGGGGGCTGCACTACATTCGATGTTCTCTCCACATTCCTGTGAAATTTGCTGCAGCACTTTATCGAGACAGATTATATTTGAATTAATATTGGGCATCTTATCCAATAGCTTCTTCTGGGTCAAAACCACCGGAGCGCATGTATCCTCCAGCATAAAAGCCAGCCTTTCATTCGGATAGTCCGGATCTAAAGGAACATATGCTCCGCCTGCCTTTAAAACCCCCAGCATGCCAATAATCATTCCAGGAGACCGTTCGGTATAAATGCCCACAAGAGTCTCCAGCCCCACTCCAAGCTTCTGCAAATAACGTCCCAGTTGGTTTGCTTTCCTGTTCAGTTCAGAATATGTCAATCTTTCTTCTTTAAAAACCACGGCAATTTCATTTGGAGATTTATCCACCTGCTCCTCAAACAATTGGTGTGCGCACTTATCATGGGGATATTGTGTTTTTGTATTATTCCAATCTATAAGAATACGTTTTCGTTCCTCCTCTGATAATATCCCGTAATCCGAAATATTTTTCGAAGGCTCCGTCATTATATTTTCAAGCAAAATTTTAAAGTGGCCCAGCATTCTGGAAATTGTCGAGCTGTCAAACAAATCACGGTTATACCTCATGGAAATTCCCACTCCGTTAGGACCCTCGGCAGCCATAACCATAATATCAAAGGGAACGCCACGCTGTTCCAGTTCCATAGATTCAAATGTCAATCCGTTTATATCCACTTGAAAACCTTGCGCGCTTAAAGCAAAAGATGTTAGTCCTGCATCGTCTGTTGTGAGTGACTGTTGAAATGCAAAAGCGATTTGAAAAACAGGTGAACGGCTGGAATCCCTCTCAATATTTACCTGCTCGACAAGCCTTCCAAAGGGATAATCCTGATGGTCAAAGGCTTCCAGAACAGTTTTACGTACCCTACATAAAAGCTCATTGAAAGTAGGGTTCTCTCCCAAATCTACACGTAGTGGAAGCATATTAATAAAATATCCTACCAGTCCGCCAAAACCAGCCCGGCTCCTACCTGTAGCAGGTGTCCCTACAATTATGTCATCCTGTCCTGTGTATCTATAAAGCAATACCTGCAGGACAGTCATTAAAGTCATATATAGAGTTGTACCATGGGTTTGACCATAGTTTTTAGCCAGCTCCGTCAGTTCATGTCCAAGTTCCAGGGCTTGTGAAGCACCCCGGTAGGTTTGAACATGAGGACGCGGATAATCAGTAGGCAAATTCAGCTTGGGCAGTTCTCCCCCAAGTTTTTTCTTCCAATAGGCTTCTAACCTTATCCCTTCAGCCCCTGCCAGCAATTGCTCCTGCCAACGTACATAATCGGTATACCGGTAGGTTATTGGGCTAAGGCGTACAGGTACTCCCGAACACTCTGATGCATAAAACTCGCCGAATTCCCTGGCAATCACCGCCAATGACCAGAAGTCAGATATAATATGGTGAATTACGAATAAGAAAATATACTCCTCCGAACCGCACTCCAATAAATGTGCTCTGAATAGCGGACCTTTCTCGATATCAAACACCCGGTGAGCCTCATAGTCTATGTATTCATTTATAGCGGCACAGTCCCACCTGCAAGAGTCTTTATGGTAAAATTCAATTTCCATTTCATTATGCACATGTTGAACCGGCCTGCCATTTACCCCTGGAAATGTCGTACGAAGTGAAGGGTGACGTTCAGCCAATCTTCGGAATGCTCTCTGAAATGCAGACACATCCAATTTGTTTTTGATCCGGACAGCACTGGAAATATTATAAGCAGGACTTTCCGATGCCAGTTTATTGAGGAACCATAATGCCCGCTGACCGTAAGAAGGCGGACATTGCCCTGCACCGCTTTCAATAATTGTGCCTTGCTCCTCTGATTTTTCCGTTCTTTTTTCAAGTTCCTCCAGTATACGTAAAGAAATCTGTTCAATATTCGCTCCCTGGAGCAAATCCACTATAGGTATCGCTATACCAAGGCTTGATTCAACATGATGTGTCAGCTCCACTGCCATCAATGAGTCAAGACCCACGCTGCTAAGAGGCTGTCCAACATCCAGCTTGTCTTTAGATATGCGAAGTATACGCACTGCCTGCTCCTTAAGATAGAGATTGAGCAGAGATTGTTTTGCAGCTTTATCGTATACAGCGGTCAATGCCTTTTTAATAAAGTTCTCCTCAACTTTAAGAGCCGTTGACCCTTCACTTATATCATTGTCCAGAGTACTTGTCCCCAGAATTTCAAGGCTTTCTTCCAGATATTTGTTTCTGCATGCATGACGCTTAATCTTGCCGCTGGATGTCTTAGGAGTACTTGAGGTCTTAACCATGACAAAGGTGTGTACCGCCAATTCATGGCCCTCTGCAACTGCCTGCCTTACAGCCGTGGCAACTTCATTCACATCCGCTTTCCTCTGCGTCCTCTCAACTTCATAAACGATTATCAACCTTTCTTCATCACCCACATCGACGGAAAATGCGGCCCCACATCCCGCCCTTAAAGCCGGGTGGCTTTTCTCAACCGTAAGCTCGATATCCTGAGGATAATGATTTCTTCCCCGTATGACAATCAAATCCTTGATACGCCCAGTAATAAACAACTCTCCCCCGCTCATAAATCCAAGGTCACCTGTACGGAGATAAGGACCATTCTTTGTGTTCTTAATGTATGCGTTAAATACTTCCATTGAAGCTACAGGACGATCCCAATAACCCTTTGCCACACTGGGTCCTGAAACCCATATTTCCCCTATTTGTCCGGTCAGGCATTCCTCCTGCGAATCCGGGTTCACCACAGCAATTCTCTGTCCCACGGCGACATACCCACAGCCCACCATCGTACGGACATCAGTATTCCCCGGTTCTGCCGGTATAGCCTGTTTTTGCTCCAGAGCATCCTTTTTAAAGGCTTTAACCGATGCCTTCTCTTCCTTTTTACCCCCTGAAACAATAAGAGTCGCTTCGGCTAATCCATAGCATGGATAAAAGGCTTCCTTACGAAAGCCATGTTGCCCGAAAGCCTCTATAAACATTTTCATCGTTTCCTGCCTTACAGGTTCTGCACCATTAAAAGCCAAATCCCAGCTGCTTAAGTCAAGTCCGGCCTTTTGCTCATCTGTAATTTTTTTTGCACAAAGCTCATAAGCAAAATTCGGCCCGCCGCTAGTTGTTCCTTTAAATCTTGTAATTGCCTGCAACCAGCGTATCGGTTTCTCCATAAAAGCAACCGGAGACATCAGTGCAACCCGAAAACCCACATACAGGGGCTGCAAAATTCCTCCAATAAGACCCATATCATGATATGGGGGAAGCCATATAACTCCCTGGCTTTCCGGAGTATGTTTAAAAAAACTGCAAATCAGCTCCAAATTGTGAATCAAGTTGCCATGACTCACCATAACACCCTTAGGCATAGCTGTAGAGCCTGATGTATATTGTAAAAACGCAAGGGTATCCCCGGTAATACTTGTCTCTTTCCACTCATTTGCCATAGAGGAGGATAAACTGTCTGTAGTAAACCACCTTATGCTTGGAACATTTGCCTGTCTCCAGCTTTCATCAGGCAAATTGCGTTCGAGGGTAAGAGCTATGGTAGTTAAAGAATCCATTACAATTGCCTGAAGTCTTGAATCCTGTTTATTGGTTCTTACAGGATATGAAGGAACTGCAATCGCACCTGCGTACAAACATCCGAAGTAAGCTGCAATATACGATAACCCGGGTGGGTAAAGGAGAAGTACACGCTCATTTTCAGCTCCTGCATTTTGCAGCATTGCTCCAATGGCGCGAGCTTGCCTGTCAAGCTCCTCATATGTAAGAATCTCTTCCTGTGTTTCACCATCATTCAGAAAAGTATAAGCCGGCTTATGCGCATCGGAGGATGCCCTCAAGCGTAAAACCTCCACTAGATTTGAAAAGTGTCCATGAACAAAATTCTTCATTTTCTAATCATCCTTATAAAAAATAATTTTGTTTTGAAAACTTACTCCTTAAAGCGCAGTGACAACACATCTTTTCCATTTTTCCTAACTGTCTCAGGCTTAAAGAACATAGGAATATAATCATTTTTCCACCATAACTGAATTTGGTCCTCACGATTCTTATTAAATGTGACGGCACATTGTCCCGAAGTATTTATTACAAGCATCTCATCAAGGTTATTAATATCTACAATCATACGTTGAGATGTACCGAAGCCGACAATAAACGGACTTTTCCAACTATACTGAGCCATATTGACTGTCGACAAGCTTCCTGATGCCGGTAAGGTTTTGCTATTGAAGATATCTCCTATTACCGGAATTCCCATAATGCCAAAGGGCATATGAGTAAAGGTAACAGTGTGCATTTTCCCCCACTCCCAGTCCTCAATATCCCTACCTAATTTATTTTTCAACTTTGAAAGTGCCTCTTTAAAGCTTTTACGGATTATATCATCACGTTTTTCGACTTCCAGCGTGGTTCTATCATCAAACCATCTGCTATTAGGCTCCGACATTAACTTAATCATAGTCGGCTGATGCATATCGCTATAATCCAAATACGAACTGGCAAACTGGGGACCTTGATTTGCTTTCTCATCCAATCCAAGATTTTTAGCAAACATGTGTTTTATCATAAAATTATACCAGGTTTCATATATTGATGCGCCAATGCTGTCATTATCAGTATTTAAATCCCAGTTTCTTATCTTTTCCAGTGCCTTTCTTTCAAATTCGTTCCCAGGCGTAACCTCTAACAGAAAAGGACGCAGGGACTCTGCAGTCATGGAATATGTGTCGGCCTGTATATCTTTCATATCTTCTACAGTCAGTTTACCTGCTTTACTTTTTATGAGATTGCTTATCCTTGCAGCACGATCACCGGGCGCCCAATCATAAGAAATTGTGTACTTGTAATTTTCGGGAGTTATTTTGTTATTGGTTGTAACAATAAATCCTGCTTGAGGATTGAAGCTGGTAGGAAGCTCTTCAAATGGGATATACCCCTTCCATTCATATTCCCCCGTCCAACCGGGCACCGGCACAATTCCCTGATGCTTGGATTCACGTATAGGTACTTTGCAAGCCGCCTGATATCCGATATTTCCATCTACATCAGCATAAACAAAATTCTGGCATGCATTATCCCAATTTTTAAGAGCTGACCTGAATTCAGTCCAATTTTTAGAACAATTAACATCAATAACAGCTTTAATCAGCATACTTCCTTCGCTTAAAGTCCAGCGAAGTGCGATAGGGCTCGAATTGGAAATGCCGATAACCTTGTTTATAATTGGACCATGGCGTGTGAAATATGTTGTAAGCTCCTCAGAACTTCCGCCCTTAACATTAATCTTTTCCTTCAAAGTATCAACCTTGTACCAATTTCCTTGAAATTCATATTGCGTAGGGTTATCATTGTTATCAAGCTTCTCAAGGTATAGGTCCTGAACATCAGAATTCATATTGGTAATTCCCCATGCAATCCTCTGGTTATGTCCTGTTATCACTAAAGGAATTCCTGGGAAAGTAAATCCGGCGCAATCAAATCTACCTCCGTGCAAGCCATTTTCATACCAAATTGATGGCATACCCAGATTAAGATGAGTATCATTTGCTAAAATTGGCTTTCCTGTTTTTGTTAAACTCCCGCTGACCACCCAGTTGTTGCTCCCCCATTTCGAGGAAGTCTCATATCCCAGGGCTTTAAGCGTATCAAAAGCAACTACCTGCTTATCCTTCAACCAGTAATAATCCTGTGCTTCGTCAGGAATCATCAAAGTTGTATTATCTGATGGAAAAGGAAATAGTTCCTTAACTGCATCCCTACCATTGTTTGCAATTATTTTGGCTCTGATAATCTCCATTTGATAGTTGTAGGACATAAAAAATGCCATAACATTTCCAAGTGTTAGTGTATCAACAGGTGTCCATGGTTCCGGGTCAATCCCCAAAACCTTAAATTCTATTGGCAGGGAGCCCCTATGCGTATCAATAAATTCATTTACTCCTGCTGCATAGGCTTCAAGCAAGAAACGACTATCCTTATCAAGCTTTTTCCAGGTCTCCTCAGCACTCCTGCTCAAACCAAGGGTTCTATAAAAGCTATCCATTTCCACACCCATCTTGCCAAAAATTTCACTCAGCCTACCGTTGCTGGTATGGCGATTCATCTCCATAGCCCACAACCTATCCTGAGCATGTACATACCCTTGCCCAAAAAGCAAATCATATTCATTATCTGCATATATTTGAGGCACGCCCCATTTATCTCGTATAATCTCCACCGTTCCATGCTTTAGGCTTGCTAGTGTCTCTACAGCCTCGGGAGATTTTCCTTTATTTTTGTTACTGCTTGAAATATCTACTGTCCCATTAGTTTTAGGCCATGAATTAACGGTAATCCATGTTACAGCAGCTACTAGAATAATACAAATAGCCAATAAACCGCACAGAATTCGGACTGCCCATTTTCTAAGTTTTTTCATTAATTGCACCTCATATAATTTTTGATGGATTAAATTTTGAAAACCGAATTGATTTCAAAACACAAGAGAAATACACCTGATTAGAATGGAAGAATTCCATCAAATACAGGCGTTTATATTTATGTCAATATTAATAATTTTTCTGAGTGAATATTAAGAAATTCTGAAGGATTATACAAAAGTAAAACAAGTTTAGTAATTATTATAAAGTTTAAGGAAACTCAATTATTCAAAACCGCCAAACTTAAGGGTATTTTTGGAAGTTAAAGTTTTAGTTTATATGTATGTATGAATTAATTTTTCAAGCAAACACTCAATCGCTATCCGCAGTCCACCAACCTGTCCATTCCTGCGGAAGCCACTCAGGCACATCTACCTCTTCCACACGGTCACATATTGGGACATATGCCTTCAAATCAATAACTGATGTTCCATCAAAAGAATCAATATTCTTAAGTTGGATAATTCCTTTTTCCTCGTCAATACTGAGTATTTCACAAGTTGTCATTGCAATAGGATTGGGACGATAGGGTGCTCTTGTTGCAAAAACACCGACAATATTTCCCTCGGCATAAGGAGGCCTTGTCCTTAAGGTATTGCGTATATCATTGCCATAAAAATCCTCAGCCCACCATAGTACAATAACATGACTGAATTTATTAAGTTCTTTTAATGCGTCTCTATAATACTCAAGTATTTCCAAGTAAGCACCGCTACCTCCGCCAACCTCATCTTCGGATTTTCTTACAAATCCAATTGGATGTATTTCATATGTAATATCTTTTTCATTTCCCATAATATCTTGTCCTCCTTTGATAAACTACCGAATGCTTTCCAACATTTTCAAGATTGTACCGTTTACTAATTCCGGTTCTTCCGATACAATGTCATGTCCGCTCTTTTCAGTGATAATTTGTACCATATTAGGATAGTCAATCGACCAACTTTTATGCAAAAAGCATTTCATATCAATATCTTCTTTTTTTAAGCCCATAAAATTTTTTTCTACATATCCATAACGGCTTGAGGATATAACAATAACAGGAATGTTATCTGGAAACTTGATTTCTCTGATACAATCGGTATTTTCAAAGTAAGATTCCCATTCCTCTTTAAAGCAACCTTTTGACCTTTGTGCCATCATATCCATTCCACTCATATATGCCTGCCACTCATCTTCAGTCCGTCTATTTTTTACTCCCAACATAAAATCCTCATGAGACGGATCAACTAAAATCATACCCTTGACCTCATCGGTAAACATTGAAGCAAATGCACGACTTACAAAGCCTCCATAAGACGCTGCTACAAGTAAAAATGGAGGCTCTATCCTTGCCTCGAATAGCATGGATTTTAGTTCCCGGGCCATAATTAGTATATTTCTTGGATTCGGACTTTTTTCAGACCTGCCGTTTCCAACTCTGTCATAAGCAATTGACCTTGCTTTTTTCGAAACTTCCATTTGTACAGGACACCATGAACCGAGATTACCACCCATCGCACTTTCAAAAATAACAGTAGGGGTTCCCTGTCCCATCTCCCTCATAAAAAGTTGAAAACCATCTACTTTTATTTTGCACTCAATCATAATTCTGCTAATATATCTCCTGTTTATATATTTTAAGATTTATTTGGCATCAACTGCGTTCCGCTTGCTTTGGCATGCTTTGTCTTCTCTTGCTAAACGCATGTCTGGCAATAAGAACCTGCTGTATTTGTGTACTTCCCTCAACAATTTCCATAATCTTTGCATCTCTCATATATCTGGCAACCGGATATTTAGCGCTGCAACCATTGGCCCCATGAATTTGAACTGCATCGCTGGCTGCCTTGGAAGCGATTGTTGAAGCAAAGTATTTGGCTAAAGATGTTTCCATTATAGACCTTTGATCGCCTGCTTCTCTCAAGTATGCAGCATGCAGACACAAAAGCCTTGCTGCGGTTACATTTGTCATCATATCTGCAATCATCTGTTGAATCAGCTGATGTTCCTTCAAATAAGTATCAAATTGCTTACGCTCGCTTGCATATTTGACACAAGCATCCAAACATCCCTGTGCAAGCCCCACGCATCCCCAAGCTGTGCTATATCTTCCATGGGTCAAGCCATAGTTGGCGACATGTGACAATCCAAAACCAAGTCTTCCAACAATGTTTTCCTTAGGTATCCTACATTCATCAAAATTGAGTTCTGCAAGCATTGAACCTCTGAATCCCAACAGGCCCTTTATAGGCTTGGTTGAAAAGCCCGGAGTATCCCGCTCAACCAAAAAAGCACCGACTTTTCCATCACATTGAGCAAAAACTAAATACAAATTTGCACTTTGCCCAAAAGTAATCCATTTTTTACTACCATTTATTATGTATTCGGAATTATCCTGCATCACGGATGTCTTCATACTTTTCACATCACTACCTATATCAGGCTCCGTTAAAGCAAAAGCAGCTGTAATTTCACCGGATGCCATCCTGGGTAACCAATTATTCTTCTGTTCATCGCTTCCCCATTTAAGTATCGCGCTTGAAACCATACCCTGTACCCCTACAAGATTCCTTATATTGGCACATCCTCTGCCGATTTCTTCATTGAAAAGCCCATAGGAAATCATATCAAAACCCCTACCACCATATTCACGAGGTAATTCAGCCCCCCAGAAGCCTTTTTCAACCATTTTATTTATAATATCAAACGAAATATACTCATTTTGATCAAACGCAGCCGCCAGAGGAACAATTTCTGAGTCAACAAAAGCCCTGAATGCAATTTGATTATTCCCCTGTATTTCAGTTAAATCGAGCGAATATAATTCCATAATCGGTCTCCTTCTATGTTAAATATTGGATAAAGAATTTTTATTTGGTGTTATACTTTGTAAGCAAATTCTGTATTGAATATTACATTCAAATAAACTCTCATTAAGCATTTACATATTGCGATAAATATTTTACAATTTCTTCAACATATTGCCAGTAAGTTTTAGTTCGTTAACTATGCATTGTAATAGTGGTATTTGAGCCTCGCGGAGAAAGAAATGCCCTCCCGGAAACATCTTCATTGAAAATCTATCTGTAGTATACTTATTCCATTCCATCAAACCCTCAATGCTTACTTCAAGATCATCCTCGCCACCAAAGACAGTTATAGGATATTCGAATGGTTCACAACATGAGTACCGATATGTTTCCTCAAGTTCAAGATCTGCTCTCAGAATTGGAATAAAAACATCCATTAATTCCTTATTATTTAAAATAAAATCCGGGGTTCCGTTATATTGACGAATTTTCTCAATAAATTGTACTTGAGGAATATTATGTATTATTTCTTCATCTGGTATATGTGGTGCTGTATTCCCAGAAATAAACAAATGCATCGGTTGAGGATGCATATTTTGTCTTAATTTTTGTGCAAGTTCAAAACAAATTGTAGCCCCAAGACTATATCCAAAAAAAGCATATGGCATGTAAAAATAATCTATAATATCTTTCATTAAGTCATCTACTAAAGGTCCAATACTAGTATACGGCTTTTCACTAAATCTATTTTCCCTTCCCGGAAGCTGAATGGAACATACTTCAATATATTCTGGAAGCTTAGAAATCCATGAATGAAATACAGAGGCAGCTCCACCAGCAAATGGAAAACAAAATAATCGAATACGCGCATTACTATTTGGCTTTTTATTGACTATCCACTTTCTATCAACACTTCTCATTTTATTTTTCCTCTTAGTATAAATAATTTTTATATCATATCACATTTTGTTTTATCAGCTTATAAACAACAGTTTAACTTTATATTACCAATAAACGTCTTAAAATGCTTCCTACACTTAATGCCCAATTCAAATATCTCAATAATACCTTATCCTGTAGCAACGTATTGTAATTACTCACCAATGTAAGATAAATGAACTAGCATTTTTCAACAATCTCAAATCCCATGCGAAATAACCTTTTACAACCCATAAATTCAATCTCAATCCACACTTGTCTTTTATGACGATTTACTTTTTTTATTACACTATCCATACCTTTCAGCGGTCCGCCAATTATTTGTATTCTATCCCCTTCTATAAATACACTTGATAATTCTACACAATTGTTGTTATTGCTTAACCCCAGCAAAACTTGCCTTTCATGTTCTCTCATTGCAATCTCTGTATCAGAGTATTTTAATATACTAATAATATTACGCGAATCACAGATTAAGGTACTTATCTTTTTTCTAAACTCTAAATCGGTTACTTCTGACTCGATAAACACATAACCTGGAAACAAAGGCATTCGCTCCTTCTTTAAGGTTCCATTAGTCTTAAAAAGGATTTCCTGTAGTGGCACAAAAGGCACAAATATTCCTGTATCCAACCTTTTTTTTAAAAATTGCTCAACCTTATATTCCTGACCTGTTTGTACAAAGAGCACATACCAATACATCTATTCT
This sequence comes from Anaerobacterium chartisolvens, assembly GCF_003337415.1. GTDB lineage: Bacteria > Bacillota > Clostridia > Acetivibrionales > DSM-27016 > Anaerobacterium > Anaerobacterium chartisolvens. Next base: position 105,222 of record NZ_QPJT01000005.1, on the reverse strand, counting down.
ACCTCACAATTTGCTCAATGCAATTCCATAGCTTCGCCCTTTCACTTATCTTACAATATAAGTTACAATGACTTTCATTGTATATTCCTCATCAGAGCTAATGTGACCCACCAGCGATTAACATCCAATAAGTGCCTATTATGCTAACATAATACTTAACATTTACTTAATATCAAGTTTACTTTTATTATGTTTGTGGTATAATAAAAAATAGCAAAGCAAAATAGCATAAAGCTATTGTGCTGCTAACCCATGAATCATTGGTTTCCGCCAAGAAGTTGTATGATTTATGGGTTTTTTGATTTAAATCTTTCCTTGCAACTATCTAATCAACTTAAATTGCTATTAAGTAATATATCCAGGCTTCTACTTTGCATCATTATGTTAACAAAAACAAAAAGGCTTTACCTAACTTAACAAACACCAGTAAGGAAGCCTTATCTATTTAAAACCTAAGCCATATATATATATTCAACTAACAATTCAGTGAATAAGAAATTCCCCCACAATTTTGCTTTGTTCCAACTTTCTATTAAATTCTCTATATACTTTATTTTTATCTTTTTTTAATTATAAACAAGTTCATACTTTCTGTCAATTATTTTTTTTTTTACAAATTGTTGGAATTTGTCGATTTTTGCCTATGCTATTTTATTATTATTTTAAGATACAAATATGTAAATCTTACTTCCTTTTACCACTGTTTTGCAGTTAGTCTTTAAGCTATAGAGCTTGAAACCTAGATAACTAAAAGGATTCAAGCTATTTTCATTTTTATGAATATTTTAGTAGCGTATTTCGGCGTATTATGATATAATATAACTATTAATACTAAGGATGGTTGATATGTATTTAAAGAAAACTCCTCAAAAAAGTGGAAGAATTTATTTATCAATTGTTGATGGATACCGAGATAAGCTAAAAGGCTATTCCCGACAAGTTACAATAGAAAAGATTGGGTATCTGGATGATCTGGAAAAACAGTTTTCCGACCCCATCGCTCACTTCACAAAAAAGGTTGAACAACTAAAAAAAGAGAAGGCTGAGCGAAAAGTCGCATATACTTTTTCTATTGAACCCGACGAAAAAATATCAAAGGACACAATTTACAGAAAAAACTTTGGACATGCGGTTTTGAGTAAGATTTATCACGAATTAGAAATTGATAAATTCATGCTAAGTAGACAGCGCAGTACAAAGCTAGAGTTTGACACAAACAACATTATGAAGCTGCTGACATTCTCCAAGCTTCTAAGACCCGCCTCAAAAAAGAAGACTTTTGAAGAACGAAGCCGATATTTCGAAAAAGAAAATTACACTTTGGACGATGTATATCGCTGCTTGACTTTCTTGAATAAACAAAGTTCAAATCTTCAGCTATGGCTAAATGACCGTATTAAGCAAAATTATGGACGTGATACAAGTCTTGTTTACTATGATGTAACTAACTATTACTTTGAAACAGACTCTATGGACGATTTCAAAACTAAAGGAGTTTCAAAAGAGCATAGGCCAAATCCTATTGTACAAATGGGACTTTTTACAGACAACAACGCACTTCCCATCACTTATCAACTCTTCTCAGGAAATACAAACGATTGTTTAACTTACCGTCCAAACTTCACCAGGATTAAGACAGAATATGGTTTAGGACGGGTGGTTGTTGTGGCTGATAAAGGCATGTGTACAGGAGATAATATTTGGTACACACTATCCGCTAAGGACGGCTATGTTTTTAGCTTGTCTGTCAGAGGTTCCAATAAAGAGATGAAGGACTATGTTTTAAAAGAAGATGGATATGAATGGCTTGGTAGTGAATACAAAAGGAAATCTCGCCTTTATCCTAGAACCATCTGGGTCACTTCAACCTCAGGCAAAAAGATGAAAAAGGTCGTACATGAAAAACAGGTTATCTTTTACAGCGAAAAGTATGACAAACGAGCTAAGGCAGAACGTGCTGGCGTTATTGCCAAAGCACAGGATCTTATCTCCAACCCCGGAAGATATACTAGGAATACCTCCTACGGTGCAGTCAGCTATATTAAGGGAATTGATTTTGATAAAGAAACTGGCGAAATACTTACTCCATCAAAATCTCTCTCATTAGACTGGGATAAAATCAAGGAAGATGAGGCTTTAGATGGTTATTATGCTATAGTTACCAGCGAGCATGAAGAATCAGATGATAGAATTATCGAAATGTACAGAGGACTTTGGAAAATTGAGGAGGCATTTAGAGTTACAAAAAGTGATTTAGAAGCTCGTCCTGTATATGTTTCTAGAGAAGATCATATTAATGCACATTTCCTAACGTGCTTTGTATCCCTTTTGATTGCCAGAATCCTTGAAATGAAAACAGATCGTCGTTACAGTATTGGAAAAATGCTTCAAAGCCTTGATAAATCAGAATGTACACTACTTAAAGCTAATCATTATTTATTTGATTATATTGATGATGTTTTGCTAGATGTCGGAAACAAACTAGATGTTGATTTTTCCTATAGAAGTCGCACTTTGGGGGACATTAAAAAAATTTTAGCAGCTACAAAAAAATGAATTAATTCGCTACAACTTTTTGTAAAAAACGAAAGCCCGCAATCCCTTTTAATCTAAGGGATACGGGCTGTTTTTTATCTCTTTTTGCTGCAAAACTCAGGTTATGATAAGTTTATGTTGTTTCTACGGTACAGTCAAGAGAGATTAACTGTTAAATTGCTTTTTCATCTCCCCTTGTCTCGACTGTCTAATCTCTCAGATTATGATACAATTTAGCATTAATCGAATTCTGCTAAAAAGTATTATTACTGCTAAATTGTTTGAACACCCTTTAAAGTACACCCTATAAAATGGACAGTAAAAAGTTTAGAAACCCTTGTTTGTGGATATTTAGGGGTATAAACTTTAATCAAAGGGTCGAGGCCAAAATGGTGCAAGGTGAGTTGACGAAAAGGATTCATTTTTATAATTATTTTCTTGGTAACTTTCTTCTGCTACTCCTAAAATAACCAATTGAGGCTGGTCTTCCATCAACAGTTTTTCTTGTTTTATCCTTATCTTCTGCCGGTTTCGTTAAAGTTAAGGTATAAGGGTGGTCTTCAATTACAGGTATTGACTTGGATATGAGTTTTTCAATATCTTTCAGATATGGCTTTTCATCCGCATCACAAAAAGAAAGTGCTACTCCACCTAATCCTGCTCTTCCAGTACGTCCAATCCGATGAACATACGTTTCAGGTATATTAGGCAAGTCATAATTAATTACATATGACAATCCTTCCACATCAATTCCCCTGGCAGCTATGTCCGTCGCTACTAAGACCCTTGTCTTTTTGTCTTTGAAATTATTTAATGCCCTTTGTCGTGCTACCTGTGACTTATTCCCGTGAATAGCTTCCGCATTTATCCTTGATTTGGCAAGGTCTTTTACTATTTTATCAGCTCCATGCTTTGTTCGTGAAAACACCAGTGCAGAAGTAATGGATTTGTTTTTTAACAGGTGGATAAGCAGTAGTTTCTTGTCTTTTTTCCCTACAAAATATACTGCTTGCTCAATAATATCAACTGTCGATGAAATAGGAGTAACTGCAACTTTTACAGGATCCGTTAAAATAGAGTCTATCAGCTTTGAAACCTCCAGGGGCATGGTTGCAGAAAATAACATCGTTTGCCTCTTTTTAGGCAAGTGTGATATGATTCTTTTTACATCAACCACAAGCCCCATATCAAGCATGCGGTCTGCCTCATCAAGCACAAAGTACTTTATATGATGAAGGTTTATATATTTCTGATTCATTAAATCAAGTAATCTGCCCGGAGTTGCAATCAGAATATCTACTCCTTCTTCTAATGCATCTGTCTGAGGTTTCTGTGACACTCCCCCGAAAATCACGCTATTTTTAAGACCTAAGTATTGTCCATAAACTGTGAAGCTTTCTCCAATTTGAACTGCCAACTCGCGTGTCGGGGTTAATATTAAGGCCTTAATGCTTCTAAGTTCTTTTGAATCCTTTTGTTCTCCAGAAAGCATTTGCAGTATGGGAATAGCAAATGCTGCTGTCTTTCCGGTTCCGGTCTGAGCGCACCCGACCAGGTCTTTTCCTTCAAGCAGGAGCGGAATAGTCTGTTCCTGTATATCGGTAGGTGCAGTATATCCTTCCGCCAATAGTGCCTCCCGAATTGGCGAAATGAGATTTAATTTATCAAATAACATTTTTTTCTCCTTTTATGATTACCCTTTAAAAGGGTGATATTTCTTTGATTAACATGACATACCCGAATAGACCTGATACTTGGTGGCAATATATATTTTTTGGGTTTCTTTACCGCCCGTTTTCGTACCTGTGCAAAGATTTTCTTTTGCTAGGCTTTTCCCCACTGTTGAGCTTCCTGTTTGATGATGTAGACTTGCCAAATCTGGTTTCTCTTTCAGGTTTTTTACCGTAATTTCTAGCCGAATTTCTATTCCCATAGCTTTGGCTACCACTTTCCGGTATTCTTCTATCTTTGCTCCACTTCCTTGTGCTTCCGCTTACGCCTTCTTTTTTTGCAGATAATTCTTCTGCGGCTATTCTACGTATTTCTAATTTGATTTGAATTCCTTTTTCAATTAACGCTAAAGACTCCTGATCCTTAAGCGTGGCAAAAGTAATTGCTTTGCCTGTCTGTCCTGCTCTCCCAGTACGGCCAATGCGATGTATGTAGCTTTCAGCATCCTCTGGAATATCATAGTTAAATATATGCGTGACCCCTTCAATATCCAGCCCTCTAGCAGCAACATCAGTAGCAACAAGAAAATGTATTTTTGTGTTTCTAAATAACTTCATTACCTTTTCACGTTTTGCTTGAGTTATATCACCATGAAGTTCATCAGTATTATAACCTCTATTCTGCAAAGCTTGATTAAGATTACTTGCACGCCGTTTGGTCCGGCAAAAAATTATTGCCATAAAAGGATTTTCCTCTTCAATAATCTTTACAAGTGCATCTTGTTTTGCTCTATCAGTAGTTTTAATTACAAGCTGCTTAATCCCATCCAGCGTAATATTTTTACTTTGTATATGAACCTGAGCAGGACTTTTCAAATATTGAGCAGCCAATACTCGAACTCCTCTGGACATAGTTGCAGAAAAAAGCATTGTCTGATGCGCTTTGGATGTCTGGCGTATGATCATCTCAATGTCTTTAGAAAATCCCATGTCTAGCATTTGATCTGCTTCATCTAGTACCAAAATTTTTAATTTCTTAAAATCAACGCTGCCCCTTCTAAGATGATCCAACAAACGTCCTGGTGTTCCAATTACAATTTGAATAGAACCTTTTAGCTTTCTAATCTGACTCTCTACATCTTGACCACCATATGCCGCTAATATTTTTATCTCAGTTTCCAAAATTAGCTTTTTGACTTCAGCTGTAATCTGAATTGCCAGTTCCCTGGTAGGTGTTATAATCAAAGCTTGTATAAGAGGTTCAGCTGTATTAATTCGCTGGATAATTGGCAGCAAAAAAGCAAGTGTCTTTCCTGTACCAGTTTGTGCCTGTGCTATAATATCCTTTCCCGCTATTAACTGAGGTATAGACTCTATTTGAACCGATGTCGGTTCAGTGATGCCATTTTTCTTTAAAATATTGTCCAATTCCTGATTAACACCGAGAGAAGAGAAATTTACATCCATATTGTTTTCCTTTCTTGTTTTTGTGTTGTCATTACATATATTCTACAATGCTATTAAATTTTAATCTTCATAATGAGCAACTTCCAACTCAACCTTTCACTCCGTGCAGAACTTCATTTTTCCCACCGCACCCAGGAAGTTTCTTAAGTGTAAAGCCTGCGGATATGAGGGCACTTTTCACAGCACCTGCTACAGTAAAAGTGGCACAGGTGCCTCCCGTTTTTGTCTTTTTCCCAATTCCCGCAAGCAACTCTGGGCGCCATATTGAAGGATTTTTTTTTGGACTGTGCCCATCAAGAAACCAGACATCACAGGGCTTTTCCAAAGCATTCACCATTTCAAGCGCTTCACCTATCCAAAGATTAAGCTCAAGCGTTCCAAATGATTGCTGTATTTTCATTGAATGCCAGCCAGATACCGACATATCAATACTTCGATATGCTTCCACAAGTGTATCAATCCCTTCACCGACCCGATCTTTAAATCCGTTTAGGATATCGAGCATTCTCTCAGGACTCAAGGGATACAATTCAACTGAATTATATTCTATAGAAACATTTTTCAAACCGCTATTCTCCATAAATTCCATAAGTGAAAGTGCCACGCGTCCAGCGCCAAAACCTGTTTCACCAATTATAAAAGGCGTTTTCGATTCTATCCCCATAGTAATCCGCTCAATTAGATTATTATTCCTAAAATAAATCTGTTGCGCTTCGTCCAACGCATTAACCACATCAAAATAGCGATCATCAAACTGCTCATTCACAAGATACGATGGTATTAACATATATCACATTTTCCTTATCCCCAAATAGTTTACATAGTAATTTTACAGGAATAACTTGCGAAGGATTTATTTCAATTTTGCTTCCATCGTATTGGACAATTATTTTATAATTTTTCATTCTGCTCCCTTTTAAAGCTATATTTTTACTACTATTGATATCGAACTATAAATTAGCGATTTCCAGGCACGGTACAAGCTGATATGACACGCCATCATCCCGCCTAGGAAAATTACCTTAAGAGTTCCTTATCTATATATTACCCTAGGCAATTTAGCTTTTATAATAATACTACACTATTTTATTAACTTGTTCAAATTCTAAATACTATTCAACATAAGTATGATCGGTTATTCAAGCACTAATTGTCAAATAGCTATATTTTGTTAGATTATTTGACACATCGTTATATATGTGCTAAACTGAAGAAGTATTTAAAAGTGATAATTATTTGCACATATTTTTGTAAATGATTTAAACATTAAAATCATTTACAAAAATATGTGCTTTTGTTTTTGCAACGAAATATAATATAATCGATGGAGGTACCAACATGAATAATGGTACAGTAAAATGGTTCAACGCAGAAAAAGGATTTGGTTTTATTACCGTGGATGGTGGAGATGATGTATTCGTTCATTTTTCTTCAATCCAGTCAAGTGGCTACAAAAGCTTGGATGAAGGACAAAGAGTGAGCTTTGATATGGAAAAAGGTCAACGTGGTCTGCAAGCAACTAATGTTTATCTTGCTTAAATTTCCGTTGAAAAAAGCTATCTCTTTGTGAGGTAGCTTTTTTGATTTTATGTGTCATATGAGTAATCACATGATACAGATGGAATGGATTGAGATGGTAATCAACAAACTTTGAGAGCTGCACTGAAGGCGCTCTCCTGCCCGAACTTTAATGTAGGAAAAACTATAACGTAGGAGGTATTGAGATGAAATTAAGTGAAATAAAGCCCGAAGATTTATTAACTGTTTTTGATAAGCCAAGTAGAAATATTCGTGAGAGGCAAGGCAAATATGTATCAGGAAATGCTAACTTTCTAACCATTCAATTCCTATATTATAAAGACAGTCTCTCACTATCCGATTTAATGCTGGGAAAAGTTACACTATTTAAAGACAAGGAAGCTGTGACCTTATTCTGATTTCATAGACAGAGAGAATGCCTCCGGATTAATGATTGTAAGTGACTACAATTGCGGGGATAAGTCATATCAATGATTTAAAAATAAAAATTCATTCTGCTTCTCTTATAACCTAAATTCCCGCGAAATTATCCTATACAGGAATAGCTGCAAACCATGATGTTAAATCATCAGCAGAAACACTGCATTCACTCAGAATATCCCTTTGCTTTTTTGTGACCGGGGACAGAAATTTTCTTCCGTCCCTTGTTACAACATACTTAATTTTCCGGAGTTCTTTTAATACTGTAGTAAATGATATGCAGTTGGTACTCATATACTCTTTCAACTTATTCTGCATTCTGAACGGTTTACAATCTCACTTCTATATTTGTCGATTAATTCTTTTGCAAACGAGGAGGAATTTGGAACGCTGACTATAAATCTGGCTCCTGCATCGGTCATGTATTTCAAGTTATCCGCACTGAAGAACCCTCTGTCTAATACATATTTTGCATTTTTACACCCAATCAATTCATTATCTCTCAGCATATACACCAGATGGGTTTTATCTGGCACACTCCCAGGATACATACAATAGTAAAGCGGCAGCATGCTTTCTTGTCCATAATACATTGCAAAATTAGGCTGCGGGAGGCTTTCTTTATCTCTGTTGTAGCCCCACTCCAAAGCCTCAATTCCTGATGAGTAAGACGAAAATGACGTAACATCATAGGCTATGTATTCTGATTGCTTCCTCGCATAAATCCATGTCCTGAAAAAATCCATTCTGCTCTTGTAATCAATGGATTGAAAAACACGGCTGATTTCAGCCGAACCAAGTTTAGTCCCATTGTAGGGATAAACTTCATCATACCAATCTTCATAGTATGACATAACATTACCTTCGCAAAGCATGTACTCCGCCAGCGCTATGATTTTATCAGCATTTTTCGGGAACCTTCTCTTTATGACATCATACAACCCGGTCTCTCTAAACTGGCTATCAATCGCAAAGGTTACTCCACAGCTTTTTATCGATTCAATATCGCTATCTTTCAAAGGATTACTTTTCGCATAAATTTCATAATAGTTCCTGTTAGGAATAAGCATTCCTGTTTCAGCATCAATTTTACCAATAGAAACCCTGTCATTGGTGGGCTTGCCTTTCTCGTTTCTATATATTCGAGTAATGTAATAGACATAGACAACATCCCCACTTTTATATTTTACTATTCCCTGCCCAGGTAACGGAACTTTTACAGAGTTATCTAATGCCATATTGCAACACCTCAGCTTTTAGTGTATAGTATAATTTCGCGGGAATTTAGGTTCTAAAAGTGTTGATTTTACTGGATTTTACGGTTGTATTGTATAATAATTCGGGAATTTAGGTTGATAAAAACACCCGATAAAACAAAAATCCCCAAAAGTCTTGAAATCAAGGCTTTTGAGGATTCTTTTTTGGAGGTGCCACCCAGATTTGAACTGGGGAATAGAGGTTTTGCAGACCTCTGCCTTACCACTTGGCTATGGCACCATAAATATAAAAAAAGTTTGGAGCGGGTTACGCGATTTGAACGCGCGACTTTCACCTTGGCAAGGTGACACTCTACCACTGAGTTAAACCCGCAAATCTATAAAAAAAATTTCCAAGGCCGGAGTCTAACTTTATACTGATGCATCTAAAACTCTACCCTCTGGCTCTTGCTTACTTCTGGTGCCCAGAGCCGGAATCGAACCAGCGACACGAGGATTTTCAGTCCTCTGCTCTACCGACTGAGCTATCTGGGCAAATATAGCGACCCAAAAGGGGGTTCGAGACCCCTTTGTGTCTTTATAAAGTTTTTTGGCGACCCGGAAGGGGCTCGAACCCTCGACCTCCAGCGTGACAGGCTGGCATTCTAACCAACTGAACTACCGGGCCATATTTGGTGGGCACTATAGGGCTCGAACCTATGACCCCCTGCTTGTAAGGCAGGTGCTCCCCCAGCTGAGCTAAGCGCCCCCAATTTGCCGCTGCTCTTACAAGTTAAGCGACAATGAATAGTATACAAAAATATTAATTCAAAGTCAATACCAAAAAACTGTTTATTTTAAAATTAATTTGATAAGACTCTCCATTCCTTCGGAATGCTTTGTATTTCTAGCTTACAGAGAACAGCAACCTATTTTTTTAATTCTACAGCTCGTTTATTAAAGTCCTAAGCTGTTCTTCTGAAAACTGGTACTTGCTGTTGCAGAAATGGCATTGAAGCTCAGCACTGCGCTGCTCCTCCATTATGCTCAGAATTTCGGCCCTTCCAAGGCTTATGAGGTTTCTCTCCATTCTTTCTCTGGAGCAATTGCATAAATAAGCACACCGGCTCTTTGAATTAATTTTGAGATCCTTCTCTCCAAAAATTATATCAAGAATACCCTCAGGAGTTTCTCCATATGCCAGCATAGCGCTTACGGACGGAATAGACGCTATAGTGTTCTCTATATACCTTATCATCTGCTCCTCTGCTCCGGGCATTAATTGTATAATATAGCCTCCCGCATTTATTACGCTTCCGTCTGAATCAATAAGCACACCCAGCGCAACTACAGATGGCACCTGCTCCGACGAGGCAAAGTAATAGGCTATGTCCTCCGCGATTTCACCCGATATAAGGTTCACATATCCTATGTAAGGCTCCTTCAGCCCAAGATCCTTTATGACATTCATATACCCGTTTTTGCCCACAGCCTCTCCTACATTGAGCTTTCCTTCATCACTAAGAGGCAGCTCTACCTGAGTGTTGTGTACGTATCCCCGCGTGTTTGCGTTTGAATCGGATATGACGACAATTCCCCCTAATGGCCCGTCTCCCTTAATCTGTATTGTTATTGTATCTCTTTCGCCTTTCAGCATCTTAGACATGATGGCTGATGCCGTCAAACTTCTGCCCAATGCCGCTGAAGCCACGGGCGAAAGGCCGTGCATCTCTGCAGCCTGCTTTACCATATTTGTGGTTGAAGCCGCAAAAGCTCTTACGGTGCCGCCAGCAGCAGTAGCCGAAACAATATAGTCCTCCATCTGAACTTTTCCTTTCATCCCAATATATCGAAAACCCCGGTACATATATGTACCGGGGTAATTACTGGCTATTCAAATCTATGTTAAAGTCTTATTAAACTTTAAATTACATAGCATTCTGAACATCACAGTCTGCGGTTCCTTAGCACCTTCAACTACGCCCTCTGAACATTTGCAGCCTGCGGTCCCTTAGCACCTTCAACCACATCAAACTGAACCTCTGTTCCTTCTTCCAATGTCTTAAAGCCTTCCATTGTTATAGCTGAAAAATGTACAAAAACATCGTTTCCTCCATCTCTCTCAATGAAGCCAAAACCCTTTTCAGCATTGAACCATTTTACTCTTCCTGTTTCCATTCTTGCATTCCTCCTGAATAATTACTATGGTTTGGTATGTAATTTACTTTTTACCAAACATCTAAAAGTGTAACACATAAACCAACTGCTTGTCAATCAAATAATTTTGATGTTTATGTTAACGCTTGTTTATATTAAAACTTCCATAGATACTTCTCCAAATTTATTGTGCCCATATTATCAAATGCTATTCCCTCTTGCTCAAGCATTTTTTTCTGAATTTCGCTTCCTCCGAAAGCGAAGCCGCCGCTCAATTCTCCCTTTCTGTTCACAACCCTGTGACACGGCACAACGCCGAAATACGGATTTGAATGCAGCGCCCATCCGACAACCTTAGCGCTTCTCGGACGTCCAATTAATTTTGCTATCTGTCCGTAGGTTGATACTTTTCCCTTTGGAATATTTTTAACAGCCTCATACACCTCTTCAAAAAAACCCATAAAGTCCCCCTTTTATTTATTACAAATTTTTTTGCTCACAAAAAAAATTCTCTCGCTTTTAGAGTGAGGAGGATTAAATGTCAGGCTGTCAAATATACTTACGGTCTTTAGTCCTCCAAAGCTTAACATGCTCTCAATTTCACTGACTGAATATGCCCTTTGGGAATGAACCTCCTCACACTTTTCAAACAACTCTCCTCTTCTGATAAAAAAAGTCAGATCAAATATACACTGTCTCTTTTTCGCCTCATAGCTATTCTGCCATATATATGCCGCGTCATCTCCTATATCATAATATAAATTATTCCCTAGTATATCCTTAAGCTTATAGCAGCTATTTATATCAAAAATAAACAGTCCTTCGGGATTTAAGTAGTTTGCAACAAGCTTGAATATTTTCTTCACATCATTTTTTGCTGTAATATAGTTTACGCTGTCCATAAGGCATACTATAGCATCAACCGTTCCATACAATTCAAAATCCCTCATGTCCTGATTAAGGTACAGGATATTGTCAAGCCCCTTTTTAATAGATTTCTCTCTTGCACAGGACAGCATATCAGGAGATATGTCTATCCCTATCATATCAAATCCCTTTTGTGCCATTTCAATGCAGAAATTACCCGTTCCACATCCCAAATCCAATACCAGAGAAGGACTTACTTCATTTTTTTTAAATATGTCCTGTATATAACAGACCCATTTTTCATAATCAACGTCGTACATTAATTTATCATATATATAAGCAAAGCCTCTATACATATTTCTACCTCACAATTGTATTTTATAAGCACAAGCAGTATATCTTTCATCAAATACAGCCTGCCCTTTTATATATGTATCGATAAAGATTTTATATTGAGGATATAACTTGATGGAAGAAATTTTTTTCACCCGTAAGGAATACATCTAAGAAAAGCGCCTGATGACATACCCGTGAGACATTTCCCCGCAAGGCGTCTTTTCGTTGCTATTAAAAATTTCTGTAAGCAATTATATCCTCTATGTTTGTAAAATCTTTATCGTGTCCTATATAATTATAAATTATAATACAAAAGCCAGCAATTTATATTTGCTGACTCTTATCAATTTGCATTAGCTTTTTTCTCTTAGTCATAAGCCCGCCTATTCTGCCTGTCTCTTTAGCGGTCAGGCTTTTCCATCCCGACTGCTTTACCTTCTCAAACAGCCCCAGCTCAGAAGCAATTTCGTATTTAAGCTTCAGTTCCTTTTCATTTTCCTTTTTTTCCATATCTCCACCTCCTGCAAAGTAGTTTATGGAAAAAAATTTTTTTTATACACAGTGTGATACACTATCGCCTCAATTCGCTCTCCGCCAATTCAAGCGCCTTGCTAAGCTGCAAATCATCCTCCTGCGGGATATTTGAAACAGGGGTGCTCCGATACTTTTCATCCTGCAGCACCTCTATGTCCGGATCAATGCCCTTTCCCTGTATACATACCCCCGACGGAGTAAAATATCGCTGTACCGTAACTTTAAGCCCGGAGCCGTCCTCAAGATTGAATGATGCCTGCACAAGCCCCTTTCCATAAGTTCTGGTGCCCACCAGAGTTCCCCTTTTATTGTCCTTAATCGCTCCTGCAAGAATTTCCGACGCACTTGCGCTGTTTCCGTTTACAAGGACTATTACAGGCATATTCAACTGCTTTGCGTCTGAGTATTTGTATTCCTTTTTTTGGTCTTTATCCTCGGTATACACTATTGTGCATTTAGGGAGAAGCATATCCGCTATAGACACCACCTGATTGTAATAACCGCCGGGATTATCCCTTACATCTATAACCAGTCCACGCATACCCTTTTGGGTAAGTGAATCAATATTATCCTTAAAATACCTTGCTATTTCACTGTCGAACTTAATAATTCTTATATACCCTATGTTATCAGACAGCATTCTGCTGTTTATATTTTCCTCCTTTATGCGCCTCCTTGTAATATGAAGCTCAATAAGGTTACTCTCAGAGGGCCTTAGAACTGCCAGCTGCACCTCCGTCCCCTCTTTACCCTTAATCATTTTTATAATTGTGTCCTCTTCCTCGTCGCTTACATCCTTACCATCCACCTTTACTACCTTATCTCCGGGTAAAACTCCCGCAGCCTTTGCAGGAGATCCCTCAAAAACCTCCATTACGGTTAAAAGCCCATCGCTGGCTGTGTGTACCATAACCCCAATGCCCACAAAGCTTCCTGTTAAGTCCTGCTGAAACATTTGCCACTTATCCTTGCTGAAATAAGAGGTATACCTGTCTCCCATTGCACCGGCCATCCCTGATATTGCGCCCTCGATAAGGGTATTGTCGTCAACGTTTTCATAATATTGGGATTTTAATATTTCACGCACGCTGTTAAATTTGCTTACAGCGGTTTTGCTGACCGATTTATTGTCAAAGGTTATTCCCGGAGGATTAACCCGTAGCCAGCCCGCAAATACCAATACTGAAATGCCAAAAGAAATCACTGCCGTTGCTGCTACAAGCAAAACCTTATTCGTCAAATCTTTATTATTCTTGTACAATAAGCAAACACTCCCTCTGCTCTTTGTTCTTTTCTTAAAGCTAAAAAAGTTAAATGTACCGTTAACCCTGCTTTTAAATTATATGCTCCCGTAAATACTATTAAACCCGGAATTTATTCCGGGTTTATATTGTATGATATAAAATTAATGTGCAATTTATGTACTATTTCCCCTTTAAATAGCTTATGGGGTCTGTGCTGGCACCATCCTTTATTACCTCAAAATGCAGATGAGGACCGGTTGACCAGCCTGTGGAGCCAACCTTCGCTATTGTCTGTCCCGTTTCCACCTTGTCTCCCACACCGACAAGCAGCTTGCTGCAATGCCCGTATAACGTGGCTATTTTCCCTCCGTGATCAATAACCAGCATGTTTCCATAAGCCGTATCCCATTCAGCCTTAATAACAGTTCCATTTGCTGCGGCAGTTATTGACGCTCCGCTTTTTGCACCTATATCAATTCCTGTATGTACCTTATATTTTTTAAGTATAGGGTGAAGCCTGTTGCCGTATCCTGAGGTAATTGTAGTAGAGCTTGGAACAGGCCATTTCATGACGCCGCCGGTGTACTTGCCCGCGCTCATCAGCTTTTCAATCTGCTTGTTTATCTCCTTAGAGCGTTTTTGCAGCTCATCCTCTCTCTTTTCCAGAAGCTCCAACGCAACCTCATATTTTTGAATATCCTTGTCGGTATCGGCTCTTGATATCTTTATCTGAGTTATTGCAGTTTGCTTCTCCCTGACCTTCTTCAAGGTAAGGAGCTTTTCTTCTTCCTTCCTTTTCTTCTTGGAATCGAGATCCTTCTTTGCATTTTCCAGATTGTCTACAATCAGCTTATCATTTTTTGATATGGCAGAGATAAGCTCAAGCCTTTCAAAAAAATCCGTCATGCTTTTTGACTCTATAAGAGTCTGAAGATAGGATGTGCTTGAATTCTCATACATTACCCTAATGCGTGTCTTTAAAAGCTCCCTTTGGTTATTGTACTCCTGCTCGCACTCACTGTAGCTTCTCTCAAGCTCTGTCAGCACAGCCTCAAGCTCTTCCTTCTCGGTCTTAAGCTTCTGATATTCCTTTTCTCTGTTCTGCTGCTGATTCTCCAGATACTGCTTTTCCTTTTTCTTGTCCTGTATGCTGTCCTTTATTTTGCCCTTTTCACCGTTTATAGAATTTAACTGGCTTTTAACATCGTTCTTTTGCTTGTTGTAATCAGACAGTTGATCTGCCCGTACAGGCAGAACCCACACCAATGATATTGAAATAATCAAAACCCACAGAATCCCTCTTCTCATTAGTTAACCCCCCGTTTTACCAATTCTATTCTATACCTGCAGATATTTTCTTATAGATATGAAGCTCCCTACCGCTCCTACGGCCACTCCTATTAAACAATAAATCCCCACAATCTGGATGGCTATGTCTTTAATCCCTACTATTTTTATTATATCTACTCCTATTTTAGCCATATCCTCGGTAATCCTGCCCTCAAGCGCATTATACCCATAACCCACAACCGCAAATGCAAAGACAGCACCCACAATCCCTATTATAACACCTTCCACTATAAAAGGCCAGCGGATAAACCAGTCTGTGGCACCTATATATTTCATGATATTGATTTCTCTTCTTCTGGCAAACACCGTAAGCTTAATGGTGTTGGATATTATCAGCATGGATACCAGAAGCAATATCCCCAGCAAGAGGCTGCTTATAAGGGGTATCCAGTATGTAATTCGGGAAATAAAATCAATGGCCTGCTGAGGATAGGATACCTTTTCCACACCGCTTAAGCCCCTGTAGTGCTCTACAACCTCACGGCTTTTTGAAGAGTCCTCAAGCTTTATGATATAGGAAACAGGCATTATGCTTTCGTCAAGGCCCTCCAATACCGACTCCTTACCGTCAAACATTTCTGTTTTGACCTTTTCAAAAGCCTCCCTCTTGCTTACTGCCTTGTATTCGCGGACATACGGGTTGCCCTTTATGTCCTCCTCTATTATATTTATTTGGGTTTCGTCCAGCTCAAGGTAACAGAAAACCTGTATCTCAGGCTGCTCCTCAAGAGTTCTGATGTTATGCCTTAAATTTACCGCCGCCAGAAAAAATACTCCGAATATGATAAGAGAGGCTGTAATTATGCTAAGTGAAGCCAGCGACATAAGCTTATTCTTATAAGCGTTTATAAAGCCTTCCTTAATTATGTATTTGGTAGTTCTTATCTTCATCGCCATATAATCCTTTCTGCTGATCCCTCACTAATATACCCTTGTCGAGCACTACCACCCTCTTCCTCATGGCATCCACAATATATTTCTCATGGGTTGCTATAACTACCGTAGTGCCCCTCTGATTTATTTCGTTTAAAAGCCTCATTATTTCCCATGAGTTTTCAGGATCGAGATTCCCCGTAGGCTCGTCGGCAACAAGAAGAGACGGATTATTAACCAGTGCCCTCGCCAAAGCCACCCTCTGCTGCTCACCCCCCGAGAGCTGACCCGGATAAGCATTGGCCTTCCTGCTTATTCCCACGAGTGCAAGAGCCATAGGCACCTGCCTTCTTATCTCTTTTGGAAGAGCCTCTACAATCTGCATGGCAAACGCAACGTTTTCATAAACCGTCTTTCCCGGCAAAAGCCTGAAATCCTGAAAAACAATACCCAGACTTCTTCTAAGCACGGGGATGTCCTTCCTTCTCATCGCCGATACCTCATAGCCGTTTATAAAAACATCTCCCTCGGTAGGATTCTCCTCCTTTAAAATCATCTTTATAAGAGTGGACTTGCCAGAACCGCTTGAACCGATAATAAAAGCAAATTCACCCTTGTTTATCTTAACGCTTACATTCTTGAGCGCTACTGTTCCGTTAGGATATCTTTTTGTAACATTCTTAACCTCTACCACCTTTGAATACACCCCGATTATTAAAATATAAAAGCACCTGCTTTTTAAGATTTAAAGGTTCTCTCCGTCTTCAGCTTCCTTCAGGCCGTCCATTTGCAGAACAGCCTGTCCCTTATCCAGATACCTCTTTACCAGCATTGCAAATTTTAAAATTATAGCATCATCAAATTTTGTTATATCAAGCCCTGTCACCTTCTGAATTTTGTCCATCCTATACACAAGAGTATTCCTGTGTACAAACATTTGCCTTGAAGTCTCACTCACATTGAGATTATTCTCAAAAAACTTTTGAATAGTTAATATATATTCTGCGTCAAGAGACTCAAACGAGCCATTTTTAAACACTTCTTTGAGAAAAAGCCTGCAAAGCTGCTCAGGCAGTTTATAAATGAGCCTTCCTATCCCCAGGTTATTATAGTTTATAATATACTTGTCATTTTCAAATATTGCCCCTACCTTAAGCGCAGTCTGAGCCTCCCTAAAGGAGCGTCCTATATCCATTATGCTGTCTACTGCCGTGCCTATCCCTATCATAGCCTTGACCATGGATTCTGTGTTTAACGTATCGACAATAGCCTGAGCAATTTTATCCGTTTCCTTAAAGTCCTCGTTATTCTTTATCTCCTTTATCAGTACAATGTTCTCGTCATCAAGCACTATAATAAAATCCTTAAGCCTGTTTGGAAAGAGCTCCTGTATTACTTCATGGGCATATACCTCCTGGTTTTTACCAGTATTTATAAGAAACACCGTCCTCCAGGCATTGTGCATTATATGCAGCTCTTTAGCCTTTATCTGAACATCTCCCGCCAGAATTCTTCCGTTTATAACATTTTTAAGGAAATTGCTCCTGTCAAATTTTTCGTCATAATAGGTCTTTATGTTTATAATATTAATAGCCATCAGAGAAAGATATTTTTGGCTCATCTCGCTATTCGACAAAATAAAGGCTATAAACTCAAGCTTTCCCTTTATATAAATCTTCTTGAATGAAATATTGTCTATAACAACCAAATCATCCTTGGAGCTAATAACGCTTTGTATCAAGCTATCCTCCTGCCCGATTCTGCTCTCGCTGGAACAGGCGATAACAAGGCCGGAATCATTTATAAGTCCAACTTCCTCATCTATTATCTCCTGAACCTGGCACATCAAATTTTGAAAAAGTTTTTTAGACAAAAGCTGCTCCTCCAGTTTCACGGTTTACGGCCCGCAGCTTAAATTTAGAACCTCAATTTAGTATATTAAATCCTAAGCTTCAGACCGATTACAGATAACCTTAACATATTCATAATTAATTATACACTAAAAAACCAAAAGAGGAAGATAAAATTTTATCTTCCTCTTCATATAATATAATATAATTTTATTTTGTAATTTTAGTTAATTATTATTCTCTCAGTTTCCTTGTCAAATAAGTGTATCTTGTTCATGTCAAATGCCAGCTTTATTTTTTCTCCCGCCTTAGCCTTTATCCTTGGATTTACCTTTGCGATAAAGTCAGCGCCGTTAACAACAATGTACAGCAGCGTCTCGGAACCAAGCATTTCCACGAGCGATATGTCGGCGTCAACTACGCCGTCCGGCATTGACTGGAGGAATACCTCCTCGTCATGTATATTCTCGGGTCTTATACCCATAATCACTTCTTTTCCTATATAAACGCTCCCTTCAAGCTTTTTAGCCTTTCCTTCGGGAAGCTTTACGTCATCCTTTCCGAAGAGAAGATGCAGCTCATCTCCGCGCTTTACAAGCTGTGCGTTCATAAAGTTCATCTGAGGGCTTCCTATAAAGCCTGCGACAAACAAATTGTTGGGCCTGTCATATATAGCCGTAGGGGTGTCAACCTGCTGAATAAAGCCGTCCTTCATAACAACTATTCTGGTACCCATCGTCATGGCCTCAGTCTGGTCATGCGTAACGTATACGAAGGTTGTCTGAAGTCTCTGGTGCAGCTTGCCTATCTCACTTCTCATCTGAACCCTTAACTTTGCGTCAAGGTTTGACAGAGGCTCGTCAAGCAGGAATACCTTTGGCTCACGTACCATTGCACGGCCTAAAGCAACCCTCTGCCTCTGGCCTCCTGACAAAGCCTTGGGCTTTCTGTCCAGCAAATGCTCTATACCAAGAATCTTTGCCGCCTCGCCTACCCTTCTCTTTATCTCATCCTTTGGAGTCTTTCTAAGTTTCAATCCGAAAGCCATGTTATCAAATACAGTCATATGAGGATACAACGCATAGTTTTGGAAAACCATTGCTATATCTCTGTCCTTGGGCTGAACATCATTTACAAGCTTATCCCCAATATAAAGCTCACCTTCCGATATTTCTTCCAAACCGGCGATCATTCTTAGAGTAGTAGTCTTTCCGCATCCTGAAGGTCCTACCAGAACAATAAACTCCCTGTGCTCGATGTCCAAGTTGAAATCATTTACAGCAATAACTCCGCCCTCGTACTTTTTATAGATATTTTTCAATTTTAAACTTGCCATTTTTTCCCCTCCTATTTTTTTTACCAACACGGCTAGTATATACACCTATAATATATCATTTCTCAACTTTATCAACCAGTACATTTTTAAACAAAATTGATTTTTTGTATTTAGTAACATTGCATAAAATGCCCTCACACAGCTTTTGAATAATATCCTTACAATATTTTTTAGTTTTCCCTTGAATTTTTATGCACTCAATTGTATAATTATAAATTATTGCTGCTTTAAGCTGTATAGCGCGCAGTAAAGCATTTTTATTTTTTACCGGCAATTATGCCGACAGGAGGTTTTATTTAATGAAGCATAAAATATTTGTAGACGGACAGGAGGGCACCACAGGCCTTAAGATAAATGAGAGACTCAACCTGCGTGATGATGTGATCATTCTCAAAATAGACCCCCAAAAAAGAAAGGATACCAGCGAGCGCAAAAGGCTGTTAAACGAAGCTGATATAGTTTTCCTGTGTCTTCCTGATGCTGCTGCCAGAGAATCCGTTTCCCTTGTGGAAAACGACAGAACGCGGATAATAGATGCAAGCACGGCTCACAGAACCGACGACAGATGGGCATACGGTCTTGCTGAGCTAAGTGCGGAGCACCGCAAACGCATTAAATCCTCCATGAGGGTTTCAGTGCCGGGCTGCTTTGCCACAGGCTTTAATGCTGCCGTGTACCCCCTTGTAAAAGAGGGAATAATTCCTTCGGATTACCCTTTAACCTGCCATTCGGTAAGCGGCTACAGCGGAGGCGGCAAAAAGCTTATAGAGCAATATGAGGATATTACGGAAAATTCCGAACGTCTTAAGAGTCCCCGCTTTTATTCACTGGGGCTCACCCACAAGCATTTACCTGAAATGCAGAAGGTATGCTCGCTGGATTTTGCTCCATTATTCACTCCTATTGTAAGCTGCTTTTATCAGGGAATGTCTGTGGCTGTTCCTATTATGCCAAGGCTTCTTCCCAAAAGGCTTGGTGCCGCTGAGCTGCAGGAATTCTTTTCGGATTATTATAAGAATGAGCATTTTATAAGGGTAATGCCTTATAACGCTGAAAGCAATCTCGATAACGGATATTTGGGAGCAGAGGAGTGCAACGGTACCAATTACCTGCATCTTTTTGTTTTTGGAAACGACGACAGGATACTTCTTCTTTCAAGGCTTGACAACTTAGGAAAGGGAGCGTCCGGTGCCGCGGTACAGAATATGAATATAATGCTTGGAATAGATGAGAAAAAAGGCTTGGATTTTTAAGTATTTCGTTTAATATATAGGATGCAATAAAGATTTTACAAACATAGAGGATATAATTGCTTATAGAAATTTTTAACTACAACGAAAAGACGCCTTGCGGGGAAATGTCTCACGGGTATGTCATCAGGCACTTTTCTTAGATGTATTCCTTACGGGTGAAAAAAAATTTCTTCCAGCAAACTATATCCCCCATGTAAAATCTTTATTGCTAAATATATAGTCCAATTTATGAGGAGGATAACACATATGTCGGCTATGGAAAATATAATAAAGAAGGCAGAGGTATTAATTGAAGCGCTTCCGTATATTCAAAGGCTTTACGGTAAAACAGTGGTCATAAAGTACGGCGGGAATGCAATGATAAGCGACGACTTAAAAAACTCCGTGATGGAGGATATAACTCTCCTTAAATACATAGGCATGAACCCTGTCATAGTTCACGGAGGCGGTCCGGATATTAACAAAACCCTTGATAGGCTTGATATAAAGAGCAAATTCATAAACGGCCTCAGGGTAACCGACAGTGCAACCATGGAGGTTGCACAGATGGTTCTTGTAGGAAAAACCAATAAGGAAATAGTTTCACTTTTAAACCAGAAGGGCAGTAAGGCAATAGGGCTGTGCGGTATAGACGGCAAGCTTATAGAATGTGAAAAATATAAATCCGGCACGGATGAATCCCAAGGGGATCTTGGCTTTGTGGGCAAAATAACAAACATCAATTCAAAGGTGCTGGAGCTGATAGCAAGGGACGAATATATCCCCGTAGTGGCTCCTATAGGCGTCGGCTCGGCAGGAGAAAGCTATAATATTAATGCCGACACCGTCGCAGGCGAAATAGCCTCCGCCCTGAAGGCAGAAAAGCTTATGCTGCTGACCGATGTAGAGGGGGTTAAAATGTCGGGAGACAGCAATGACATCATTCCCGCGCTGACAGTTAAGGAGGTTCATGACCTTATAGACAAAAAGATAATATGCGGTGGCATGATACCAAAGGTTTTAGGCTGTGTTGACGCTCTTGAAAAGGGTGTGGGTCGTACCCATATAATAGACGGGAGAATCCCTCACTGCATACTTCTTGAAATATTTACGTATAAGGGCATAGGTACTATGATTATGAAGGAAAAAATACTATACCACAGTCAGGAGCAGATATGACGGGACTCTGTGAAATAGTCCAATCCCTCTTTGCTTATTGCCCGCAGAAAATCCGGCCGCTTTTTAAGGACCGGATTTTTTATTAAATTCAAATCTTTTGCAGGAATTTGCAAAATAATGGAGAATTAATATATATATATAACCCTTGGTACCTTACATTTACTAATTATATTATACTGTCTAATGCACTTAAAATATATTGTATTTTCAGAAAAGCATATTTACTTTAAAGCGGCGCTGTTTTTCTATAGTTTTCATGATCTGTATATTATTAACTGTTTTTTTTGACAGGAGGTGTTTGCATTGAACCCGTTTGGAATATCCTCTATTTTAAAGGAAGGGCTTGTAGCCAGCACAAAGCTTGGTTATGATGACACATGGCATCAAAATGTTATTTACAGATGTGTTGAAAACATAATTTGGATATCTCTTCCCCAGTATTATATACAAAATATAATCATGGACGGAAGCAAAATAACCATAAAATATTGCAATGAGTTTTTTGAGTACTTGTTTGAGGGTGTGGCATTCGATATTGTTCCTGATTATCCTGCTCATGTGAAGGTTGTTGTTCATAGTGTCCATGAGATTGTGAACACGAGAAGTGCTCCGAGGTATGATACTTATTTGCCCTCACGCATAAAGTCATGCTGGAAAGAGGCAAAATACTTCTGCATTACCACAAATATATCCTCAGGGGGCGTTGCGTTTACGGCAAAGAATGAGTTTGATTATGGAGAGGATACCGAAATGTGGATATACCTTCCCGATAATCAGATAATAAATGTTCAGGGTAAATTAATAAGAAAATCGGCAAAGAACAAGCTGTTTACCTACAGTATGCAGTTCAGCGATGTCTATGGCATAAACAGCAAGCTCCTTTCAAGCTATCTGGCATATCTGGACAAGAAAAACTCAACCCTCCAGTTCAGCTTCTTTGACACAATTAAAAAGCTGCTGTAGATAAAATTAACATACCAATAGCTTAAGATAAAGTGCTTTATTTAAACTAAAAATAAGGCACTTTATTTTTTTATTGCATTTTTATACATTTCTATGTATAATTATAAGCATCGTATAAGCAATGGTATACTTAAAAAAGCTATATATTGTTTGGCAAGCACTGCCCCCCTCATTGCAATAGAGCCGGACATCGGCAGCATGACAGGGGTGCTGGACAGTGCAATCCATAAGCTGGCAGGTTAACAGTGAAATGAGCAACGATTATAAAAGGAGAGATATAATGAAATCGGTTTTAGTTCTGGAGGACGGAACGTATTTTGCGGGAGAAGGCTTTGGATATAAGGGCGAATCCATAGGAGAGGTGGTTTTTAATACATGCATGACGGGGTATCAGGAAATTTGCACCGATCCGTCCTATAACGGGCAGATTGTAACCATGACCTATCCCCTTATAGGCAATTACGGCTTTAACACATACGATAACGAGTCGTATAAGCCCCACATACAGGGCTTTATTGTAAAGGAGCTTTGCGATTCTCCCAGCAATTGGCGTTCGAGTGTAAGCCCCGAGGATTATTTTATAAAAAACAACATCGTGGGCATTAAGGCAATAGATACAAGGGCATTAACACAGCATATACGAAAATTTGGAAGCATGTACGGTATAATTTCCAGCGAGTGCGGCAACATAGATACTCTTATGGGAAGACTCGCAAAGGAAAGGGAAGCTAAGAGAAATCTTGTTATGGAGGTAACGACAAAAACGGCAGTACACCAGCCGGGAGCGGGCAAAAAGGTGGCTCTTCTGGATTTTGGAGTGAAGCATAACATTATAAGGTCTCTTAAAAGCCGCGGCTGCGATATCCATGTACTGCCCGCCTTCTACTCATATGAGGATATAATGGAGCTTAAGCCCGACGGTATACTTTTATCAAACGGCCCCGGCGATCCTTCCGATCTTCCTTCAGTAAAGGCAACTATACAAAAGCTTCTTGGGAGAAAACCTATTTTAGGCATATGCCTCGGGCACCAGCTTCTCGGGCTGTCACTTGGAGGCAATACCTATAAGCTTAAATTTGGCCACCACGGGGGAAACCACCCCGTAAAGGATTATATTACCGGGCGCTGCTATATAACCTCTCAGAACCACAATTATGCGCTTAGGGAGGATTTCAGCAGCGATGTGCAGATAACCCATTTAAATGTAAATGACGGAACCGTGGAAGGCTTCAGGCATAAAAACATGCCTGTAATAAGTGTGCAGTACCACCCCGAAGCCGCTCCGGGTCCTCAGGATTCAGCATATATTTTTGACGATTTCATAAGGCTAATGGAGGGTTGAAATGCCAAAAAGAGATGATATTAACAAGATCCTTGTTATAGGCTCAGGACCTATAATTATCGGTCAGGCAGCAGAATTTGACTATTCAGGGACTCAGGCCTGCAAATCCCTTAGAGAGGAAGGCTATTACGTTGTGCTTGTAAACAGCAATCCGGCCACTATAATGACTGATGCCGGGGTTGCCGACAAGGTGTATATAGAGCCCATTAATCTTGACTTTGTAAAAAAGATAATCCTAAAGGAGCGTCCCGACGGTATTCTGGCGTCTCTTGGCGGGCAAACAGGCCTGAATATGGCGGTAGAGCTTGCAAATGACGGCATACTCGACGAAATGGGTATAGAGCTTTTGGGAACCTCCCTGCAATCTATAAAAAAGGCCGAGGACAGAGAGCTTTTTAAACTGACCATGCAGGAAATAGACGAAAAGGTGCCGCACAGCACCATCGTAACCAGCCTTGCTGATGCGGTGGCTTTCGCCGAAAAGGTGGGTTTTCCGATAATTATACGCCCCGCCTATACCCTTGGAGGCACGGGCGGAGGAATTGCTTCGGACATGGACGAATTTAAGTATATATGCGGCAAGGGCCTCAAGCTGAGCATGATAGGCCAGGTATTGATTGAGCAGAGCGTGGCGGGCTGGAAGGAAATTGAGTATGAGGTTATGAGGGACAACGCCGACAACTGCATTATTATATGCAATATGGAAAATTTCGACCCTGTCGGTGTGCATACCGGCGACAGTATAGTCGTGGCCCCAAGCCAGACATTGTCTGATATTGAATACCAGATGCTTCGTTCAGCTTCAATAAAAATAATCCGTGCTCTGGATATTAAAGGCGGCTGCAATATTCAGTTTGCTCTTAACCCCTCAAGCATGGAATACGTTGTTATAGAGGTAAATCCAAGAGTAAGCCGTTCAAGTGCTCTGGCCTCAAAGGCAACAGGCTACCCCATAGCACGGGTTGCGGCAAAAATTGCGGTGGGGCTTAATCTGGACGAAATTAGAAATTCCGTTACCCGCAGCACCTACGCCTGCTTTGAGCCTGCCCTCGACTACATCGTAACCAAGGTGCCCAGATGGCCCTTTGATAAATTTACCACGGCAGACAGGAGCCTTGGCACCCAGATGAAGGCCACTGGCGAGGTTATGGCCATAGGCAGAACATTTGAAGAGTCTCTTTTAAAGGCCATAGATTCACTGGATATAAAATTCAACTACCAGCTCGGCTTAAGCCTTTTTGAAAACAAGACGGTGGATGAGCTGATGGAGTTTATACGACAGGCAAATGACCAGAGAATATTTGCGATATGCAAGGCACTTCAGAAGGGTGTCACCGCAGGAGAAATAGTAAATATTACAAAGATAGACCAGTTTTTCATAAGGAAGCTCAAAAAAATTGTAAAGCTGGCGGAAGAAATAAAAACCTCTGGCATAGCATGGCTGGACTACGATCTGTACTCAAGGGCAAAGAAAATAGGCTTCGGCGATTCCTATATTGCCAATCTGGCTAATGTGCCTCTGGAAAAAATACTTGAGCTGAGGGATAAATTCCCGGTAAACCCCGTTTATAAAATAGTTGACACCTGCGCGGGAGAGTTCGAGGCCGTCACTCCCTATTATTATTCAACCTATGAGGAACGGGATGACGTTACGGTATCGGATAACCAAAAGGTGCTTGTCATAGGCTCAGGCCCCATAAGAATAGGTCAGGGCATAGAATTTGACTATTGCAGCGTACACTCCGTAAGGGCACTAAAGGAAATGGGACTGGAATCTATAATTATCAACAACAACCCCGAGACTGTCAGCACAGATTTTGATACCTCCGATAAGCTTTACTTTGAGCCGTTGACAAAGGAATGTGTTCTTGACATAATACAGAAGGAAAAACCCGTGGGTATAATTGTTCAGTTCGGAGGCCAGACAGCAATAAATCTTGCGGCAACCCTTCACAATGAGGGTGTAAAAATTCTAGGTACAAGTGTTGAAAGCATAGACATCGCAGAGGACAGGGACAGATTTTTGAAGCTTCTTGAAAAGCTTGATATCCCAATACCTCCCGGAAGCACCGCCTTCTCATTCCAGCAAGCCCGTGAAATAGCAAACGGTATAGGCTACCCGGTGCTTGTCAGGCCCTCATATGTGCTGGGCGGAAGGGCTATGGAAATTGTTTTCAGCGACTCGTCCTTAGAGGAATATATGTCACTTGCGGTTGATATATCCGCAAAGCACCCCGTGCTTATAGACAAGTATATAATGGGCATGGAGCTTGAGGTTGATGGAATATGTGATGGAAAAGAGGTTCTTATCCCCGGCATAATGGAGCATATAGAAAGGGCAGGCGTACACTCGGGAGACAGCATAGCCGTATACCCTCCAAAGACCATAAGCCAGACAGTCAAAAGCACTGTTGCAGATTATACGTCAAGGCTTGCGGAGGCTTTAGAAATCGTGGGGCTTTTTAACATACAGTTTGTGCTTGATGAAAGCGGCAAGGTCTATGTTATAGAGGTTAATCCCAGAGCAAGCCGCACTGTCCCGGTAATGAGCAAAATAACAGGGATCCCCATGGTAAATGTAGCAACCAGGCTCATTATGGGAAGCACCTTAAACGAGCTTGGATATACTCCGGGACTTGCTCCGGAATGTGAATACACTGCTGTTAAGGCCCCTGTGTTTTCCTTTTCCAAGCTTGCCACAGTGGATACGTTCTTAGGCCCCGAGATGAAATCCACAGGAGAGGTAATGGGTGTGGACAGGGATTATCACAGCGCACTCTATAAAGCTTTGGTGGCCTCCGGCTTAAAGATACCTTCAGGCGGAAATGTTCTTCTGTCGGTATCGGACAGGGATAAGGAGGAATGCAGAGTAATTGCCTTAAGGCTTAAGGAGCTTGGCTTTAAGCTTATGGCAACAGAAAACACCTGTGCATACCTTTTAGCTTCGGGCGTTGACGCCGCTCTGGTTCCGCACAGTAAAATACAGGACTATATAAAAAATGACAGTATACAATTTATAATAAATACCCCGTCGAAGGGCAAGATACCGTCAAGGCAGGGCTTCCTTCTCAGAAGGACAGCCATAGAATACAATGTTCCGTGTATTAC
Organism: Anaerobacterium chartisolvens; assembly: GCF_003337415.1. Lineage (GTDB taxonomy): Bacteria > Bacillota > Clostridia > Acetivibrionales > DSM-27016 > Anaerobacterium > Anaerobacterium chartisolvens. The sequence goes on along the minus strand of NZ_QPJT01000005.1, from coordinate 78,024 downwards.
GTCGTTTGATACAGTAAATGCGGTGCTGCAGGTAATAGAGCGCATAATAAGCCGTGGTGAAACGGAGATATATTCTCTGGATCAGTATTCGCATTATAAATAGAGATGCATAACTTAAATTTGGAGGTTAACCGATATGAAGCATTTAATAAGCCTTTATGACTTAACATTGGAAGATTTTGAGGAAATATTTAATTTGTCCGAAAGACTGAAAAAAGAGGTCAAAGCGGGCATACAGCACCATCTTCTGAATGGCAAAACCTTAGGCATGATTTTTACAAAATCCTCTACCCGGACTAGAGTCTCTTTTGAAGTGGGAATGTATCAACTTGGGGGCTATCCCCTGTTTTTAAGCTCAAATGATATACAGCTAGGCAGAGGGGAAACTATTTACGACACCGCACAGGTACTGTCCCGCTTTATAGACGGCATAATGATAAGAACCTTTGACCACAAGGACGTAGAAGATCTCGCCAAATACGGCAACATCCCTGTTATAAACGGCCTCACAGATTTGATGCATCCGTGCCAGATACTTGCAGATCTTTTTACGGTGTATGAGAAAAAAGGCACCCTAAAGGGTCTCAAAATGGCATACGTCGGAGATGGAAACAATGTTGCCAACTCACTCCTTCACGGCTGTGCCAAGGTAGGAATGGACATTGCCGTTGCCGCTCCCAAAGGCTATGAATGTGACAAGGAAATAATTGTTCAGGCAAAGGAGGCTGCAAAGCTGTCCGGGTGTGAAATAATTCTCACCGAGGACCCTAATGAGGCTGTGAAAAATGCTGATGTAATATACACCGATACATGGGTCAGTATGGGTCAGGAAGCAGAGAAGGAAAAGAGGACAAAAATATTCATGCCGTATCAGGTGAACAAGGAATTATTCTCACTGGCAAAAGAGGATGCAATATTTCTTCACTGTCTGCCTGCATACAGAGGCTATGAGGTTACCGAGGAAATAATCGACGGGCCTCAGTCTGCTATATTTGACGAGGCGGAAAACAGGATGCATGTACAAAAGGCTATTATGGCTTTATTAATGGCTGAAAAGTAGGAGTATTTTTATGAACTATTCATTTATAATAAGGCGGGCAGAGTTGCAGGACGCAGAAGCAGTTAAAGGTATTCTGCAGCAGTCATTCAAAAAGTATATGTCCGATACCGGACTTACTGGAACCATGGAAGCACTGGAGGAGTCCGTTGAGTCCATAACAGATGCAATAGACGGAAGCTTGGTATATATAGCGTTTATAGACAGCGTGCCTGTAGGAACTATAAGGATAAATATTCTGCCGGACGGTACTGCTTATATAAGCAGGTTTGGAGTAAACTTAAATTATCATAACATAGGCATCGGTAAATCGCTGATGAATCTCGCAGACAAGGTTTTGGAGGCTAAGGGAGTAAAAAAGGCCTGTCTTCATACCGCTTCAAAGTACAGGGATCTGGTGCGCTTTTACTATGGAAGAGGCTTTTACATTGATTCCACCTCGAAGGACAGGGGATATGTCAGAGCCTTAATGGTTAAGGAGTATCAGCTTAAAAAATAATGAGTACAGACTTGCAGCCCCACAAAGGTTGCAAGTCTGTACTCCCTCATACCCCTTCGATCGCAAGTCCCTTCTCCCTCTCTTTTTCCTTCCATTTCCTCCACAGCCTTTCGGCAGCCTCAACAACCATAGGATCAAACTGAGTCCCCTTATTTGCCACAATCTCATCCATGCATTTTTCCCACGACATGGCTTCCCTGTACGGTCTCTGGGAGGTCATGGCATCTATGGAGTCGGCCACCGAAATAATTCTCGAGCCCAGAGGTATCTTGTCCCCTTTGATTCCATGTGTATAGCCCTTCCCGTCCCAACGCTCATGGTGATAGAGTACAATACGCGCTATGTGTATCAATCCCTTTGACTTGCTTAAAATATTATAGCCTATTTCAGGGTGCATCTGAATCTGGGCCCATTCATCAGGAAGCAGCCTTCCCTTTTTATTCAATACGTCGTCCGGTACACCCAGCTTGCCTATATCATGCAAATGTGCGGCAAGATGCACAGTTTCAAGCTTAAGACCCCTTAAGCCTATTGCTTTTCCCAGATCGGAGCTCATATCCGCTACTCTTAGCGAATGTCCACTTGTATATGCGTCTCTAGCCTCCAATGCGGCTACAAGGCACTCAATAGCCTCATGGAAAGCAGCTTTTCCTACCAGTCTGTTCATTAAATAAAAAAACATCAGCAAATCCTCTTCTAAACGTCTTTCCCCTGTAATAGAGTTGCAAATTTTTACCTTATGTTATAATTATATTTTTATTGATAATGATTGTCAACATCGCAGTTGGAATAGTGTGTCCGACAAAAGCTCCTAGTGAAAAAATTTGCCCCCAAGCACTTGTGCCTGGAGGCTTTTGGAACGCCACAGGGGGGCGTTCCCTACGGCCTTTGTTATATCCTAACCAGCGTTTTTTTAGCCGCCTACTTTATATTCTGAACCTCTTCCTCTGTAAGCCCTGTGACTCTGGCTATGTCCGAAGTCTTCATACCCATGCTGCGAAGATTCTTAACTATGCCTGTTGTTGCTTGCAGAGCACCTTCCTGCTTGCCTTCCTTTCTGCCTTTCTCTATGCCTTTCTCTATGCCTTTCTCTATGCCTTTCTCTATGCCCTCTTTCATACCCTCGTCCCTTGCAACCTTCTCCCTTGTTCTCTGATCCATAAGCCAGAGCTGCCTTGACTCATACTCCAGCCTCTTTTGCTCGTCATTGCTTATAACCTGCAGATAATTGAACGCATCCCTTATAGTCTCATTCGTCTCAGCCATAATCTCCATCTCTCCCTTCGTCCTTGCACCTATAAACCTCATCCAGTCTATAGACGGGTCATTTATATCCGTTATCCCCGTCCCCTCCCTTACCTTCTTAAGCTCACAGAAATGCACCTCAACCGCATCCGTCAGCCTGTGCCCCGTCTCATCCTCATTTAAGTGGTATACCGTATGCATCTTCCTTACAGGCAAAAATTCATAGTCTACTATATTTATCGCTATGCACTTCTTAAGAGCATGAAAGGTTTCTCCCTCTTTTACCTGCGTAGTGTACATCTTGCCCAAATAGTACAGCGTCCTCTCAGCCATAAACACCGACGGCAGCACCTGTATCTCTATATCCACCTGCTTCCCCCCGGAAAACCTCGCACGTATATCAAGTATACCCTTTTTGTCCTCCTCGAACATCCTCGGCAGCTCGGTGTTGATAATTTCTATCCCTTTAAACTCCTTCTCAGGCAGCCTCAGTATGGCACTTAGCAGCGATATGAGCCTTTCCTTATGCTTAATGTCTCCAAACAAAAGCTTGAAAACAAAGTCCACAACAGGCAGCATTATAAAGTCGCTGTCTTGTGCTGCCTTTGTATGCTTAGACATATGCTATCCCCTTTCGCAGCCTTCAATATACTATTATTTTACCAAAAATTTTAATGGATTAACATAGATTTGCTTCTAAAATATGCGATCAATAATGTGTAAGGATATTAATATGCACATGTGAAGCGTTATGTAAGTAAGTAAATAATTAATGTATGTCTTTTTATCTTATATTTTACAGAAATATATTGACAAGCACAGAATATTCCGATATTTTTATTAAGAGTATTATTTTAGGAAATATTTTTTTAAATAAGCATTTATAGTTAAACTGCATAAATATTTGCATTTGTAATTGTATTGTGCATAATAATTCTAAATTCAGCAAATTACAGATACACGCATAAATTCAATGAATGCTTTTATTGACTAAAGACAAGCAAGGGGGATAAATGCTATGTTTGGGGATTTTATGGCTTTGGATGTTATACAGAAAGTGTTGCTGAGTACTGTGCTTGTGTCAATTCCCGAGGAGATTTTTGTTTTTATGACAACCCTTATACTTATGGGTGAGTTTGACTATTGGAAAGAGGATGAGTGCGACAGGCTTTTTGAGAAATGGGATTATGTAAGAGTTTTTGTGCCCGCTGTAATATGTGCTCTTTTATCCAATATACTCCGCTATGCTGGTGTAGATTCAGGCATAATAACTATAGCAATGATTGCTACAGGGCTGATTCTCATGGTATTGACAGGTGACTTATGGGATGATGCAAAGGTTATGAGATGGATTGGAAAGGCTGCTTTATATCTGTTAATTGTTGTATTAGCAATAGGTATCATTGACTTTTTATCAATCCCTTTTGTTATATATGCTACAGGAAAAACTCTTCATGAAATACAAAATAATATTTTTCTTTTTTTTATGTTATGCCTAACGTCAAGAGTCATAGAATACACTATTCTTGTATTTCTTATAGCTAAAAAAAGAACCCTCTTAAAAGCCAATATAATAAATATAGTTTTTGAAAGCAAAATACTTACTACACTTTCTTTTTTAGTTTTAACCTGTAATTTTGCATTATTAATGATTATGGTAAGGATCATAGGGTATGAAAAAGCTCTTGAAAGCATGTCCTTTGATTTAAGACTGTTGGTTATTATGGCAACATGTATATTACCTGTATTAAACATCTCTCTTTTCTTTTGGAGCATATATTATGTTAAAAATAGGGAAGTCCAAAAGCAGAAGAATCTAGCGGAAAAATTGGATGATTTAACCAAAGAAATAAAATTATGTACAAACAGTGACTTTTATGATAACATCAAATGGAAATTAACATCGGTACAAAAGGACATGGAAGATATATCTTTAAATCTCTACCATACGCCTGAAAATAATTAAAAAGGAGCAATGATTGTTATGAAGAAGCTGCTTTACGTCCTAGCTGGTTTACTGAGCCTGTTTGCAATGATATCGTCCTCTGCGGCATGTTGGTGGATGGCTTACCAGCCAAAAGTCCCCAAAAGCTTGAAGTAGGCAGTACAGCCGCGAAAGCAAAGAAGAGGCCCTCTTTAAAGAGGGCCTCTTCTTGTAGGTTCTTTCACTCACGGCAGCATTTCTGCCTGAAGTACTGTACTTTTATAGTAAAGATTTTCGATCCACAGCAAAGGAGGCGGTTGTCCGCCTCCTTTGCTGTTCTCAATATCACATATTGGAGAGGTTGACTTTTTCCCGCTATCCCGCACATTCCGCTTCTTCCTTTGCGGCAGCACCTGCTTTTACGCCTCTTGCCTTTCTCAAATGTCTTACATTTTCCGGCTTCTCTGCAGGCATGTCCGCTTCCTCCGGCACGTGCCCGTGATTATAAACCCGTTCCTCGGAATAGCCTATGAGAAAATCCACGGTGACATTAAAATAGCCTGCCATTTCCTTTAAGCTCGCCAGAGTAGGCTCACGCTTGTCATTTATGTACCCGCTGAGCGTAGACAGCTTAACCCCCAAGGCCTCACCTATTTCCTTCTGCTTCATTTCTTTCTCTTTAATCAGTAGACGCAGTCTCTGTCCCAATGTAACCGAATTCATAATGCGCACTTCCATTCCTCATTATTTTGTCATTTATAACAATATTATAGTCTCAAAATATGGCAATTGTCAAATATTTTGTAATCTTATATCATCAAAGAAATTTTTTTTAATTCTTATGTTCACTCTTATTATTTGCAAATATGAATGCTAAAACGCAAATTAACACAACAGCTTTAAGGCCTGATGACAATTTTTATAACATTCTCATCCCTTTTTTCAAACATATCAACCGCCCTTTCAATTTCATTCAGACCCATACGGTGCGTGATAAGCGGAAGCAAATCAAGCTGTCCGCTTTCTATAAGCGTCATAAGCCTTTTAATATTTCCCGTATCGGCCAGACCCATATTAATATTTATGTTGCTGTAAAATACTTCATGCAGGGGTATTGATACCGGCATTCCCGATATTCCGACAAGCGAAACAGTTCCATTGATTTTCACCCCACGCACCGCTTGCTGTATGGCAGCCTCAGAGCCCGAGGCCTCAATAGCTGCGTCAGCCCCCCGTCCTTCCGTCAGCTCGCGTATTGACGTCACCGGCTCCTGACATGAGGCGCAAATTATGTCTGTTGCCCCAAGCCTTTTTGCCATTTCAAGCCTGAAGCTATCCGCCCTTCCCACAGCTATAACCCTTGACGCACCCGACAGCCTCGCGCAGGCTATGGCACATAATCCGACAGGCCCAGCCCCGAATACCGCCACGGTATCCCCAGGCTTTATCCCCGCTCTTTCAACGGCAGAATAACCTGTGGACAGTATATCCGATACAAACATTACCTGTTCATCGGTAAGTGCTTCAGGTATATGAGCAAGACAAGCATCGGCGTGGGGAACTCTTATGTATTCCGCATGAGTCCCCGAAAGCCCGCCCCTCTCTATTCCGCTTCCATGTATTCCGGCATTTAAGCAATGGGTTTTATTACCATCAAGGCAATTTCGACAATGCCCGCAAAACGGTACAGGCGGGCCTGTTACCCTGTCTCCGCGCTTGAAATTCCTCACCTCCCCGCCCACCTGCTCCACAATCCCCACATACTCATGCCCCAGCACATACCCCAGTGTGCTGGGAATACTGCCGCGAATAAGGTGTATATCACTGCCGCATATGGTTGTCAGCGTCACCTTTATTATTACATCGGTTTCACTTTGCAATTCAGGCCGCCGGACCTCCCGAAGCTCATATTTGTTTAATTGGGGAAAATATAATGCTTTCATAATAAACCATTCCTCCTATAACAAAAAATTATTCCAATAATTTGTATCGTATAGAAACATAAAATGGTTAATATGCAAAGCTAAAAAGACATCAAGTCTCCCCTATGCTCACTTATTCACAACATTTATAGGACTGCCTGACAAGAAGGCGGCTAAATTATCAACGGCAATATTCATAAGCCTGATTCTCGATTCCTTCGGAGCCCAGGCAATATGGGGCGTAATAATACAATTTCTGGCCTTCAGCAGAACATTGTCGCTGGGGATAGGCTCAGTGGATACAACATCAACAGCCGCACCTGCAAGCTTCCCTGAATTTAATGCATCGGCGAGATCCTGTTCCACAACCAGCGGCCCTCTTGATGTATTAATCAGCATGGCCCCATCCTTCATTTTTGAAATACTATTTTTATTTATAAGCCCTTGAGTAGAAGGAAACAGGGGACAGTGCAGCGAAACGACATCCGATTCCGCAAACAGCTCATCCAGCGGAACATATTTCATACCGCCATCCTGCATGTCCTCTCTTATACGCTCGTTATACGCCAATATTTTCATGCCCAACGCCTGAGCTATTTTAGCCGTTGCCCGGCCTATTCTTCCAAATCCTATTATTCCCATGGTTTTGCCTGAAAGCTCAATCAATGGGTATTTCCAGTAGCAAAAGTCGGCGCAGTTGCTCCATTCACCACTTTTCACGCTATTGCTGTGATCCCCTATGCGGTGGCAAAGCTCAAGCAGAAGTGCGATGGCAAATTGCGCTACCGCTCCCGTGCTGTATGCGGGAATATTGGTAACAGGTATGCCCTTTAGCCTCGCATATTCGGTGTTCACAACATTATAGCCCGTTGCCAGCACTCCTACAAATTTTATAGATGGACATTTGTCAAATATCTCCTTTGTTATCAGGGTCTTGTTTGTAAATATAATTTCGGCATCTCCTATTTTGTCAACCGTCTCATGGGGAAGTGTTCTGTCATACACCGTCAATTCACCGTGCTTCTCGAATCCGTGCCAGCTAAGATCCCCCGGATTCAGCGCATATCCGTCTAATACAACTATTTTCATAACAAGCCTCGCCCTCCAACCTTATTTAGTCTATTTTAGCACCCGATTTACCTAAAATAATAAGGCTTAATTCTCTGTCAGTCAAGAGCGGCCTGTTCTAAGTGCAAGGTGATTTCACGAAGCCACATCCTGCAAAAACCTTTTTCAAGAGTTTTTTAAAATGTCATTGCAGCATTAATATTTCGTCAGGAAAATCATTTTCAAAATTAAGTTTCCGTATCGCTGCTACACCCCATAAAATCACTCTATCTCTAATATTTTTTATCTCCTCCTATATAAAAAAATTTCCCTTTAAAAATATGCCTCCATTTAATATTAAAATTTCTTTAACCAATTATATTTACTATGGTTGGAAATTTTTTGGGGTTTATAATATCAGGAAATTATATTTACTTATCAGCCTAATTTCTGTAAAATATAAATGGTATTTTATGGAATAAGACTGACTGCTGTATTTTCTCTTTTTATACGCCTTAATTTACATTCGTTAAGTTAATAGTACCTTACGGCATTGCAACGGTGCTACTAATTTATATACAGCTTAAAAGTATTTTATAGGAGTGGTTTATATGCTGAAAAAGTTTAACAATCCCATGGTGCCAAAGCTATTCATTGCCCTGTCATTAAGTGCGTATGTAGCTACCAGGGCAGGTATAATATTCCTCCTTGGCGTGCCTCCGCAAGCTCCTTTATCTTCAGGCCCATACGGCGTGATGGCATTAGGCGGTATGAGCGCGGGCATCCTGCTGTATTTTGCGCTTGACACATTTCCCATAATTCTGGCAATCCTTTTTGCATTCATAGCTGTAAAAAATTTTTCCAGCAGGGCTTTTGCCGAAAGAAATATGTATCTGGAAGATTTGCAGATTAAGCAGTGTGAATTAGATAAGCAGAGGCAGCTTGTCGACAATCTTGTCAGGCTAAACAGAGAAGCCTCTGAATGCTCACAGCTTAAAATTGAATTCTTCTGCAATATATCACATGAGCTTAAGACCCCTTTGAGCGTAATACTAGGGGCAATTCAGCTTATTGACAAGCAGGGAGGGCCTGTTGCTTCGGAAAGAAAAAATTCGGCAAGGCATTTTAAAACAATAAAGCAAAACTGCTACAGGCTGGTAAGGCTTTTAAACAATGTGCTTGACATAACAAGAATTGACTCGGGCTATGTGAAGCTTAACATGTCGAGCTGCAACGTTGTCTACTTAATCGAGGAAATAACACAGTCCATAGTACCCTTCGCAGAGCAGAAGGATTTGACGGTTGAATTCGATACAGAATCGGAGGAAATATTTACCTCTATAGACATTGACAAAATTGAGCGCGTGGTTCTCAACTTGCTGTCAAATGCAATAAAGTTTACGCCTCCCGGCGGAAAGGTATCTGTATCGGTGTCATCCGACTCCGCAAGCAAAAATATGACCATATCGGTAAAAGACACAGGCCCCGGGATACCTTCTCATATGCATGGCGTCATTTTTGAACGCTTCAGGCAGGTCAGCAGTCCCTTTACCGTCGCTTTTGAAGGAAACGGTATAGGCCTGTCGCTTACAAAATCCTTTGTTGAAATTCAAAACGGCAGCATAAGCGTTAACAGTGAGGAGGGAAAAGGCAGCGAGTTTATTATTAAATTACCCATAGTTGCGCTGAATTCAAGCAGCTCTGCCGAATCCCCCAATACTAAAAGCCATAATAAAATAATAGAGGCAATAAATATTGAGTTTTCGGAAATATACTCCGCCGCCTCTTAAGGAGAAAGCACTTTAATAGTGAAACCTTGCAGCCGCAATAAATTTTCATATCAGGGCAATGCCACAAGAACACAAGCCTGAACAGCGTTCAGACCCTTTTCATTTATCGCAGCCATAAGCTCATTGTTATAGGTTCCGGGCTGAAGCCATATGTTTTTTATTCCCAGGCTTGCCGCTTCGTCTATGACGGCTATTCCTTTTGCGGGAGAAACCACCATGTCGATAACCTCCGGCATTTCAGGGAGGGAGGATAAGTCCTTATAGCACCTGTCGCCGTCTATTTCGTTATAATTGGGGCTTACGGGGTATACCCTGTAGCCCTTTAGCTTCAGCCTCTTGTATATCTTATAGCCAAACTTGTCGGTATTTTCAGTGGCTCCCACTACAGCCCATACCTTTTTGCCCAGCATGATTTCTTCCTGCATGATTTCTTCCTGCATGATTGCATCCTCCAATACTCTTTTAGTTATTTACTTTATTACGCTTCCGTCCATATCCGTCGAGACATACAGCACTTCCCCTGCCTGAGCAACGGCTCTTGCGTTTGTCAGCTCGTCCAGCTCTCCAATGACCCTCTCGGCATCGTCCTGTGGAACACTCAATATTATTTCCACATCCTCGGAATAAATTACATCCCTGATAATATACCCCTTTGAAGAAACAAAATTGCGTATCCTCCCAAAAAGAGTATACTCCGTGATTATGTTTACAGTTCTGCAAAGCTGCCGTCTTATTATCCCCGCCGCCTCTATCCCCATAGCCGCACTTTTTCCATAGGCCCTTATTAATCCCGCGGCTCCCAGCAGCGTTCCCCCAAAGTACCTTGTAACCACTACCGCGAGGTTTTGAAGCTCCATCCTTTTAATGACCTCCATTACAGGCATTCCTGCCGTCCCCGAAGGCTCTCCGTCGTCGCTGAACCTCTGTACGGTATTGTTACCCCCAATGCAGTATGCATAAACATTGTGCGACGCATCCCAGTATTTTGATTTAAGTGAATTTATAAATCCGAGTGCTTCCTCCTCCGTACCGGCAGGAGATACAGACGCAATAAATTTTGACTTTTTCTCTTCATATTCCGAAGACGCTGTGCTTAAAACAGTTTTATATTCCTTTTGCATTAATTACGCTCCTTAATAAAACAAATGGCAGCCGACACATTTCAGCTGCCATTTGTGCTAGTACCGTGAAAATACTCTCGCATATAATTGGCCTTGCCTTGACAATTTTAAGCCAGCTCTTTCATTTTGTCAAAGCATAAGCTCAAAAGGGATCTGTCCTGGCTGTAAGTAATACGCCTCAACGCATCCTCTTGGCTAAAGAACCCTCCGTCGGTAACATTTGCACTTTTATTCAATTCACATTCTTCACTGGAGGACTTCATAATATACCAGGTTACCTTGTTACAGACCGGTCTATGACGTGTTACAGAAAAGAACTCGTAATCTGTTCTTCCCGCAGTAGATACTATTTCCGCTTTTACTCCGGCTTCCTCTCTTACTCTTTTAAGAGCTACTTCATTAGCCAAATCACCATTTCTGATAATTCCTTTAGGAAGAATCCACTCACCCTTTTCATTTTTTAGGAGCAATACCTTTCCGCCGTAAAAAACCACACCACCCGCACAGTTTCTGACCAGCATACGAAAAACCCCTTTCACATATTAATTTTGCACCCTATAAACAATATATCATGTTGTAAAACCTATATTTAAACTGTAATACCTAAGCTAAGGCTTATATTATTATAATACCTCATTCTTTGATATTATACAATTTTAATTAAGGTTTTATTACTTAATTCACCTCTATTTTCCCACTAAATACTCCCTTATTTTATTAACATTTGACGTTTTAATAATAGCGTTAATTAATATCCCATTTTCTTCATATTTTTGGGCGACAACCCTTCCGTTCTCATGTACAAAAGGCAATATCCAACCCTCACTATATGGCGCAAGTATTTTTATCTCAGTCTGTTCTTTGGGAAATATTCGGGAAATATTCTCTTTAAGCTTATCTATTCCCTGTCCCGTTAACGCTGATACCTCAAGTGCCCCGGCTTTAAAGCCAGATATCGGAGGCCGTTCCTTTCCATCGGCCAGATCGGCCTTGTTCAGCACCTCTATAACAGGCTTATTCATGGCACCCAGACTGTCTAAAAGCTCGTTTACCACACTTATCTGCACCTCTGCCTCGCTTGAAGAGATATCTATGACATGTATCAGGGCATCGGCGTAAACAGCCTCCTCAAGTGTTGATTTAAACGCCTCAACAAGCTCATGAGGCAGCTTTCTTATAAACCCGACGGTATCTATAAGCATTGCCTCCCTGCCATCTTCAAGCTTAAGTCTTCTAACAGTGGGATCTAACGTTGCAAACAGCTTATCTTCCGCAAAAACCTGAGCATCACAAAGCTTATTCATAAGAGTTGACTTGCCTGCATTAGTGTATCCCACAAGGGCAATCGTAGAATGTGCATCCTTCTTCCTGCTTTCTCTAAGCATTTCTCTTCTTTTGCCTATTTCCTTAAGCTCCCTTTCAATGCTTCGCATTCTCCTTCCGATATGCCTTCTGTCAGTTTCAAGCTTTTTCTCACCTGGCCCTCTGGTTCCTATTCCCCCTCCCAGTCTGGACAGCACGGTACCAAGCCCTGTAAGCCTGGGAAGCCTATACTTAAGCTGTGCAAGCTCCACCTGCAGCTTCCCTTCCCTTGAGCGGGCTCTCTGTGCAAAAATATCCAATATGAGCACCGTTCTGTCAATAACCTTCACTCCTGTAGTATTTTCCAAATTTCTCACCTGAGCGCCTGAAAGAGCATCGTCAAATATAACCATGTTGGCATTTATCGCCTGACGCATAACATTTATGCTCTCTGCCATTCCACTTCCTATATAAAACGCGGAATCGGCAGACGGCCTTTTTTGCAGAATTTTATGAACAACCCTTACTCCTGCGGTATTTGCAAGCTCCTCCAGCTCCTCAAGGGATCTCTGTCCCTCGCTCATTCCGTTAACAAGCCTTCCCTGCAAGGTTTCCAGCCCTACAAGAATAGCCTTTTCCTCCTCATCGCCCATATCATATGCCATATTCCCGAAGGGCTTATCTATATCCCTTATTATCCCAAGAAAAGCCCTAAAGCCATCACTGCTGAGCTCTAAAGGCCCATATACCTGCGCCCTTGCAAATATGCCTGTTTCGTCCCTCTCGGGTAAGGCCGCGTAAATTTCGTTGACTCTGCCCTCCCTGACTCCCAAAGCAACCATTGCGTCAAGCCTCAGCTTTAAAAGAGAGCTTATATCCACCGGAGACAGCCTTGCGTCGCCTCCGGGATGAGTGTGTATGCATCGTATACCAGAGAGCCTCGTCATGTCCCGTCTGGTCTCAAGGTCGGGAATAGAGGCTTTAGCACTATCCCCCACGCTGATATCCACAATACTTCCCCTTCTGTTTATAAAAACCGCAATTTCTCTGTTTATTTTGTCTGTGATATGTGCCAGCTTCTCCGCGAGCTCATAGGGCAAAAAATTATCCGGTGAAATTTCCAGATTATACAGCTGCTCTATTTCATCAATAACGCTCTTTTTAAGCGACTCCACATTTCCCTTCAGTTCGATAAGCAACCACTCCCACTCTATTTATATTGTCCTGTGCCTTAAACTCCTCTGAAATAATGCCCCTTTGTGTATCCTCTTTTCCTTATATCCTCAATTATTCCCTCATACCTCTCTTCTGTGCAGGGCAGCCCCGATGCCTCCGCGCGGAAAAGCTCCGCAAGCTCCCTTACCCTCTGCGGTTCTTCGTCAATAATGTTAAGCCTTGCATAAGCAATCCCAGCCGCCTTGATTTTACTTAATACCTGCGGCACAAAAAGAACGTTAGAGTTGAAAATTGTGCTTATACAGTCTGTCGCGTCACATAGCACAGGAAATTCCATACCCATTCTGTCCCGAAGCCTGTATTCACCCTTAACACACTCGCCCGCACATATTGAGTCAGGGCCGGTATTCCCCGCAATGCTTCCAACCGGGCAGTGTTCACTTATCATCAGCGGAACTCTTCCATATACAAGCACTTCTCTTTCCAGCCCCTCCACATTCCTAAAGCCCTCTATCTGCCTGAGGGTATTTTCATGCGACAGCATCACACTGCTGCATCCTAAGCTGTAAAGCTCCCATGATGTCATGCTGTTGAATACGTTTAATGAATAATCCCCTGCCACCTTAAGGGGTGAATGCTTCTTCACAAGCTCAATAACTCCGAGGTTTCCCGCAAGCACGCCATCCACCCCCATACCCGTGAGCCTGTCTAGGCCGCCGTCAATAAGCCTTTCCCAATTGCCCCTCACCACCGGAGGAATCCATGCGTAAACCTCCTGCCCGCAAGCCCTGCAGGCATCAATTACTTTTTTGGCATTGTTATTTAGCATATACTTAAACGGAAGGTAAATTCTATCAATTCCAAGGGAGGAATAGTCCAATTCTTCCAATATGCGATAAAATAACATAGCAAGCTTGAGCTTACTTATCTTTTTTCTGCTATTTCCCGGGAAATACACGCCATTATCCCATTTATCTCCAAATTCCCCGCGCATTTCGTCATGCTTTGGAACCCTGCGCAGGCTTTCCATCTCTTCAAGAGCTTTGCGCCTTGCCGCATTTATTTCACTTACAGGCAACGTTACGCCATCGTCAAGCTGTAATTCCAGCGTTGAAAACTCAAAGGGCGAGCCTCCCGTCTTACTTAGCTGCTCTATGGCTCTTTCCCTTGTCAATGGCACATTAACGGCGGTCTGCGCCGGAATATTACCCTTAACCTGTACGGTATTTCCTCTTTTGTCTGCCGCCTGAAGCATTAGAGGCATATCCCTTTTTATTACTATTTTACCCTCCAAAAGCACTTTTCTTGCAAACCTTCCCGAAAAAGACTCTCTGGCCTTAACGGCAAGATTTTTGTCTGAGGTTTTATACACCTTATCTCCCTTATGTATTCTCCCCTTAACGCTTCCCAGTTCAGCAAGCTCACCTTTTTGAGCAGTTTTCCTTCTTACGCCTTCAACGCTTATCTCACTTACAACCCCTCCCGGACTTTCATCCTCTCCATTCCATATCTCTATTCCGTCTCCGTTTGACAGATCCTCCTTAAGCCTCAGTCTTATTTTCCTCGATTCCTTATTATAGGAAAAAACCTCTCCCAGATAAATTCCCCAATTTTTGGGCTTTTGATAGGCCATAAGCCCATACCCTGTCCTTCCCTTGAGGTAACCCTGCGAGAAGCCTCCTCTGTTGAAAATCTGAGTTAAGGCACGAAAATCTTCATTATTTGCAAGCGACCCGCCTTCCTCCATACATAATTTTCCATTTTGCGCCATATCTATATATTTCCTGTATATCCCCGTTACAGTAGCGACATATTCGGGACTTTTCATACGACCCTCAATTTTAAGGCATTTAACCCCTGACGGCACAAGGCTTTCCAGCTCATTTACAAGGCATATGTCCTTAGGGCTTAATATATATTTCCCATCCCCAGCAGCCACATCGTTATTTTTAAGCAAGCTGTACGGAAGCCTGCAGGGCTGGGCGCACCTTCCTCTGTTTCCGCTTCTCCCTCCTATGACACTGCTCATGAGACACTGGCCTGAATAGCATATACACAGTGCGCCATGCACAAAAACCTCAACCTCAAGGCAGGTATTTTGGCAAATATACCGTATTTCCTCCAGAGACAATTCCCTTGCCAGCACCACCCTTTTAAAGCCAAGCCTCTCCAAAATGCGCACCCCATGAATGTTATAAACCGTCATTTGAGTACTGGCATGGAGCTTAAGTCCCGGCAGGCTCCTTCTCAATAAGCCTGCAAATCCCAAATCCTGCACAATAATGCCGTCTATCCCCGTAAAAAACGCTTCTTCCGCAAGCCTTAGAGCCTTATCCAGCTCACTGT
The DNA here is from genome assembly GCF_003337415.1 of Anaerobacterium chartisolvens. Lineage (GTDB taxonomy): Bacteria > Bacillota > Clostridia > Acetivibrionales > DSM-27016 > Anaerobacterium > Anaerobacterium chartisolvens. The sequence goes on along the minus strand of NZ_QPJT01000005.1, from coordinate 62,595 downwards.
CCGAAATCAGGGTGTTCATTGCCATATATACCTTTACGTCTCTTACATGTGCATATTCAACCGCATTTTTAAGCTGGCTGCCGTCAAAATTTTCTGCTGACTGTCTGGCATTAAAAAAGGGCCCTCCAAGGTAGACTGCGTCCGCTCCGTTTTCAACGGCAGCTAAAAAAGCATCCCACTCCCCCGCCGGTGCAAGAAGCTCTATTTTATCCATTATTCATTATCTCCTTAAAAATTCCCGTTACGGCAGGGGTTATATCCATAAGAGATTCAATTTTTACTCCAAGTCCCCTATGCATATTTCCCATTATAATTGTAGGAACCTTATTATATGTGTGAGTTTTTACGCTGATATCCTCAATGTTTCCGTGATCACTGGTTATAAATATTATATCCTCATTTAAATCAACCAATCCTGCAAGCTCTCCCAAAAATTCATCGAGCAGCTCAATTTCCTTTATGGCAAGCTCCATATCCATTTTATGCCCTATTATATCGGTCATAAAATGCTCATAAAGAGTAAAGTCATTCTCTCTGCTTATGGAATACAGGCGTTCTGCCGCCTGCCGGGGAGTTATGCGTTCAACGTCATATCCTCTTTCAATCAGCATATGCCCGGTGATATCATGATAAACGCCTCTGCCTGACCTGTAGTCGTCAACCGTCCTGAAGCCCATCCCTGCGACCATTGTCATTACTGACGTAACAGACGGCCTGAGCCTTCTGTCGTGGGGATTAACCATCTTTTGAAGATATTCTGTGGAATACACATTGGAGTTAGTGACCCTTAACCCCATTTTCCCCAATTGCATGAACAGGTTGTTTTTATAAATGATGTTTTTAAGGGTTTCGGTAGGCTGTCCGTTTAAATGCCTCCCCAATATGCGGGGAGCATTTTCCCCGGTAAAAATAGCCGTTTGTCCCGTCGCGCTCTGAGGGAGCCCCTTTACTCCCAGCGTGGCATCGGTGGGAATAACGGTAAAGCGCTCCAGTATGTAATGAATATTAGGGGCTTTAGCAGCATACAAGGGGTTAACGGTTTTGTCCTCTTTTCCCAGTCCCAGCCCATCTATAAATATAAATATCATTCTCATAAAATTTTAGTCCTTATCTTTTTCCTCTGTTTGAGACCCGTTCCCGGAAGAATCGCTGAAGAAAACCCTTGTAATGATGTCCAGAAGATCCACAACACCTTTTATTCTTCCAAGTATGTCCTTTCTAACCGTCTGCGCCGCAGCGGCGATCATTTCTCCCGCCTCTCCAAGCCCATGTATTGCTGTCTCCACCGATTTAAGCTCATCTTTTGCAGTGGTGCTTATTTCGGCTACATTCTTAGATATTACGGGTATGTCCTTTAATGTGCTGTCTATGCATTCCCTGTTTTCCTTAAGCAGCTTCTTCAGCACCTTTATGCTTCCGTTTATATTTCTTATCAACACAATAAGATACACAGATATGACTACTAAAGCAAACAGTGCCGTTATCAGTACCAAATCTCCAAGCCTTATGATCATGTCCATAAATTTCATCCTCCGTTTAAAGTATGTTTAATTCGGGATTTGGATGTATAAGAGGTTATCCTTCTTCATATCCGGACTCCTTTTTTCTGCTTGTCCTCTCCAAAGAAGCTCTGACCTCAGACAATTCCGCCTCCCTTTTTGCAAGCTCAAGCTGCAGGAGCGTATTCCTGCTTATAATATTGGAATTGCTTTCCAAAAGTCTTTCGTTCTCGTGTCTCAATTTTTCCAGTTCCTCACAAGCCCTTTCCAATTCATCCTCAAGCCTTTTCTCATTTTCACGCGATTTAAAAAAATCATCGGCAACATTGACAGCAGCAAGAATTGATGCCATAGATGTACTGAGCAGACTGTTTGACCTTGTTATCTCATTTATCTTCTTATCTATGTACAGACCGACCCTCTGAATATATTCCTCTGCTTCAATGCCCACTAAAGTATAGTCCTTACCGCCTATCCTAATGTGAACCTTATTCTTTCCGGCCAAACAAATCAGCTCCTTTAGAGGCATAGCCCTCTGTATGCTGTTCTTAAAATACACTACAACATAATCATACCATATTATTCTATATTTCAGCAAAAATATTTGTGCCGTATAAAATTTAAGAGGCTGTTTTAAAACAGCCTCTCTGACATTCCATGTATTTCTCAAGCCCACTATTCGACCTCTATCTTTGCCGCCTCCGTCTTATCTCCATGCGCATAGTTTTTAATTATGTCGGTAAGATCTATTCCGGTAAGGCTTTTTACCGTCTCAGGAAGCTGTGCTACAACGCTTGTTATGTCCTTCGTCAGCTTAGAAGCACCCGAATCTCCTATCATTACGATTTTTTCAGTTTTCGACAACGGCTGCGAAATTGCCGAGGCAATGTCGGGAAGCTTTTCAATTACCATTTGAATCATTGCGGCATCATTAAACATCCTGTAGGCCTCAGCTTTTTTTGCCATTGCAGCCGCCTCCGCCTCACCCTTTGCCTTAATAATTTCCGCCTCGGCAAGTCCTGCCGCTCTTATTGCTTCAGCCCTTGCAATACCCTCCGCCTTAATCGCATAGGACTGTCCCTCAGCCTCCTTAGACCTTTTGACTCTCTCCGCCTCGGCATCCACCTCAGTTTTAAACCTGCTGGCTTCCGCGGGCTTCCTTACAATAGCCTCAAGCTCCTTCTCCTTTCTTAACGCCTCCTGCTGCTGAAGCTCTATTTCCTTCTGCTTTTTGACTATCTCAACCTGCATGGCCTCCTTCTGGACTTCCTGCTCTATAACATACTTTTTCTTATCATAGGACAAGTCGGCCTCGGCCTTTTTCTCATTTATAGAAGCCTGATAGTCGGCTACCTTCATTTCCTTATCCCTGTTGGACTCGGCGATTTTTGTTTCGGCAAGATATTTCGCAGTCTGTCCTGCCTGCATTGCCTCCGCGCTCTTTATGTCGGCATCCCTCTTAGCTTCAGCCTGGCCTATGACAGCGTCCCTCTGCACTCTGGCTATCTGTGCCTTACCCAGGCTCTCAAGGTATCCATTCTTATCCGCTATCTCACGTATTGTAAAGGATATTATTTTTAATCCCATGTTGGCAAGATCACCTGCGGCAAGCTCCTGAACCTTCTGTGCGAATGCATCCCTGTTCTGGTTTATTTCCTCCACGGTAAGATTACCCACTATGGATCTCAAATGCCCTTCAAGCGTCTGGGTTGCTATTCTCTTTATCTCTTCCTCCTTTAGGCTTAAGAACTGCTCTGCCGCCGTAGCTATAGCCTCCTGACTGGAATCAATTTTCACCTGCGCTATGCCGTCAACGGTAACCTGTACTCCCTGAGAGGTATATGCACTTGAGTTTACGTCCAGAGGCATAATCCTCAAGGATATAGTCTTTGCTACCTCAAGCACGGGCCATACAAAGGTAGCCCCTCCTCTTACAATTCTGAAGCCCACTACCTGCCCGCCGCTCATTTTCTTCTTTCTTCCGGATACAATTAATGCTTCGTCAGGCCCCACCTTGACATACCTGCTCACAAAAATCGATATCAGTATAAACAGTATAATTACCACGCCGACTCCGGCAAAAATTGAAATTGTTGTCGCCATGTCCATAGTAAAATTACCCCCTTAATTCTTATATTTTAGCTCTTCATTGAAACAGTTTTCTTCTCTGTCATACTCCTCCAAGCTGTCTATAGTGATTTTCTTGCCAACTACCGCAGTGTTCCCTGCTATTTCTTTTATTTTTACCGGTTCTCCCCTCTGTATTTCGCCTCCTTCTGCATCCCTTGCCGCCATGCTGTATCTTGTTCCGTTTATTGAACAGGCTATTTCTCCCATACCCTTATAAGGTATGGGTATGGTCACCTCAGCATCCATTCCGACAAGGTCATTTTGTGAGAAGGTTGAATCCGATTGAGAGCCATACATGAGCTTTACTATGCCGAAAAAAATGGCTGCGCCCACAATACCTGCAAAGCCAAGTGCAAAAGCAGAGCTCAATAAGTCTCCCATTTTAAAAGCAAGCTTTGATATAATCCCCACTGCTCCAAAGACAGTGACGGCGCTGGATATTACAATGGGGTTAAGAGGAGACGGCACGTCGGAATCCGCTCCGTGAGCGTGATCAACACCTCCGTGATCCGCACTGTGACCTCCCAAAAGCAATGAAAGGATAGAATAGGCAGCTCCAAAGGTAAAGCAGCCTATATACAGGTAAAGCATTTATATCCCCCCTTCGGCCTTTTAACAGCTCAAATTCATATTATTACTTCTATGCCAAAATTATGCCGGGACTTAAGCGGCACATCGTACTCTTATTGTACTCTTAAAGTATATATTCCTTCATAATCTCATTAATAAGATCCTTCATCGCCACTGTCTCAGCCATGATAGTTAAGGCTATCATAAAAGCTGCAGCAACATTTTTTTCCTTTTCATTTACGGCATCCTGGGATACCAGACTGTCAACCTTGTCAAAAATTTGAGGCAGAGACTCCTTCCACTTTCCCAGAGCTTCCTTTCGCATGGTTAGATAGTTCTTGTAAACATCGGTGGTTTTAATGATATCATCCTCAAAAATATCGGGGTTGTTGCGTATGGGCTGAAGTACCTTTTTTATATCCTCAAGAGAATAAATTTCCTTAAGGTTGTCTATCAAGGTAAGAAGTATCAAATGGTTTTTGGTGTAATACCTTTTATCTATAGGAGTGGGAAGCACACCCACTCTAACATAATTTTGAATCATTGTTTTGGTAAAATTTCTTCCCTGCTTGTCAAAAAATTTAACAACCTGAGATATTGTCAGCTCATCGCTTAAGGTCGCTATCTTCACCTGATCATCCCTGTCAATAATATGATTGGCGATTTCTAGCAAAGAGTCCTTGTCCATACATTTATCCACGCAACATCCTCCTCTATGTTTTGCACGCTTTTTATCTATATAATAACGTGTTTCACTCTATGATAATTCCATCATATATCTTTACAATGAAAATGTCAATAGCTGTGTTTTAATTAGCTCTTGTCTTCCTCCCGTTCGGCATTATCATCATCGGTATAAAAATCCTCCTCTTCAATATCGGCATTCAGAATTTCCGTCGCCTCTTGCAGCTTGTCCTTATGAACTAGCAAATCTATCCCGGATATGGGAACTCCTAAAATGATTTGCGCAAATCCGTCTACTCCTCTTACACTTCTTATTACAGGGATATTGCTTGCCTTGAGCAAGCCGGCAACCATTTCAAACTCAATATCATTAGGCACGGTAGTGAGATGAACCCAATCCTTTTTGTCCTCATTCTTTGCCATTTAAACACCCTCATTTCCTTTTATTTATATCTATTATACCATCTTTTATATACGCTTAAAATATAATATTCCAATACAAGATGCATAAAATATATCTGACACAGCATTTCGGAAAATCACCATAGGGATTACAATTTAAGCACCTTTTTCACATAACAGCATAATTATCCAAGAAAATGGTTAAAAAGAGCCAATATATTATGGCGTTTTATTCCAAATCCAGATTTTTAATAAGCTCCCTATCTATCTTCCCCTCACTTTGAGGGGAAGGAAAAGAAGGTCCATGTAGGACTTGTAGGATGTCTCTTCATTTCTTTTGCTAGCTGCTTTACATGCGCCTGCGTTGTTCTTCTCATTTTCTTCTCCAGCGCCCTTCTTTTTCTTCCCCTCGATGTGAGGGGAAGATAGAAGGGGAGTTAATATTTGCATTTTCGTCACTTAAATTAAATACACCCTCCAATGCAGTATGCATAAAATAAAAGGGGAGAAGAAATTTTCAAAAAATCACAAACCGCCCTCGTTAATTTATTTAAATTCCAGAATCTTTCCCGTATCCGGCTCCATATATATAAGCCAATACCCAAATGCCCCGTATCTAGGCTTGTTGCCCTCTATCTGAACCCATCTGCACAAATCTCCGAACGGCTTATCATCTACGCCGTAGACACCGGGAATTCCGCAAACCATATAATCTCTCTTTTTTGTTTTGTCCTCATATATACCGACTATAAGATACCTGTATTTATAATGGGCCATCATTACCAGAGGATTAAAGAAAAAAGGCGCCCTTATGCTGCTTTGATGAAAGATATTTCCAAGCTGTACAGGATTGTTCACCTTCCACCATTTGTAATCCTTCCTGTTGCTTCCGAACGGGTCGTATGGCTCAAAGCTGCTGTTAAAATTGCTCCTTAACATTCCCATATCGGGTAACGGCATTTTTAAATCCCCCGTATTGTCGGGCACATGCGGAGACGAATCATTTCCCGCAATACAGTCCCCGGAAGCGTCGTCTTCAGAGCAGTATGGGGCTTCGAGTGTTTCGTTTTGCTCCTCATGATTTATTTCGCAGCCTTCTTCCACAGCCTCGCTTATACCTTCGCATGTGCTTTGCTCCTCCTCAGCTGCCGCAATATTTCTCTCCTCCGTCCCGGCTTTATCATTGTCAATTTCTTGTTGCTCCGCCGCGCTGTCATTGTGCGCACACTGCTTTGCCTCCCCCTTTATTGCGTTTGAAGCTTCATTCAGCAGCTTTTTCCATGATGTAACGCTGTTTTTGCATGAGGATAGGGGATACTTAAATTTCACATTCTCCCCGCTGCCTTCCTGAGCTTGTATCGCGGCAGCATTAAATTGCTCTATCGGCACGCCCGTTTTCCCTACATTATCGGCATCAAATTCCCACTGCATAATGCCTTTGTTTTTTTGTACGGGTATAGTCCCCATGCAGACGCTCAGAAAGCTGTTCGGGTCATTTTTCATGATATACAATCTGTATGTAAGCTTGTCAGGATTCTCTTTAAGGTTGTGTACATTTAAGTCAATTACTCCTTTTCCGTCTCTGACCAGAATTTTGGCGTACCCCGACGGAGTGCCGGAGGAAGAGAAGCCGTCATCCTCATTGGCAAATATTAAAAAGCTTTTATAGAATCTATTCGCTTGCGCCACAATTTCACACCCCTTCATACCACAATCACTATCATTAAATATATATGTGTCAGGGATGAAAAAAAAAACCGTCCCTGTCTAACGCAAGGAGGTTTTTTTATTTTATTTTTATAAAGAATTGCCTTTTTCAAAAAAAGCATTTGATAGCTGCGCAAACTGTTCTATGCTGAGAGTTTCACCCCGGCGGCTTTCCCCTATGCCTGTATCCTCCAATACCTGCCTGATGTCTTGCTTGCCCTGTGCAAGGCACCCCGAGTTGCTGAGAGCATTTAAAAGTGTCTTTCTTCTCTGCCCGAAAGCAGCCTTAACTATTTTGAAAAACAGCTCCTCACTCTTTACCGTAACGGGAGGAGTCTTAAAAATATCCAGCCTGATTACAGTTGAGTAAACCCCGGGCTGAGGTATAAAGCAGTGGGGGGGGACATCAAAAACAGCCCTCGGGCGGGAATAGTACTGAACTGCAAGAGATAACGCACCATAATCCTTTCCTCCGGGGGCGGCAGTCATTCTCTCCGCTACCTCCTTCTGAACCATGAACACCATAGAATCTATTCCCGGATTCTCTTCCAAAAGCTTCATTATTATGGGAGTGGTTATATAGTAAGGCAGATTGGCGGCAACCTTAACAGCCTCCGGCTTCCGCTCCGGACTCAGCAAGCTTATTATATCCCTTTTTAAGTCCAGCTTCATGACATCATTATTTATTATATGCAGGTTGGAAAACCCCTTCAAGTTCTGCGCCAGCACTGGTATGAGGCGTGCGTCTATCTCTACCGCAAAAACCTCTCCCGCCCTTTTGCACAGCTCATGCGTCATGCTGCCTATTCCCGGGCCTATTTCAATTACCACATCCTCCTTCCCAACATCGGCAGCGTCCACTATCCTGTTAACTATGCCTTCATCATTAAGAAAGTTTTGTCCCAGAGCTTTTGTAAGCCTTATATTATTTTTTCTTATAATGCCTTTTATATTGTCCATAAGTACGCCCTTCATATGTAATTTTTAAGAAAACAATTAGCCGGAATACAAAATTCCGGCCAACATTAAAGTCCCTTATAAATGCCTGCATTTAAAGCAAGCCCAAATTCACATTGAATTTGCTTGTCTCCTTATATCAGCTTGTAAGCACATACACCTTTACGGTTTTACGTCCCCACTTACGGACCTCCTCACTGCTTTCAAAATAAAGGTCTATTATGTTTCCCTTTACTGCGCCGCCTATGTCGGCAGCCACGGCAAAGCCATAGTCGGCAGTCCGCCCTGTGCCTTCAATATACAGCCTGCTACCTAAGGGTATGACCTTGGGGTCCACAGCAACAATCCCTTTTTTGACCTTTCTTCCGGTATATGTTATTCCAAAGCCTGCGTCTCCGGGATTCTTCCCGGTGTCAGCATAGGAGGCCGTATAAGCCGTTGCCTTCATTGTTATCTGTTTTTTATAGCGCACGACCTCTCCCCTTGATGTCTTGAAGTTGAGAACCGTACCGTTTTCTATAATTTTATTCACCGGTGCAACAGCAACGCTGTCCTTTACAAGCTCCTTTACTACCTGCTTTCCATCCTCCATAATCACCTTGAAAAGCTTTTCTCTTATGCCCTCCTTTCCATTCTGTACCACTAACTGCTTGCCCTTGTCTATGCGATCGTTATTCTTGGTAACTACCTTGTACGGAACAGCGACCTTTTCCGTAACCATTTCCTCCTGAACCCTGATTATGCGTACGCTCAAATCCTTGGATATTTCAGTTCCAAGCTCCGCACCTACCAGCTTATCCTTATCGGATAATGCTATAGAATTTTTGGCAAGAACCTCTCCCAGCGTACCCTCATAAGCCATCAGCTTCTTCTGCCCGCCGTCAACAGTCACATAAATCGGCACTGCTCTCTTTATGTATATTTCGTTTCTTTTCATCTTTTGCAGCTTTCCGTCGAGCGGCAAATTAATATAATCATCGCTCCCCAGCTCTGTTCCACTTTGTTCCAGCACTTCTCTTACGGTATTTTTCATTGTTTTTAACAATGTGGCCTTGCCATCCACATTAATTGAAACTTCCTTTTTTAAGTTTAAAAAAACTCCCACTCCGGCGGATACGGATATTATAACCGCAATTAGTACAACCGTTATCTCTTTAAATGAAAAATACCTTTTAATATTTTTCGCAAGTGGTATCATCAACCAACCTCCTGTTTAAAATATTACAAGGGACTGTAGACATTTTATTGCAAAAAGAAATGTCTGTCAAATTTATTTCCATAATTATCCTTGTATCTCAAGTATTCTCTTAAGACTAATATATTATACCTGTAAATTAAAAATCTCAGAATTAAAATTACGGCAAGCTTCAAATCATTTTTAAGCAGTCTGAACATGATTCGTCCCTTCATCCTTTAATCTTGTTCAGACTATGTTAAAAGATGATACCTCCCGCGCACACAAAAAAACAGGCACTTACAGCACCTGTCTTCTATGTACCCTGTTTTTAATATTGAGGCCCCATATACGGGTTCATCATATTGTTCATATACGGATCATGGATTGAATTATCCGCTGGCTGCCCATACATCATAGGCTGCTGCATATTCATAAAAGGACACGGCACATTTGGCATCTGATTCATATACGGCATGGATGCCATATTGGGCATATACTCCATACCAGGCATCTGATGCATAGCCGGCATCTGCCCCATATTGGGCATGGGCGCCATATTGGGCATTTGACCCATAACGGGCATATAATTCATGCCATGCATGGGATTCATGTCAGGCATCTGTGCCATGTACGGCATGGGTGCCATATTTGGCATTTGATTCATAGATGGCATCTGCTCCATGTTTGGCATTTGATTCATAGATGGCATCTGCTCCATGTTTGGCATTTGATTCATAGATGGCATCTGCTCCATGTTTGGCATTTGATTCATGGAGGCCGTTTGCTCCATATTTGGCATTTGTCCCATGTATGGCATGGGAGCCATGTTTGGCATATGGCTTATGTATGGCATGTGTCCCATATTGGGCATGGGCATCATTCCGGGCATCTGATTCATAGCTGGCATCTGTGCCATATTAGGCATGGGCACCATTCCGGGCATCTGATTCATGTACGGCATCTGCGCCATATTTGGCATGGGTGCCATACCGGGCATCTGATTCATGGACGGCATCTGTGCCATATTTGGCATGGGTGCCATAGCAGGCATCTGATTCATGGACGGCATTTGAGCCATGTTAGGCATCTGTTCGGCGGGCTGAGCTGAATTCATGGAGGGCATCTGGCTTACAGGCGGTGTTTGTCCCATATGCTCAATACCCATATTCATGTTCATGTCAATATCTTCCTTTATCTTCTTTTCTTCCTTCATAAAAATACCTCCGGAACATAATTTTCTGTTATTACACTAACCATTATATGTCCCGGAGGTAAATTGGTGATAAAGCCTTGCATATCATGCAGAGATGCCGGAAATAAGCCAAAGATTTTTTGCCTTGTCAAAGGTCATTTCAAAGAATCTTTTGTTCACTCCCTCGGAATACTCCGACTCGCCGGCCCCTTGCGCCAGACCGACTTCAAGCTCAGCCTCAAGAGCTATACGTCCGTTTGCCGCCTCATTGCCGCTTTCCTGTGCTTGAAGCTTTATTGACTTAAGCTTTATACTGTTAATAATTTTTTTATACCTGTCCGCATATTCGGCCTGACTTAATATGTCTCCATTTTCCTTAAAATGCTCCGCCTCCAGCTTATATGAAATGTCATACTGCCCCTCGTCTATGCCCTGTACCCAATGCCTTACGGCTGTCTCCAAGGGCTTCAGATCCATCTGGCTCTTAAGCACATCAATTATGTCACTCTTCTCCTTTAGAAGCTTTTCATACTCAGCCTGCTTTTTTATCAGCTCATCCTTTTCCTTCTGCAGCTCGCTGTTGCTGCCCTCAAGCACATTAACACGGCTCTCTAAGTCTCTTGCCGAGTCCTCAAGATTTTTAATCTGCCTCCCCAGAGCGTCAATAGTAGCATCCTTATTCTCATTTGAATATTCAAGAGTTTTAAGACTCTCGGTATTCTGCTTTTTGTCCCACAGAAGGTAATTAAATGCCAAAAACACAGTCATAAGAATAGTGCATACCAGAACCAGCACAAGTTTTTTCATAATCCACCCCACATTTAAGCTTCAGGCATTTATATTAAACAGCCTTTTTGCGTTCTCGGTTGTTGCGCAAGCTACCTGCTCATATGTAAGACCCTTTATATCCGCTATTTTTTGCGCCACAAGACCTATATACCCGGAATCATTTCTCTTTCCTCTATAAGGCTCGGGAGTCATATAAGGGCAATCGGTTTCAATAAGAAGCCTGTCCATTGGGACATAATTTACAACCTCAATTGCTTTCCTTGCATTTTTGAAGGTTACCGCTCCCCCAATAGAAATATAAAAATTGTTGTCAAGAACGTCACGTGCCATTTCAACACTGCCTGAATAGCAATGAAAAACTCCTCCCGTCTCCTTAGAGTTCTCGCTCTTAATTATATCCAGAGTGTCCTCATGGGCTTCCCTGTCATGAATAATTGCAGGCAGCCCAAGCTCCTTAGCAAGGCCCAGCTGTCTGGCAAACCAGTGCTTCTGCAAATCCCTCGGGCAGGTATCATAGTAATAGTCAAGGCCTATTTCACCTATTGCGACAACCTTATGGTCAGATGCAAAATCCCGTATGGCGTTTAATATATTTTCATTAATTTCATGAACGTTATGGGGATGAATTCCCACAGCAGCATAAATAAAATCAAATTCCTGTGCGATAGAAACAGTTTCAACTGCCGACGACATGTTTGAGGAAGCATTTAATATATATGAAACTCCTGCTTCTCTGGCCCTTTCAATTACACTGTTCCTGTCTGCATCAAACTTAAGATCGTCATAATGTGCATGTGAATCAAACAGCATAAATATTCTCCTTACCGGTATTTATAGATAACGAGCCAAAACGCGCTGGCTATAAATATATTATATATCAAATTTAATATAGCGACAAATCTTTTTATTCCGGCATAGGCCCTGCGTTAAGCCCTTCTTGCGGTGATACCGTGAGAAGAGCTTAACGCAGGGCTAACTCTATCTTACCCTTGTTCCGCTTCCGATAATGCCGTCAACAGTTGCCAGCACCAGCTCCTTGTCATCGGAAGCCGCAAGGATCATTCCCTGTGATTCTATTCCCCTTAGCTTTACAGGCTTTAGATTTGCAACAAGTATTATATGCTTTCCCACCATATCCTTGGGAGAATAGCTCTTAGCAATTCCGGATACAACCTGCCTAACCTCGTCTCCCACCTGAAGCTTAAGCTTAAGCAGCTTATCCGCTCCTTCCACCTTCTCCGCCTCCAGCACCTTGGCAACCCTTAAGTCTATTTTGGAGAAATCCTCTATGGAGATCATGTCTCGCTGTAAAGAGTCTGAAGACTTCTCCTTGACTGCGGCTTTATCCTGCTTTTCAGGCGCCCCGGCCTCCGACATTTTTTCGAGCTCTTCCATTTCCTTTTTTAAATCTATTCTGGGAAAGATTATATCTCCCTTATTTACTGAAATTCCTTCCGGGTAAAGCCCCCATACCTTGCCCTCATCCCATGAGGTAAGAGTGCCCTCCTCTATTCCAAGCTGTGCCCATATTTTCGCCGGAGCTTCCACCATAAACGGCTGAAGCAGCACGGATATTATTCTTATACTCTCCGCAAGGTTATACATTACGCCTGCAAGCCTTGCCGACTTTGTCTCATCCTTTGCGAGCGCCCACGGCATTGTCTCATCAATATATTTGTTTGTTCTGGAAACAGCCGCCCATATTTCGGTAAGAGCAGAGCTGAATTGCATTTTATCCATCAGCGCCTCTACCCTTTGAGGCATTGATGCCACAACCGCCCTAAGCTCGGAGTCAAAATCCCCGTCAGCCCGGACAGAAGGAATCCTTCCTCCGAAATACTTGTCTATCATGGCTACCGTCCTGCTTACGAGATTTCCCAAATCATTTGCCAGATCGGAGTTTATCCTGTTTATAAGCGCCTCATTTGAAAATATGCCGTCAGAGCCAAAGGGTACCTCCCTTAAGAGAAAATACCTTATTGAATCAAGCCCGTACTTTTGTATCAGTATTTCGGGGTCTACTACATTGCCCTTTGACTTGGACATCTTTCCTCCGTCCAAAAGCAGCCATCCATGCCCGAATATCTGCTTGGGCAGAGGCTGTCCCAGAGCCATAAGCATTGCAGGCCATATAATTGTATGAAAACGCACAATTTCCTTCCCCACAAGATGCACATCAGCAGGCCAGTATTTTATGTAATCGTCCTCATTATCTCCCATATACCCCATGGCGGTAATGTAGTTGGATAGCGCATCAATCCATACATACACAACATGCTTTTCATCAAACGTGACGGGAATTCCCCAGTTGAAGGTTGTTCTGGATACGCACAAATCCTCCAGCCCCGGCCTTAAAAAGTTGTTCAGCATTTCATTCTGCCTTGAAACGGGCTGTATAAAATCAGGGTTGTCCTCTATATGCTTAATTAACCTGTCCTGATATTTGGACAGCCTGAAAAAATAGCTTTCCTCCTTTGTCAGCTCCACCTCACGCCCACAGTCGGGGCATTTCCCGTCCACAAGCTGCGTCTTTGTCCAGAAGGATTCGCAGGGTGTGCAATACCACCCCTCATATTCACTTTTATATATATCTCCCTGATCAAAAAGCTTTTTAAATATTTTTTGAACCACTTCCTCATGGTACCTGTCGGTAGTTCTTATAAACCTGTCATTCGTAATTTTCATAAGCTTCCATAAGTCTTTTATTCCCTCTACTATCTCATCAACATACTGCTTGGGGGTAATACCCCTCTCTTCAGCCTTTCTCTGAATTTTCTGCCCATGCTCATCGGTACCTGTAAGGAACATGACATCATACCCCTTAAGCCTTTTATATCTTGACATGGCATCTGCAGCAACGGTTGTATAGGAATGCCCTATATGAAGCTTTCCGCTGGGATAATATATGGGTGTTGTAATATAAAACTTTTTATTGCTCATAATATAAATGCTCCTTTACAATGTATAGTAATACTATACATATTCGGATTGATTTTTTCAAGGGTATTACATATATAGGACGCGATAAAGATTTTACAAACATAGAGGATATAATTGCTTACATCAAGTTATATCCTCTATGTAAAATCTTTATCGCTACATAATATGGTTAAGTAAAAAAAGCAGAAGGGTGGAAGGCCGGTATTAATAAGAAATATGACAGAGGAATGAAGCTTATATCTAAATATGTAAGGGATATTTTCCCTCAGGTTGACGAGGAGCTGTGCCGGTGGAAAAAAGCCTGCGCGGATGCAGGCGATCAAATGCTGCTGAATCAGGCTGCGGCAAGCATACGGGATAAAAAATTCCACTGTCAGGGCGGAAGTATTTATGCACTGTATCCCGGCATAGATACCAAAAAGGCAATAAAATTTATTGTATCTATCCAGACAATAAGCGATTACCTTGACAACCTGTGCGACAGAGCGGGAGTCTATGACGAAGAAGCCTTTCTCACTCTCCACCTGTCGCTGTCTGACGCCGTTACTCCCGACAGCCCCGCCTGCGACTATTACAAGCACTACCCATATAAAAATGACGGCGGCTATTTGACAAAGCTTGTAATGCAGGCTAAAAGTCAGTTGTCGGGGCTGCCCTCGTATCATCTGGTAAAAGATAAAATAAGGGATTATGCAAGGCGTTATTCTGAGATGCAGTCGTTTAAGCATCTCAGCTCTTCAGTCAGGGAAAAGCGCCTGAGAGAATGGGCAGAAGCTAATCTTTCAGAATACCGCGGCATAAGCTACTGGGAATATTCCGCAGCGGCAGGCTCAACACTCGGCATTTTCATTCTGTATGCTCTGGCCTTTGACCCTTCGCTGTCACCCCTTGAGGTAAGCAGTGTTGACAGCGCATATTTCCCATGGGTTTCGGGCCTGCATATACTTCTTGACTACTATATAGATCTTAAGGAGGATATTCAGGAAGGGGAGCTGAATTTTACTAGCTATTACAGGGATTTAACGCATTGCCGCGATAGGATGCAATACTTTATCCGCAAATCAACAGAGCACTGCTCAAGGCTTTGCTATTCAGAATTCCATATGACGGTAATAAAAGGCCTTCTATCGATGTATCTGTCCGACCCTAAAGCCTCTGAAAAAATGCAAAGACGGCCGGCCAGAGGACTCATAACGCAATCGGGAGTCAAGGCAGGGTTTTATTATAATATTTGCAGGCTTTTAAGAGCTGCAAGCATATTATAGAATTTTTTATTTAATTCTTGATTTTACAATATCGGTGAGTCTGAAAAGAAGCTCTGTATATTTTGAAGCCGGAAGTGCTTTAAGACTTGTCTTTGCTTTAGAAATATGCCTGCCCGCCGCGCGGAAGGAATCGGCAATGGCGCCTGAGTCCTCCAATGCCTTAAGCACCTCATCCATTACATTTTCCGGGTAAGCTCTTCCCTGTATTACTCCGTTAATCCATTCCGCGTACTTGTGATTTTTCTGTAAAAGCACTATGGGTATTGTAATGTTTCCCTGGCAAAGATCTTCACCCTTGGGTTTTCCCATAATATCGGCATTTCCGCAGAAATCAAGGATGTCATCCACTATTTGAAATGCAAGTCCAAGGTTAAGCCCATACTCTCCCACAGCCTCAAGACTTCTGATATCCGCTCCTGCCGCTGCGGCGCCGGACATGCAGCAGCATTTCAAAAATATGGCGGTCTTTTCCGAAATGCGTTCATAGTACCTTTTCATGTTCACCCTGGTGCTGTGGCGGTCATGGGCCTGAGATATTTCACCCCTGCACATGCTTTGAACCGCCTCTACCATATAGCTCATGCTTTTTAAAAGCCTGTCCTGAGCTAAAATGCCAAACGCCTTGGCAAAAAGGTAATCCCCGCACAATACCGCAAAGTGGTTGCCCCACAATTTATTTATGGACGGCCTGCTTCTCCTCATACACGATTCATCTATGATATCATCATGTACAAGAGACGCCATATGTATAAGCTCCGCTGCCGACGCGGCATGTACAAGCTCGGGACTCTGAGGCGAGAATACAAGACCGCAGCACATAACAAGCAATGGTCTTATTCTTTTGCCTCCCGCGCTCATTATATGACTGCACATTTCTCTGACACATCCTTTGCTGTCGGACAGTATATTATAAAGATCCCTTTCAACCGTTTCCAGGTCAATTATTTCGTATATATCCGGCTTAATGCCGCTATAATTCGCCTTACTCTCTCTATATGCAACAGTCAAGCTTATCCTCCCTGCAGGTCTAAATATTGCGGGCTGTGATACAACAACCTATCAGCTATAGTTTGCCCACAAAATTCATATATACACACTTTGCTTTAAAAAACCCGATTCGGTTATTTCCCAAAAAACAGAGTGCATACCCATACAGATGCCATAACGCTGATTAAATCGGCAAATAATGCCGCCGCCAGAGTATACCTTATATTTTTAATTCCCACCGACCCAAAATAAACCGCAAGGGTATAAAAAATAGTTTCGGTAGATCCCATCATAGTGGAGGCTACTCTTCCCACAAAGGAATCAGGCCCATTGGCCTTCAATATATCAGATACCAATGCAAGAGACGCACTGCCTGAAACAGGGCGCAGAAGCGCAAGAGGAATTGTCTGGCTCGGTATCCCCAGATACCTCACAACGGGATTTACGGCATGGATCAGAAGGTCGAGAGCCCCCGATGCCCTGAACACTCCAACAGCCACCATGAGACCCACAAGAGATGGAATAATGCGAACAATCGTAGCTATTCCTTCCTTTGCCCCCTCTATAAAAACATCGTACACCTTTACATCCTTATACATTCCCATTGAAAGTATGCAGAGAAAAATCACAGGCACGGCATAGGATGAAAGCATATTCATTATTTCCATAATTTTTTTCCTTACCTTCCGTACAGCTTTGACAAAAGCTTGGCGCATATTATTCCCGCAATGCTGGCGCATATGGTTGCCAGCCATATGGGCACAATAATCTCCGATGGGTTGGCAGAGCCCGCCGCAGCTCTCACCGCAATAATTGTGGCAGGTACAAGCTGTATTGCCGAGGTATTTAAAACAAGAAACATGCACATTGGATCTGTAGCCGTCTCCTTTCGAGAATTTAGCTTTTGCATTTCATTCATTGCCTTTAATCCCAATGGGGTGGCGGCATTGCCAAGACCTAAGAAATTGGCCGTAAAGTTCATTACAATAGCCCCAACCGCCGGATGTCTGTCAGGTATTCCGGGAAACAGGAATTTTACGGCGGGCCGTATAAGCCGTGATATAGACCTTACAAGCCCGCCTTTTTCAGCTACGTTCATAAGCCCTGTCCATAGGCACATTACACCTAACAGCCCTATGCACAGCTCTATTGCATCCTTCGCCGAGCTGATTGCGGCTTGAGTTACCACATGTGCCCTTCCATTCATAATTCCCACTAAAAAACCCATTATGAGCATAACAGCCCATACATAATTAAGCATACTACACCCCCATATATTTATATGTGCAAAGCCGCTGGAAGATTCAATAAACGCGTGTTCATTACGCACTTAATATATGTGTCGAATTATGTCGCAGAGTATTCAGACCCCCTTTCCCAGTTAAAATATGTAATATATAATTTAATATATTTATATATTTTTTGTTTTTAACATCATAAAATTGGGATATAATATATGTAATGCTTACTAATAAACGTCTGTATGCTTTTATTCATGCGGGTTTATACGCATATTGAAAGTTTTCAATAACATTTTTTTGAATTTTTTTAAATTAATTGTTGACGTTTATTGGAATTTATGGTACTATGATTTTAAAGAACTTTGTCGAATACTGTAATATTTAGGAGGAAGGAAAATGAAATCTACTGGAATTGTAAGAAAAGTTGACGAATTAGGGAGAGTTGTATTGCCTATAGAGCTTAGAAGAACTCTCGACATCGCTGAAAAGGACGCACTGGAGATCTATGTTGACGGGGCCACCATTATTCTCAAAAAATACGAGCCTGCATGTATATTCTGTGGCGATGCCAAGGATGTTACAGTCTACAAGGGTAAAAACATCTGTCCAAACTGCATGAAGGAATTAAAGAGCTAGTACTTTTTAATACGACAAATTTCCTTTAATTAAGGTAAAAGCACTTTATGCCTGTAAGGCACAAGACGTAATACAAGGACTTAAAAAAAATAAAAGTCTGACCGTTAAAGATAAAAGCGTGTCTTTTAATTTTTAACGCTCAGGCTTTTATTTTAATTCCGCCGGCTTTTTTACAGCAAGGCATTGTAAACATCCCTTTTACTAACTCCCCTGTCGTCGGCAGCTTTCCTAATTGCATCCTTCTTATCCAATCCTTCGGATATATAAATATCCACATGCTCTCTTATGCTTATGCTCTCCCATTTGCGTTTTTCCTTCATGTCAAGCTCACAGGCATCAGCACCCTCAAGCACGAGTACAAATTCTCCCCTTGGAGATACAGAGGAATATTTATCCACGGCCTGCGACAACGTACAGCCAAAAATCTCCTCATACCTCTTTGTCAGCTCTCTGGCAATCGTTATGTTCCTATCTCCCAGAGCTTCATACAGGTCGTTTAAGGTATGCGTCAATTTATGAGGTGCCTCATATAAAATTATTGTTCTGGTTTCATCCTTAAGGTCAGAAATTCTTTGCTTCCTCTGCTTCTTATTCATGGGCAGAAAGCCCTCAAACACAAAGCGCCCTGTGGGCATTCCCGACAATACCAGCCCCATAATTGCGGCAACGGGCCCCGGAGCCATGCTCACCTTTATATTGCTCTGCACAGCCAGCCTTACCAGGTCCTCTCCCGGATCGGATATCCCCGGAGTTCCTGCATCCGATACCACCGCAATGTTCTTTCCCTCGAGAAGCAGCCGGATCAGATAATTTCCCTTTTCGGCCTTATTATGCTCATAATAGCTTACCATGGGCTTTTTTATATCGAAATGGTTAAGCATCTTTATTGTCTCTCTTGTATCCTCCGCGGCTATTAAATCCACATCTTTAAGAATGTTTAAGGCCCTTATGGTAATATCTTCAAGATTACCTATAGGCGTTGCCACAAGATACAGCGTGCCGCTATTTATTGCGCCGCTATTCATTGCGCCTTTACTCATTTCTTAACCTCATCTCTGCAATAAATCTCATTAATTTCCCTTGAGTACTCTCCGGTTTCATCATAAATATACAGCGGCTCCATCATTTTGAGCTGCGGCCGCCCTCCCCGGGTTCCCTTTATAAGTATAAGGTTAGCTCTTTTGTAAGGTGACGGGTGGACAAATCTTATATATTTAGGCTCTATACCATAATTTCTCATAAGGCAAGCTATATCCACAAGCCTCTCAGGCCTGTGAACCATGGCAAGCTGTCCTCCCGGCACCAGCATCCTGCTGCCTGCAGCTATTACGTCCTCAAGCGTACACATAATTTCATGGCGCGATATTGCCTTTGTGTCATCAGGATTTACCAAGCCCCCTCCCTTATTCATATAAGGAGGATTGCTCACTGCCACATCAATGCTGGAGGGAGCAAAGAATTCGTGGCTTTTCTTTATATCGCCGCATATTATTCTTACTCTGTCCTGAAGGTCATTAAGCAAAACACTTCTTCCTGCCATTTCAGCCATTTCCTGCTGTATTTCAAGGCCCGAAAGGCTTTTTGCCTGAGTCTTTCCCGCAAGGAGTATGGATATTATGCCGGTGCCTGTCCCCAAGTCGGCCACTCTGTCATTCCTCTTGACATCGGCAAAGCTGGCAAGAAGCACCGCATCTACCCCAAAGCAAAAGCCTTTTGTTTTCTGTATTATTTTAAGACCCTTATACTGCAAATCATCAATTCGTTCATTCTCAAGCAATTCTATTTTCAAGCTTAAAACACCCATCCTGATTTATTTAAAGCTTTTATATTCATGTAAAAAAGGCCAAGTAAGATTAACTCCTACCTGACCCCTTTGGTAATATAATTATTTCTGCTGAGGAGCATCAACCGGACAGACATTAGCGCATGATCCGCAGTCTATGCATACATCCTCATCAATAACATATACATTGTCCCCCGCCGAAATACATGATACGGGGCATTCCGACTCACATGCACCGCAAGCAATGCAAGATTCGTTTATAACATATGCCATTATAACAACACCTCCTTAAAGGATTACTGATACTACTGGTATTTTCTGTATAATAAAACTTCTAATTACCGATATTATTCTATCATTAAAGCTTTAATATGAAAACCTTTTTTTTATTTTTAAATTGTTTTTAACATATCAAGCCCAAAGCTCATTATTTAGTCCTCGAGCTGCTTTAGAACCTCAATATCTATATCCCCGTAATCCTCACGGGCAACATCCTTTATTACCCTTACCTCACTTGAATTGTATAGCTTCAAATCCGTCTCATTGACCTTATCCAGCTTTACCTTAAGCATTTCCTTAAGCAGGCTTACCGCCATTACCGTTCCATTTCCCTCCGGTGTCTCCACGATAGCTCCCACCTTAGGCACTCTCCTCAGTATTTCATCATAGGCATCCTGCTCATATTTAAGGCAGCACATCAGCCTCCCGCAGGTGCCTGAAATTTTGGTGGGATTTAATGAAAGCCCCTGCTCCTTGGCCATTTTTATGGATACCGGCTGAAATTCTCCAAGAAAGGATTTGCAGCAAAGCACCCTTCCGCAGATCCCTATTCCTCCCATCATTTTGGACTCATCTCTCACACCTATTTGCCTTAGCTCTATTCTGGTTTTGAAAACTGCGGCCAGATCCTTTACCAGCTCCCTGAAATCCACCCTTCCATCGGCTGTAAAGTAAAACAATACCTTATTGTTGTCAAAGGTATATTCCACATCTATTAATTTCATATTTAAATTATGCGCCCTTATCTTCTGCAGGCATATGTCAAACGCTTCTTTTTCCCTTCTGTCATTGTCCTCAGCGTGCTTTCCGTCCTCCTCGGTGGCAATTCTGATTACCTTTTTAAGAGGAGCGACTATTTCCTCGTCCGGCACATCCCTGTTAGGCACCACGACAAGTCCATACTCTATGCCTCTTGCCGTTTCGACTATTACATTTGAATTCAACTGTATCTCAAAGTCTCCGGGGTCAAAATAGTATATCTTCCCCGCCTTCTTAAATCTCACACCCACTACCTTTACCATTAACTGTATTCCTCCTGCAGCTTCATAAGCATTACTTCCACGGATAGCTGAAAGCTTGCATTCTGAGCTATGCTTCTACGTGCCTTTTCTATTTCCTCAATACTGTTTACCAGCTTTTGAGACGTAAACTTATGCGCACTATTTAATATGATATCCCTTTTGTCTGAATTAATCAACATGTTTTCTTTTCCGGTATTTTTATACACCAGCAGATCTCTGCAAAACAGCAGCATCGCGTCAAAAATTACGTTTGCGCTCTCCTTATTGCTTTCAAAAAAATCATATTCACGGAATACACCTGAAAGAGAAGCTTTTGCCGAAAGCCTCATAAAAACATCCACCGCGGAATCCCTTAAGGAAGCAAATTCCTCTGAGTCCGCTATTTGAAGGGCAGCCCCTATTACTCCGTCTGCATAAGCGGCCAGAAAGTCAAGCCTTGGATTATTCTCTCCAAGCCTGTCCGCCAATACCGTTCTTACCTCTTGAGGTGTATTCTTTCTGAAATTATATCGCAGGGTTCTTGAGCGTATAGTCTCCATAAGCGCCTTGTAATTGGACGCAGTAAGTATTATAACGGCGTAGGGCGGCGGCTCCTCAAGTATTTTGAGCAGGCAGTTCTGAGCCTGCACCGTCATATTTTCCGCATCGGCAATAACATAAACCTTCTTTTCAGAGTACAAAGGCTTTACAAGTATACTGCTCTGGATTCCACGTATCTCCTCTATTCCTATCGCCGAATTTTCCCTCTCAATAACAAAAAAGTCAGGGTTTGAGCCCTCCATATAGGTGCTGCAGGACGGACAATTGGCGCAGCTTGCCATATCGGTCCTGCAGGTGCAAAGAAGCATTCCGGCAAAAAGCTTTGCCACCGTTCTTTTTCCTATCCCCTTAGGACCGGTAAAGACATATGCGTGTGCCACCCTGTCATTTTTTATTGAAAAAGCAAGTCCGTCAATCACTTCTCTCTGGCCTGTTATATTGTTAAAGCTCAATCCAAACACCTCATAAGCTATTTTCGTGACGCACTCCGGCCACTTTTACCATGCAAACGTCTATGATAATGGATCTATCCCTATATGGTCAGATCCATTATCAAGCCCCGTATATCATCAATTCTCTTCAATATCTTTATGTTATCCTTTTCTTCCTTTAACACCTGCTCGGTAAGCTCCTCAAGCTCGGAATTTATTTTTTTAACCGTCGCATAGACCTTAAACCTTCCCCTTCTGTCTAAAAAGCTTTCCTTTGAAAACTTGCGGGAGCTGTTCACAGCTTCATCCAAAAACTCCGAAATAAGCTTCTTATATACCTTTAGTTCCCTTATATCAACCTTCTTGCCTAGTTTTTCTCCCTGCTCTGAGATTTTTAACGCCAGCTCCCGGATCCTTTGTTCATGGTCCTGCCCCTCAATACGCCTTATCTGGCTTTGAAAAGCTGATTCCCTGCTGTTTAGAACCTTTTTTTCCTCCTTGGCCACAGTTCCCGCTATACCAGAAGACTTGCCAAGATTTTCGCCTACCTTCATAAAACTCACATCCTACACATATTTGTTTGAACATATTGCAAGGAGATCTCTTTTGTAAAAAGACCCCGCTACACCTTTTCAAACCTTTCAACATCCAGTACAAAAACAGTTGCTCCTCCTACCACTACCTCTACGGGATAAGGCATAAACATGCCGTTCATTCCGTTAGGAGGCATGGAGGAGTTAATAACCTGCTTCCTGCTCTTTGATTTCTTTTCTATGATGGCTATTACATCATTGACCTTGTCCTCATCAACCCCCGTTAAAAGTGTTGTGTTTCCAGCCCTTAAGAATCCTCCTGTGGAACAAAGCTTGGTTACACTGAACCCATTCTTATTAAGCTCATCCATCACCTTATGTCCGTCCTCATCATGGATAACCGCAAAAACAAGCTTCATAGAAAATAACACCAGCCTTTCTTTTAGAATAATTAGTTAATCTACACTATAAAAGAAGTCCATCCAGCAATACCCTTATGTCCTGTGCAATATCCTCTATGCTCCTGCTGCTGTCAACAGCTTTAATCCTGTCGCAGTACAGTGAAGCCAGCTTTTTATATCCCGAGTAAACCCTCAGGTGGAACTCTATTTTCTCATTTTCTATCCTGTCGGCACCCGTGGCGGCAAGCCTTCTTCCGAGTGCAAGCTCGGGCCTTATATCCAAAAATATGGTGATATCGGGTGAAACACCATCAAGCGCCGCTCTGTTAGCATCCTCTATAGCCTTAAAATCAATGCCTCTTCCAAATCCCTGATAGACATAGCTCGAATCGGCAAACCTGTCACATATTACGATTTTGCCACTGTCCACCGAAGGCTTTATGACTTCCCTCACAAGCTGCGCCCTGGCAGAAGCATATAAAAGCATTTCTGCGGCATCGCACATACCGGAGTTGTGAGGATCAAGTATTATATTGCGTATCTTCTCACCTATTATTGTACCACCGGGCTCTCTCGTTAAAACAACCTCATAGCCCTTATCCTTTAAATACGAGCTCATCAATTCAATCTGGGTTGTTTTCCCGGAGCCATCCATGCCCTCTACAGTTATAAACAAGCCCTTTTTCATAATATTCCCCCAAAAGCGTATGTGCATTTGCATTATTATTATTATATATTTAGCAATAAAGATTTTACATGGGGGATATAGTTTGATGGAAGAAATTTTTTCACCCGTAAGGAATACATCTAAGAAAAGCGCCTGATGACTTACCCGTGAGACATTTCCCCGCAAGGCGTCTTTTCGTTGTAGTTAAAAATTTCTGTAAGCAATTATATCCTCCATGTTTGTAAAATCTTTATTGCATCCTATATAGTAATTATAGCATATTATTTAACAACGCTTACCTCATATTTTTCACTCAGTCCGTTAACAATTCCGCCGCTGTCCAGTATATTATATATATATTCAACAGCCTCCCCCACAAATACTTCTCCAGGGCAAATTACAGGCACACCGGGAGGATATGGTGTTACGGCACATGCACAGACCTTACCGGCAGCTTCATGCAGTCCCACTCTTACAGTTTTTTTGCACATGACTTCGGCCGGCTCCATTTTCTTAGGAGGAATAATTATTTCTGTTATATTTGTATCGGCCAAAGCGGGCAAATCCTTAAATTTATAGTTCATATCCTTAAGTGCGCAATACAGCCTTTCATAGTGCTCCCACCTGTCAGACACTGTTGCTATGCATACGATGTTATAAAAATCAGCCATTTCCACCTGAATATTGTAGCTGTCTCTTAAAATTTCACCTGTTTCAAATCCCGTTTTACCTAAGTTCCTCATGTTTATTACAATACGGGTAGGGTCCTTTTTTCCATACTCCAGCATATCCTCCGTAATAAAGGCCATCCCCTCAAGCTCATTTATAAGGCCGTGGAGCCTGCCGACGTTATCGGCAACACCCTCCATGAGATGCGGAGCACCCGTATGCATTATTTCTCTTGCCACATCAAGCGACGACATGATTACATATGAGGGACTGCTTGTCTGAAGCAGCCCAAGGTTGAATCTCAGCCTGTCCCTGTCAATCCTCCCCCCCTTCACGTGCAGATATGCTCCCTGTGTCAGCGCAGGCAAGGTCTTATGCGCGCTCTGAACGCAAATATCGGCGCCTGCCTCCATGGCACATATGGGAAGGCACGGAGCAAAAGCCAGATGTGCCCCATGTGCTTCATCTACTGCAAGTATCCTTCCGTATGAATGCACTATACTTGCTATTGCCTCTATATCGGAGCACACTCCATAATAGTTGGGCCTTGTAATAAGCACGCCGGACGCATCCGGATGCAGCCTCAGCGCCTCCTCCACGCGCTCCGGGATTACAGCGGTGGAAATGCCGCACAGCCTGTCAAACTCAAGTCCCATATATACGGGCCGCACCCCGAAAAGAATCATTGCATTCAGCACCGATTTATGGCAGTCCCTTGATACAATAAGCTTGTCCCCCTCACTGCAGACGGTGGAAATAATCGCATGTATTCCGCAGGTAGAACCATTTACAAGGAAAAAGGTTTCATCAGCGCCAAAGGCTTGTGCCGCCAATTGCTGTGCTTTTAAGATAACCCCGCTGGCATTGTGAAGGTTGTCTGTACCGGGTATTTCCGTCAAGTCCAAGAGAGGGATATTGCTTGCAAAGCCTCCCGGCAGTCCGGCCCCCAGCTTGTGCCCCGGCATATGGAAGGGCACGGGATCAGAGCACGAATATTCCATTGCCGCATTGTATATGGGAGTATTCAAAAGCCACCCTCCGAATTTTTATTAATATAAATTTTATCATAAATATCCGGCGTAATAAAGCTGAAATAATAGATATTTATAAAGCATTGATATATAATGCTTATAAATGTGTTTTGTATATTTAACCAATGCATTCTTAGAGTATAATCTGCAAAAGAGGTGAAGCATGAGAAATGTACTCCTGGTATGGGACATAGACGGCACGCTTATACAGGCCGGAGGGCTTGGGAAGAATGCCATGGACAAAGCCTTCTTGGATATGTACGGTATAAAGGAAGCCTTCCGCACTGTTAATATGGCGGGAGCAATTGACGGGACAATTATAAAAGATGTCTTTTCGGTACACGGCATAGAAGATAAAGACCCCTCCCTGTTTTGTGAAAGGTATTGTGAATATCTGGCTGAAAATATTTCCTCACTCAATAATGATATAACGGCTCCGGGAATATCCTCCCTGCTTTCGGCAATCTCTGAAATGAAGCACGTCTTCAATGCTCTGGGTACGGGAAATATGGAAAAAGCTGCGAGAATAAAGCTTTCTTGCAATAATTTGAACCGTTACTTTCCAGTGGGCGGCTTTGGGAACATAGAAATGGAGAGGTGGAAGGTTATCCGGCAGGCTGTGCAAAATTCAAAACAGCATTTCGGTGTTGATTTTAAAAATGAGGATATATACATAATAGGCGATACCCCTAAAGACATAGAATGCGGAAAAAAGCTCAAGGTGAAAAGCATTGCGGTGGCAACAGGCTGGCACAGCTATGAGGAGCTTTGTGCTCACCAGCCCGATTACCTTTTCCGCGATTTAACCGACGCAGGAGGCTTTCTGGAAATACTTGAATGATACACGGGCAGCTGCAGCTAAACCATTATATCCTTACTGTCTATATTTCTAATGGTCAGATATGCAACAACCACTCCCGCTACAGCTAATAAAATAGGTATTATAATAATCGATCCCAGCGAAAAGTCCCCGCTGCCGGAGTTTAAAACAGAGCATATAATCACCGAGGACACAATCGTAGCGGACGTAGATTTCTTCCTCATGCCGAAATACAGCGGAGCAAGTGCCACACCCATATAGGCCGCCGCATCCACAAGGGAATTTCTCAAAAAGCCTGCAATATCTGCCGCTGTTAGTACAACCGGGATGAGATCATGCCATAAGCCTATAACATAAATGACAAAGCCTATAAAAATATCTGATAAAAATATACTGAGGAATGTAAATATCATAACTACAGCCAGCTTCGCCGCAATCAGCCTTTTGCGGCTTATAGGGTACATAAACAGCACTCCTATGGTATTGCTCTTATACTCCCCTATAACAATTTTTGAAAGGATGACAGCCGCAAAAATGGTAAACGTCATTTTAACAAAGGCTCCGATAATAAAAGCAGCCGTTCGATAATCCTCAAATGCAACTCTGTTTTCAGCTCTCTCTCCAAACATTATTAATACTACAACGCCTGCAATAATTAAATCTGCTATTAATACTCCTTTTATAAATCTCGACAATTTAAACTTTTTTATTTCAAGCTCTATTAGTTTAAGCACTTATGCCACCCCCGTTCAATATTTTCATAAAATAGTCCTCCAAAGAGACATCCTTCCTGTTTATGCTGTCAATAGCAATATCCTTCAGTATAAGCGTCTTAGACAGCTCGCTTTGCGGAATGCTTGATCCATATATCCTTATACAGTTGTTTTCAATGACCCTGAAGTTAGTTATCCCAAGGTCATTTTCCAGAACATATGCCGCTCCCTTACAGTTATTTGTGGTTATCTCCAGATATTCTGAATCTTCCTCCCGTATACTTTCCATAGATACCTGCTTCAATAGCCGTCCGTTGTTTATAACTCCTATTGTATCGGCTATCTGCTCAATTTCTCCTAAAATATGGCTGGAAATCAGCAAGGTTATTCCATATTCCTTATTTAGAATTTTAAACAGGTTTCTGACCTCCCTAATTCCTATTGGATCCAATCCATTGATAGGCTCATCCAGCATCAGGAATTCAGGCTTGGTGGTAATGGCCCTCGCAATCCCTAGTCTTTGCTTCATACCAAGGGAAAACTCCTTAACTGGTTTTTTCTCTATATCTTTTAAATTTACCAGTTCAAAGGCTTTATCAACCGCCCCCTTGTCATAATATCCCATATACTCGCAATGGAGCTCCAGATTCTCTCTGGCTGTAAGCTTTTCATAAAATACCGGAGTCTCAATTATAGTGCCCATTCTTTTCAGCACTTCATATGATTTATCCGTTAATTTGTCTCCGAATATCTCAATTTCCCCTTCTGTAGGCTTAATCAAGTTTGCCGCCATCCTCATAAGCGTTGTCTTGCCTGATCCATTAGGACCCAAAAAGCCGTAAATTTCGCCCTTTTTGATATGAATATTCACACTGGAGACAGCCTCTCTGCCTTTAAAGGCTTTCGTCAGATTAACTGTTTTCAATATATACGACATGCTATTCTCCTCTCAAATCTTGTTTATATTTTTATTATAGATATGAGAATTTTCTTTTTTCTTAATCAAACCTTACAAATTTCTTAAGATGGGTGGTAAACCGCTCTTTTTAGTCTGAAGGTAAATACCGTCTTATCATACGGCATACTGCACAGTGATATTTCACCGTTTAGCTTTTCCACAAGCCTTTTGGTTATGGTAAGTCCAAGCCCGCTGCCCTGATTCCGTTTATTTCTTGAGTCTTCAAGCGTATACATCCTCTCAAAAACCCTGTCCTTGCTTAATTCGTCGATCCCCTTTCCCCTATCCCAGACATCGGTGTAGACAAAACCATCATCAGCCCTGAGCGACAGCCCTATAACCTTCCCTTCGCTTCCATATTTTATTGCGTTGGAAATCAGATTGCTTAAAATCCTGTCCAGCGCTTCCTCATCCCCCCATACATAGATTCCATACTCCGGAATATCAATGCATACTTCAATCCCTCTGGAGGTTAGAATGTCGTAAAACCCCAGTATGTTCCTCTGGCAAATCTCGCTCATATTGACTCTTGTCAGAGGAATTTCCCTGTCGCCCGACTCCAGCTTTGCCAGATCAAAAAACTTGTTCATTAGCTCAAGTATTTCGTGCGCCTTGTTTTCAACCCTGTCCAAAAGAATGCTTCTATCCTCATTGCTTATATTTTTGTCCAGCCTGATTGTTTCGATGTATCCCAATACTACCGTAAGAGGTGTTTTTAAATCGTGTGAAATATTAGAAAGCATTTTTTTCATGGAAGCTTCTGTCTTTCTATGCTCCTGAGATATTTTAAGCCTGTATTCAAGCACCTTATTTATTTCGTTCAGTAAACGCATGAGCTCCTTATCGCCCGTAAAAGCCATAAGCCTCTCACCGGTATCATTTGCCATAATGCTGCCCAGCTTTTCACTAACATATCTCAAATCGGAGCTTCGCCTTTTTTGAGCCATACACTGGACAAAAACCATTCCTGCAAGAACAGCAACAACAATTACCAAAAAAACATTCATATTAAGCTTCTCCCAATTTGTAGCCTATGCCCCACAAGGTCTTTATGTACTGCGGGTTAGAAGGGTCATGCTCAATTTTTTCCCTCAGCCTTCTCATATGTACATTAATAACATTCTCATCTCCGAAATAATCATCCTCCCAAACGGAGGTATAGATCTGCGCCTTTGTAAAAACCCTGCCGGGGTTTGTGGCAAACAGCTTAAGAATATCAAACTCTTTTGATGTAAGCTTAATGCTTTCCCCGTTTTTTGTAACCGAAAAATTATCCGGATCAATAATAATATCATGAATATTTAAAAGCTTTGGCTTTTCATTTTTATTATCATGCGAATATCTTATGGAACGCCTTATTGCAGCCTTAATCCTGGCGGAAAACTCAATCATTGAAAAAGGCTTGGAAATATAATCATCGGCTCCCAGACCCAGCCCTATGGCCTTATCCACGTCAGTACCCTTTGCCGATACAAGCACA
Source organism: Anaerobacterium chartisolvens (assembly GCF_003337415.1). Taxonomy (GTDB): domain Bacteria; phylum Bacillota; class Clostridia; order Acetivibrionales; family DSM-27016; genus Anaerobacterium; species Anaerobacterium chartisolvens. The sequence goes on along the minus strand of NZ_QPJT01000005.1, from coordinate 33,092 downwards.
ATAGGTATGGAGCTCCTTTCTCTGATAATTCTCATAGCCTCAATACCGTTAAGCTTCGGCATCATTATATCCAGAATTACCAGCTCAAAGCTTGCTTTAAAAAATTCCGATACCCCCTCTTCCCCGTCAAAGGCAGCCTTAACAATGAAGCCTTCTTTTTGAAGGTAGTCCTTAAGCATTTCGCTTATAGATATATCATCTTCAACAAGTAAAATTCTATTTTGCATAATACACCTGCTTTAATCATAATTGAAGCGGACCGCAATTAGAATGCCGCCGCATAAATAGAATTATACCATAAACTGCACACAGACCGGCACATAATAAAAATAATACCCGCAAACCCTCCGCAGGTATTATTGAAATTTTTAATGCTTTTATACAATCTCTATAGCTCCTTAACTATTCCCTTAAGGTATTCTGTGAGCTCGTCCTTCAAATCCTTGCGCTTAAGACCGAATTCCACAGTGGCTTTCACAAACCCCAGCCTGTTTCCCACATCATACCTGTTTCCGATAAAGTCATACGCATTTATATTCTCTTCATCCATAAGGTGCTTCAGGGCATCGGTAAGCTGTATTTCCCCGCCCTTTCCCGGAGAGGCGTTCTCCAAATGCCGGAATATTCCCGGTGTTATAACATACCTTCCCAAAATGGCAACATTTGAAGGGGCATTTTCTGCATCAGGCTTTTCTATCATGTCTGTTATGCGGTATACCCTGTCCTCAACCTGCCGGCAGGATATAATTCCATATTTTGATACATCCTCCCAGTCTACATGCTGCACCCCAACTATAGTAGTCTGATATCTGTCAAACACATCCAAAAGCTGTTTTAAGCAAGGAACCTGTGAGTCCACAATGTCATCCCCCAGCAGCACCGCAAAGGGTTCGTCACCTATAAAGGTTTTAGCGCAATGTATTGCATGTCCAAGTCCTCTAGGCTCCTTTTGCCTTATATAATGAATATTTACCAGATTTGATATGTCCTGTACAACATTCAGAAGATCCATATCTCCCTTTTTCATCAGCTCCTGCTCAAGCTCATATGCCTTATCAAAATGATCCTCAATAGCTCTTTTGCCTCTTCCGGTAACTATCATTATATCCTTGATTCCTGACTCTATTGCCTCCTCTACTATGTACTGAATTGTGGGTTTGTCAACTATTGGCAGCATCTCCTTGGGCTGTGCCTTCGTGGCAGGGAGAAACCTCGTTCCAAGCCCCGCTGCCGGAATTATTGCTTTTCGTACCTTCAATTCTCATACACTTCCTTATATCAAATTCTTTAAAAAATATTTCTATTCATTGTACCAAATTTTATATAGAAGTTACAATAACTTTTAAGCTTTGCCTTATTAACAATTTGTAAAATTGTCATGTAAATTTAACATTGCTTCTGAACAAATTATGATATAATAAATTTGCCACAGTTGGCAATATTATTTTTCAATTTTGTTCCTCCTTTTAATATATTATCTGGTTTTGTTTGTTGTTATTTAAAAAGCACTCAATATGGCAAAGCAATTATTTATACATATTATACCGGGTGCTTTATTTTTTTGCCTTAAAATACCATATTATTAATTTCCAAAACGTCTTGATATAAGCACATCTTTTATGTATAATAGAAAGGCAGCTTATGGACTGGCCTGCTATAGTATTGAAAAATTCACGCCTATGCGGGATTATTAACAGTCAGCGCTGTTTATTTATTGTCAAAAGTTTAGCCGTGCTAGATGGGGAGGTAGCGGTGCCCTATTCCTGCAATCCGCTGTAGCAGGGTTGAATTCCTATTATAGGCTTTTTCCTGTAGGGTCTGCCCCCTGCAAGTGGCAATGAAAACCGGGTCTTACGCAATGAAAACCTGTGAACCCCGTCAGGTTCGGAAGAAAGCAGCGGTAAGCAGACATTTTCATGTGCCGTAAGCATTGCCTGGTTAGAGTTAACTACAAGGGTTACGCTTGTAAGATTTAAGTCGAAAATAGGTGCACGGCTATTATTTTAATGCTTTGTGTAAGGTCTGCCTTCGCCGACCCGATTTGTGGATCGGTCTGCCGAAAGCAGATCTTTTTATTTTGAAGGATTTTTCATTATATGATATCATTATAGCTGTTAATCAGTTTAATAGTATCGGGAGTATTGTTTAATTTGCAGGAGGCTTTATGTCATACATTGCTTTATATAGAAAATGGAGGCCTGCCGTATTTGAGGATGTAGTTGAGCAGGAGCATGTAGTAAAAACCTTGAAACACAGCGTAAGCAAAGGGCGTATAGCCCATGCCTATCTTTTCTGCGGCACAAGGGGCACAGGAAAGACTACCATGGCGAAGATATTCTCGAGAGCAATAAACTGCTTGTCCCCACATGACGGGGACCCTTGCAACCAATGCGAGATCTGCAAGGGCATATTGTCTGAAAACATACTGGACGTTATAGAAATAGATGCTGCCTCAAACAACAGCGTAGATAACGTGCGCAGCATAAGGGATGAAGTAATCTATGCCCCTTCTCAGGCCAAATACAAGGTATATATAATAGATGAAGTCCATATGCTTTCAACGGGGGCTTTTAATGCGCTGCTTAAAACTCTTGAGGAGCCGCCTCCGCATGTAGTATTCATACTTGCGACCACTGACCCTCACAAGCTTCCCGCAACAATTTTATCCCGCTGCCAGAGATTTGACTTTAAAAGGATTTCAATAGACAGCATAGTAGAACGCATTATGAAAATTTCCCGGGAAAGCGATGTTGAACTGCATAAGGATGCCGCAAGACTTATTGCAAAAACTGCCGACGGTGCGCTGAGAGATGCCATAAGCCTGCTTGATCAATGCATAGGCTTGGGAAATAGCACAATATCCTATGAGGATGTGCTGTCCGTTGCGGGGATATCAAATGATATGTTTACAGCGGATATGCTTGACGCTGTGATTCAAAGGGATATAAGCAAAATCCTTGAGCTTGTCGATATACTTATTATGGAAGGCAAGGACATATCCCAGTTTGTTTCGGGACTTGTGTATTACTACAGGAATGTTCTGATATGCAAGATGGCATCTAATCCCAGAGATATTGTCGATGCCTCGGAGGACTCGATTAAAAGAATGCTTTTACAGCAAAAGGAATTGAGCAAGGAAAAAATAATGATGGCGATAAAAGAGCTGTCGGCTGTGGAGTCAAGCTTAAAGTGGGTATCCAGCCCGAGAATACTCCTTGAGGTTTCACTCATGAAGCTGTGTGATCCCGCATTAAATAAAGGTGATGACAGTGTTCTTGAGAGGCTTGCAGAGCTTGAAAAAAGAGCAGCCGGAGCGGCTTCTGTCCCTTCTCCCCAGCTAAAGCCCGATACAGAATTTAAAAGCTCCTCCCCGAAGGACTCAAAGAAGGTGCCTTCCGGGCAAGCAGCCTCCCATGCGGAAGCTAAGCCTGCCGAAAAGCCGCTTCTCAAGCATATCGCCGAGTGGGAGGCTGTGATAAACGAGCTTAAATCCTCCGGAAGAATGGTACTTTACTCAAACCTTATAGGTACAAAAGCATTGGTGCTTGATAACAGGTTTATAGGAATTGTTTTCGGGGCAGACAAGGGCTTTTGCAAAATGGTGGCGGCAAAAGCTGAAAACCTTGAGATCATAGAAGCCGCTGCTTCCAAAAAGCTTGGCCGAGAGGTAAAAATTAAATGCCTGAGCGAGGGCGACGTACAAACCAATACCGGGCAAGAACAGGATGCGCCCCCTGAGGATGAGCTTATGGCTACAGCCAGAGAGCTTGCTTCAAAGGCTAATGTTCCTCTGAATGTAATAGACGAGTAATCAAATATAAGTTGTGGAGAGTCGCTATGTATAATAATAAAATTATCATTGGGAAGGATAATGAAAAGCCGGGTGATAAGGAAGGGCTCCTGAAGGATGAAAAGCTGCGCAGGCCTGAGCCCGAGGACATCGGGGACGGAACCCTAGAGGAGCCTGAGGACGAATATGTATGGGGCAACGATCATTCCTTTAATAAAAAGCTTGACAAGGAGATACTTGACGAAAGAAGAAGGTATGTAAGAGTCAGATATATACAAAATATAAGATGCGAGCTTATCGCAGAGCCTCCGGGCACAGAGCTTGCGCCGCCGGAAAAGCCTATTACCCTTACACTGTTCGATGTATCCATGGCAGGCTTAGGTGGAGTGTGCGACAGTGAAATAAAGGTAGGCTCCATACTTGTATTTACTATGATGCTGGATCAGATGCCCTATGAAATAAAGTGTGAAATAATCTACTGCCTTAAAGAAAGCGATAAATTCAGAGTGGGCTTTAAAACCCTGAAAGGACATAAAAAATTCATCCACCATTTAAAGCTTCTTGTGGCAAGACTCTCTCTTACGAGCAAATACGGAGATATATAGGATGCAATAAAGATTTTACAAACATAGAGGATATAATTGCTTACAGAAATTTTTAACTACAACGAAAAGACGCCTTGCGGGGAAATGTCTCACGGGTCTGTCATCAGGCGCTTTTCTTAGATGTATTCCTTACGGGTCAAAAAAATTTCTTTCATCAAATTATATCCTCCATGTAAAATCTTTATTGCTAAATATATAGAAACAAAGACAAATAAAAATTTATTGTATATATTGTAATCTTTAATTATAATTATAAATAATGATGCGCCTTAGGGTGAATCTACCATAAGACACAGGCAGGAGGAAAAGGATATGGCAAAAGGCGGATTTTCGGGATTTGGCGGGGGAAACATGGGCAATCTTATGAAGCAGGCCCAGAAAATGCAAAAGGATATGGCAAAGCTGCAGGAGCAGCTTGAGTTAAAAACAGTGGAGGCAAGCGCAGGCGGTGGAGCCATAACCGTCATCGCTTCAGGTAAAAAGGAAATACAGGAAATAACTATAAAGGCTGAGGTTGTAGATCCCGATGACGTTGAAATGCTTCAGGATCTCATTATGGCTGCCGTTAACGAGGCCTTACGCAAGGCAGACGAAATGGTAAACAGCGAAATGGGTAAAATTACAGGCGGTATAGGCGGAATGCCGGGATTGTTTTAACTTAAAATAATGTCAAGCAATCAAATGGAGATAAATAAATGAGTTTCTACGCAGCACCAGTCGCACGCCTTATAGAAGAATTTGAAAAGCTTCCGGGCGTGGGACATAAAACGGCACAAAGGCTGGCTTTCCATGTTTTAAACCTTACCGATCAAAAGGCGGAAAAGCTTGCAAATGCCATTATGGAAGCAAAGCTTAAAACAAGATATTGCTCAATATGCAGCAACCTGACAGACACCGATCCGTGCAGCATATGCACAGGTGCCTCCAGAGAGCCCTCTGTAATATGCATAGTTGAGGATCCCAGAGACGTGGTTGCAATGGAACGCACAAGAGAGTTTAAGGGCGTATATCATGTTCTGCACGGTGCCATATCTCCAATGGAGGGCATAGGCCCTGAGGATATTAAAATAAAAGAGCTGCTGTCGAGGGTTAAGGACGGCAGCATAAAAGAAGTCATTCTGGCCACCAACCCCAATATTGAGGGTGAGGCCACGGCAATGTATATATCAAGGCTTTTAAAGCCTCTGGGGATAAAAACCACAAGAATAGCTCACGGAATACCTGTGGGAGGCGATCTTGAGTACGCCGACGAGGTTACTCTGGCAAAAGCGTTGGAGGGAAGAAGAGAGATTTAACGGGAAGCAGCGAGCTTGTGCTCGCTGCTCTTTTGTATATATTCCGCAATATTTTTAAATGCATCATTAAAAAAATTAATAATTTAATTGATAATGTTAATAATAATTATTGACATTTGTAAAAAACTTTAATAATATTAATATAGAGCATAATATTATTAAGGTTTTTTTAGTGGGCTTATTTATTTTATCAATCAAAAAGAGGTGAGTGAAATGTCTAAGGAGGTATTAGGGAAGTGCCCGGTATGTGGCAGCAATACGGAGGTTACCAGAATAAGCTGCGATGAGTGCGGTACAAATATAGAAGGTCATTTTAATTTATGCAAATTTTGCAGGCTTACAGATGAGCAGAAAGCTTTTATAGATGTTTTTATAAAATGCAGAGGAAATATAAAGGAAGTCGAAAAGGAACTGGGAATTTCATACCCCACAGTAAAAAACAAGCTTGAGGACGCAGCAGCAGCATTAGGCTACAGGGCTGACGCGGAGTCTTCGGCAAGCATTAAGAGAAAGGAAGTTCTTGACAGGCTTAACAGCGGCGAAATTTCCGTAGAAGAGGCTTTGGGCCTGATTAACGGCTAGGATTATTGATATTGGGAGGATGTGAATATAATATGTCTTTAAGTGAAGAAAAATTGCTCATACTTAAGATGCTTGAGGAAGGAAAAATAACCAGCGAAGAGGCTGCAAAGCTTATATCGGCACTCGAGGGTGGCGGCAGGCAAACTGCGGGAGAAAGCAGCTTCAAGCAGCAGCAAAAGCAGCCGTCGTTTCATGAGGAGGCTGCAAAGCTAAGGGATAAGATTCATGACTGGAAAAAGGATTTTAAAAACAACTACAGCCAAAAGGATTTTGACAATATGGTTGACGAGTTCAGCACAAAGGCTGAAAAGCTGGGGAAAAACTTAGCCTCCACTACCTTTGGCTTTGTAGACAAAATGGTGGATTTTGTGGGCAGCTTTGTTGACACAAACCTGTTTAATTTCTTCGGGAGCTTTCCCACTGTGGAAAAAGACTTTGAAGTGGTTGCCGCCGAAGGCATGGAGTTAAATATTGAGGGAATAAACGGCTATATCACGGTAAAAAAGCATACCGACAGTAAAATAGTAATAAAATCAAAAATAAAAAGCCCCGTCAACAGCACAGATGATATTTTGGACTTCAAGGATTCGGGCGGTAGTATTTCATTAAGGCCCAGCAGGTCGGGCAATATAAGCATTTCTCATGAAATATTCCTTCCTGCGCTTAAATTCGATAAAATCAGGCTGGAGACTTCAAATGGAAGGATATATGCGGAGGATTCTCTGTCAAGGGTATTTGAGAGCGTAACTAAAAACAGCCACATAGAGCTCATGGGGGTAAATAGCGATCGCATTTCCGCAAGCACGAAAAATGCCAAGGTGCAGGTAAATTACATCATAGGCCGTGACATAAGCATAAACACAAATAATGCGGTAATAGACATAAAGCATATAAAGGGGCAGGATGTAAAGGCTGTGACAACAAATGGAAAAATAAGTGTGGAAAATGTACAAAACCATGAAAGCTGCCCTGAGCTCGCAATGTCTCTTAAAACCACAAATGCAGGCATAAAGGTCAATATGAACGACATGGACAGCAGGGGCTATAAAATAAAGGCACAAACAACCAATGGGGGCATCAATCTTCTTATACCCGAAATGACCTACCACAATATCAATAAGCAGGGAGTGGGAGGAAGCTTTGTAGAGGCTGAAAGCAGCGGATACGGCTCATATGCGGAAAAGATTTTCATAAACGCCGAAACCAGCAACGGGTATATTGAGGTTGTAAAATAGATTTGCGGGTAAAAACCGGCACAGCCAAAAAAGCTGTGCCGGTTTTTTTATGTTCCTTAGATACCTCCTTAGCGACACCCATGTATATTTATGATATAAAAAATTCTATTATATATAAAAACATGTCTACTAGCTGTTTGACATATTATAGGTTTTTTATTATAATTTGACATGATATAGCAAAATAAATGTGTAATGGGAGGTATTTTATGTCAAAAACGTTAGTTCCCTCAGGAATCCTTGGGGTTGCAGCAGTAATCCCGCAAGAGGTTAGAAAAAATGATTTCTGGACAAACATCTGTTTTTCAAAGCTGAAAGAAGGAAAAAACCCTTTTGAAGGCATAAATGAAAGAAGAGTTTTCCCTATAGATATGCTTCCTTCCGAAGCCGAAGCCGAAGCCGGAAAAAGAGCTCTTGAAGTAGCAGGCGTTTCGCCTGAAGAAATTGACCTCGTTATAGTTCAGTCTATGATACAGGATGAAATTCTCCCCACTAATGCTTGCCTTGTACAGCACAAGCTTGGGCTGAAAAATTCCGGTGCCTGGTCCGTAGATACCTGCTGCTCAAGCTTTGTTACTATGGTAGTTACAGCTTCAAACCTGATCGCGGCAGGAGAATTTAAAAAAATACTTATAATAACCTCTGCCTTTTGCTCTCAACTGGCAGATTACAGCGACTACCAGTGCTGCTATCTGGGAGATGGGGCGGGTGCTGTGGTAATGGGGCAGGTCAGCGAGGGAAAGGGATATATAGCGTCATTTTGCAACTCTCACGGCCAGTACCATAAGGGCTTCACACTGCAAATGAGGCAGCCTGAGGGCTATAACCGCAAGCACTTTATGCCCTCCATGGAAAAGCCTCTTTTAACATTTGACCCCATAATAAGAGAGGTAGGAAAAGAATCCGTAAACCACATGAAGCTCCTTCTGGAAAAAACGCTGGAAAAGTCAAGGCTCAAAGCCTCCGATATAGACCTGTTCCTGTCTCACCAGCCATGCCACTGGGCACATGGAGCATGGAGGGACTGCGTGGGGATAAACCCTGAAAACTCCTATGAAACCTTCGTCAAGTATGGAAACATGGCGTCGGCATGCATACCCGTAAATTTATTTGAAGCCGAAATGAAAGGAATGCTGAAGGATGGAAGCATACTGTTCATTGCCTCCTCGGGAGCCGGTGAAAACCATATTGCCGCAACTCTGAGGTGGGGAAAATAGTTAAGCCCCACACAAAACGACATGCATTGTTCCCTTCAAGGATGCATGTCGTTTTGTGCAGCGGTAAAGCTTGGAATTTGTTCCAAAGAGCCTTAGGCTTCTTACGGGACAAAGGCTATAGCTTCAATTTCTATGAGGGCATCCTTAGGCATACGGGATATCTCTATGCAGGATCGTGCGGGATAAGGAGCTTCAAAATATTGTGAGTAGATATTGTTTACAGTATTAAAATCTCCCATGTCTTTTATAAATACCGTAGTTTTGGTTACATACTTCATTCCGCTTCCTGCCGCCTCAAGAACGGCCTTTAAGTTATCAAGGGCCTGTTTTGCCTCGGCCTCCACTCCACCTTGAACCATTTCTCCTGTTTCGGGAATAATTCCAATCTGTCCCGATGTAAAAATCCTCCCTCCCACATTCACTGCCTGAGAATACGGGCCTATAGCCTTAGGTGCCTTATCGGTATTAACTATTGTAATGTCTGGCATTCAACCACTTCCTTCTATAGCTTTTATATTGGCACCTATTATTCTACCATATTTATCTTGCTTCATATAGAGGCATAATAATTAATGGGTGCATAAATTATATCTGACACAGTATTTCGGAAAATCGCCATAGGCATTACAATTGAAGCACTTTTTTCACATAACAGCATAATTATCCAAAAAAATGGTTAAAAAGAGCCAATATATTATGGCGTTTTATTCCAAATCCAGATTTTTAATAAGCTCCCTATCTATCTTCCCCTCACTTCGAGGGGAAGGAAAAGAAGGTCAATGTAGGTTTTACTGGTCTTCTAAGTAGCAATTATGTCTTCAACATTTCTCCATAAAGCACTTTCAAATTTTGCTCTTAAAGCAGCAATATATGGTATATCCTGCCTCTACATCTCAATATGTTTAATACTAATCTCTACTACTTTCGCTTTCTAAAAACTCCAGCAACCTTTTCAATACATTATTTATATCCTCAATAATCTCTTCATTGGTGAATCGTATAATCCTTATTCCATGTGCTTTTATTACTTCTTCCCTTATTGAGTCATATTCCTTACGTTCGTCCTGTTCATGAATACTTCCATCCACTTCTACTGCTGTTTTGGCTTTGCTGCAATAAAAATCAGCTATATACCTACTTATGGCATATTGCCTTAAAAACCGGTACCCTCCCAACTGTTTATTTCGGATTTTATCCCACAACTCCTGTTCTCCACTTGTAGGATGTCTTCTCATTTCTTTCGCTAGCTGCTTTACATGCGCCTGCGTTGTTCTTCTCATTTTCTTCTCCAGTGCCCTTCTTTTTTCTTCCCCTCAATGTGAGGGGAAGATAGAAGGGGAGTTAAAATTTGCATTTTCGTCACTTAAATTAAATACACCCACAATTAATCGTCATACATGCTGCCCACCACGGTAAAGGCCACGACATCGGTCTGCCCCGCTCCGTTTAATTTGACAGGCTGTGCCGCGCTCCCGTCAGGCCCCCTTGTCCTGGTGTTTGTAAACTCACCGAAGCTCACAGATATACCGTACACCCCATCGGCAGTCTTAGGTATTATATAAAACTTAAGCTTTTCAGGGTTTACCGTAAATGTAAGTGTCGTTTGCTCCTCTATCTTGTATATATCCGCCTCACTCACATACTCCCTGTATTTATACGAAGCCGCGCTGTCCGTCCCTCCCCATGAGCCTTGCGTGCCCGAATATGTCCAGCCCTCCAGAATCCGTTTAAACAGCGGATCGGTATTTCCCAGAAGCTGTTCTTCACTTCCCGTAAGGTACATACCGGCATTATTTTCAGGCCCCCTGCCGTACTCAAGCTTGCGCTCCGATTTGCTGTACTGCTGCCCGATTTGCACAGGATAGCTGCCGTATTTCCTTCCGTCCGTATCAATCACCGCATCCCCGTTGCGCTTCATTGTAGGCAGTCCGATATCCAGCACAAACGAGCTCTTTACGCTGTTAACTATGCTGTTATGCTCCGTTTGCTGCCCCTCCCTTTTGTATATTTCAGTTTTGATGCTCACACGGTACACTGCATAGGGCACATAAAAGTACCCTGATTTTATGGGATATGCATACCTCTGGAGCTGCCTGTCGGTGGCAAAGGGCGCGTATTTAAAGCCATATCCCTTGTAGTTGCCCTCGTTATTGTATGCGTTGTCCCTGTCGGCCTGAAAATGCCCCGCAAAGGATGTATCCACACTATAAGACACCTCCGCGCTGTCAAGGTGCTGGAATATCCTTTGCCCTCCGTGGTTTCCGGGCACCACTGAAAGGCTTGAGGTATTGCCTTGACGGTCTATGCTTCTCATATACCGTACCACGGGTATTCCCCACCTGTCTCCCTCCCACACTATTTTTCTTTTTGCGCCGGCTCCCGCCCCGGTGCCCTCCGTCCTTTCATCCTTCTTAAGATTAATTAAAGGCATACCTTTGCCGTTGTAGGTCATTGACTGTATTTCTACCGTGTCGCTGCAATAAGGGAACCTGGCGGTCTGGGTAACAGTCCCCGACACATGGTTGTACGGCCCTGAGCTCCTGCCGCAAACGCGCACGCCTTCGGAATTATAGCAGCTGCTGCTGTGTGAATGGTAGCTCCTGTATGCACTGTAGCGTGCCGTTCTGAATATTTCCCCAAAGCTATCCAGCTTAAACCGCGCCAAAGGGTTGTTGCCATTGGCTGCATACCCGCTTCCGTAGGAAAAGCTGCCATTACTTTTAAACCTGCCTGTTGATGGCTCAAACCCGAAATGGCTTTTCTTAGTAGTCCAGCTTATTGACGGTAGCTTGCTGACACTCGTTTCAGAGGTGCTTATTGGGTCATATTCGACTCCATAATCCATACTTCCGGCTATAGAGGAGGGGTCTGACAGCAGCTTGTCCAATTGACCCGAGGTTTGGCTCCCCTCCGCCCAGCTCGCCGACCAGTCATACCAGCCGGAAGAGTTGTGCGGAAGCTCCAGCCTCGCGTTCAGTGGCTGACCGTTATTCACGCCGTATATAAAATCTCTGGAAACTACGTCATAATCCAGCACGTATTCTCCCGAGGCCGAAAGCCTTTTTGATATTCCCATAACAGCCTCGTCGTAGTTGTTTCCGGAAGACGCACCCTCCGTCAAATTGTTCGGCCCCATATTTATAGATACCTTCATTTTGACCTGCTCTGCGCTTTCATTGGGCTTCCACTTAAACCTTATATAACTTTTTACCGTCTTTTTATCGCTCCCTATCCTGCAATACGCGCTTACGCCGCCATCCAGCTCCTTTACAAAAGGCACATGCTCTCCCGCCCTGTACTCCTTGCCCCGTCCTCCTTCCGTTGTAAGCAATCTGTTCATCCAGTCTATCCCGTCCATGACAGGGGTTTTGTCGCTGACTGTAAACGTGCCGTTTCTGTGTTGCACCCACCCTTCCACAATTTCGGGAGTGAGAATACAGTAGCCCGGCACAGCTCCTTGCGTTATATGCCCTCCCTCAAGCTCAATAGTTACAGGGGGACGTACCTCCCCCGACTGAGGGCAATTATTCACTCTGAATTCTACAACAGCCTCATATTCCCCGTTTTCATCCGCTCCGTCCTCCGTGCCCGTTCTTAATATGGTGGCTGAATAGTCAGGCTGATCCAGAAATTTAAAAGGGGGTATCAGAATTGTTTTGTAATACTGCCCCCCGCTGTTCCACATCCTCCCCATCCCCCATGTATAGTAGGTGGGAGGCTGCATTATATGAATATATTCAAGCCAGTTTGTGGTTTTATAGCTTCCGTCGAATTTGGCATTCATGCCCTCGAAGGAGAGGGGGAAATAGTCCTGCACCAGCTTCCCTAAATCCTCATAATACTCCTCAAGCTCCTGCTTGCGGGCTGCGTCGGTTTGCCGGTTTATGATATTCTGTATTCTTAACAGATCAAAATCGCTTTGTGTACATATGGCCTGTTGTGAATTTGATGATGTATAAACTAACCATGGCTGGTATACCCATGAGTATTCTTCCACTGCTTTGTTATTATTCCATATATCCACGGGGTGATAGACGTTTGAGAAAAGATTACCCTCCATATCTTGTCCAAGATAGTGTGCATCTGAAGGTTTGCTTCCAAAAACAAAAACGTTAAAATACCTATCCTCATTATTAAATTCTATATTATACTGGGAAAGCTCTTTAAAATATTCACTGTTTGATGGTCTGTATGCAAATCCGTCTCTGTCCCAATTCCCAATGAGTAGATTTGTATTAAGTCTCTCTCCATTATTGTTTACAATATGTCCTGCATTTGCACCCTCTCCCTTAACATAGTAGTCGTAACTCATTCCATACATAAGTCTTATGTCGCTATTTGCACGCAGTATAGCATCTTCAATACTAAAAGCTGCAAAGACACTCAGATTTAAAAATTTAAGTTGAAGTATAATAAGCACAAATATGAGTAAGATAGATATCTTATTTTTCATTGTTCAATCCTTTCCTGACTCATCTCTGGTATATTACTAGATCAACAATATATCCATTTGAACCAACTAATATTTTTTGCCCATCTATATAAAATGCATTTTGCAACTTAGTAAAGCGATCTTTTTTGGTCTTAATATAATCAATAATAGGATTTATAGCTTCGGTACCAAATTTGCTTGCCAATACCTTTTCAAGAGGTTCATATTGAGAATCGTCAGACCTAGAAAGGTCTATACTCAAAAAAATATCTACATTATATTCTGAACCCGTACTGATAACGATATCAGACTTTATCGGCACGTCATAGCCCTTTATCTTGACTGTCTCTCCATCTTTTGCTACCGGCCCTTCCCTCAGCTCCGGCTCAAGCATACACATAATCATTTTGCAGGCCTGGGCCCTGGTGGACTTATCCTTCGGCCCGAAGTTTCCGCTCTTATATCCTCCCATTATGCCCAGATAATACACCTTCAGCACATAGCTCCTCATGGAGCTGTCTATGCTCATGTAGTCGCCTATCATGCCCTCAAATACGCTCAGGCTTACATTATACTTTTCGTTTTTCAACGCCCTCACTATTATCCTTGCCGACTCCTCTCTGGTTATCGCCCTTTCAAGACTCGCCTTTGTCGGAAATTCCCCCTCGTCCACCAGCCTTAAGTTCTTGGCCTTGTCCACATACCCCGAGTAATATTTCAGGTTGTCATAGCCTAAAGAACGCACCACCATGGTTATGAACTGTGCAACCTTCACATCATCCTCCGGCCCGAACCTGCCGCTCTGGTAGCCCCCTATGATTCCCTTTGCGCTGAGCTTGTACACATAATCCGCATACCATGCCTTATCCGGCACGTCGCTGAATTTTACCGCCGCACCGCATACCGCCCCTCCGCAAAGAGCCGCCCACACCATAACAGCCGCCAGAACCCCCGCCATTTTTCTCATAGCTTACCTCCATATGATTTTTTCTTTATTATATATTTAGCAATAAAGATTTTACATGGAGGATATAATTTGATGTAAGAAATTTTTTTGACCCTTAAGGAATACATCTAAGAAAAGCGCCTGATGACAGACCCTAGAGACATTTCCCCGCAAGGCGTCTTGAAGACTCTTAGAGTCTTACGTTGTAGTTAAAAATTTCTGCAAGCAATTATATCCTCTATGTTTGTAAAATCTTTATTGCATCCTATTTAGATCAGTTAACCACTCTAACCTCAAACACCTGCGCGGCATTAAGATCAAATGCCGTAAGCCCTGGAAGCTGCTGCTGCGCATACCTTAATATCTGCGTCTTATACCTGTACCTTCCCGACACGTTTATACGGCAGAGGCTTACCTTGCCGTACTCCTCATCTATTGCAAGCCTTGCCTCAAAGCCGTTAAACCTCTCATCGGCTCCGTCGGCAGGTGAAAAATATGCCCTGTCGGAAGATACACTTACCACCTTCATGTCCATCGCCGAGGCAAACGCCTCACTGAATATATCTATAAAGCTGTCCGCATCTATCTCCGGATTAAGCTCCGCCCTGTTATAATCCTCCACACTCCTTGCCGCTGCCAGCCTCCCGGCGTTCAGCACCGCCGAATCCACTCTTGCCTTCTCTGTGAATACATTAAGCATTTCAAAGAACGGCTGCAAAATTATTATCGAAAGCAATACAATCAATATTACATAGGCATATGTCCTCATAGTGCCTCCTAGAGTATATCCTTATAATACGGCAGATCCTTATAATATTTAAGCCCCGTTGTGGAAAGCTGGAAGCTTACAGGCAGCACCAGCTCCACATCGGCATTTGCCAGCTTTACCCTGAAAGGGTAAGCCGCCTTTATCCTTACCGTTATTTTCTCTCCCCTTTGTCTGTACGGCTTGCTGCTGTCGTCCATCCCTGACGCCACATATGCCTCGTCGGCATTGTCCTCGCCTATGGCTGTAGAGCCGTATGAATTCTTCGCCTCTATTTCTATTAAGTTTATTACAGAAGCGTCTGAAAATATAGGCTTGCTTTTCAAGCGATCCATTGCGGCATTAACATTCATATTCTTTAAATAGTTGTCGGCTGCCGCTACCTGCGAAAGGTTGAACGTCTCATAAACAAGAGACATATACCACGGGAAGAAAAATATCATATTCATAAACAAAAAAAACACTACGGCAACGAGGACAGATATAAGTATCGCCTTTGCAAACCCCGCCATAATCAGCTCCCACCTGTCCCACCTACGGTATTCTTTATATAATCTATAAACATGTCCCATATCTGGTTAATCCATTTCGACAGCAACCCCCCGTTTCCCGTTATGATTGTCACCGCGGCACCTATTACCACTATAACGGCAACGGTAACCGCTATCTGCTTTATGCCTATATCCCCCCTGCTGCTCTTAATCCTCGATATAAATTCCTTTCTGTCCATAGCTTAAACTCCCCCTAATTTTATTATATTTTATGAAAACAGCCTTATTGCCTCAATTGACTGGAAGTAGTAATAAATAACTATATAAGCCGCAAGTATTATTATCAGAACAAACTGCGTCCTGAAATTTTTTGCCTGACGCAGCCGCAGCTCATCCTCCAGCGCCGTTACCCTCAGCTCGTCAAGCTCGTTTTTAAGGTAGGCCATCTGAGAAATGTTGTCGTAGCCCTTAAGACGCGTTTCCATAATATCGCAGAATTTTATAATATGTCTCACAGGCACCCTCTTTTTGAGCTGCTTTAACGCGTATTCCTCCCCAAACTCAATGTTGTCAAGCATATTCCCCAGCTCCTCCGCCATATCGGCATTGGCATTGGGCAAAAAATCCCTTATTACATCGGCAAGATAAATATTTACCGATTTGGAATACTGGTAATAAAGCATTCCGTAAAACGACGGAAAGTCTAAAAGTATGTTTTTGTTTTTCAATTCCACCTTTTTCTCAAGCTCATCCACCGGATAAATCCACCCTATTACTATAAACATCATTGATATAAAGCCCAATACCGGGTTAAGCTTCAGCAGCAGGTACGACACCGCTGCAGCCCCCGCGACATACAGAATTTGCTTAAGCCTTATTTCCTCCGGCGTTGTCTTTAAATCAAGCCTTTTTATTATCCTCTCCAGCTCTTCCTTTTTGGCTTCACTTAGCAGCAGCCTTCCCGAAGCTCCCCTTATAAAAACATCCTTATAGTATAAAAGCCTTTCCTGCTTCCTTCTGTCCCTTGCATTTTTAATGAAAACCCGCGTTCTCTTTTTACGCTTACGGCTTATGGGCTTGAAGAAAGAGTATACGAACACGTAAGTGAGATATATAATGGCGGCAAAGGAGACAAGCTTAGCAACAAGCACCATTATTTCACACCTCCCCCGCTGCCTATATCGCTTTGAAGAGACTGGCACCTTGCAAAGCTTAAGCAAATAGCCACAATAGCTATGGTGTTTATAAGCCTGCCCTCTGCGCTGCCCATCATAAAAGCCTTAAGCTCTCCCGAGGTCATGGAATAACCCGCAAAAGCGGCTATCATAGCGGTTTTAATCAGGAAATCCCTGTTCATTTTTTTAAATATCCTGTTTTTTCTTACGTTCACCTCTCTCAAAACGGCATTTTCATCTACAATATCCAGAAAGATGTCCGCCATGCCCTTTCTTTCGTTATATTCAAAAATTACCGCTTTTTTTGTAAAATTGTCGAACTTTGGCCCAAGCTGCTTATTAAGTATTTCCATGGCACGCTTAAAGGAGTATCCGTGATTTTCGCAGTTGTCCACAAACTGCATAAAGTAGGGCCTGATATTTTTGTTCAGGTATCCTTCCGACTCAAGTACCTTTTTTATTGCCACAAGCACACCGTCTCTGGCAAGAGGGCATATGAGATCCTCCGCGTCCATTATGCTTTCAAGCTTGGCCGCCTTTGCAAGGCGTGACTGCATGGTTACAAAGGTAATCATCCCCACAAGTATGGATACCGATGCCAGCACCGAGAGGGACACATTTTTCAGAAAAACCACTATAATGAGCACCAGTGCCGCAAGCAGAATGCACAGAAGCGAATTGGCTCCTTCAAGGGTAAGGGGCAGGTTGAAATCGTATATAATTCCTTCAATTATATTGTTATATCCGGCTATAACAGTCTCTTTCCTCTTTTCGATCTTTTCCTTTTTCAGCCTGTACACAAACCTCTTTATGTTATGCCTGCCCACACTGTCGATGAATATATCAAAAAGCTTCTCCGCTCCCATTCTGAAATCCGCCAGCAGGCGAAGATCCATTACAAGGTTTATAACGCAAAGCACTGCTGCGCCTGCAAATATACTAAACATTAATGTTAATCCCACTGGTATCGTAAACCTCCTCTTCATCAGGGCTTGGAGGCACGGTTAAAAATTCAAACCGGCTTTTCCTTATGCCTGATTTCAGCATCCTCTGGCAGATTTCGTCTGAAATTACTCCCACTCTCTTATGCCTCCCTATTATTCTCAGTACCTTTCCCGTCCCTTCATCCTCCTCAACGTCCATGCACTCATACCTGTAAATCTGATTCACTATCGGTGACAACCCTTCGGAGCCCATCACTTCGGAAATAGAGGTAACCTTTCTCGTCCCGTCGGCAAGCTTTTCCTGAAAGACAACAAACTTAACCGCGCTGCATATGTTTCTCAAGGCCAGCTCGGCAGGCTCGTCCGACACCATAAGGTATGCGGTGAGAAACCTGAAAATAGCCTCCTTGTCACCTTCGGCATGAAGCGTTGTAAAAAAATAATGTCCCGTCTGGGCGGCCCTTAAGGCAGTGGCAAATTCTCCCGGAGCCCGCAGCTCTCCAGGCCCTATCCAGTGTGGGGATTGCCTCATAGCGTTTATAAGCAAATTCTCCATGGTGGCAGGGCTGCTGTCGTCATCCTCCGACACCGACTCGTATTGAAGCACATCGTTTATAACCCTGCCGCCGGCATCATCGTCCTTATGCCTTAAAAGCCTCATTTCAGCGGGGTTCTCTATGGTTATAATACGGCAGAGCGGGTCTATCTGGCGTATCAGAACCTCATTCAACGTGGTCTTGCCGCTGCCCGTGGGCCCTACCGTTATCCATGACAGATCCGCCTTAGGCATCATTGACAGCATTCTGAACATATTTGTGGAAAAGGATTTGTCCTCAATCATTTTCAAAGGAGACATGGCCGATTTTTTAAATTTCCTTATTACAAACGCGGGGCTGTCGTAGGGAGAAATATCGCCATGGGTGGCGTTTACCCTGTAACCCTCAATGGTGCGCGCATTTACCATGGGCATTCTGGGGGTAAGCCTCATCTTTGAAACCCCTATGAGCTTTGATATTATCCTCTCCATATGCTCCCTGTCATTAAACTGCTTGTCCAGCATTTCCGTCCTGCCATATCTTTCTATAAAAATCTGCCGGGGGCCGTTAGCCCTTATTTCATCAATCTCAGGGTCCTCCATAACCTCTGTTATGGGCCCGTATTGAGTTATTTCGTCAATCAGTGCGCCCTTTAGGGAAATTAAATCATCATATCCCTCCACCTCGGGCTTCTGCGTCTCAACATAATCAATGATATATCTTTCGGTCATTTCTCTTTTCTTGGCAGCGTCATCCAGCCTCCTGTAAAAGTTGGAGGCAGTCTTGCTTATATACTGCTGACAGTGCTTTAAAACCTCGTCAAAGGCTACACTGGCATATTTACGTGACGCATCGCCTTTCTGCACATATTTTGCCTGCCTCTGAAGCTCACTCACATTTCCCCTTGACAGCATTGCATTCCCCCCTTTTTACCCACTGTCAGCCTGCAATTACATCCGCCAATGCGTTTAAAGCCCTTTCAAATCTCTTGTCAAGCAGCGCGCTGTCCTGAATGTATACCTTTCCCTCAATAGAAAAGTCCGCCGCTTTAGGTATGAAAGGAAATTCCGCTATCAGCTTCATCTTCATTTCAGAAATTACCTCTCTGTCAAAGTTCAATCCGCTTATGTTGTTTATAACTATGTTTGTAAATTTTGATGCCCCAATACCGAGCGACCCCACAAACTCCAGAAATTTTTCAGTATTCTGAGGACATTCTATCCTTTCGCTCCATACAAAAAATCCGGTATTGCAGTGCTTTATTGAAGAGACACAGAACTCTAAGGGGGGTATGTTGGGTATATCCACTATTACCAGATCAAACATGTCCTTTACGGCAGTCATAACCCTCTCGATATCACCGAAGGTAAAATCAAAATAATCCTCCATTGCGTCCATAGGGCTGGGAGACAGAAGAAACAGGTTTTTATACCTGGTAGAATTTATCTCATCCCTGAAGTCCACCCTATCACTCCTCAGAAGCTTAATAAGGCCCCTGTCTCTCGGGTTGGCCTCACAGTCAAGAATTTTATAAATGCTCGGATAAAACACCTTGTTGTCCAGTATGCATACACTGTACTGCCTCGCGGCAAGAAGAGCCGCAAGGTTTGACACCAGTATGGACGTATCGCAGCAGTCGGAAGCCGGGATAAAGCCTATAACATTGTCAATAATTCTGCTTGCCTCCAGCTCGCCGTATACCCTGTCTCTGGGGGACAGCCTCTGCAAAACATCGTCAAAGCTCAGTTTGCCCCTTTGCCGGCCCATGACTGCACCTCCTTCTCAATAGTGGAAAGCTGGTCTAAAATGTTTACATCCTTATTCCTTTGCAGTATAGTAAATGTGAACGACTGAACACCCTTTCCCTTAAATTTGGCATACGCCTCGGCCTGACGTGAGGTAGCCTCAAGCACAAGCGATTTTGGCTGGATATTGTTCAAAAACTGATCGCTCTGCATTACAGACTCTCTTTTATCCGCCGCCAGCTTAAGAGCTTCCTTGTATACCTCATAAATGGAATGCCCCCTTGAATTTAAAAGATCCTTTATTATAATGGAGTCAAATAAAATCTGTGCCTGAACCTCTTTTTTTGAAGAGGGCTGAAAGCCGCCATAGTTTGGAACGCTTCCGTCAATGCCGTCTCCCTGCGGAGCCTCCTTCTCCTCCAGCACCCTCACCCTCACTCTGTCCCCCGGCATCAGTATATCTCCTCCGCATTCCATATAATTGTAGGGGAGCGTCAGTATTTCATTCTGCGGATCGCTGAAGCCGTATATCCAGGCATTTTTAAGCGGCCTTTCGGCGGTTAGCTGGTCCATATAAAGAATTGACTTTTTACGCAGGGTATACAGTGAATATTTATTCACAACCTCCCGGATATTGTCCTCGCTGTACCTTAGCATGTCCGAAGTAAATTCTCTCTGTATTATGGAATAGCCTTCAATATCCTTCTCGGCTATAAGGCTTCCGGCAGGGATACCGTCAGGTGCCTTTACCCTTATAATTTCCACGGTGTTTTTTGCCTCTCTGTTGACATCGTTAAGAAAAATAAACGATGCCACAACCACCATAATGCTTATGCCTACCGCAAGCACCTTTTTATACAGCTTGTTTCCGGGCTTTATGCCACGTATACTGTTTACCTTCATGTCACATATCCCTTCTTAAAAATAAATGTCCCACAGTGTTAAATCAAATTGTCCAGCACCTTTAAGTAATGCCCTTTATACTCGCCGCTGGCAGAGCACAGCTTCCTCCCGGTATCCACCTGCGTGTCAAAGCTCCCGCACCACGGTATCGCCCCGGCGCATACCGGCCTGTCGTCAAAAACCTCGCTTATCTCGCATAATATATCGCACATCAGCTGACATGTCATTTTTTTACCGTGGTGCCTACTTTCGTCGTTGTATTTTGTGGCAATAATTCTGGATTTCATCTTAAGCAGGGATAAAAACTCCCGTTCAAACATTTCGTCTACGGCTTTAGCGGTGTTTATCAGAGAATAGATATTATTATTGACACACAATCCTATGCCGTCCAAGTGTATAAGCATTTCTGAATACCGGCTGAGCACATGGAAGGGGATATCCAGTAAAACAAGATTAAAATCAGACTTTAGAACTGTTATAAGTCCAAGAAGCCTTTTAAGGTTAATAAAGTCCAAAAGCTTGTCTCTGTGAGGAACGGAGTAAGCAAGAGAGACTACATACAGCCCATCATTTATTTTGCAGGAATTTTTAAGATATAGATCGGGCTTTAAAAGGCATTTTACCAAAGATGCCTCCAGCTCAGAATTCAACTGGGCTTCCTCTCCGAATTTACTAAAGTAAAGATTCATTCCCCTGTACTCGATGTCCAAGTCCAGTATTATTGTTTTAAGTCCCTTCATGCCTGCCGCCACTGCAATATTTGCCGCCGTGCTAGTTGCGCCCGCTCCCCGGTGCCCCGTTATTGCCACCGCCCTGTTTAAGCCCGCCTGAACCGCCCGAAGCCTGCTTCTCGTATTTTTTTCTTCTCCGGGTACATCCCTAACCGAACCTTTAAAAGGAACTTCGCTATTCTTCCCACTGCTTTTCTCCTGCCTGCCAAAAAAGCTCCACACCCTTTTGCCCTCACTGTGCGGTTCCCCTTGAGACTCCAAACCGGCTTCCCCTCCGTCATTGCGGCAGACATCTCCGCAAATATCCCTAAGAAGCGAGGCAGGAATTTTGACCCTGTCAATAAGGTGGCTGCGGTAATTTTGCGCCCCTCCCGCGCCATCTGTAAAGGCCCTGTCATACAAAGGGTCTTTTGTAATAAATTTAAATACGTACTTGTCCGGCATACTGCCGGTATGCCGCCTAAAGCTTTCTATTGCGGCCTTGAGCTCGGAAGGCGCACAGCTTATGCCCTGATCCGTCAATACTATAATATCCGCGCTCACATTTCGGTTCATAATCCGCTCCAGGCCCTTAAAAATGTCCTGTTCATATGCTGTAACCCTTATTCCGCAGTCTCTTTCAAGGATCTGGCTTAAGCTTTTGCAACCTCCTCCGGCGATCAAAAATGCATCCATAATATTTCATTCTCCTTGGGCTTACGCACATATACCTGTAAAATCCTCTTAGATCATACAAATTACTTAATAATTTTCGATTAATATCTGTTATTAAATATAATAAATGATTTTTCTGGATTTTTCAAGTATTATATGACAAAAAATACTACAATACCATCTTTTACCCAAAGAAATTTAGTGCTATAATAATACAAGAACGGCTTGCTGTGTATAAATTATGCGGGGAGAATGTATATGAATAAACTAACAACGGTTGATGCCTCAGTCGTTTGCAGCACGGGGCTTGTACGGACAAGCAACGAGGATAACTTTTATTTGAACGGCTTGTTTATGCACCCACACGAAAGATCTCAAAGCATTCGGCTAAGCTATGGAGAAACCTGCAGAGAAATGATTTTTGCGGTATGTGACGGCATGGGGGGAGAAGCATTGGGGGAATGTGCCTCGCTGACAGCGGTCTCGGAGCTTAAAGACTTTCACGACACCATATGGGCGGGAAAATCCTGCAGCGATATAACAGGTATGCTCACCCTGATGGAAAAGTACGTGGATAAAGCAAATAAATCAATATATGAAATATCGGCTCAAAATTCCGTCAGCATGGGGACTACTCTTGCAATACTACTTATATTTGACGGACAAAGCGCCGTTCTTAACCTCGGGGACAGCAGAATATATCTGGCAAGAGAAAATTCCTTAGAGCAGCTCACAGTAGATCATACCGAGGCTGAAAGGCTTATAAGACTGGGTATACTGACAAGGCACACGGCGAAAGGGCATAAATCCCGCAGCCTGCTTTCAATGCATCTTGGCATACCTCCGCAGGAGGGAAGGATAGAGGCACACACTGGGTGCATTTTGCCCCTTAAGCGCGACGATGTTTTTTTGATTTGCAGCGACGGTCTTACAGACATGGTGGACGACGATGAAATAAAGGAAACCATACAAGCCTGCGGTGAAAGCTCACACATGGCATCCTCCCTCGCACAGCGCGCGCTTCAAAACGGGGGGAAGGACAACATAACGGTTATCACCGTAAAAATCGAGGATATATGCTATATAGTTTAGGCTTTTACATATCGGATAACGGAGGATGTAAAATAATATCCCGGTCACGCATTCCGGGGAAATTATCCTTCCGGAAATTATTTTACATTCTTTTTAGATAGTTTGTATCCTAATTTATATAAAATAAGGAGGGCTTTTAACATGCACGATATGGAATATGTCAAGAGGTATGAGCCTGTATGGGGGAGCTGGAGCATAGACTCCTTTATAGGAGACGGAAGCTTCGGAAAGGTTTACAGGGTTTCAAAGGAGGATTGGGGCTTTAAGTACATATCGGCGTTGAAATTTATAAGCGTACCCTCGCCGGAGCAATACAGGGAGGCCGTTGCGTCGGTATCCTCAGACCCCCAAATACTTGCGGCCTATTTTACCGATGCAGTAAAAAGCATTATAAACGAAATAAGGCTGATGTACTCGCTGCGCGGCAACAGCAGCATAATAAGCTATGAGGATCACCTCGTTGAAAGAAGAGCCGACGGCACCGGCTGGGACATACTTATAAGGATGGAGTATGCCTGCTCGCTTTCGGAATATGCGGCCCGCAACGATATGTCGGCTGAAAAAGTCATAACGCTGGGAATTGACATATGCGAAGCTCTTGAGGCGTGCTCAAGAAAGGGCATAATACACAGGGACATAAAGGGCGAAAATATATTCATTTCCGAGGGAGGAGGCTTCAAGCTGGGGGATTTCGGAATATCGAGAGAGCTGTCGGGAAGCGGCAGAGCGGGATCAATGAAGGGAACTCCCCTTTACATGGCGCCTGAGATCTACAGGGGCCAGACATATGACTCGAGAGCGGATTTGTATTCTCTGGGCATTGTGCTCTATAAGCTTATGAACTACGGAAGGCTGCCCTTCATGCCCCCGTATCCCCTTGAAATAAAATACAAGGACAGTGAAGCCGCCTTTGAGAAAAGGATGTGCGGGGAAATGCCTCCCCCTCCGCTCCAAGCGGGCGAGGACTTCGGAAAGGCCATAATGAAGGCGTGC
This sequence comes from Anaerobacterium chartisolvens, assembly GCF_003337415.1. GTDB lineage: Bacteria > Bacillota > Clostridia > Acetivibrionales > DSM-27016 > Anaerobacterium > Anaerobacterium chartisolvens. The sequence continues at coordinate 8,960 of NZ_QPJT01000005.1, read as the reverse complement.
TCCTTCAATCCCGAAGAAAGGCACGCATCTGCCTCAGAGCTGAGAGCCGAGCTTTCCACAATACTCCTCGGGATGTCCCAAAACGCAAGATCCCAATTGGTGTCCTGCGCAAAATCCCCCCGGCAGGAGGGCAATTCAGTTCAGGCAGAGCCAACAGAAATAATCTCTTCCCCGGCAAATGCATATAACGCCGCTCTGGAAGAGACAGTGAGTATTTTCAGCGTCAGTCCGCAATACTCCCTCAATCGGCATGACTACGAGAAAGGCACTCCGGGGAACATTGTAAATGGAGGTATTGTATGCGCTCACGGAGCGCACATATACTATTCACCCGTTAATCACGACAGCCTGCTTATAAGAGAGGGGCATGACGGAAGCGGGCAAATTATTCTAAGCCGCGACCTGTGCTGGTTTATAAACATAGCCGGAAATACACTGTGCTACAGCAACGCCTCTGACGACGACAGCCTGTATAAAATAAACACCGACGGAAGTGGGCGCACAAAGCTTAGCGATGACAGGTGCTGGGATCTTCGCATTGCCGGAGACACCATATACTACATAAATGAAAGCGACGGGTACGGCATATACTCTATAAAAACTGACGGCAGCGGCAGGACAAAAATCGCAGGCGACAGCTCGGGCAGCCTGAATTTAAGCTCAGAATGGCTTTACTATTCCAATAAAAGCGACGGAGGCAAATTATACAAAATGACTTCCGGCGGCATGGAAAGAACCAAGCTTAATGACGATAATTCCGATTTTGTAAATATAAGCGGCGAGTGGCTTTACTACTGCAATAAAAGCGACGGCTTCCGCATGTACCGCATAAAAACCGACGGCACTTGCAGGGCAATGCTGTGCGGCGACATGTCCTTAAGCCTCAATGTCCATGACGGCTGGGTATACTACAGCAATAAAAGCGATAACGGCAGCCTTTACAGAATAAGCATACACGGCCGCGACAGACTGAAGCTTACACATACGGGAGCGGACTATATAAATATCGCGGGAGAATGGATTTATTACTGCAGCACGGATGAAGGAGGCAAGCTGTGCCGGATAGGCCTCGACGGAAAGGGCAGATCAAACTCTTCCTCCTCTGAAGGAATGTCCTTGCAGTCAAGGCAATAATCGTTCAGGGAAGGCGAATATGCACGCACTATTATTCTTTCTCCCTTGAGGTCAAAATGCATAAGCCTTATATAGCCCTGTCCGCCCTCCTCCGCGTCCTGATAATCGAACAGGAGCTGATGCACCGTGCGGTCGGGAACTCCGTCTCCATTGTCATCTATCTGATCCGCCCTTCTGTTTGCGCAATAATAATGGCCCGACAGCACCATAAAAACATTTGAGTTAGGCTTCACCACTTCGTTATATACCCTTCGGGACTCCTCCCTGAAGCCTCCTATGGAGGGCAGCGTCAAATACTCATGAAGGCAGAGCATTGCCCTGTGGCGGGGATACCTTTCAAGTACGCTGTTTATCCAGTCAATCTCGCTGTCTCCTATTCCCCAGCCCATATATACCATAATAAAATCAATACCTCCCGCCGATATCAAATCATAATGTCCCTTATTATTTTTGTAGCTGCCTCCGTACCAGGGATTATGCCGATACCGTCGCTCTCCGAAATACTTGCAATAGCCGGTATAGTCAAAGGCTCCGTGCGCCACATCATGGTTTCCCGCCAGAACTCCGTAGGGCAGCCCCGCCTCATCCAGTATTCTGTATGCCGGGTCCGCGTTTTCCCACTGCCTCGCCTCCCTGCTGTCATCCACAATATCGCCGGTATGGAACAAATATCTGATATTCATCCTGTCCCTGTTGGAAACAAGCCAGTTGTGAATGTTTATCTGATGCTTGTTCCACAAATCATTTGAATTGTAGTACTGCGTGTCCGATTCCCACGCATACGTAAAATCATAATTACTCCTTGGCGTATCCTTGGGATTGCCATTCTTGATGCCTCCTCTGCCTGTGAACCTGCCTATATTAAAAGCACTTTCTTTTGAGAAGGCATTGCCCGCAAAAGCAACGCCCGTGGAGCTCAAAAGCACCGAGCTTATTGACACCGACAGTAATAAAAGCAATGCTGTTTTTCTCTTTAGCTTAATCATTTCCAGCCCTCCGCGCACGCTTGACAAACAAATGCCACAAAGTTTCAAATTACGAAGCAAAATGGATTTGCATTATGTAATCCCACGTGAATAGTATGACCGTAACTAAAAAAAGTATAAAAGAAGAATATGAGAAAAATTCCAATCGTGTGAAAGCTAGAAAAAATAATGATTTAATTCCCATAAAATTATAGATATCAAAAACCATATTGTAGTTATTGAAAATGAACATGGTATAAAACCCGCTTCCCTGATGGACGGATATAAACAGCTATATGAAGGGCAGCAGCAAATAACTACCGCCCTTTTATTATCCCCTCAATTCCGCCGCTGTTGAATTGCCTTTCAGCTTATGCGTCTTGAACTCATTTCCGTTATATATACACCCTCCCCAGGCCACAGCTAATGCGGCTAAAATCCCCAGCACTGTAAAATAAACCGTCAGCCCTCCGAAGGCTGCAGCCCCCGCAAACGAAGAAAATAATAGAAAGCTTGTGTTGAGAGTAAATGAATTTACAGAGGACATGCCCATTAAGCCCATTAAAAACGGGAACCCGAATAAAACTGTTGCTGCAAATATGCAAAAGGATTGCTTTTTCACAAGCTGTGAAATCAGAAGAATAAACGCGGTCATTGCAAGGCATCCCCCAAGCTGCAACAAATTGGCCAGCACTATGAAGCCTGAAATGCTTATGTCTATATCTGCGCCGCCCAAGATGCGTATGCTCTGGATAGGGGCCGACCAGTCCTTTATATCATACTTCGTAAGCAAATTTATATAATATGGCGAATAAACAATAATGAGCAGAATTAAGGCAGTTATACCTCCTATAAGGCTTTTATATGCAAACAGCTTCAGCCTTCCGTGCCGGGTGCATTTCAAAATATTAATCATGCCGTTCCTATAGTCCATGGGAAAAATATTGCTGATGCAAAGTATGAGCAAAATGCAGTACAACAGCCCATTGAATAAGTCTCTGGTCTTATTATTGAATATATAGTCTGACGACAATTCACAAACAAAGCTTCCGTTGATGTTGCTGTCCTTCTTTAAATCCACAAGGTATTGATACTGGTTTTCCAGCCTGTCAAACCCCTGCCGCATTTCGGCAAACAGTGTTATTTCCCTCAGCTTGTAAGACAGCTCCTGCCCGGTTATAGCACCGTTCTTAAAGGATATGTTAAGCTTTTCAATCTCTAATGGGATATCATCAAACCGCTTCCGCTCCGCTTTAATCCTCTCCGTCTTTTCGGGGGTAATCCCGCCTGCCATGGAGTCAACATATGACTTGTATACGGCGACATCCTGCCCCATCAGTAAGGGCGTAAAGTCGATATTTCCATATGATATAACCAGAGCTATTAATATTACCAGATACACCTTTCCCGCGATAAACACCTTATAAGCCTCGTGCCGGAAAAGGCTAGTATTGCCGGAAAGCCTTGCGCGCTTTAAAGAAAGCTTGTTTAAAAGCATGTCAAGCATACCTCCCGGGCCGGTGTAAAGCCTTGAATACGCAAATATATTTATAAGACACGCCGTGGGCGAGATTATCAAAAATACAAGCAGCGAAGCAAAAACGGTGCTTACGGGAAACCCGAAAAGATTAATGTTTGTATACTCGCCGTACAGTCCGAACACATTAAAAAATGCAAATATATTTAAATACTTAAATACATTAATATAGGACGCAGGATGGATAAACGCATAGCACATATAGCTTGCGCCCATAAACAGTCCCAGCCCTATGTATATGGCTTTTGCATTTGACAGGACATTAAAAAGCATTGCAAAAACAAGGGAAGTAAGCACCGCCGTAAGTACCTTTGTAAAAATAAAAAGAATAATGTATTCCTTCACAGTAAGCAAAAGACTGCAATCCCTGAAGGCGCTCATGGACTGTACATAGCGGGAACCATCTCCAAAGCCGTAAAGCCTGCTTCCAAGTATTAATACACTACCGTAAAATACAGCTGAAAGCGCCGCGGCTGCCAGTGCAAGAACGGCAAGCTTGGATAAAATAACAGGTATGCGCCCATTTTCACAAGCCTTCATCAGATTGATAAGGCCGTTCTCCTTCTCATGCAGGAAAAGATAAATACATAATAAAAATATCAATGCAATAATGACAATGTCGGTCATTCCAAATTTTGTAGATGTAACAATTCCCTTTTGGTCTCCTGGCTTGAGCTTTATACCCTTTAAGTGCTCAAAATCCCCTGGAGTTTTCACCGTATTTCTATAGGAAAAGGTTCCGGGCTTATTAAAGATTGAAACGCTTTGCATTTCTCTGGCTTTTTCCTCCATAGAATCTATAAAGCCGGGATAGTCTTTGATGTATTGCAGTTTCTCCTTCAACAGAGAAAGAGAATAGCAATAGTCATTTAAAAGCTCGCCGTCGTTCATGTACCTGCTGTCTTTATACTTTGCGATAAGCCCTTCATATGAAAGGGGCTTTTCCAATTGCTCCAGCATAGGGCTGATTTGCTCCTTTACCAGCTCCTCCTGCATTTCCTTTGACCTGAAGTACCTGATGAAGCCCAGTGCCGACAGCTCGCCCTCCTCCTGCGCCAGCCTTGAAACAGCTTGATCCGGCGGCAGTCCGGCATACTCCTTTTCCAAGCTGTAATATACCTCCGGCGTCAGGGCTCCGTCATTTGTATGCTCATTTATATACATGTAGCCGTTCACAAGGAATAATGCCAAGATCAGGAGCAGAAGCAGCTTCTTGCACATTATCTTGTAAAATTCATATTTAAGTATGCTCAAAATTCCATCCCCGCTTTCTATGATGCTGTGCTGCCGTTAATTGCGCCGTCGTCCTTGAACATATAAAGGTAAATGTCCTCAAGGGTTGGAAGTGCGGGCTTTGAATCAAGTCCTTCAGGGCATTGGTCTCCCACTGTTTTCACCGCGGCGATACCATCCTGCTCACCTACGATGCTGCTTACAGTATATTTCTCCTGCACGCGGCATAATTCTTCAACAGGTACGTGAACCTGCCACACCTTATCCTTCATTTGAGACAATATGTCAGACGGCCTGTCCTGTAATATAAGACTGCCCTGCCTGAGGAAAATAACCTCCTTTGCGGCGTATTCTATATCGGATACCACATGCGTGGCGAATATGACTATCTTGTCGAGCGCAATCTCGCTTATGAAATTGCGTATGCGCACCCTCTCCTTAGGGTCTAAGCCCGCAGTCGGCTCGTCCAGAATTAGCACCTTAGGGTCGTTCAGCAAAGCCTGCGCTATCAGTATCCTCTGCTTCATACCCCCGGAAAACGCCCCCAGCCTCTTATGCGCGTCACCGCGCAGGTTCACCAGATCAAGCACATATTCTATCCTGTCTTTTGCCTGTTTTTTTTTCAGTCCCTTCAGGGCCGACATATACCACAAAAAGCGGTTTGCAGTAAAGTCGTCATATATTCCCTGATGCTGGGGCATGTATCCCAGTATGCGCCTGAAGGCCTTTCCCATTTTTATAATATCCGTACCGTCAAACTCCACGCACCCCGCACTGGCCTTTATATTATCGGTTATTATATTCATAAGCGTTGACTTTCCCGCACCGTTCGGCCCCAAAAGCCCGTATACCCCGGGGGTCAATACGGCACTGAAGCCGTCAAGGGCCTTCCTTTTGCCATTCTTATACGATTTGGTAACATTTTTAATTGCAAGCTCCATAAGCTCCTCCCTCTTTTTGCTTAATGTATTATCTCTATACCCGGTCTCGCATGTTCCTGCTCTATCTCGAAGAACGGCTTTAATTCTATTTCGCCCGTACCAAACTCGCTTTTGTCAGCGTAAAAGATTTGGAATTTGTCCTCCGTATATGTTGTAATAAACAGATGGGAATCCCCCCCGCATATTACGGAGAAGTGCTTATCTATATGGCCTGTTTTTATGCTGCCGACAGACTTTCCGTCCCTGTCCAGTATCCTGAGTGCCTGCTGATCCCTTGGCTTTGCATCAAGCGAAAATCTATTGTCATTTGCATACAAGTATTTGCGGTCGGCTAAAATGATGCTGTCCTTATCTATACTAAAGCTTTTGCGGCTGTTCTCGCCCTTCAAATCGGAAACAAAAGTGTCTCCTTCTTTTACAACGCCATCCTCCAAGATTTCCATAGTGTAATATAACTTATTATCATAAATTTCCGGATCCAATACTATTTCCATATCGTTGTCGGTAAAAAGCCTTGCAGTTTTACCTGTTATAATATCATAGCGCATTGCCCTTGTGGTTATCATTTTCTCAGTGTGGGCATATTCGGTGAAGTAAAGGCTGTCTCCATAGCATTTCAGATCCTGAATATGACCTCCCTCAAGCTTGCCCGCATATATATCTCTGGGCTTTGCACCAAATTTTTTTAAGTCAAACTCGCTTATTTTATAATAGGACTGGAGGCTTTTGTCATACACATTCTGCACATAATAGACCTTTCCCCTGTGAATCGCCAGTGACCCAGGCTGGGAATCAAATGTCAGGACAGACTTTCTGCTTGTCCCGTCCTGCGACAGCTTCACAAGCTCATAGTCCTCTCTTCCCTTCCCGAATATGGTTGACGTAACATAGAGGCTTCCATCATAGTATGCTAAAAAAGGACTGACCATTCGAAAAAAAGCATTACAGTTATAAACCTTTTGAGGGTCGGTTTCCGCGTCATGCAAACAATTGGGCTTATTGCATAATATAACAGGCTTCATCGTTTTCTTATCCGCATAGTACAGGTAAAATCCGCTGAAAAAGTAATACCCGCTTTCAGATTCAGCCATCATTGGAACCCTCCCCTGCGTAAAATACATGTACTGGAAATCCTGTCCCTCTATATATGTGTTTCCCGTTATATTTTTTCCGGCGCATCCCGGCAATAAAGCCACACAAATTATCAGGTAGGCTATAATAAGGCTGTTTTTAAAGCTTTTCATTCCAATCCCCCTGTTTTTGGGTTAAATTGACACCCCGTTTCATTAAGAACGAGGTGTCAACCTTAAATAACCAATATTATGCCATTATCATATACTTGTATATCCGTACCAGGTACTTCCACTGGCGTAAACATAATGTGTTCCTATAGCACTAATATTTTGTGCCGGTACTAAACCAGCAATCGCTGTTGCAGTTACTGATGATGACGGATAAGTATTTTCTGCGCTTTCTTCGTAAATCATTGAACCAAATTGATACTTATACGTAACACTAGCAGTACAAGCAACTGAAGATGATACTGCCGTGGTTGTCGCAGTTGCTCTGTTAGTACCAAATGATAAAGAACCAGTACACCTGATATTGCCGCAATATCCACTCGTACTTGAGGCAGCAAAAGCACACACCGAAGATATTATCATACAACCAATCAATGCACCTATTCCTGCTAAAAATTTTAACTTTATAAATTATACCTCTGTAAATTATTTTTATTTTTTATAAACTACTGCAGTGTTTAGTACATGACTGAGCATACCATTACTTGCATATACTGTCAATATATTAGGCACATGTAACTTTTTTGTAATAATTAGACATTCTTAGGAATTTGAAATGTTTAAGACCCTTTAGTAGAAGTTTTTGTTTAAGGGCTAAGAACGTGTTCAAAATCTTTTTAATCTAATGATTATAACGAGCATTCTCCGCAATATGCAATAATTAAATTTTTTCTTCTTTCCCAATCGCGGCTTGCTCCTGAGCTTCCATTTTTTCTTTTAATGCTTTATACTCAATACAAGCCTGCTCTAACCTTTTAAAATCAAAACATCTTTGTGATACCCTATCATTTGGATATCTATATTTATTCTCATAAATCTTTATAGCACTCGTAATAATAGGAAGTCTATTAATTGCCTTTATTTCTATATTTAATAAATCAATGTACTTACTTTTTGCTATATCACTTGTAAATGTCCTGTAATTTTCTATATTCTTATATTCTAAATCAATTAACAAAGACTTATGTATTGGAAACATATAGTTTAGATTTATTACACACATCAATCTTCCATCTTCAGGATTATAGATTTTATAAAAATCTACCTGTTGTTTTAATTTTAAATGCCTGTCTTGAGGATGAGATACTTGAGATATATATTCCATGTCACCGTTCTCAAACAAAGACCCAAAAAAACGGTTTGAATTTATCGTCTCCGTAATCTGAATATGGTATTCTTTTTTCATAATTATTTCTCAGATAATTTAAATAAGTATCATTTGGAACTTTCCACCATATCGCCATTTGCCCCTCTTTGCAAAATAAAATGGACTCCTTAACGAGTCCATTTTATTAATACGATTTTGATAGGATTCGTAACCTCTATTAATACGATTTTGATAGGATTCGTAACCTCTATTAATACGATTTTGATAGGATTCGTAACCTCTTAATATAATTATAATGCATATACCATATAATGTCAAGCTGTTTCTTATTATGCCTCATATTTATTTTTCACATACATATTATATTAACTATTTTTCACCATTCTAATTTATTAAATATTTTACATAAAGTTTTTTCCACTTTTGTATAAAAACATCTTGCCCTTCCAGCATAAAGAAGATATAATATACGCAAGCTGTACCGCACATACATTATTATAAAGCCTTTTTCCTTTTATAGCAAGGAGGTGTTTATGATTTTGTATGTACGTCTGTATTGCACATGGTTTAGAAATATGTGTGCTGTGTATGGGTGAACCCGTATACAGCACTTTCCCGTCTTTAGACTTTAACACCATAATTTTTTAGGAGAAACCAGCATACAAAACTCAGGAAATCGGCGCAAATACGCGCTTTTTTTATTCCAAAAACACTTGAAAAAATAATATTTTTAGTGTATAA